>NZ_PVNL01000110.1 GCF_002994635.1 Enhygromyxa salina | reverse complement strand
TCCCCATCCCCATCCCCATCTGTCTCTCCCGCGACGCAAACATCGCCCTGACAAGCTAGTCCCGCGAGACATTGCCCCATATTACACCCGCAATCCAACTCTCCGACATTACAACTTTCACTGCCCACAGGATCTGTGCCGCCACAGTTCATGAGTGCGAGCGAGAGCAACAAGAGTATCGATGGAGAGTGACGACGGTCCGACATACCGTGCAGGCTAGCATTTCGCGCTTCCCCCCTCAATGACACCGACCATGCGACAGTTAGAACTCACTGAAACGTTCGCAGCCCTGATGGGCGCAACAATAGCCTGCCACGAGGAGCGTGAGCCACCGCACGCTGAAAATATCTCGGGCACAGGGATCTCGGGCTTCACTCAAGCCTTGGTGGCGACGAATGTCCACGGCCTCTCTGGTACCGTCGCTGCCTCCTCGAGTCAGGCCGTCTTCGAGGGCGACCTCCATCCAAGTGAACGCGGAGTATGGACGGGGGCGGACGTCCTCAGTGCTGAACTAGGAGTCCCCTCTTCGACTTCCTCACTGGCAGAGGATTTCCGTGCCTTTGTACATTACTCCGCAAAAACACTGCAGGCGACGGTGATCGGAAAACTGGAGAACAAGGGCGACTATCACACTGGACCGAGCATCAACGAACTCGGTGACTCAACAAGCACTAAGAAAAGCTGGCCCATTCTTGCAATGGCATCTACGGCGGGTCTCGAAAAGCTGTCCGGCCTATCGTCCTATTTTTATCAAGGACAAGCCAAAGATGAGACCAAGACTTATCTTGACGGCGTCTATTCTCACATCGTGAGGGGCGACGTGATACTCGTCGAGCAGGGCAACATTCTAATGCCATCGGTCGTAACCATGGCCACAGTTGAAAAGCGGGATATCTCGGATAACAGTTCGCCACCGATCAACGTTCCAATAACAACGCTCATATTCTCGCCGGCCGCCAAGATTGGATACGGAAGCGACAAGGCCAAGATCCGCATATGGTTCAACGCCCGGAAGGCCGGCGTCCTCGAGCGTATCCCCACCGCGACGGTCAAGCTCACCGACATCCTCAACAAGCCCCGCCCGATCACCGCCACCACCCCCAACAGGCTCCCGCTCACGAACGCCGACATCATCATCGAGGATGCCGAGGGCACGGCCCTCTCGGCCAAGGGGCACCTCTACAACAGCGGCAGCACCACCAAGGTCAACATCACCGCGATCACGACCGACGGCTTCTCGGGCGAACTGGTCAAGCCGATCACCTTCCACTGGGGCCTGACCAAGGTCACCCGGGGCCAGACTGTCGCGCGTGAGCTCCTCGGCGATGGCGACGCGACCCAGAGCTGGCAGAGCTTCACCCTCGCCAAGTCCCCGCTCACCTACGTCACCGATCCCTACGCCCCCAACGGGCGCCGCGCCGAGCTCGCTGTCTGGGTCAACGGCATCAAGTGGCGGCAGGCGCAATCCTTCTATGGTGCCACCGCCACCGATGAGATCTACGTCGTCAAGCACGACAAAGACCACAACACCCAGATCATCTTTGGCGACGGCGAGCTTGGTCTCCGGCTGCCCACCGGCCCCGGCAACGTCATCGCCACCTACCGCTTTGGCGTGGGCGGTAACGTCGATGCCAAGACGATCAATCGCCTGGTCAAGCCGATCAAGGGCGTGAAGTCGGTGACCAACCCGCTGCCGGCGACCGGTGGCGAAGATCCACCGACCCCCGAGCAGGCCCGTGAGCAGGCGATCCAGAGCACGCGCGTGCTCGGAAGGCTGGTCTCACTCCCAGACTTCGAGGTCGAAGCCGCGCGCTTCGGCGGCGTGCTGCAGGCCAAGGCCGAGTGGGCCTGGGATCCGGTCCGCGAGGATGCAGTTGCCAAGGTCTGGATCGTCGCCCCGGGTCCCGGCGATCCGTCCCCTGATCTACAGGCCTACCTGGAGGCTCGCTGTGAGCCGGGCACGCTCGTGCGTGTGGAGAAGGCCGCGTCCTGGGGTGGCCCGCTGTTCGTCGATCTCGAGTTCGATCCGGACTATCTCCCCGATCAGGTCGAGGCCGCCGTCGACGAGCGCCTCTATGACTCAGACAAGGGCCTGCTCGCGCCGCGCAACGCACCGATCGCAAGGTCGCTGTTCCGCAGCCAGCTCTACGCAGCCATCCATGAGATCGAAGGCGTCCTCGCGGTTCGGGGCTTGAGCTACGGCGGCGAGCAAATGCCGGCCGCCGTCCCGGTCCCCGAGGGCCACTACTTGGCCATCACCAAGTCCGGTCCATACACAATCACGACGCTGTCCCCGACCTGAGGTACCAAGCATGCCGACCGAAGCAGAGACCACCGCCCTCGTCGCCCAAGACGGGTTTGACGAGTACTACACCGAGAAGCTGTGGAACTGGATTCCCGGCCTCTACCACGAGCAGGACGCCAACACTCCGACACCTGGCACCCTGCGCGAGATCGTCGAGTCCATGGGCGCGCAGTCGGCCGACCTGCGCCGCAGCCTCGACCGAATCTGGGAAAACTTCTTTGTCGAGCTCGCCGACGACGACGCCCTCGAGGCGCTTGGCGAGATTGTGGCCACTCGCATGGTCCACGCGCTCAACCGCAGGGCGCGGCGCGTCGACGTGGCGCGGACGATCTACTACCGCCGCCGCAAAGGCACGCCGCGCGTGCTCGAGAGCCTGATCACCGACATCACTGGCTGGGCCGGGGCCCACCTCGAGACCCGAAGGCGGCTCGGCCGGACCTACCATCTGCTCGAGCCCGGACCCGACACGGCGCGTGGCATGTTCACTCGTACGCCCCGGGGTGGTTGGGCTGATCTTCGCAGCCCACGAATCCCCGCGCTGGGCTGGAGCGCCTTCGAAGAGCTCAATCACACTCCGGACTTTCGTCGGTACCTGGGCAAGTCGGGGCGCGTTGGTATCCCCCGGGTCAATGTCCACCTCTATCGGGCCCGCGCGTTCAAGGTCACTTATCCCACGGTCGTGCAGATCGGTGACACTCCCACCCCGGAGCTCGAGGCCTGGCAGTACGCGCTCGATCCCTCGGGCCGCGCCGTCGCTCTGTTCCAGCCCGCGGATCGCCCAACCGCCGATAGCTGGACCCGCATGCGCGAGTGGCAGATGCCCAAGGCGATCGACCGCCGGCTCCTCGACCACAGTGAGTTCGAGTGGGGCGACGATGAGCTCGCCGCGCTCGCTGCGGGCGGCGTCGGTGACCCAACCATCGCGGTGCTCCAGAAGTACGCCAACTACCGGATCTCCAGTTTTGGCGATCTCGTGCATCTCATCGACGCGCTTGGCGGCGCGGTGACGATCCCCGACGCCGACCTCTTCATGCGGACGGTCATGATCTCGGACTGTGGCCGCAGCCAGCTCTATGGCGAGAACCAAGCGCTGGCCCTGAACATCAACACCGACAACGCACAGACGCCCCTGTCACTGACCCGCGAGATGATCCAGGTCGGCAACCTCGACGAGTGGGGCACGAACTGGGACTTCGCCCGCGTATTCGATGTCAGCCATCCAGGCCACGCGCTGATCGTCGATCCTGCCCGCGGAACGGTCATCAGCCAGAGCACCGACAGCGCCAACATGATCGCGCCGGTCCTTCACTATGGCTTCCCTGGCGAGGTTGGGGCCGGCACCTACGATCGGCGTGAGTCCATCGAGCTCAGCGGCGTGACGCCGCTCGATGACGGTGGCGACGATGTAGGGCGCGTGACCGTGCTCCTCGATCCGACCAACGGCGTCGAAGAGCTGGTCAACAACAAGACCTTCGAGGTCGACCTCGCGTCTGACCTGACGGAGGTCGAAGACTACCGGCTGCAGGCCAAGAACCTCACGCGCTCCTACCTGCTCTATTCCAACGACACCGCTGGCGAACTCACGAGTTGGACAATCAACGCCGCGACCAAGCTGTTGCCCACGGACCTGCGCTGCCTGGTGCTCGAGGGTCTGTGGATCGGCCTCGAGGACAGCAGCGTCGACACGACGCTCGCACCGGTCACGGCGGTCGAGGGACGCTTGATCCTGTCCGGCACCTGGGACCGCGTCGAGATCAGCCACTGTACCCTGGACCCTGGCGGCGAGCTCGTGCCCGACGACGAGGGTCTGACCAAGGCCATCCAGTACGTGACCCTCGAGATCGCCGGATTCATCGAGGAGCTGATCATCGACCGCTCGATCGTCGGTCCGATTGTCGGGACCAGCGAGGAGGTTGACGGCTGCGCTGTCGGCAAGCTCACCATTCGGGACTCGATCGTCCTGGCCACCGATCCTGCCGTTATCCAGGCGATCGACATCAAGCTCGGCGAGATCCACATGGAGCGCTCGACGGTCATCGGGGGCGTCACCGCGAATCGCATCTACGCGTCAGACAGCCTGATCACCGGGGCTGGGATCATCACCGACCGCCAGCATGGTTGTTTTCGCTTCAGCGCCGGTGTACAGGGGGGATGGCCGCACCCGTACGAATCCTACCTCTTCTCACAGTTTGACCCCGTGTGGTTTGAGTCCGCCCGGTTTGGAGACTCGAACCTGCTTCGCTTGACCGAGCTCGCGCCCGCCGAGATCCAGACCGGGGCCGAGAACCACTGTGAGATGGGCGTCTGGAACCACCTATTCGACGATATCAAGCGCGCTGACCTTCGGGCCAAGTTTGGCGAGTTCATGCCTTTTGACCTGATCATGCAACTGGTGACCGAGAACTGAGAGAGCAGCCATGGCCAACCTCGACACAACGCGGCACCTCGCGATCCCAACCAAGCACTACGTCTCGGCCCGCATGCAGCAGGGTCGTAGCTTCGCTGACTCCGACTGGAACGAGGGTGTCCAGCTCGAGGCCGAGGACCTTCGCCGGACCCTCGCCGAGCTGATGTGCGCCCACGGCAGCAGCAACGCGGGGTTCTCGGTCACGGACGTCACCAGCGACATCGTGCTCTCCTTCGCCGATAGCAGCATCTTTAGCACGTACGACTTCACGCTGCGCGCGGGCACCCTGTACGCCGGAGGGTTGCGCTTTCAGATCGACGAGCCTCACGAGACCTTCCTCGGTCAGCTGGACTGGCTGCGAGTTGGGCACAGTCAAAGTCACTTACCACCGAGTCGACCAAGCGCGAGCGCGCTCGTGCCCACGGGCGTGATTAGCCCCGAGGTCGTGGGCACACCCGCTCGCTATGATCTGGTCTACCTCGAGGCGTGGGAGCAACCCGTCACCGCCGTCGAGGATGCCGAGCTGCGCGAGCGAGCCCTCGGCGGTCCCGACACCAGCGTGCGAATTCGCCGTATGCGGCGGATCCATGTCGCAGCAGACATCGGCGTGGGCGATCCGCCCGCGGCCTTCGAGCAGCTCCAGGCCAACCTCGAGGCTACCGGTACGGGCGTGTTTCAGGGTGGCACCCTCGAGTTCGCGTCCGCGGCACGGCTCACCGTCACCCCGATCACCGAGCCCGGCGAGCAGCCGTGCGGGCCCACCCCGCCAAGCGGGTACATCGGTCACGAGGACCGGGCGATCCGCGTCGAGCTGCGCGGCGCGACCTCGATTGTCTGGGGCATGGGCAACGCCGCGCCGCTCTATCGCGTGTCCATAGGTGTCGGCGGGAAGATTGTCACCTTGCTCAATCGACCTCGTGACAAGCGGCTGCAGCCCAAGGCCGGACAGATCATCGAGCTCATCCCCTGGGGCTCAAAGCTGCCGCACGGGGAGACCGCCGCAGAGATGACGGGTGAGCTGATCCGAGTCGCCAAGAGCTATGATCCGGCGACCGGTCAGCTGGTCCTCAGCGAGGCGCCGACGACTTCATTTGTCACCTGGCAGACCCAGCAACGCGGGGAGTTCAGCGGCGTCGACACGACCAGCCCCAGCCATGTGTACATGCGCTTGTGGAGCCGCGGCGGAGATCTCGAGAGCGACATCCTGCTCGACATTGCCAACGTCCCGGTGCCGCTGGGCAACACGGGGCTGCAAGTACAGCTCACTGGTGCCGGGCAGGTTGGTGATTACTGGATTATCGCCGCCCGTCGGGCGACCCCCGAGCAAGTCGTGCCCTGGGAGCTGCTGACCAGTCAGGCCCCCCATGGCCCGCACCGCTACTACGCACCGCTGGCGGTCATCTGTTGGGAAGCTCCGCTTCGCTACATGACCGGGCCCCAAAAGGACGAGTTCGAGCCCAGCGAGATCGCGGCGCTGCAACTGAACCCTCAGCTCGACGACTGGGCCGTATGGGGGCCGGTTCGGGCCAACATCCTCGACGCGCGCCGCCGACTGCAACGGCTCTGCTGCGGCTGCGGGACCATTTTGGTGGGCGATGGGATCGTCAGCCACGGCATGGTCGACTCGATCGACGATGCGCTCGCGCTCCTGCCCGCCGCGGGAGGTCGGATTCACCTGTTGCCTGGACTGCATGTGGGTGAGATCCGGCTCGAGTCCGTCAAGAACATCACCATCAGCGGGTGCTCGCTGGAGAGCCAGATCGTGACCGACACACCGGTCGCGCTGGGCGCCAGCTTGGCTGCGCAAGGCGACCCGGTCATCGAACTCGTCGACTGCGAGAACATCGTCCTGAAAGACTTCGTCGTACGCGCGACCTCGGCGGTTGGGATCAAGCTGAGCAACGAGATTGCGGTCAATCGCAATATCCACATACAAGGCATTCGGTTCCACGCGATTGGTCAGTGGGTGGGCATTGTGGCCTTTGCTCTCTCGCGGTCCGCGATCCTTGGGCTCGGCGGCAAGCGCATTACGATTGAGAACTGCCGAGTCGACGTCGACGACAACCTCAACTACGTCCCTGCGATCGTCCTTGGCGGTTCCGACATCAGGATCATTGGAAACCACATCGAGGCTGGACCCATTGGGGTCGCGCAGTCAATGGGTGGGCTTCAGATCCTCAGCTATTCGCAGCATGTCGAGATCACCGACAACCTGATCCGCGGAGGCTGGGGACACGGCATCTCGCTGGGTCACCTGATCAACGTGGACGTGTCCGGTCCCGGTCCCTACCTGACCCTGGATGCCGAGACGAGCTGGGCGAACCTCGACCGCACGCTTGGAGACGCCATCAGCAACCTGCGACAGTACCAACCAGGCCTGTTGCCCGTGACGACCCAGAGCGACGAGTACTGGACACCGGGCGGCCCGGTCATCGGTGTCTGCATCCGCGACAATCGAATCTTCGACAAGGGCTTGTCCGGAATTTCCACTGGAGGCTTCGTCAACACTCAGGATCCCGGACGAGTGCGCTTCATCGTTGCGATCGACATCGAGATTCATCGCAATGAGATCGTGGGCAACATGCAGGTCGACAGCCTGGGCCTCACGAGTCTCAATCGCTTTGACGCTTGTGTTGGCGGCGTGTGCCTGGCGGCCGTGATCAACCTCCTGGTCCACGAAAACCGGATCATCAACAACGGCGTTGACTATGACACCCCGACCGTCGGCGTCGGTGTGGTCACCGGACAAGGCGTCGTTCTCCACGACAACGTGATCGCCGACAACGGCATCGCTCACGACACGGTCGACACCGAGATCACCCACGTCGGACTTCGCGGCGGCATCGCGTTCGCTGAGGTCGTTGGAACTCGCGGCTATACCTTTTTGGACGCGATCCCCGGCGTCACCGTCGATGTGCCGGACTTTACGCTCTACAGCAACAACGTGGCGCTCACCGTGCGCAAGAATGAGATAAGCCAACGCGTTGGCAAGGTGGTGTGGGTGCTGTCGGGGTTTGGGCCGATCGTGGTGCAAGAAAACTGTTTGCATGGTCTCGGCGACCCGGTCACGAGTGTCGGTGTCGAGAACTCCGAGATCTGCTATACAGCCGCGAACCCGCCTCCCCTGATATTCACGGCGCAGGGCGCCTGCGTCGAGATTCGCGGGTACGCGAGCAGCCCACTGGTGGACTACGGCACAGGCATACTTCCAGGAATAACATTCGGCGACACCGATCCTCCCGTTCGCTTCGAGGGCGGCCCGATCGAGTTCGACTCGAACGAGGTCTCCTTGAACTGGCACTGGGAAGATGGCTACGCATGCTCGGTGCTGCTCTCGAGCCTGGACACGGTGAAGGTCACCAACAACGTCATGTCCGTGAACATGAACAGCACCCATATCCCAATCGATCCTGGAGGAGATGAAGATGAGCCTAGCGACATAACCTTTCCGGTTGACGCCGCCGCTGAGCCACCGCCAGAGGGGATGTCCTATCTCTTCGTCAACTGTTGGGCAGGTGCATCGTCCACGGTGCAGGCAACCGGCAACCGCTTTGAAGAGCGGCGCTTTGACTGCATGTTCTCCTACCTCGGCGCCCACGCAGCGGCTTTTGGTGAGAGTGATCCAGACATCGACCTCACGAAGACGAACCATGCCTCGCTGACGATGATGAACGTGGGCTCGCACTGCATGGTCGCACCAAATCCCGGCGGTGGGCCACCGAGCATCATCAACACGGACAATGTATCGGTCTACGAGGTTGTGATGGGGTGCCCCAGCACAGGTAACGACACCATTTTCGGCGCTAAACAGCGAGTGTGCATCATCTAGTGCGCCTTGCGGACTCGCCAGCGAACCATCCCAAACCAAGCTCCAACAGAGACTGACCATGGCCACACAAGACATTTCGCGCTTCCTCCATCAACCAAACAAGCACTACGCGAGCGCGCAGATGCAGCAGGGCCGCGTCATCACCGACGCCGACTTCAACGAAGCCTCGATGATCGAAGCCGAGGACCTGCGCGCGTCGCTGGTCGACATTGTCTGCACTCGAGGCACGCCAAACGACGGCATGTTGGTGTCGAGCGTGGTCGATGACGCCTACGACTTCACCTTGGCGGCGGGAAGCTATTACATTGGCGGGCTGCGCTTCGCGGTTGACGCCGTGCCCGCTCCCGATCCTGCGCAGACGCTCTTGCGTCAGAGTGACTGGCTACAGATTGACGGCCTCAATGGGTATCTCCCAGCGGAGCCCGTGGATGGCCGCACAGATCTGGTGTTCGTCCGCGCCTGGGAGCAACCCGTGACCGCGATCGAGGACAGCGAGCTGCGAGAGGTCGCCCTCGGGGATCGCACCACCTCTGTCCGTATCAAGCGCATGCGGCAATTTGACGTCAAGACCGGTCTGGTCGCCGACGACTGCGCGGGTGCGTTTGACGAGCTGATCACTGAGTTGACAGCGACGTACGCGGATTCTGCGTTTGACGTGGAGAACAGCGAACTCCACAGTGGCGCGCGGCTTCAGGTGTTTTTCATCGCGTCCGACAAGAAGGAGGACCTGTGTGCCAACCCAACGAGCACCGGCTACGTCGGCGCGGAGAACCAGGCTATCCGAGTCGAACTGAGGCCAGGCAACAAGCTGGTATGGGGCTTCGACAACGCGTCCAAGATCTACCGAGTCATCCCCGACTCAGAAAATCTGGACCAACTCACCTTCCTCACCGAGCCTGCTGATCTGCCATCCATGCCCCGAGCGGGACAAGTGGTAGAGATCCTGCCTTGGGGCGCGCTGCTCCCCAACATGGAGAAGGTCGCCGAGCAACAGGGGGTGATTACCACGGTTGCGACGACCTACGACCCGCAGACCAAGCTGCTCGTCATCAGCGATGCACTCGACGCGAGCTGGACGGATTGGCTGGCGGCGCATGACGAGTACGACAATGACAGCGATCCCGAAGGGGAGGAGAAGTATCTGTATCTACGAGTGTGGAACCGTGGCTCGGAACTGGTCGACGAGAGCCACCCCGCCGAGATCGACCTCGGCGAGGCACCGGATCCAATCCCAGACGTCACGCTTGGCACCACTGGGCTCAACGTCACGCTCACGCAGCGCGGTATCCCTGGCGACTACTGGATCATCGCTGCGCGCCCCAGCACGCCCGACGCGGTGGTCCCGTGGGACCTTGCCAGCGATGCCGTCCCACCCCATGGCCCCCGGCGTTTCTATGCGCCGCTCGCCATGATCGACTGGACTGTCGGTGTTGAGACAACATCGATCGTCACCGACTGTCGAACGCGGTTGCGTCGCCTCTGCGAAGGCGGCTGCTGCTCCGTCACGCTAGGTGACGGCAAGCACAGCTTCGGGATGGTCAACGACTTGGCAGATGCGTTCGATCTGATCTCGGACGGCGGCACGCTGTGCGTGCTCCCGGGCATCCACGTTGGTTCGGTGGTGCTCGAGAACCACATGAACATCATCATTGAGGGCTGCGGGCCGAAGAGCATCCTGCAGAGTCCCGCTCCCACCGCTGGGGATCCGATCGCGGGCGACGAGGAGCTCTTCTATGATTCCGTCTTGACGATCCGCGACTGCGAGCGGATCCAGGTCAAGAACCTTCGCATCCAGACCCACTCCGCCGTCGGCCTGATGATCGAGACCTCCACGGCCGTGGACGTCTGCGAGGATATTCTGGTCGAGGACATCTCAGTGTTCAGCACGGGGTCCGTGAACGGAGTCAACTCCGTGTATGAGTTCGCCGCCCCGTGCCTCGCGGTGCGCGGTGCCTCGGATGTGGTGATTCGCCGCTGCCACTTCGAGATGGACCGAGTGTCCAGCATCGCCGCAGCGGTCGTGCTGTCGGGAGCTCGCCTGCGCTTGCTCGATTCACGGGTGGCAGCGCCGGTCTTTGACGGCCTGCAGCTGGGCGCGATGGGTGGTGTGCAGATCCGCAGCGCCACCCACGAGGTCGACATCATCGGCTGTCAGATCGTCGGCGGGTGGGGCAACGGCATCTCGCTTGGCCAGGTCGAGTCCTTCGCGCGTGACACCGGCTCGGACGTGAGCGCGTGGCAGGCCCACAACTACCCCGTGGGTGGTGGCGCGGACTGGCTCGTCGGCCCCAACCTGGGCGCGCTGCAATACAGCGTTGGTGCCAGCGTGACCTCGTCGAACACTGAGAACGTCTGGCTCCCCGTCGGTCCCGTCGAGAAGGTTCGCATTCACGACAACCTCATCAGCCGTATGGGCCTGAGCGGAATCGCGTCGATGGAGTTCTTCGACTCCACCTACGACTGGGACGCAGGCTCGAGCGGGCCGCTGTTCATCGTGGCGGTCGACCTCGACATCTCGCGCAACGTCATTGAGGACAATGTGCAGATTACGAGTGCGTTGCCGTCTTCGCTGGCGTTCCAGAACGATCGTTGCGTCGGGGGCGTGTGCCTGGCCGGATCGATCAACCCGTTGATCCGTGGCAACCAGATCCTGCGCAACGGGACCGGAAGCCTCTACACCCCGGTCTGCGGCATTGGGTTGATCGCGGCGCAGAACGCGACGATCGAAGGCAATCGCATCATCGACAATGGGCCGCCCACGCCGGTCGGCGCGTCGGCGATCACGGTGGGGCTGCGAGGCGGGATCGCCATCGCCGAGATCGTGAAGCCGCGTGGCTATACGATCCCAGCGGAGGTCGAGGAGCAGGCGCACCCGAAGATGCCGGCCCCGGTGACGGATCTGAGCAACGCGCGCGGGGCTTCGGCGTTGGTCGTGCGTGGGAATGAGGTGAGTCAGCCGCTTGGGCGGGCGCTGTGGGTCCAGCGGGGGTTTGGGGCGATCACCGTGACCGGGAACACCTTCGAGAGCTTTGGGAACCCTGTGCCTGGGGATGCGATCGCGGGGGCGTCTTTGCAGTGGGTTAATGGCGGTGGGTATGTGCGACCTGCGAGTGGTGCGTGTGTGCAGATTGTGGACTATGGGCTTGCACTAGACGTAGACTGGACAGACTTCACACCGCCGAAGCCCGATTGGACGGATCGGTCAGACAGCGTTATATATGGAGGCAACGTCTTGGTCGCGGACAATGTCGCATCCCTCGATTGGGATATCATGGGAGGACATGCGTGTAGCATACTCGTGTCGACCCTTGGATCGGCGTTGTATGACTCGAATACAAGCTCGGTGGTCACGCGAAACCCGTACGGGCTGGCTCAGCAAGTGGGTGAGCCGAATGCGATAGAGACATTTCTTGCAGATGCAATCTTGAAGTTCGGAGCCATGTCGATGGTCCTAACGAATGTTTATATCGGTGGAAGGTCGACGGTGCAAGCAAGTGGCAACCGTTCAACGGAGGCGCAGTTTGACGCTCTCTTTTCGCTGGTCGTTGGGCCTGCACTGACACCAGTTGGAGACGACATTGGCGCCCTCGAGCATGCCTCTAGTCTCATCGCCAACACAGGAACTCATTGCTGGGTCGCCGGCGTGAGCGAAACAACAACGAAAGACTCGGCTGCGTATAACATAGCTATCTACTACTCCGAAATTATCGGAGATCTCGAATTGGCATACTCTGTAGTCGCGGCAGAACTCGAGCCCGACGGCCGGATTATCTCCATCGAGCACACCGGGTGATTTCAGGACGTCAGCAGGGCGCGTCGTACGATTCTTCATTGCGTGCAGCAACATGCGGCGCGGCTCGAAAGCCAATTGAAATGGACATCGCAATTAATATTGGCGAAATTCCCCCCTCCGCCATTTGCGCACACTGAGACGCTCCCGTTATAAGTAAGTGTGTAGCCATTACAGCCGCCTTTGACACACGTATCTCCAAAGCCCGCACAAATTTGGTCACAGTTGAGGCCTTCCCCTTCTAGTTGCGTTAGGCAACTTGACCAGGTTGGGCCGCACGCCCCATCGACACAAGCCCCGACGTTGTTGGCTTTGACCGTGCAGCTGTTCCCGCATTCCCCGCAGTCATCGTCGTTCGCCATGACGTCGATGCACTCGCCGTCGCACATCTTCTCGTTGGGGTTCGGACACTCGGGGTCTCCGTCGCCATCCCCATCCCCGTCGCCATCCCCATCCCCGGTCGCCTCCGAGCACACGTTGTCGACGCACTCGAGGTCACCGAGGCAGAGACCACCGTTGCATTCGCAGCCAAGCTCGCCAGGAGTGCAGTTGGGGTCCGTGCACACATCATCGACACACTCTAAGTCCCCGAGGCACAGCCCGTCATTGCACTCGCAGTTGAGATCACCCGGCGTACAGCCAGGGTCGCCGTCTCCGGGGTCTCCGTCTCCGGGATCGCCGTCTCCGGGGTCTCCGTCTCCGGGGTCGCCATCCCCATCGCCGGGATCGCCGTCTCCGGGGTCTCCATCCCCGTCCCCTCCGTCTCCCTTCGTGGTGCTGGTCCCGCTATCGTTCCCACAGGACGTGAACGCAAACGCGCAGGTCAGAGTCAGGGCCAGCGGGAAGGCTCGTCGAAAGTTCATGGCAAGCACCGATGCGCAGTCTCGCACGGAGAATGCGCATGGACAAGCGATATCGTCGCTACCGTTTCGCACCAGGAGCGGGGGCTGTGGTGGTCTCCCGGTTGATAATCCGGCGCTGCCCGAGCAGCGACTCCGGGCCATGTAGGGACCGATCGCATGACCGGCACAGGGCCGTAGACTCGTCAACGGATGCGACCTCCCAAACAACGACTCCGAGCGGCTCTCCGCGTGACGCTCCAGCTCTCCGTGGCGAGCAAGTGATCCGGCGACCACTGACCTGGCGAAGGCCCGGATGGCGAAGGCTCGGATGGCGTACCGCGCGCCATGAGCGCTCAGCGAGGTCCTTGAACACGATCGGCCAGCCGGCCTCGAGTGGAAACGCCTTCGCCATGGTGCTGAACATCGTAGTCGAGACCGCGGGCTGTCGCCCAGCTTTGGCGCGATCAGCTGACAGTTTGGCGTCATCGGCGAGTGCCAATCGGCCCGCGCTCGCCACACTTCTCCCAGGTATAACGACCATGACCAGCTTCGCCACCTCATCCACTGTCGCACTCGTCACCGGCGCCTCCTCGGGCATCGGCAAGGCCACCGCTCGCCAGCTCCTCGCCGATGGCCTGACCGTCTACGTCGCGGCCCGTCGGGTCGAGAAGATGGCCGACCTCGCGCTGGCCGGGGCGATCCCGCTGGGAATGGACATCACCAAAGACGACGAGGTCGTCGCGGCGATCCGCCAGATCGAGGCCGACCACGGCGGCGTGGACGTGCTCGTCAACAACGCCGGATACGCGGTCTACGGCGCCGTCGAAGACATCGACATCGAGACCGCCCGACGTCAGTTCGAGGTCAACCTGTTCGGCCTCGCCCGCCTCACTCAGCTCGTGCTTCCGCACATGCGCCGCAAGGGCGCGGGCCGGATCATCAACATGTCGTCGATGGGCGGCAAGATCTACACCCCGCTCGGCGCCTGGTACCACGCGACCAAGCACGCGCTCGAGGGCTGGTCCGACTGCCTGCGGATCGAGCTCGCGCCGTTCGGGATCGAGGTTGTCATCGTCGAACCGGGCGGGATCAAGACCGAGTTCGGCGACGTGATGGGCGGCCCGATGCTCGAGCACTCGGGCCAGGGCGCCTACGCGGAGCTCGCCCACACCATGGCCACCGCGACGACCGGCACCTACGAGAACGCTTCGGGGCCCGAGGTGATCGCCAAGGTCGTGGCCAAGGCCGTTCGTGCCCGGCGCCCGCGGACCCGCTATGTCGCCGGCTACATGGCCCGGCCGCTGCTGTTCATGCGGCGGTGGCTGAGCGACCGGATGTTCGACCGCGTGATCACCTCGGCGGCGGGCTGACCGGGTCTCGCCGGCCAAGCGGCTCACGTAACCGCAAACGTAAAAGCGGGCTGGATTGATCGCGGCGGATTGTGTATCGCCAGAGTGTGCAGCCCGAACCCCGTCCTACTGGAAAGCCCTCCGACCTCTGGCCGGATCAAGCCGAGGCCAAGTGGCCGCGCGGCTGCTTGATCGAGAACGTGGCAATCCACCCATCGCAACCTTGGCTCGCGGCGGCGTGCACCGCCACGGAGGAGGACACTGGCGCCATACTGGTCTTTGACACTCAGTCGGGGCGTCTGCGCGCGGTCACCCCGACCGAGGGCTTTGTTGGCTGGAGCGATCCCAGGCTGCTGCGGTGGCACCCCGACGGCCGCCGCCTGGCCACCAACGTCGACACCAACGGGATCGCGTTGCTCGATCGCGGTGCATGGGTGGGTCGGGCGTTCCCCGACGACACCCGCGATTCTGGCGTCGGCTATGTGTGGGTCGGCGAGCGCCTGTTCGCGGACACCGGGGCGTTCTTTGAGATCACGCCGGGCGACGATCAATTCGAGTTCGACGAGCTCGCCGCCCCTCGGTTTCAAGCGATCGAGTGGAACGCCTCGGCCGGCGTGGTGGTCGGGACCGTCGGGACCGGCGTCGCGGCCTACGATCCAGTCGCGGAGCGCGAGGTCTATCGAGAGACCCTCGACGCCTACGGGCACAGCGGCACGCTCAGCTGGTCCCCCGACGGTCGCTGGTTTGTGCGGCGGAAGTTCGCCACGCCGCCCGCCGCCGACGAGCTGCTGTTTATCTGCGGCGACACAGGCAAGGTTCACGGGGTCCGGCAGCCGAGCTCACCGCGCATTGATGAGCTCGCATGGGGGCCACGAGGGGCGCTGGCCGTGAGCAGCTACGTCCATAATCTGGCCACGGGAGGCCGCAGCGGGCGAAAGGTGGACATCTTCCGCGCGGGCGAGCTGGCCCTGAGCATCGACCTCGCGTCACGATCGATTCAGGGCTCCCACAGCATCGCGGAGGCATCGGGCATCGCCTGGTCCCCCCGAGGGGACGGGCTCGCGCTGCTGCTCGACCAGCAAGAGATTCGTATCATTGACGCACACAGCGGCGTCAGCTTGTCGACCTTTGCCGCTCCGGCGCCTCCGATCCCCGATGGTCTGCCCGACTATTATGGAAAGCGCCACCGGCCTGGGTTTGGCTTTCCTGGCGACCTCGTGTGGGTTGATGATCAGCGGCTGGTTCGAATCGCGCCGCACTTCGTGACGGTCTGGTCGATGGATGGTGAGAAGATCGCTGAGTTCGTCGTCGAGGGCTGAGCAGCGCGGGCACACTGAGCCACGCCATGGGGTGCCCCGGTTGACGATCGAGGGGCGCGAGTTCGACCGTGGCGCGACGCCGACCGTCGACCCATCGAGACCGCGCACCCTCCGCGAGCCCTGCGGGTGTAGTGTCACCCGCATGAACGACGACGACACCGCCGAGTCTGAGCGCCCGAGGGAGCAGGTATCCCGCTGGACGCGCGTGCTCGGCTGGCTCCGCTACGCCAACAACATCCTGTTGCTGCCGATGTTCACCCTCCTGGTGCTCGAGTCCATGCAAACCCGGAGCATCGACACCTTCGACAGCATCAACCATTTCTTCTGCGCGATGTTTCTCAGCGAGTGGCTGCTCGGGCTTTCGCTGGCAGACAACCGCGTGCTGTACCTGCGCAGACCCGAGAACATCGCCGACCTCGTGTCGTCGATCCCGTTCACCGCGTTCGCCCAGAGCCTGCGGGTCATCCGGCTACTCCGACTGTTTCGAATCGCCCGGGTGGCCATGCGCCTGCGTCGCTTCAAGGGCAAGAGCGCCAGGGCAGTGCGTGCCTTCGGGCTCGTCGCTGCGTTGGTGCTGACCGGTGCGCTCGCGTTTCGCATCGTCGAACCGGACAGCACAAACGGCCTCGAGGATGCCCTGTGGTGGTCGCTCGTGACCTTGAGCACCGTCGGGTATGGCGACATCACGCCGACGACCCCGGGCGGACACATGGTCTCGGCCTTCGTCATCTTCGCGGGAGTTGGCGTGTTCGGGTACATGGCGGGGTTCATGACCACCATCCTCGAAGATCCCGAGGAGGATGAGATCCTCGACACCGTCAGGCGCCTCGAACACGAGCTGACCGCGATGCGGGCGACGCTCGAGCGGGCGCTTCCGAGCGCAGCGCAGTCCGACGGTCCCCAGCACACGGACGCATGATTCTCGTGAAACGTTGACCATGGATGGCGATATTCGCGTGGTTCGGATTGGCGCCGTCGAGCAGGCGACCTAGCCGCCTAGTCTGAGCCTCGACACCAAGGTCGAACGTCGTCTACGGCGACGCCGGGCAGAGGGTCACGCCTGTGCGAGGCGCACCCGTACTATGGCCGCGATGTCGCCGCTCAGCCTCGCTCTGTGGTTGCTGTTTGGACCCGCTGGGCCCGACCAAGGCCGGGACGTCGTGGTTCTCGAACAAGCCGTCATCTCGGCGGGCCCAACAGCCGAGTCCGCCCAGCGTCTCGCCGAGGCATTGACCAACGCCGAGACGCAGGCGCTCGCGCTCATCGGAGATGAGGACGCCCTCGCGCTCCTCGATCGGGCAAGACTGGCGCTCGTATCCATTCACCTTGCGCTCGGGGACAGCGTCGAGGCCGAGGCCGCGATGGACGAGGTCATTCGCTCGGCCATGGGCCGCCAGGTTGGGGCGGGGAACTTTGGACCGGTCGTGCTCGAGCTCTACGAGCGTCGCCTGCAGGCGCTGCGGAATACCGGCACGTCGACGATCGCCATCACCTGCCAAAGCTGCGAGATCATTATCAACGAGACCCGAGCGAGCAATCCCGAGCTTCCGCTCTACCTCGGTCGCTACCGCGTCTGGGTTGTGTTCAGCGACCCCAACCGCGGCCCCGAGCACCTGGTGATCGAGCTGCACGAACCGGGGATGGCTGCGCGACGCTCGTTCCTCACGAGCAGCGAGCGGCCAATCGGCGAGGACGTGCCCGGAGCAACTCAGGATAGGCGGACTCGCCTGCTCCCGCGCTGGGCTGAACTCAGCATGGCTTCGGCCGGGGCGGCCCTGCTCATCGGCGGGGTCGTTCTGGCGGCGCTGAACGGCACGTGCAGAGGCGAGGCCCTCGGAGGAGACACTGAGACATGTCCACAACTGCACGAGAATCATCCCCAAGACAAGGTCCTGATCGGTCTCGGCGCTGGCGCAATGGTTGCGGCTGGGGTCGTGTTGACGGTCGATGAGGTCCGGATCGGCCGCGCCCGCGGTCGCCAAGCGATGTTGACATGGACAATTCAGTTTTAGTGAATGAGACCTGTCAGGTCGGGCCCTACACGCTCGTCCGCCGCCTGGGCGTCGGAGGTATGGGGGAGGTTTGGGCCGGTCGGCGCTCCCATGAGACCGGCGCCTGCAAGACTGTAGCCGTCAAGCTACTCACGCCCGAACGGACCCATGACGAGATCTCCCGGCGCATGTTCGACGACGAGGCCCGGCTGTCGATGCTGTTGGGCAACTCCAACATCGTTCAAGTGTTCGACGTCGGCGAGGACGCTGGCGTTCGCTACATGGCCATGGAGTGGGTCGACGGTCGCAACCTCGACGAGCTGAGCGGCGCCCTGCGTGAGCGTGGCGAGACGCTCACGCTGTCGGTGGTGGGCTATGTCGTCGGGGAGATCCTCAAGGCGCTGGCGTACGCGCACGAATTCGAGCACGAGGGCTGCCAGCGGACGATCGTCCACCGCGATGTCTCAGCCCAGAACGTCATGCTCTCCGTCGCTGGCGAGGTCAAGCTGATGGATTTCGGCATCGCCCGCGTCGCGTCCGAGGAAACCAGCGGTATTCACGTCAAGGGCAAGCTTCGCTACATGCCGCCCGAACAATTGCGCGGGGACACACGCGCTCCAACCATCGATCTGTTCGCGGTCGGAGCGATCCTCCACGAGCTACTCGACGGCCGGCGTTTTCGTTCGGGCGTCGTTGACGAGGCTCGCCTTTACGGCATGGTCCTCGATGGCGAGATCCCGCCGCTCACGTGCCCGCCGGGGCGTCTCCCGAGTGAGCTCGAGGCGCTGAGAAGCGGCCTGTTGAAGGCCGACGTGGACGAGCGCATTCAATCAGCGCGCGAGGCCCATGGGTACCTCGCGGCCTGGCCCGGCTATCGGGATGCAAAATTCGAGCTGCAGGATCTCGTCCGGCAGTTCACGACGCCTGCGAGCTCGAGCAAAGAGATGGTCACCCTCTCGCACATCTCGCATACCCACCCTCACTCCTCGAGGAGTAACCCCCACAATTTGCCGACAGCTCCGCTCGCTCCGCGTGGATCGTCACGATTCCCCTCCGCGTCCGCGACCACCGAGCACTCGGTCCTCGCCCAGGTGTTGTCACCTCCGGAGAGCTCGATTCGTGCCAGCTCATCCTTCGCCCTGCGTATCGCACTGCCTCTGACCGGGCTGATGATGTTCGGGATCAGCTTGGTCTCGTTCGCACTCCACGGTGACTCACCGGACGCCGAGGACCCGCCCGAGCGAGCCCCGTCCGCCGCGCCCGAGCAACGGGCTGCACGCAACTCAAACGAAGAAGAAGACTCCCCCCTTAGCGGGACCGCGGAAACACAGCCACGTCCGCATCCGCCGGAGGCGCCCCCCTCGACACCGACGCAGCCACTCGCGCCATCGAGTCCGCCCAAACCGCGCGACGCTCCGTCCGCGATCGAGCCCGACGCGCCCGACGAGCCGGACGCCGCCGTTCCCCAACCACCCGCCCGCGTGACCGTCGAGATCAGCGCACCAACGGTATTTTGGATCGAGATCGAGATTGGCGGCAGAGTTTACTCGCTCGATCGCATGGGTGGGAAGACACAAGCTCGCGCTCGACTGCGACCGGGGACCTATCGGGCGCGCTACCGCGACAGTGCCCGCGGAGCCTGGAAGTCGGGCGGAACGGTGACTATCCCCGAGACCAAAGGAACGCTGCGGCTAACGCTGCAACAGTCGGGACACCTCAAACTCGAGTAACCCCGCATTGCGTCACATAGCCCACAGCAGCACATTGTCTGTTCGAGAACAATGAGAACCGCCTATGCACGACCGAGCTACGATTACCAAATTACCCCTCCTCGTTTCGATCATGCTGGCATGCGGCACCGCCGGAATCGATGACAGTGTCACCGACGGTTCCAACAGTGACTCCACCGAGACGGGCGTTGCGACGACAACGGGCGACGGCGACATGAGCTGTGACGGTGAACTTGGCTGCGCCTGTGCCCTCAACGAGACCTGCGTGGACGATCTAATGTGCAGCGAGGGGACGTGCGTGTCTTCGACGTGTGGTGACGGAGTCATCAGCGCAGGCGAGAGTTGCGATGACGCCAACGTGACAAACAGCGACGGCTGCAACGCAGACTGCCAGCCGACCGAGGTCGTCGAGATCAGCGCAGGCGGCTACCACACCTGCGCTCTGTTCAATTCCGGGGAGGCCCGGTGCTGGGGCCGGGGAAATTACGGTCAGCTCGGGCAGGGCAACACCAATCTCATCGGCGACTCAGAGACCCCCGCGTCCGCGCTTGCGATCGTGCTCGCCGCCCCCATCATCTCGATCCGCGCTGGAGACCAGCACACTTGTGCCTTGCTCGACACCGGGGGGGTCGCATGCTGGGGGCTGGCCGCCTTGGGTCGGCTCGGCTACGCGAACACGAGTAACATTGGCGATGACGAGCTCCCTGTCGTCGCTGGGACAGTACAGCTAGGTGAGGTGGCGATCGCCATCGACGCAGGAGACACATACACCTGCGCCCTTCTCAACACCGGCTACCCGATCTGCTGGGGGAGCGGCGGCTACCACTTGGGGCAAGAAGACACCAACAACCATCTCGGTGATGACGAGCACCCCGGAAGCGCCGCGGTCATTGATGTCGGTAGCACGTCTTCAATGATCGTGGCCGGCAGCTCGAGCGCTTGTGCGCTACGCGACGACGATGAACTGATCTGTTGGGGAAACAACAGCTATGGCGAGCTCGGCCTGGTCAGTCTGTCGAACCAAATCCCCATCTCACAGGCGATTGGAATGCCCGCACAGATCCCGAAGCCGCCCTTGATGCTCGACTTCGGCTCGCAGCACGCCTGCGCCATCTTCAAAGACACGAACCACCTTTCCTGCTGGGGCCACCATGCCTCCGGCAGGCTGGGCTACCCGGGCCAGGCTGAGGACATTGGCGACAATGAGCAGCCGGGCAACTCCGTCGTTCTTGGCGGTACACCCATCGCCGTAGCCACTGGTGACGCACACAGCTGTGCTGTCCTCGAAGACGGTGATGTCCTGTGCTGGGGCCAGGCGTCCGCGGGACAGCTCGGCTACGGCAACACGAACATCATCGGCGACAATGAGACACCGGAGGCTGCTGGGGCGGTGGCGATCGGTGGCCCGGCCGTGGCGGTCACCGCCGGCCGCCAGCACACCTGTGCCCTGCGCGACGACAACGAGGTCGTCTGCTGGGGCGAAGGATCGTGGGGCGCGCTCGGCTACGGCACTCCGGCAGACATCGGCGACAACGAGACCCCGGAGACCGCCGGCGTCGTCGAGGTGTATTGAGCCATGACGATGCCACGCGCACGCCTTGTCCTACTCGCCCTCGGCGCGAATAGCTGCGGCTATGTTGCCAACCCTGCGGTGCTCGACAGTGACGGTGACGGCACGAGTATCTCGGCCAGCGACGGCGGCGAGTCGTCGGTGCTCGAGACCGGTAACACCGACGAATCCTCGACGACGACGGATGCCGACACGAACTCCGTCGATGAGTCCGACACCGATGAGACGCAGGGTTGCCCGCCGGGCACGCTCGACTGCCCCTGCGACATCGGTGAGGTCTGCGCGCCAGGCCTGCAGTGCGAGGCTGGTCTATGCGAGCCGATGCCCGTTTGTGGCAATGGCATAGTCGAGACCGGAGAGCAGTGTGACGATGGCAACGTCGGTGGCGGCGACGGCTGCGAAGCCGACTGCAGCTCGACCCGCATCGTGCAGATCACCGCGGGTGGCAATCACACTTGCGTCCTGACCGATGCCGGGGACGTGATCTGCTGGGGCCACAACAATCGCGGTCAGCTAGGCTATGGCCATGTTCAGCCTGTCGGTGACAACGAGGCTCCGGCGGTCTACGGCGTGCTCCCGCTCGTCCAGTCCGCCACAGCGATCGCGGCCGGCGCCTACCATACCTGCGCCGTGCTCGCCTCGGGCACCGTGACGTGCTGGGGGCAAAACACAGACGGTCAGCTCGGCCTCGGGCATCTCCAAGACATCGGCGACAACGAAGACATCGACACGCTCATCCCCCTCGACTTCGGCGACTCGATCCAATCCGTGACCGCCGGGTCGAGCTTCACCTGCGCACTGTCGGTCATCGGTGGAGTCTACTGCTGGGGGGGCAACGCCTACGGGCAGCTGGGTCACGGAAACCTGAGCCCGATCGGTGACAACGAGATTGCCTCAAACGCCAATAGCTTCGTGCAAGTCGGCGGCGCGGTGTCGAGTCTCCGCGCTGGCGCGCATCACGTGTGCGCCTCGATGGTCGCAGGGGGGCTCCGCTGCTGGGGGCATGGCAGCAGTGGACGGCTCGGTTATGGCAACACGAACAACATCGGCGACGACGAGCTCCCGAGCGCGGTCAGCTTGAAGTACGGCGGCGAGGTCATCCCGGTGGTCGCCGCTGGCAGCAGTCACACGGTCGCTCTCCACCCCAACTCGGGCTCTGCACAAATTCGAGGGTGGGGATCCAACAGCTACGGCAAGCTCGGTGTCGGCTCCACGGTTAACCACGGTGATGGTGTCGGTCCCCTCGAGGCGATCGCTGGCGTCTCCGGCACGGTCGTGACCGTCGCCGCTAGCAACAATCAGACCTGCGCGCTGTTCGACGACGGCGCACTCGGTTGCTGGGGGGCCAATTCCGCAGGCCAGCTCGGCCTCGGCTCGACCCAACACCTCGGCGACGACGAACTTCCCTCATCCGCCGCCAAGCTCTCGTTCGCCGCACCCGTGGTCCAGATCGCCATGGGCTTCGATCACACCTGCGTCCTGCTCGACGATCAGGATGTTCACTGCTGGGGCTCCAACGCATACGGTCAGCTCGGGCTCGAGGGCGTGGACGCGATCGGCGACAACGAGCTAGCGACCGACGCCGACCCCGTGCCGCTGTTCGACTGAACTGTGTCCGCACGGCGAGGCGCGTCCTCATGCGAACACTGCAAGCCCACGGAGAGGCCGTTGTCTATCGCCGCTGGCGATAGACAACGGGGTTGCCGATCGTGACTCCCAGGTTGGCATCTCGCCGTCCCGAGACCCACCAAACCACTGCTCATCGCCACTCCACGTTGGCCCCCGGCTTGCTAGAGACTCACGCCATGCCCTCGATGCGTCCGCTCGCGCTCGCGCTGATCCCGTTGGTCGCCGCGTGCAGCGAGCCCGAGCCCGAGCCGTGTCTGGTCTCGAACGAAGCGGTGATCGAGCTCGGGAGCGGCACTTTGTGTACGGTCACGCCGACCGGTCTGGTGCTCCACACCGAAGGTTGGGAGTTGGTGCTCGAGCGCCTGACCGAGCAAGGCACGCTGCAGGAGCTCGCGCGGATCCAGTCCGCATCGTCATGGTGTGGCACGGTCGCGGAGGATCTCGAGACCGAGACAATCTGGCTAACGGTCCCCGGTGAAGACGCCTTCGGCAGCGACGACATTGATCAACCGGGTCGATTATTGACGCTCGACGCTGATGGTCAGACCCTCAAAGAAGAGCCACTGCTGGCCGAGGGCGCGCCGATCTACATCGGGTCATCGCTCGCCCGCGCGGGCGAGCTATACCTCGCGGGCAGCGTGTATCGCTCTAACCCCGACGGCATCTATGACAGCGCGGCGCTGATCGAGCGACGCGATGCGAACGGAGCGCTGGCGTGGCGACAGACCGGCTACGCGAACTTCGTCCCTCACAGCGATGGCGAGCGCGAGTTCCACTGGATCGGGCAGATCGTCAGCGTCGGTGGCAACCTCGCGGTATTCGCCGGCCGCTCGGGAATCGACTCGTCTTCAATCTCGATGTTGACGCTGCGCGGTCTCGACGGCGGCGTGAACTGGACAGCATACGTGACCCCCGACAACTACAACGGCCCCCACGCTCGGCTCGCAAGTGACGACGATCGCACGATCTGGGTGTCCGAGGAGCGGGGACGCCGATACGACTACACAGAGACCACAGACGATCCCCCGCTGCTGCGGGTCGCACGAAGCATCGTGACGTCGCACGACAATAGCGGCTGGACGAACTGGCGTGGAGAGGTCGAGTGGCCCGAGCTCGACGACATCCGTGTCACCGAGGCGGTCGGCGTGGACACCTCGGTGGTGCACGTGGTCTCGGGCCGCAATGTCGAGGACAGGGCGCTGCGTCACCTGTCGCTCGCGCGGCAGGACTGGACCGGAGCCCTGGAGTGCACGGCTTCGCTCGATCATCTCGGGCTCCGGGCGGCGCGGACACTACACAAGCTGGACGACGGACGGATCGTGCTCGGGGGCGAGGTCGTGATCCCACACGAGGACGATCCCGAGGACCCATCCGACCACAATACGGTGACGGTACCGGCGATCGTGGTGCTCGACGTCGAGCCCGGCCCAGCGCCGTGGTGACGACGCGCCGACGGCTGCGATTTTCGGCGACCGCAGCTTCTTCAGGTCATGAAGCTCACACAATTATGCTCCTCTTGACAGCAACGACCGCGTGAGCGACGCATCTACGTATGCCTCGCTCTTACCTGTGTTTCACCGCCGCGCTCGCAGTCGCAGCCGCCGTCGTAGCCGGATGCCGGAAGGGCGACTCCGGCGAGATGTATTTCTGTCAGGGGACCTACGCGCTGTGCACCTCCGCGCCGTGCGTACCGATCCCGAACTCCAACCAGGCGACTTGCTCCTGCGAAGTCTTACAAGGCAGCAGCATGGCGGGGGCCCCCTGCGACACCGTAGCGCCCGGCAAGGACTCGAGCGGCAACGAGACAGTCTATTCGATGTTCTCGCTCGCTCAGTTCAACGAGGGTGATCGGGTGATGTTCTGCGCCAAGGACAAGCCGTGGAGTTGGTGCCTGGACAAGCCCTGCACCGTCGACCCCAAGGACCCTGGGCGCGCCAGCTGCATCTGTGACATCGTCACCGACAGCAAGCACGCTTGGCTGACGCTCGGCGGTGACTGCAATACATCGACCTGCGACACCGCGTACTGGTCGGCGGCCACGCTCGAGGACTTCGACGCCGGCACCAAGTTCTTGCGAAGCCACGGGCAAGACATCGAGCCCCAGTGGTGCGAGGGCTCGCGGCCTTAGAGCTAGCCTACCAGAGCCGGACCAGCTTCGAGTCACGATAGTAGTGATTCAAGATCGGCCCATACGTCTTGCCATCCGCGGCCATCCCCATCGCGCCGTGCTGACACAGGCCAACACCGTGACCATGCCCGCCACCGCGCAGCACAAAGCGGCCGAACTCGTCGCGCCGCTCGTCGATCACGAACATCGATGACTTGAGCCCGCCGAGCGCCCTGCGGATCCGCAGCTCGCCGTGAAGCTCGACGCGCTCGCGGGTCCCGTGCAGGCTGGCGTGGGTCGCTCGACCGCTGCGGCCGCGAGCGTGGATCTCGATTCGCCGCAGGTCGCCAAAGCTAGGCGGAACCTCGGGATTTCCGGCGACGGCGGCGGGATCCAGCGCGACCGTCCAGCGATAGGCCGAGGCCACGTGGCTCGAGCTCGGCTTGCTGTAGGCGGCGGGGCTCGAGCTCAGCCAGGCGTCGATGTTGGCGGCGTCGATGCCCTTGGCGAAGTCTTCGCCCAGCTTGGGATCCGGGGTCGCGCGCAGCTGCGGATCGGCCGGGCTCGCCCACACCTGCTCGTTGTGCTCGGTGTGGCCGCCGCAATTGGCCGAGTACACGGTGTCGACCAGCTGCGACTCGTTGGGCCGCATCAGGACCCGCCCGATCGTGCGCTCGACGGCGGTGTTGGTGCGCGGGTGCTCGCTGTCGGCCCCGGCGTAGACCTGGCAGTGCTGGTGCGAGCACAGCAAGAAGGGATCATCGAGGTGGCGGCTGCCAACCTTGGCGAGCAGCTGACCGCGGGCCGCGACGGCCTGGGCCTTGAGCGCCTCGCTCGGCGCCGAGGCATAGATCTCGGCGGGCACCAACCCGGACAATAGCTCGGCCTCGCCGATCAAGTTGACGACAGCCAGCTCGCCCTTGCGATCGATCGCCACATAGATCTGCCCGCGATAGCGGCGATCTTCAGACCCACCCCCACCCTCGTGGGCGACGTCGTGAACGGTCATCTTGTCGGCGCGCGTGGGCGAGAACCACAGCACGCCCTCGGCTTCGACCTTGACGCCGGTCTCGAGATCTTCAGCCAAGATCCGCCCGCTCGCGCGGCGCTCGATCTCGGGGTGCAAGCGGGGGATCAAGCCGTGGCGCTCGGCGAGCTCGCGGGCCCGGGCCTCGGCCTCGCGCTCGGACGAGAACAGATCCGTCGTGAGCAGCACCCGCCGGGTGTCCAGGACCTTGCCCGAGACGCCGAAGAGCGTTCCGACCTCGCGCTCGGCCACGTCGAAGCCCTTGCCCCGCCAGACCTTGGCGCGCTTGTCGACCTGGCGCAGCTCGGTGGCCGGGACCGCGTCGAGCACGACCCGAAATGACTGCTTGGACGCGGTCGCGTTGGTGACCCGAATGCGCCACCGCCCACCACCGACGATCGCCGTGCCGCCGTCGCCCGAGGGCAGCGCCTGCAGTCCACCCGCGGCCGAGAGCTGGACCTCTTTTTGACTGCGCATCACCCCAACGCTGATGCGCGGGCGGCCGAGATCATCGAAGTTGAACTGATTGCTGTAGAGCAGGTCGAGCCGCTCGGCGAGGCTCACGTCGGCACCTCGCGCGAATCGAGGCACCAGGCTGGACGCGCCCGTCACCACGATCGCGCCGCACAGCGACTGCATGAAGCGTCGGCGCGTAGTCCCGGACATGCGCTGGGTGTCGCACCACCGGGCGCGAACACCAAAAAATCAACGAACTCGCGGCGGCGTGGAGACCCGCGGCCTGACGGGCCTGCGCACGGCGATCGCCGGGGCCCGACGCGTGATGTAGGCCAGGTTGACCAGGTTGATCACGAAGTGAGCCGCGACTGCAGCCCCGAGGTTGCCCGTCCACATGGTCAACCCGGCCAGGCACAAGCCCAGCAGCCCGGCGGAGACGGTCCACGGCCACAGCTCGCGGCGCGGCGGCACGTGGATCAGGGCAAACACCAAGCTGCTCAGCCACGGACCCCAGGCGTCGAGCATGGCGCCGCGAAAGAAGATTTCTTCACCGATCGCGCTGGCCGAAGCCAACAGCAAGAGCTCGGTCCCCGACGGCCGCCCCAAGATCGCACGAAACTCGCGATGCAAGGCCGGCAGCCACGACCAGCGACGCTCGAACACCCGAAACCCGACCACTGCGAGCAGGCCGAACCCGACCCCGAGCAGCGGCGTCCACAGCAGCTCGAGATTGCCGACTCCCGGCCCGCGCCAGCAGTCGTTGTTCTCCTGGCTGATCGCGTGCCACATGAACCCCGCCAGCGCGAGGGCCAGATAGAAGCTCGCAACCACGTGGGCGCGGGCGGCTGTCGGCCTCGGCGTTTGTTGTCGGAGCAGCGGCACCGCGGTCAACCATATCCAGGCGATCGGCGGTCTGCCAGAGACGGCGCAGATTCAGCCTGGGGCCTCGCTCGAAACCGCGGTTTTCCCGCTGTCCGGTTCGGGGCCGACGCGGCCCACCCGAGCGACGAGTCGGCAACGGCAGGAGTGCCTGGCGCCGTGAGCTCCAGCCAGGCGTGTATGCTCGCAGGCGATCATGCTCGTGACCCTCGTCCGCCATGGTGACGCGCGCTCGTCTGATAGCGACCTCGGCGACGCCGGTCGCTGCCTGTCCACGACCGGACGCGACGAAGCCCGCGCGACGGGCCGCGCGCTGGCGGAGCGCGGGGTGACGCCGACCCGCGTCTGGTCCAGCCCGCTGGTGCGCGCGGTCCAGACCGCGGAGCTGATCGTCGGCGAGCTCGAGTACAACGGCGTGATCGAGGCGCGCGATGACGTGTACCCGGACAGCCGACCGCGCGACCTGTTTGGTGCGCTGGCCCGGCTGGATGCCGACGCCGACGTGCTCGTGGTCGGGCACATGCCCTACATGGCCGCGGCCGCGAGCGAGCTGCTGGGGATCAGCGTGGGCGGGTTCGCGACGGGGGCCGCGTTTCGCATCGCGGTCACGAGCGCGCCGGGATCGAGCAAGAGCGCGACGCTGGTGTGGCGGTGGGTCGGCCGCTTTATCGACTGACCCACGCTCAGGCCGGGGCGATCCGCGTGACCGTGCCCTGGTGCATGTTGCCGGCGACCTCCAGATACAGCGACCCGCCCGCGACCGCGAGCGACCAGTCGTTGTTGCGGTCGAGCGAGCCCGCGACCTCGTCGAGGAACGGCTGATCGAGCGCGTACAGCTCGAGCGCGTCGGCCCGGTGCACGGTCCCGGCAGCCTCGGCCGCGAGCGCCTCGCCGCCCTTCCAGGTGTACACGACCACGCGCGCGCCGGTCTTGCTGGCCTTGTGCAGGCGCGAGACCGAGGGTGAGCCAACCTCGATCCAGCTGGTGACCACGCCCTGCAGGTCGTGCTGCAGCAGCGCTGGCTCGTCGCCCGCCGACACGCCCTTGCCAAACTCGAGCCCCTCGTCGTGTTGCAGCAGCCGCGCGAGCACCCGCGCGACGAGGTATCGCTCGCTCTCGGAGGGGTGCTGGGCGACGCGCAGATCCAGGGTCTCGTAGACGCCCCGATCACTGTCGGACAAGGTGATCGAGAACCGCCGGATCGTCGCGGAGAGGGCCATTCGCGCGATGGTAGTCGAGCAGGCGCGGCGGCGCAGCTGAACGCGGGCTCCCGCGGTGACGATCGGTGACGCCCGGTTCGCGGGCGCCACTGCCTCCCGAGCCTGGCCGGGCGATCAGGCGAAACGGCCGGCACCCGGCCCGGAGACCCGTTTGGCAGAGCGGCTCTTGCCCCGCCCGCGAGGTCGGGTGCGATGCCCGTCGGTGGCACTGCCGTCCCTGACGGTTCGCCCCCCGCCAGCGCATGGTAACGCCACGATGCACGCCGCCACTCGCCTCCACCCCACCGTTCGCTGTGATGCTCCCCTGCCCCTCGCCCGCACGCTCGCGTGCCCGCCCCCGCAGGGCAAAGAGGAGGAGCACGCGATCCGTACGAGCGAGCTGATCGGCCGGCTTGTCGATGTGCTCGTGAGCACATTCTCGCTGACCGCGTACGAGGAGCAGGTCGTTCACCACGTGCTGTTCGGTCGCAGCTCCGGCGCGATCGCGTGGCGGCTGGGGATCCGCGAGACCGCGGTTCACAAGCACATGCACCGAATCCTGTTCAAGACCCGCTGCGACGAGCGCCGCGACCTCTACGACCTCAGCCTGCGCCTGGCCGCGCGGATCGGGGCTGGAGGTCGGCCATGGACGGGGACCGGCGCGGGCCATGCCGCCTGACCCTTGGATCAACTGGGGGATCAGCTCAGCTTTTGTCTCGCCAGCTGATCGCGGGGTGTCGGGTCAGGGTAGGCTCGCCAGCATGACTCGCCCGCGCCAACTGCTTCGCGCTTCGATCTGTGTCCCGCTGGTGACGATCGGCCTCGGTGGATGTGGGGGCGACGACGCTCGCGCGACGCTGGGCGGCGGCAGCGAGACCGGCCTGACCAGCGTCGCGACCGAGACCAACGACGACGAGTCGGGCGACACCATGGTCAGCGGCGACGGCGACGGCGACCCGGGTGACGGCGACGGCGATCCAGGCGGCGGACCGTGCATGGCCAGCACCGACTGTCCCGACGAGCTGTACTGCGTGGACGGGACCTGCGGACCGGGAGAGGGCCCGTGCGAGACCCACGACGACTGCACTGGCGACACCTACTGCTGCGACGCGCCCGACTGCCTGCCCGCTGGCGAGGAGCCGGGCGTGTGCATTCCGTTCGGCGGTGGGCCGTTCGGCAACTCCAACCCCGAGTGTGAAGAGCCGATCGTGATCGGCCTGTTCGAGCCCGACGTGCAGTGCGAGTGGACCACGCCCGGGCCCAACGATCCGTTTCCCGATCACGCCAGCGTGCTCACGACGCCGCTGGTCGCGGACCTGCCCTACGACAGCGGGTTCGCGGGCGAGATCGTGATCGTCACCTACAACTACACCGACGGCGGCGCCGAGGCTGGCTGGGGCTCGAACCCGGCCTACCACGGGGTCATTCGGGTGCTCAACGGCGACAACTGCAGCGTGGTCGACAATATCCATGATCCGCTGAATCCGGTCGTCGCGGCCTCGCCCCCGGCGATCGCTGATCTCGACGGCGACGGCCGACCCGAGATCGTGACCCAGCGAGCCGTCACCGGGCTGGTCGCGTTCACCTGGGATCAACAGCAGCAGCGCTACGTGACCATGTGGACGACCGACGGCCAGTCCGACATCTCGAGCCTCAGTCGCTGGGACGGGCCGTCGATCCACGATCTCGACGGCGACGGCGAGCCCGAGGTCATCAGCGGCAGCGAGGTCTACGACGGCGTCACCGGGATCCGCCTCAACCCCGGCCAGATCTTGCCCAGCGCCGGGGCCGGGGCGATCTCCGTGGTCGGTGATCTCGACCACGACTTCGTCCCCGATCTAATCGCCGACGACGTCTACTCGTGGAATATGGGCGCGGGCGTGTGGGAGTACAAGGCCCCGGGCGGACCCGGCGGGCGTCACTATGCGTTCGCCGACTTCGGCAGCCCCGGCGCGCAGCCAGGCGAGTGGAACCCGCTGGTGCTCGATGGCTACGCCGAGATCGTGACCGTGAACAGCGGCGTCGTGTACCTCCACGCGCTCGACGGCACCTTGCTCATGCAGGCCACTGACGGCGGCACGATCGTCGGCGGCGGGCCGCCCACCATCGGCGACTTCGACAACGACGGCCGCCCGGAGATCGCCTCGGCCGGCGGCAACTTCTATCGCGTGTTCGACCTCGACTGTGACGGCAACGATCCCAGCTGCGCCGGGCCCTGGGTGCGGTGGTCCAAGCCCAGCCAGGATCTGAGCTCGGCCACCACCGGGTCGTCGATCTTCGACTTCGAGGGCGACGGCGAGGCCGAGGCGATCTACGGCGACGAGTGCTTCGTGCGGGTCTACGAGGGCAGCACGGGCGAGGTCCTGTACTCGGCCGCGCGGACCTCCTGCACCTGGTACGAGAACCCGATCGTCGCCGACCCCGACAACGACGACAACACCGAGATCCTGATCGGCAGCAACTCCAACTGCAACGTCGCGTGCCCGACCATCGACCCGATCCACGTGGGCGTGCGCTGTGAAGAGAACGACGACTGCACCTCGGGCAGCTGCGACGCAGGGTTTTGTCGCTGCGTGGACGACAGCGAGTGTCTGGTCGGCCACGCCTGCACCGTGCCGCTGCCCAACACGCCCGGCGCCGGGGCCAACACCTGCCGCGCGACCCACCCGCTGGGCATCGCCTTGACCGGCGTCCGGGTGCTCCGCGATCGCCTCGATCGCTGGGCGTCGTCGCGCAACCTGTGGAACCAGCACGCGTACTCGATCACCAACGTCAACGACGACCTGAGCATCCCCGACGCCGCGAGCTGGGGCTTGACCCAAAACTACCTGGATCCCGAGCTCAACAATTATCGCCAGAACCGCCAGGGCGACACGCCCCCCGAGGCGCTGCCCGACATCACCGGCGCCCTCGATGACGCCACCTGCTCGATCGAGGACGGCCAGACCCTGCTCACGGGTACGGTCTGCAACCGCGGGAAGAAAGCCGTGGGCTCGACGCTGCCGGCCACCTTCTATCTGGGTGATCCCATGGAGGGCGTGATCTTGTGCGTGGCGTACACGCAAGAGCCGGTGCCCGTCGACGAGTGCCGCGAAGTGTCTTGCGCGATCGACAATGAGATCGACGGAGAGATCACGATGGTGACCAACGACGACGGGATGGGCGGGCAGACCACGCTGGAGTGCTTCTCGAACAACAACTCGGACACGGTCGAGGTCGAGGCCTGCATCCCCGTCGAGTGAACTTGCGCGAGCGGGATCGTGTAGGATGCGGGCACAACCTGCATGGATGTGTCGCGTAGCTTCCCCGTATTAATTCTCGGCCTCACGCTCGCCTGCTCGCAGGGCACCGCCCATGACGACACCAGCTTGTCTGGCGAGTCGCTGGGTGAGACCAAGGGTGACGGTGACGGTGACGGTGATCCGGGTGACGGCGACGCCGATACCACCGACACCAGTGTGTTCGACCTCGGCGGGGGTCCCATGCCCGAGCTGGTCGATGTCGGGCACGCGCGTGAATTCCGAGCCGTGTGGGTTGCGACGGTCTACAACATCAATTGGCCGAGCAACGTCGGTTTGGACATTGACGCCGCGCAGGCCGAGCTGATCGACATCGTCGAGACCTGTGAGGCGATCAACCTCAACGCGATCGTGTTTCAGCTCCGGCCCGAGTCCGACGCGCTGTATGCCTCGCCGCTCGAGCCGTGGAGTCGCTTCCTGACGGGCACCCAGGGCGGCGACCCTGGCTGGGATCCGCTGAGTTTCCTGATTGAGCAGGCCCACGCGCGCAACATCGAGGTCCACGGCTGGATCAACCCCTACCGGGCCGCGGCCTCGGCGGCCGCGAGCTTGGCCCAGCCGCACATCGCCCTGCAGCAGCCGGCCCACGCCCACGTGTACAACGGCGGACTGTGGATGGACCCCGGGGCGATCCCGGTCCGCGAGCACGTGGTCGACGTGGTCATCGACATTGTCGATCGCTATGAGATCGACGGGATCCACCTCGACGACTACTTCTATCCATACCCCGACGGCAGCCCCTACCCCGATGATCTGACCTGGCAGCAATACCTGCAAGACGGGGGCATGCTCGCGCTCGCCGACTGGCGGCGTGACAACGTCAATGATCTGGTGGAGGAGCTGCACGACTCGATCTACGCCGCCGACCCGGACGTACGGTTTGGGATCGCGCCATTTGGGATCTATCGCCCGGGGATCCCCGAGGGCATCGTCGGGTTTGATCAATATGCGCAGCTCTATGCGGATCCATTGTTGTGGTTTCAGCAGGGCTGGGTCGACTACCTGGCACCGCAGCTGTACTGGCCAACCACCTACGCGCAGCAAGACTACGAGGTCCTGCTCGACTGGTGGACCCAGCAAAACCCCTCGCGCTACGTGTTCGCAGGAAACTACTTGAGCAAGCTCGGCACCGACGCCGACTGGTCACTGGCCGAGATGCTGCTGCAGGTCGAGCTCAGCCGCCTGTACAGCGATCAAAATTCCCTGGGCAACGTGTTCTTTCAGGTCCAGCCGCTGCTCGCCGACACCCTGGGCATCAACGCCGCGCTCTACGACGAATTCTACGCGCAGCCAGCCCTGACCCCGCCGCTGGCCGAGCGGCTCGACCAGGTCGTCGCGCCGCCGCAGGTGACCCTGGTCGGCGACTCGGCGATGCTAGACGCAGCGTCAGGTGAGCGCGTGCGCTCCTGGGTGGTCTACGTCGACGAGGGCGGAACCTGGCAGCTCGATCAGATCATCCCCGCGGATCCGCTGGGTGGTGACGCGGTCGGGCTCGGGCCCGGGCGCTGGGCGATCACGGCGTCCGGCTGGCACAACGTCGAGAGCCAGGGCGTGGTCGTCGAGCTGTAGTTGCGCTCGGGGTCAGCACTCGCACTCGTCTTCAACGTCGTACCCGCGGATCTGCACGTGCAAGTCGTAGTTGTAGGTCGCGGCGGGGGTCGGACCGTAGACGTGGATCAACAGATCCGGGGAGTAGGCCTCGCCCCACCCGCCAATGTTCACGCCAGTCGTCGTGGTGCTCTCGGTCGAGCCGGTCTCGGTGCCCGTCGCCGCGTCATCTGCGTCGGTCGGTCTGCAGCCGAGCACGAGCGAACCCAACGCGACGCAAACGACGACATTGCAGGCGTTGATGCGACTCAGTGTAGCGTCTTCACCGCCCACCGTGCGAGGCGCCAGTTGCTATCGAGTATCATGCGGCCAGTGCGAGAACGCAGCACGCCACGCCACGCCCAGCCCGCGGTCGAGCTGACCCCCGCGGCCGAGCCCGAGCAAACGTCGCTCGCGACGCCGCCGAACAGCGCGTTGCCGAAGCTCCTCAAGCCTCGACAGGTGTCGCTCCGTGCGTTCGGCGTGGTCCTTGGTATCGAGCTACTCGCGGGGTTGGGCTGGGCGCTGACGAGCTGGACCTGGCTGGCGTTTGCCCTGCTGTTCGGCGGCCTGTTGGGCTGGAGCTTTCGGCGGCGTGGCGACGCCCACCGGGCGATCGCGGCCAACGAGCGCGCGCGTGAGCTGCTCGATCTCGGCCAGGCCGACGAGGCCGCGCAGCTGCTCGATCAACTGCTCGCCAGCCGCCGAACCCCGCCCAATATTCGCCCGCTCGCCGCCTACTACCGGGCGCTGGTCTCGATCCGCCACGGGGAATTCAACCAGGCCCGCGAGCGGATCCGTGCGGTCATCGAGTCCGGCTGGCTCGGCAACCGCAAGACGCTGCAGAGCTTGGCGCCTGCGGTCTACGCCGCCGCGACCCTGGCGTCGGTGCTCGACGGCGATCTTCAGGCCGCAGACCGATGGCGAGCCGAGGGCCACCGCTGCGCCGCAAACCTCGACCGTCACTGGTTCGTGGCCGACGCGTTCATGCTCGCGCGCGGTGACGCCTGGGAGCAGCTGCTGCACCGACTGAACGCCAACTGGGACGCGATCGAAGGCACGGTCTCAGGCGCTGGGATCCGCCAGCTGCAGCTGCTCGAGGCCTACGCGCTGGCACGGCTCAACGAGCGCGAAGACAACTACCGCGGGCTGCACTCGGGCCAGGAGATCAGCGCGCTGATCCACGGGATCCGGCCGGGTCGCTTCGACTATCTCGCGCTGCGCTGGCCCGAGCTGCGCGAGTTCATGCAGGCCCACCGATTGCTGGCGACCGGTTAGGAGCGCGCGACGACCATGACGACCCTCCTCACCCGACCATCGCTCTGGCTCGCGGCTCTGGCTCTGGTCGGCGCTGCTTGTGCCGTCGCCGAGCCTGCGCCCGCACGAGCGGTGCAGGGCGCCGAGAGCTCGCCAGACTCCGCTGACACTGCCGCGATCGATCCCGCGCGCGCGTTCCAGCGAACCTACGACCGCGAGCTGCGTGAGGACGATCGCTCGTTCCTCACCGTGGTCGCGGCGCACTACCTCGCGCACGGTGAAGCGCTCGAGCTCGAGGTCGGGGCTGCTGCGCTGCGCTTCGACGCCACGCCAGCGCAGCTGCTCATGACCACCAACGCCACCGAGCTGGCTTCGATCAGCGAGACCACGCTGATCCCGGTTGGTGACGACGGCCGCTTTGCCGTCGGGATCTCGCCCCAGAGCGAGAGCTGGCGGGTCCAAGTTCACGACCGCGACGCCGAGCTGCGGGCCAGCTTCCCGGGCGTCGACTGGTTCCCGCTCGACCCCGCCGTGATCGTGTCCGCCCGCTTCGAGCCCACGCCGACCCGCGAGCCCACGCTGCTGCAGACCAGCCGCGGCCTGACCAAGACCCTGTACGTCGTCGGCGTGGCACACTTCGAGCTCGACGGCCACGCGCTGAGCTTGCAGGCGCTGGGCTACGCGCCCACGCCCACGCCGGACGAGCCGCTGCTGATCCCGTTTCGCGACGAGACCACCGGACACGAGAGCTACGCCGCCGGGCGCTACCTCGAGCTCCACGCCCCGAACGGCGCGACGCTCGAGCTCGACTTCAATCGGGCGACCAACCCCTTGTGTGCGTACAGCGAGCACTTCAATTGCCCGGTGCCGCCGCGGGTGAACTCGCTCGCCGTCGCGATCCGGGCCGGCGCGAGGACTCCGTCTGCGCACTGAGGCGCTGTTGCGGCGGCTTTTGGCAGATCGGCGCCCGGACGTGATCGACCGTGGCGTTCGCGGCACAATACAGGTGTGCGCGTACCCAAGGGACTGCTCCTCGCTGTAGCCGCTACCTTCACGCTCGCCTCTGGCGAGGCCCTCGCGGCGTCCGAGGACGAGGGGCTGGCCGGCGACTTCTCGACCGCGTGGTTCGTCTCGCCGCTGCCGAACGCGCTGTTCGAGGGCGCGCCCGTGACCTTCGACGCCGAGATCGGCGTCTACCAGGGCGCGGACGATGGCCCGCTGACCAGCGTCGAGGTCTTCGTCAACGGCGAGACGCTGGGCGCCCAAGACTGTCCCGACGGCTGCACCTTCGCCGACATCACGCTCGACAAGGGCGTCCACGAGCTCAGCGTCATTGCCGACACGGGGTACAGCACCGCCATCTTGGTGTACGTCGACGAGGAGGTCCCCGTCGACATGACCGACACCGGCACGGACGGCGGCGGCGGTGGCAATGGCGGAGGCGGCTGCAGTGTCCACGCTGCGACGCCGTGGCCGTGGGCGCTGTCGGCCCTCCCGCTCCTCATGCTCGTGGCCGGCTCCCGCCGTCGGCAGTCTCGGCAATGAGCACGCGCTGTGCATCGGCAGCGAACGGCTTCGCCCTGGCCGGCTTGGCCCTGTGCTGGGCGTGCGGCGGCCCCCCCAGCGCGGAGGCCAGCGAGACCGAGGAGACCACCGCGACCACCGGTGAACCCTACGACTGCGCCGATCTCCCCGCCCCTCGGATCCGCCAGCTCGACGGCCCGATCGGCGCCGCCGACGTGGCCTTTGACGAGTCCGGCAACCTGATCGGCAGCAACACCCAAGACCTGTTCCGGGCCTCCAGCGTCACGGGCCAACCATCTCTGTGGGTGCCCGGAATCCCCAGTCGCGCGGCCGTGCGTCAGCTGTCGGACGGGCGCGTCGCCGTGGTCCAAGAGATGTTCTTTCGGGTGTTGGTGTTGACGCCAGACGGCAGCTCGGAGCTGCTGGCGAGCAACCTGGAGTACCCGTTCGGGCTGGTCGAAGACCGCGAGGGCAACATCTTCATTGGCGACGAGCGCCGCATCATGCGGGTCGACGCAGCCTCGGGCGAGACCCACGTCTGGCTCGAGACCCCGTCGTTCTCGTCGCGCTGGATCAGCTTCGATCGCGACTACGACGGCCTGTTCATCGGCGGCCGGAGCCCGATCATCTACCGCGTGCCGATCAGCGCGTCGGGCCAGGCCGGCACCCCCATCGAGTGGGGCACGCTGCCGCTCGACGACAACCCGCCGCTCGAGCCCGATGAGACCGGAGGCGACACCGGAGCCGAGACTGGGTCCGAGACCGGAGATCGGGAGCCCAGCGGTGATCCCGGCGTCCTCGCCCTCGTCGATGGTCTCGGCGTCGACGCGTGCGGCAACGTCTACGCCGCCGAGTTCCACTCGCGCGGGCTCTACAAAATTCCAGCGGGTGGTGGGGACGGCGAGCTGTTCGTGGGGTGGACCGAGATCGAGTACGGCCACGGTCTGCAGTGGGGCTCGGGTCTCGGGGAGTGGAGCGCGACCTCGCTGTTTCTTCCCCAGCCTTATAACGAATACAACGTGATCGAAGTCGAGATTGGCGTGCCTACCAAGCCATAGACTGGCCGTGCACAGCGAGTCTACCCAGCCCGCAGGATCTCGGGCACCTCCATGCCGGACGCCTCGAAGGTCTCGCGCGCGCCCGCGATCGCCTGGTCGAGCGTCTTCACCACACAGATCCCCTCGCCCCGGCCGGTCGCCCACTTGAGCGACGCGACCACCCCGCGGATCAGCGGGTCTGTGGCGATCACGTAGCTCCGCGGCTTGCCGCGCACATTCGAGCGCGGTCGATCGCTGAGCCAGTCGACCAGCATGTCGCGCACGAGCGAGTTGGGCAGCGCGGCCTCGCGCGCGTCGAGGATGTGGACCAGGCGCTGCTCCTCTCGGGCCGCGACCGCGCCGTGGATGTCGAAGAACCGGATCAGCTCGAGCACGTGCTGCGCCTGCAGCCGCCCGGCCCAGCGGACCAGGAGCAGCGGAAAATGATCATCGATCAACTCGAGCGCCACCTCGCATTGAGGTGACTCGGGCTGGGTGATCATTGGACTGGTGGCAGCAACCGCCATCGCCGTGACTTTAGCCCCCGGTTCGGACATTTTCCAGCCTACATCTTTTTTGCATTGTGATTTTCTGTGCACACCCGTGTGACTCTCTAGAGCACTACTAGAGAGCTTGTGACAAACAGATCGTGGTCCAAAGACCAAGCTCGGTACCAACGATCAATTAGTATATGTCCTTCCGAGCAGTGCGCTGCCCCAAAGGACACTGCCACTATTTAGAGTGGGGCCAAACACCACACTCTGAGCGTGGATTCGCGCATGATCAGGCCATGATCAGGCCATGATCAGGCCATGATCAGGCAATCACCCACAAGTCGACGAGGCGGCTCAGATCGACGCCTCGCGCGCCGCCCGACTCCCCGACATGGAGCACGGTGCGACAATCTGGTCCGTGCTCGTGCCGCCCATCGCTGGTGCTGTGGTCACACAGCACCACGCCGACGAGGACGCGGCCTTCGAGTGACAGATGGTTGGCGAGCTCCTCGAAGCTGCAGGTCCCAGACAGGGGGCGCGCAGCAGGCTCGATCGTCATGCGCACGAAGCTCTGGCCCCAGGGCCCCATGAGCTCGGTGTAGACCATGTCGAAGGCGGGCACGACCACGGCCTGGAACATGAAGAACGCGCGCAATTCTTGGATCGAGTAGACCCGCACGCGCTCGGCTTCGTGCCCGGTCCCCCGGCGTCGCAGGCGTCGCGCGAGCTCGACGTCGAGCACCTCGGCGACGACCCGCGGCGACTGAGTCAAGGTCTCGAGCTTCATCAGGGTCTTGGCGGTGCGCGCGTCGGAGCCGTGGTGCTCGCTCGAGATCAACAGCACGGCGTCCATGCTGTCGACGTGGCCAAACCCGCGCGGCAGGGCGGTGAGCTGGCGCGACGAGCTGCAGTCGCCGACTGCCAGAAGCACGTGCGGGCCGTCGCCGGATCGGTCTGGATGCCGCGGGTTGATCCACGTCAGAGTTCGCTGGGTCTCGTCGGAGCCAAAGCTGCCGTGGTGGCCGCGCAGCAGCCCGCGCTCGAACAGCTTGGTGTGGGCGTCGAAGTCGTCCCAGGCGGCCTCGAGCGCGACCTCATCGCGGAGCACCAGCAGGATCTGCGTGCTTGGCTCGGTCTGGATCAGCGACTCGATCATGCTCACGGTGCCGCTGCGAAACCCGCTGACCAGCACGCGCAGCAGCGGCGTCACGGGTGCACACACGAACGGCCCGAGCTCGCGCGTCTTCGTGAGATCCGCGGGCACGCGCTGGCGCGGTCGCTCGTACAGGTCATCGGCGAGCTCGCGCACACGCCCAAAGTTGTTGCTGATCGCCACGAACCCGATGCAGCGGCTCTCCGTCGCGCCCAGGGTCCGAGGCGTGCGGCTGTCCGAGCTCACCAGCGGCTGCGCGACCGAGACCTGCTCGAAGGTGCCGCTCATCCCCGACATGTTCGGCCCGCTGGGCGTCTGGGGCTGCCCGAGCTGCGCCTCGGCGAGGGTCGTGAGGTCCATGCCGGGCACGCCGAGCGTGTCGGGGCTGTCGAGGTCGAGCTCTCGCTCGATCTCGGGCGCGTCGTCGAGCCGCTGATCACCGAGGTTCGAGAAGTCCGGCTCGGGGTTGATGTGGACGATGATGTCGTCCTCGCCATCGCCCGCCATCAACACCCCGACCGGCACCAGGCGGTGGTGTGAGGGCAGCGAGCGCGCCCGCCGGATCAGCTCGCCCATGATCGTGCTGGGATCGTCGGACAGGTCAGGTCGGTGCCCACGCTGGTAGCCGAGCCCGGGAAGATCGAAGAACAGCGTGTAGAGTTCGTGCCCGTGGCTGGTCAGCAGCTCCTCGAGCAGCCGGCCGACCCCCTCGCGCTGGGCGATACAGGCGATGAACAGCGCGATCAGTCGCTCGCTCGGGACCACGAACGCCCGGGTGCGCACGCTGTCCCGGCCGCTGCCGTCGCCGGCGATCGCCGCCCGGGCGGCGGGGATGTTGCTCTCGTCGAGGACCTCGGCGATCAGCAAGCGCGCGCGCACGCGACCGACCGGCAACCATGAGCGGGACGCCCGTCGACGCGCGTCCTCGTCGGCTTCGCGCAGGCTCTCCGTGATGGTGAGCAGGGCCTGGATGGTCTCGGCGTCGGGGTCCTTCGCGTCGAGATCCGCGAGCATGACCACGCGCTGCGACTCGGCCACGTCCGTGCGGTACAAGAAGGTCTCGTCCTCGACATTGACCTGGCGATAGCCCACGTGCGCGAGCTCGGGCTGGCGCATGAAGTCAGGCGGATCCGGGCTGCGACCGACGACCAGGTAGCGACCACCATGCAGTCCACGCCGACTGTTGCGGACCAGCTGCTGGACCCAGCCGAGCGAGAGGGCGCCGACCGGCAGCAGCTTGCGCGAGTACCTGAGCAGCTCGTGCAGCAGCTGCTGGGTCGAGGGATCGATGTTGACGACGATCGTGTGGCCATGCAGGCCTGGCGGTCTGAGTCGCGACAGCTCCATCATCTCGCGCACGACGTCGGTGCCAAGACCGATCAAGAACGACACCATGAACAGTCCGACGATCGTCAGCGCCACGCTCACGATCACGGCCGCGGTCTGGTCGGGCGAGGACAACAAGTTGCCGGGGTCTTGGATCTGCCGAAACGCCCACCACAGGTGGACGAAGAACCGCTCATCGTCGGGATCCAGGGCCTCACCGTCGGCGTCGCGGCCGAACACTTCGTCGCCGTCGAAGTCGATCAGCTCCTCGTGGCCCACGCTCATCTGGTCCATGACCACGGCGCCCGCGAACGACAGCGCGAGCACGATGATGCCCATCAGCGTGACCTGCTTGGCCCGCTCGTGGCGCAGCAACACCGACCACACGTCGCGGACCAGCGGCGCCCAGTAGCTCAGCAACAGCAGCATCCGCGACAGCCGAAACAGGCGCAGCCACCGGGTGCCCGCGTCCGGCTCGAGCCCGACCAGCGAGGGCACGAACGACAGCAGCGCCAGCAGATCGAAGAAAGTCAGGACCAGGGCCCCCGTCGAAGGCCACTCCCAGCCCCGATCCTCCTGTAGCTCGGCCTCCGTCGGGGTCACCCCGCGCCGGCTCCCGTGCGAGTGCCGGGCCTCGCCGCGGAACACCAGCAGCGAGCGCAGCACGAACTCGACGAGGAACAGCAGCAAGAACACCGCGTCGAGCCGGGGCACCCACTCGAAGGGAAGCAAGCTCACGATGATCGCCGCCGACAGCACCAGGCGGCTCTCGACCCGGCCCAGAAGGCGCGCCACCCATGCAAACACCCGCGTGCTCCGGCGCGGTGGCGATGAGTCGATCACCCCCGTGAAATACCCTATATAGGGGGTCATGAGCGAGGCGATGCGCACCGAAACCGACAGCATGGGTGAGATTCAAGTCCCGGCCGACCGCTACTGGGGCGCCCAGACCCAGCGATCGCTGCACCACTTCAGCATCGGCACCGACCAGTTCCCGCGGCCAATGATCCGCGCGCTCGGGCTCATGAAGAAGGCCGCCGCCCAGGCCAACGGCGAGCTCGGTCAGCTCGACGCGAGCACCGTCGAGTTGATCGTGCGCGCGGCCGACGAGGTCATCGCGGGCAAGCTCGACGAACACTTCCCGCTGTTCGTGTGGCAGACCGGCAGCGGCACCCAGACCAACATGAACGCCAACGAGGTCATCGCCAATCGGGCGATCGAGCTCGCGGGCGGCAAGCTCGGCAGCAAGGCGCCGATCCACCCCAACGACCACGTCAACCGCGGGCAGTCGTCGAATGACACGTTCCCCACTGCCATGCACATCGCCGCGGGGGAGCAGACCACTTCAGCCCTGATGCCCGCGATCGACGAGCTGCGCCGCACGCTCGACGCCAAGGCCACGCAGTTCGCCGACGTCGTCAAGACCGGGCGCACGCACCTGCAGGACGCGACCCCGATCACCCTGGGTCAGGAGATCTCGGGCTGGGTCGCGCAGCTGGTCCACGCGCGCGGCAAGGTCGACGACGCGCTCAACCACGTGTGGGAGCTGGCCCTGGGTGGGACCGCCGTCGGGACCGGGCTCAACACCCACCCCGACTATGCGGTCGTGAGCGCCAACAAGATCGCCGAGCTGACCAAGCTGCCGTTCGTGACCGCGCCCAACAAGTTCGAGTCGCTGGCCGCCCACGACGGCCTCGTCGGCCTGCACGGCGCGCTCAAGGGCCTCGCCTGCGTGCTCATGAAGATCGCCAACGACGTGCGCTGGCTGGCCTCGGGTCCGCGCTGTGGGATCGGCGAGATCACGATCCCCGAGAACGAGCCCGGCAGCTCGATCATGCCTGGCAAGGTCAACCCCACCCAGTGCGAGGCGCTGACCATGGTCTGCGCCGAGGTCATGGGCAACGACGTGGCCGTCTCGATCGGTGGCGCGAGCGGCAACTTCGAGCTCAACGTGTTCAAGCCGCTGATGATCCACAACGTGCTGCGATCGCTGCGGCTGCTCAGCGACTCGATGAACAACTTCACGCGGTTTTGTGCGGTCGGGATCGAGCCCAACACCGAGCGGATCCAGCACAACCTCGAGCAGTCCCTGATGTTGGTGACGGCCCTCAACCCGCACATTGGCTACGACAAGGCCGCGAAGATCGCGAAGACGGCGTATCAAAAGGGGACCACGCTCGAGGCCGCCGCCGTCGAGCTGGGGTACCTGACGGCCGAGCAGTTCCACGAGTGGGTGGTGCCCGCGCTCATGACCAAGCCTGGCTGAGCCAGCGGGGAAAGGGCGCGCAGCGCGTCACTCCGACATGCAGTGACGCCTCAAACAGCCCGCTGCCCCACGGTGAACCAGTCCAAGAATGGCGCCTGCAAGCGGGCGAGGAGTCTCGCCCGAGCTGACAACAGCCCTTACCCGAGCTTTGGGCTGTCCGCTGCGCCGATCCGGCGCTAGACTGGGGCCGTGGACGGGTCCGCCTGGCAGCAAGCGATCGACTTCGGCATCGACGTGACCTTGCTCGACGCCAACCTCGCGCGCACGCCCGCGCAACGACTGCAGGAGCTGGTGGCCATGAATCGTCTCCAGGCTCAGCTGCAGTCACGCACGCTGACACCCGATCGACGAGCGGCGATCGACGCGCTCGAGCTGCAACAAAAATTTGGTGCCTTGCTCGACGGCGCCCCCTGACGATCGCCTGCGCATGTTCCAGCGGTCCCCTCAGCAGACCGACAGGCTGCTCGAGCTGCTTCACGATGCTGGCGTCGAGTTCGTCGTCGTCGGAGGCGTCGCGGCGATCTGTCATGGATCATCGACGATGACGAGCGATCTCGACATCGCCGCGCCGATGACCATCGAGAACGTCGAGAAGCTGATGGCGGCGCTGCGCCCTCATCACCCCAGGCACGTGACGCGTCCAGATCTTGGCGTCATCTGCGACCCTGTCGAGTATCTGGCCGGCTTCCGCATGTTGCTGATCGAGACCGACCTCGGCCGCCTCGATGTGCTCAGGGAGGTCCAGCCGATCGGGCCCGTCCAAGCGCTCGAGACCGTGCAATTCCAGCTGCTCGAGGGCAAGACCTTTCACGTCATCGGTCTCGAGCAGCTCATCGAGATCAAGGCCTTCGTGGGACGCCCGAAGGACCGAATCGTCGAGGCGGAGCTTCGAGCGCTGCGCGAGCAACAACACCGGAGCTGAAGCGGCGCGTTCGTGCCATGGCCCGCGGCGACTCAGTCGTCGTCGGCCGAGAGCGGCTCGCCGATCGACACGCGGATCGTCTCGCCCTTGCGCCCGCGTGCCTCGACGATCTGCACGAACATCGACGAGAACCCGCCGATCTGGGCGCGACCGTTGGTGGACTCCTCCACGATCTTGCCGAGCACGCGCACGCGCACCTGCACGGGCGGATCAATGCGTACGCCAGAGCGCTCCCAAAAATAAAATGGGCTGCCCCAGTACGAGTCGACCTGTTCCCACTCGTGGTTGTTCGCAAACGTGTGCAGCGTGATCTGCTGGAGCATCTCGCGGGTCCGTTCGCTCCGCTGGCTAGCATGTTTCCGGGGCGTGACCCAGCGAGAAGGTGACGCAGCTGGCGCGGCCGTGGGTGACCCCGCGCAGGGGCGCCGAGGCCGAGCCGGCAAAGACCGGCGCACCGCCGCGTCAGGACTTGCGCGCACGACTTTTGAGCTATTCAAGACCATGCGCCCGCGCGATGTCGGACGTAAGATCAGTGCCGAGACGACGAGCGATGTCAGGGCCCGACCCGGGTGGTTGGATACCTATCACCGCCACAGTATTTGGGACCCCACAAGGGCATGGAAGCCGAGCGCGCTGAGCGTCTGATCATGTGTCACGTGATCATGTCGTGCGGCCAGTGCTACCCACCCGAGGTTTGACAGTTGATGCCACAGGTAGGCCGCTACGTGCACAGATACCCCGAGCCGGAAGCAGCGTTGATCCTCGAGCGAGCCGCCGAGCTGCAGCGCCAAGCCGAAGACGTGATGCGCATGACCGTCGCCGAGCTCGAAGAAGTCGCGACCTCGGCGGGGATCAGCCCCGTATATGTGCGTCGCGCGGCCGCCGAGCTGACCTTGCGACAGTCGCGGCGTGACCGCAGCTCGCCGAGCGTGGGTGGGCCCCGGACGATCCTGTTCGAGGTCACGCTCGACGGCGAGATCCCCGTCCCCGCGTACGAGTACGTGATCGAGGCGGTCCGTCGCCACACCGGTGAGCTGGGTGTGGCCTCGCTGATCGGCCGCTCGCTGACCTGGACCGCCCACCCCTCGCACAGCCGCGCCGGCCCTGGCTGGTCACGCTCGATCGCGCTGACGATCGTACCTCGGTCGGGTCGCACACGGATCCGGATCGAAGAGAAGCTCGACCAGCTGGTCAGGAGCGTGTTCGGGACCCTGCTCGGCGGCGTTGGAGGCGGCGGCGCCGTGCTCCCCGTGATCCCGCTGGCGATCCTCGGGCTGCCAGGCTTGATCCCGCTGGGCATGGGACTGTGGGTCGCCACCGCCTGGTCGCTGGGCCGCACGGTCTATCGCAAGCGTGTGGAGGCCCGCGAGTTCGAGCTGCACGGGGCGCTGCAGTCGATCTTGGAGATCGCCCAGGACTACATCGAGACCCCGCAGCCCGAGAGCCTCTAGCCCAGGCCTCTAGCCCGGGCCTTCAGGGAGTTTCGCGGCGCAGCTTCAGCGCGAAGCTGTGGGGAGGCTCGTCGTAGCGCAGGTCACCGACATCAAACTCGATCGTCTGTTGCGCCGGGATCGAGTCGAGCACCAGCCAGTCGACCCCGAGCAGCTTGCCGGCGCGGTCGAGACCCTGGATCTCCAGGCGCACGGCCTCGATCAGCTCATCGCTGGTGTTGGTCACGCTGCCAACGACAAACCAACCACCGAGGTCGGCGCGCAGCGGTGGTTCGTGCTCGAGCTTCAGTGGCAGGGCCGGTGGCAGCTGCGCGTCGCTCCCGACCGCGCTCGCGAGCAGCGTCAGCTGATCATGCTCGACCGGTTCGGCGACGAGCACGGCGACGGCCACGCGAGCGCCAGCGGCGAGCGGCTGAGGAATTTGGCTCTGAGCGTCACCGACAACCTCGCCCTCGGCGTCGAGAAATTTCACGCGCGGGCGTACGTCCGTCACCGGGTGCGAGTGCGGATTTGCGATCATACCGAGCACCCAAAACCCGCCGCCGCCCCCAACGCGAGTCCGGTGAAATTCGGCGACGAGATCAACCCGCGCCACCGCCGGCTCGGTCAGCTCGGCGTCCTGACCTGGGTCTGCGAGGTTCTTCTCCAGCGGTGCAGCGGCGGCGGGCTCGCTGCGCGGCACGGCGGCGCCGGGCTCCGCCCTGCCACACGCGACCCCCAACGACACGAGCAAGAGCAACCCCCATGGGCTGTCGCTGGCGGGAGACCGCATCCGTCGAGGGTATCAGCGCAAGCGGAGCCGGATCGATACCCAGTAAGTAAAAAGTGAGGGGGGCCAATTGGCGCGAAGTCTCCGCCGGGTACCGACATAAAATGGTCATTTGGGTAATCGCCCACAACCGTCATACTCTGGCCACGACTCATGCGTACTAATCTCGAGCGCCACCTGAGCGCGCTGTTTGGGCTCGTCCTCGCGAGCCTGCCGCTGTCGACCGCCCACGCGATCCAGCGGCCTGCGCACCTTCGAGGGCAACCCGCCCAAGCCGACCTCGAGCTGCATCCGACCGCGAGCAGCTCAGCCCTGCGAGTGACCCGAACCCACGCTTGGATCGACAAGCAGGCGTCGGGGATCAAGCACAGCGCTGGTTTCTCCGAACTCGAGCGCGAGCTCGGCCACGACCTGCTCGCCAGCGTCGACGTCGACACTGGCGTGCTCGACCTGCTGATCCCCCGCAACGTGCGGGTGACCGGGGCCAACAACTCGCCAGCGACCGCCGAGCAGTTTGCGCTCGGGTTCGTGGCCCGCCACGTCGACACGCTCGCACCTGGAGCCGTCGCCAGCGACTTCGTGCTGGTCAGCAACGAGACCAGCAACGGCGTGCGCACGATCGGCTTCGCCCAACACCACGCCGGGCTGCCGATCGTCAACGCGCAGCTGAGCCTCTCGTTCAAGGCCGACCACCTGATCGCCGTGCGCTCGCAGGCGGTGCCCAACGTGTGGGTGGCCCCGCGATCCGGCGCGACGGATCCTGCAAAGGTCCAGCTGCGCGCGCGCAAGTGGGTCACCAACGACTTCGCCGCGGGGGCGCTCGATCGCAGCCGGGTCAGCGGTCAGGCCAGCGCCGCCACCATGATCCTCCCGCTCGTGGCCTCCGGCGGGGCGATCGAGTACCGCGAGGTCATCCCGCTCGAGGTCAGCCTCGATCAGCCGGTCGGTCGCTGGCTGGTGTACGTCGACGCCGCCAGCGGCCAGCCGATCGCCCGTCGATCGCTGGTCCACTGGGCCGAGCTCGAGATCGGGACCTGGCGTCGCTCGCCGCTCGGGCCCCGCCAGAGCTTCGCCGCCGCGCAGATGCAGGTCTCGGTCAACGGCCAGGTCTCGTTCACCGACGCCAACGGTCAGCTCGCGGTCCCGGCCCCCAGCGCGGCCGTCAGCTTCACGCCGCAGGGTCCTTCGCAGCGGGTGCTCAACGACAGCGGCCCCGTGAGCTCGGTGATGGAGCAGTTCGTCCCCACCCAGTCCTTTGTCTGGGATCTGTTCGCCGACCCCGAGCAAGACGCGCAGCTCAGCGCCTACGTGCACACGCAGCTGGTCAAGGACTACGTCCGCGGCATCGATCCCGAGTTCGCGCCGCTCGATCTGCAGACCACGGTCACCGTCAACATCTCGGACGTCTGCAACGCCTTCGCCGACGGCAACACCCTCAACTTCTATGTGAGCGGCGGCGGCTGCGAGAACTCGGCGTTGATCGCCGACGTCGTCTATCACGAGTACGGCCACGTGGCCCACGTGCTGGGCCTGCAGCCGGGCGTGGGGCTGTTCAACGGCGGCGTCAGCGAGGGCGCCTCGGACTACCTGTCGGCCACGATCGTCGATGACGCCAAGGTCGGCGTCGGCTTCTTCTCGAGCACAGCCGACCCGATCCGCGAGCTCGATCCCCCCGGCTACGAGTGGCACTGGCCCGAGGACGGGGGCGAGGTCCACGACGAGGGTCGGATCATCGGCGGCACCCTGTGGGACCTTCGCACCAGCCTGATCGAGAAGTACGGCGTCGCGCAGGGCGTGGCCAAGACCGATCAGATCTGGCTCGACGGGATCCGTCGCTCGATCGACACCCCCTCGTGGTACCTGGAGGCGCTGATCAGCAACGACGACGACGGCGACCTGCAAAACGGCACGCCGGACATCTGCGAGATCAACCAAGCGTTCGCGATCCACGGGCTCTACCAGCCGCTGGGCGCCGCGGTCGAGCTGAGCCAGAAAGAGCTCGACGACGGCAGCGTCGAGCTCACGCTCGACTATGGGACTGGGTTCGACCCCTGCCCCGGCGCGGTCACTCCGTCAGCGCTGCTGCGCTGGCGGCCACGCCCGCTGCCGAACAGCCCCGAGACCCAGATCACCGAGCTGTCCATGACCGAGGTCGGTGCTGGCCAGCTCCGCGCCGTGATCCCGCCGCAGCCCGAGCACACCGTCACCCAGTATCAAGCCGAGCTCGACTGGGGCAACGGGACCGTGGCGCCGCGGCCCGACAACCGCGCCGACGAGTGGTACGAGTACTTCACGGGCGACGTCACGCCGATCTGGTGCAGCGACTTCGAAGGCACCCCCGCCGACGAAGGGTGGACCGTCGAGGGTGAGTGGAGCTTTGGCCAGCCCCAGGGCGGCGGCGGCGACCCCAGCGAGGCCTACGCCGGATCCAAGGTCGCCGGGGTCGCGCTGAGCTGGCCCGGCACCTACGCGCCGTGGACCAAGTCGACCCTGACGAGCCCCACGATCGACGTCAGCGGGCACAAGGCCGTCCGCCTGCAGTACCGCCGCTGGCTCAACATCGAGGACGGCTTTTTTGACCAAGCGACGATCTCGGCCAACGGTCAGCCGGCCTGGGCGAACAAGGCCACCCAACAAGACTGGGCGGCGACCATGCACCACGGCGATCGCGAGTGGCGGTTCCACGATGTGGATCTGAGCCCCATGATCAGCGCCGACGGCCAGCTCAGCTTGAGCTTCGCGCTGGGGGCCGACGGCGGCCTCGAGTTTGGCGGGTGGAACATCGACGAGCTGTGCGTCGTCGGCCACGAGCCGGCCAAACCAGTCGCGCCTGCGGGGCCACCCACGTGTGGCGACGGGATCGTGCACCCCAGCGAGCAGTGCGACGACGGCAACCTCGACAACGGCGACGGGTGCAGCTCGGGTTGTCTGTTCGACTATGTCGGGCCCGAGGCCGAGCCCGAGGAGCTCGGCTGGGATCCCGACAGTCGCGGGTGCGGCTGCGCGACGACCCCTGGCGCGCCAGCGGAGCGCGGCGGCGCGCTCATGCTGCTGGGCTTGCTCGGGCTCGGCGTGCGACGCCGACTCAGCGCAGCCCGCAGCCGCCCCGGGCGGCGTCCTCGGGCGGAGTAAACGGCGGCGGCGCGACGGCGATGCGGGGCTCTTGCTCGCCCTGCTCGCCCGACTCGCCATTGTTGCAGTGCACCCGGCGAAACACCACGGGGTCGTTGACCGCCCGCCCGCCGTCGTTGTTGACGGTCTGAAACTCCAGCAGATCCGCGTCGATGTCGCCCGAGAAGTGGTCGAGGTTGTAGCCCATGTTCCACGAGCCACACGGGACGTCGTCGAGGGACCACGTGCCGACCCCATAAAAATTGAGGTGCCCGTCGACGACGGTGCCCTCGGCGTCCATCGAGATCACATAGCGCAGCTCCCCGCGGCACGGCGGCGGCGAGCTCTCGTGCGGCTCGGCGAGCCAGCTGTGGTTGGTGATCCGGCCCTCGAACTCGTCGCGCCCGGGGCTGACCCGGTTCATCTCGAGCGTGAAGATCGTCCAGTCGCGAAATCGGGTGTCGTACGAGTGCGACTTCCACACGCCAGCGATCGGATCGCTACAGGTGGCGGGCGGCGGCAGGCGTGCGCGCTGCTCCGCGACCGTAGATGCGTGACCAAGCCCCGGCAGCCAGCTGGCCACGACGAACGCGGCGAGCAGGCTCAGCCCGCAGATCGGGCGCGCGCGTCGGGCTTGGGATCGGACCGGCACGGTTGAGGCGGAGGCTACCACGCAGCGCGAATTCAGGCTCACGGGAGATCTAGCAGGGTCGCCCGCTCGCGTCGGGTCGCGCTGATCGCCTGATACAGCGACGCCTGCCCGCGCGCGCGCGCGAGGTTGTGCTCGCCGCGGCCCGCGAAGCGCTGCGGATCCCAGCCAAAGTAGTCCTCGAACAGCGCGTCGGCGATGAAGCGCACGGCCAGCTCGAGGCTGATCAACTCGGGCCCGAGCAGCAGCCCCTCGCGCTCGGCGGCGCTCGGCGGCGACCCGAGCGTCGCCAGTCCAGCTAGCCAGCCTGCCCACGACGCCGCGAACAAGTCGAGGTCGAACCGGGCCTCGGGCTGGTTCTCGCCCGCGAGGTTGCACCACGAGCGCCACGCATCGCCGAGCTCATGCGCGAGCGGCATCGGGGCCACCGTGTCGAGATCGATCAGCGCGAGCGGCTGCAGGCGCCCGCGCGCGTTGGCCCCAGCGAACATCATATTGTTGATCTTGAGGTCGCCGTGAGCCACCCGCGCGGGACACTCGGGCAGCGGCGCCAACGCGTCGGCGGCGTCGAGCAGCCGCCGCGCGAGCGGCTCGACCTGCGGGTACAGACGGTGCGACTCGAACCGCGCGAGCGCATCGCGGAGCCGACCGAGGTGCCGAGGCGTGTCGTGCACGCCGACCCGCAACCCGACGAACTCGTGGTCGAGCTCGGCCAGCGCCGCGTGCCAGCGACCCACGAATTCACCGGCCGCGCGGGCCTGCGCCGCGTCGCCGAGCGCGTCGAAGCTGACCCCGTCGATCGCGGTCTGCATCCGCCAGACCCCGCCGTCGAGCTCGAGCCAGGCCTGATCGCCGCGGGTCGGCACCAGCTGCGGCGTGTCGATGCCCGCGCGCGCGAGCTGCCGGGTGACCGCCTCGATGTTGTGGTGGATCGCGGGATCGAAGATCGGGCTGACCCGCTGCAGGATCGTTCGCACGCCCGCCGCGTCGGTCACCGCGTAGGTCGCGTTGATCAGCCCGTTACCGCACGGCGCCACCTCGGCGTCGGCGAGGCCCCAGTGCTCGAGCACCTGCGAGAGGAGCGCTTGCACGGCAGCTCAGCTCGGCGGGGTTTCGGGCGCGGGGTCGGCTTCAGCTTCGGCCTTGGCCTTGGCCTTGGCCGCGTCCCACTCGGCCTGGGTCGCGTACTGCTTGGCGAGGATCTCGAGCTCGGCCATGCGCCCCTCGAGCCGGTCGGGCGGCGTCGGCAGCTTCTCGGCGGGCTGCCCATCCGCGTTCGCGCGCTCGATATACGCGCGAAACAACTCCAGGGCCGCCACCGCCTGCTCGCGCACGGGGATCTGCCCGCGGAGCACGGCCTCGTCGTGAAGCCACTCGATCCGGTCGTCCTTGGCCCGCGCCTGCGCGATGCGGTCGGCCCCCTCGGCGAGGTGCTCGGGCTGCAGCGACAACACCTGGCCCAGCGCGAACAGGTACTCGGCCGCCTCGTCCCGGGCGATCGCCCGCTCGAACGCCACGGTCGCCTCGACCAGCTTGCCGTAGCGCCGCAGCTGCTCGCCGATCTTCGCGTAGAGCTCGGCGCTGGCCTTGGGGTCGTCGACCGCCGCGGCCTCGACCAGATAGTAGAGCGCCGCGGCCCGCCGGTTCTTGGCCTCGATCATCGACAAGCCCATCTGGCCGTCGCAGCGAGCGCTCGGCGGGGTCTTGTTCGCGCACTCGCGCAGGGCGTTGCGCTGCTGCGCCACGTCGCCGATCTTCGCGTGACCGGCCGCCTCCGCCAGCACCGCGTCGATCCGCTCGTCGCTGACCTGGTCCCCATCGCGGCCGCGCGGGGTCTCGTAGGCGGGGTTGCGCAGCGGATCGTTGGGATCGGGCGGCGGCTTGGGCTTGGGGCCACGATCGAAGGGGGTGCCCTGCTCGACCAATTTGGGCTCGACCTTCTCGCTGCTCTTGCACCCGGTCCCACCGACCGCGATGGCGCCCCAAGCGAGCACGAGCCCCATGAACCCAGAACGATGACACCAGCGAACAGACGACGGCCGCATGCGGCGGCAGTATACTGCGCGGGTGACCGATTCAAACCCGGCTAGCGCGTCGCGGGCCGCGGCGCACTACCTCGCCGTCTACCCAGGATCTTTCGATCCCATCACCCGCGGACACCTCGAGATCGTGGAGCGCGCCGCCTCGGTGTTCGACGAGGTCGTCGTCGCCGTGGGCCACCACCCGATCAAGCCGGGCTTCTTCGCGTTCGAGCAGCGGGTCGAGCTGATCGCCCAGAGCATCGCGCACATCCCGAACGCTCGCGCCGCCCACTACACCGGCCTGATGATCGATTTTTGTCGGTCGATCAGCGCGCGCGTGATCGTCCGCGGGCTGCGGGCCGCCGGCGACTTCGAGCCCGAGTTTCAGATGGCGCTCGCCAACCGCGAGCTCGAGCCGACCGTCGAGACCGTGTTCCTCATCCCCGAGCCCACCAAACAATTTATTTCTTCGTCGCTGATCCGCGAGATCGCCAGCCACGGTGGGCAGTTCCAACCCTTCGTTCCCACGCCCGTGGCGCTGGCCATGGAGGCGCGCTACCCCGAGTTCTACGGCGACAAGCGCCAAGCCTGATGGACGAACCGACCGAGACCAAGGCCCTCGCCAAGCTCCCCAGCGGCCAAGCGTGGCGCGGCGACGAGCACGAGCTGCGGCTCGCGGCCGCCCGTGAAGCCGGGCTCGAGACCGAAGAGGTCAACGAGGTCGAGGTCGGGCTGTTCACCGAGGGCTTCAAGGCCGGCATGACCCTCGACGATCCCGCGGATCGAGCGATCGTCCTGCGCGGCCGCACGGTCTTGCGCGAGGGGCAGATGAGCAAGGCCCTGCATCCCACGCTGCGGTTCTTGGCGATCCCCACCGACCAGGTCGCGCTGCGGGTGACCGACGGGGAGTTCGAGCTGCGTGTCAGCGAGAACGCCGCCGAGGCCGCCAAGCCAGCGCTCGACTCGGCCCGGCTGGTGCTCCGGCTGTGGATCGGTCTGGGCCTGGTCGGCATGCTGGCCTGGTACTGGTTCAACCTTGGCTGGCTCGCCGCGATCTTGTGGGGCGGCGCGCTGGTCGGCGGCGGCTGGGTCCTGCGGCAGGGGGCCGTGTCCGGGCGCGCGCTGCTGGGTGCTCGACTCACCGTCGCGCTGGCGATGCTCGCCCAACAAGAAAAGCTGATCTTGCCGCCGTCGCGGGGCAGCCGGTCGTAATGTCCCCCACATTCACCTGGGTCTTCGCCGACTGCAGCCGCTGCCGCGTCTGGTCGCTTCGCTCCTCGGGGCCGCTTGTGCGCGGGGGCATGTGTGGCCCCCTGGGAGGGGGCTCTCGACTCGGTTTCCTGCGCCAATGGGACGCCGTGCGCGGATGAGTCCGGGGCTGTGTGAGCGCTGCGTCCACGCGCGCAAGATCGTCAGCGGCAAGGGCTCCGTGTTCTGGCGCTGCGCCATGTCGGAGCGGGTCAGCGGGTGGCCCAAGTACCCCCCGCTCCCGGTGTTGCGCTGCCGGCACCAAGTGCCAGGAGCGCCTGTTTCAGGTCCGTGACAGGCAGGAGTGCCCTCTCAGCCCCTGATCTGACCCGGATCTGACCCATCGGTCGGCAGCGCCCCGAACCAGCCGGCAGCCGGAGTACATTGACACTCGCCGTCATGACTTCGCTACCGTCGACTCCCCGCGCCCTCCTGATCACCATCCCCGCGCTCGCGCTGGCGTTCCTCGCCTGCGGCGGCGACGACGTCCGACCGACCGACACCGAGATGGGCGTCGGCGAGACCAGCGGCGAGCTCGAGACCAGCGGCAGCAGCACGGGCGACGGCGACGGCGACGGCGACGGCCCGCTGCTCGACCTCCCGGATCAGACGATGATCGTCGACCTGAAGATCGACCCGCCCAACGCGGTGATCGAGATCGTCGACGGGGTCATCCCCACGCAGCTCGACTTCGCCGCGCTCGCAACCAACAACCAGGGCGCAGAGAACCCGGTCGACGCCAGCGGCGTGTGGACCTTTGACCGGCAGGACATCGCGCTGCTCGATCCCGCGATCGGCGGGCTCACGGCCACCGGCTTGCTCGGCGGACTCGGGACCTTGAAGTTCAGCTACCAGGGCCTCGAGGCCGAGGCCGCGATCACCGTCAAGCTCAAGTACACCTTCGAGCCAGAGCCTGTCGATCCCGCGGCCAAGGGCGCGCTCGACAACGCCAACCAGGTCGACCCTGCGGCCACGATTCTCTACCCCTACGACTTCACCGTGTTTCCCCGCGGCCTCGCTGGCCCGACCATGCAGTGGAACGGGGGCAACGACGCCGACATCTACAAGGTCCACGTGCAGAGCCCGACCTTCGAGCTCGACTGGTACGGGGCCGTTCCCAACCCCTCGCGGTGGAATTTCCCGGTCATCCCCGACGACATCTGGCTCAAGCTGACCGACTCGTCCGCGGGCGATCTCACCGTCGAGCTGCGCCGCTACGACGGGCTGACCGCCTACACCACGGGGACGCGGTTCTGGTCGATCGCCCCCGCCAACCTCGCCGGCACCATCTACTACTGGGCCGTCAACCAGGGCGACGTCCTGCGGATCCAACCCGGCGCCTCGGCGCCCGAGCAGTTCATCCAAAAGCCGCCGGGGGTCACCTGCGTCGCGTGCCACAGCGTCTCGCGCGACGGCAGCACGATCGTCGCGTCACAGCACGGCGGCTACAGCCCGTGGGCGACCTTCAACCCCGACGGCTCGGCGATCTTCGCGTCCGACTCGGCCTCGGGCTTCCAAGCGATCTCGCCCGACGGCCAGTGGGTGCTGTGGGGCCAGAGCAACGACGCGTTCTTGGGCCAGCCCAGCTACATGGTGCTCAGCCAACAAGGCGCGATCGATCAAGCCACGCAGATGTTCCAGGCCTCCGGCTGGCCCGTGCACCCGGCCTGGTCCAACGACGGCACCCGGGTCGCCTACGGGGTCCGCAGTGACGGCAACTGGCTCGACTTCAACAACTCCACGCTGTGGACCGTCGACGTCGACACCAACGTGCCCGCGTTCTCGAACCCGGCCCAGATCGTCGGTAATGACCCTGAGCGACCGACCGTCAGCTACCCGACCTGGAGCCCCGACGACGAGTGGATCGCGTTCGGCCGCGCGACCCAGGCTCGGACCCGCGGCGCGGCCGGTGAGATCTGGATGGTCCGCGACGACGGCACCGAGCCCGTGCGCCTCGACCTCGGCAACGGCTTTGGCCACATCCCCGATCCGCAGCCCTCGCAGAACTACGAGCCAACCTTCGTCCCGGTCGCCTCCGGCGGCTATTTCTGGATGGTGTTCGTGTCCGAGCGGCAGTACGGCAACACCTTGACCAACCAGGCCGTCGACTCACGCACCAAGCAGCTGTGGGTCACCGCGATCGACATCAACGCCGCGCCCGGTGCCGACCCCAGCCACCCGGCGTTCTGGCTGCCGGGTCAGGAGCTCAACAACAACAACATGCGCGGCTACGCGGCGCTCAACGAGTGCAAGGAGATCGGCGACAGCTGCGAGGCCGGGTATGACTGTTGCTCGGGGTTCTGCATCGAGGTCAACGGGGAATTCGTGTGCGACGACGACCCGCCGATGTGCTCGCCCAACAACAGCGCCTGCCTGGTCGACGAGGATTGCTGTGATCCCGACGCCACCTGTGTCGGTGGGTTCTGTACGACCGTGATCAAGTGATCGGGTGATCGCGCTGGCTTGGCGCTGGGCGATGCTCATGCGCCTCGCTGGGCGCGGCCGACTTGGGCTTGATCGCGTACCGCTCGCAGCTCGTCGGCTCGCGAACCTGCGCGCGGCTTTCAGCAGCCTCAACGGCGGCCAGCCTGCGACAAACTGCCGCGCGGCAGCGGGTCGCAGCCCCGCTGGGGGAGAATTGCGATCATGAAGAAGCTCCTGGTTTCGCTCTCCCTGGTCTTCGCTGCCTGTGATGGGGGCGACGAACACGGCCACGAGGAACACCACGAAGAACACGGCGAAACCCACGGCGAACATGGTGGCGAGCCGTCCGGCGCCGAGTGTGACGCGAGCCTCACCTACGAAGAGTTCGCCGCGCCGTTCATGCAGAGCTACTGCACGGGCTGCCACAGCAGCACGCTGACGGGCCCCGCACGCAACGGGGCTCCCGACGGCCATGACTTTGACAGCCTCGCCGGGATCCTGGCGGTCGCTGGTCACGTCGACCAGTACGCGGCGGCCGGACCCGACGCGACAAACGAGCTCATGCCCCCCTCTGGACCCGCGCCGTCCCACGCCGAGCGCGAGATGCTTGGCGCCTGGCTGGCATGCGAACTCGCGCCATGAACCGCAGTTACCAGGCGTGGCTCGTCACCGTGCTGACGTGTTTGGTCTCGTGCACCGAGGCGGACCAACCCGAGCCCGAGCCGCTGGCGTCGATCATGTGGGAGACGACACCCACCGAGACCACGACCGTGGACGACGCGATCGCGGCCGCGTGGACGGTCGAGACCGAGGGCGACGTTCACATCTGCGAGCTGCGGGCGTGCAAAGGCATGGTCGAGGACTGCGGGCTCGATGGCGACGACGACGCGAGCGCCATCGCGAGCGAGATGGGCGGCAGCTACGAGACCGAACTGCTGCTGCCCGAGCCCGGCACCTGGACGGTCGTCGCGTGGGCACACGTCGACACCGAGCCGTATATCTCCGAGGCTGTGCTCGTGACCGTGCAATAGCGGGTGTCCGCTCCGGCACGGTGTCCGACAGGCACCAGATCGGGTAGCTGGCAAGGGCCGGTCGGGGCCCGGACTGGCGCCGAAACGACTCTTGAAGGTGGCGTCCAGCTCAGCGTTCCCACGCTCACGATCCGCCTTGATCTCCCGATTTTGACTCCGACCCGATCGCGTAGTGCATCCCACCCTCTTTCGGCAGCTCGTACCAATAGTCTTTGACCATCAAGAGCTTCTCGCGCGCCTTGGGATCCCAGCGCTCGTACAGCGAGACCTGCCCGCCACTGCAGATAAGACCCTCCGACACCTTGATATCGGCGACTACGAACAACACCGACCTCTCGGACTCGGCGTGGGCCTGCTCGACTTCGTTGGAGGTCACAATGACTCGCGCGCCGGCCGTGCGGGTGCCCTTGACCTCGACACACAGCCGCTGCTTGTCCTTGGTGAACTCGATGTCATATCCGAGCCCCTTCTCCTTGTCTCGACGATGCGCCTGCCAACCCAACTGCGCGTAGTGCTTCTCGGCTTGGCGCATCGCGTACTCCTCGACCGCCAGCTTGGTCTGCACGTCTTGCTCGAAGCCCTGCCCGTTCGACGCGCTCGCGCGCTTCGTTCCAGTGCGCGCCGCGTCCTGACTGGTCGAGGTCAGAAGCGGCTGTGTGTCATATTTGGGCGCGCGTTCAATAACCCTCACCAAAGCTTGGATTTCCGGTGTGAGCTCAGGCTTGAAGCGCAACACCAGTCGTAGTCGCTTCTGACTGTTGCCGCTCGAACTCTTCTTGGCCACGCGTCGCTGCGCTGTCTTCGCCACCCCCGCGCCGATCTTCTTGCGCAGGTCCAAGTAGTCCTCGACCCCCATCAGCGCGAGAGGGAGCTTGTAGCCCTCGGGCTCAACGGTCCGCTCGTTCAGCGGTCGCGCCAGCGCCTCGCGCGAAACTACTTCGATCCTTGTCAGGGTTGCGTGCGCGCGCCCGAGACGCTCGAGCGCGATCCCCAGCGCCTCGCCATAGTCACGGTTGCGTTTGGGACCGCCCGCGCTCTCGAACAGGAGCGAAAACTGACCGTCCTCGTCAGGCACGATCGAGAACTGGGCGCTAAGCCGGTTTCCGTCGGCATCACACAACGAACTCGGAGCCTGGGCGTCGCTCATGCCATTGGTTCGCGAGTTACGCGAACCACCGCAAGTGCTCGCTAAGGTTCGGCAAGAGTCCCCGTCCTGTAGGCATTTGGCCCACGCGAAGGCGCGCGGCCCCGGGGCTCGAAGTGCCGACGCGAGGAAACCGGGGACGGAGGGAAACCGGACTGAGGGTCTTCGCGGGAACGAGCGTCGGTGAGAAGCGTGAGGCGGCTCGGCAGCGCGCAAGAGCCGCGACTTCGCGCCCGTTACATCTCCGAGCCCGTGCTCGTGACCGTGCAATAGCGGGCGTCCGCTCCGGCACGGTGTCCGACAGATCCCAACTCGGGTAGCTGGCCGTGCGGGCAAACTCCGTTCTTGGTCGTTGGATCTACGCCGCTGCCTGGAAATCTTGGGCGCGAGGGGTGTAGGCGCCTTGGTCATGGAGGGCGCGGAGGCGACGGTCCTCGGCCAGCAGATTGGCGCAGCGATTCAGGGCGGCCGCGTGTGCGAATGAGATGGCCCCGTAGACGACCAGCACGATTGCGACTGGGAGTAGTTCTGCGCCAAACACGAGCACCAGGAACAACGCGACCGCGACCCCGATGATGTTCAACCCGACCGCAAATTTGTACAGCTCGCGGGCCTTGGTCTCGGCGGTCGGGTCCCGACGCAGCAGCGCGTACCCGATCCGCCAGATCCCAACCGCGAGGAACATGCCGGGGATCGAGACCAGGCCGATCCCTGCGGCGAGCAGGCCGAACAGGCCGAGCAGCCCGCCAGGCACGGCCATCTGGCCCATGTAGATCGACCACAGCGCGGTTCGACGGATCAACTTGGGCGCCCGCTGCTGGACCATGACGTCGCGGGTGGGCACCGTCCCGGCAGCCTGGCGGAATGGACCCTCGTGTGACTCGATCTCCCGCCGCTCGATGCGGACCCAGCGGCGCTGGTGCCTGCGCTCACAGACTGTGTAGGTAAACAGACCACCGAAGATGAACAGAGCGACGACGATGAAGGGTTCCATGTTGGTTCCTCGTGGCGATCGAGACGCCCGGCCGGCGCCGTTGTTCACATACTTTCAGAAATTCTTGAAAGTTCAAGAGGAATTTTGGAGCTCACTTCAGCCACTTGAGGATCGCCGGGATCACCTTGCTCTGCTCCGAGGCGGAGATGCGCTCGAGGACCGCGTTCGCGGTCCCGACGAACTGCGCGAGCTCGCTCAGCTGCTTGTGGAACGCCTTGGCCTTGCCGCTGCGTAGGCCCTTGGTGGTGGCGAGGCAGGCTTCGAGCAACGCGAGGGCGGGCTCGATCTCGCGGCGCTTTCGCTCGCGGGCGATCGTGCAGAACATCGTCCATACGTCCTTTTCTGCCTCGAAGTACTCGCGGCGCTCGCCCTCGACAACGACTCGCCGGACCAGGCCCCAGCCAACTAGCTCGCGCAGGTTCATGTTGGCGTTGCCTCGGCTGGCGCCGAGCTCGGCCATGACGTCGTCAGTTGAGAGGGGGGGGTCGGTGACGAGTAGGAGCGCGTGGACCATGGCCATCGTGCGGCTGACCCCCCAGCTGCTGCCGAGCGCGCCCCAGCTGCGCACGAAAGTTTGGCGGGCGTCCTCGAGGGGGTCGCTGGTGGGTTCTTGGTTCATGAGTTTCGATACTTTCTGGAAGTGCCGAACACAAGCTCGCGATTTCGCGCCCACTCTCGTCTCAACCGGACCGCCCGCGCTCCGCGTTCACAGCGCGGGCAAGCGTGCTGTTGAACAGCTGCTTCCACGCGACGAACTCGCCACGCGGGTCCGTGGCGTCGATGTGGTAGTGGTTCGATGTCGGCCCGCGAACGCGACGTTTGCAGAGTTTCTGCGGCGCCTTGCAAAGTCTCCTCGCAGTCGGTGGCGGAGTCCTGTTCGGTCCCTTCTCGCGGCCCGCCGCCTCGCGTGTCTCACGCAACAAATCTGATATCCCCTCGCTCTGCGCGCATCACCTCACGCGCGTCGTCCCACTGCTCTAACGATGATACCACCCCAATCGATTCGTTGATTCCTACCCACCCCCCAACCCAGGAAACTGATTGACCACAGCATCAGCATTCCCGTACGCTATGAAACTGTCACACTAATCCAGGAAACATAGCGACACATTCGCATTCCACACATTCCCACCAGCCCCCCAAATGTCAAAAGCCCAAATTCGATACATTACCCTCCTATTTCCCTGTCTAGCGCTAGGCGTAGCATGCGCCGACGACGTCACCGGAGACAACATTACCGTCGGCCTCGACACAACGAGCGACACAACCGGCGACGGTGACGGGGATCCCACTGGCGACGGCGACGGTGACGGGGATCCCACTGGCGACGGTGACGGCGATCCCACTGGCGACGGAGACGGAGACCCCGGCGACGGCGACGGCGACGGCGACGGCGACGGCGACGGCGACGGCGACGGAGACGGCGACGGCGACCCAGTAGAAACCTGCGAAGACGGCATCCAAAACCAGGACGAGACCGACATCGACTGCGGCGGCCTGCTCTGCGGCACCTGTGCCGACGGCGCAACCTGCCTCGATCCAGCCGACTGCATGTCGGCTCAATGCGTAGACGGCATGTGCTTCAGCGGCTGCGTCAACGACGAGGCCTGCGCTGATCTCAACGACGAGTGCAACGTCGGCGTCTGCAACGAGGGCATGTGCGAGGCCGCCCCCGCCAACGACGCGATGCCCTGCGCAAGCGGAGACCTCTGCCTGACCAACGGTATGTGCGACGCGGGCACCTGCCTCGAAGAGAACGTCGACTGCAGCGGCGACGACAGCATGTGCACGCTCGGCGCCTGCGATCCCAACGACGGCAGCTGCTACGCCGAGCCGGCCAACGACGGCATGGCCTGCGATGACGGCGACTCGTGCTCGGTCGCGGAGGTCTGCGACGCCGGGATCTGCAGCGACCCCATGGGTGGCGCCTACTTCTACGAAGAATTCGCCAACAACGACGCAGGCTGGACGCTCGACACGCAGTGGGAGATCGGGGCCGCGGTCGGCGGTTGCGGCGATCCAGCCCTCGACCACACCCCCAACGACAACAACGGCGTCGCTGGCGTGGTCCTGGGCGGCTGCGCGAGCACGGCGATCCATGACTACTACTGCCTGACCAGCCCGCCGATCGACACCGCCGGTCAGATGAGCGTGTGGATGACCTACTACCGCGATCTGTACAGCGACTACACGCCCTACATGAAGAACAAGATCGAGGTCTGGGACGGCAACGCCTGGGTGATCCTGTTCGAGACCCTCGGGTCGCCGGGCGTCAACGATCTCGACTGGACGTACTTTGGCTACGACGTGTCCGCCTACGCCAACGACGCCATGCAATTCCGGTGGTGCAAGAACATCGGCAGCGGCGGCGCCTTCTCGCGCGGCAGCTGGAACATCGACGACGTGACCGTAGCCGGCGCCGAGTGCAACCTCAGCGACTGATCCCCGCGTGAGCACAAGCTCGCCTCCCCTCGAGTCCAACGGCCCCAAGACTCGACGGGAGGCGAGCTTCGTCGAGCTTCGTGACTGTGCCGCTCAGTCGCCGTCGCCAAACGTGGCGCACACACGTTGCCGTCGCTAACGCTCGACTCCCACTCACTCGAGGCAACACACGGCGAGCCATCATGAGCCAGCAAGGTGGTGCGCAGGCCAGGGATCTCGTGTGCAGACGCATCTGCGCGCATCGCGTGGCATCAGAGTCATTCTGCGTGACTCACGCTCGCCCCTGGGCTTTCCAGACTCGCGGACTAACGCAATGATGCCGCAGTGATGAACGCGCCCGTCTCCGCCGCCGCCACCGATCTGATCGCCCTCGAGGAGCGCTACGCCGCTCACAACTACCACCCGCTCGATGTCGTGCTGACGCGCGGCGAGGGACCGTGGGTGTGGGACGTGGCGGGCAAGCGCTACCTCGACTGCCTCGCGGCCTACTCGGCGGTCAACCAGGGTCACAACCACCCGCGGATCATCGCGGCGCTGGTCGAGCAGGCCAAGCTGCTGGGGCTGACCTCGCGGGCGTTTCGCAACGACAAGTTTGGCCCGTTTTGCAAGAAGCTCAGCGAGCTCAGCGGCTACGAGCGGGTCCTGATGATGAACAGCGGCGCCGAGGCGGTCGAGACCGCGATCAAGGCGGCGCGCAAGTGGGGCTATGAGGTCAAGGGCGTGCCCGCGAACACGGCCAAGATCATCGTGTGCGAGGGCAATTTTCACGGCCGCACGACGACGATCGTCGGGATGTCGACGGACCCCGGGGCGCGCGACAACTACGGCCCGTTCACGCCCGGCTTCGAGGTCGTGGCCTATGGGGATCTGGCCGCGGCCACGGCCGCGTTCGACGAGCACGTGGTCGCGGTGCTCGTCGAGCCAGTGCAGGGCGAGGGTGGGATCATCATCCCGCCCAAGGACTACCTGCCGGGCCTGCGCGCGCTGTGTGACAAGCACGACGCGCTGCTGATCTGCGACGAGATCCAGTCGGGCCTGGGCCGCTGCGGCTCGCTGTTCGCCCACACCCTCGCGGGCGTGCGGGCTGACGCCGTCACGATCGGCAAGGCGCTGTCGGGTGGCCTGTATCCGGTCTCGGCGTTCCTCGCCGATGATCGGGTCATGAAGGTGTTCACGCCCGGCTCCCACGGCTCGACCTTCGGCGGCAACCCGATCGCGTGCGCGGTCGCCAACGCGGCGCTCGACGTGCTCGTCGACGAGAAGCTGGTCGAGCGCTCGGCCGAGCTCGGCGCGTGGATGAAGGCACAGCTCGACGACATGGCGTCGCCGCATATCAAGGAGCTGCGCGGGATCGGCTTGTGGTACGGGATCGAGCTGCACCCCGAAGCCGGCGGCGCGCGCAAGTTCTGTGAGGCGCTCGAGCAGCGCGGGGTCCTGTGCAAAGAGACCCATCAGCACACGATCCGGCTCGCGCCCCCGCTGGTGGTCGAGCGGGCCGATCTCGAGTGGGCGCTGGTTCAGCTGCGCGAAGTGCTGGGCACGGCCTGAGCCCGGCGCGAGCCGTGTGGTGCAAACACACGCGCGAGTCGCCCACACCCTCGACGGCCCCACAATTCCTCGGATATCCTCCCCGCTCTGACCGCGATATTCGGATACGTCGGCGAGGGCGAGCCCGCGCTGCTGGATGCGATGGCCCGGGTGCTGGAGCACCGCGGACCGAGCTCGGCCCACTCTCGGGGGCGTCACGGCGGCATGGGCCAGCTGTGGAACGCTGATCGTCCCCACGCCAAGGGCGTCGGCGTCAGCCAGGACGGCTCGGTGCGCTGCGTGCTGGGTGGCTCGCTGTTCAACCGGCTCGAGCTGGCGGTCGCGCTGGCGCTGCCCGACGCGGCCAACGTCGACGACGCGGACGTGGTCGCCGAGCTGCTCGCGCGCGAGGGCACGGCGGCGATCACCAAGCTCGACGGCGCGTTCGGGCTCGCGGCCGAAGACGGCGAGGGGTGCATCCTGGTCCGCGACGCGCTCGGCGAGCGACCGCTCTACTACTCAGATCTCGGCGACGGCACGACCCTGTTCGCGACCGAGGTCAAGGCCATGCTCCCGCACCGCCGCGCGGGCTCAACCGTGCGCCCCAACCTCGCGTCGCTCAGCGCGGTGCTGGTGTTCTCGTTCATCCCCGGGCCCGACACCATGTTCGAGGGCGTCCGCGAGCTCGAGCCTGGATCCTACGTCCGCCTGCGCCCGGGCCAGGCCCCGGACGCGCCCGTGTCGTACTGGTCGCCGCGCGAAGACATCGATCCCGAGTGGACCGACGAGGCCGGGGCCGCCCACATCGCGCAGCTGTGCCGCGACGCGATCACCCGCCGCATGCCCACCGACGGGCGCCGGGTCGCCGCGTTCTTGTCGGGCGGCGTCGACTCGAGCGCCGTGGTCGCGCTCATGGCCGAGGCTGGGATCTCACCAGTCTGTCTGTCGGTCGGGTTTGGCTACGGGCAGCCCAACGAGCTCGCCCACGCTCGGCACGTCGCCGAGCACTGCGGCGTCGAGCACCGGATCATCGACGTCGAGCCCGACGACTTCATCGATCTGCTGCCAGAGATCATCTGGCGCCTCGACGATCCGCTGTGCGACTGCATCACGGTCCCGAACTTCATCCTCGCCAAGCAGACCGCGGCCGAGGCTTCAGTCGTGTTCAACGGTGAGGGCGGCGACCCGCTGTTTGGCGGGCCCAAGAACAAGTTCATGATCTTGGGTGAGTGGTACAAGCCCTACGGCGGCTACGACCGTCACCGCGCCTACCTGGCCTCGTATCACAAGTTCTACGCCCACTACGACGCCCTGTGCACGCCCGAGCTGCGCGAGTCGTCCGGGGGCACGGACGCGCTGTGTGAACAGGTCGCGCCGTACTTGGACGACCCGTCCACGGCGTCGTTTCTCAACCGCCTGATGAAGCTCAACATTCGGCTCAAAGGCGGGCAGAACATCCTGGTCAAGGTCGACAAGATGCTGTCGTGCAACGCCGTCCGCAGCGCGTCGCCGCTGTTCGACCGGCGCCTGACCGAGTACTCGATGCGGATCCCGCCCGGCGCGAAGCGGCGCGGCGACGTCGAGAAGTACGCGTTCAAGCAGGCCATCGACTCGCTGCTGCCCTACGCCGTGGTCTATCGCAAGAAGGCCGGGATGGGCGTGCCGCTCAACCACTGGTTTCGCAAGACCCGCCTGCGCGAGTACACCCGCGACATCCTGACCAGCCAGCGCGCCCGCGATCGCGGCTACTTTCAGCCGACCTTCGTCGAGTCGCTGCTCCACGAGGAAGGGCCGCCGCAGCAGTTCAGCCGTGATCGCAGTGGCGAGATGCTGTGGATGTTGCTGGCGATCGAGCTGTGGCATCGGGTGTTCGTCGACGGCGTCGACATGCCGGGCGCCGCGGCCAGCTCGGGCTTGGGGGCCACGCCATGAACGCGCTCCGCCCCCTCGACCCGCAGACGATCTTTGCGGCGACTGAAGCCCTGTCCGGGCCCGGCAAATTTTGGTTCACGCGGCGCTGCTTGATGTTCGAGCTGTGTCGCCGCCGCGTGTGGGCGGATCCAGGCCCCGACATCGAAGCGTGCGAGCGCGAGTTCGAGGCGACGTTGGCAGCGTACGAGCGCGAGCACGGATCCGCTGGGGGCCTGGACCGGCTGATCCGTCCCGAGCAGGCAATTCCAGGGGTCGGGCCCGCGGAGCTCGAGGCTCACGATCTCCCCGCGGATCTGTTCGACTACTCGATCGCCCGCGTCGCCCTGTTTCAGCGCATGGACCTGTGCCTGATGCTGATCGCCAACGGCTTTCATCGCGAGATCGAGATCGCGCTGACCGTGCCGCCCGAGTTCCCCAGCCACGTGTGGGGCCGGATCCGGGCCCAGCTCGACGCTGGCCTGCGCACCACCTTCCTCGCGATCCACGACTGCAGCTCGGCGAGCGACGCCTGGCTAGCGAGCATCGACGAGCAGCTCGGTGGGCACGAGGCCGCTGCGCTGTTTCCGGTTGGGTTGACCGTGCCGTGGGCGTATCGCCTGCGGATCCCGGTCCGCGGTCCCCAGGCCGCGCCGCCGTCGGCCGGACCCAAGGCCCAGCTTCCCGCGGGCAGCTACGCGCTGCTCGAAGAGCTCACGCCACTGCGAGCTATGCGCTGGATCTACCGACACGTCTCCCGAGGTGCGGAAGACGTCGGGTTTGGATGACCATGGAGCTGATCGCTACACCCCCTCACGACGCGGCGATCGATGCGACCGCCACGATGTATCCCTCGCGGATGACGGCGCTGCGCGGCGAGGCCGAGCTCGGCAGTCCGATCTCGAGCTTCTATGGCTACGTCGTCGACGGCTCGGCCCAGATCGAGACGCGGACGCTGCAGGTCACCGGTCAGGCGGGCACCTACTTTGCGTGTCCGGGCCCGGTCCAGGTCCGCGCCGACGGGCTCACCGTCGTGATCGAGCGGTTTGGCTACCGATGCCTGGCCCAGGCCGGCAGCGTCGAGGCCCAAGGGCGGCTGGCGTACATCGACGGCTGCTCGGACTCCGTGCTCGTCGCTCCGGCCCGGCAGGGCGACCCGGTCTTGAACCTGCTCCACTTCCCGACGGGTGTGCACCAGAGCGTGCACAGTCACCCCAGCATCCGCCTGGGCGTGGTCGCGGGTGGCTCCGGGTTCGCCTTTGGTCCAGGACCGGGCGGTACGGACTGGCGGCTGGCGCTGCAGCCCGGGAGCATGTTCTTGCTCCCCGCCCATGAGATGCATGCGTTCTCGACCGCCGAGAGTGGGACATCTCTCGACATCATCGCCTTCCACCCCGACTCCGACTGGGGACCGACAGACGGCACTCACCCCATGTTGAACCGGACCTACCTTCGCTAGACTGCTGAGACTCGGACTATAATCGCGGCTAGAATCGGCCGGTCGCTGGCCCGCTCGAAAGACGAACCGATGAAGATCAAGACGCTCCTTCGCCTCAAGCATTTGGGAATCCTCATCGTTCCGCTGGCTGCGTGCGCCGACGATCAGATCGGTACCACCGTCGATACCTCGACCAGCGACACCTCGACCGAGTCGAACGACATGGGCGACGGTGACGGCGACGGCGACGGCGACGGCGACGGCGATCCCGGTGACGGTGACGGCGACGGCGATCCCGGCGACGGCGACGGCGACGAGCTGTGCACCAACGGCGAGATCCAGTCCTGCTACACCGGTCTGATGTTCACCGAGGGTGTCGGTGAGTGCAAAGCAGGCATGCAGACCTGCCAAGACGGCGTGTGGGGAGACTGCGAGGGTGAGGTCAACCCGATCATCGAGCTCTGCAACAACCTCGACGACGACTGCAACGGCCACGTCGACAACGGCAACCCGCAGGGCGGGGCGGCGTGTGTCAGCAGCGGCATGGGCGTGTGCGCGATGGGTGTCCAGACCTGCACGGACGAAGGTCTTCAGTGCAAGGGCGGCACCGCCGTAGCCGAGATCTGCTTCAACAACCTCGACGACGACTGCGACGGCCAGACCGACGAGTTCTGCTTTGGCTGCCCCTACATCTACGCGTTCGACGGCAGCGCGTGGCACTACGAAACATCTATCGGCGGTGCGTCGCTGATCGGCCGCGAGCGACACCTGCGCCCCGGCCACGGCAAGCGAGTCAAGTTTGCGCCGCTGTGGTCCCGGCTCGACGCCGCCAGCGTGCTCGCCGACCGCAGCGTGCAAGTCGAGGTCTTGGCCTCCGAGGACGAGATCGTCTACTTCGATCACGCCGTGCTGACCGCCGTCCACCACCCGGTTGGGCACGAGATCGTCAGCTCCTCGTCCATGCAGTGGTCGACGCTGCGCAAGAAGGACCCGCAGCAATTCTGGGCGTTCCCCACCGCGCAGTGCCGCACGCCGCAGCGGGCCAGCTGGTGCGACGAGCTCGATCAGACCGAGGCGCTGGCCCAGCGCACCGACACGCCCGCCGCCTACGCGCACGAGCGCGACAACTTCTACCAGCTCGAGTTTGGCCAGGTTCAAGACAGCAAGCGCGCGTGGCTGCTCATCGACGGCTGGAAGTTCAAGCGCAACCGCGACCTGCCCAAGCAGCTGCGCGGCCGTCAGCCCGAGCTGCAGGTTCGCCAGGCCGACGGCAGCTGGCAGGGCGTCAAGAAGCTCTCGGCCCCCCGTGGTGATCGCAAGACGATCGCCGTGGATCTGTCCGAGCTCAGCTGGCCAACCGGCGCCTACGAGATGCGGCTGTGGACGGGCACCCACGAGGGCGGCCACGCGATGTGGTACCTCGACCGGGTCCGCCTGGTCGAGACCACGCCCGCGCCGCTGTCCACTTCCAACGTGCGGGTCCGCCAGGCCCAGCTGGAGTATCGCGGCGCGCCCACGCTGCTCGCCGCCGACGATCACCCCCGCCTGAGCCACAACGACGGCGGTGGTGAGCTCGGCGACGACACCGGGACCTACGGGCGGTTTACTCGCTACGGCGACGTCACGCCGCTGCTCCGGGCCCCCGATGATCGCGTGGTCGTGATGCGCCAGGGCGACGTGGTGTCGCTGCGCTTCGAGCATGTGCCCGACGCCCCGCCCGGGTTCGAGACCACGTTGTTCCTGCGCACCAACCTGGTCTACAAGCCGCGCGTGGTCCCAGGCGCGAGCGCTCCCACGGCGCTGACCCAGAACGTGGGCCCGATGCCCCGGCGCCACATGGGCCGCTACAACGCCGAGGCGCTCACCCACGACGACACCGAGTACCTCGAGTACCTCGCGCGCTGGAACACCCGCGAGTACGTTCCGGCGCAAGACTCCTACCGCTCGGCCGCCTGATCCGACCATGTCGCTCGATCCCCTCGCTTCAATGTCGCCGAGCGGCCGGGCGTTCTTGGCCCGGATCGGCCGCCGCTTTGGCACCGAAGAGGTCCTGGCCCAGGCCCGCCAGACCCTGACCGCGCACGGGCGGTTCGGTGGCGAGCTGCGGCTGCATGGGTTCAGTCAAGCCGACGCGAACCTGCTCGCCGCCGCTCGTGAGGCGGCCGCCGCCCGCAGCCAGTCCACCCGCGCGCGGGCGGGGCTCAAGGTCACCGACTCCAACTACGTGCTCGGCCTCGTCCAGGCCAAAAACGGCCGCACACGGGCCCGCTCGGTCCTGTCGGCGACCTATCGGCGGCTCCGGGCCACGGGTGGGCCCGACGCGGAGGACGTGATGACGGTGATCAAGCGGGTCCTGACCGAGACCGCGCAGCCGGGCGGCGACGATCAGAGCTACGCCGAGGATCTCGTGCTCCTGATCGACACCCTGAGCGAGCCGGAGATCCGTGACGCCGTGGCCGACTCCGGCGGCGCCGAGGCGCTGGCCATGGCGACAGCCGCGCTCGCGACCTTGCGCCGGCTCGACGCCGAGAGCACCACTTGCTCCGACGACCCGGAAGCCGACGCGATCGACGGCCTGATCGTCGAGCTCGCCCGCACCGCCCAGTTCGCTGCGCAAGCCGCCGCCAAAGAAGTCGGCAACCGCAGCATCGCCATGGAATTTCGTCTGCGACTGCTGGGCTGATCCGGGGCTGGCATGACAATGGGGCGGCGTTGAGCGGGATCTGCGGATGGGTCGGCGAGGCCGACCCGGCGACCCTCGAGCTCATGCTCGACGCGATCGGCCACCGCGGTGACCAGGTCGAGCGTGCGTGGTTGCCGGGCGCCGCGCTCGGCTACCGAACCTGGCGCGGTCGGCCCGGGCAGGCAGCGTCGATCCTCGAGCGCGGCCGCTATGCGGTCGCGTGTGCCGGCGACCTCTCGCCCAGCGTGGCCTGTCCGGCCGCCGCGATCCTGGCGTGCGTGTCGAGCCCGGACCCCACCCGCAACCGCCTCGACGGCAGCTTCGCCGCGGCGGCCTGGGACGCGGACGCGGGTCGGCTCACGATCATCTGCGATCCGTTTGGGCTGCGCTCGATCTACTGGGTCGAGCATCGCGGCGTCGTCTACTTCGCCAGCGAGCTCAAGCAGCTGCTGGCGATCCCGGACCTGCCCGTCGAGATCGATCCACGGGCGATCCACAGCTACCTGACCTTCTCGTTTGTCGCCGGCGATCGCATGCCCGTGCGAGGTGTTCGTCGGGTCTCGCCCGGCCGCGTCGTCGAGCTGCACGATGGCGCGTGGACCGAGCGGCCGTACCTGCGCCTGGTCGAGGCCCTCGATCCCGAGCTCGAGGCCGACGCAGCCGCCACGGCCATGGTCGAGGCGCTGTCGCAAGCCGCGGTGAAGGGTCGGCTGCCGACCGCGCAGGGGATCGGCCTGTACCTGTCGGGCGGCCTGGACTCGTCGGCGATCGGCCGGTGGCTGCACGAGCTCGACGTCCCGGTCCGTGCGTACACCCTCGACTTTGGCGAGCAGAGCGTCGAGCGCGACGAGGCCATGCTGGTCGCGCAGTCGCTGGGCCTGCCGCTCAGCCTGGTCGACGCCCGGCCCGACGCGGTCGCGCCGATCCTGCCTGACCTCGCGTGGCGCATGGACCTCCCGTTTGGCGACGGCGTGACCGGGCCGCACTACCTGCTCGCGCGGGCCGCCAGCCGCGATGGCCTGACCGCGGTGTTCAACGGCGAAGGTGGGGATCAGCTGTTCGGCGGGTGGACCAACAAGCCGATGATCGCCGCCGAGGTCTACACGCCCACGCCCAGCGCCCACAGCCGCGCCAAGGCCTACCTCGGCGCCTACCACCGCTTCTACCGGCTCGAGGACGATCTCTACACCCACGAGTTCGCCGCCGACATCCGCGCGCAGATGGGCGACGGCGACGAGCGCCTCGAGCTGCTCGAGCGCGAGCTTGGCAGCGAAGACCTCACCACGTTCATGGGTCGGCTGCGCAAGACCGACATTGCGATCAAGGGCTTCGACAACATCATGCCGAGGGCCGAGCGGATCGCGGGCAGCTTTGGCCTGGACGTCCGCTCGCCGCTGTTCGATCGGGCCCTGACCGAGGCCTCGTTCACCCTCAGCCCTCGCCACAAATTGCAGGGCGTGTGCGAGAAGGCCGTGCTCAAGCGGGCCATGTCCGGCCGGCTCCCCGACGAGATCGTCTGGCGCCAGAAGTCGGGCATGTGCGTGCCCACGACCGACTGGGTGCTGGGCCCGCTGCGCGACGTCGCCACCGAGCTGCTCGGCCCCGACTCGCTCGAGCGGCGCGGGCTGTTTCAGCCGGCCTACGTGTCACGACTGCGGGCGGGTCGGGACATCTCACATGAGCTGCGACCCCGCCGGATTGGCGAGAAGCTGTGGGCGCTGCTGATGCTCGAACTGTGGATGCGCGCCTACATTGATCGGCGTGGAAAAGCGCGAGGCGTACCATGAATTGTATTCGATGCGGGAAAGGCACAAACGCCTGGCGATCGGCCCCGGCCGAAGACAAGCGCTGCCCCAATTGCGGCAGCGAGATCGCGTTCTCGCCTCGCGCCGGGGACGTCATCGCGGACAAGATGTTTGCCCGCGTGATCGACCGGGCCTCGGCCGAGGGCAAGCTCCGGTTCACCGCCGAGCAGCTCTACTACGACCTGCGCCGGACCATTGGCCCGGTCGCGCGCGAGCTGTTCGACTCGCTGTGGAGCCGCTGGCTGGCCGTGCACGGGGCGCCAGAGACTCTGGTGACGCCGTGGCCGACCCAGGGTGGGGCCCCGACCTTGCGCGAGGCAGATATTGGCGACTACTCGTTCGATCGCGTGGTGATCACCGACCACGCGTGGATCGTCGACTTCCTGCTCTGCAATAACTTCCACTTCGAGACCAACTCGGCGGTGCTTTCGATCGATGGTCACCCGGCCGATCGCTTCGAGATGATCCGCGGCATGCTGCGCAAGAACCCGCAGATCATCGTGATCGCGATCCACGACGCCTCGGTCGAGGGCTGCGCGATGGCGCGCCGGCTGGTCACCGAGGATGGGTGGTTTCGTGAGCACGGCTATGTGATCGACGCCGGGCTGATGCCCGCACACCGCGAGCTCTACAGCGATCTGTGGCATCCGCTCGATCCCGTCGGCCACGCCAATGATTCCAATGACCCCGACGCCGAGTGGCTGTCGCGCCACATGTTGGACTTCGCCGTGGTCCGCCCCGAGAAGGTGATGCGGCGGCTGTTCCGAGCCAGCCGCCGCTACGGCGCGCTGCTCGACGAGCCCGAAGGCCCCCGCGTGGGCGAGGTCTACACCGACAAGCTGCTGTTCGGCCCTGGCAAGCACAGGCGGATCGCCGCGGGCGAGGAGCTCGATTAATGCCCGCGCGCGTGGTCGCGGCGTCACCCGGGAGCTTTGACGCGGAGCGCCTCCGTCCGGTCGGTCGGATCGGCGGCGGCGCGCGTCCCCTCGCCCCCGGCCCGCGCGATGCCCTGATCACAGCGCTGGGCGCCGAGGCCAGCGTGCTCGATGGCGGTCAACCTGGTCAGCTCGTCGCCGACTACGACGCGTGCTGGCTGGGAGACCGCCCCGTCGCCTCGACCGAGGCCTTCGCCACCCGCCGCAGCGCCGAGGGACTGCGCGAGATCGACGGTGCGTTCGCCCTCGCGTGGGTCGACGCCGACGGGGCGCTGTGCCTCGCGCGCGATCCGATCGGTGAGCGCAGCTTGTTCTACGCGCTGACCCCCGCCGGGTACGTGTTCGCCTCGACCGTCCGGGCCCTGCTCGCGACCGGGTTGGTGCCGCGGACCATCGACCCTGTCGGCGTCGCCCAGTACCTGGCCTGCGCCTATGTGCCGGGCGAGCGGACCCTCGTCGACGGCATCCGGGCAGTGATGCCCGGCGAGATCGTCCGGCTCACGTCCGGCGGAGTGACGCGCACCCAGTACTGGTCGCCCCCAGGCGAGACCCAGATGCTGCCGGTCTCGCACGCTGATCAGCTGCGCCAGGAGCTGCGCGAGCGGATCGAGACCGCCGTGCTGCGCCGCCTCAACCAGCACGAGCGCATGGGCTGCAGCCTCTCGGGCGGCCTCGACTCGAGCCTCGTCGTCGCGGTCGCCCGCCACGTTTCAAAGGCCCCGCTCGAGACCTTCTCGATCTCGTTTGGCGACAAATACCCCAACGAGCTGGCGTGGAGCACGATGGTCGCCGAGCACTGCGGGACCGATCATACGATCCTCGAGATCTCGCCCGCCGCCGTCGTCCACCACATGGATGACGTCGCCGCGTGCTTCGACCGACCGGTCGGCGATCCGCTGTCCGTGCCCAACGGCCTGTTGTTTCGCGAGGCGACCCAGCACGTCGGCGTGCTGCTCAACGGCGAGGGCGGCGATCCCTGCTTTGGCGGCCCCAAGAACCTTCCCATGGTCTTGGCCGAGCTCTACGGTGACGCCCGCAACCGGCCCGGCGAGCGCTTCCAGCGCGAGCGCACCTACCTGCGCGCGCACGAGCGGGCCTACGACGACATCGCAGCGCTGCTCACGGCCGAGGCCCGCGAGCGCATCGCTGGCGACGTGCTCGAGAGCGAGCTCGCCCCGCTGTTCGCAGATCCGCGCTGGGGCACCTTCGTCAACAAGCTGATGATGATGAATTTGGTGCTCAAGGCGGGTCACCACATTCTGCCCAAGGTCGACGCGCTGAGCGGCAGCTTTGGCGTGCGCGGCCGCTCGCCGCTGCTCGACCGCCCCGTGGTCGAGACCGCGTTCACGATCCCGCCGCAGCTCAAGCTCCACGGCGCGGTCGAGAAATACCTGCTCAAGGCCGCCGTAGAAGACTTGCTTCCGCGCCCGATCCTCGACCGCCCCAAGAGCGGCATGGGCGTCCCGGTGGAGTCATGGTTTTACGGCCCGCTGCGCAACTACGCACACGAGCGCCTGCTCGACGGCCTGCCCAAGTTCGGCATCTTCGAGCGCACGTTTCTCGAGCGACTCTTGAGCCCCAAGACGACCGGACTGCGCGAGCGACGGGGGCCCAAGATCTGGCTGCTGATCACGCTCGAGGCCTGGCTTCGGCGGGTGCTCGCGGCCCCACCCTCTACGGACTCCAGTGCATCATGAAACTCCCACTCGGCAAGATCAAAGCCAAGACAGAGCAGCTCTACGCGCACCCGCTCCTCAGCGGTGACGTCATCAACAGCATTGACGCGCTCCACGTGTTCATGGAGCACCACGTGTTCGCCGTGTGGGACTTCATGAGCCTGGCCAAGGGCCTGCAGCACTATGTCTGCCCCAGCACCACCTGCTGGGTGCCCACTCGCTGGATCCGCAGCGGCGCCGCCCGGCTAATCAACGAGATCGTGCTGTCCGAAGAGAGCGACATCGACATGGATGGCGAGAGCTCGATCAGCCATCATGATCTCTATTGTCAGGCGATGCTCGAGGTCGGGGCCGACCCCACCAGCCTCGAGGACTTCGTCAATTGCGTCACCACCGACGGCGTCAAATATGCGCTGGAGAACATGAACGTCCCGGCGCCCAGCCTGCGCTTCATGAACCGCACCTTTGAATTCATCGACACTGGCGAGCCCCACATCATCGCCGCCGCGTTCTGTTTTGGCCGCGAGAAGGTGATCCCGCAGATGTTCCAGCACATCGCCGATCGGCTCGAGCTCTCGGAGGTCGTGGCGCCCAAGTTTCACTACTATCTACAGCGGCACATCGAGGTCGACGGCGAGCACCATGGCCCGGCCGCGATTACGTTGGTCGAGACGCTCTGCGAGCATGACCCGGTCCACATCCACGAGGCCGAGCAGGCCGCGATCGAGGCCCTCGAGGCCCGGATCCGGCTGTGGAACGAGGTCGAGCAGGCGATCCGAACCGAGCTGCCGCAGCTGCGGCACAATTAGGCCCTACGCTGGCAGCGCCATCACCCGATCGTAGTACGCGTCCAGGAACTGACCGCGCCGCGTGGCCGCGTCTTTGCGGTCCATCTTCACGATCAGCAGGTGCTTGTCCTCGGCCAGGTCGTAGCCAAAGGTGCCGCGCTCGATCAGCCCCCAGCAATCTTGCATCTGGTGCGGCTTGCCGAGCGTCTCGAGCTCGGCCTGGAGGTTCTTGGCGTCCCGCCAGGTCATGACCGCGGTCTTCCACCGGGTCTTGCCGTACTCGGTGTACCAGTCAAACCCGTAGCTGTCGGCGTTCTTGTCGAACTCGCTGATCCAGCCGCTCTGGTGGTCGCGGTTGACGTTGAGGACGTGCCACTTCCAGTTGGGCAGGCCGTTGTCCACGGCCCACTGGTGGGTGGCGTACAAGTCCTCGCGGGTGTCCGGCGGGATCCCAATGATCAAGCTGGTGCGGAACGTGACCTGGCCCTGCCAGATGTCGTGATAGAGCTTGGGCAGCCACGCGCGGGCGTGCTGGCCGCTCCACGCCTTGCCGATCAGCCGGCTGCTCTGCTCGCCCAGGCTCTCGACCCCCAGGAACCCCGAGACCAGGCCTGCGGCGCGCAATTGCTCGGCCTGCCCGGGGAAGCTCCAGATCAGATCAGGGCGTAGGTACGCGGCAAACCCAATGCGGAACGGCAGCTTTTGCGACATCTCGGCGAAGGCGTTGACCTTGTCGTTGCTGTCGTTGAAGGTGTCCTCCAGCATGTAATAGTTGTGGGTCCCGAACCGCTCGTGGTTCTGAATGATCTCGTCACGCACGAATTCGATGCGCCGACCAAAGTCATTCTTGCTCTTGCCAATATACGGATACCGGCAGAACTTACACTTGAAGATGCAGCCCCGCGCCATCTCGATCGGCAAGCTCTCACCCGGCACGATGCAGTCGCGCTCGTGCCAGATATGGGCGCACTCCTCGATCTTGAACCGCTTGCGCAGATGCGGCAGCGGCACCGTCTCACGAATGACCTTGTTGCCAAGCACGATCTCGGTGTCGGGCAGGGTCTTGCCCCGATACACGTGCTCACAAAACGCCAGCAGGGTGTCTTCGGCGTGGCCGTAGAACAGATAGTCAAACACCCGCCGGTTGCGATACAGCCGGTTGACCTGGTGGACCGCGGCCCCGCCGGTCACGAAGTTGACGTGGGGAAACCGGCGGCGCAGCACCGGGACAATCTCCTCGCAGATCAGCTTGATCCACCACTTCTCGTCACCGGGCATGAACATGCAGTTCCACCCGACGATCTTGGTCTCGGGGCCGATGAATTTGGAGACCAGCTCGAGGATCTTGGACTTCTCGAACTTGTGCAGGAAGTCGAGCACCTGGACCTGGTAGCCGTGCTCGCGCAGGTACCACGCGAGCTGGTACGGACCCCACGGCCGGTACAGCCGGTTGGTGTTGCTGAGGATGCTGGTGAGGAGGACGACGTCCATGCGCGACGGGGACGATACCAGCACGCGCGAGGGTCCGCTTGGCAACGCGTTGTCGGGTCGGCCGACTGCCACAGCGCGGTCCCGGGCGAGAGATGGTCGAACAGGGCGTTGGTGCGCGCGTAGGCTTCGGTGACCGGAATTCGGCGAAACATCGTGACTTGAACATGCGTACAGCGCCACTTCGGCTCGGCCAGACCGGCTGACCAGAACGACTCCCAGTCCGAACCCTCTGTGTCCCGGCCGACCACTGCCAGTCCGGCTCCTCCGAATTCTCTCCGCCGCCTCCTGCACCCTGATCTGCGCCGGAACATCGGCGATACTCGCGAGATGAGTGAATGGCGGCGCTTCGAGCGAGGCTCACGGACCGGGGCGGACGACCAGTTCTGGGCCGTTCGTCTGCGTGGGCGCGAGCGCGAGCTCAGGTACGGATACATCGACGGATTGCAGCCGACTGAGGAGCACCGCGAGTATCCGCGCGCGTCCGCGGCCCGCAGCGCGATCAACCAAGCGATTCGCTCGCGTCTTCGCCGAGGTTGGGTCGAGGTCGAAGAACTCGACCCCGCCCGGCGCGAGTCGCTCTCGCGCGCCGAGCCGCTCGAGCGCGCGATCGCACGAGATCCGAGCCAACTCGATCACTGGGCCGTCTACTCCGACTTCCTGCAAGGGGTCGAGCCCTTGCTCGGCCAGCGGCTCGCGATGGGGCTCGCGCTCGCCGGCGCCGAGTCGGACGCAAAACGCGAGATGCTCCAAATGGGGATCGCTCAGCTCGAGGAACATCGCGCGCGCGAGCTGCTGGGCGCGACGCTGGCGGGCGCGCTCGGGGAGTACCGCTTCGAGAACGTGATCGAGCTCGATCGGCAATTCGGCATGATCATCGGCGCGCGCATCCACGACCGAGGCGGTGACATCGTCAAGTATGACGCATTGGTGCGAGCGTTGCTCGAGCTCCCGCTCGCGCGGGTGCTCGTCGATTTCCATGTATATTCGCATGTCGACACAATCGTGCACCTGCGGGCTACGCAGCACCTGCTCGCGCAGCGGCGTCCGACGATTCGACGATTGACCCTCGGCACCTCCCACCGTGACCGGATGACCTACGAGCTCCCGATGTTGCCGATTCAGGCGCTGCTCGATCAGCTCCCGGCGCTCGAGCGGCTCGAGCTGCACACCTCGTTGGTCGGCGCGGCCACGCACGCGGGGCTGCGTGAGCTGAAGCTGGGCGGCGGCGAGTACGGTGACCGGCCCTGCAAGCTCGTCGATTTTCGCTTGCCCTCGCTCGAGACCCTGCATTTGCTGGGGCCCTACCGCATCGATTGGCCAAAGGTCTTGCTCCCGCGGGCTCGAGCACTTATTGCTCGCGTGGGTCGAGCCTCACTGTGATCGAGTCCTCGAGAGCCTCGCTCGAGCGCCGTGGCTCACCCAGCTGCGTTCGCTCGTGCTCGTGGAGAGCGACCTGAGCGAGCGGGGCATTCGGACGCTGCTCGATCACGCCGAATCCTTCGCGCAGATCGAGCGTGTCGTGATCCTCGACGCGTTCACGGACCCCGAAGCCACGACGCGCCTGCGTGCGCGCCTGCCCAACGTGCTCGTTGGGGCCGATGAAAGCCACGATGACCCGCTGGGGATGTACATGCCGAGTCCGGCCGAGCGCGACGAGCTGACGCGCTTCTGACCGGCTGCGCTCACCACCTGGGCGTCATAACCCGCACGTGCAAACGGCACAGTTTCTCAGCGACAACAACAGCGGATGGCCGAGTAGTCGGCGAACGGTAGGGGTTGCTCGCAGGTGACCGACAAGGGCGACGCCCCCTCATCGAACGGCTCCACGCACATGGCAAGTGCTTCGTTCTCGGTTTCAGCCGCCCATCCGAAGGCGGCGGCCCCCTCACAGCTTGCGTCACAGCTCGCGCCGAGTTCCTCGCACAGAGCGGTGCAGCTGGCACCTGACTCCCAGCATGTCGAGAGCCGGCCTTGGCACTTGCCATCGATGCAGTCTCCGATCCCGAGCGGTCCGACGCAGCTGAGTTGTTCCTCGCCGCAATTCCATGGATCGCCCATGACGCCCCCGACGTCGGGGGGCATGCCAGCGTCGGCTTCGGTGCTGTCAGGGTCGAGCGGGCGCTGATTGCAACCCAACAGGCAGCTCGAGAGCACGAGCAAGAGGAGCGTCGGTGTTGGCCTGATGCTTGTCATGGTTGGAACTCCCAGGGGCGCATGGGCATCGCGCGTGCTGGCATGAGGGTCTCTCCGAAACGGTCCCCCGGGGATACAGCGCCACCAAAGTCTGCCATGGTCCATGTGGGGCCGCTTCCCAAAAATAGCATGTTCTTGTCATCGAACGAAAACCGCGCGGCGAGAACGATGCCAGCATCGTTGTCCTCTCCCGGAACGCCGATGACGAGAATCTCCGTGACGTCGCTACGTGGTCCGGCCACGCGACCGCGGGTCCACGACAGCGCAAATCCCGCCTCGTCGCCGGGTTCGTTCTCGTTGTCATCTTGAGTCCACAACGTAGCGAGGTCGACACGAAGCCCGCTGGGTGATCCAGGTATCACCACGACCGATCCACCTACGGAATCACCAGGAGCACTGATGGCCAGGTCGTCAAAGCCATCCCGGTTGAAATCGCCTGCCGTCATCGCGTGGCCGAACCGATCTCCTGGGTCACCCGCGCTCAGGCCGGTGTCCTCGAGATGAATGATCGGCCCCGTAAACAAGAAGCCATCGGGACTGCCTTCAAAAACCTGAATTTCACCCATGCTTTCATCTTCGCCAGGGGTTGCGACGACAAGGTCAAAGCACGATCGCTGGCTGACCGAAAGCCGCGCGCCATTGAAGTTTCCCGCGATGAGCGTCGCACCAAAGCGGTCGCCGGGTTCGGGGTCCCCGCCAACTTCGAGAGCTCCTTGCCTCAGAATCGTCGCGCCCCCCGAGATGTCGGGCGGCGCATTGGCATAAACATAGACCGCTCCCGCCTCCTCTCGAAACCCTCCACCCTGAACCGGCAAGTGAGCGCCCGGGGCACCAACCGATAGATCGTCGACTCCGCTGCAGTCAAAATCAGCGACACTCAACGATGCGCCAAACTCTTCGTTGTTAAACGTCCCATTGAGAATTTCGCTCCATGGCTTGCAGTTGATACTGCCGACCTCCGAGTTGAAGTCGCACTGGCACTCTCGGGTCCCAGTAAGAGTCCCCCCAGAAATGAACATGGAATCTTCATAGTGTCGATAGACTGCCTCATCAAGGACGGCGACAACCCCATCCCCGGCAAAGGGACTTCCGACGATCATCTTTTCAGTCAACTCGTCACTTGGATCTCCGAAGAAACCAAATGTAATACTGGCACCAAAGCGGCCACTGGCCGCCGCCCCCTCGCCATCTGGCCGGGGAAATATGGCGCAGCTTCGACATGAGCGGTAGAGTAGCGCGCGCCCCGAGTTGTTCGCCGCGGTCGAGGCCGACGTTGCGAGTTGCCCTGCATAGCCACTGTGAGGCGATCCGGCATCCTCCACATAGAACGCCAGTGCTGAGCCAAGTTGACGATTTGCCCCCAGCTCCCAAGCAAACCTGTGACCGTTTGGGCAATTCTGATCACTCTGATCTTCAACAATTCTGAAAGGGACCCCGTCCGGAATATCATGACCTGTACTGTCGTCATCGATGAGAGTCATTACCTGTCCGGCGCGCACGACTCCCTGAAACGTGCTCCTTGGTGCACCGATTACCACCGCATCGCTCGAGCCGAACTGAACGGGAGGATAGATGCGGCCTTTCCCACCTCCATCGAGTTCCATGGTTTCGTCGATCCCGCCATCGCCGTCACTCCCTCCTGTCGTGTCACCATTGTCGGGCAACGGTTCGAAGCCGCCACCACAAGCCAGCACGAGCGCACCAGCGTGTACTACGCACGAGAAGGCCCAACGAATGTACAGCGGATGCCGAGCCATCCTTGAACACCCGTTTCGAGCAAGGTGATTCATCGTGTAGTTACCGTATCAAGAAAAGGACACATTGCGAACCGCGCACCTCCGTGAGGAATCCCTCGCAGGTATGTGCCGTCCAGGTCACCCGTCCGATCGACTCAGTTGCTGCCTAGTGAGGCATTGAACGACTCCAGGCACAACTGTGCAGGCGCACATGACCCAACTCCATCCGACCTCACCAGACTCCACCAGACCTGAAGGCTAGCTTCGGGATCGTGCAGGTTCGCGCATCGGTGCCTCAGCCACCCTCGCGGCCCAAGCCCGCCTGACGTACGCAAAGCCCGAAAACTGATCCCACGCAAGAATGGATCGAGTCGACGCTCAGCTGCAGCGCAGAATCCCGGCCGCTTGGCCAGAAACCCTGAACCTGAACAGCGAGTCATGTAGAATAGTCAGATGTCAGAGCCCGGCATTGGAGAACTCCATGATGCGAGATCAGCTGTGATCCCTGGGCTACGAGATCGCTGCATTCACCGCGCAGACTGACGGGGCCGAACAGGCGCTCATCACCCGGTTCCGAGCCTTCGATACCCACGAAACGCGGGCAGCACCGGGTTCTCCGTGTCGACCAACGAAGTGCAGGCTCCCGCGGAAGCATTCCCTTCCCCGGCAGAGTCAGCGACCACTCGGCCACCCCAATCACAGGCTTCCGCGGAAGCCTCGGAAGCCTCGGAAGCCTCGGAAGCCTCGGAAGCCTCGGAAGCCTCGGAGGTACGGGGCTGGGCAAGTTCGGGGCGACATCGCGCCTGACGGGTCCTGTGCGGCAGCTGACCCGTCCGCGATGCGCCCCGCCGGCCAACGGCACGCCAACCGCGGGGTAGCCGCGCGGTGTGGCACGAGCCAAGCTCGCGGGCTGTGTTGCACAGCCTGCACCCCATGCTACCTTCGCGTCCGCGTCGCAGCCCGGCGCCCAGCGTGGTCCGAATTGTAACTCTCCAGCTCCCAAAGCCTGCCCTTTGTTCCGCGTAGCGCCCGGGACAGCTCGCAGGTCGCATTTGCGGAGTTTGAATCGCGGCTCGAGAGCCATGATTCGCAGTTCATTGGAGAGAAACAAGCATGCAACGCCACAAATATCCCCGGACGCGCCACCTGCCGTGGTCGCCGGGGGCGACAACCGACGACCTCATCGCTGACAGCGTGGAGGCCTTTACAGGCCAGCGCGTCATCGTCACCGAGAAGATGGATGGTGAAAACACCACCCTGTACAACGACCACCTGCACGCGCGGTCGGTCGACAGCCGCCATCACCCCTCGCGCAATTGGGTCAAGGCCCTGCACGGGCGCATCGCCTATCAGATCCCCGACGGCTGGCGGCTGTGCGGCGAGAACCTGTTCGCCCGCCACTCGGTCGCCTATGCGGGCCTTCCGAGCTACTTCATGCTGTTCGGTGTGTGGGACGAGCAGCAGCGCTGCCTGGACTGGGACAGCACGCTCGAGTGGGCGGCGTTGCTCGGGCTCGACGTCGTACCCACGCTGTTCGATGGGATCTTCGACCCGAAGTGGTTCGAGAGCTTCGAGCAGGACCTCGAGCGCAGCGAAGGCTACGTGGTCCGGTTGGCCGCCAGCTTCACGCGCGCGGAGTTTGGCAGCAGCGTCGCCAAGTGGGTCCGCGCGGATCATGTCCAGACCGACACGCACTGGATGCACCAGGCCGTGGTCCCCAACGAGCTCGCGGCCCCAAGCGAGGGGCCGGACGAGGAGGACGCGTCGTGAAGGCCTCGATGAACTTCATGGACTTCGTGGCCACGATCGAGGCGGGGGCGACCCCCTCGATCGCGGCGTTCGTCGACGCGCTCGGTGCGGACATCCCCGCGCTCACGCAGCTGGTCGACACCCCGCAAGATCCTGGGTGGCACGCGGAGGGCGACGTCTTCATCCACACGGGCATGGTGCTCGATGAACTCTACGAGCTGCTCGCGTCGCGGGCTGCCCATATCCAAGGTGATCGCCGCACCGCGCTGATCTTGGGCGCGGCGCTGCACGACATCGCCAAGCCAGCCACCACGCGCGAGATGGAGATCCAGGGTGTCTCGCGTATCGCCGCGCCGCGTCATGAGCTGCAGGGGCGGTCGTACTTGGTCCCGCGATTGATGGAGTCCGTCAGTCAGGGGCTCTCCTATTCGATCGTCGAGTCGGTGCTCGACCTGGTCGGCTACCACGTCACGCCCAAGTTTCTGGTCGTCAAGGGTCGGGACCGCGGTCCGTACTTGCGCCTGGCCCACTCGGCCGATCCCGAGCTGCTGTACTGGCTCGAGCTCGCGGACATGCTCGGTCGTCGCTGCGTGGATCAGGCCCAGCAGGTCGAGCACATCGAGATGTTCGGGCTGTTCGCGCAAGAGCACGGCGCGTGGCGACGCTTCGGCGAGGACTCGCCGTCCTGGCGGGGGCGCTTCTGCGAACAGCTGCAAGCGTTCTCGCCCGCGACGCGGGACATCAGCTACGGGCAATTCCTCGAGGATCTGTGCGCGGGCCAGATCACACATATCGAGGAGGGCCTGGCTCGCAGCTATCGGTTCCGCGAGCCGTTCCCCGAGCTGGTGCTGACCGTCGGGCCGAGCGGCTCGGGCAAGTCGAGCTGGATCGAGCGGCATCTGGGCGACCACACGCTGATCAGCCTCGATGAGATCCGCGCAGAGCTGGGAAGTCGAGCGGACCAGTCCCAAAACGGGCGCGTGCGTCAGCTGGCCAACGAGCGCCTGCGGGTGGCGCTGCGAGCCAAGTCCAAGCTGGTGTGGGACGCGACCAACCTGCGTCGAGACTTCCGCGACGCGGTCACGCAGCTCGCCCGCAACTACGGTGCGCTGGTCACGATCGTCAGCTTCCCTCGCTCGGAGCGCGAGTACGCCAGCCGCAACCGCGACCGCGCCCACCCGGTTCCGCCGGCGGTGCTCGCTCGCCAGCTCGACACCATGCAGTGGCCCGAGACCTCGGAGGCGCATCGCTGGCTGGTGATCGGCGCGCAGGACGAAGTGCTGGCCTACTATGGGGGTCTGGATCGAGCGCTGCCCTACGGTCTGCGCGCGACACCGCAGACCCTGCGAGAGGACTCGTGGTCGTGATGTCGATCCCCGATTACCCACGCACCTTGCACCTCGGCGACTCGGGCGGGCGCGCGTCCCGGCACGGCTGCTCGTTCGCCGAGGTCGCGGGTCACGACGTGGTCGTGGAGGAGAAGGTCGACGGCAGCCACTGCGGTCTGTTCTTCGACGAGCAGGCGGAGCTGCGGATCTTCACGCGACGCACGATCCTCGAGTCCCCGCCGCTGCGTCGGGACTTTCGCCGCCTCGACCAGCTCGCCAGCGAGCAGCTCGACGGGCTGTGGGACGTGCTCGGGACGCGCTATGTGCTGTATGGCGAGTGGGCCCACCACACGCACTCGATCTTCTATGACGCGCTGCCGTCTTACTTCTTGGAGGACGACGTGTTCGACCGCGAGGAGCAGCGGTTCTTGGCGACGGTGCGCAGGCGGCCGCTGGTCGAGCGGCTTCCGCCTGGGTTCCGTAGCTCCGTTCCTGTGCTGCATCAGGGGCCGATCGACGACATCGCGCAGTTGCATGCGCTCGTCGGCGCGTCGGCCTACAAAACAGTAGATTGGCGCGAGCGGTGTCCGGATCCATCCATGGTCGAAGATTGTGACGACATGGAAGGGCTGTATATCAAGCAGGAGGACGACGACAGCGTCCTGCGGCGCTTCAAGTGGGTGCGGCCGGGGTTCTTGGCACACATCGCGGCAGCCGAGCAACACTGGCGCGACCGGCCCGAACTGCACAATGAGCTGTGTGCCTGAGCCCCAGCCCAGACCCGCTGGCGACTAGTCGACGTTGCCAACCCCCGCGAGGCGCCAGTCATTGCCAACCGGCGTAAAAATGTTGATCCCCGCCGTGCGGTACCCGTCGTACATCCGCCAGTAGTGAACCTGACCATTGTTGTGCTGCCAGACGATGTCATCCGTACCATCACCGTCGACGTCGCCGACCCCCCGCATGGCCCAGTCGTTGCCAACCGGAGTGTAGATGTTGATCCCATCGACGCGCTGCCCCTCATGCATCGGCCAGTAGTGAGGCTGGCCGTTGTTGTGTTGCCAGACAATGTCGTCGGTGCCGTCTCCGTCGACGTCCCCGACCCCCCGCAAGGTCCAGTCGTTGCCGACCGGCGTGGAGATGTCGACCCCGCCGAGCCGCTGCCCCTCGTACATCGGCCAGTAGTGAACCTGACCGCTGCTGTGTTGCCAGACGATGTCGTGGGTGCCATCGCCGTCGACGTCGCCGACTCCGCGCAGCGTCCAGTCGTTGCCGACCGGGGTGAAGATGTCGACTCCGCCGAGCCGCTGGCCGCCCTGCATTGGCCAGTAGTGGACCTGACCGGTGTTGTGCTGCCAGACAATATCGTCGGTGCCGTCGCCGTTGACGTCGCCGACCCCGCGCAAGGTCCAGTCATTGCCAACCGGGGTGAAGATGTCGATTCCGCCGAGCCGCTTGCCCTTGTGCAGGGGCCAATAGTGCACCTGGCCACTGTAGTGCTGCCAGATGATATCGTCGGTGCCCGTCCCTGCTCGCGAGACGAGCTTGGGGTCAGCGTCGCAAGCAACGGCCGTCAGGGCCAAGCCGGCAATCGCGCTCAGGCAGACGAACATGTGTTTGTGGATATGTAGCTTTGGCAAGGCGGACCTCCCGAGCTGACGGCGCCTCATGCACTGTCGCCACAATAGTCTATTACCGACACCCGCAATCGTCAGACGAACTGATTGCAGGTCGCAGTTCGGTCATGCTTGTCATTTATTGGCTTACAGCTCTGCGTTGAGCCCGTCGCGCTCGATCGCCTCGAGCAGCCGGTGCTTCTGCAGCTTCCCCAGCGCGTTGCGGGGCAGCTCGTCGCACAGGTACAGCCCCCGCGGCTGCTTGTAGTCAGCCAGCAGCGCCCGGTGCAGGGCCACCAGCGACTCCAGCAGCTGGCCCGGGTCATCCAGGATCCCGGCCATCGGCGCGTCGGGGACCACGCACGCGACGATCTTCTGGCCCCACTTTTCGTCGGGCACCCCGACCACCGCGACCTCGTGCACGATCGGGTGCCCGGCCAGGACCTCTTCGATCTCGCGGGCAGAGATCTTGAAGCCGCCCGACTTGATGATGTCGACGGACTTGCGACCGACGATATGAAAATACCCCTGGTCACCCACGTAGGCGACGTCACCCGTGCGAAACCAAAACCGACCGTCACGGTCGATCACCCGGGTCGCGGCGGTCTGCTGGGGGAGGTTCCAGTACCCGTCCATGAGCCCGTTGCTGTGCACGATCAGCTCGCCGGGCTCGCCGGGCGGCAGCTCGTCGCCTGCGTCGTCGATCACGGCGGCGTCGCAGCCGGGCACGGGCTGGCCGACGGTGCCCGCGATGCGCACGCCAACATAGGGGTTGGACAGGGTGATCAGCGTCTCGGTCATGCCGTAGCGCTCGATGATCCGCTGCCCGGTCAGGGCCGCGAACTCATGCCACAGATCAGCCGACAGCGCGGCGCTGCCCGAGGTGAACATGCGCCCGCAGGCGAGCTTGGCCGCGGCCGCAGGGTTGCTACGCAGGTGCTCGACGAGGCTGGTGTACATGGTGGGCACGCCCATGAACACGCTCGCGCGCCCGCGCTCATGCTCGCCAAACCGCTCGATCACGGCCGCGACGTCGAAGCGACGCTCGAGCAGCACGGCCATGCCATGAATTGCGGCGCCGTGAACCCCAATGCACAGGCCGTGCACGTGAAACAAGGGCAGCGCCAAAACCAGGCGATCGCGCGACGACCAGGTCCACAGGCCCGTCAGCGCGCGCATGTTGTTGATGACCTGGGCGTGAGACAATAGCGCGCCCTTGCTCGGGCCGGTCGTGCCCGAGGTGTAGATCATCAGCGCGGGGTCGCGCGCACCGGGGCGGGGCGGCGCCTGGTCGGGCGAGCTGTCGAGCAGGGTCGCAAACCCAGCGCCCACAGCCCCGTCGCCAATGCCCACACGCACGGGCGCCCGCGTGAGGCCGGCCTGCGCGAGCGCGCCCGCCATGACCGACTCACCCTCGCGGTCGCAGATGATCGCGCTGGGCTGGCAGTCGGCGAGGATGTGGGCGAGCTCGGCCTCGCGGTAGCGGTTGTTGACCGGGACGTGGACCGCCCCGAGGTAGTAATTGCCGAACAGCGAGATGATCAGCTCGAGGCAGGTCTGCGCATACACGACGACGCGCTCGCCCTTGGCAATGCCCGCGTCGGCCAGCGCCTGCGCGTAGCTGCGCGCGCGCGCGTCGAGATCAGCCCAGGTCAGACGCTCGCCCTCGAACTCGTACGCGAGACCCGAGTCACCGCGCTCGAGCGCCGCAAACAAATGCGCGGTCGGGTCGTCGCTCATGTTGCCTTCATCGTTGCTCACCGCGCGCGCAGTCTATCGTGCCGAGGGCCGTCGCAACACCTCCAAGCGGGCGCGATCCTGACCTGAGAGGCTCGCAGCCGCGCACGCGCAGACTGTCGCGTGTCCCGGCGGCAGCGCCTGGGGTCCGCAAACCCAGCGCGACTGCGCCTGGGTGAGGGCTCGGGCGTGCGTTTGCCGGGTCATGTTTCGGTGCTGTACTGCAACGAATGATCTGCGGAGCAGCGTAATGAGACAATCCGCGCTCGCTGCCATGCTGCTCGCGCTTGCCCCAGCGGCAGCGCTGCCGAGCTGTACGGGCGAGGGCGTGTGGCCAGGGCACAGCACGCCGCGCGCGACGACGATCGTGTTCAACCCGCGCCTGGGTCCGAGCGGTCTCAACATGCTCGCGGCGCCGCTGGTCGCGGATGACGAGCAGATCATCGGCGAGGTCTGGGTGTGGTTGAGCGAGGGCCGCTTGCACGCGCGCGTGATGCCGGGGGAAGACTGGCAGCTCGAGCAGATCAGCGTGGCGGTGGTCGAGACTCCAGAGGACATCCCCCGCACGGACTCGGGCTGCCCCAATACCGCCGAGTTCCAGTCGGTCTACGTGCTCAATCCGCCGCTGGATCAACACCAGGTGGTCGTCGACCTGGCGACCGCGGACGTCGCCAACGCCGCCGAGGTCGTGCTCGCCATCCACGCCAACGTCCAGTCATGGACCCACGGCCACGCGCAAGCGTGGGTCAACGGACCGAGCTTCCCGGGCTGCCCGAGCGCGGGCAACTATGTTCACGTGGACCTGGGTGGACTTCGCGGGCTGCTCTTGTGGAACAAGCTGGGCTCCGCGCGCGAGGTGACGCACAGCGAGGTCGGGCCAGACGGCGTGATCGTGGGTGATATCTCGTGGTTCCAGGCCCAGCACGGCGATGGTTTCCGCCCCGATCCGCGCCCGAGCAACCCCAATTACCCCGATAATTATGTGTCGTTCTCCGGCCTGCAGCTGGGCCGTCGGGGCAGCATTGAATTTTGGTATCAACCTGACTGGGAGGACGCCACAATCGGTCACGTGGTCGACATATTGTCGTATGGGATCCCCGAGGATGCGTTCAACACACATCTCACCATGGCGTTCAATGATCGGCAAAACCGGCTCAACAACGGCGCGCTGGATGCAAGCACGACCGCCAGCGTGTTCGTGCACGAGCTCGCGGCGATCCCAGGCTGGTCGACGACCGCGCCGATCCACCTGGCCCTGTCCTGGGACGGCGACGCGGCGGGACCCCTCGACCGCCTGCAGGTGTTCGTCAACGGGGTCGCGCTGGTGCATACCGCCTGCTACGGAGACCCGCGCCTGCACGACTGGCACCCCGGCGCGGTGCTCAGGCTGGGCAGCCGGCTGGTCTCTGGCGGCTGGGAGCGCCACAACTGGGAGGGCGTCGACGGGGTGATCGACAATATCAAGATCTGGAATTTCCCCAAGAGCGACTTCTCGGACCGCTTCATCGAGTGAGCACGCACCCAGCGCGGGCCGACACCGCCAGCGTGGAGGGGAGTACTCGCAAACACCCACGATGCCTTTACGCGGCCGGCCAAAGCTGCGAGACCCACGGGCGTGACGCGGCAAGACGACCTCGCCCCCCAGCTCGCGCGCGTGGCCGACCAGCTGCGAGCGCTCTATGAAGACGGCAGCCCGGCGGTGCTGCGCGGCGCAGGTCCGCTGTTCGAGACCGAGGAGGTGTTCGAGTGGATCAAGCGGGTCCACCCGCGTGAGCGCGCCACTTCCTCGCAACAAAAGATCCACGCGCTCAAGCGCAGCTGGGGGCTGGACATCGAGGAACTGCCCAGCTGCGGCGCGCCAGATCCGGGCCGCCCGGCCGAGATGTACCGGTCGGGCGCGATGCTGCTCGAGCCCGCGCCGTTCTTGCCGACCACGGAGCACAGCTTCACGCAGTGGGTCGAGGACGCCCACGCGGCGCTCGGGGGTGAATTCGGGATGCAGGCCCCGGGCCTCGAGTCGGCCAGCTTTGACGCGCTCGAGCGACTGCAGACCTTGCTGGGCCCGGTCCTGGAGCTGACGGGCCCCCGCAGCTATCGCTACAATGCGTTTGTTGGTGACTATTCGCTGACCCCGTTTGGGTTTCACATCGATCCACACCAGGAGGCGGTGTTTCAGTACGTGGTGCAGGGGCAGCGCACGGCGATGTTCTGGGAGGGGCTGACCTTGACCGACGCCGACTCGCGCTGGGTCGAAGACGCCAACGGCCTCGCAACCCCGCGCAAACCGCCAGACGTGCAGGTCGACGTCGGGCCTGGCGACATCGTGTTCTGGCCGGGCACCCACGTGCATGGGTTCACGCAGGTGGGGCCGTCGATGTCGCTGAGCATGGTGATTGATCGGGCTTCGCCGCGCGGCCACGCCGAGGTCGTCAATGCTCTCGAGGTCCTGAGCTTGGCGGGCAAGGCCGCGCTCCCGCTGCCCGACGAGCACGCCTTTGTCGGGCGCGACGCCTCGCTACAACGGCGCGTGGGTGCGCGGATCGTGTACGAGCGCTGGGAGGATCAGCTGATTATCGGCGTGTGCGGGCGGACCTTCCAGTGGCCCGACCGCGCGTCGATCCCCGCGGCCGTGGGGCTGTTCGAGCTGCTCAATCAAAGCGCGCGTGTGAGCGTGACCGAGGTGGTGGACAGGTGCGCGGATCAGTCGCTGCACGAGTCCGACGTGCTCGAGGTCTTGACGATGCTGGTGAGCCTGGGCTGCCTGCGCGCCTGATATGGATTAGCGAAACACCCCGAGCGCGGCGCAGTGGATCGCGCCGCCGAGATTCTCGAGTTCGGCGACCGACACCAGCACGACATCGACGCCGTCGAGCGCCCCCTGGATCGCCGCATGAGCCTCACGCTCGATGCTGCGAGGCTGTCGCGGGTAGCGGGGCATCAAGAAGCGATCGGCGAGGCGCAGGCCGTTGACGTAGCTGCGCGTGATGTTCTTGATGGTTGGCGGAGTCGGCACGCGAACCACCTCGAGGTCGAGACCCAGCACCGATCCGGCCCGGCGCAGGCCCAGCTCGGCCTCGTCGAGGCGCAGCGAGTCTTCGAGATCGAGGTCGGGATCGATCTCGGCGAGCAGCACCCGCGTCGGGCTCACGAACTGCGCGATCATGTCGGCGTGCTTGGTCTCCTCGCGCAACATGGTCGGGACGATCGCGGTGACCGAGCAGCCGAGCTGCCCGAGCATGTCCTCGAGCTCACCCTCGCCGTAGCCCTCGAACGCGATGTAGCCAAAGGTCAGGACGCACAGGCCCTCGCCGTTGCTGATGAACGCGCCACCGTCGATCTCGTGGGGGAGCGGCGCGATCTTGGCCCCACGCGCCCGGGCCAGCTCGAGCGCGGCCTCGTCGTCGTGCTCGCGGTCCTCGTCGATGTAGTCGGCGTCGAGCCACAGAGCCCGGCGGTCGGCCAGCTCGGCGAGCTGCAGCGGGCCCCAGTCGCGGACCCAGATCGAGTCGGTGCCGAACTCGACGAACTCGATCTGGCCCGGGCTCGCGTAGGCCCGGGTGTGCCGCTCGAGCCCGCGAACCCAGGCGCGGGCCTGGGCGCGGCCCGTGTCGAGCTGGTAGAGCACGCTCAGCTCGGTGTCGCTGGCCAACACATGACGGGCGACGTCATTGAGGAGCCGCGGCCAGAGGTCGACGTAGACGACCACCACGGCGTCGGGCCGCTCGTAGTCGCCCCGCAAGACCCGCTGCTGGACCCGCTCGGTCTCAATCACCACCGAGCGCATCACCAGGCCGGGGATGCTGTCAGCCCGATCCATGGTCGGGTTCAAGGTTGCGAGCAGCAGCAGCGCGGCGATGTTCACGGTTGCCAGGGATGCTACTCGGTCGGAGCCCGGCTGTCTTGGAGATTCGAGCAGGTCGAGTCGGTTAGAGTGACCCATGCCCCTCCAACGCTACGGCGTGCTCAAGGCCCGCCCGATCGCCAGCCGCCAGGGCCGTGGGCGGACGCCGCACTACCACGTCCACGCCGTCGACCATGGCGAGGACTACCGGGTGTCGATCAGCGTGCGCTCCTCGGCCGGGCCCTCGCAGCTGCTGTACCTGATCGACGATCGCTTCGAGCACCCGCTGCTCGAGCGACTCCGCGCGCTGCCGCTCGGGTTTTGTGGTCAGCCGCCGAGCTCGGGCGGGGCGGCGCTCGATTATGTCCGCGCGAACCTGCTCTCGCGCGAGCGCATGTCCGAGCTCCCGTGGGACGTGCCGGGGCCCGACGACGACTTCAACGAGCTGCTGGATCTATGGGTCGGCCGGGCGCTGCGTGATGAAGACGCCCTGATCTACGCGTTCGGTGAGCGCTTTGGTCCGATCCACGAGCCGGACCCACACTTTGGCTTCCGCCCGGCGACTGGGATCTACCGGGTCCACATGAATCAGGGCAGCGACCCGGCGTACTCGGAGCGCGACGGTCCCTGGCAAGATGGTGCCCTGCTCCTGTGGTTTCCGGAGATCGTCGAGGACGGGCACGTCAAGCTGCGCGAGCGCTGGGTCGCCGTGTTTGTCGCGTTCTCCTCGCAGCGCTGGGCGGCCTGAGCGCTCCGCCAATTCGGGCTGCGCAATTTCGGGCTGCGCAATAACGACGGCCGCACGCGCTCAATTGCTGCTATACACTCCATATAGCAGCAATGCTCGCCACTCGATGACACGATTTCTTGCAGGGTTGGGGACCAGCGTCGCGGCCTCGGAGCGCGAAGCTGTCGACGAAGCGCTGGCCAGCGCGCTCGCGCAGCTCGACGGCGCGAAGCCGGGTCTTGCGATACTCGGCACCAGCGTTGGATTTGACGTCCACGCCGTGGTCACGCGACTCCGCGAGCAACTTCCGGACGTGCCGCTCCACGGGCTCACGACCTCGATCGGCCTGCTTGGCTCGCGGGGCATCTTGAAGAGTCCCAGCGGTTCGCTGGGCGTCATGCTGCTCGCGGCCGAGGGTGTCAACTTCGCGGTCAGTGGCTCGCGCATCAACGGCGATCCCGGCGCCGTTGGACGCCGGGTGGCCGAGCAGCTCCGCGACCAGCTGCCGAGCGAACCCAAGCTGCTGTTGTTCAACGCGGCCCCGGGCGCCGAAGAGGGGCTGCTCGCGGGTGTCGCCGACGTGTTCCCGCGGGTCCCCGTGTTTGGTGGCAGCGCGGCCGACGACCTGCTGCGCGGCGACTGGAAGGTGATCACCAACGACGCCGTGCGCAGCGACGCGCTCGCGCTCGCGGGCGTGTGCGGCTCGCTGCGCTGCGGTGGAGCGCTGCTCGCCCCCTACACGGCGACCACCGACAGCGCGCTGGTCACCCAGGCCGACGACCGCTGCTTGCTCTCGCTCGACCGTCAGCCCGCGGCGGCCAAGCTGCGCGAGTGGCTAGGTGAGAGCATCTCCGAGCAAGCCCAGACCGGCGGCACGATCTTGGCCGAGAGCGCCCTCGCCCCGCTCGGGCTGCGGCTCGACACCGGCCGGGGCATGCACTACCTGACGATCCACCCCGCGCAGATCCATGCCGAGACGGGCGGGGTCTCGGTGTTCGCCCGGGTCAACAATCGCCAGCGGCTGTATCGAATGCACAGCGATCCGCAGCGGCTGACGGGCAGCATCGCCCTGTTGCTGCAGCGCGCGCTCGAGCGGGCCAAGATCGAAGATCACGAGGTTCGGGCCGCGCTGCTGATCTACTGCGCGGGCTGTGCCACTGCGGTAGGTGACGACCTGCACGCCGCGCTGCAGGAGCACCTTCGCGTGCTCGGGGACATCCCGATCCTGGGGCTGTGCACGTTTGGTGAACAAGGTCCTGCGGGCAACGCCGGCAACGTGCACGCGAACCTGTCGCTGGCCATGGTCGTGTTCGGGGACTCGTAGCACCGGCCTGTGCCCGCCGTACTCACCCATTCGCGGGTGGCGCCGTGACAGCTACGCCGAGGGCCGGGAGCACGTGGCGGGCCATCAGCACGTAGGGCAGCGCGGCGTCGGGGTGGTTGTAGGCGCCCCCAGTGAAGACCGCGACGAGCTCGAGCTCGGGCAGCACGAACACATGCTGGCCCCCGTTCCCGCGGGTCTCCCATACCCGAAGCGTGCGGCCATCAGCGGTGTCGAACGCGGACACCCACCACAGTAATCCGTAGTCGCTGCCGTCGACGGTCGAGTCAGCGGTGACGGCCACCGCGACCGCGCCCGGATCGAGCACGGTGGTCCCCTGCCACGAGCCACCCTCGAGCACCAGCTGGCCAATCCGGGCGAGGTCGCGCGGGCGCAGCCGCAGGTGACCGCCCGTGTCGATCCCCTCGCCGCCAGCGTACTCGGCCCAGCGTGCGCTGGTGATCCCCAGCGGCTCGAACAGGACCCGCGCGGCCCAGGCGTCGACCGGCTCCCCCACGGCGCTGGCCAGCGCACGACCCAGCGCGACTGCGTTGCCCGTGCAGTAGCGCCCGTCTTGGCCGGCTGGCTGCTCGCGCGGCACGGCCAGCCAGAACTTCACCCAGTCCCCCGAGAAGTCCCGCGAGCGATACATCCGATCCTCGTGGCCGGGGCTGGCGGGGTCGTGATCGTCACACGCCAGGCCGCTGCGCATCGTGAGCAGCTGACGCCAGGTGGTGGCCTGCCACGCGGCGCTGAAGCTCGCGGGATCCGAGCTGAGATGCGGCAAGATCGGCGCGTCGAGGTCGAGGTGGCCCCGCGCCGCGGCCTCCGCCACGAGCAGACCGGTCACGCTCTTGGTGGTCGAACGAAGATCCTGCAGCTCCCGGGCGCGCGACGGACGATCGTAGAGTTCGAACACCAGGGCACCGTTGCGCACCAGCAGCATCGAGCGCAGCTGCACGTAGTCGTGATCGGCGAGGTCACTGGCCATTTTTTGGAGGATCGACGCGTCGATCCCCTTGTCGGACGCGTCGGCGACGGGCCAGCCATCATCGAGCTGCGGCGGCTGGGTGGGTGACCAATCGGACGACGAAGCGGACGACGAGTCGGACGCTCCGGGGCGAGCGGGGGTCGCCCCGGCGCACGCGGTGGCGGTCAACAGCATGAGCAGGATCCAGCGCATCGCTCGCGGCTCACAGCCTGCCACACTCTGGACCGATTTTCCTCGGTCCCTGGGTCGCACGGCGTGCGGAAAAGTCTAACAATGAGGTCGATGCCCCTCGACCACGACTTCGCCGTCATCGGATCCGGCTTCGGCGGCAGCGTCTCGGCCCTGCGCCTGCTCGAGAAGGGCTACGACGTCCTGATGTTGGAGAAGGGCGCCGAGCTCGAGGCCAAGGACTTTCCCAAGACCAATTGGAACCTGCGCCGCTGGCTGTGGATGCCGCGCCTGGGGTTTCGCGGGATCTTTCAAATGCGCTTCTTCAAGCACGTGACCGTGCTCGCTGGCGCTGGGGTCGGCGGTGGCTCGCTGGTCTACGCCAACACCTTGCCGATCCCCAAGCGCGACTTCTTTCAGAGTCCGGCCTGGGCCGAGCTCGGCGACTGGGAGCGGGAGCTCACGCCCCACTACGCCGTCGCGCGGCGCATGCTCGGGGCCGAGCAAGTCCCGTTCTTGACCCCACCAGACCGGATCTTGAAGCAGATCGCCGCCGATCGGGGCCAGCCCGAGGCGTTCGAGCCGACGCATGTCGCTGTCTACTTTGGTACGACTGGGGGCCCGAATGGGGGCAAGACGGGCGAACACGGAGCCGAGCCCGGGGCCACCGTGCCGGATCCCTACTTCGAAGGTCACGGCCCCGAGCGAACCGCCTGCATCAAGTGTGGGGCGTGCATGACCGGCTGCCGCCACGGGGCCAAGAACACGCTCGACAAGAACTACCTGTATTTCGCGCGCAAGCTCGGTCTCGACCTGCGGGCGGACTGCGAAGTGATCGACGTCCGCCCGCTCGCGCCCGGGGACGGCAGCGGCGGCTACGAGATCCTGACCAAGGAGGGCAAGGGCCTGTTCGGTGCGCTGCGCAAGCGCGGGCGCTACACCGCCAGGCAGGTGATCTTCTCGGCTGGCGTGCTGGGCAGCGTGGATCTGCTGCTGCGCCTGCGCGAGCGCTCGCTGCCGCGGCTGTCCGAACAGGTGGGTCGGCGGATCCGCACAAATTCGGAGTCGCTGATCGGCGTGGTCAGCGAGCGCCGCGATCGTGACCTGAGCAAGGGCGTCTCAATTGGCTCGATCTATCAGACCGACGAGCAGTCACACCTCGAGGTCGTGCGCTACGGGGCCGGCTCTGGCTTCTTTCGCACGTTGATGGCCCCCCACGTCGGCGGCAACGCGCCGGGCATCGTCAAGCTGTTCCAGGCCATGGGCCGCGCGCTTACCAGCCCGCTGCACTTTCTCAAGAGCTACTTCGTGCCCGACTGGGCCAAGTACACGATCATCTTGCTGTACATGCGCTCGACCGATGGCACGCTCCGGTTTCGCCGCAAGGGCGCGCTGCGCAAACACATGGGCAGCGACCTCGAGCACGGCCAAGCGCCGACCGCGTCGATCCCTGAGGCCACCGAGCTTGCGAACGCCGTCGCGGACAAGGTTCAGGGCTTCCCTGGGTCAATGGTGACCGAGACCGCGCTCAATATCCCTACCACCGCGCATATCTTGGGCGGGGCGTGCATGGGTCGTGACGCGACCGAGGGGGTGATCGATCCGCAGCACCGGGTGTTTGGGTATGAGGGTATGTACGTGATCGATGGGGCCGCGATCTCGGCCAACCCCGGGGTGAATCCTAGCCTCACGATCACCGCGCTGGCTGAGCGGGCGATCAGCAAGATCCCGCCCAAGCAGCCCGGGAGCGAGTCGCCGCTGCCGGTCTCGGCCCGCGGCGCGATCGGTGCTTAGGCGCAACGCCACGGCCGGGGAGACGTGGGGAGCCGGCGCCCACGCTCACTGGCCTGTTGGATCGACCTCGGCGCTGCTCGTCGCTGGTCAGCGGTGCCGCGCCAACGTCGCAAGACCTCGCTGACACTGTTTGTGGCCGCTGCGCGGCTGCTGGGCGTGGAGGCGCCGCTGCAACCTCCGCGGGGTTGAAGTGCCACGCCCGGCAAGTCGTTCCGCGATTCGTTGTTCATTCCCCTCCGTGGGTAGCGACGGGGCGAGTCGCCGCGCGTCATTCGGCATCTGATGAATCGCGCGTGGTGTCCCTGAACACCCATAGCTGGGGGATCTCTAATTACCCCAACTGTTGTGGCCAATCGGGCTGACGGAAACCCGAGGCGCAACTCAGTGTCAATGGAGCTCTAGTTTACGTAGTACAGCCCTCCTGGTTTCGGCGCTGCGAACCGCCAGGCGCTTCGCCGAGCCTACCCGACCTCTTGCCGCGCGGGGCCCACCGTACATCTTCGGGTCATGAACGGACATAAACCGATGAGCGGCGCCCTCTTGACTTTCACTGTCTTCGGCTTTTGCCTGGCATCCGCAGACGCACGTGCCGGGGAAGGCAGGTTGGTCCCCGGTGACAACGGGCCGACGACCGGCAGCATGACCGTTCATATTGCCTATCCTCCAACTCAGGCGAACGTGGACCTGATCGCAGATAAGCTGAGGCATGCGTCTCGCATGTTCTGCGACGCGACTGATGGGGCGATTCAGCTGAATGAGTTTGCGCTCGAGCGCAACGGGTTCTCGGCGGCTCGCGCGGACATTCTGTGGCAGCCTCCGTCGCTATTCACGCGGTTCACCGTGACCGGCTCGGGGCCGTTTGGGCACCCGAGCAGGCACCTTCACGCGACCGATAACATCCAGTTTCGGGTGATCGCTCATGAATTTGGGCACCTGGTGACGGGACTGCGGGATCAGTATGATGAGCAACGCCGGTTTGGGTCGGGTTGTGGGATCGGCGTGGCGATTGATGAAGCGGACTGGGACGAGGCTAATCACTCGATCATGCAGCGGTACGATGCCAAGTGTGTGGATGACTCGAATCCACTCATGCTCGAACCGCAGATGGGCGGTCCAACCAACTGCCAACTCGCTGGCAAGCAAAAGAATTCCTGCGACACGCCAACCTACCGGTGCTACGAGTTCACGGCCGAGGCCTCGGAGCTGAACACCCCGCTGGTGTTCGATCGCACCCGCGGAGACGGTCTTGGCTACCAGGGCCCGCGCAGCGGCACCTCGTTGTTGCTCGACGTGTGGCTGGGTCAGGACGTCGAGCCCGACGTCTGGGTCGAAGCGAACCGAACGATCGAATACATTGATTCGCAAGGCACCTCTCACGAGGTCACGTTCGAGGCCTACCACCGCCCGCCGACCAACGCCTGGGACCTGCGCGCTTCCATCGAGGGGACTGATCTGACCTGGGAGGTCAACTATGCACCCACGACGCCAGCGCTGACGCTGACGTTCGGCGCCACCCCGGGTTGCGGCAATAGCATGGGGAACTACACACCCGGACAGACCAGCGCCAACTACTGGGTCGAAGCCGTCAACGGTGAGGATGTGTTCGTCGTCGACCTGATCATTCCAGGATATGCGATAGGGCAGCAAGAGGACGTGCGGATCGACGTGTCGACGACGGATCTATGTGAGCGACGAACGGCCAACTCGGTCGTCGACGTCAGGCCGAACACCTTCGATTGGCAGTTCGACGGCCTCGGCCGCGGGGCGTACTTTGGCGCGCTCGGACCCGGTGCCCCGCTGACCACGGCGGTCTACCAGCAGCTCGGCATCTGCTCCGCCAAAGACGTCGATGAGCGCTGGAACCGCTCCACGCAGCGCTGGGAAACCAGCGATCAGTACAGGTATGTCCAGGCGTTGATCGCCCAGCAAGGCTTCGTCGACGGTGACCTCGAGTACGAGATCCTTCAGGGCACACCCAGCGAAGTTGGCGGTTCGGACTGGGAGCTGATGGAGTACAACCTCGCGCATGGGTGGCCCAACAAGTACCCATGGTTCGCCCCAGTCGACCTCTCGTGGCTGAGCCCCGTCAATCACGACAACAAGTCCAAGTCCGCGACCCCGACTGTTGATAACCGCGCGGCGTGCAGTTCGTATCCGATCGAGGTCAACACAGACAAGATCTCGGCCGAGGACACGATCGCGATCTTGCTCGATCGTTCAGGCTCCATGGGCAACAAGTGGAAGGTCGGAGGCAAGACTCAGCGCCGGATCGACTGGGCGCGGGCTGGCGTTGCCGGCTTCGCAGACGCCGCCGTGGACGAGGGGATCGACGTCGTCGTCATGGAGTTCGCTGAACAGCACGACATCCTGATACCGCTCAGCACGGTCGAGACCGGTCAGCCGATCGGGACACCAGGGGTCGTCCGCCCGTGGGAGATCATCGAGGCCGTGAAGGGCATCGATCCGCTGGGTATGACGGCCATTCATGACGCGGTCGATGCGGTATTTCAGACACTTCCGGTCGGGGCCAATAGCGCGGTGTTCATGTTGACCGACGGAGAGGACAACTCGAGCACCATCTCGATGGAGGAGGTCTCCGATACGTCGAAGGCACTCGATATCCCCATCTACATCTCCCCGATCGGCGACTTCAACGGTTCGACGCTGCAAGATCTCGCCAGTCAGTCGGGCGGCGAGCTATTCGCTCAGATCCCGCCCGACGAGATCCCCGCAACATTCTTCTGGATGCGCGCCAAGATGCGGGGCGAGCAGCTGTCCCTCGACGCGCGGAGCGTGCTGTCGGACGGCGACCCCAAGCTACCGGGGACGGTCAGCTATGACATCAACGTCGAGCCGTCGGCAGAGCGCATGGTCTTACTGCTCACGCCAGACAGGCACAGTCAGCCCACGTGGGACCTGGACTTCACGCTCACGGGGCCCAACGACGAGCTGATTCAGCCGTCTGACGGGAGCTTCGTGACCGATGACCCCGACGGCTACTATTTCCTGCTTCGCGTACCCGCGCCAGCGCCCGGCACCTGGACGCTCGAGCTGGCGGCGCCCGTCTCGGAGACCCCCAAGGTCGTTCCCGAAGCCCAGCTCGCCCTCGCTCATATCGAGCATGATGGCCCCCGCTGCTTTGCGTCGACTTCGCTGAACAAGATCACGTCGCAGAGTGACGCCGTCGAGATCATCGCCGAGGCCGCCTGGGACGGTGTGATCGGCGATGGGGTGACGTTCACCGCGTCGGTGCGGCGGCCTGACGGGAGCGCCGTCGCCGTCCCCATGGTCAACGGTGAAGACGGCCTGGGGTACGGGAGCTTCGATGACTACAACATGGACGGCGGGTACAGGGTCACGGTGACCTGCGATGTCGCGCGTACGGCCACGTATGCGCTTGGTGACGGCAATGATCCCAATGACCACACGCTCGAACTCGTCCCCGCGGGGTTTGACCGAATCGTGTGGTCGCACTTCATGTTCGAGGATGGGCTGATCCCAACGCAGCCGCGCGATCACGACTGTGACGACGATGGGATCCTGAACGCGGACGAGAGCGAGGTCGCTGACGGCGACGGCGACGGATGGCCCGATATCTGCGACTCGGACTCCGACGGCGATGACCTGCCCGATCGACTCGACGGGGCGTTCGAGGACACGGACGGCGACGGCCAGATTGACAAGCACGACCGTGACTCGGACGACGACGGCGAGATCGACGGCGCGGACCATGACCCCGACGACCCGACCGCCTATCGACGGTACGGCGTAGGTGACCTCAACGGAGATGGGCTAAAGGATCTCGTGTGGGGAGAGCCGAGTCATCTCATGGAAGGTGGTCGGATCCTGGTCAAGTACACCGGACAGGCCGAGCCCGAGGAGTGGACGGAGGACACCGTCGGGATCATTGGCAGCCTCGAGTCCCATGATCAGTTCGGCGCGGCGGTCGTCGTCGGGGACTTTGACGGTGACGGCCATGACGACGTCGCAGTTGGTGTCCCCGGCCACGATACCGCCACCACCACCAACTCGGGGGCCGTGCACGTGATCTATGGCTCGCCCAATGGCCTCACCGCCGTCGCCGATCAACTCTGGACCAGCGACAGCACCGACATCAAGGGCGGCTCCGAGAACAATGACCGCTTTGGCGCTCGGCTCGCGGTGGGTGACTTCAACTGTGATGGGTACGCGGACCTGGTGATCGGCGCGCCAGATGAAGCGATTGGGAGCCGCGTCGAGGCGGGCGCAGTACATGTTTTGTACGGGTCCAGCGGCGGCGTGTCGGCGGTGAATGATGTTTGGTTGCAGGGTGACTCCGGTGCCAACGGGAGTTGTGAGGTCGGGGCTCGGTTTGGGGATACGCTGGTCGTCGGAGATTTCGACAATGACGCATGCGACGATCTCGTGGTTGGCGCGCCGTTCGAAGACTGGGAGGGCTTCACGGATGCGGGCAACGCCTACGCGATCTACGGTGGTCAAGCAGGGCTCGATAGTGGTGACTGGACGGTTGTCCGCAGCAACCTCCAGGGCACCATCGACACCAGCGAGCGGCTTGCGACTCGGCTGTGGGTCGAGGACCGCAACGATGACGGGTTTGACGACCTGACGACCATGTCCCCCGGAGACCCGTGCGGCCCTGGCAACAAAGGATTCAACTACATCTATGGTGGCGGCAGCGGGCTCGGTCCGCTAAACAACGTCTGGACCTGCCGGGAGCTCAACGAATGAGGCGCCCAACCAGCCAACGCCGATCGCTCGGCGTCATGATCCTCGCGGTGCTCGGGGTGTGCGTGGCGCTGAAGGTCGGACCTTCGGCAGGAGAGCGTGTGGGTGAGGCCCAAGGCGCGGATAGCTTCACGCGCACTCGAGCCTCAGGTGTCACCGTCAACCTCGGACGGGTCCCGGCCCGCCCGGTGGACCCGGCGTCCGCGGGGTACGAGGGCAAAGACAGCGGCGCGTGGGACGGCCTCGCGCCCAGCGAGCGCGCCGCGCAGACCGAGGCGAAAGTCGTCGCCATGCTCGCCGAGATCGACGCGACAGCCGCCGAGGGCGCACGCCGGGCGCGGCGGGACGACGCAATGATGATCTTGTCAGCGGCGCGCTCGGACTACTTTGATAATGACGAGGGCGGGACCCGCTATCTCGAACTCGAACTAGCGATTGAAGGTGGACAATGAACGTGCGTTGGTGGCTGATTCTGGGGTTGGCGGGGCTGGTGATGGCCTGCCGTCCGAGTGGTTCGTCGAACGACGGCGGTGCTGGCGGTGACGATGCTGTCGGTGACGGTGACGGTGACGGTGACGGCGACGGCGACGGCGACGGCGACGGCGACGGCGACGGCGATGGCGACGGTGATCAGCCCGCGCTTTGCGACCTGTCCCAGTTCGATGAGGTCGGGGTGCAGTGGCTGGAGAGGACCAGCAGCACGGTCGAAGGCGCAGCGTCGACCGTATGGAAGCTCGAGCTGGCCCCCAGCGCGCTCTACCTCGCCGGAATCGAGAACGGCAACAGCTTTCCGGGGCCGGGCTTTCTCGAGGCCCGTGCGCTCGATGGGACCGTGGTGTGGACCAAGCAGATCGAGAAAGTCACTCGGTCACACCTCGCCTGGGACGGTGAGTATCTCTACGCGGCGTTGAACAAGGACGTCCGGCGATTTACGCCCGACGGCGTCGCCGATGACTGGGTCATCGAGCTCGACTCCATTCGGCGGCTCGACATCGCCGATGGGGTCATCGGCATGGTCGGCACCTTCGTGGCCCAGCAGGGCGATCCAATGTTTGAGGACGCATTCATCGCGGGGTACGAGACGACAAAGCCGCCGAAACCGGTGTGGGGTGAGATCATCGGCCTACCGGAGAAAGACGAATCGGGCGAGGTCATCGCAGCAGGGGTATTGGGTGGCTGGGTTGCGACCGGGGGTATCGACTCTCCGGCCGGAGTTCGGGTCTGGCTGCGGGGAATGGGAGGGGCGCAAATTGATGAGGTTTTGCCCTTCGACTCGTTTCCCACGGTCAAGGCCGTGTTTGGTCACGCAGACACGGTTGTATTTGCGGGACGGAGGTCGGGGACCAACGTTCGAGCGTGGTTGGCGTCTGTCTCGAGCAGCGGCGACGTAATGTGGGAGCGGGAACACTCGGTATGTAGTGAAGATGGGATGACCTCATTGACCACTGCGGTGGCCATCGGTGATCGGCTGCGGGCGCTCCTCACCGTGCAAACCGGAGCAAAGGAGTTTTGGCCGCTCATCGCCGACTTTGGGTTCGACGGCGAACTCCTACGGACCGCGGCGCTGGCGATCGATGCCGACCATCTCACGGTGCCAACCTTGGCGGCGAGCGAGGCCGACACCTACCTCGGCGGGCTCATCGTCTCGGCCGATGGGGTCCCCTCGCGCTTCGTCGCGCTGCTCGACGACCTCGAAGGTGGACAATGAACGTACGTTGGTGGCTGATCCTGGGGTTGGCGGGGCTGGCGATGGCCTGCCGCAGCATTGGACAAGGACGTCCCGGCCTACCAGAGAACGACGAATTGGGCGACTTCAGGACAGCGGGTCTCCCGGCGGCTGAACTCACCCGCGCAAAAACTACGGAGCCGCGCGACTCCCACGCACTCCCTGCGCGTCACGAAAGCCAGCGATCGTCGCGCGCAGGAACGCCTCCATGTCGTCGGGGCTGCGGCTCGTGATCAACCCATCATCCGTGACAACCTCCTCGTCGACCCAGGTCGCGCCCGCGTTCTCGAGATCGCGCCTGATCGACGGGTACGACGTCATCCGGCGGCCGTTGACGAGGTCCGCGTTGATCAGCACCCACGGCCCGTGACAGATCGCGGCGATCGGCTTGCCGGCCGTGGCAAAGTTGCGCACGAACTCGAGCGCGTCGGCGCTCTGGCGCATCTTGTCCGGATTGAACAGTCCGCCCGGGATCAGCAAGGCGTCATAGTCGGCGGCCTTCGCCTCGGGTACGCAGCGATCGACCTCGAACATGTCGCCCCACTTCGTCTCGGCCCAGCCACGAATCGAGCGCTGGCTGTCGATCGAGATAATGTCGACTTCCGCGCGCTCGGCGATGTAGGCCCGCTTGGGCGCGTCGAGCTCGCTCTGCTCGAAGCCGTCTGTGGCGAGGATGGCGATCTTCTTGTTCTCGAGTTGTTCAGTCATCGTGGCTAAATACTCGTGCGATTCGTGTGCCAGCGCTGAACCACACGCTGGCACCCCGCGTCGACATCAGTCCAGCCAGGCCCCGCGAAACCCGGCGCCCCGAAGGCCGCGAACCACGTAATCACACGACCGCAGCAGCCGCCAGATCAACCCGGTCCGGTAGTTCTCCGTCATCAACACGAGCGGCCCCTGGTTGAGGGCGTAGTTCCACGGTGAGCGCCAACAGTCCTCGTCTTCGCCGCATGGGAAGCTGAAGTTGACGCTGGCCTCGAACCCATGCGACCGACCACCGACGCGCGTCGAGTCAGCCTCAGCGCCGATCTTGTCAGCGATGAACTTGCGGATCGTCGGCAGCACGAGCTCGGGCGCGAACGGGAGCGAGGTGACGGCCGCCCATGGCGCGACCGTGCCGTCGTCGGGCCCGTACGGCACACCGCGGGCCTTGTAGTCCCAGAATCGTCGCCGCCTGCCGTCGACCACGTGGACGCTGGGGCCGGGCCCATCGCTGGCCGTGATGCCCCAGTGACAGCTGCCGTAGTGGACAAACTCTCGCGGGTTTCGGACCGCATAGGTCTGCTGGACCAAGGTCGCCCGGCGGCTGTTCTCGAAGTAGTCGATCCCGTGCTCGCGCAGCCATGGATCGGAGATGCCACGCAGATCCAGCCAGCACTGCGGGAGCTGGTGAATGAACAGCGGGCCGGCGTAGAGCAGATCGTGGCCGTAGATGCGAGTCCAGCTGTACTCGTCGGTGCTGGCCTCGTAGCACTGCCTCGCAATCGGGAAGGTCGGCGACCCGCTAGCGAGCACGTACAGCAGCAGGGCCTCGGTATAGCCGGCCCAGCGGGCGTTCAGAAACCCTCGCTCGGGGCGCCAGCCATGACTGAGGGTCGGCCCGCCAGCGAGCATCCATCGCCAGTCGACGCGGCGGTAGAGCGCGTCCGCGAGCTCGCGCCGCTCGAGCTCGCGCTCGTCATCTCGGTCGTAGAACTGCCGAGCGGTCAAGAACCCGGCGATCAACAGGACGGTGTCGATCGACGAGAGCTCGCAGCGACCAGCGCGACGATGCGTCGCAGGATCCAGGTAGTGGTAATAGAAGCCGCGGTGACCGCTGGTGTCCAAGCCCGGCCCCTGGGGGCTGCGGTTGAACAGCCGCAGCACCGCGAGCGCCTGCTGCAGGGCCTCGCCGCGGGTGAGCAAGCCGCGGGCGACCCCGACGATCGCGGCGCACAGTCCCAGCCCGACCCCAGCGATGCTGACCGGCGACTCCGGGCGGGTCGAGTCGGGCACCAACCCAGTCTCGAGCATGGTCTCCGGGAAGTACGAGAACGCCTCGCGCTGCAGCAGGTCGACGAGCGCGTCGTCGCTCAACCCCCGGGTCTCGCTCGGTACGAGCGGGCTGTTCGCGGGCCGCGAACTCACACCGGAGTTCCCGCTGGCGCGGGCGGTTCGTAGTCGAGGCGGACCACCGCCAAGGCGTGGGCTGGGACGGTGAAGTTGATCTGGGTGACATCGGATAGCTGCTGAAATGGCTGGGCCGCCGTGCCGATCGCGGAGGCCGACTCGAGCAGCTCGAGGGTCTCGGCGGTCGGATAGGTCGGTGATCCAATCTGCTCCCAGACCGCCTTGGGATTGGCGTGGCTGGCGTCGACGCGGCGGATCACCGCGCCGCGCGGCGCTCGAGCACCGAGCAGGCGCAGCTCGATCTCCTCGCTGCGGATCTCGAGGTCGGGCTGGGCGTGGTTGGTGATCAACACCGTCACCCGATCACCGCGCCGGGTCAACCACGCGTCGACGGTGGTGTGCATGCCGTCGGCTTGCAACAGTGTTGACGGCCGGGAGCTGAACCATGGTCACGTGAATGTCGATCTCGTCGTGCATGAGCTCGACCCGCAGGCTCTCGGTGAACGCCCCGAGCGCCTCGATCTCGCGCGCCGCCGCTTCCAATCCCGGGCTGCCGCGGGCGAGCAGCGCGACGTTGGCCCCACCGCGAGCGAACTCGCGAGCGAGCGCCCGGCCCACGCCAGCGGACGCTCCGGTGATGACGACGGTCTCGCGGGGGCTCGGGGGCACGGCATCCGCTCGGTGCAACGTGGGTGCCACTGCGCGCCCACGCCGAGCCATCGCAGGATTTGCCGCGGGGGACCGCGGCGAACGCTTGCGCTCGCGTGCGTGTCCGTGCTCTCTTGGAAATGATGCGCGCTCGCGAGTGACGGGCGGCGAATCGACCTGATCTCAATGCAACGAATACAACTGAGTGACCCACCAGATCCCAATCACAAGCCGGACGAGGCCCCGACGCCCCCCGATCCCGAGCCGGCCGAGCCACCGCAAGAGCTGCCGCCGCCGAGCGAGCCCGACCCCGTGAG
>NZ_PVNL01000109.1 GCF_002994635.1 Enhygromyxa salina | reverse complement strand
CCCCCGGTCTCCGCCCCCGGAGCGGTTGGCTGGCTGCACCCAATGCCGCCACCCCGGCGCCACTCGCGAACAGGCCGGCCCGCACAAAAGCGCGTTTTTCCAGCATTTCTCAGGTAGCCAACTGGCATCGAGCGGCACCTGCAAGCTCGACCACGGACCCGTCTGCGCGTGAATGCGAAGTGTGCGCCGACTCGCACCTGGAGTAAAACAACCACAGTGTGAGCGTCTTTTCGCAGGTTCGGGAATGTGCTAGAGGGGCTGCCGCGTGGTGAGGGCCTGCCCCGAACCCCGTGTTTCTCCCCGTTCGGGGCTTCTTTCTGGACTTACCCTAGGCGTCTGCGACCTACACCTACATCTGCAACTTTGTAGGTCGATATCCAAGTAAGTGGTAACTCACAGGAAGTCACCCAACCGGAGCAGAAACGATGATCCTCGCCTACATCGGAAACCTCACCGCCGCCCTCGTCAGCATCGGCCTCCTCGTCGGTACCCTGCGCTTCACGAGCCGCGCAAACTGAGCGGCTTCGCTCGGTCGAGTTTACAACACTCGACTTGCCCGTGATGCGGCTCACTAGTCTAAGCTGGAGCGACGGGCCGCACCCAGTCGCGCCATGAGTGAGTCGCATCAACAACCGCCAGCTCCTGGCGCCGGCCCGTCCAGCGAGGGCGCGCCGGTCCGAAAACTCGGCGCCTTCTCGGTCTCCGAGATGGTGCGACAGGCCGACGCCGTCCCGTCGCTCGAAACGATCGATCTGCAGGACGCCAACGAGCTGCGCCTGCTGTTGCGGGGTGAGTCGGTGATCGACTGGCACCGCCTCGACCTCGAGACCGAGGCGGACGCACGGCGGCTGCTCGAGCTCAACGCGTTCGACTGGGACGACGAGGGCGACCGCCGACGGATCGAGGTCCTGCGCGGCAACGCGGTCGACTACCTGCAGCGCGTGCTCAATTTTCACCTCGACGACGAGGTCTCGCACGGGGCCCCGTTCATCGAGCTGCCGCTGATGGCCTCGGGCAAGGGCACCCGCAAACAACAGCGAGGCGCGTGCGTGCTGCTCAAGGTCATGCACATCCTGCATCACCTCGACGCCCGCGAGCTCCGGACCCGGCTCGCGCTCGCCGACACCGAGCTGTTCGAGTCCGTCGAGCAGAGCGTGCTGGCGATCTTCGATCAGCTGCGCTCGAGCGGCGCGCCCGTGGTCGAGTTTGCGTGGTCCCGCAAGACCCGCGAGTCGCTGCTCACCAAGATGCTCGTCAAGCGTGAGACCAGCGCCGCCCGGGTGTTCGATCGGCTGCGGTTCCGGCTGATCGTCAAGCGCCGCGAGGACCTGGTCCCGACCTTGCGCACGATGCTGCGCAAGCTGATCCCGTTCAACTACGTGGTCCCCGGTCAGACCGTCAACGATCTGATCGATCTGCGCGACCTCGCGATTGGCCCGAGCCGCCTGACCACCGACGAAGGCCGCCGGGCCGAGACCAACGAGTTCTCGGGCGCCAACTTCCGGGTGATCAACTTCATCGCCGACCTGCCCGTCCGCGTCGATCGCCTGACCCGCGACGGCCCCAACCGCCAAGACCAGCTCGGCGACGACGACCGCGGCGACATGGTGTTCGTGCTCGCGGAGTTTCAGCTGATCGACGCCGCGACGGCCCGCGCCAACGAAGAGGGCGAGTCCTCGCACGACGCGTACAAGACCCGGCAGCACTCGCGCGTGCGCGAGCGGATGCTGCGGGTCAACTCGGAGCCGCGGGCCGACAAGAAGCTGCAGCGCGCGCTGCAAGCTGCCGCCGACGCGGAGGCCAAGACCCTCGATCCGGACAAGACCCTCGATCGCGTGGTCCAGGCCGACGAAGCTTGAGCTGGGCCGGTCCGCCCCCCTCGTGACCCCGTCCCCGCGATCGGGCGTCCGAGCCGCGGCCCAAGGGACTTCCATGCTCGCCCGCTGGCAGCGACAATGCGGCATGGCACTCGAGCTCAGGCTTCTTGGTCGCGATCGATCCCTCGTCTTAATTGTCGGCCTGAGCGCGGTCTTGGCGTGCTCGAGCGGGGACTCGGGCGACGGCTTCACAGGCTTTGGGAGCCTCTCCACCACCGCCACGGCTGGCGACGGCGACGGCGACCCGGCCGAGACCAGCGGCGACGGCGACAGTGATACCGGCAACGAAGACTGCGGCGACGGGATCGTCCAGGCCGGCGAAGAGTGCGACCTCGGCACGCAAAATTCCGAGTCCGGTCAGTGCACGCCGAATTGCTTCATCGCCAGCTGCGGCGACGGCTACGTGTACGAGGGCTTCGAGGAGTGCGACGACGGCAACCCCAGCAACACCGACGAGTGCGTGAGCGGCTGCAAGCTCGCGACCTGCGGCGACGGCTTCGTGCACGACGGCGTCGAGATCTGCGACGACGCCAACGACGATCCCGCCGATGGCTGCAACAGCATGTGTCTGCCCGGCGAGTGTGGTGACGGGATCTTGCAGGACGGCGAGCAGTGCGACGACGGCAACAGCGAGACCAGCGACGAGTGCCCGGCGTGCCAGCTCGCGTTCTGCGGCGACGGCTACATCCAAGCTGGCGTCGAGGCATGTGACGACGGCAACACGGCCAGCGACGACGCGTGCACCCATCCATTTTGCGAGCCGGCGACCTGCGGCGACGGCATCGTCTGGACAGGCGTCGAGGAGTGCGACGACAACAACCTCGACGACGACGACGCGTGTCCCAGCAGCTGCATCCCCGCCTCGTGCGGCGACGGCTTCAAGCAGACCGGCGTCGAGGAGTGCGACGACGGCAACAACGTGAGCGAGGACGGCTGCGACGCGATGTGCTTCGCCGAGTGCGACGGAGACATCGTCGTCGACGACTGGAACGGCTACACCTACTTCAAGGTCCCGGTCATGGGCGCGATGACCGATCCCAACATCGCCCAGGCCTGCTCGGACTGCGGGCTCGCGACCCCCTGCGCGGCCACGGCCGGGTGCAACTACAACGACAACATCTGCTTGCAGACCAACAACGAGCCCAGCTGCGGCAACCCGATGCAGGCGCTCTCGCAGCTGCTGTGCAACAACGGGAACCCGGGCAGCTGCATGGCGCTGTGGGGCGTGTATCAGTACATGGGCAACAACTGGAACGGGGGCTGCGGCGCCGAGCAGAACAGCTGGTGCTCGCAGGGGAACAATCAGAACAACAAGTTCGCGCTGTGCGTGCTGCCGTAGGAACTCAGAGGCTCACGGGCTCGGCGACCACCAACGTCCAGCGAAGCTCGCCGTGCTTGGCCCGGCACCACTGCTCGCTGCAGACGAAGTAGTCCACGCTCGCGCGGACCTCGTAGCTGCCCGGCACCGCGGGCGCCTTGATCGGGACCCGCAGGCGCGGCTGAACAGCCAGCGGATCGACGACGGCCGACCACCCCAGGCGGTTCTCGACCAGCGCGAGCTCGCTCGGTTGCACACGTGTCAGCAGCGGGAGCTCGCGCTCGGGCGCCTCGAGCAGCACCAGCGAGAGCTCGCTCGTCTGCCCGGGCGCCAGCGTTGGGACAGGCAGCGCGCGGACCTGCGCGGTGATCGGCTCGTCCACGTCGCCCTCGGCGTGCGCCGTCTCGAGCTGCGCACCGCCCAGCCCAATCGCAAGCCCGAGCAGAACCGCCCCCGCGCGCCAGTGCTTCGGCCCCGCCACGGGAGCATCATCCCCCACCCGGGGTCGCGATGCCAAGCCAGGCCAAGCCACCCCAAGCTCAGGGCAGGTCGCAGACCTTCGTCACGCGGTTGCGGCCGTGCTCTTTGCAGTAGTACAGCGCCTGATCAGCCTTCTCGATCAGCTCATGGCGATCGAGCCCATCACCCGGGAACTCGGCCACGCCAAGTGACAGGGTGACCGAGAAGCTCCCGTTGTCCGAGGTGATCGACTGGGCCGCGATCTCTTCGCGGAGCCGATTGGCGAACACGGCCGCGCCCTCACCGTCGGTGTCGGGCAGCACCAGGACGAACTCTTCGCCGCCGTAGCGGGCCACGATGTCGACCTTGCGCGCATGCTGGGTGAAGATCGCCGCGACCCGCTTGAGCACCGCGTCGCCGACCGGGTGCCCGTAGGTGTCGTTGACGCTCTTGAAGTGATCGATGTCGGTCAAGATGATCGAGAACTTCTGCCCGGTCCGCTCGGCTAGCGCATGCAGGTGCTCGAGCCGCTCCTGGAACGCGCGATGGTTGGTCAGCCCGGTCAGACCGTCGGTGGTCGCCCGCTCCTCCATCGACTCGTACATGCGGGCGTTCTGCAGGCTGACGCCGACCTGGTGCGAGATCACCCGCAGCATCTCCCGCGCCGCTGGCGGGTAGGCCTTGGCCCGCGCGCTCACCAGCGTGACCGTGCCCAGCACCTGCTCACCGCGGACCAGCGGCAGCACCAGCACGCTGCGGGCCTTGTCGAGCTTCGCGCTGGGATCGAACACCGCGACCGAGCTGTCGGTGTAGTCGCCGTTGGCTGGCATGTGGTGGCGGTTCTTGACCGCCATCGAGGCCAGACACACGCCGTCGCGGAACCGCATGGACTCGAGCTGGGTGGCCAGCGAGCGCCAGTACTCGAGCTCGCGCTCGCTGTGCCCCTGCTGATCCAGCTGCGCGTTGCAGCGCACCGCGATGACCTCGTGAATCCCCGCGCCCGCGTCGTGGCGGGTGATCACCGCGAGCTCATAGGGCGCCATGGCACCGAGCGCGGCGAAGGTCTTGGCGTACACGTCCTGCAGCGTGAGCGCCTGATTGAGCAGCTCGCTGGCCCGGTAGAACTGCTCTTGCTCGTACTTGCCGCGCTCGACCGCCGCGAACGCCCGCTCCTGCTCGATGATCCGCAGGCACTGGCTGCCGGCCTTGATCAGCGTCTCTTGCTCGAGATCGCTGAACGGCCGGTCGTCGATCCGGTCGGCGCACAAGAACCCGCGCACGACCTTGCCGTCGGTCAACGGCACCGCGCACAGATCCGTGACCGGCTCGGGCCCCTGGTAGTAGGGCGGCACCCGGCGTCCACCCAGCGACTTGAGGCGCAGCGGCTTGGGGTCGCGCAGCACCGCCGCGAGCACCCCCGGCGACTCGATCGTCGGGGTGTCGATCACCATCTCCGACGCGGTCGCCATCTCCTTGATCACCAGTCGCGGGGTCTTGCGCGAGTCGACGCGCTCACCCGGCTTGCGCTCCTCGTCGTCGGCCTCGACCCACAACAACGCCGCGGTGTGGAGCTCGAGCGAGACGCTCAGCAGATCGATCGTGAAGAACAGCTGCTCGTGGATCGCCTGCACGGCCCCTTGCGACATGCGCAGCTCCTCCTCCTCGCGGCTGCGGACCGCCCGGCTCGCAAGCGGCAGCTGCGACGCGATCAGGCGAAAGTCGCGAGCCTCCTGGCGGACCCGGGCGAGCTCGGCGCTGACCGACTCCGCGTGCTGGCCCCGCAGTCGCCGCGCGAGGCTGGTCAGGACCAGCAGGTTGCCGGCCGCGAAGAACAACAGATAGGTCAGGTGCATCGCGACGATGCCCCAGTGCCCCTCGAGTCCGGCCTTGCCGCTCGCGTAGCCGACCAGGATCTCGAGCATGCAGGTCGCCGCCAGCCAGATCCCCGCGATCCAGCGCTGCTTGTTGACGATCAACAAGAACGAGACGAGCGCGTAGACCAGCGGATACAGGAAGCTCCCGAGCCCGCCGGTTGCGACGATCAGGATGTAGACCCCGGTCACCAACAGCAGGCCCAGCTCGATCTCGTGGGCGGCGTCGACGGCCAGCGTGGCCCCGACCCGGCGCCGCGGCCCGTCACCAGCGACCGGACCCAGCTCGCGCATCACCGCCCGGCCGAGCGTGGCCGCGTAGATCGCCAGGCCCGTGAGCACCAGCAGGTCGCCGGCCCACAGCCGAGTCGCCGAGAACTGGCCCATCGCCATCAGGTAGGCGAAGGCCACGACCACGATCAGACCCCACCACTCGACCGCCTGGCGGCGAGCCCGAAACAAGGTGCGCGCGAGTACGGTCATCGCTGGTCTCCGGTGCCCCGGGTTCGCGGGGCTTGCGGGCGGTGCAGCTCGAACACGAGCTCGCCCGGCTTGATCATGTTGAGGTCCTCACGAGCAATGCGCGCGAGCTCTCGGTCGACCCGCTCGTGCGAGTCGGGGTCCTCGGGGTCGCGGTGCAGCGCGTCGACCTCGGCGTCGAGCAGACGGATCTCGTCACGCAGCCGCGTGTTGCTCTCGATCAGGGCGTCCCGCTCGGCCCGCACCCGGGCGAGATCCTCGGCCCCCAGGTGCTCGTAGTTGGGCAGGAACGCCAGCGCGGCGGTGATGAACAAGGCCAGCAGGATGCGATTGAGCCAGGTCATCGGCGTCGGTGCTCGCAAGGTACGGATCCTGCCCCCAGCTCGCAAAAAATCGTTCCACCCAAGACCTCGACCCCTGCGCGCCTGCACAGGCCGCGGTACAACCGTCGGCGCATGCAAAGCCGCTGGTCGGATCAAGACGCGCGCGACTACATCGAGCGCTACGCCAACGCCCCCCACGCCAACGAGGACGTCGCCCTGCGCGTCTACAGCTCGCGCCTGATCGGCCGCGAGCCCAGCTTGGTCCTGCACGGCGGCGGCAACACCTCGGTCAAGACCCAGCTCGTCGACGACACGGGCGCGACCGTCGAGGTCTTGTGCGTCAAGGGCAGCGGCTGGGATCTAGGCGACATCGAGCCGGCCGGGCTGCCCGCCGTGCGGCTCTCGACCCTGACCGAGCTGCGCGCGCTCGAGGCCATGACCGACGAGGACATGGTCAACGCCCAGCGCACCCGCCTGCTCGACGCGGGCGCGCCAAACCCGTCGGTCGAGACCCTGCTCCACGCGTTCTTGCCCGCCAAGTTCATCGATCACTCCCACGCCGACGCGATCCTGGCCTGCGTGGATCAGCCCGAAGCCGCGCGGATCTGTGCCGCCCTGTTCGGTGAGCGCCTGGCCCTGGTGCCCTACGTCATGCCTGGCTTCGCGCTGGCCAAGCTCGCGGCCGAGGTCGCGCAGGCCCACCCCAAGGCCGAGGGCCTGTTGCTGCTGCAGCACGGCCTGTTCACCTGGGGAGCGACCGCGCAAGAGTCGTACGAGCGCCACGTGTGGGCGGTCGACGCGGCCGAGCGCTACATCGGTTCATGGCAGCAGACCCAGCAGCCCCCCGCCAGCGCCGCGCCCAGCGTGCAGCCGGCCCGCTTCTACCCGGAGCTGCGTGGGCGCGTGGGCACACGAGATCGCCGCTACTTCTTCGACATGCGCAGCAGCGAGGCGATCCGGCGGTTCACCGATCGCAGCGATCTCGTCGCGGTCTCGCAGCGGGGCCCCGTCACGCCGGACCACGTGATCCGGACCAAGGCTGCCCCGCTGCTGCTCGATCTACGCGGCCGCCCGGCCAGCGAGTACGTCGGCGAGATCGAGCGTGCGCTCGCCGAGTTTCGCGGCGCGTATCGAGCCTACGTCGCGCGTCAGGCCGAGGCCCGGCCGCAGCGAACCATCACCGCGCTCGACCCCGATCCACGGGTGATCCTCGCGCCCGGGGCCGGCGTGATGATCGGCGTGGGCGGCTCGCCGAAGGCCGCGCGGGTCGCCGCGGATCTATATGAGCACACGATCGACGTGATCGAGGCCGCCGAGGCGATCGGCAGCTACCAGGCCCTGCCCGAGACCGATCTGTTCGACATGGAGTACTGGTCGCTCGAGCAAGCCAAGCTCGGCAAGAGCCAGCCGCGTCCGCTCGATGGTCACATCGTGCTCGTGTCCGGCGCGGCCCGGGGGATCGGCGAGGCCACCGCCCGCGCGTTCGCCCGCGCGGGCGCGTCGCTGTACTTGATCGATCGTGAGGCCGACGCGCTGGCGGCCGTCGCTGGCTCGCTGGGTGCGGCCAGCGAGATCGTCGATGTCAGCGACGAGCAAGCTGTGCGTCGCGCCGTGCAAAACTGCGCCCTGACCTTCGGCGGCCTCGATGGGATCGTGTCCAACGCCGGCTACGCGCCGCAGTCGTCGATCGCCAGCTGCACCACCGAGCTGCTTCAGGCCAGCTTCGCCGTCAATTTTTACGCCCACCAGTGGCTGGCCAGCGAGGCCTTCTCGCTGTTTCAGCGCCAGGGGATCGGTGGGTTCTTGCTGTTCAACGCCTCGAAGGCCGCCTTCAACCCGGGGCCCATGTTCGGACCCTACGCCCTGCCCAAGGCCGCGCTCGTGGCCTTGACCAAGCAGTACGCGCTCGAGGGCGGGCCGCTCGGCGTCCGCGCCAACGCTGTCAACGCCGACCGGATCCGGACCGGCCTGATGTCCAGCGACGACGTCGAGCGCCGCGCCGCCGCCCGAGGGCTCGAGGTCGACGCCTACTTTCGGTCAAACTTGCTCGCGCGCGAGGTCACGGCCAACGACGTCGCGGCCGCGTTCGTACACCTGGCGCTGGCCCCCAGCACGACCGGCTGCGTGCTCACCGTCGACGGTGGCAACATCGCCGCCAGCCCGCGCTGATCCACCTCTGCCGGAGCGTTCACCATGATCATCGACGCCTGGATTCAGCACCCTACCCCCGCGTTCATGCGCGATCCGATCTTTGCGTCGTTGCTGCGCTGGATGGGCGTCGACGAGGTCCCCGACGCGATCCCGATCGAGCTCACGATCGCCGCCCTCGACGCCGCCAAGATCGATCGCGCCCTCGTCAGCGCCTGGTACGGCCCCGCGGGTCCGCTGCTGAGCAATGACGAGGTCGCGGCCATGACCCGGGCGTACCCCGATCGCTTCGTTGGCGTGGGCTCCGTGGATCTACGCCACCCGATCGCCGCCGTCGAAGAGGTGCGGCGCTGCGTCGAAGAGCTCGGGTTCAAGGCGATCCGGGTGTTGCCATGGCTGTGGGAGCTGGCCCCGGATCATCGCCTTTATTACCCGATCTACGCCGCCTGCGTCGCGCATGGCGTGCCGTTCTGCACGCAGGTTGGGCACACGGGGCCCCTGCGCGGGTCCGAGTATGGCCGACCGATCCCGCACCTCGACAATGTCGCGCTCGACTTCCCCGAGCTGACGATCGTGGGCGGGCACGTTGGGTATCCGTGGACCGACGAGATGATCGCATTGGCGACCAAATACCCGAATGTGTTCATTGACACGAGCGCCTACAAGCCCTCGCGGCTGCCGGCGCAATTCGTCGAGTACATGCGCAAGCACGGGCGCAAGAAAGTGCTGTTTGGCTCGAATTGGCCGATGATCGCCCCGGCCCAGTGCGTGGCCCAGATCGATCAACTCGGGCTCGACGACGAAGCCCGCGAGCTGTATTTGCATGGCAACGCGCAGCGGGTGTTTGGACTGAGCTAGGAGCTACCGTGGACCATCTCGCTGCCGCAGCCAAGGCTCTCGGGGGCGCGCCCGATCCCGTTTTGGCCCTCGACCACCTCGTTCGGGCCTGGCGGGACAAGCATCGCTGGCCCGAGCTCGCCGAATTGGTCGAGGCGCTCAGCGCCAAGCTCACCAGCGGGCTCACACCTATAGACCCCAACCTGAGCGACGCCGACTACCACGCCGCGTGGATCGCCAGGGCCAGCGAGGCGGCCTCGTTCGAGCTCGAGCTGCTGGTTCCAGGCATGTTTCGGGGACCGCTCGGCAAGCGCGTGAAAGAGCGGTTCGAGCTGCTGGTCCGCTTCGAGGACGACCCGCGCCTGCACGCTGCGTTCGCCCGCATGATCACCGAGCCGCCCGTGATGGCGTCCTCCAACTTTGGGATCTGGTCGCGGCTGTTCGGCATGCTCACGGCTGCTCCCGACATTCGCCTGCGACCCGTGCTCGAGCGCCGCCTCGAGACGGTCGGCGGCAGCTCGCAGTTTTGGCCGATGCTCAACCAGCGCTGCTTCGCGTTGTTGAAGCGGCTGCCCGAGCGCCTGCCCGAGCCCAGCGACGGTGAGCGTGAGCAGATCGCCGCGCTCCGGGCCCAGATCACCGCGCTCGAGGCGTTTGACCCCAGCACCGCCGCGGCTCGCCCGGGTGACACGCTCGCCGCCGAGCTGCTCGCCCACGTCCACGCCGAGCCAGACGTGATCGAGCACCGCATTGTGTGGGCCGACGCGCTGATCAGCGCAGGCGATCCCCGCGGCGAGTTCGCGCAGCTGCAGCTCGCTCGCCCCCCCGATCAGCTCCCCAGCAAGCGCGAGCGACAGCTGCTCACCAAGCACGCGCTCGCGTGGCTCGGCCCGCTCGCCGCCGTGATCGAGCGCAAGACCCTTCGCTACGAGCAAGGCTTTCCCGCCTCCGCCGAGGTCGTGTTCGACTCCGCGACCGAGCGCGACGTGATCCACGATCCCGCGTGGGCGACCTTCCGCGCGCTCGAGTGCAACGACGTCGAGCTGCTGACCCACCCCAACCTGCGAGCGCTGCGGCGCGCGGGCGGGCTTGGCTTCGCCCAGCTGCGGCGCCTGTGCGAGCACGTTGGCGAGCCCACTGGTCTTTACACGCTCGGTCCGATCATCGCAGAGCAGCTGCCGCCCTTCGAGCTAGACCACCTGCGCGCCGCCCCGGCCACCTGGCTCGCCAACGTCCGCGAGCTGTGGCTGCACCTCGACGACCACAACCTTTCGCGCCAGCCCAGCGCGTTCGCGTGGCTGTTCGACACCCCGCTTGGCCGGCGTCTGACCAGCTTTCGGTTGTCTGCGTTTCCGTTTGCCAGCGGCGATCCGCGCGGTCTCGATGCCACCGTGTGGTTGCAGGCCATGCGTGACTGGAACCAGCTAGAGCGGCTGCGGCTCGATCTGCACAATGTCTCGATTGAGCTGGTCCGCGATGGTCTGCGCGCCAAGCTGCGCGTGTTCAGCGAATTCGGCAGCAAGCCCAGCGACTACCACATGGACTCCGTGCGCACGCTCCTTGAGGGGATCGGGACCCAGTTCGATACAATTGAATTTGTCAGCCACGCCCGCGAGCCCATGCTCCGCGAGACGCTGGTCAGCCTGGCCAAGGCTACCGGGTTTGTCGAGTACGGGTATGAGCACGCGCCAAGTGATGACCCTGGGGTTGGGTCCGCCAATTGGCGGGCGCGACGAAGCTTGATTCAACGTCAGGAGCGCTCGGCCAGGCGGCGGACACGAAGCCGCAAGCAGACCAGGCCGATCCACCAGCCGCTCGAGGACACCCCATGGTTCCAGCTTCGAGACGGCATTGACAGGATGCGGCTGACCCACGGCGGTTGGGTCGAGTTCTCCGACGACAGCCGTGAGCTGTGGATGCACAACGACGCCGTGTGCGGGTTGTCGGCGCCCGGCCTCGAGCCTCGCTGGCGCCTGGCCGGGCAGCAACACGGCAGCTACGTCAGCTCCGTGGCGATCGATCGAGCTCGGGCGCGGATGTGGATCGGCACCGGCCAGGGCCTGACGCTGCTGTGGGATCTCGAGGCCCAGCGCGCGCTCGCCCGAGCTCGCTTTCATCGCAGCCTCGTCGGCACGGTTGCGGTCGTGCCTGGGCGCGAGCTGCTGCTGAGCTGCGACCGCGACGGCAAGCTCCACGCGTGGCAGTACGCCGCCAGCGACGACGACGAGTGTGTGGTCATGACCCCGCACGCCAGCGCCTCGCTCGACCGCGCCGCCGACGTGATCGCCGTGGACCCCGGCGGTGACACCCTGGCGCTGTTGAAGCGCACGGGGGAGGTCTCGCTGCGCGCGGTCGACGAGCTTGGGCGGCCCCGCGTGATCGGCAACGTTGGCTCACGCAACGGCGTGCTGCGCTGGGCGCCCGGGGGAGATCACCTCGTGGCTGCCGAGGCTGACGGCGGGTTGGTGATCTGGGGCGCCGATGGGACTGAGCTCACTCGCGTGCGGCTGCACGAGCAGATGGTCAGGGCGCTGTGCTGGACCCCCGATGGTCGCGCGCTCGTCACCGCGAGTGACTGCGTGCGCGTCAGCGACCGTGACACTGGGGCGGAGTTGCTGCGGATCGAGCCCGGACGGGGGCAGATCGGCGGCGTGGCCGTGTCGCCAGACGGCCAGATCCTGGCCGTGAGCGCGTGGGGCAACCTGAGCTGCTGGTCGCTCACAGATGGGCGGTTGCTGGGGCGGTATCCGGCGGCGTCAGGGGGGTCTTGACGGTCGGCGGTCGCCGGGCTATGTACCCGCTCCCGGCTCGCACCTGTGCGGGGCGGGGATCCCGGGGGCATAGCTCAGTTGGGAGAGCATCGCACTGGCAGTGCGAAGGTCAAGGGTTCGAGTCCCTTTGCCTCCATCGAAGACGGGCAGCTAGAACGGTCTAGCTGCCCGTTTTCAATTCTGGTGGTGGGCAGTGCTGCTGTGGTGTCTCGCCGTTCGCGCACTAGACGATCGGATGGGTTTGAGAACTGGATCGCGCTGGGTCCCGCTGTCGCGTTCGAAAAAATCTCGCAGACAGCATCAGGTCGTCCTACGGTGTTCATGAGTGTAAACTTGAGTAGCCGCCCGTTGCGGTTCCCAATCCGTGTGTCAATCGCGCTTGTGGATAGACCTATCGTGGAAGCTTGCGATCCACCGTCGGCCCTCGTATCTTGGCGCGGCTGCCCTCTGCGCACACCATCCACTCCAGTTGTCGGTGAGTTCGCTGACCCCGGCTCGATCCCATTAATAGATGGCTACGGTGGGGCTCAACCTCTCGAACTAAGCCAGATCGCTGGATCGCCCCCCGCGTATGTTGACTTGAAATGGTGGAGTCTCTCAAGTTGCCGCTCGAGCATTTTCGTAGCAAGCGGCTGCAAAGTTTGGCAAGCTCCAGATACGGAGAGAGCAGGCAATGAAAGCAACCGAAACGGAGTTCAAAAAGATTATCGAGGGCACAATCCAGTTTTTTGTCCCGCACTATCAGCGACCATATTCCTGGGAACGCAAGCAGTGGGCACAATTATGGGAAGACGTCGTCGCACTCGCAGTTGAGCGGGCAGACGCAACTCAAGACAATCCGGCATCAACCCACTTCATCGGCTCGATGGTCACCATGCCAGGATCATCAGTCCCGCAAGGTGTCTCCAAATTTGTGCTTATAGATGGCCAACAGCGAATCACAACCCTGATGTTGCTGCTGGCCGCGATCCGAGATTTTGCGAATGAAACCGGCGAAAAGCGCCACGCATCAATGATCCACAACCTCTATCTGACGAATCAGTACCAGGAAAATCTAGAACATTTCAAGCTTCTCCCGACCGAAGGAGATGATCCGCAGAGCAGCGACAGGAACGCGTTCGTTAGCGTAGTAGATCCAGACAGCGCCAAAATGGTGGAAGGACACTCGACAACGGCCGCATATGAGTTTTTCGCAAAAAATTGCGACATACAAGCTCAGAGAAAATCGGAACATTCATAGAAACCATCACCAGCGGGCTGGTCATAGTCTCTATCGTACTAGACCGCGATGACAACCCGTACACAATATTCGAGAGCCTAAACGCCAAGGGACGCCCCCTTTCGCAATCAGATCTCATTCGTAACTACTTTTTCATGCGCATCGACCAGAGCGAGCATGAGATGACCTATCGGCAGCACTGGCAGCCAATTGAGCGACTGCTCAGCAACACAGACATGACAGAATTTTTTCGCCAGTACTTGATGAAAGACGGAGGGACAGTCAAGGTCGACGCTGTCTACGTCGAACTAAAACACAACACGGACAAGCGCGCTCACGCAACACCCATTGCGCAACTCCAGGAGATTCACCGCTACGCAGAGTATTACCGCCGGATAGTAGAGCCTGCGAACGAACCCGACCCCGCGCTCCAGCGGTCCCTCTCGAACCTCCGCCGGCTCAATTTTGGTGTAGCCGCGTCGTTCCTGCTGAATCTCTATGAAGACTATTCCACGGGACGAATTCTGGCGAGCGTATTGGCAGATACGCTGGCGGTCGTAGAGAATTTCCTGATCCGTCGGTTCGTTTGCGGAATACCCACCAACGTTCTCAATAAACTCTTCCCTACTCTATATCGGCAGGCGCGGCTCGACGAGGCTTTCAGCCTCGACCGCCTAAAGTCAATATTGTCAGATCGAGGATACCCATCTGACGAAGACTTTCGTGCCCGACTGTCCGAAATTCGCCTGTATGGCGGCGGAGACCGGAGGGAAAAGTCCCGCTTCATTCTCGATCGCCTGGAGGACTCATTTGAACACAAAGAGAAAGTGGTGGCGACTCCGCTGCAAGTTGAACATGTCATGCCGCAGACACTGAGCGCATCATGGCGGGAAGCGCTGGGTGACGACGTTGATGACGATCACGATTCTTTTCTGCATCGCATCGGCAACCTAACACTGACGGGGTACAATCAGGAAATGTCAAATGCGCCGTATGCCGTCAAGCGGAAGCATTTGATTGGAAGCCACATCGAACTCAATCGCCACTTCCAGGGTGTTGAGACTTGGGATTTCGAAGCCATCAAAAGGCGGTCGGAAGCACTCGCCACGAGGGCACTCAGCGTCTGGCCGAATTTCCATCCGCAAACAGCAAAATCGAAGCAGGCACCTGAGCGGGTTACTGGGACAAAACCAACGGCGATCCGTATTGGCAAAGAGAGTCACGATGTAAAAATGTGGTCGGAGGTACTCGAAAAGGTCATTCGATACCTGAACGAGTCCTACCCTGATCGTTTCATCACTCTAAAAGAGAGCTTTCCCAAGTACATATCTTTGGACCCAAGTAGCCTCCGAGTGCCGCGTAGCGCTGGCAACAGCTACTTCTACGAAGCGAACCTGAGCGCCCAGAGCATTTATCGAGTCTGCGAATACATACTTCAACTCGCCGACTGCGGCGACGATTGGAATATCGACACCAGGGATGCGTGAGCCCTCCAACGTCCCGAGCGACGACGCAGCGATGCACTGCTCGCTGGGGCTGCGATGGAACGGCTGCTCCATCACCGGTAGGTGATGGAGCTCGAGGGCGACCCCTTTCGCAACCCGCCAACGAAGGGGAAGCGGGCCGCGTGGGCGACGCGGGTGGATCCCCCCCTCTGCCAAGATAGTTGCAGAGTTTCCGCGGCAGCGTAGACGCCACTGCGGCGGGGCAAAAAGCCGCCCCGCCGCAATGACAATCACCACCTCGCCAACATTAGTTGGCACCACGAGCTCACTCGCAAGGACAGATCGACCGACGCGAATTCGGACCGCAAGCCACCCCGTTCTGGTCCATCTGCGTCAAGTGGTTGACCGGACAAGGCGCGTGTGTCGAGCACAGAAGCGGACCGATGAGCGCCGTGTTGGTGTGATCCCCCGACATGTCCTCCAGACACGCGTAGGTGTAGCCGGCAGCAGAACCCGTCAGGCCAAACGCGGCGGCGATCGTTTGACACTTGGGGGTCGAGTTTTGGGCGTTGAACCAGCCCTCGGTGTCCGCGGTCGGCTGGAGCCCGAGCGCCGCGCACGTCGCGTTGCACGGCTGACCGCAGGCGGCGGGGTTGTAGCACCACAAGAACCCGCTCACGAAGTGACAGCTGTCCGGGATGTTCTGCTCGCACGTGTTGCTGCAGTCGTCGTCGTCGTCGTCGTTTCCGTCGTCGCACTCCTCGACGCCCTCGTGCACGAATCCGTCACCACACGTGGCTGACAAACAGCCCGAGACGCACTGGTCCGTGTCGTCCATGTTTTGGTCGTCGCACTCCTCGACGCCCGCTTGGACGTGGCCGTCGCCACACGACGCCGCTGCGCAGGTCGTGAGGCACTCGTCGGTCTCCACGTCGTTGCCGTCGTCGCACGACTCGTTGCCCTCCCACACAAACCCGTCGCCACAGGCGGCCGGGGTGCAGGTCGACGGACAGTCGTCGGAGTCCACGTCGTTGCCGTCGTCACAGACCTCGACGTCGAGCTGCACGTACCCGTCTCCGCACGACGGGTTCAGGCAGGTGTCGAGGCACTCGTCGGTGTTGTCCATGTTGCCGTCGTCGCACTCCTCGCTGGCTTGCACGGCACCGTCGCCGCAAGTCGCCAACGCGCACCGGTTGGAGCACTCGTCGTCGTTGATGTCGTTTCCGTCATCGCACGCCTCGACGCCCTCATGGACGTAGCCGTCACCGCACGCAGCGACGGTGCAGTTGTCGAGACAGGCGTCGGTGTTGTCGGGGTTGCCGTCGTCGCATTGCTCGTCCCCTTCGACGGCCCCATCGCCACATACGGGATCACCTTCGCCGTCGCCATCGCCATCGCCATCGCCGTCGCCGTCGCCAGGGTCTCCGTCGCCGTCGCCGTCGCCGTCGCCGTCGCCGTCGCCAGTGTCGCCGTCGCCGTCGCCGTCTCCCGTCGACCCCGTGGTCCCGACCTCGTCACCGGTGGTGGTGTCCGTGGACGTGTCGTCGGTACAGGCGAGAAAACCCAAGAGGGCCGTGGTCCCCAGCAAGGTGTAGAGGGAGCGTGTTTTCATTCCGGCAGGGTACCATGTGTTGGAGCTGCTTTGAGCGGCGCGAATGCGCACAGTACGTGCGCGCTATTCGACAAACGACGTATTCGTGTGAGACGCGCAAACCCAAGAGCAGGCCAGCAGCACGGCACCACCACCAACGGTCTGGCCGCCGCTCCGAACGACTGCGATGCAAGCGCATCATTGGTCGACCCGATGAGCATAGACGAGCGCTTGTCGGGCGGCGATCTCGTGGCCGAGCAACTGCATCAGGCATCTGCGGCCTTCCCGGTGTAAGCGAGCCCCAGCCTGACCAGGGCCCAGAGGACGCCCGTGATGGCAGCGGCGATCATCGCAAGGGCCAGATCGGGCTGGAAGACACGCAGTGTCGCCATTGGCACGCCGAACAGACGTGGGACGATGACCACGAGGACCAAGGCCGAGCCGAGGGTGGTCAACAGCGGGAACCACAGGCTGAACATGCCGAAAAGCCCGCTCTTGGCGCGGAGGTCGTCACGATGACTCCACGCCCACACGATGCTCAACAGAAACACGAGCGGGAGCAGCACCAAAAAAATGAAGGTTGCTTTCTGCACCCAGCGGCTCGGCTCGCCTTCGTAGTCGAGACCAAGGGCGCTGGTGGTGATACCGTTCTGCAGCGCGGCCGTCTCCCCGAAGCCGATCCCGCTTGCCGCATTGACCAGCACGACAACGCCCTTCTTCTCCTTCGGCAACATGGTCAGCAGCGTTTCAACGCCCGGGCTTGCGCCGGAGTGCCAAGCCGTACCGTCCTCCGGATCCAGGAACCATCCCAAGCCATAGAACGGAGAGGTATCGCTCGCCGGCTGCATCATCGCCGTCTTTGCGCGGGCGCTGATGATGTCGGTCTCTCCATTCATCATCACCGCCATGTAGCGCGCCAGGTCGCTCGCGCTCGAGACGACTCCGCCTTGTGGAGCCGTGCCAAGGTCTGTCCTGTTGTCCTCGAGAGGTCGCTTGGTCCAGAACCAGGGCCTATGCCCCGTTGCCATGGCGGCGTGGATCTCCCCGTCGGAGACAAAGCTGTGGTCCATGCCAATCGGCTCGAGGATATGGGTCTCGATATAGTCGGGAAATGGCTGCTCGCTGACCACTTCAATTAGGCGACCGAGGATCTGGTAATTCGCGTTGGAATACTCCCACACCTGGCCGGGCTCGTAGGCAGGATCCATCGTTGCCAACTGAGCTGCGCGCCGTGCAATCGGGCCCTTCTCCAGCGAAAGTGCCGGTCCCGAGACATGTCCCTGAAACGTGGAAAACCCGCTCGTGTGGCTGAGCAACCGGCGGATCGTGATCGCGCCTGAGGGCTTGTCTGCGAACGCCGGCAGGTGGCGCGATATCGGATCATCGAGCGACAGCTTGCCAGCCTCGGCCAGCTGCATCACGGCCACGGCGGTGAAACTCTTCGAGATCGAGCCGATCACGAACGGTGTCTCGGGGACGATCGGCTCATCGCTGCCAAGCCGCTTGACACCTGCCGCACCGATCTCGGTGATCTCACCCTGCTCGACGACCGCATAGGCGACGCCCGGCATGTCGAGTGCGTCGGGGTCTCCGAGCCGCTGCTCGGCCACCGCCCGAGAACTCTCTCGTTCGGCCAGGGCGCCCAAGGGCGGCTGAAGAGCGAGAAGGCCAAGCCCCAGCGCGCAAAGAAGTTGTCGCATCATTCTCCGTTGATCTCTCGAGCCGACTTGTCAAACTTGCCGGGGACTTCGGAGCTCTCGTTTCTACAGGGGGCGCGCATACGCGCCTCGAGCTGCTATTCCGGCGTTGAGGGCCTACCGCCGCGCCAGCGGTTCTCGGAAGACGCCCCCCACATCAGCCCAGACCATGAACGCTCGATCGAGCATCCCAAATTCGCTACCGTCGCTCCACATGAGACCCCTCTGGCACATCCTCGAGCGCCACCTCGAAGAGGCCGACTTCCTGCTCGAGGTCTGGACGACCTGCCTCGACGCGCCCGACTACACCCTCGACGAGCTCGCCGCGGGTCCCGAGGCTCGCGTGATCGCGCAACTCAACGGCTTGGCCGTCGGCGGCGCGCCGATTATCGACGAACTGCTCGCGCCCACGCTCGAGCGTGAGCCACTCGACACCTCGCTCGCCTGCGCAGCCGCGCTGGCGCTGTTCGAGATCGGCTCCGTCGACGACTGTTCACGCGTGTTGAAGGTCCTCGACAGAACGCGGCCTGGCGACGAACGATGGTTGGGCATCACGCGAGGTCTCGAACTCAGCGAACGCGCCGGGCTCGATCAGTGGTTGATCGAGCAGCTCGGCCACGGAGGCGCCAGTCCGCGTGTGGCCGGGCTCGCCACGGCGGCGGCCGAGCGCGGGGTCGATCCTGGCTCTGCCATCGCGCAGTTAATCGAAAACCAAGACCCCCACGTCTCGAGCGCAGCAGTGAAGCTCGCATGTAACAGCTCAGATGCGCGGTACCTCGCACTCGTCGGACCACTCGCACAAGCCGAAGCGCCTGAGGTCCAGCGCGCCGCCCTCGAGGCCGGCCTCATTCGTGGTTTGCGCGGAGCGTGGGAGTCGGCGATCTACTGGGCGTTTACCGAGCGCCCGTGTCCGTTCCGTCGAGACGCTTTAAGTTGGGTAGCGATGCTTGGTGACGAGGGTTGCCAGCGCCGTGTGCTGAGCCTGCTCGGGGTCGAGGATCTCGCCAGGGATGCCCTGTGGGCCGCGAGCTTCGGTGGTCATGTCGCGGTTGTCGACGCCGCCGTCGCGTTGCTCACCGACGACGAACTCGGGCCGCTCGCGGGCGAGACTCTGTCCGCCGTCGCTGGCGCGCCCACCAACGACGAGTCTCTGTGGCTCCCCAACACTCCGACCAGCCACTCCTCCGAGCTCCCGGCCCTGGAACAAGATCTCGACACCGACCTCAGCGAAGATCCCGAGGATCGGATTCCACGCCCAAACCCGGAGGCACTCGCGGCGTGGTGGACCGCCAGGCGAAATCAGCCTCTCAACGCACCGCGGCTTCTCGCCGGGCAGCCATGGTCGCCGAATGGTCTCGTCGCGGCGCTGCGCGCCATGCCGCTGCGTCGCCGACACGCGCACGCGCTGGAGCTGCGGATCCGTAGCCACGGAGCACAACGCATCAACACGCGTAGTTGGGCCGCACTGCAGCTCGATCAGCTCGCCAGCCTGAACCCGGCTGCACTGACCTGGGTGGGAGGACTCCCAGCACCCCGGAGCTGAGCACGAGGACTAGATGGAGATCGTCAATCTCACCCCCTTCGCCGAGCACGTGATGCCCTCGATGTCACGCGATGATCACGACCTCACGTTGCTCGTGGTGATGGCGAGCTTCGACCTCCCGCAGCCTCACCGTGGCACGAGCCTTTGCCGAGCCGACGAACAACCCCCTCCGCCGATCTCCGACGCGTATCACGGCGACCCCAGCTCCTCGAGCCTGCGGGTGGAAGGACAGTCGACCGCTGCGCGACCCGGCACGGACATCTACGTCCGGGGTCACGCTTGGGGGCCCAACGGCCGACCGACTCAACAGGCCGAGCTCCATGTGCGGGTTGGGCCCTGCCGCCACAGCGCCTTGGTCGTGGGGGAGCGTGTCTGGGTGCGGAGCTTCGCCACGCTCACCGCGACACGGCCGGCCCCGTTCGAGCACATGCCGATCGTTTGGGAGCGCAGCTTCGGCGGTAGCCCTGTAGGCGTGCGGGGTCGTCAAGCGCAGATATCCGCCCGCAATCCCGTGGGTCGTGGCCTCCACACCGATCAGGCTGCCGCGGATGGCCAGCCTCTGCCAAACTTTGAGGACCTGAGCCAGCCCATCGCCAGCTTCGGGGACCTCCCCGACCCCGTCGGCTTCGGTCCGATCGCCCGTCACTGGCAGCCCCGCCTGTCCTTCGCCGGCACCTATGATCAAGCTTGGGTTGAGACCCGCGCTCCGCTGTGGCCCGAGGACATGGACGAGCGCCTGTTCTTCGCCGCAGCGCCTGGGCTTCGCGCGCAGCCCCACTTGCGCGGCGGCGAGCCCGTTCAGCTGCTCGGATTGCACCCCGATGGCCCGATCGGGTTCGAACTCCCCTCACTCGCGCTCACGGCCCGCTTCGAGTTTCGCCGCCGAGTCGTCGAGCAGAGCCTGGTTCTCGATGCCGTCGACATCGACGTCGACCGAATGCGCCTGGCGCTGATCTGGCGGACCGCGGTACCCGAGGACATGCTGGAGATTCAATCGCTCCTGGTGCGCGAGCTCGCCGCCTGGGAGCGAACATAATGAGCGGAGAGATCGACATCCTCGCGCTGGGCATGGCGAGCCCACTGGGACTCAGCTCCCGTGCCACAATCGCGGCTCTGCGCGCGGGCTTCGCTGCTCACGAGGACGTCGACGAAGTCGAGGACTTGGCGGGGGACAGTGTGTCCGCCTGTCGGCTCGAGGAGCTCGACACGAGCGCGAGCCGTGTCGAGCGAGCCCATTTCTTCGCTGCCCATGCGCTGGCGGAGACCCTGAGCTGGCGGCGCTGGATGACGCCGCCCGCCACGTTCCTCGTTGGTCCCGAACGACCTCAGGCTTCGAACGTCGACTCCGGGGCTTTGTGGGCGAGGTTGCGAAGCAGCTTTGAGGGGGTGCCGCTGCCCCCATCCGCGACCGTGATTCCACACGGACGCGCAGGTTTGTTTCACGCACTCGCGCTCGCTCGTGATCAGCTCTTCGCCGGTGCTGTCGATCTGGCGCTGGTTGGTGGCGCGGACTCGCTCGTCACGACCGACGAGCTCCAGCAGCTCGCGCGAGACAACATCCTCCTGGGCAAGAGCAACCCCGACGGCCTGATCCCCGGCGAGGGTGCGGCGTTCTTCTTGCTCGCCCGACGAGGTGAGCCAGGCGCCCTCGCCACCATCGAGACGGTCGCGCTCGGACAAGAACTCGAGCCGCGGAGCATGGGCGGCCCTCCAAGGGCAGCCGGACTCACTCGGCTGTTCGCGCAGCTGCGAGGCACCGGAGCCGCCCGCGCTGAGGTCGTCGTATCCGCGCTCGCGTACCAGCGTTGGTGGGCCCGCGAGTTCAGCCACGCCTACCTCCGCAACGCAGCGCTGATGCCCGAGCCGCTGGTTGCAGTGGCCCCGAGCTCAGGCCTGGGCGATCTCGGGGCGGCAGCGGGCGGGGTCGCTCTGGCCACAGCCGTTTGGGAGTTCCACCCCCTGGTCGCCCGCCGCGGGGCGCGGGTGCTCGACCGCGCCCTCGTCTACGGTTGCACCGATAGCGGCACGCTCGGTGCCTGCCTGCTACGCTCCCCCCGAACCCACGGCGAAATATCATGACGAAACCTGTCTACGCCAACGACCGTCAGATCCTCCACGCTGGTGACGGCCTCGTTCACGTGTCTGCCCCACCCGACGTTTGCAAGACGCCCTCTCCCGGGGGACCACCCATGCCCGTCCCCTACGTCAACTCCGCCGCGAACCGGGATCTGAAGAAGGGATCCAAGCGCACGAAGATTGGGAACAAGTCGATCGCCATCGAGGGCGCCAGCCTCAAAACCAGCACGGGTGACGAGCCCGGTAGTGCGGGCGGCGGGCTGATGTCGTCAAAGACCAAAGGCGCCATGACCTGGCAGACCGCGAGCCCGAACGTGCAAGTCGAGGGCAAGGCTGTCGTGCGGTTCATGGACGTCACGATGCACAACGGGAACACCTTCAACACCGCGTTTCAGGCCCACGGCGGTACGGGGTTCGCGTATGCCGATGACTTCGACGGTGCTTGTCCGATCTGTAAAGAGGGCCCGGAGCGGCACCGGATTCTGGAAGATCCGGACATTGCTAGCCGCGCCAACGACATCATCAAGGATCTACGGGCAGAGTATGCCAACCGCAACCGCCACGACAGCCTTCGCGTCGCATTCAAGAAGGGGCGCGGCTACATGATCGCAGTCATGAGTTGCCTGTGCAACAACGGAAAGAAGACCTGGGCGGCGGCCTCGGGCCCCACAACTCTCGATGGTTTTGCCGCCATCGCGGGCCGTCACGTGGACAACGTGATCTCTGGTGGTGCTGCCACGGTCGAGACGCTCGGCGCGGCAAATCGGTCACCAAAGGCAACAGCCATGGACGCGCTAGATCGGCGATGGAAGGCCATCAACACACTCCGAAAAAACCCTGATTTCGATTCTGCTGGATACTCTGCACCGGGCAACTGCGCCGCCGCCAAGCTAATCGCCGGCGCAAAGGGTCATGTGCCCGCACGAATGACCGAACGATTTTTCTCCCCTCAAGCCGAGTGGTCGGCCACGTACAGCGTGCGTTCGAGTCGGCTGAGCAACGAACAATTGCAAGCGCTCGCCCCGGTGGAGCTTGACGCGGTAATGCGAAATGCTCTCGCAGGGGATGCCGAACCCGTTTCCTTCCGTGCTGGCCCAGACCAGATCCAGACCGTTGCTTCTTGTCATACCTGTCAAGAACTCCTGTACATGGCAGTCTGCCAGAAGGACGATCTCCCCTGTGGATAGCTCCCATCTACGCCAACTGCTCGACTTCGTCGAAGCTCAAACTCCCGGTACTCTGGCACGCTATCCCCGGGTCCCGCAGACCCTGCTTGACGATCTTCTCCACGCCTGCCCGCCGAACGTCGCAGCGTCCCTGCCACGCGCTGCGCTGGAGGTCATCTCGTGGCTTGGGGGCAGCGACTCCAACACGATCTCGGTTTTCGGAGCCACCTACACGACATCGATCGAGCGGATGCTTGAAGATCTCGAGTTTCAGGTGCTCGCCGACCGTTTTTTTCGCGTCGCCGTCGACCGGAACCCGGAACAGATGACACAAGAAGATCTGTACGTTGACCTCTCGCGCAGTGACGGCGAGGACGCGCCTCTCATCGTGCTTGTCGAGGAGTGGCATGGCGAGGAGCCTGCCGCTCGCGGTCACACCATTCTCAGCAAAGCGCTCGAGAGCATCTTCCAGCACTTCGATCTCAACAAGCGCGGCTTTGTTGGATACCTGGCCAAAGCCTACCGTCCGCACAAAGATGACGTACGCTGGGAAGATTACGCGGACGCCATGGCGCAGCTCGCCGAGCGCATGGGGCTTGCTGAACTACTCGAGATTCGACCAGATCTTCGCTGCTACTCAACCCCCGCCCTTGGAGTGATGTTCGACGCGATGGGCGTCGACCTCCGGACCCCCGACGGTTACATTCAGGTCTGGATCGGCGCCGAGAACCGGGACGCCTTCTTGAACTACGCCGCCCAAATTCGCAGGGCCATGCCACCGATGCCAATCCTCGACGAATGGCGCATCCCCCGCGATCCGAACCGCCCCATTTGAGTACAGCTCTGATCGTCAGCCAAAGCCACTACTTCGCCAGCGCGTGGCAGCTACAATTATTCCGATCCTCAGGCAAGTACCGCGCCAACAGGTCATGCAACCCCCGATCAAACGAGCGCAGCTCGGCGCGAGTGTTCACATGATTATGAATCCCATTAGCCGGGATCGACTCATCATTCAGATAACACCAAGACTGCACCCCCTCGGCGAAGTACTCCTGAACAGAGGCCATCGCATACGTATTACCCTCCTTCCCCAGCTTCTTGGCCTTCGCCTTGGCCTTCACGTATAGCGCGTCGAGTTCCTCGTCGAACGCCTTGCCGTACACCTCGCTCCTGGCCCAGTGCATGTTGTGGGCGAACTCGTGCAAGAAGATATCCTCGTTCGGGTAGGTGTCGGCCGCCTGGCACAGCACGTTCTCCTCGGCGCACAGCTGGACGGGGATCAACGGTGAGGCGCCGTAGCCTCGCACGGTGTCGATGTCGCGGCCGTCGTGGGGGTTGGGCATCTTGGCCTTGTACTCGGGGATGTCGGTGGTGACCTCGCCGTTGCCCATGACGACGATGCTGATCCCCAGCGCGATCATCTTGGCCCGCACCGCGGGTACCCGCGAGAGCGCCTGCCTGACGGTGTAGCGCACGCGGTACAGCGCGGCGTCGGGCACCTTGTTGGAGGACAGGATCGGGATGCCCTCCGCGTCCAGGTACTTCTTGTAGAAGCTCGGCTTCTCGAGGTGCTTGGGCACCGGGCCCACGCCGCTCTCTTTGGTCAAGCGCCAGTGTTGACCCGACACGTTCGCGGTTGCGGCGAGTATGGGTCGGTCGTCGCTCGCGTCGTTGACGATGTCCAGGCTCTTGTCCGTGCCCAGCCAGCGGGTGCTGAGCCGCACCGCCCCGTTGGTGGTTGGCGTCAACTTCCAGTGCTGACCCGAGGCGTTGGTGGTCTTGGTGAGGATCGGCGTGTCGTCCCGGGCATCGTTGATGATGTCCAGGCTGTAGCCCTCGCCCCTCCACATGGTGGTCAAGCGGTAGTAGCCGTCGCCGACCGGGGTGAGCTGCCAGAACTGCCCGGAGACCTCGGCGGTGTTGCGCAGCCGCGGCTTGTCGTCGGTGGCGTCGTTGACGATGTCCAGGCTCTTGCACTCGCCCTGAAACTCGGTGGTCAGGCGGTAGTAGGCGGCGGCGTCGATCGGGTCGGCGGGCGCGAGCACGGCCAGGAAGTGAACCAGCGCGAGCGTGAGCATGCGCCATGCTACCGCAGTCGCCGCTCATCCCCCAAGTCGCCGCCATTGGACCCTGCAGCGTCCGCGCCGAGCTTGTCGATCCGCACGACCAGTACTTCGATCGCGCGTCGATCGGCCTCACCGAGCGTCGCGCCCCGTGAGACCAGCAGCTCTGCGACCGCGACGTGCCCGCCCGTGAGCGCGTGGGTCAGCGCGGTCTTGCCCTCGAATGATCGGTGCAAGTCTGCCCCCGCGTCCAACAGCGCGCGGACAATGTTGAGATTCCCCCATTCCGCCGCGTACTCGAGCACGGAGCGCTCGACCTCGGTGTCGACATAGTTGGGGTCTGCGCCGTGTCGGAGCAGCTGCTCGACGAGCCCGAAATTTCCCCAGGAGGCGTGAAAAGTCAGCGGAGTCTCGTGGTTGCTGGTCGTGCGGTTGAACTCGCATTTCCCAGCAGCACTTGCGGCCCACGCGCAGTTGTTGGTAGACTGAACCCGGTGCTTCTATCTCGCAACCGGCTGGTGTCTGCGGTGCTGCTCCTGGGCGCCTGCGGACCTGCGCAGCCTCCCGCTGGTCCCATGACGGACAGCGAGTCGAGCGAGGGGGTCGCAACCAGCGAGGACGCCAGCGAGGGCACGAGTGAGCCGAGCGCAGAGAGCTCGGGCTTCGTCCCGACCGACGAGGGCGACCTGCCGCCCGACTGCAGCGTGTTCGAGCAAGACTGCGGCGAGGGGGAAAAGTGTGTCCCGTGGATCGACCCAGACGGCTCGCCCTGGCTGGGTTTCACCTGCGTCCCCGTACTCGGCGAGCAGGGCGTGGGAGAGCCTTGCACCCTCGATTTCGAGGACTCCTCCGACGACTGCGACGCGGCGAGCAGCTGCTTTTCATTCTCGATCTTCGACGGCGTGGGGGCTGGTCAGTGCCACGCGTTTTGCACGGGTTCGGGCGACGATCCGATGTGCCCGCCAAGCCACACTTGCCTGATCGGCAACGGCTATCCGGGACCTGTGTTGTGCATCCCCCAGTGCGATCCGCTCGCGCAAGACTGCGGCGAGGAGCTTGGCTGCTACTGGTTCGGGTCCTTCTTTAGCTGCGCTGCGAGCAACGGCGCTGGTCCAGCAGAGCCCTGTGCGGTGTTCACCGACTGTGGCGCAGGCAACGTGTGCGTGGAGGGGGACCGCATCCCGAGCTGTGACCGCGCTTGCTGCAGTATTTTTTGCGCGCTGAGCCTCGGCGACGTGCCGTGTGCCGAGCTGCCGGGCACCAGTTGCCAGTCCTACTTCCAGCCAGGCACCGCGCCGCCGGGGTACGAGGACCTCGGCGTGTGTATCGCGCCCTGAGCCAACCCGGATCGCCCCAAAGCTCCCCCGACGCGCGATTTCGCCCATTCGCGTGAACAGCACTATCCTTTCAGCCAACCAAACATCCTCTACGCGCCTCTATCAGCGTTCTGACGGCAAATCTCCCCTATCCCATGGCCAGGATAGCCAGCGCACATCCCCGCAGCAGGCTCCTAATAGTAACGTGTGGCCATCACTCGGGAGATCCGCCATGTCCATCGCCAAACCTAGCTTGATCGCCACCGTCAGCCTCACCTCGCTCATGTGCCTCACCGGGTGCTCCTCGTCCTCCGACGACGGGGCGTTCAGCGGCGGCCTCGAGGCCGATGGCACCGACGGCGGCACGCTCAGCACCAGCACGACCAACACCACGACCAACACCAGTGGCGACGGCGACGGCGACACGGGCGATGGCGACGGCGACCCGGGCGACGGTGACGGCGACGGCGACGGCGACGACGACTCCGGCGGCCCCAACACCAAATTCGACCTCGGCACAGTCGGGGACGCTGGCGAGGGCACGGGTGGCCCCGGGGGTCCCGGCTCGTGTCGTGAGTCCGAGATCTACGGCGCGGCCGGGGGCTTCCCGGCGTTCGAGGATCCGGCCTACGCGGACTTCCTCGACAAGACGATTGCGATCGTCACCCACCGGGTCCAGAGCGGCAACTTTGGCCAACACTTACTCACGATCGTCGACATCTCGGGTGATCCCCCGCCGCCCAGCGTGAATTACCTGGCGCCCCTCTACACCCGTCCAACCTGGAACGAGGCCAATTTCGGCGGCAGGATCTTCGGGATCACGCTGGACTCGGACGGCAACATCTACGTCGCGCCGTCGACGGTGTACGGGGCCACGCAGAACACGTCGACGATCAAGAAGATCGATCGGCTCTCGGGTGAGATCAGCAACTTCGCGACGTTGCCCAACAACGGCCCGGCGATGGGCAACCTCAACTACGACTGCGTGAGCGAGACCATCTACGTGTCAAACCACGAGGACGGTCGCATCTATCAGCTCGACGTGTATACCGGCGACGTCGTCAGCACCTATCACCACGCGACGGGCAGCGTGACCATGGGGCCGGCCAACGATCCTGGTGAGCCCAACGGTTCGTTCGCGCCGCTCGGCGAGCGGGTCTGGGCCGTGCAGTCGCACGCAGGCCGGCTCTACTACAGCGTGTGGTGGGAGCACTCGCAAGCCAGCAACCAGGCCAAGAACAACGAGGTCTGGTCGGTCGCGTACGCCAGCCAAAATGGGATCCCCGACCCGGGCACGGCCAAGAAAGAGTTCGACGTGCCCAACGGCAGCGGCACGTCGATGCCGGTCTCGGACCTCAGCTTCGCCCACGATGGTTGGATGCTGATCGCCCAGCGGACCATGTACGGCGACATGCAGACCAGCGCCCACCAGTCGACCACGTTCGACTACGACTACATCAACGGCGACTGGATCTGGCAGGGCACCAACTACGTCGTCGGCGAGCTGATGCCGTACAGCGCCGCGGGCGGGGTCGACCATGACTTCGATCCGGGTGGCTATGTGTGGATGACCGGCGACGCCCTCGACTTCTACACGCCCGAGGTGGTGTACGGCCTGCAGGGCACGCCCTACGGCGGCGGTGACATCAACACCAGCACCGTCATCGACCTCGACCAGGAGATCACGCAGCAGGACAAGACCGCGTACGGCGACGTCGAGCTGCCGATCCCGGGCGACGTGTCGCCAGTTCCGCCGCCCGGCTGAGCTGAGGCTGTTTTCAGCTCGGGCGAGGCTGTTTTCAGCTCGGGCGAGGCTGTTTTCAGCTCGGGCGAGGCTCCTCGCCCGCTTGCAGGCGCCATTCGTAGACTGGATCACCTTGGGCAGCGGGCTGTTTTCAGCTCGGGCGAGGCTCCTCGCCCGCTTGCAGGCGCCATTCGTAGACTGGATCACCTTGGGCAGCGGGCTGTTTTCAGCTCGGGCGAGGCTCCTCGCCCGCTTGCAGGCGCCATTCGTAGACTGGATCACCTTGGGCAGCGGGCTGTTTTCAGCTGCCACGGTGTCTGTGGGGGGTCATGTACTCCCCCCGACTCAGGCGTGCGCGAGCGCGTGGTCGAGCGCGGCGCGGACGGCCGCGACCTGGGCGAGGTTGCACTGCTCGGCCGTGGCCTTGGGGCTGTCTGGGTAGACCTCCGTGGTGCTGGTGAACCGGGCACCGGTCATGCCCGCGCACAGCCCCAGGGCAGCAAAGGGATAGTGAATGACGCCATGCTGCATCACCTTCGAGCCGATGATCTCGCCATTCGCGTCGGCCGGTGCAATGTGGGTCACCGCCTCGACGCCGGCCACGATCGCGGCCTGGAAGCCGGGCTGCGGGTTCTCGCTGTCCCCCACCGTGTAGAACCCGTCGGGGATCAACCCCGGCTCAAAGGCCTCGCCGTCGCGCGCGGCCAGGGCTGGGCGGAACTCGGCCTCGTCGCTGTCGGTGGTCTCATGCAGATCAATGTGGAGGAGAAACTTCACCCCGAGTCGCTCCACGAGCTTCATGAGCGCGGCCGACTCCTCGGCGGGGCTGTCGGCCACGAACGAGCGATTCGGATCGACCGCCCGCGGATTCCAGCGATTGATGACCTCGTAGCCCCAGGGGCTGACGCAGGGCACGACCACCAAGTTGACGCGGGCGGCGTAGTTCGAGGCGGCGGTCGCGAGGAACGCGAGCGCTCCCTGGACGCCGCTGGTCTCGTAGCCGTGCACGCCGCCGGTCACGAGCGCCCAGGGTGCCTGCGGCCCAGCCTGTTCGCAGCGCACACACAGCAACGGGTAGCGCTGGGGGTCGAGGCTGGAGGCGCCGTATTGCTCGACCGTAAACGCCGGGCCGAGTCGCGCCAGCTTGCTGCGCACCTCGTCTTGATAGCTGCGCTGGATCTGCTGACGCTCGTACCAGGCGGCCTTGTCGGCGTCGGTCCATGGGGTTCCTGGGCTGCCGATCGGATAAAAATGATTCATGGTCGCGCGCTCTGGATCGGACCCAGTTGTGCCACACGGATCGGACCGCGCCAAACTCCATCCCCGCCGGGTTGAGCGGCGCTCACTCCGAAGATCCGCCGTCAACCAGCGCTCGGATCTCACGGGCCCAGGCGTCGAGGTTGTCGGCGCTGTCGGTCAGCGCGACGCCGAGCGAGCGGGCCACTCGTGCCAGCGCCCGCTCGAGCGCCATGCGAGCCTTGCGTAGCCGGGTGCGGATCGTGCCCTCGGGGGCGCCGTAGAGTTCGGCCAGCGCCGGCCCGCCGAGCTCCTCCCAGTAGTAGAGCTCGAGCAGGATCTGATCTTCCACGCTCAGCTGCCGGAGCGCGTCGAGCAGCAGGCGATCGCGCTGGCGTCGGGCGATGATCGTGGTGCCGCCGACGAACAGATCGGCGACGGAGCTGACGTCGAAGTCGATCTTGTCGTGCTTGCGCGCGCGGGTCCGGTAGTGGTGCAGCAGCACGTTGCGGGCGACCCCGAGCAGGAACGGGGCGAACCGGGCGTCGTCGCGCAGCTGATCGCAGCTCTCCAGGCACGTCAGCATGGTCTGCTGGATCAGGTCGTAGATCTCATCGCCGACCTTGTTCTTGAAGAAGCGCGCGAGCCGGGCGTAGTGGCGATCGAACAGCTGCGATCCGGCCCGGCTGTCGCCGTCGCGCCAGGCTGCGAGGAGCGCGGAGTCGGGGGTCACGCGGGCCAGGATAGCCGATCAGCCCGCTGCCCAAGGTGAACCAGTCTACGAATGGCGCCTGCAAGCGGGTCAGAAGCCTGACCCGAGCTGAAAACACTTTCTGCAATTGCCCCGGGCGGTGCCGGGAACAAGTCAGGTGAGGCCCGCAGCCATGCACAACCGAACACAGAACACCGCTTCGTGCGACCATCGCCAATCCCGCTCTAGCTTGGGATCCATGCAGACCGAGACGACATCGCGCACACCCGCCCGAGATCTGGCCGCGTCGCTCGGCCGCCAGCTGCTGCGCCAGCGGATGTTCCCGACCGAGACCAAGATCAACTCGATCGGGCGCTACGTGGTCTTGCGGTTCGTTGGCGCGGGCGGCATGGGCCAGGTGTTCGCGGCCTACGACCCCACGCTGGACCGCAAGGTCGCGCTCAAGCTGCTGCCGACCACGTTCGGCGGCGAGCTCGAGCAGCGCACGAGGCTGCTGCGCGAGGCCCAGGCGCTGGCCAAGCTCTCGCACCCCAACGTGGTCCAGGTCTACGAGGCCGGGGAGCACGAGGGCCAGGTCTACGTGGTCATGGAGTTCGTCGCGGGGCAGACCCTGGGCGAGTGGACAGCTGGCGAGCATGCCGAGGGCGCGCGGCCGAGCGCTCGGGCGATCCTCGACAAGTACCTTCAGGCCGGGCGTGGGCTGGCGGCCGCGCACAAGGCTGGCCTGGTCCACCGCGACTTCAAGCCGTCGAACGTGATCGTCGATGACGATGGCTGCGCGCGCGTGCTCGACTTTGGCCTGGTCGCAGGGGCCGATGATCCCGTCGAGCTCAGGCCGGTCGGAGCTGCCGACGCGAGCGCGTCGCTGCGGGCCTTAGACGTCGAGCTGACGACGACGGGGACGCTGCTGGGCACGCCGGCCTACATGGCGCCGGAGCAATTCTCGGGCGCCAAGATCGACGCGCGCACGGATCAGTTTGGGTTTTGTGTGGCGCTGTTCGAGGCCCTGACGGGGGCGCGGCCGTTCGCGGGCAGCACCGTCGCCGAGCTGAGCAGCAACGTCAGTGAGGGGCGGCGAAGCGGGTCGATCACGGCCCGGGTGCGGTCGGGCCGGCTCGCGCGGGCGCTCAATCGCGGCCTCGCGGCCGATCCGGAGCAGCGCTGGCCTTCGATGCAGGCGCTGCTCGACGCGCTCGAGCCCCGCGCGCGCTGGCAGGTCGCGGCGGCGACCGCCGCGGTGGTCCTCCCGATCGTCGGCTTTGGCGGCTGGGCGATGGTGGACGGGTACGAGCGCCAGCTCGAGGATCAGGCCGATGTGATCGCAACCCAAGCCGATCGGGCGGATCGTCTCGCGATCGAGCGCGCCGTGCTCGACGAGGCCGGGCGCGCGAGCGAGATCCAGATCGCCGCGCACACGCCAGGCCGGGAGCTCGAGGCGCTCGCGCTCGGCGTCGAATTTCTGGCCGCGGACGGCTCGGGTCACGACGCCGCACGCGATGTTGCGTTGGGGGGCCTGGCGTCGGCGCTGGGCTCGGTGGTCCCGCTCGCTGACCTCGCTGGCGCCGATCACCTGGTCGCGGCGGTCGAGTTCTCGGCGGACGGCTCGCGGCTGGTGACCACGCCCTCCCACGCGGGGACCGGCGATCAGCTCGGCACGACGACGGCGCCGCCGCGCAACCTGGACGTGTGGTCGACCGAGCCCGCGCGCAAGCTTCACTCGATCGCGTTGGGTGATCTCGAGGTCGGCCATCGGACCCCCGCGATCAGCCCCGATGGCCGGCTCGTCGCCGTGAGCTCGGGTCAGCGCTGTGTCGTGTTCGACCTCGAGGCGGGCGAGCGGGTCCACGAGCTCGACGGGTGCACGGATCCGCTGTTCGCCGTCGACGGTCGCACGCTGTTTGCGAGGCTGCCCTGCGTCGACCTTCCTCCGCCCGGCGAGACCAAGGTGCGGGGCACGTGTGGGGTCGCGGCGTGGACCCTCGACGATCGAACCCAGGAATGGGCGAGGCCGCTGCCCGAGCGCGTGGGCGCGACGCTGGTCCACCCTGACGGTGAGCGCCTGATCGTGATGCCCGCCGCAGACGCCAGCGTGGGGATCGACCTGCTGTCGACCGCCACCGGGGAGCGAGACGCCCTGCTCGCGCGCCCGAGCCCGACGCCGCTCGGTCCAGAGCGGCCCGAGCACGTGGCCCTGTCGGGCGACGGGCGCAAGCTCGCCGCGATCGAGACGGGTGGCGACGGCTCGGTGGTCGTGTGGGATCTCGAGTCGCGGGCGCCCGCGCTGCTCGAGCTCCAGCCGACCGGGTGGGGCTGGTACTTCAGCTCCCCGCTGCTCTCGCACGACGGCACCGAGCTGGTGCTCCACGGCAGCGGCGCTGGACTGACGCTCTACGACGTCGGCGCGGGCCGGCTGGACTACGCGCAGTCGTGGGGGTCGTCGCAGGCGGTCGCGCTGCCGTCGGGTTGGCTGGCGATCAACGAGGGTGAGTGGTTCGAGCGACCGCGGGCGCACCCGCGTCAGGCCGCGGCGTTCGTCGACGAGCTGGTCGCCAGCGTCGACGGCCGGTTTGTCGCGTCGGTGTCGGGTGGCAGCGCGCGGCTGTGGAGCCCGGAGGCCCACCTCGAGGTCGACCGGTGGAGCGCGCCGGGGCGCGAGCTGATCCGCGAATTCTCGGACGAGGTGATCGTCACCCAGATCGGCTACGGGTCGCTGCAGGTCTACCCGCGGGCGGGCGCGTCCACGCCGACTGCGGTCGACGCCACCTACGAGCGGACCGAGGTGCTCGAGTTCGCCAGCGAGCGACCCACGCGGGTGGTCTACAACCTCGACGGTCGCTACGAGATCCGCGATCTCGGAGCCGCCGCGCCGCTGTGCCAGATCGACGCCCACCACAGCGAGGGTTGGGCCCTGAGCAGCGACGGCCTGACCTTCGCGGCGCTCGACGGCGCGGGCGGGGTCCAGATCTGGAACGTCGACACCTGCGACGTGCGCGAGCGGTTCAGCTGGCCCGAGGCCGAGGGTCAGGGCGAGCTGCGGCTGCACTTTGGCGTGGATCGGTCGCTCCGCGCTCGCACGGCGCTGGGCCTGAACGTGATCCGCGACGGCTCGGGCCGGACGGTGCGGATCGACGAGCAGTGCGTCAAAGAGGACGCCGGGTGGTCGCAGCTGTCGCCCGATGGGCGGATGTTGCTGTCGTGCTGCAACAGCCGCGCGGCCGAGCACAACCCCGGCCGGCTGTGGGATACAGCCACCGGTGAGCTGATCCGCGAATTCGATCTGCGCGGCTATGCGATGGAGGCTCAGATCTCGGCCGACAATCAGCTGATCCTGATCAACGCGGGTCAGCGTGAGATCGCGGTGGTGCGGATCGCCGACGGGCGCGAGCTGTTCCGGCTCCCCGGCCGGTTGTGGCCAATGCGATCGGCCAAGACCCGCGCAGGCGAGCACGGCTTGGTCCTGGATCTGGTCACCGACGACGGTGGACTGGTGACCCTGCCGCTGAGCGTGGCCGGGCTGGTCAACGCGGCGTGCGAGGTGCTTGCCCGATCCGAGTTTGCGGAGCGGAGCGACCCATACTGTGGTAGCTAGGCCCGGTTGAGAGTGGGCAACAACGTTCTGACGGGTGGGGCGTTCCGCTCGCAACGACTTTGAAGGTCACCAGCAGGTAACGAATGAGCGATCGTAAACAACTGAAGTTCGGCGTCCTCGCGGCGATTGTGGTCATCCTGGGTCTCGGCGCGTGGTGGCTGGGCGCGAACAAAGACGACTCCGGCACCGCAACGGCCGAACAAGGCGCGACCAAGCAGCTCGACCTTGGCGCCCGCCCGGTGAACAGCGAGCCGCTCGACAGCGGGACGCTGCTGCTGCGTGCTGACAAAGCCGTGGTCTCGGGCACGATCCTCGACGATCAAGGCCGCGGGATCGCGGGCGCCACGGTCTGCGCGTGGGCGGATCAGTCGGCGCTGCGCGGGGCCGGGGATGGGCGCCCGCGCTGCGTCAAGTCCGAGCACGACGGCCACTATCGGCTCGAGGATCTGTGGCCGGTCCCCACCTCGATCGGCGCGGGCGCGCCAGAGTTTCGGCCGGGCCGATGGAGCGAGCGCGTCGACGGGCGAGTGCGCTACGAGCTGCGCCTGCATCCGGGCCAGGAGGTCCGGGACACCAACATCACGCTCGAGCGTGGCGGCGTGGCGATCCGGGGGGTCGTCAAAGACATCAGCGGTGGTGTGATCGACGGCGCGCTGGTCGGCGTGGGCGAGCGCTGGGGCTTCAACAGCAGCTCGTTCGTGGCCGCGCTCAGCGACGACGAAGGGCGCTTCGAGCTGTGGACGGATCCCGGCGTGGCCTCGCTCAACGCCCAGGCGCAGGGCTACGCGAGCGCACGCACCGACAGCGCGGCGCCGACCGAGCAGGCCGAGATCTTCATGACCCCGGAGTCGACGATCACCGGCACGGTCGTGCACGCCGAGACTGGCGCCCCCGTGCCACACGCCACGGTGGTCGCCAAGGGGGCCCGGTTCGCCAGCGGCGGTCGCGGTGCGGCGATCACCGACGGGGAGGGCCAGTTCCAGATCACCGGGCTCGAGCCTGGGGTCTATGACGTGATCGCTACAACCGACGAGCTCTATGGCGAGACCGTCGAGCAGATCCACCTTGGCCTCGCGCAGGCCGCCGAGGGCACGATCGTGATGGCGCATCCTGCTGCCTCGCTGACCGGCAAGGTCGTGATCGCCGAGACCGGGGCCCCGTGCACGGACGGCAGCGTTCGCCTCGACGCCAAGGATCTGCGCCAGTCCAGCCCCATCGACGAGCAGGGCGGCGTGGTGGTGCGCGCGCTGTTGCCTGGCGAGTACGAGGTCGAGATCCGCTGCGACGGGTACATGACCGAGCCGCGCTACGAGCCGATCATCATCACGGATCAAAACCTCATCGAGGTCGAGTGGCGGGTGCACACGGGGCTCGCAATTCGCGGTGTCGTCGTCGACAGCAACGGCGACGCGCTGGCGAACATCCACGTGAGGGCAGCACCGAAGCTCAAACCTGGCGCCGATCCCCGCGGTCAGCAGACCTCGAGCTGGGGCCGCCAGACCGAGGCCGATGGCAGCTTCGAGCTGCAGGGGCTGCTGCCCGGCAGCTATGAGCTGACGGCCGCGAGCGCCGACTACCCCGGCCTCGACGAGCCGCTCCTGGTCGAGCTGAGCGAAGCCGCCGACCTCGAAGGCGTGCGCCTGGAGCTGCCAGCGACCGGGCGCCTGGTTGGGATCGTGCGCGACGAGGCTGGCGCGGGCGTGGCTGGGATCTCGGTCTCGGTCCGTGGCATCGATAGCCACTCGAGCGAGACCACGCAGACCGGAGACGACGGACGGTTCGTGTTCGAGCGGCTTCGCCCTGGCGGCGCTCGGGTTCGGGCCCACGGGGGCTGGTTCGAGGACATGCGCGCGCCGGGGAGCTCCGACGATGACGTTCAGGGCGAGGTCGTGGACATCGCTGAAGGTCACGAGGCCGAGGTCGAGCTGGTCGTCGAGACCCGCAACGGCACGATCAGCGGTCGCGTGGTCGATGGCGACGGCGGGCCGGTGACCGACGCGTTCATTGACGCCACGCGGATCTCGGACAGCGCAGCGGCCGGAGCCTCGAGCGCGCGCGGGTCACTGCGGTGGGGTTGGGGACGCAAGCCGATGCTCAGCGACCACGACGGCGCGTTCGAGCTGCGCGACCTGTCCGAGGGCAGCTACATGCTCCGCGCCTACCGAAAGGGCGGCGGCGAGGCGATCGTGGAGGACGTCGAAGTGGGCGCCAGCGGTGTGGTGCTGACGATCGTCGAGACCGGACAGATCGCGGGCAAGGTCGTGTTCGCGGGCGGCCAGACCAGCCCGGAGCGGTTCGAGGTTCGGGTTGTTGACAAGGCCGCCGCGTTCACGCGCAGGGACAGCTTCTTTCGCAGCCAAGGTGTGTTCGCCATGCGCGAGCTGCCCCCCGGTACCTACGAGATCGCGGTGTCCGCGACCGGGGGCGCCGCCTCGACCACGGTCGAGCTCGCGGCCGGGGCGTCGGTCGACGACGTGCAGATCGAGCTGCAAGCGATGATCACCGTCACCGGTCGGTTGGTCGACGCCGACACTCGCGCGCCAGTACCTGGCCACCGCGTCACGATCAGCGCGCGCAACGGCTCGATGAACTTCGGCTTGGATGACAAGGGCGAACAACGCGATGTCAGCGGTGCCGACGGCCGGTTTGAGGTCGAGGACGTGCCGACGGGACGGGTCAACATGATGATCCTCCCCCGCGACTTCACGGCGGACTCCGACTACGGGTGGAACCACCGCAGCCTCACCCTGGCAGCCGAGCCATCGCCGCTCGACATCGGCGACATCGAGCTGCTCGTGTCGCGGCTCGACAAGCGCGAGACCGGGGGCGACCTCGGCTTCAAGACCAAGCCCAACGGCCCCGAGGTCGAGCCCGAGGACGAGCAGTTTGAAGTCGCGGTGATCCGGCCCGGTGGCCCCGCCGCTGCCAGCGGCCTCGCACCCGGTGATCAGATCACCGCGGTCGATGGGCGCGGGGTCACGGGTCTCGACAGTCACCGCTACAACAAGCTGACCCGCGCGCCGCCCGGCACCAAGATTCAGCTGACGATCGAGGGCAAGCCGGAGGTGACAATCGTGCTCGGGCCGCCTGTAGAGTGGTGATTGGGTTGCAGTCGGTTGCGGAGGCTTCGCTGCGGGGCCGCAAACCTGTTATTGAATACAGGCTGATGCGCGACCCCGACTACTACGAGATCCTCGGCCTTGGGCCCGAGGCCGAGACCGACGAGATCCTCCGGGCCTTCCATCGAGCCCTCGAACACGACCGCTCGAGCGGCACAGGCCGCACCCCTGCGCGCACGCGGCTGATCGAGGAGGCGTTTGCCGTGCTGATCGATCCGACCAAGCGGGCCGAGTACGACGCCCGCTGTGTCGGCGAGGATCTGATCGACGAGACCGCTGCGGCGATCTCGAAGGTCAGTCCGCCGATCTCGGACCAGCGCGTCGAGCAGCTCGAGACCCACGAGCGGGAGCTGCTCGAGACGCTGCGTCAGCAGGCTGCGGCGGCCCGCCGGGCGCGCGGGAAGTCCTGATCGAGGGCCCGACCGGACGGGGCTTACGCGAGCTCCGCGGTTGCGTGTAACGTCGCCCCCCACAGACCCCTCGCGGCGCGAGTGGGTGAGCCCACGTGACTGACGAGCGACAGCACGATCCGGGCGGCGAGGCCGGCAGTCCCGTCGCCGAGGCAGACCGCCGGGCGCGGGCGCTGGGTGCGACGTCGACCAAGGCGCACAAGAAGCGGTGGGGGCAATTCTTCAGCCCGGCTGCGCTCGGCGAGTTCATGGCGAGCCTCGTCGACCTCGGCGAGCTCGATCAGCTCGGCGCCCTGCGGATCCTCGATCCGGGCGCGGGCACTGGGGTCCTGGGGCTGAGCCTGGCCGCGCGCGCGCTGCGAGACCAGCCAGGCCGCCGGGTCGAGCTGGTCGCGGTCGAGTCCGAGCCGGGGGCGCGCGATCAGCTCGTGCGCAGCTTGACCGTGGCGGGGCGGGTCCTGGGTCCTGGCTTCTCGTTCTCGGTGCTGAGCGAGGACGTGCTCGAATTGGGGGATCGGCCGGTCGGGCGATTTCACCTCGCGATCGCCAATCCGCCCTATTACAAGCTGCCGCCATCGGACCCGCGCGGGGGCGATGCCCCAAATATCTATGCGCGCTTCATGGAGGTCGCGAGCGAATTGCTGCACCCCGGCGGGGCGCTGTGCTTCGTGGTCCCGCGCAGCTTCGCCTCGGGCCGCTACTTTCGGCGGTTTCGTACGCGCTTTCACCAGCAGATGCGGCTTCGCAGGGTTCACGTGTTCGACTCGCGCACCGACGCGTTTCGCGGCGACGCGGTGCTGCAAGAGAACATCGTGGTGGTGTATGCCAAGCAGGCGGGCGCGCAGCATGAAGTGATCATCTCTCGCTCTCAGGGGTTGGGGGATCTCGCTTCGGTCAGCTGCCTGCGCGCGCCCTCGCGTGATGTCGTGGGCGACGACGCAGACGCGGTGGTCTCGCTGCCGACCAGCGCGGATGAGCTTCGATTGCTGCAGGCGGTCCGCGGTTGGCCGATGGTGCTGGCTGATCTGGGGCTACAGGCGTCGACCGGACCGATCGTGCCGTTTCGGGCGACGGACTACCTCGAGCACGCGCGCCAGCGCGACACCTTGCCGTTGTTGTGGTTGCAGCACGTGTCGGCGGATGGCGTGACCTGGCCGCTGGGTCAGCCGTTTCGCAAGCAAGAGCACGTGCGGGCGTCGATCGGTGACGCGCGTCTGCTCGCCAATCGTAATTACGTGCTGCTGCGTCGGTTCTCTGCGAAGGAGGACCCGAAGCGGATCACCGCCGCGCCGCACCTTGCGAAGCATCTCGAGTGCCGCGCGTTTGGGCTCGAGAACCATGTGAACTATATCCACCGTCCGGGGGGGATGTCGGAGATGGAGGTGATCGGGCTGGCGGCCCTGCTTGGGTCGCGGACGATTGATACTTACTTTCGGATCTGCAGCGGCAACACCCAGGTCTCGGCGACCGAGCTGCGGGTGCTGCCGTTGCCTGACTTGGGGGTGATCCATGCGATCGCCCAGGCGTCGCGGCGAGCGGGGCGGGGCCAAGCTGTGGCGGTCGAGCGGATCATTGCGACGAGCCTTCGTGACCAACCGCGCGAGCTCGGCCGCGCGAGCTGACCGTGCCCCTCCCGAAGGTCATGTACCTGTGTATTTGTCCAGCTGGGCGTCCCCGAGCACCGTGCCCCTCCCACCGTGCCCCTCCCGAAGGTCATGTACCTGTGTATTCGTCCAGATGGACAGATGCCCCCCACCGTCAACCCGCCCCACAAGCCACCCGATGACATCCCGGCATACAAGTCTGTGCTCTCGAAGTAGTCGCGGCTCAGCGAACTCGACGCGGCGAGCCGGCCTGCTTCCAGGCGCTCTCGCGCTCGAGGCCCTGATAGAATTGATGCATCCGCCCGCGCAGCTCCTTGTCGAGCTCGCCCGCCGTGTTGGGCAGCAGCTTGGCGCGCTCGCGCAGATAGCCGGTCAGATACTCGATCTCCGCCTGCTCCCACGCTTGCAGCTGCGCGAGCGTGGCCGACCGGGCGTGGCGGGCGGCCTTGTCAGCGTGGTAGCGCGCGAGCCACTGCGGCCAGCAAGCCTCGCGCCACAGATGATGCGACATGGCCTCGGCCATGCGCGCGCGCGGTCCCGGCTCGATCGTGACCAGCGCGCCGCAGTGCTGACAGCTGACCTCGATCGACTGCAAGGTGACGGCGTGCTGAAGCTCGGCACCGCACTGGCTGCAGCGCAGCTGGCCCTGCTCGGTCGCGGCCATGCCTAACAAGCTGCGGATCGCGTCGGCGAAGATCTTGGTCTCGATCTGCTCGAGGCGGATCTCGATCTCGTCAGTCAGCGCCTCCGCCCGGGCCCAGGCCGCGTCGGCCTGATCGTAGGCCTCGGCGTCGTGATACATGTCCTGAACTTTGTCGTTCCAGCTGTCGCTGACCTTGCCGCTCAGGTCGAGCGCCCGCATGCGCATGCCCTGCCACGCGTTGCTGACCGGGGTCGGGTCACCGCCGGTCTGAACCAGCAGCGCCGCGCACCCGGCCGTGGACTCGCGCATCAGCTCGTCAAAGCGTTCGCGGATCTTGGCGAGGAACCCATCCCAGCGGGCGTCGATAGCAGCGGTCATCGTGATTCTCCACAGTAGTGACAGTGGGTCTCGCCGCGCTCGGCTCGCGGCGCGCCACAGCAGCGGCAGCAGTCGGCGCTGGCACCCGCGGCCCCGACCATGGCGGCCGGCGAACTGGCGGCGCCGGCCAGCGCGTTGGCAAAGATCGAGGCGGTGGTGACCCGGGGCTTGACCGCGCCGACGTAGTCGCGAACGGCCTGCTCGACCTCGTGGGTCAAGCGCCAGCCCTCATCCATGTGCTCGCACAGCGGCGCGACCACGCCGTTCAGCGCCCAGCGCAGCTCGAGCAGCAGCGCGCCCTTGGCTTGGCCGGGCCCCTCGCGCAGGTGTCGAGCTCGCTCGTCCGGCGGGAGCGGGGTGACGTTCAGCTTGGCCAACATCGCGTCCCAGCGAGCGTCGCCGCCCGCGGGACAGATCGACGCGAGGTTGACGATCGCCGCGATCGCCTGGCGCCCCTGGTCGAGCAACGCCGCTTGGTCCGCGTGTGCCATCAGAACGAGATGTCGTCGTCGGCTGACGCGGTCGCGTACTTGGCCTCGAACTGCTCGTGCAGCTTGGTGTAGCGGGCGTGCAGCTCACCGTTGTTGCGCATCGCGTTCTTGCTCATGTAGAGCGACCACCAGCCGCCGACTTGGCCCCACTCCATCGGGCTCATGCCGAAGCTCTTCAAGATCCCGGCCGCGTCCTTGCCCTGCGAGGATCCGGCGCTCTGGGCGACTTCGATCTCGACGTAGCGCTCGAGCGTGATCGGTGCGTCGGCTTCGGACGCGGCCTCGCCAGCGGCAGCCGAGGCTGAAGCACCCGCGAACTGCCCGACCCCCGCGCTGCCGAAGTGCTTCGAGTACTCCATCGTGATCGTGAACGAGGTGTCGCGGCTCATCCGCGCGTTCCACTCGGCCGAGATCCGATCCCAGGCGGCCTTGTCCACGCCCAGCCCGGCGATCAGCTGGTTGACGTCGCCGCCGCTCGCGACCCCGGCCTGCGCCTTGGCCCACTGCTCGAGGGTGACGCCCTCGACCGGGGCGAGATCCTCGGCCAGCGCCGCGTGCTGGTTGCCGATGTTCATCGACTGCATCGCAACCTTTTGGGTCGCGTCCATCTGCGCCTGCATGAGGTCGCCATCGGTCGGGTACTTGGCCCGCGCGGCCGGTGACTGACTCCAGCGCTCGAACGTGGCCTTGACCTGATACCAGTGCTGTGGGGAGCGGATCCCGTACTCACCAAACAGCGCGCCGCGGTCGTCCTCGTCGTCCCAGTTCTGCTCGATCCGAAACTGGGCGGCGAAGTAGCGATCGACGTCATTGTCAAAGTCGAAGCTGGCGCGATCGTCGACGGCCTCGAGCGCGAAGTCCCGCCCTTCCCCGTCGTCGTCGTCGTCGTCGTCGTCGTCGTCGGCGGCGACAGCAGCGGCGGCGGCGGTGGCGGTGGCCGAGGCGACCGGGGGAGTGTGCAAGTTGTCTTGGACTTGCTTGCGCAGACCCAAAGCCGAGAGAATGGTGTCGAGGAGGCCCATGGCCCGCGGACCCTACGCGGCCCCTCGCCCCGAGTGCCAGCCCGGCACCACCACCTGTAATTCCCGCAATTTCCCGCCCAACCCACGCAAGGACCCAACCCCACGAGGGTCTGGGGGGGTGAGGGATATCTTGCTAGTTTGCACGCGAACCATGGCCGCCCTGCGCGTTCTCGTCCGACCTCCACTGATCTCCAGCCTCGCGCTCAGCGTTGCGTTGACCGCTGCGTGCAAGTCGAACAGCGACGACGCTGCGACGTCGAGCGGCGACTCGACGACACCCAAGACCGACGGATCTGATCCCGAGGCACAACCTGCGCCGGACCCGGACGACACCGGGGGTCAGCCCGTCGACGAGCCCGACGATCCACGCGCGGCCGCCGTTGCGATCACGCGGGCCACGGCCGCGGCGAGCACCGGCGCCAAGGGTGCCAAGGGCCTCGGGTTTAGCATCGACAAGATCAGCCATCTGTTCTCGCTGATGGCCACCGCGAAGCTCCCCGTTTGGGGTGCGGCGGGGACCGGTGACGCCAAGCTGACCCGCGACGATGATCTCGACACCGCGTGGACCTGCGAGTTCGGCCAGGCCAAGCCGTGCGTGCTTGGGCTCGCGCTGCCCGAGAAGGCCAAGGTCGAGGTCGTGCGGCTGTACACCGCCGCGGGCCCGCGCTACCGCGACTACAAGGGCCACCCGCGCGTGGCCAAGGTTCGCATCCACACCGACGCGGGCTACCTCGACGCGACGGTGCCGGACGGTGCGGATCACGGCTACGTGCGCTTCGACGCGCCGGTCGAGACCCAGAGCCTGGCGATCGAGGTGCTCGAGCTCCACGCCGGCAACAAAGACAAGCAGATCCAGCTGGCCGAGGTCGAGGTCTACGGCACCGACGGCGTCGCGCGGCCACCGGTGATCCTCGACCCCGCGCTGGCGTGGACCGGGTGGGAGACCACGGCCTGGGGTGGCGACGATCTCGACCACACGATCCGCCAGGTGTTCGTGTATGTCTCGCGCCCGGAGCCTTCGGGTGAGGACGGCCCGGTCCGGCGTCGGTTTGCCCGGGCCACGGCGGTGTTCGGCCAGCTCGGTGACGACTACGCGCTGTTCGAGCGACTGTACGGGACCACCTGCGGCGCGTCGGCGGGCAACTACATGCTGTTGGACAAGCGCAACCGGATGTCCTACGCGCTCGGTGAGCTCGGCGGCGCTGGGGCCCAGGTCTATCGCCACGCCGAGGGCCATGGATTCGCGGTCGGGTGGATGACCGCCGACGGCCAATTCACGATCAAGGGCATCGTCGAAGAGGGCGGCAAGCTCAAGTGGAAGCGCCCGCCCAGCGAGGGATCCGAGGACGGCGCGACCCAGCTGCGCGCGTGGGGCTTCGATCCCGATCCGCTGCCGCGCGCCGTCCCGCTCGAGGGCGCCGTGGCTGGTTGTCACCGCGGCGGCGCGGGCGAGCTCGAGCCCGTGATCAAAGCGGCCAAGCTCACGGCCGCCGACGGGCTCGACCCCGCCCAGTGGATGGTCTGCAGCGTCGGCACCGACACGCTGTACGCGTCGGCCTCGTGTGGCGCCAAGGCCCGCGCGTATCAGCTCGACCCGAGCGGCAAGATCATCGGCAAGCACGAGAACAAGCTGGCCGACGCGCGCGGGCTCCGGCTGCGCCGCACGGGCGACAAGCTGTTCGTCGAGCTCTCGTCAAAGGGCGGCGACACCGGATCGCTGTACCTCGCCGAGCCCGGCCTGCTCACCCAGCTCGAGAGCAACGGAGCGCTGTTCGTGCGGCCGCCGAGCACCTGCACGCCCTGCACCGACGTGTGGACCAACCCGGACGCGTCGATCCCCGACGGTGAGGGCGACGAGGGCGAGTACGGCGACGAGGCTGAGTACGAGGAGTACGACGAGAGCGAGTCCGACGAGGACGGGGAGCAGGACGGGGACGAAGACGAGGAGTCGGCGTCCGATGACCCGCCCGAAGGTCCTGCCGACGATCCGGCCGACGATCCGGCCGACGACGATGCCTCCGAAGATCCTGGGGACGCCCGCCCGGCCCCGCCGCCAGGCCCGGTCCCGCCCGGTCCCGGCTGATCCCGATCGCTCGAGCTACTGCCCGAGCTACTCGGCGGCCTCGAGCGCGACCATGTCCTCGCGCAGGTCCGTCGGCCGTGGCGCCCGCGGCCCGACCAGGGTTCCGGGCCCATCCTGCCAGCGCACGACCACGCCCTCGGGGATGTCCTCGTAGCACAGCTCGGGATCTTTGTAGGTCCCGGCCAGGCGATCCCAGACGGTCGTGAACTGCCCGAGGTTGTACTGGTAGTACCAGTGGTGAAGCGTGTGGTGGCCCGTGTAGTTGATGAACTTCCAGCGGACCAGCGAGACCCGATCGTGGATCACCACGGACCAGACCGTCACGAACGAGACCATGACCAGATACAAGACCGCGTGGACCGGGAACAAGAACGCGCACAGGTGATGGGGCAGCGCCTGCGCGAACGAGTCGATCGGGTGAAACGCGGTGCTGACCCACGAGGTCGTGACCCGAAACTGGTGGTGCCGCTTGTGCAGCCAGTTGTAGAGAAAGTCAGAGTGCAGCGCGCGGTGGGTCCAGTAGATCATCGTCTCGGTGACCGCGAGGTACAAGAAGAAGCTCGCTACTAGCCAGCCCCACCCATAGTCACTGACGTCCCAGTACAGGTGGCCGTAGCCGTGCGACAGCAGCCAGTGGAACGGGACCATGAACAGCGCGTTGCCTGCGACCGACAGCGCGCCCCAGAATCGAGCCTTGCGGTTCTCTTGCGGGTCCGCGACGTAGTCCGGGTGGAAGCGCTTGCGCCCCAACACGAAGAACAACAGGTAGCTGAGGCCCGAGGCGATGAAGTAGGCCAGCAACCCGCTGATCGAGAGGACCAAAAAGATCGCGAGGGGTGCGTCTTCGATACCGAGCAGCTTGATGAGCATGGGTGGTGGGGCCGAGCAGGCGCGAAATCCTAGCAGCGTGGGCGCGCGCCGCTGAGACCGAGATCACAGCGATCCGCTTGGATCAGGGTGAGGTCGACCAGCGGTTGTGCTCGTCGAGGCAGCGGCGTGGGTGCGATCGCTGCGGGACCGGGATCGCGGTGCGACGGGCGAGCGCCCGGTCTGCGTCGAGCGTGCGGCCCAGGGCCCGGCTCGCGTCCTCGATGCCCGCCAGCACGTCCACGCGGCAGCCATCGAGGTGCGATGGCCAGGGCTGCCCCTTGGGGGGCGGCACGAAGCCCGGCGGGAGGCGGGCGTCCGGGACCTCGTCGAGCAAGCTCAGCGCCTGCTCGAGCACGATCAGCGCGTTGCGTGGCTCACCCGCGAGCGCGAACAGTCGCCCGAGTCGAAGCAGATCCGGGACCAGGCTGACCCGCCGCTCGGGCGTCGCAACCGCGACGGCCGCGCTCGCCTGGCGACGCTGCACGATCTTCAGCCCAACCGCGACCCCGGCGATCGGGTCGCCCGAGAACAGGTGCACGTTGGCGAGGTTGACCAGCGACTGCAAGACGAGCTCGTGATCCGGCGGGTACACGCGCTCGCGGATCTCGACGGCGCGGCGGTAGTGGACGAGCGCGTCGGCGTACGCGTGGCGATCGGTCGAGACCACGCCGATGTTGTTGTGCATGGTCGCAACCGAGGGATGCTCGGGGCCGTGCACGCGCTCGAGGATCGCCAGCGCCTCGCGGTAGGCCGCGACCGCCTCGTCCTTGCGATACTGCATGTACACCGCGACCCCCAGGTTGTTGAGCCCGTCCGCGACGTGGGGGCTGTCCTCGCCGTAGAACTCGCGCAGCTGGGTCACGCGCTCGCGGGCGTGCTGCTCCGCTCCAGCGAAGTCGCCCTCGGCGAAGCGCAGCTGCGCGCGAGCGTGGAGTAGATCGGCTGTCAGCGCGAGGTCGTGGCCGTGGGCCAGGGCCAGCGCCGTCGCCAGCTCGTCCGCGTAGCCGAGCCAGCGCTCGGCCTGCTCGAGCTCACCCGCGCGGACCAGCCCCCGCGCCAGGCGAGACCAGCTGCGCGCGGCCAGCTGATCGTGACCACCACGCAACGCCGCGATCGCAGCCTGGTGCAGGGTCTCGAGCTCACCCTCGAGGTCGAGATCCACGTCGGCGCGGTGCCGGCCGATCTCGAACAACGCCTCGGCCTCGAGCGGGGCCCAGTCGAGCTCGCGCCCGCGCTCGAGCACCGCTCGCGCGCGACTCAGGCCGTCGTCGAGCTGACCCGAGCCCACGCTCGCGCGGGCGGCCGCGAGCTGATCGAGCGCGCTGATCACCCGCAGTCGGCGGCTCGAGTCGGCGGGCAGCGGCATCAGCTCGGGGCTGCGCTCGCGCTCACACGCGTCGATCGGGGTCAGCGAAGACACAGCCCGCGTCGCGTGCTCGACGGTCCGTTCGTCGCGACGAACGAGCTGCGTGGTCAGGCCAGCGAGCTCGCGGCGGCGGGCCTCGAGGCACGCGAGCCGGCGGTCGAGCCACACGCCGTCGTGCTCGTGGCGGACGTGGGTGGCCTCGCAGGCGGTGACCTCGGCCGCGAGCCAACGCTCGGCGTAGCTGTCGAGGCCGGCGGAGATCCGCGCCCAGCTGTCGGAGGCGTAGGTCAGCTCGCTCGCCGCGATCGCAGCCGCGATCTCGGCCCGCCGCGCGTCGTCCCAGACCCCCGCGAGCTGCTCGACTGGGGCCGCGCAGGGCTCCGCGTCGTCGCTCGCCAACACCGACCAGCTCACAGACACCGCGACCAACGTCGCAGCGGCCAGCGCCAGCGCGGGCAGCCACCGACGGCGCCGCTCAGCGAGGCTGCCCTCGAGCTCGGTCAGCAGCTCGGACATGGCGGCGAAGCGCCGGTTGCGACGCGGACTCAGGCCCCGCAACAACACGCTGCGAACCTGCTTGGGGACCCGCAGCCCGCGGCTGGACTCGCGGATCTGCAGCTTGCGCTTGCGCCGGGCGAGCACGTCGGAGCGGCGGCCAGAGAACGGGCGCTTGCCGTAGAGCGCCTCCCACAAGCTCACGCAGAACGCATACTGATCCGAGCGCGCGTCGACGGTGGCCTGCTCGTGCTGCTCGGGCGCCATGTAGGCCGGGGTCCCGAGCACGGTCCCCGCCATCGTGATGTTCGACGGGTTGAACAAGAACGAGCCAGGGCCCGAGTCTGGGTTCGACCCGCCCGAGTCCACGCCGAAGTCCTCTTCGATCTCGTCGAGACCCGATGGCTCGCGGGTGGCCCCGGCCCGGCCCTGACTCTCGGACGCGGCGCGCTCGAGCGCGCGGGCGATCACCGGCTCGGTCTCGGCCCACTCGCGGGCCCGCGGGCGATCATCGCGGCGACTGTCGCGGGCGAGCCCAAAGTCGACGACCTTGACCTCGCCCGCGTGGCCGACCAACACGTTGTCGGGCTTGAAGTCGCGGTGGATCAGCTCCATCGCGTGGGCGGTGGCGAGGGCGTGGCCGGCCGCGATGAACACCTCGAGCACGTCGCGCACGGACCGACGATCCGCGCGCAACCACTGGCGCAGGCTCTGGCCGTTGACGTGCTCCATCGCAATGAACACCTGCCCGCCGCTGACCCCGACGTCGTGAACCTTGACGACGTTGGGGTGCTCGATCCGAGCGAGCGCCTGGGCCTCGCGCAGCAGCCGGGCGCGCTGCGTGTCACCTTCACTGCCCCACGCCGAGCCCAAGTTGACGAGCTTGAGGGCGATGCGTCGATCGAGCTGGGGATCCCAGGCCGCGTAGACCACCCCCATGCCGCCCTGGCCGATCGTGTCGACGACCACGTAGCGCCCGATCGTCTCGCCCCGCTCGCGCAGGCGTGGCGGCTGCGCCTGGGCGCGCGGCTCGGGCACCGACTCGGCCGCGGACTCGGCCGCCGAGTCGACCGCGGTGATCGGGCGCGAGGGCTCGCCCTGCGTGTCAACGACCTCGACCACCCGGCAGAGCATAAGCGGATGCGAAACACTTGTCCCCGCACCGACGACTCACCTGGGCCAGCGAGCAGGACGCCGAGAACCCCACCCCCTCGCCACTCCAAGAGCGTGGGCGAGCGTGGCCGCGTCGCGGGGCGAGGCTGCGCTCAGTTGGACGCCTCGGCGGTCACCAACAACCGGACTTCGGCTGTGCCGACCCCGTCGCCCGCGTCGACGGCGGCCACGATGTCTGGCGTCGAGTCGTTGTCAGCGGGAAACACCGCCAGGTCGCCGCGAGGGGTCCCGCCGCTCGCGTAGATAATCGGCTCGTCCGAGACCAGCCCGCCCAAGCCATCGCCAAGGTACACGCGCACTTCGGCTGGATTCTCGACGTTGAGCAAGTAGTCGGCGAAGCCATCGCAGTTCATGTCGGCGACCGTGAGCCCGGACAGCTGACTGCCGGTCACCGCCGACAGCGGCGGACGGGGCGTCAAGCTGCCCTCCTGATTGACGAAGGCCTGGAGGTCGCCGGACATCGTGTCGAGCAGGACCAGATCGTCGGACACGGCCATGGTCGAGAGCTGGCCCAGCGCCAGCTCGCGGCCCGGAAACGGCGTCACCTGCATCTGCGGAGGATCCCACTCGACCGGGCCCTGACCGCCCTCACCGCTGCGTTTGACGATCCACAGCACGCCCTTGCCGTCGGTGATGCTCGTGACCAGCAGGTCGCTGTCGCCGTCGTCGTCGATGTCGGTCATCGCCGAGTCCAAGAAGGTCTCGTAGTCGAGCGTGAACGAGTCTTGCGGCGCGAACTGGAAGTAGGCGCCGCCCATCGCGGCGGCCGCCGGATCGCCGACCGCCGCGACCCCCCGGCCCTTCACCGCCCCATCGACGATCACGACGATGTCGCTGGCGTCGTCGAGGTCGAACGAGCCGAGCTCGATGCCCATGACCTGGGCGTCGAGCAGACCCGGGACGACCGAGGGCGCCCCGAATAGCGCGGGAGGGGTCATCGGCATGCCCCTGGCGTAGACGTAGATCCCCGCGTCGGTGCCGTCTGGGTCCGTCCCCGTGGTCGCGACCACCAAGTCGGTCATCGAGTCGTCGTTGGCCAGACCGAGCTCGAAGTCGACGATCTGGCTGACCCCGAACTCATCGAGGACGATCTCTGGACCGAAGCTGCCCTCGTCGATCGACACGATCGTGAGCTGGTCTCCGGCGCCGCCGATCGTGACGACGTCCACGGTCGGGGGCCCGACCAGATCCCCGAGCGCGAGCTTGCTCGGCCCCGGCATGACCGCGTGAGTGGGGCCCAGCGCATAGCCCAGGTCGCCGCCGGGCGCCTCACAGCTGTTGACGCCGACGCCCACGCACATCGTGGGAGCCTCGTCGCTGGCGTCGGCACACTCCTCGGTGCTGTTGCAGACCAGGTCCGCCGGGATCAGTGTCCCGTCGTCGCACTCGAACGGCTCCGCGTCGCCGAAGCAGCGCTCGAAGTCCTCGTCGGACCCGTCGGGGCAGTCGAGCTTGCCGTCACACAGCTCGTCCTCGACTACCAGCTCACCGTCGGCGCAGGCAAACATGCCGCCGCAGAACCCCTCGATGCAGCTGTTCTTGGTCCCGCACTGGTCGTCGTTGGTGCACGGCAGGCCCGTGGAGTCGAGCCCGTCGAAGCAGGCCCCGAGCGCGAAGCTGCCGACGAAGGCGGTCAGTGACGCGAGGATCCTGAGACTTGATTGAATGCGTAATTTATCGCTCACGTGCGTGTCTCCTGCTTGATCGACGCCGATCAGAACCGTCCTGAGATCGTCACGCCACCGCCACCACCCCACACGCCGCCGACGCTGGGGACAAGCCGGGGCAGCGCCGCGGCGCGACGATCGTCGTTCTTCTTGTTGCGTAGCGCCCCGACCACGATCAGCGCGATGCCAGTTGGCACCAACACCCCCGCGCCGACCGAGCCGACGATCAACATCGTGTTACCGGCCCGCCCGGAGGCGAAGCGATCCTCGCGGCCTGCGAGGTCGTCGGGCTCGAGATCGCTGATGTCGTTGGCGTTGCTGGCCATCAACCCACCGACGATCCCCGCCACACCAAACAGCGCCCCAAGTCCGATCACCGTGCCGCCAGCGGCGATCAGCGGCGTGCCCGAGCGGGTGTTCGCGTCGGCGGGTGACTGGTCCTGCGCGGGCTCGACGGTGGCAGCGGGCGCCTCATCGGGATCCGCCGCGGGTTCACGCTCGCTGTCCTCGAGCTCGGCGAGCAGCCCCTCGACCTCGTCGATCCGCCCCGCGACCTTGCTGGACTCCGCGTCGAGCAGCGCTTGATCGTCGTAGAGCAGCGAGAGGTTGGACTGAAAGCTCTGCAGCAGCTGCAGCGCCTGCTTGAGGTGGATCTTGTCTTTGTTGAGATCGAACGCCTTGAGGTGGGCCTGCGCGAGGTTGTAGATCAGCAGCGCCTTGATGCTGGCGTTCTCGGTCGACGAGTCGACGAGCGCGTAGGCGGATGTCCACAGGTCGACCGCGCCTGCGTAGTCGGCGGTCTCGTACTTGGCCTGGCCTTCACGAAACAGGGCCTCGGCCTTGGCCAAGTTGGGATCGACGGGCGCCTCGTCGGGCCCGGCCTGATCTTCGGCGGGTGCGGAATCAGTCGCCGCAGCTGGCTGCGGGGCCACGCTGAGGGCGATCAGGCCAATACCAGCCGACACGGCCACCAGCCGGGAGAGGCCGGAGACGCGGGCGCGAAGGGGTCGCGGGCCGACTAGCAGGGGATGAATCGAGGCATACTCGGGCGCGGGCATGACGGGGGTCCAGACAGCCTACCAAGCGGGGCAAGCGAGTGTCAGACCCGTGCTGCAAGTCCTTCGCCACTCGCGTTGCGGTGCCACGACTGGAATTGCCCACCAGCGGACTGTCGGCGATGACTGTCAGACACTCGCAGACGGTCAGCGACACCGTCTGCCCGAATCTGGTAGATCCAGCGCATGTCGACGATCGTCCACGCCACCCGTCGCGGCTGGGTCTACGCCCCGTTCACCTGCGAGCACTGCGGGCACCAAGATCAGGGCGCCGTTCGCATGCAGATGAGCGCGGGCGCTCAGACTGGGCTGCTGCAGGATCTCGACGACACCCGCGACCTGGCGATGGGGACAGCCCACGGCAACATGGAGCAGGCCGGCGACGAGCTGATCGCCCTCTCGCCCTGCCCCTCCTGCGGTCTGCGAGATGACCTCGCGGTCCGGACGTTTCACGCCAAGGCCAAGCCGTGGCTGGCCGGAGGCGGCGTGCTCTTGGCGGTTGGACTGGCCGGGGTCGCCTACCTGGCCAGCAAGGACGAGCTGTTCATGGGCCTGGTCGCGACTTCGCCGGTGGTGTTGATTGGCGCGATCGCGCTGCTGGTCGGCCTCGCCAAGCGGCTGCGAGCGCTGCCCAAGGGCGCGGCGTTCCGATCGGTCGACCCGCGTCCCTGGGCACACCTGAACCCGTGAGCCTCACTGTTATCAGCTCAGTCGTCATATTCCTCGTCGTAGTCGTCCTCGTCATTCTTGCCCCGATCGTCGTCGTGGCAGCACCAAAATGGGTGCTTTTCGTTCTTGTGGCACGTGTCTTCGAAATCGACCCAATCGGGGTCGCCGTCGTAGCTGATCCGCCGATTACCGCATAGCACGTAATTATCCCCGGTAATATTGCCGATCCACTTGTTCCTGGGGTTGTAGTCCTCGTCGAGGTCCGAGTTCAAATATAGGTAGGTCAGGTCTTCGTAGCTGCACACGCTGCTGCTGCGTCGACGGCAGTTGTTGATCGCCCGGCGAAACCGGCGAGCCGGGCGTAGCTGCTTGCTGATGCACAGCCGGGGTCCGGCCTGCTGGAAGCCCTTGCGACAGTTGGACTGGGGGAACGCTGCCGCGACCGGGTCGAGGGCGTCGAGCTCGTCGTCGACCGCCGGGTTGCTGTTGGGGTCGAGCATGTCGGTGTCATCGAGCGCCTCGGTGAGGTCGGGGAACCCGTCGCCGTCCCGGTCGTAGAGCCATAGCTGCCGCTCGTCGTCAAACCCGACCGGGCTGATGCCGTCGATCTGATCGGGCCCGGGGCTGACCAGCGGTGGGTTGTCGGCGGTGGACGCGTCGGCGGTGGCGACGTCGACGTCGAGCGCGGCGGAACGATCGACCTCCGATGCCAGCTCGTCGGGATCACACCCGCCAGCGAACAATGCCAGCATGGCGATGCAGCCGATGGAGGAGAACATGCGATTGTGGATGGTTGGCTTGGATGGAGCGTTCATGCCTGGGTGCCAAAGCAACCCACGTGCCGAGTCCGCTGGCCGCTCACGCGTTGCTGCTCGCGGTTGCGCCTCGGTGCAGCGTCACTCGTGGACGCGCGACCGCGTCCGCTGGGGACGCCTGCGCGGAACCTGTATCGGGCGGTCTACTGCGCGCGCAAGATCGTCACACGCCGCGTCGAGTTCAGAGTCGAGACTGAATAGTCTGCCGCGTCAGCAGGGTTTCGCACCCTGGCGCAAGAGCCACGTTCAATGGCAGTAAATGCCGTACGCAGCGAGTCCGGACCGAGCACCATGCACCGCAAGTACAGCGCCTCGACCACGCCGCGCCCTTCGGAGTCCACGGCGGCCCGATCTGATCTCGGCCTGCCCGTGGTCGGCGCCCGAATGCAAGCGATCGTCGCTCGCCTCGCGACCTACGCGACCTTGCCGGAGACCTTGCTGCTCACGGGTCCGACCGGCACGGGCAAGTCGTCGCTCGCCCGCTGGGTGCATCAGCAATCGTCGCGTCGGCAGGCACCGTTCGTGACCGTGGACCTGCTGTCGGTTCCCCGCGACATGCAGATGGGTGAGCTGTTTGGGTGGCGACGCGGGGCCTTCACTGGGGCGGTCCGCGACCAAGACGGTGGCGTCACGCGGGCCGGCGCGGGGACCTTGTTCATTGACGAGATCGACAAGCTCTCACTCGCCTGCCAGGCCGGGCTGCTGCGACTGCTGGAAGATCGTAGCTTTCGCGTGCTCGGTGACGACCGCCAGGATCGCCGCTGCTCCGCGCGGATCATCGTGGGCACCAACAGCGATCTGGAGGCGGCCGTTGCCCGCGGGGAGTTTCGCGAGGATCTGTATTATCGGGTCCACGTGCTCGTCACCGAGATTCCGCCGCTCGACGCCCGACGCGACGAGATCCCGGCGTGGGCCAACTTCATGGCGGCGCGGCGCTGCGATGAGGCCGGAGGCTGTGGTTCGCGCTCGCTGAGTCGCCGCGCCTGTGAGCTGCTGTGCGCGGCCGAGTGGCCTGGCAATCTGCGGCAGCTCGACAACGTCGTGCGTCGGGCCTGGGCGCTGTGCCTGGCCGAGTCGCCCGAGGCTGGACAGATCGAGGCTGGGCATGTGTCGCTGGCGCTCACGTTCGAGTGCCATCATGGACACGCGAATGGGTCGATCCTGGGGGAGCTGGAGCGGGCCGCGGATACGCTGATCGACGAGATGCTTGCGCGTAGCGAGCACCTCGAGCTTGGCGACCTTGATGTGTTTCGGGGGATCGTGCTGGAGCGAGCGGCTGCGCGGCTGGGGGGGATGCGCGAGGCGTTTGCGCTGTTTGAGGCGAACTCGACGATCGAGCGGCGGAACCAGGCGCGGGCGTTCAAGCGGGCGCAGGCGAGGACTCGGGGGTTGCGGAGCTGGCTGAACGAGGATTGATGACCTGCCCGAAGGTCATGTACCTTTGGTGCCCGGATTGGTGACCTGCCCGAAGGTCATGTACCTTCATATTCGCGCAGTTGTACAAATGAGTAGGTGACCTGCCCGTAGGTGACCTGCCCGAAGGTCATGTACCTTCATATTCGCGCAGTTGTGCAAACGAACAGTAGACTCGATTCATTGGGGGATGCTCAGCCGCGGGCGTCGATCAGCAGCGACAACGGCCGCCCCGTCCCGGGGTTGAGCGGCGTTGAAACGCGCTCCACCGTGAAGCCGGCCCCCGCTAGCTCGACGGTCCACGACGCGAGCGTCCGAAAGTACCAGGGCATCGGCGCCCACGCGTGGGCATCTCCGAACCCGCGAAAGTCTTCGTGTCGCCAACCGTCGCGCTCGGGTGCGTCAATGTTGGCGGGGTGCAGCGTCTGGATCAGCACCCGGCGGGGTTGGACCAGGAGCTTCGCCAGCGCGCGCAGCGGCGTCTCAATGTCTTCGCCGAGCAGCGCGAAGTTGGCGATGGCCAGCTCGAAAGGACCAGCATCGGCGAGCGCTGCCGGCTCGAGCTGCTCATAGTGGAGGCAGCGGTAGCGCTCGGCATGAACCGCCTGGTCGGCGCGCCGGGCAGCCTCGATGAGCGACGCGGATCCATCGACGCCAAACGCCAGGATCCCTCGCTGCGTGAGCGCGCGGACCAGCCATCCCTCGCCGCAGCCGAGGTCGAGCGCGGCGCGGGGGGGCTGGGCTGCGACCGCCTCGAGGATCGCGCGATCTGTCCCGAGCTCGCGGCTGGCGATCGCTTTGCCGCGCACGGCCGACGTCCACGCTGCCGCGTTGGTTTCCCAGCTGGCGAGCAGCTGGCGTTCTGGCGCTTGGATGGGGCTCATTGGGGAGTGCGGGGTCGTGGACTGTGGTTGGTGGCGTGGTCGTCCCTAATCGTCTGCACACTGCGCAAATATAGAGGTACAGGACCTTCGGGCAGGGCCATCGTCACGCGTCAGCGCGGCTCGCTCTCGACCCACACCTCCGCCGGATCCTCAAACCCCTTGATCCGAAACGTCCCAACCCGCTCAAACCCACCCCGCTGCTCCCTCGGCAGCGACTCCACCGCCGCAGACGACAACATCACCCGCCCCGGCGTCGGCAACGTCACAGGCCCCGGCGGCCCCACCCGGGCCCGCTCCGCAACCTTCTCGAGCCGAAACAACCGATGCACCTCCACCCCATACACATCCGCAGCCCCGACATGCACGTCCCCCCAGTGAACCACCAGCCGCAAGCTGCTGCGGTCCTCGAGCCCCCCAAGCAACGCCCGCGCGCTAGCGAGGGCCCCCGAAACCGTACCGTAAACCACGAGATACCCGTCCCCGACCCCCTTGATCACCCGCGGCGCCTCATGGCTGTCGTGGGTCAGGACATCCCGAATGTCCCGCAGGAACTCGACCAGCATCGTATCCCCGTGGTGCTCGACGAACTCCGTCGACGCAACGATATCAATCAGCAACATCGCCACCGCAGCCCGATGCGTGGGCCCCATGGTCGTATCTGGGCCCCCCAGCTCGCCATCCTCCCCGCCCTCGTCGTGATCCCCAGACCACGCCGCCCGCTCCACCGCCCGCTCGGGCGCCGCGACCACCTGCGCCGCCGAGCTCACCGAACGCCGAGCCGGAAACAATTCGAGCAGCGCGAGGTGCAGATCATCCCACCCACGATGCTCGAGCCGCGTGGTCAGCTCGGCGAACGCCGAGGTCGCGGCGACCAGGTGCCGGGCAACCTCCACGCTCTCGCCCGCGCCCACGTGGCCATCAAACCGCGCCAGCACATCGAACACGGCGTCTTCACTGTCCTCGTCCCCACGATCAGCGCCCCGCTGCAGCTCGCGCTGAACCTCGATCATGCGCCCGTAATAGCTGGGCCAGGGCTGCTGGTGCCCGATCACAACGTGGCGAAACGGCACAAACCCACCGCCGCCCGCGAGCTGCATGACCAGCGCCTGCAAGGCCGGATGCAGCAAGTAGTGAGGAGACGGCGGCAGCTGCCGACGCGAGCCACCCACGGCGTCGCGGGGCTGACGAAAGTGCTGGCTGCGTCGCCCGGTCGCGGGATCCCGAACGACGACCCCGAGCAGCCCGCAGTCGAACAGCTCGCGGAACGGGTGATACACGCCCTCGGCCTCGCGCCCGTGCAGCTCGTAGTACTCGCGCTCGAACCCGTGGAACCGACACCACACGTCGATCAGATCCTCGGCGGTCAAGATGTCGTTGCGCAGCAGCGCGAGGAACCGCCCGCGCTCGTCTCGATCACGCAGGATCTCCAGGAACACGCGCATCTCGAGGAACACGTTGGCGACCAACATCCCGGCGCTGGTCTCCCGGATCACCCGCTTGAACAGCTGCTCGTCGATCGGGGCGCCGCGGTTGCGCGAGATCTCGGAGGCGATGATGACGAGGTCGCGCGGTCGCCCGAGCGTGTGGCGATAGATGAAGTCGAAGGGCTGCTCGCCCCGGGCGCCGCGAGTGGTGGTGATGTGGTCGAGCCGAACGAAGTCGCGCAGGTGCACGCGCTCGTAGAAGTAAGTCAACTTCTCGAGCATGTCCTTGAGGTCGCGCTTGGTGTAGCGCAACGCCGTGGTCGCGCCGTGGAGGTTGGCCTTGATGTCGGACTCGTACTCGGCGAAGGCCTCTTCGCGGATCGTGGCGAACACCTTGACGTGGGCGTTGGTGCTCATCAGATCCCACGCGGCCTCGATCATGCCAGCCTGCATGGCGATCCAGGCCTGACGCGGGAGCTGGCGCAGGGCCTGATCCAGCTTGTCGACAAAGATGAAGGTCGGGCTGTGCAGCGAGCGAATCTTGTACTCGAGGAAGCTCTCGCTGCGATCCAGCATCTGCTTGAGCTCGCCAAACGAGAGCGCGAGCAGCTGCTTGACGACGACGGTGGGCTCGGCCTTGCGACCCTCGAGCATGGCGCGGATCGGGGCGGCGATGCGCAAGAGCTCGTCGCGCTCGTCGGAGCTGGCGCCCGCGCCCACGCCCGCGTGATGCGAGAGCGCGGCGATCCGAAACGCGAAGCCCCACATGCGCTTGCAGCTGTGCAGCTCGGACATCAGGGTGATCTCGGCCTTGCCGACGCTCGGCAGATCACTCATCAGGTCGAGGTAGGGCCGGCCCTCGGGGATGAACTTGACCGCGGCCTGCTTGCGCTCGTCGCCGCCCTGGTACTGCTCGTGGAGCAGCGAGCGCTTGTAGGTGAGCAACAAGGTCTTGCCGAGACCCTTGCTGCCGACCACGAAGTACTTGCTGCCGCTGTCCAAGAACTCGTTGACGACGTTGTTCTTGAACGTCAGCAGGCGCAGCTCGTTGATGTCGATCTGGTTGGCGTCCGAGGCCCAGCTGCGCGACGGCGGCGGCAGCGAGGCGCTGGGGCCGGGGCCGGCCGACGGAGCCTGGGTCTTTCCGAGCGCGGCGAGGCCTTCGAGCAGCTGCGCGACCGAGCTGAACCGCTGATCGATCTCGTGGTGGGTGGCCCGGGCAAACCACGCGTCGAACCCACGCGGTAGATTATCGGCGATGTTCGAGGGCACGACCCGCGGCCCGCCGGTCTCGCGGATCAGCTCAGCCAGCGACTTGGCTCGAAACGCCCGCTTGCCGGTCAGGCACTCGAAGCACAGCGCGGCGATCGACCACAGATCCGCGCGGTGGTCGACGTTCTGCGCGTCCTCGGCCTGCTCGGGGCTCATGTAGGTCACGGTCCCGAGCGCGGTCCCGGCCATGGTCAGCGCGCGTGGCTCGGAGCTGTGGGCGTGCTCGAGCGAGTCGATCGCGAGTGACTTGACGATGCCAAAGTCCAGGACCTTGGCGACCAGCTCGCGACCGCGGTCGAGCCGGCCCTCGAGCAAGAAGATGTTGGCCGGCTTGAGGTCGCGATGAATGATGCCCTTGGCGTGCGCCTCTGTGATCGCCGCGCACAGGTCGGTGATCACCGCCATGGTCTGGGCGTAGCTCAGCGGGCCCCGCTCGAGCCGCCGCGACAGATCCTCGCCGCGCAGCAGCTCCATGGTCAGGTAGGGCACGCCCCGCTCGGTGTCGACCTTGACGTCGAGGATCGACACCACGTTGGCGCTGCGCAGCCTCGCGGCGGACTGGGCCTCTCGCAAGAACCGCTCGCGCGCGGTCTGGGTCGCGACGAGGCCCGGATGCATCAACTTGATCGCGACTTCGCGGCGCAGATCGAGATCGGTCGCCTGCCAGACTCGACCCATGCCGCCGCTGCTCAAGAATTGCTCGAGCCGATAGCGACCGTTGACGATGTCACCCTGCGCGAGCTCGACGCTGGCCGACTTCAATGTGCTGCCGCCGACCTTCGTCGACACCCGATCATCGGCCGCCATCCGCGGCATGATAGACCCACGCAGGCGTCTGGCTGAACACCATGCCGGCTGCGGGGCGCAGTGGATGACGCCGCGAGACCAAAAAAAGGCCCCGTCATTCTGACGGGGCCTCATCAAAAACCTGTTGGGTTACCAGTTGTCGCCGTAGCCACCGCCGCCGCCGCCACGGCCACCGCCGCCGCCGCCACGACCACCGCCACGACCACCACCACGACCGCCGCGGCCACCACCGCCGCCGCCGCCACCGGGCCGACCACCAC
>NZ_PVNL01000108.1 GCF_002994635.1 Enhygromyxa salina | reverse complement strand
TTCTGGTGGTCATGGCGGAGGGGCCATACCCGATCCCATCCCGAACTCGGAAGTCAAGCCCTCCTGCGCCGATGGTACTGCAGGGGTCACCCTGTGGGAGAGTAGGTCGTCGCCAGATCTATGCCCCCGAACACGCAAGTGTTCGGGGGCTTCTTTATTGGTTCTTCGTGGGGATTCCGTGGTTGTTCGCGGGGGTGTGGGTGTCGACGGGGCAGCGCGCACGGGCTGGCCGCGTCGGTCAGCAGCCCCGAGGTTGACGGGGAAGTGCGGGTTGGCTTTGTTTTAGACGCGCCGAGACCGTGGTCTCTCGGGCTCTACAACAGGTCGGCGCGCAGCTGCTTGACGGTGTCGAGGTCGGTGCGGCGGACGAGGAGCGAGGTGGGCAGCCACCAGCCGAACAGGTGATAGAGCGATCGGTGGTGTTGGCCCTGCAGCGCGACCGGCTTGGTCTGGAGCGCAAGGGCGAGCGCGAGAGCTTGCGCGCCGGGGACGTCGAGGTGGGTGGAGATCGCGACGAGATCCGGCTCGCGTAGGCGCAGGCGCAGCTCGTGACCCAGGTCGAGCGCGATCGCGGCGAGGAGTACGGCCGTGAGCGCGGGGAGCTGGGCTTGGCCGAGGAGCACGACCGCGAGCATGAGCAGCTCGGTGCGCAGCAGGGCCCGGCGAAACAGCGCCTGGGCGTCGCGGACGAGCGCGGCGGGGTCGGCCCGTGGAAACGCTCGACGCCAGCGCTCGACGAGCAGCGTGGGCCGGGTGAAGGCGAACGCGAGGGCGGCGGTGAGGGCGAGCACCAAGGCGAGCTCGAGGGTGGTGTTGGTGGGGATCGTCAGGCCGACGAGCAGCGGGGCGAGACCCACCAGCTCGACGGCGACCACGCCGCCGCTGGGGACAGCGAGGCCGAGGCCGAGGTCTTGGGGGTGGGCGCCGTCGCTGCTCAGCGACGTGCGACCGAGGGCGCTCGCGCGGGCGGGATGCGCGAGCCAGACGCCAGCGCCAACGACCATGACGAGCAAGATGATGAGCGCCTGCGTGGGATCCTCGGCGGCGAGGGTGTCGACGGCCAGCGGCCTGATCAGCAGCGCCAAGAAGGCGAGCGAGATCCCGTGGCCGAGACCCCAGCGCCGGTTGGCGGCGTGGAGCCCAAGCACCAGCGGGAGGCCGACGCAGCGGGTCAGGATCACCGCGAATTGCGAGGCAGGGACGAGCTCGGGCGTGACGCGGACAAAGGTCAGCGCGCGCACGACCAACAACAGCAGGGCCAGGAGCAGGGCGAGCGTTCGCAGGCGTCGTCGGCCGTCGACGGTGTGGCGGAGCGGGCGGCCGACAGGGAGCGCGAGCGCACCGAGTTCGACGACAACCGCGGCCGCGACCAGCGAAGCGAGCGCGGGCTCGAGGCTGAGTTGGCCGAAGTTCACCCTGAACTGCTCGACGCCGGGGACACTGACGCTGACGGCAGCAAAGCCGACCAGCGCGCCAGTGAGCACGAGCGTCACGCCAAGACGGGCGAGCGCGGGCCAGACGAAGGGTCGATCCGTTGCGACTTCGGGTGCGTCTTCGCCTGGTACGAGCGAGCCACCACAGCTGGGGCAGTTGGCTTTTGGCTGGGCAAACTCAGCGGCGAAGCCATGCCGCAAGCGGAACGGGCACGCGCGGTTGGGACATTGCCAGGGAACCCCGGCGGACACTCAGGCCCCGCCAGACGCGCTGGCGCCGGCCTTGCCGCTGACGCTGGCGCTGGCTTTGACGCTGACGTTGATCTTGACGCTGGCCTGGGCCATCGCGCCGACGGCCGCGGTCACGCAGGCGACGGCCTTGCTGCCGGCTCCGCTGAGCTGACCCTTGAGCTTGGCGCCGCTGTCGATCACGACCTTGATGTCGCCCGCGAGCTGCTTGGACAGCCGCAGCTGAGCCTGGATCAGGGCGGGCAGATTGGCCTTGAGCGTGGCGACGAGCTTGGTCATGGCCTCGGCCTGGGCCGAGGTGGTGACGTCGAGCTTGGGCGGCTGGCAGCTGGCGCGGAACTTGGCGGAGGCCTCGCAGTTGGCGGCGCAGTCGGCCTTGACCTTGGATTGCTCGACCTCGACGTCGCAGCGGGGAGCCTTCCAGGTGCCGTCGCACTTGGCGTGGCAGGTGGCGTCGCACGAGCCCGAGCAGGTGCCCTTGCACTCGCCGACGCAGCGACCCTGGGCATCTTTGGCGGAGCACTCGCCCTGGCACTCGCCGGTGCAGGTGCCCTCGCACTGACCGGTGCAGGTGCCCTGGCAGTAGCCCGAGAGCTTGGCCGGCTCGCACTCGGCGACGACCTTGCCGGGGTCGACCTCGAGCCCGCACTCGGCGTCGCAGCTGGCCTTGAAGTTGGCGTCCATCTGGCAGCGCGGGGGCTGGTAGCTGACCTTGATGGCGGCGTTGGCCTTGACGATCGCGTCGATCTTGGCGGCGACGGCGTTGCACGGGGCGCTGGCCGAGTCGGCGGCGCTGCCCTGCAGCTCAGCGGCGGAGACCCCGAGATCCTTGCCCATCTTGACGCACGCGGCGGTGACGTTGGCGTAGGCTTGGTTGGCGACGCGCTCGATGTCCATGCTGGCCTGCACGAACGCGGCGATCTGCGCGTTGAGGGCGGCGTCACCGGTGAAGCTCGCGCCGATCACATTGCCGCTGCCCCACTCGGGACACGCGACGGACTTGGCCGCGCCGTCGATCGAGGTCGGGATGGTGGTCGGCAGGCTGATGTCGCAGGCGAGGCCAGTCAGCAGCGCGACGACAAACGCGAAGACGTGGAGGCGGAGGCGGTGGAGCGCGGTCACGGGCGTATTCGTATCACGGGCGGCCACGCTGCGGGCCGCGGTGTGAAGCTGGCCTGATACGGTTCGGCTCAGTTGAAGAATTCAGCCGCGAACGTGGCGTCCTGTGAGCAGGGGAAGCCCTCGAGCTCGGCACAGTCCTCGCCCGTGCAGGTCACGGTGGTGATCTCGTGCCCGTTGGCGACGGTCTCGGACGAGAACTCGCCCTCCCAGCGCACGTGCATGTGAAACACCGCGTCGGTGCCCGGGAAGCCCGAGCTGCCGACCTCATACTCGGCGCAGTAGAACGCCTCACCGTCGATCTCGCACAGCGCGTCTTCGGCCCCGAGCTCGATCTGAAACTCGTCCCCGTCGTCGTAGTCGAGGATGAAGGTGGTGAGCGGGTCGGGGATCTTCACGTTGTTGCAGGTGTTGCTGACGATGCTCTGCTCCGCGTAGGTCCAGGTCCCCGAGCGCGGGATGAAGGTCGCGGGCTCGTCGACGGTGCAGGCGCTGGCGAGCGCGGTCAGGCAGGTGCACGCCGCGAGCGCGACGAGGGTGAGACGACGGGGGATGTTGGTCATGGCAGCGGCTCCGGGTCCCATTGAACCACCGCGCGCGCACGGGCGACAGCTCGATGCGCAGCATGGATCTACCGGCCACCCTGTCGCGATCGGGGCGGCGTTGCAGGATGCCTCAGGTCGGCTTGGTCAGACCCAGCTGCTCGGCGAGCCGGGGGTTTTGCGGCCCCACTCGCCAGATGTAGCGATCGAGCACGTAGTGGGTCGCCTGCGGGACGCTGAGCAGCGCGACACACAGCGCCAGCCCGAGCTCGCCGAGCTCGAGCTGGCCGTGGCCGAACAGGCTCACGTGCTCATGCCAGACCAGGCGATCCCAGAGGGTCTCTTCGGCGAAGGCGAGGACCGCGAGCAGGCCGTAGAACGCCGCGACCGTGACCGCCAGCGTGGTCGAGCTTGGCAGCCGCCGGGTGACCAGCTCGCGGCCGCCCGTGATGAAGACCAGCGCCAGGTACGGGAGCCCGTGGATGAACACGTTGGTCAGCGTGAACACCCGGCCATCGTTGAACCACACGATCCCGAGGTTCCAGCTCAGGGCCGTGAGCGCGACCAGGATCGGGACCATGGGGTGACCGACGCCCCGCGCGGCCAGCTGCGCGCGGCGAGCCAGGAACACCAGCAAGATCGGGACCTGGGCCCAGACCGCGACCCGGCCGACGACAGCTGGGAGCCCGGCGATGAAGTCGTCGGCGAGAAACCAGGTGAACCGACGCGGGAGCTGGGTGTGCCACCAGATCACGGGACCGGCGGTGCTGGCCCAGACCGCGAGCTTGGCCAGCGCTCGATCGCGCGGCCCAGTCTCGCCACCCGCGCGCAGGTACAGGATCACGAAGCCCTCTTGTTGCTTGATGAAGTGAAACACCGCGACGTAGGCGAGCGCGCCCCAGAACAGCCGCGGCGAGACGGCGTGGGCCATGAACGCGAGCAGGAACACGACGATGGGGGTCCAGCGCAAAAGCTGGGCGTGGCGCTGGCGGGCCGCTGGATCGAGGTAGGTCCGGTACAGCGAAGCCCAGACGTGGGCGACGTCGACCAGGACCACGCCGAGGATCCACAGCGCGAGGCTGTCGTCTTCGCGCGGCTCGAGCTGCAGGCCCACACCCAGGGCGAGCAGCAGGGCCAGGGCGCCGGGGACCACGAAGGCGCCGAGATCAAAGCTCGGTGAGACCAGCCAGCGATGGGAGGTGGCGGGCATGGGTCACGCGCGGCCGATCCGATCGAGCGCCCAGTCTGCGGCATCGATCGCGGCGTAGAAGGCCTCTTCGAACAGGGGCAGGCCGCCGACATCGGTCGCGCACGCGCGGACACAGCCGATCGGCGCGCGGGCGAGCTCGAGGGCGCCGCCAAACAGGTGGCCGGGGACCGGGCGGATCATCGCGTGGCCCCAGCGGTGGACGTGCAGGGCGCTGAGGTGGCGGCGGATCCCCGGGTGCATGTGCTCGAGGGCGCCGAGCACCTGCTCGGACAGGCCGCGGGCGTCACTGCCGAGCAGGTGCGCGCGATGCTGGGCGAGCCCGGCGGGGTCGTCGGCCACGAGCGGCTGGTAGTAGGTGATCACGGCGCCGCCCTCGATCGCCCGGTCGCGGCCCTCTTGATGGGTGGCGACCACGTAGCCGAGGTTGCGGGCGGCGGGATTTTCGATGATCGGGACGTTGTCCCACGCGAGCGTGGCCCCGACCCCGCCGGGGGGCTCGCGCAGCTCGAGGTTGGCGACCAACCACGGGGCGTAGGTGAGGGCGTCGGCGGACAGCGGGTCGCGGTCGCGGGGCAGCACGTGGCGCAGCAAGAACCGCGGCGCGGCCCACAGGATCGCCTGGGCCTCGATCGAGATACTGCGCTCGCTGGCGAGGTCGCGGACCCGCAGCTGGCCGCGCTCGGGATCGATCGCGTAGACGATGTGGTCGGTCTTCAGCCGCGCGCCCAGATCCACCCGCGCACGCAGGCTGGCGATCAGCTCACCGTTGCCGCCGGGCCAGGTCAGCAGCGGATCTTCGCGGGTGTCCTCGAGCCCGCGCGCCAAGAAGTGGTGGAGCCCGGCGAACGCGGAGGTCTGGGCGAGCGTGCAGCCGTAGTCGTCGCGACACGCGTAGTCGACGTACCAGCGCAGCCGCCAGCTGTCGAAGCCGTGCTCGTCGAGCCACGCCGCCATCGAGAGCTGGTCGAGCCCGCGCAGGCGGGCGGAGCTGCGCCGCACGGGCAGCCGGAACAACAGCTCGCCGTCGTGATCGCGGACTCGGTCGAGCTCGCGCAGCTGATCCCAGAACCGTTCCCACTGCTGCTCTTGCGCGGGGGTCTGGCCGTCGCTGGGGTACAGGCCGGGGTGCCAGGTCCCGGCGTGAAAGTGGCGCTCCTCGGGGGCCGCACAGATCGCCGTGCTGCGATACTCGGGGGTGCCGTCGTGCTCGTAGCCGACGAGCAGGTCGAGATCGGTGAGCAGCTCGAGCAGCTCGCTGCACTCGCGCGGCGGGGCCGGCAGATAGTGGGCGCCCATCGGGTGGGGCGAACGCGGGAGCACGCCGCTGCGGGCGGTGCCGCCGATCTCCGGCTCGAGCTCGAGCACGATGAAGTCGTCGAGCCCGAGCTTTTGCAGGCGCCAGGCCGCAGAGAACCCGGCCGCGCCGCCGCCGACGATCACCACGCCGGCCCGGATGTGGGCGTCGATCGGCGCGTCGAGCAGCGCGGCCGAGCGCAGCAGGTGTCCGCGCTCGGGGCTCTGACCGGTGAACCTCGGCGCGGCGCTGCTCGGCTTGTCGTCGCGGTTGCAGCCGAGCGCGAGCGCCCCAAGTCCGCTCGTGCGCAGCAGCTCACGCCGGCTCAGGCCCACGCGCTCAGCTCCCGGCCCGCCGCGTCAGCGGCCCAAAGCTGTGCAGATCCTGATCGTAGTAGTTGACCAGCATCTGGGTATCGAGGCGGTTGATCTCGACCTCGCGCGGGCGCTGGTCAGCCGGGAACGCGAACAGCGTGGGCACCAGCTCGGGCGACAAGAACCGCAGCGCCTCCGGCTGCGGCAGCTCGAACGCCAGGCCAGGCGGAGGCCGCAGCGGGCTGCGAGCCGCGAGCGTGAAGCCCCAGTCGCCGAAGCTCGGCACGTGCGCGTGGTAGGGCAGGGGGTGCATGTCGGCGGCGTCCAAAGTCGCGACGATGCACCAAAACGCGCGGGGCGACAGATACGGCGAGGTCGACTGCACGACCGCGACGCCGTCGGGGGCCAGCACCGCGCGGACCAGCCGGTAGAACGCCCGAGTGTAGAGCTTGCCGAGCGAGAGGTTGTTGGGGTCGGGCAGATCAATGACGACGATGTCCCAGGGCGCGAGCCCAGCCTCGCCGCCGCCGCCGCCGCCGCCGCCGCGCTGTTGCTCGAGCCAGCGCATCGCGTCGGCGTTGTGCACGACCACGCGGGGATCGGCGAGCGAGTCGGCGTTGAGCTCGGTCAGGGCGGGGGTCTCGCGGAACAGCCGGGTCATCTCCGGGTCGAGATCGACGAGGTCGACCCGATCGACGCCGGGGTAGCGCAGCAGCTCGCGCACGGCCAGCCCGTCGCCGCCGCCGAGCACCAGCACCCGGCGCGCGGGCCCGCTCGCGAGCTGCTCGCGGGCGGCGAAGGCCGGGTGGACCAGGCTCTCGTGGTAGCGGTGCTCGTCGGCGCTGGAGAACTGCAGGTTGCCGTCGATGTACAGGCGGACGTCGTCGCTCCAGCGGGTGATCGTGAGCCGCTGGTAGCGGGTCTTCTGCGAGAAGATCACCGGTGACTCGTAGAGCTGCCGCTCGCCGAAGGTCTCGATCTCACCGCCGACGATCAGGCACGACAGGGTCCCGAGCAGCACGATCAGCGCCTGCGCGGTGACCAGGCGGGGCCGGACCAGCTGATCCACGAACGCCCGCGCCGACCACAGCGCGACCGCGGCATTGAGGCTGCCAAACAACAAGCTGGTCCGGACCAGCCCCAGCCACGGCAGCAGCACGAGCGGAAACGCGATGCTGGCCAGCAGCGCGCCGATGTAGTCGAACGCCAGGACCCGCGCGACGAGATCCTTGAGCTGCTGCTTGCCCGGCATCAGCCGCATCAGCAGCGGGATCTCGAGCCCGACCAGGGTCCCAATGATGATCAGGATCGCGAACAGGACCGGCCGAATGTCATCGAGGACCGAGAAGCCCAGGAACAGCGCCGGGGCCGAGAACCCGCCGACGACGGCGATGATCAGCTGCACGTGGACGAAGCGGTTGACCAGCCGATGCTCGACGAAGCGGCTCAGCCACGAGCCCAGACCCATGGCGCTGAGGTACACGCCGATCACCAGCGAGAACTGCGTGACCGAGTCGCCCAGCAGGTAGCTGGCCATGGTCGCGGTGATCAGCTCGTAGACCAGGCCGCACGTCGCGACCACGAGCACGCAGAACAGCAACAGCCGGGTAGACGGCGAGGGCGCGGCTACCGGCGCGTCGACGGGCTCGGTCAACCGGAGACCGCGGCGCTGATGATCAGCGAGATCCCGATGATCACCGCGCCCAGGATGATGCCCAGCGAGGTGTTCTGATCATCCTCGATCTCCTTGCGGATCGAGAACGGGGTGAGCCACACGATCAACAGCCAGAACAGCCCGAAGATCAGCAGCCCGAGGACGGAGTAGATCGCGGCCGACGCGATCGCGGAGACGTCGACGATCTCCTTGGCGAGTAGGAACATCATGGTCATTTGCCTCCGTGGTAGCCACCGAGAAAGATGTAGTGCGGCCGGCGGATCGTGGCGTTGCCGCTGCCTGCTTCTTGGGTGTCACGCTGGACCTTGCCGCGCTCGGGCGTGGTCGTGAGCAGGGCGCCCCGCGGGGCCTCGAACATCAGGAGGCCGAGGCTGGTAACCGACAGCAGGACGTAGCTGGCTTTCATGAGCATGGGATCGGGGCTCCTAACTCTCCCACGAGGACGTGGCGTGATCACTGTTGGCCCAGCGCTTGGTCTCGAACCCGAGCTTGCGCGCGAGGTTGAGGGCCGGGAACAGCACGATGATGAAGAAGGGCAAGAACATGTAGCGGCCGAGCGGCACGTCTTGCCGGATCGTGAATTTGAGGGCGTCGGCCGGATCGCCGGAGCTGTCGAGCTGGGTCTGGACCTGCAGCAGGTAGGACCCGCCGTCGACCCCACCGACGGTCACCCGGCGCGGGTTGGTGCCCTCGCTCCAGCTCTCGCCCTGGTCGACGCCGCTCCACGCGTCGGTCTCGAGGCCGACGGTGATCGCCTCTTCGGAGGTCATATCGACCAGCATGACCTCGGCGTAGGCCCACGAGTTGTTCATGCCCTGCGCCACCAGCTCGAACTCGAGGGTCGTCTTGCGATCGGCGTCGCCGATCTCGAGCTGCTCGGTGAGGACCTCGCCGGGCGTGATGCTGCCGGTGTAGACGACGGCGTTCGTGCGCGCGCTCGAGTAGAAGATCAGCGCGCCGATCCAGGTGACGAACAGCAAGATCGCCGCGACGAAGTAAAACTTGGACTTGTACGGGTTGATCTCGGCCGGGTGGATGCCGCGCTTGTCGGGGGCCGGGCCAGCCATGCCGAACGCGGTCCAGACTTCCTGGGGCTCGATCGGCTGCATGCTCGTGAAGTTGACGTCGACCCCGTCCTCGCCGTGCTGCACCTCGATCGAGAGCATGTTGGGCGGACACACGTAGTCGTTGGCCTGGGCCACGTCGTTGACCAGCACCTGCCACGGGAACTCGCCCTCGACGTAGGTCACCCGCGCGTTGCCGGTGGTGAAGTGCTTGTAGGTCTCGCCGCGCCAGGTCGCGGTCGGCGTGCCCCCCGGCAGCAGCTCCGGGGCGCCGAGCAGCGGCCCGCCCAGGCCCCACACGCCGTCGCTCATCTGATAGATCAGCCAGCGGTAGCCCTGGTAGGGGTTGAACAGCAGGAACTCTTGCCAGGGGTAGGTGACGCCGTCGGACACGACCTCGCGCCACATGATCCCGAGGATCTCCCAGGTCTGGCCGCCGCCGTGTTCAGACAGGCGGGCCGGCAGCGTGCCGCGCTTGTGGAGCGGCAGCATGGAGGTTCGGTGCTGGCGCTGGGCCTGCTGAACGACGTCGAGGTTGCCGTCGTCCTCGGGCTTGCAGACCGTCCCACAGTAGGCGCAGGCGACCTGCTCGACGCCACCGAAGCCGCGCAAGGTGATCGGCGCGCCGCAGGCCGGGCACTCGATCGCGCCGGTCTTGGCTTCCTCGCGGAACAGCTTGGTGGGCGGCGCTGGGTGGTTCACAGAGGTCCTCGCAAAGGCCTGCTAGGCCGGTGGTCGAGCGGGCTCCCAGCCCTCGAACCGACGCAGCGGGAACAGGCCGATGTCCCGCAACGTCACGGCGCGCCCGAAGTAGGGGATCGGCTGGTCGTGGTCAGGATCGTTGCCCCAGTCGAGGCTCGCGAACTCCTCGCTGTAGCCGCGCAGATCTACGCCGTAGAACTGCATGCCTGGCTCGGCGCGAAACGGCAGCAGCCCCTCGGCGCCCTTGTAGGCGGCGCCGCGGCGATCGACGACGACGAGCATCCGCCCGGCCAGGCGGATCGGCTGGCCAGGGCTGAGCTCGTGGAAGCTGGGCACCCGACCGGCGACCTGGTTGGGATCGATCGGCTTGAGGATCGAGAACTGGTTTTGGGCGTCGGCGAGCCAGCCGATGGTCCCGTCGGCGAAATTGAGGAACCACTCGTTCCAGGTCCCGCGCTCGTACTGAACCTGCAGGCGCCCGTCGACCACGAACGGGACGTTGTCGAGCTTGCCCTTCGAGTGCAGCAGGACCGGGCTGCCGTTGTCGATCAGCGCGCTGACCTTACCGATCAGCTGGACGTCGACGCCGGAGCGGACGACGGTGCTGTCGCAGTACTCGCACACGGCCGAGACCGCGGTGCCGCGCAGCTGGACTGGGGCCCCGCATTCCGGGCAGAACACGGGCTGCTCGGTCGAGAGCTGGTTGCCGCCCCCGTGCCCGGAGTGGTCCCCGGGGTGCCCCGGCTGGCCATGGAGGACCTGCGCGTGGGGATCATGGTGGTCGGGCGGCGACATTCGCGAGCGCGACTATGCCACACGCGACCGGAGCCGGCGAGGGGCGCGCCCACGCGCGGGTTGTCAGCGCTCTTCGTCCTGCCCTGCGGGGCTTTCGGCCAGAAACTCGGGCGGCAGGCCGTACGCGCCAGCCTCGGCCCAGCGGCTGCGAAGGGCGACTGAGACCGACGCGCCGATCAGCTCCTTGCCAGTCGGCGCGCGACACAGGTCAATGAGGATCTCGTCGCGGAACGCCCGCAGCACGCTGTCCATCGTGATCCAGACCCCGTCGCCGCTCGGGTAGCGCTCACGCGGGATCAGGGCCATGACCTCGTCGAGGTAGCGCTCGCGTCGGGCTCTCTCCTTGCTGACGAACAGCTGCGCCGCGCCCTTGGCCTCGAGGCCGCGCAGCCGCGAGTGGGACGCGAGTAACCTGGCCAGCATCCGACTCAAGAAGAAGGGGTCGTCCGCTTCGGTGTCCACAATGAAGACCCTAGCGCGGCTGCAGCCGCTGATCGACGCCGAGACCGGCCCGAGAAAACTTTGCTGCTCTTCTCACCTTGGGCCACCTGGGGCCAATCGTCGCGCCCACTCGGGGGGAATGAACAATAGGTAGAAGCAGGCCATCTGCAGGCTGAAGTAGATCAGCTGATCCATGGTCACCGCGACCACGAGGTGCAGGCCGAGGCCGAGCACGAACGCGAGCGGGCGCAGCTTCTTGACGCCGAACAAGATCGGCGCGAGCAGCTCGAACCACAGCGCGAGCTGCTGCTGCACCGTCCACGCCCAGTGCGGCAGGGTCCGCACCAACCACGCCGCGGCGTCGGTCATGTAGATGCCCTGGACCTGCATCCACAGCACGTCCTCGCCGCCCCACCAGTCGCCGTTGAGGGTCTTGCACAGGCCCGACGCGAAGTACTGGGACACGACGAGGACCTGCAGCATCCGCGTGGGCCAGGCTCGCTGGACAGGCTGCGAATCAGGCATGTCGGGCTCGGGGGCGATCGCGAGGATGAACAGGCCGATCACGAACAAGCGGTTGATCGTGAACGCGGCGATCGGGTCGACCAACAGGGCGTGAATGGCCGCCGCCACCAACACCCACACGACCACCCGGCGGGCGTAGCCAAAGATGAACGCCAACAGGCAGCCAAACACGATCGCGCCGACGAAGGGCAGGGCCGACGCGGGCAGCAGCGGCAGGTGAGGGGCGTTGATCGGATCGAGCGAGGCCGGCGGGTGGTAGCCGGCGTCGGTCAGCCACTCGTCGGCGCTGCGGGCCCAGGCGACGAAGTAAATCAGCAGGGTCCACGCGAACGCCTGACGAAACGCGGCGAGCGGCGCAGGATCGATCGGCGCGTGCCAAAAGCGGATCCACGCGCGCCCGCAGGTGTCGAGCAGCGGCTTCATGGGTCGTCGCCCGCTCCTTCGGCGAGCAGCTCGTCGACCCGGTAAGTCACGATCACCCGACGGCGCTGGGGTGGGACCTCGAACCAATCAGGGTGGACCCAGCCGTGCTCGGGCGGCTGCTCGACGCTGGGGATCATCCACGCTCGCGTGAACCGGATCGCGTCGGGCCGGGCCTGCTCGGGGTGCGACTTGGCGTGCTGCTCGATGATCCAGCGGGCCATGTGCCGGGTCTTGCGGCTGGGCTTGGCCTGCCACGCGCCGAGCAGTCGGTGCATCCGCGTGCGGCGACCGAAGGGCTGCAGCTCGAACAGCTCCGACTGATCGAGGGTCTCCCACTGCAAGGTGTCGGCCCGGCGAACCTGGACGTAGTAGCTGCTCCAGCCCTCGGGCTTGTGGGTGAACAGGCAGGCGATCCCGTGCAGCTGGCTGAGCAACCCCGGCGATCCAGGCAGCGGGGCAGGGTGCACCGTCGAGCGCGCAAACATGGGCAGCAAGAACGCCAGCAAGAAGCCCGCGACCGCGACGCGATCCTGCCAGCGCGGGGCGGGGCTGGGCGTCGGTGGTTCGCTCGTCTCGATGACCGGCGCGGACATGCGGTCCCCGACACTCGTGGCGCAGAGGCCAGCTCAGGGCGCGGCGGCGCCGACTCCCGCCGCAGGGGCGCGGGGAGCCGGGCGCAGCAGCGCTGTGATCGCCAGCGCGAGCTTGCGCTTGGCCTGCTCGTCACCGCGCCCGAACGCCCACTTGCCCGAGACCTTGCCCGCGTCCGAGATCAGCAGGTGCAGCGTCGAGCTGGCGCGATTCGGGCCGATGAAGTGGACCGTGGCGCCGCGACCTTGGGGCTGGCAGCTGTCGAGCTGCCAGCCGACGATCGAGCCGTGCTCGTTGCGGTGCCCGGCGATCCGCCGCAGCCCGGCCATGATCGCGGGCGCGATCCCGGTGGCGAGCTCGGGGGTGGGCAGCCCGCGGCGCTGGGCGAAGCGCTGGGCGCTGGGGGCCACGCGGACGCCGTGGTTGGCCGCCTCGCCGCCAAGCACGACGGCCATGCGCTCGACGACGCCGCCGAGCAGCTCGATCACCTGGGCCTCGGACACGCCAGACCACGAGTCGACGCGGGCCACGAAGTCGCGGTGCTCGGCGTCGCCGCCCCCGGGTGCGTCGCGAGGCAGGAAGGTCAGCTGCGCGCGGCCGCCATCTTCGTGAACCCAGGTCTGCCGGGCCCAGCGATCGAACTCGCTGTCGTTGGCGCCGTGCAGGTGCCAGCCCGCGAACCGCTCGCGGACCATGGCGACCAGCGCCGCGTCGATCTGATGGATGAAGGTGCGCTGCTCGGGGTCGCTGCGGCGCAGCTTCTCGCGGCTGACGGGCAAGAATTGCTCGGTCCCGCGGCGCTTGGCGTAGAGCCCAAAGAACCCGTCACACCGCCGCTCGAACACGCACGAGCCGCACGAGTCGAGCTTGAGCTTGTCGCTGCGCTTGTCCTCGTACTTGTCCCACGCGACCACCGACAGCTTGCCGGGGCCCTCGGCCGAGACCGTGTAGGTCTTGTTGCCGCCGTGGTGAATGCGGTGGGCCCAGTCGGGCAGCTGGCAAAACGGCAGGTTGCCGACGTTGATGTTGAACCCTGGCGCCTTTTGATCGAGCCCCTCGAACATCTGCCGCATCACGCGACCGAGGTCGGCGTAGTCGGGCATGATCCCGTCGAGGTAGTCCTCCGTGCGCACGCCCGAGTCGCGCGGCCGGACCATGTCGAGGTGGACCTGCTGGATCGGGTACTTGCTGACCATGTCGGGCAGCTTGACCAGCGAGCGGTAATTTTGCTCGACCACGCACATGTTGCACGAGATGTACTGGCCGAGCTCCGTCAGGGTCTCGAGCCCCGCGATGATCCGATCGAACGCGCCGGGCTTCTTGGTCGTGAAGTCGTGGGTCTCGCGGTCCCAGCCTTGAATGCTGATCCGCCACTGCAGCTTGTCTTTGCCGATCTCCATGATCCGATCGACGAACGCCTGCTTGTCGAGGCGCACGCCGTTGGTGAAGATCACGATCGTCGAGAACCCCAGCTCGATCGCGTACTCGACGGTCGGAAAGAAGGTCGGGTGGATCGTCGGCTCGCCACCCATGATCGTGGCCTTGGTGATCCCCCGCTTGCGGGCCTCGTCGAACTTGGCCTTGACGTCGTCGAGCGGCGTCGGCTTGGCCATGCGCAGCTCGGTCATCTGCCCGCTCACACAAAAGACGCAGCGGTTGTTGCAGACGTGGCTGAGCTGGATCTCGAAGCGCTCGTTGGGTTCCATGGTGACCGCGGGCGATGCCCAGGGGATGCTACCACGCGCCCCTCACGGGCAGACGGCCACCGGGCGCAGCTCGCTGGTGCCAAACAGCTGCTGGTAGGCGGCCCAGGTCGTCGGGCAGACCGGGGCGAGGCTGCACTGTGCGCACTGCGGCGCGTGGGGACGGACCTGGCGATGGTGGGTGGCGAAGCTCTCGTGGCGGCGATGCAGATCGACCACCCGGACGTCGACGAAGTCGCGGGCCGTCTCGGCGGCCGGGCGATCTTCGGGATCCAGCTGACACAGCGGCACGGCCTCGGTCGACGCGGCCAGGCCGAGCGCGCGGGCCCGGGCGAGCGCAGCGCGGATCGCAGGGCCGGCGTCGTCGAGCCTGGCCAGCACCTGCGTGCGCCACTCGCCGTCCACGCGCACGGGCCGGGTAAAATTGAGCTGAACCCGCGACAGGCCCAGCGCGGCGACCAGCTCGACCATGGCCACGAGCTCGTGGAGGTTGGCCGCGAGCACGGCGACGCTGACCAGGTGACCGACCTGCGGGCGCGCGGCCAGCGAGCGCAGGCCCGCGAGGGTCTGCTCAAACGCGCCGTCGTCGGCCGAGATCGCGTCGTGGGTCGCGGCGGTCGCTCCGAACAGCGCGACCTCGAAGAAGTCGACGCCCGCGTGAACCAGGCGCTCGAGGTAGTCCGGGTAGCACAGCAGCCGACCGTTGGTCTGGATCTGCACGAGTCGGTAGCCGATCCGGCGGGCGGCGCTGGCGAGCTTGGCCAGCTCCGGCCGCAGGGTTGGCTCGCCGCGCATGATCACCAGCTCGTCGCAGCCGCCGCGTCGGGCTTCTATGATCTCGGCCAGCGCCTGCTGGGGCGTGCGGGCGTCCGCGGCGGGGACGTCGGCGACCGTGCAGTGCGCACACGCGCTGTTGCAGCGGGTCGTCAGGCGCAACATCAGGCGAGCCACGCCCGGATCCTGAAGTCCGCCCGCCCGCGGGTCAAACCTGGGTGATATGTTCGCGGGCCACATGCGCTGGGCTTTGAATTCACCGCAGGGGTGTCGCTCATGAGCTGGCGCGACCCGTTCCCGCTGACCGTCGACCTGGCTGATAGTTTGGCCGCGGCCGGTCCAGGCGCCCAGCTCGACGCGCACCTGAACGCCGTCGCCGATCGCAGCGCAGCTGCCCCGGTCGCCCCCAGCGCCGCGAGCGAGACCGCGCAGATGTACTGGCTCGGGGCGCTGCTGCACGGTGAGCTGCTCGCGTTCCTGGGCATGCGCCCGCGCGCGTCGACCATCACGGTGATCTGTCTCGAGGCCGCGCCAGGCCTGGCGTTGCTCGACGCAGAGGGCCAGCCGCTGGCGCTGTTCACCGACGTGGCCACGCTCGCGGACGCCGAGCTGCTGGCGCTGGCGAGCGAGCGGCCGGTGGTCCTCGCGGGTCCGGCGGATCGACTGTGGGCGCTCGCGCAGCTGCTCGAGTCGCGGGCTGTCTCGCTGCAGACCCTGGCGGTGATCGTCGAGAACGCGCCCGTGTTGCCGGGCGCGGCCCGGCTGCTGCACGAGCGGTTCGCGGCGCCGGTCGGGGAGGGCCTGCGGGCGCCCGACGGTGGCTGGCTGGCGATCACCCGGACCCACGGCGAGCTGCTCGAGCCGGTCCGTCCGCGCGAGCAGCTCTACGCCACCGGCCAGAGCGGCGACCAGCTGGCGATGGGCCAGTGGGGCTTGCTGGGCAGCATGCGCGACGAGGCCCAGCTGGTGATGTCGGTCTGGGCCCGGCTGCGGGCCAGTCGCGACGGGGTCGTCGGGATCGAGCTCGGGGTCCCGGCGACGCCGCTGGGGTCGAGCGTGCGACCCGAGCTCGACACCACGGATCTGCACGACATGTTAGGCACGCTGCCGGTGTTCGCCTACTGCGTCAGGTTCGAGCCCAACGACGCGCACCACCTCGACATCTCGATCGTCCCCGGCTGCGATCTCGACCAGGCCAAAGCCCAGATCCTCGCGTCGATCGCGATCGGGATCGAGCAGCTCGCGGTCGTGTTCACAGCGCCGGGCGTCGAGTTCATGGGCATGCGTGTCTACGACGCCCGCGGGATCGGCCGTGATCGCGCGGTCGTGGTCTGGGGCGGGGCGCCGGGGTCCGAGGCTCGGCGCGCGGCCTGGCGCGAGGTCATCAGCGCGGCGGGTGGCGGCGGTCGGCGGGTGCGACTGCTCGACGCCGACACGGGTGAGGCCCGCGAGGGAGTGGCCGGCGAGGTCGCGGCCCAGCTTCGCCGCGAGCGCGAGCAGACCCCCGACATCTTTGGCACCGGAGACACGGAGTGGTCGGTCTACGTGGGCGACGCGACCGGCGAGACCGCGCATCACGGCCACGGCTGGATCTCCTTGCTCGAAGGCGATGACGCCCGCGAGCCGATGCTGATCGCCGGGGTCGACCGCGGCTATGTCAGGGCGCTGCAGCAGCTGTTCGAGTCGGGCACGGTCGACGATCGGCTCGCCGAGATCACCCTCGAGGGGATCGATCTTCAGGCCTACTCGCGGCCGATGCTCGGGCGGGGCCGCGCGGCCGCGGACGATCGGCGCCCGCTGTGGGTCGACGAGACCCGCTGCGTCGGCGCGGGAGACTGCGTGCGGATCTGTCCAACCCACGCGATCACCATGGCCGGCGAGCCGGCGCGCCCGGTGATCGATCCGGGCGCGTGTATCCGCTGTCAGCTGTGCTCCGAGCGCTGCGAGTCGTCGGCCCTGCGTCCCCTGGTGTCGGACGACGCGGCGATCCGCGGGCACGAGCTGGTCCGCGAGGCCGAGCTGCTGCGCGGCGTCCGAACCCGCGCGCGCCCCCGCGTGCTGGCGGGCAAGCTGACCGAGCCACCGCCCGCGCTGGATCGCCGCCGCGCCCCCGCGGTGGTCGAGAAAGCTGGCGATCGCAAGCCCAGCGTCGTGCTCGGGCTCGCAACGGTCACGCTGATGGAGCACGCCGCCGCGCTGTTGATCGACGGCGAGCTGGTCAGCGCGATCGAAGAGGAGCGCCTGGCCCGGGTCCGCCACTACACCTGGCAGCACCCCGAGCGACCGGGGACCTCGCTGTCGTCGGACATCGCGCTGCGGCTCGAGGACGCCTGGCCGCCGCGGGCGATCGACGCGGTCCTGCGCACGGCCGGCCTGACCATGGACGACGTCGACCTCGTCGCGATCAACGGGATCCCGGCGCGGTTTCGGCAGAGCTTCGCGGGTGGCGGCGGCTGGCGTCCGCCGCCCGTGCTGCGCGCCAACTCGGTCGTGTTCGTGCCCCACCACATGTCGCACGCGGCCTGCGTGTACGGGCTGTCGGACTACGACGACGCCTGGGTCCTGTCGATCGACGGCCGCGGCGACTACGAGACCGCGACGATCTGGCGGGCCCAGGGCCACGATCTGCAGGTCGTCGACGCGGTCCCGTGGCAGCCCGACTGCTCGTTTGGCGGCGTCTACGAGACCGTCACGCGGGTGCTCGGGTTTGGCAGCCACGGCCAGGGCTCGACCATGGCGCTCGCGGCCCTCGGGCAGCCGCGCATTGATCTGTCGTCGTGCATGAGCATGGGCGACGACGGCAAGCCCGTGCTCTCGGAGTGGGCCGCCGAAAAGTTGTTCGACCGGTTCGCGCGCGGCCGCGACGAGCCGATCACCGATGATCACCGCGACCTCGCGGCCTCGATCCAGCAGGCGCTCGAGACCACGGTGGGCGACTACCTGGCCCACCACATCGGCCCGTCGCTGCAGGGCACGACCCAGAACCTGGCCGTGTGTGGGGGCGTCGCGCTCAACTGCAAGATGAACGGGGTCCTGCGCGACCGGTTCCAGCCTGCAGACATGTACGTGCCGCCAGGGGCCAACGACGCGGGCACGGCGATCGGCGCGGCGATCATCGGTCACCGCGAGCTGACCGGCGAGCTCCCGCGGCTCGGGCTCGGCCACACCCACCTCGGGCCCTCGTGGTCCGACGAGGCGATCGCCGCCGCGCTCGGGCGCATGCGCGTGCCGTTCACCCGGATGCGAGACGTCGGCGGCGAGACGGCCGAGCTGATCGCGGCCGGCAAGATCGTCTGCTGGTTTCAGGGCCCGATGGAGTTCGGCCCCCGGGCCCTCGGCGGACGCAGCATCAACGCCGATCCGCGCCGCGACGATCTCAAGCCCCGGCTCAACGCCATGAAGTCGCGCGAGCCGTGGCGGCCGTTTGGACCCTCGGTGCTCGCGGGCCGCCAGAGCGAGTGGTTCATCCAAGACTGGGACAGCCGCTTCATGTTGTTCGCCGTCGACGTGCGGCCGGAGAAGCGCGAGCAGATCCCGGTGGTCGTGCATTACGACGGCAGCAGCCGCCCGCAGGTGGTCCACGCCGAGCACCACCCGCGCTACCACGCGATGATCTCGGCGTTCGAGCAGCGCACGGGCGTGCCGATGGTCGTCAACACCAGCTTCAACCGCGGCGGCGAGGCGATCGCCTGCAATCCGGTCGAGGCCATGCGCAGCTTCGTGGGGCTCGGCGCGGACGCGATCGTGCTCGGCGACAGCCTGGTGTTGCGCGAGCAGATGCGGCGGCGCTGACGTGGACGGCGAGGCCCACGGCGCGCGGGTGTTCGCGCTCGACCGTCCCTACGACCTCGGCCGCAGCCTGCAGCTGGGTGAGCTCGGCCGCAAAAATCCAACCGTGCGGTGGGCGAGCACGACCGAGCTGATGCGCGCGCAGTGGACCCCCGAAGGTCCCGCGACCTTTCACGTTCGGGTGTTGCCCGGAACCGTGGAGGCCGCGGCGTATGGACCCGGGCATGGGTGGGTGCTGGACCAGCTCGAGGCCCACCTCGGGCTCGACGATCACCCGCCGCCGTTCGCCGACAAGCTCGGTCGGGTCCAGCGCAGGCTGCCGGGCGTGCGCATGGGTCGGACCCTCGACGTGTTCGAGCTGCTGGTCAGTCAGGTTATCTGCCAGCGCGTGTCGTTTCGCGACGTCATCAGCACCCAGCTCCACATGCTCCGGGTCCACGCCCAGCCCGCGCCCGGGCCCTTCGATCTGCGGCTGCCGCTGTCGGCCGAGCAGTGGTGCACCCTGACGACCGCGGATCTGGCGGAGTTCGGCCTCGACCGCAAGCGGGCCAAGACCGCGCTGGGCCTGGCCGCCCGGGCCAAGCGGATCCGCGGGTGGACGGGGCTGCCGCACGAGCAGTTCGCCGCGCGGATCGAGGCGTTCCCGGGGATCGGCCCGTGGACCCGCGCGATGGTCCAGGGGCTCGGCCTCGGCCACCACGACGCGGTCCCGCTCGGCGACTACGTGCTCCCGTCGACGATCTCGTGGTTCTTCGCCGACGAGGCCCGAGGCGACGACGCGCGCATGCTCGAGCTGCTCGAGCCACACAAAGGCCAGCGGTTTCGCGCGATCCACCTGGTGTGGGCGGCCGGCGTCCACGCTCCCCGGCGGGGTCCCAAGATCCGTGGTGTACGGCCGTAGTCGGGCCGTACAGCCCTGGTAGAGTCCGGACACATGCCCACGGTCGACGAGGAGCTCGAGCGGATTCGGCGGTTGCTCGAGGGCGCGCATGAACGCGGCCTGGTGGGTGCGCTCGGCGACGAAGACAAGGTCGAGGGCCACCACAACCCCGGCGCGCATGGGGCAGGCGAGCTCGAGCCCGACGACGAGGGCATGCTGTTCGTCGAGAGCTTTCGCAACGTGACCAGCGTCCCGCGTGGCTTCACCCGCGGTCGCAACCGCCCGCGGCCGCTGTCGCTCGTGACCACGGTCGTGATCCACCAGACCGCGGTGGGCGGCGGCTTTGGGCTCAGCGCGCGGCTGCTCGCGCGCCACCAGGGGCAGGCGTTCTCGGCCCGTCAGGACCGCTACCGCGACACGCCCTACCACGGGGTCTACTCGCCGATCGACCGCGCGAGCGTGGTCCAGTGGCCCGCGTGGGTTCACAGTTTTCATGGCAACGGCGCCAACGACTACAGCGTGGGCTGGGCCTACGATGGCAAGCTGCCCGGCGATGTCCTGGATCTGCACGGCGCCCGCTCTGCGCTGCGCCACTTCGTGACCGCGATGCGCGAGGTCGGCGTCGGGCTGCGCTACGTCGAGGCGCATCGCCAGCACTCGAACCAGCGCGGGGGTGATCCGGGCGCTGGGATCTGGTCGTTGGTCGTGCGTCCGTTGCTCGACGAGCTCGGCCTCGAAGAGCGGGCCGACCACACGACCGGCTCGGGTCTGAAGCTGCCCAGCGACTGGCGACGGGCGTGAGCGGACTCGAGCTGGGGCTCGGGCTCGGGCTCGGTCCGGTCAGTCGCGGATGCTGACGCGCCAGCGTTGCTCAGCTGGCGCCCAGGTTCCCAGCCATTGGTCGCCCGACTCCCAGTCGATCCACGGATCATCCCAGGCGATCACGGGTGAGCCAGCTACGAGCTCGACCCGCTCGATCTGCTCGGGCGGCCACGCGCGCGGTTGCTCGTGGTTTGGGTCGAGCGCCCAGCCGAGCTCGCGCCAGCCCGCGCCGCCGCCGTCCGAGCACCAGACCGCCGCGGTGCGGGTCTGACCGCTGCCTGCGTGGATCGAGCCGGGCCGTGCGGCGCAGACCACCAGCTTGTCGTCGTCGGCGTGGGCGCTGACGATCCCGAGCGGCCCGACGCAGACCTCCGGCGCCTCGAGGGCAGCGGGCCAGTCGACCTGGCCGAGCCGCGCGTGGACCAGGCAGGTGATCGGTGCCCGCAAGAACGCAACGGGGAGCTCGGGCAGCGGCGGTGACTCCGACATGGCGCTGCCGTCATCAACCAGCTCGAGGGTCGCGAGCAGCTGGCGAAGGCCGCCCAGATCTCCGCGGAACCGCCAGCGCCCGCCCGGCTCGGCCCACTGGGTGATCCGGCGCAGCTCGAGCGCCGGCGTCTGGGGGTGGGCCGCCTGCCACGCGGCCATGATCTCGACCATCTGTGGGGTCGTGGCGGGGCTGTGCTCGAGGCTGACCCACCGCGCTCGCGGGGGGTCGGCGAACACATACGCGTGACCGCGACGCGCATGGTCAGCGCCCTCGTCGAGCGACCACAGCAGGTGCAGCTCGGCTCGGGCGAGGGCTGTGGAGGGCACTAGCGACGCCTCCGCGTGTGGATGAATTCGATCAAGCGCCCGCCACCGATCTCACCGATTCATCCTACCAATCAATGATCGCCGAGCCCCAGGTGAAGCCCGAGCCGAACGCCGCGAGCGCGATCTTCATGCCCGGCCTCAGGGTCCCGTCACGGACGGCCTCGGCCAGCAGGATCGGGATCGTCGCGGCGGTGGTGTTGCCGTAGCGCTCGATGTTGTGCAGCACCTTGTGCTCGGGCACCTTCAGCAGCTTGTTGGCGACGTACTCGTTGATCCGCTTGTTGGCCTGATGCAGGACGAACAGATCGACGTCCTCGACCCTGGTGTTGGTCTCGCCGAGCGCCTGCATCAGCGAGCCCGCGAGCTTGGTGACGGCGTGCTTGAACACCGTCTTGCCGTCCATCTGCGCGAACAAGGTCAGGGGAGGGATCCGGCCGAAGCCCTCGTCGTCGAGCTCGACGAACGGAAATTGGCGGATGTCCCAGATCTTCTGGGCGAGCACGTCGGCGCACGAGCCGTCGGCCCCCAGCCAGATCCCGCGCACGCCCTTGTCCGCTTCGGTGCCCTCGAACACGGCGGCCCCGGCCCCGTCGCCAAACAGCGAGGCCACCGTCCGACCGCGGGTCGACAGATCGAGCGCGTGCGAGTGGGTCTCGGCGCCGACGACGAGGACCCGCTTGCACTGGCCCGACTCGATCATGGCCGTGGCGACCTGGGTGCCGTACAGAAAGCCCGAGCACTGGTTGCGGATGTCGAGGCAGGGTACGTACTTGATGTTCTGCCCGGCGCACAGGCCGAGCTTGTCTTGCAAGTACACGCCAGAGCCCGGGAAGCAGTGCTCCGGGGACAGCGTCGCGAACACGATCATGTCGAGGTCGTGGGCCGCGATCCCGGCGGCATCGAGCGCCATCTTGCTCGCCTCGAGCCCGAGGTCCGCCGAGCCCACGCCATCGGCCGCGAACCGACGCTCGCGGATGCCCGTGCGCTGCTCGATCCACTCGTCCGTGGTCTCGATCTCGTACTCGCGGACGAGATCGTCGTTGGTCACCACCCGCGGCGGCACATAAAACCCAGTTCCCGAGATGTATGCGTTGGTCACGAGGCGTCCGTGGTGGCGGAAAATGTATCACCAATGCACGCGTGCGCCGATGCGCACCGAGCTTCGCACGGGGTCATGGCTAGCCCCCTTGCAGGGCAGCCCAAGGGGAGCGAGCGAAGCGAGTGACCGCGCAGTGCGAAACCCTCTGTGGGGGGTCATGGCTAGCCCCCTTGCAGGGCAGCCCAAGGGGAGCGAGCGAAGCGAGTGACCGCGCAGTGCGAAACCCTCTGCGGGGGTCATACCAGAGCCCCCTTCTAGGGGGCCAATCATACCCCCGCGCACAACCAGCCCACGGGGAGCGAGCG
>NZ_PVNL01000107.1 GCF_002994635.1 Enhygromyxa salina | reverse complement strand
CCAGCGACACCAACGCAAAGACCCCCCCAACCAACGACCCCCCACCCCTCACGCGAACCAACTGCGAAGCCAAAGGCGGCAAAGTAGTAGGAGACATCGGCGACGGCGCGATCCACCGCCCCGACTACCTATGCGAAAGCGGCCACCCCCCAATCGGGACCATCCAACCAGCCGAGGGCGAGCCAATCGCGACCGAGGGCGAAGTCTGCTGCCCCTGAGCAGCGCAAATCCAACAAACACCGCGCACCCCCAGCAAGCACCGCGCAAATCGGACCCGCCGCCCCCAAAGATCGCCTAGCCTGAGGCATGCAGCGATCTCTCCCGACCCTGTGCGGTGTCTTGCTGACCCTCGCCTGCGCCAAACCCAGCGCCGACGACGGCCGAGACCCAACCGGCGGCGTCACAACCGAGACCGACTCCGACTCCAGCGAAGCCGAAGCCGGAGACAGCGACGGCAACCCCCCGGACGACGGCGACGGAGACGGCGACCCCGACGGCGACGGCGACGGCGACGGCGACGGCGACGACGGCCCCAAGTTCGATCTCGGCACCCCCGACGACCTCCCCCCCGTCGAGCTCGTCCCAGTCAAAGACCTCCCCAACCTCGAGTCGATCACCTTCTACGAGCGCACAGGCGGCGCAGCCCCGGACCCGTTCACCTTCACCGTCAACGGCCCAGAGCTGACCGTCCGACTCGACGACCCCCTACTCGACAACAACCACGACATCCCAGGCGCCACCGGCGAGTTCTACGACGTCTACTACTCCGACGAAGACGGCGGCTACCAGCTCGACGGCAGCTACCTGACGATCTCGGGCACCTTCACGCAGACGCTCCCGGCCGGCGGCGGGCTCAACCTCGCCGAGATCAGCCTCGACTTCTCGGACCAGACCGTGGAGTACGGCAACTACGTCGCCAGCTTCGCCGCGCTCGGCGACAACGCCGTCCCGGAGAACGTCGAGCGCGCGATCGATGGCGACCTCCAGACCCACACGACCATGGGCAACACGGTCGGGCAGATGGATCGCCTGCGGGTCACGCTCGGATTCGACAGCACCTCGGGCCCGCCCGGGTAGTCTGCGGCCACCTCGCGTCAAACCCTCGAACTCGGGGCCGCTCGCGCGCGTGGGCAGGTGTTCGCGGCCGCCGAGTTGGAGTAGCTTCCCCGCCATGCCGGCCACAGACGCGCTGCTGCGGGCGATCAACGAGCCCGAGACGATCCGGGTGGTCGCGGCGATCACCACCGACGCCGTGCGCGAGGCCTGCGATCGCCAACAGGCCCGCGGCATCGCAGCGGTGGTGCTGGGCCGCGCGCTCACAATCGGCGCGTTGCTGGCGACCCTGGGCAAGGGCGAGCGCGAGCGGGTGCGGATCCAGCTGCAAGGCGGCGGCCCGGTCGGCCAGGTGGTCGTCGACGCGCACGGCGACGGCCGGGTGCGCGCGTGCCTTGCCCAACCGCTGCCCCTCTCGCACCTGGCCAACCAGCTGCTCGACGCCGAGCCACGCCCGAGCACGATGGGGGCGGTCGGCACCCGTGGCCACGTGACGGTGACGCGCGACCTCGGGCTCTCGCAGCCGTACCAGGGCAGCGTCGCGCTCCGCACGGGCGAGATCGACGAAGACCTCGAGCACTACCTCGCGCACAGCGAGCAGCTGCCCTCGGCCCTGCGCGCGGCGGTGATCCTGGATCAGGACGGCCAGGTGCTCCGCGCCGCGGGTGTGCTCGCCCAGGGATTCCCAGGCTGCGACCCCGCAACCATTGCGCAGGTCGGCGAGCGGCTTCGGGGGCTGCGTGACTTGGTGCTGGCCCACGCGCGCGAGCTCGACGAGCTGGTCGGGTTGGCGCTGGGCGGGAACGAGTTTCGCCGGATGCTCGAGCACCCGATCGAGTTTCACTGCCCATGCGGGCCCGAGCGCGCGCTCGAGGTGCTGTCGACCCTCGGCCCGGCCGATCTCGACGCGCTCGCCGACGAGCAGCCGCACACCGAGGTCCGCTGTAATTTTTGTGGACAGACGACGTTGGTCGCGGCCACCGAGGTGCGCGAGCTCGCCGAGCAGCTGCGCAGCGTGCAGTCATGAGCAGCCCCAAGCGGTTCCGAGTCGTCCCGATCGAGCAGGGCATGAGCCTGCGCAACATGTTGGCCCGACGCGTGCGAGGGCTCCACCGTGATCGCGCCGCCGAGCTGATCCGCGCTGGGGGTGTGTACGTGAACCGACTGCGGGTTCGACTGCCGCAGGTGTTGGTCGCGGCGGGCGAGCGCGTCACCCTGTACACCGAGGCCCTCGACACCGAGCCGCTCGCGCCCGAGCGCCTGGTGTTCGTGCACCGCGAGCCCGACTTCGTGGTGCTCGACAAGCCCGCGGGGGTCCCGGTCTCACCGGTCCGCGAGACGGCGATCGGGTGCCTGAGCGAGGCGTTGATCCACCAGCTCGAGGCCGAGGGGATCTCGCGCCCGTACGTGGGCGTGGTCCATCGGCTCGACCGTGGGGCGTCGGGGCTGGTCGTGTTCACGATCCGCAGCGTCGCCAACAAGTCGCTGCACAAGCAGTTCCGGGATCACCGGATGCGTCGCGGCTACCGGCTGCGGGTGCGGCCGCAGCCTGGGTGCGTCGTGCCGGCGGAGCTGAGCTGCGACGCGCCGCTGATCAAGCTGAGCGAGGGTGGCGTGGAGATCGGCAAGCCTGGAGATGGGCGAGCCAAGCCAGCCCGCACTCACTTTCGCCGGGTCGCCGAGGTCCCGCGCATTGACTCCATGGACTCCTCGGTCATCAGCGGGGGCGAGGGCGAGATGGATCTGCTCCTCGACGCGGAGCTCGAGACCGGTCGCACCCACCAGATCCGCGCCCATGCGGCGCACCTGGGCTTCCCGATCGTGGGAGACCATCGCTACGGGGGCGAGGGCGCGGCTAATCCGGGCGTTGATCCGGGCGTTGATCCGGGCGTTGCCCCAGGTCGGCTCGATCGCCTATGTCTCCATGCCCGGCGCCTCGATTTCGAGCACCCGACCACCGGTGTGGCGCTGCACTTCGAGGCCGAGCTACCCGAGTGGGGCAAGCTGCCCTGAGCGACCTCGCGCCCGACGGGGTTTGCTCTTGGAGGGTGACCCATTTTGTGGGCGTGTGTGCGCTGAGGCTGTGCGCCGACTCGCGTCCGCGAGCCACCGCGGTCATGGCAAGCACCCGATGAGGTGGTTACTCTCGCCGCCGTGTTTCGCCTGTCACGTTTCCCTCGTACGGCCGTGCTCGCCTCGACCTTCGCTCTGGCTGGCTCGACCGGGTGCAAGCAAGAGACCGCCGAGGTCCCGGCCAACGAATACCCGCAGCGGATGGCGGCGGGCTACTGCAACGCAGTGTTTGGCTGCCAGTGCCCGAGCTATCCCTACGCCAACGCGAACGAGTGCTTCGTCGATCTGATCACGGCCTACGACGAGGTCAACGACGAGGCGTACCTCGCAGGCCTGCGCTACGACGGCACGTGCCCCGCGGCGGAGCTCGACGGGATCGACTCGCTGGCCTGTCGCGCCTCGCAGCCGGCGCTGCCCGCTGGGGTCTGCGTCGCTCCTTGCTTTCCGTGGCATGGCAACCTGACGGCTGGGTTCCCGTGTGAGATCGCTGCGTCCTCGGCCGAGCTGGGCCTCGCGTTCTCCAACTGTGCGCAGGGCCTGGTCTGCAGCAACAGCGTGTGCATGAACCCATGTCAGTCGGCCGGACCGCTGCCGGGCATCGGCCAGCCGTGTCCCGATCTCGCGTGCGCGGCCGGGGCAATGTGCGACGAGACCATGACCTGCGTCGCCGCGGTGCCGCTGCCGGGTCCCGGTCAGGCCTGCGCGGATGGGGTGTGCGATCCCAGGAACTCGGTGTGTGTGGCCTCGGCCAACACCTGCGCCGCGCTGCCTGGGGTCGGTCAGCTGTGCGTCGAGGGCCAGTGCAACGCCGACGCCTACTGCGGCAATGACAACGTCTGCCTGGCTCGCCCGGCGCTCGCCTGCTCGCTGCTCGGCGCCCCGGTCAATCCGGGCGACGGCGACGGCGACGGCGACCCGACCACGGGCGACGGGGACGGCGACCCGACCACGGGCGACGGCGACGGCGACACTGGCGGGGCGACCTGCGCGACCGAGGCGCTCCCCAACAGCCTCCCCGTCTCGTACGGCGGCGACACCAGCTCCGGCGTCGACGAGTTCGAGGGCAGCTGCGTGAGCGGCAGCCCGGGCGCCCCGGAGGCCAAGCTGTCGTTCGTCGCGCCCGCCAGCGGCGTGTACAGCATCTCGACCGAGGGCTCGACCTTCGAGACCGTGGTCTACGTGCAAGACGCCGCCTGCTCGGGGTCGGATCTCGCCTGTGACTACGGGTACGTCGAGGTCAGCCTCAGCGCCGGGGAAGAAGTCACGATCTTCGTCGACGGCTACGAGACCGGCGGCATCTACTTCTTGCAGATCAACTCGCTCTAGATCCGGATCTAGTCATCCCGAATTTCCAGCGTAACATCCTGGCGTGGCCGGCCGCGTCAGGGTGTTCATCGCGACTTCGCTCGACGGCTTCATCGCCGGGCCCAACGACGATCTGTCGTGGCTGCCCCAGCCGACCGGCGATCCACCTCCAGACTACGGCTACAAGGCGTTCATCGCCGAGGTCGGCGCGCTGCTCATGGGCCGCAACACCTACGATGTCGTGGCCGGTTTCTCGGGGCCGTGGCTGTATGGCGAGCTGCCGATGCTGGTGGCGACCGGTCGTCCGCTGACGCCCGTGCACCCGAGCGTGCGTGCGGTCAGCGGCGCGATCGGGCCGCTGATCGAGCAAGCTCGCGCAACCGCGGGCGAGGCCGACGTGTACCTCGATGGCGGCAACTTGATCCGCCAGGCCCTCGACGCGGGCCTCGTCGACGAGCTGATCGTCTCGGTGGTCCCGGTGATCCTCGGCGCGGGGGCCCCGTTGTTCGCGGGGGTCGAGCGACGCCAGCCGCTCACGCTCGAGTCCAGCGCGGTGCTCGAGGACGGTCTGGTGCAGCTACGCTATCGGCCGCTCGCTCAGTTGTAGCTCCACAGCTGCACGGCGCCGGCTTGATCCACGGTTGCGATCTCGTCATCGCCGTCGCCATCGCTGTCGCCGGCCGCGAAGCGCAGGATCGGCGGCGCTGGCAGGGTGCTTCGGCACCACGTGTGGTCCTCGCCGGCCCAGGCGTAGTCGAGCTCGGCCCCGGTCTGGGCCAACACCGCGAACGCTCGGTTGCCGTAGTTCGTCGGTAGCACGGCGCTGTACCCACCATACAGCCCAACCTCCAGCGGCTCGCCGAGCGACGTCGCGTACATGGTGACGACCGAGATCTGCATGTCGGTTCGGCTGACCACGAAGTCCGGGAGCGGGTCGCCGTCGACGTCGCCGATACCCAGACTGCAGGGCCCCGGCGGTCCCTTGGCCTCGAGCGCGGCCAGGTCGCCCGCCTGGTAGCTAATCAGCGGCGAGCAGGCTTGCAGGGCGATGATGTCGGGTAGGCCGTCATCGTCGAAGTCGGCGGTGCCGAGGGCCTCGACCACGCCGAGCTCGAGCGCTTCGATCTGCGGCATCAGCTGCGTGAGGTTGGACAGGACGACAGCCTCGTGGGCCTGGTTGCGCGCGAGCAGCTCGTGGGCGCTGCCGACCGGCCAGTCGATGCCGTGGGCGTGGTCGAGCCGCAACAGCGGGCCGGGGATGCTCTCGGCGAAGCCCCCGAGCCCGTCGGCAACGAACACGCGGGCGTTTTGCTTGGTGCTCGAGGTTGCGATCAGGTCGAGCAGGCCGTCCTCGTCGACGTCGGCCGCGGCGATCCCGTCGAGGGCGAGCCCGGCGTGGGCGATCGTCGAGGCCTGACCCGCGTCGGCCTGCACGACGACGATCGCGTCGCTGCGCACCAACACGAGCTCCTCGGCCTCGTCACCGTCGAGGTCGACGAAGCTCAATGCCACGGTCGCGCCGGCCGTCTCGGCCGGAAGTGGGATCGCTTGAAACGCTGGCGCCTGGCACTGCGCGGGCAAGTCCACGCCCACGCACAGGCCCCCGTCGCTGCAAAATTCGTCGAACTCGCAGTCGACCGAGTACTGGCATTCGGACAGCTGCTGGCAGTAGTTCTCCACGCACGCCGCCCCCGGTCCGCAGTCCTCGTCGTTGTAGCACTCGGGGGTCCAGTAATCATCGTCGCCGTAGTCCCAGCCGTCGTCGTGATCGTGGCCGTCGTGGTCGTCGCCGTAGTCGTCGTCCCAGGAGTCGTCGTCGTGGTAGTCGTCGCCGTAGTCGTCCCAGGAGTCGTCGCTGTAGCCGGTCTGCTCGTCGCTCCAGTCCACGCTGTCGGCGGTCGCGTCGTCGCCGGTCTCGGGGACGCCGTCGTCGCCGCTGACCGTGTCGTCCGCACAGGCCCCGAGCGCGAGGGTGGCTCCGACCAGGGCGCTGGCGCGCACGATGTTCCACTGGCTGGGAGACCACGGACGGCGGCGCGGGTTCAGCAGAAACGAAGCCATGGAAGCCATGGAAGCCATGTCCAATAGTGCCGCAGGCCCAGTGAATCGATCGCAACTATGTGTGATCGTCACGCGGCAGCGCCAGCACGAACCGAGCGCCCCCGGCCTCTCCGGCGTCCTCGACCCACGCGCGACCGTGGTGGCGGGCCGCGACGTCTCGCACGATCGCCAGCCCCAGCCCGCCTCCGGGGCCAGCCCGGCCGAGTCGGTGAAACGGCTCGAACACGGCCTCGCGCGCGTCCTCGGGGACCCCGGGGCCGGCATCGACGACGGCGAACTCCCAGCGCGGGCCCGCGCCCCGCAAGTCCACGACGATCTCCGACGCCGACGGCGAGAACTTGATCGCGTTGTGCAGCAGGTTGTCCAGGGCCTGGCGCACGGCCGAAGCCGAGAATTCCGCGGGCGCCTCGGGGGGATGCTGGACCCGCACGATGCAGCCGCGCTCCTCGGCCAGCGCCCGCGCGGCGTCGACAGCCTCGACCAGCACCGGGACCAGATCCCCGCGACTGCGCTCGACCGGGCTCGAGCGCAGCGCGGCCAGATCCAACAGGCTGCTCGACAGCTGGGTCAGCCGGGCGACCTCGACCAGGGTGTGCTCGAGGGTCTCGCGCAGGTGGGTCGCCGGCCGCTCGCGTCGCAGCGCGATCTCGATGCCCGCCCGCATGGCCGCGAGTGGCGTGCGCAGCTCGTGAGCGGCGTCGGCGATCAGTCGGTCCTGGCTCGAGCGCGCGGCCGCGAGCCGCTCGGTGGTCTCGGCGATCGCTCGGCGCAGCTCGGCGATCTCGTCGGCGCCCGGATCGGGCGGCGGCGCGGCGTCGAGGCTGCCGGCCCGCAGCCGCCGCATGTGACCCGTCAGGTTGCCGACCCGCTCGCTCAGGCGCTTGGCGTGGATCACCTGAATCGTCAGCAAGACCACGCTGACCAGCACGAACACCAGCGCCGCGATCCGCCAGTACTGGTCCATCTCGCGATCGTGGCGCTCGAGCGAGGCCGCCAGCCACAGCGCGTGCGGCTGGCCATCGGGGGCGTCGACGCGGACCCACAATTGTCGCTCGTGCCCGGCGACACCGACCACGGTCTCGAGCGTGGGGGTCGTGCTGAGCGCGGCGGGCTGGGTCCGTGGGGGGACCGGGGCGTCGGCGGGGTAGCTGGCGATCGCGGCCCCGTCAGGTCCGTACAGCGCCCCGCGCGAGGCAAACTCGCGGATCTGATTGTCGAGCGGAGACTCGCTGATGTGCAGGTGCGGCGCGGCGGCGTGGTCGAACAGGCTCAACGACTCGATCCCGGCCTGGGCGAGCAAGGCCCGATCGTGCTCGTCGAGCAGCACGCGATTGAAGACGACCCCGGAGATCACGATCGCCGCGGCCAGCAGCGCCAGCGGGACCACGGCGCCAAACAACAGCAGGCGAGATCGAAGCTGCATCGGCGTTGTCTATGTTGGGCGGTCGCCGGTCGGTTGGTCGGGCTTGGGCAGCAGGCGGAAGCCGACGCCGCGCACGGCCTTGATCTTGACCGCGTCACCGGCGACGCGGTCGAGCTTGCCGCGTAGATATCCGATGTAGACGTCGAGCACGTTGGGATCGCCGTCGAAGCTCGAGCCCCACACGGCGCTGAGCAAGTGGCGGCGGGCGAGCACCTCGCCGACGTGACTGAACAGCTCGCAGGCCAGGGCGTACTCGCGCGGGGTCAGGCCGAGCTCGCCCTCGGGTCCAACCACCACGCGCCGCCGGCCATCGACGCTGGCCGAGCCGGCGCGGAACAGCTCGAGCTGGCCGGAGCCGCGGCGGTGCAGGGCCTCGAGCCGGGCCAGCAATTCTGCGAACGCGAACGGCTTGACCAGATAGTCGTCGGCCCCGGCCTTGAGCCCGGTGACCCGCTCGCCGACGCTGCCGCGCGCGGTCAGCATCAGCACGGGCGTGCGCAGTCCGGCGTCACGCCAGCGCCGGAGCACGCTGACGCCGTCGAGATCCGGGAGCATCCAGTCGAGGATGATCGCGTCGTAGTCGATGTCCCGGGCCTGCGTGAACGCCTGCTCGCCAGCCGTGCACAGGTCGACCTGGTGGCCCTCTTCGCGCAGACCCTGGGTCAAGACCTTGGCCAGGCGATCTTCGTCTTCGACGAGCAGCAGCTGCATCAGCCTGGAGTGTCTCGCGTGTCGCGGCGCCGCGCGAGCCATGGGTAGAGCGCGGGCAGCAGCACCAGCGTCAGGAAGGTCGAGGTCGCCAGCCCGCCGACGACGACGGTGGCGAGCGGGCGCTGGACCTCGGCGCCGACGCCGGTCGCCAGCGCCATCGGCACGAACCCGAGCGCGGCGACCAGAGCGGTCATCAACACCGGTCGCATGCGCTCGCGGGCGGCCTCGCGGGCGGCCTCGCGGGGACTGTCGCCAGCGGCCTCGCGCGCGACCACGCTCGACATCAAGACCACGCCGTTGAGCACCGCGATGCCCGACAGCGCGATGAAGCCGATCGCCGCCGAGATCGAGATCGGCATGGCTCGGGCCCACAGCGCCAGCGCTCCACCCACGCCCGCGAACGGCACGTTCAGGAAGATGATCGCGGCCGGCCCCAGCCGCCGAAACACGATGATCAGCAGGGCGAACATCAGGCCGAGCACGATCGGCACGACCACCAGCAGCCGCGCCCGGGCCTGCTCGAGCTGCTCGTACTGGCCGCCCCAGACCAGGCGCATGCCCTCGGCGCGGCCCAGCTCGACGTCGATCTTGGCCTGCGCGGCCTGAACGACGTCGCCGAGCTCGGCCCCGCGCACGTTGAAGCCGACGATGATCCGCCGCTGGCCGGCCTGGCGGTTGACCAGCGCAGGGGTCTCGAGGTGGTGGATCTCGGCCACGCGCGACAGCGGCACGACCTCGCCGGATGGGGTCGCGATAGCGATGTCGCCGAGGCTGAACGCGTCGCCCTGGTGATCGAGGCGCAGCCGGATCGGCACGCGCACGGGCCCGTCCCAGGTCTCGCCAACCTCGATGCCCATGCGCAGCGCCGCGACGATGTCGAGCACCTCGGCCGGGCGCATGTCGAGCCGCGAGGTCTCGAGCAGACGTGGGCGCACCTCGATCAGCGACACGGCCGGCGGGGCCAAGATCTTGACGTCCTCGGCGCCGGGGATCGTGACCAGCAGCGACTCGACCCGCTCGGCCGTGGCCCGCAGCAGCGCCTGATCCTCGCCGTAGATGCTGAGCGCGACGTCGGTCACCGAGCCGCCGAGCAGCTCGTTGAAGCGCATCTGGATCGGCTGCGTGTAGCCTGGGTTGGCGCCTGGTGCCTCGCGGCTGATCGCGTCGTCGATCTCGGCGATCAGCTGCTCGCGGGTCAGGCCTGCGCGCCACTGCTCGCGCGGGAGCAGGTCGACGAACACGTCGGCCTGCTCGAGGCCCATGATGTCGGTCGCAACCTCGGGGCTGCCGATCCGGCTGGCCACGGCCACGACCTCGGGGATCGTGAGCGCGGCGGCCTCGAGCCGACCGGCCTCGGCGACCGCGGTCTCGAGCGAGATGTCGGGCGGTCGGGTGGTCTGGATGACCAGATCGCCCTCGTCGAGCTGCGGGATGAAGGCGGTCCCGCTGCGCATGAACGCGAGCGTGCCGGACGCGAGCAGGGCGACGCTGAGCGCCGCGATGATCACGGGCCGGGCGATCGCAGCGTCGAGCAGCGGCCGGTAGATCCGCGTCGCCAGCCGGACCAGGGCGGGATCTCGCTTGGGGAGGCTGGAAGGCCCGAGGAAGCTCGCGGCCGCTGGCGTGAAGGTCAGCGCCAGGACCAGCGAGGTCAGCAGCGCGAACACGACGGTCATCGCCATCGGTCGGAACATCGCCCCGTCGACCCCCTGCAGGGTCAGGATCGGCACGTAGACCAGCACGATGATCAGGACCGAGAGCGTCATCGGGCGGGCGATCGCCTGCATGGACGCGACCACCTGCGCGCTGCGATCGGGCCCGGTCTCGGTATCGGCCTCGCCGCTCGCGGCCGCGCGTCGCTCGTGAAACACCCGCTCGACCATGACCACCGCGCCGTCGACCAGCAGGCCAAAGTCGATCGCGCCCAGGCTCATCAGGTTGCCGGGCACGTCGAACGAGACCATGCCCACGACCGCGCCGAGCATCGACAGCGGGATCACGGCCGCGACCAGCAGCCCCGCGCGCACGCTGCCGAGCATCAAGAGCAGCACGATGACCACCAAGGCCGCGCCCTCGAGCAGGTTGAACGCCACGGTCTCGAGCGTGGCCTCGACCAGCACGCTGCGGTCGTAGACGACGTCGATCGTCACGTCCTCGGGCAGCGCGGCCTTCAGCGAGGGCATCAGCTCGTGAATGCGATCGGTCAGCTGCAGGGCGTTGGCGTCGCGCTGCATCTGGATCATCACGTAGACCGTCTCGCCGCGGCCGTTGGCGGTCGCCGCCCCGATCCGCGGTCGCGCGCCCTCGACGACCTTGGCCAGCTCCGCGACGCGCAGGGTCTGTCCGTGATCGTCGCCGGGCTCGCGCTCACCAGGCTCGAGCTCGCCGTGGCGCTGCGACTCGATCGCAACAGCGCCCAGCTCGGACGCCCGCGTCGGCCAGAACACCCCGCGCAGCAGCGCCTGACCGGGTCCGGCCGGGAGCGTCGAGCCGGCCGCGGCGCCGGTGCTGTCGCGCAGCGTGGCCGCGAGCTCGTCGAGGCTCACGCCAGCCTGGGCCAGCGCGACGGGATCGGCGATCACATCCAGGGTCCGGCGCGCGCCGCCCCAGATGTTGACCTCGACCACGCCCGGGGTCGCGCGCAGCGGGGGGGCGAGCTGCAAGACGATCAGCTCGTAGAGCTCGGTAGGCGAGCGCTCGGTCGAGTGGATCGACAGCTGCACGACCTCGCCGAGGCCGCCCGAGTGGGGCCCCAGCTCGGGCTGGGCGACGCCGATCGGCAGATCTTCGACGGCGGCGATCCGCTCGGCCACCTGCTGGCGGGCCAACCACGGGTCGACGTCGTCGGCGAACACGGCGGTGACCGACGAGATGCCATAGCGAGACAGCGAGCGCTGCTCGATCAGGCCCGGGAGCCCGCCGACCGCGACCTCGACCGGGCGGGTGACCGTGCGCTCGATCTCGCTGGGGGTCAGGCCCGGGGCGTTGGTCAGGATCACGACCTGGTTGCCGGTCACGTCCGGGAGCGCGTCGAGCTCGAGCTCGCGGGCCGCGATCAGCCCGACCACCGCGAACGCGAACACGGTCGCGAGCACGAGCGCGCGATGGCGGACCGACCAGGCCACGATCGCCGCGAGCACGCCGCGCTCGGCCTGTTGCGGATCTCCGCTCAATGCGAGTGCCCTCCGCCGAGCGACTCGGGATCCCGACCGATCATCAAGACCGTGCTCGCGTCGGCGGCGATCTCATCGTCGACCGCGAGCGCCTCGCTGTGGATCAGCGCCGAGCTGCCGACGCTGCGCAGGACCTGGACCTCGATCATCTCGGGCGGGCCGTCGCCCTGCGGACGCCGTCCGACCCACGCGCGGCCCTCGAGCAGGCGCAGGGCCGCGCGGGGGACCTCGAGCAGTGACGCGTCGCCGCTGCGGACCTGCACGCGACCGCGCACGCCGTCGGGGAGCTCGATCGCCTCCGCTGTCTCGTACCAGGCCAGGACCCGGCCAAGCCCGGGCTCGACGGCGGTCGCGACGGGCGTCGCCGCGAGCGTGACGCGGCTGCCGTCGAGGCCCTCGAACTCGAGCGTCGCGCCTGCGAACTGTGGGCTGCGCTCGGGGTGCCCGGTGCCGAACGCGACCTCGATCCGCGCGGGGCCCTGGCCCAAGATCCGCGCCAGCTTCTCGCCGGGCTCGACCACCTCGCCGGGGATCGCGTCGAGCTGCGCGACCACGCCCGCGACCGGAGCCGTGAGTACCACCGTGCCGCGCACCAGCACCTCGCCGCGCTCGCTGGCGTCGACGCCGACCGCGGCCAGCGTCGCCAGCGCGAGCCGGCGCTCGGCCGAGAGCCGTCCCAGGCCAGTGTCGACGTCGAACACCTCGGTGGCGCCGACGAGCCCGGCCGCGCGCAGCTCTTCGAGTCGCTCGCGGCGGGCCTTGTGCGAGCCGATCTGCTTGCTGGTGCCCGCCAGCACGGCCGCGGCCTCGAGCACCGCGGGGATCCGCAGCTCGACGATCGGGTCGCCGATCTCGACTCGATCGCCGGTCCGGACCGACGCGGAGACCACCGTTCCCTGCAGCGGCGCGTCGAGGTGGGCGTGGCTGTCGGGCGAGGCGACGATCCGTGCAGGGAGCTCGAGCAAGCTGGCGTCGGTGGCCTGGGCGACGCGGACCCAGGTGGTCGACTGCGCGTGCTCGGCATGCTCGGCATGCTCGGCATGCTCGGCATGCTCGGCATGCTCGTCATGCTCGTCATCCGGCTCGCCCGGTGGCGCGCAGCCTGCCAACCCGGCCCACGCGAGCAGCAGCGTCGCGGCTCGAGCCCTGCGCGTCATCGCGACCCCTCGCCGTCGCGCTGCTCGGCGACGAACGCCTCGTAGTACAGCCAGACCTCCACGCGCGCCCACACCCACTCCGCTTGGGCCTCCAAATAGTCGCGGTTGATCGCGCTGTGCTCGGCGCGGGCGCGGAGCAGCTCGGCCTGGGTGCCCTCGCCCATGGCGAGCGCCTGCTCGCGGCTGGCGACCAGCGCCGCGTGGGCGGGCAGCGAGTGTTCGCCGAGGATCTCGAGCTGGCCCTGGGTGTGGTGAAGCTCGTGCATCGCCGTGGTCAGCGTGGCCTGCAGCGCGAGCGCGGTCGCCTCGGCCTCAGCCTCGGCGCGCCGCGCTGCCGCGGTCGCCTGGCCCTGCGTTCGAGCCCCCGCGCCGACGCTGACGTTGGCCCCCAGCACGCCGAACACCACCACGTCGGACCCGGCCTCGCGCTGAACTGAGAACCCCGCGTTCAGGCTGGTCGCGCTCGCGGCCTTGGCCTCGGCGGCCCGGGCCCGCTCACTGCGAGCGAGGAGCCGCTGCTTGGCCACGGCCGGCAGCGAGTCGAGCTCGGCGAAGCGCCGCCGCAGCTCGTCCTCGCTCGGCAGCGTGATGTTCGGAAAGTCGCCGCGCGTCACCAGCGGCTTGCTCGCGTCGCTGCCGGTCTCGCGGGCCAACACCAGGCCCAGATCATGGACGGCGCCCTGTAGATCATTGACGTGGGCCTCGGCCTGCGCGTGCAGGACCCGGCTCTGGGCCACGTCCGCGCGCGTGACCACCCCGGCCTCTTGCGCGCGGATCATGGTTGCGACCAGCTCTTGCATCGACGCGAGCTCGGACTTGGCGAGCTCGAGCTCGAGCTCGACCGCGTGCAGTCGGATCCACGCGTGCGCGGCCGCGAGCTGCTGCTCGAGCGCCTGGGCCCGGGCCTCGACCTCGATGACCTCGGTCTCGCTCTTGGCCGCCGCGATCCGCTTGCGACCGTATCCATCCAGGCTCCACGCCTGGGTCGCCGTCACCTGGATCTCGAACCCGGTGACCTCGCTCGGATACACCCGCGCACCAGGCATGACCTGGACCTGTGGACCGCTCGTGACCCGAGGGATCGACTGATCGAGCTCACGCTTTCGCTGCGCCGACTCCTCGAGCCCACGCACCCACGCGGTGCTGGCCGTCGCGCCCAGGCTCTCGTCGAAGGTCAACGCAGGCCCCGTGAGCTCGACGACGCCGTGGTGGTGCTCGTCGGCCGTGGGCGCCGGGGCGGGTGGGGTGAGGAGCAAGGCAAGCACCAGCGTCGAGGCGTGCACCGCCGTCTCATGGCACAGGCGGGCAGCGCATGTCTGAGAGCAGGCTGAGAGGATCCTCAGAAATCACCGCGCGCTGGGCGACGCTCACTCGCGCGCAGATATGGGACGCTCTGGCATGCTTCACCACGCTCGAACCTTGCTGATCGTGTCGACCGCGCTGACCTTCGGCTGCGGCGACAGCGGGGCCACGGAGGTCGGGGGCGGGGACGCCAGCGAGACCAACCCGGGCGACGGTGACGGAGATCCGGGCGACGGAGATCCAGGCGATGGCGACGGGGACCCGGGCGATGGCGATGGCGACGGGGACCCGGGCGATGGCGATGGAGATCCGGGAGACGGCGACGGAGACGGAGACGGAGACGGAGACGGAGACGGGGATCCAGGCTGCGGCGCGCCCACGACCTTCGAGGACGGCAAGCGACCCAGCGTGCAGATCCACGTGGCGACCAACGGTGCCAACGCCCAAGCCTGTGGCGCCGCCGACATGCCCTGCGCGACGATCGAGTTCGCGGCGGGGCTCGCGAGCCCGGGGGCGGCTGTCGTCGTTCACGCGGGCACCTACCCGGGTGGCGGCTACATGGCCAACCTCGCGGGCACGGAGGCTGCGCCGATCTGGATCGGCGGCGCCGAGGGTGAAGCCCGCCCGGTGATCGACGGCGGCGGTCAAGCCTTTCAGCTCAGCTCAGCCCGCTACGTGGTCATTCACGATCTCGAGGTGACCAACGCCACCCAAAACGGCATCAACGCCGACGACGGGGGGAACCTCGATGATCCCGACGCCGCGCGCTTCATCGTGTTTCGAGATCTATGGATTCACGACATCGGCGCGGGCGGCAATCAAGACTGCTTGAAGCTGTCCGGGCTCGACGACTACTGGGTGCTCAACAGTGAATTCTCCCGCTGCGGCGGCGGTGGCTCGGGCAGCGCGATCGATCATGTTGGCTGTCACCGCGGGTTGATCTACGCCAACAACTTCTCGGATCTCAGCGCGGGGGGCGGCGCCGTGCAGAGCAAGGGTGGCGCCGCGGACATCGAGATCCGCGCGAACCTGTTCGACGATGCCGGCCAGCGGGCGATCAACATGGGCGGCTCGACCGGCTTCGAGTTCTTCCGCCCGCCGCTGTCGATGGATCAGCCCAACGTCGAAGCCCGTGATATTCGCGTGATCGCCAATGTGTTCCGCGGCGGCATCGCGCCAGTTGCGTTTGTTGGCTGTGTTGATTGTTTGGTGGCCAACAACGTGATTCATAGTCCGACGAATTGGGTGTTTCGGATCCTGCAAGAGACGACGTCGACCCAAGAGTATGAGTTCTTGCCGGCCAGCAATGGGCGGTTCATCAACAACATCGTGTACTTTGACGGGCAGGTCGGCGTGGCGGTCAACGTCGGCGGCAACACGGATCCGGGCTCATTCTCGATCGCGACCAACCTGTGGTACCGCTACGATGATCCGGCCCAGTCCAACCCGCCGGGCGGCCTGCCGGTCGCGGAGCAGGGCGGGATCATCGGCCAAGATCCGCTGTTCGTCGATCCCAGCGCGAATCTTCACCTCGAGCCAGGCAGCCCAGCGATCGCCGCCGGGAGCTCGCTCGCCGAGCTCGGCGGTGACCTCGAGAACCGCTGCTTCGCGGATCCGCCCAGCCTCGGCGCGCTCGAAGTCGAGCCATAGCGACCACCGCACGCACCCGGCGCAGGGGGTTGAGCGAATCCGACCGCGACGCACCGCGTGGCAACCAGTGCTCACCATCACCAGCGCAAACCAGGTTCGGGTCTGCCCGTCGGTGGCTCAGCGCCCCCAGAGCCACTGCGAGCAGCGAAGCCACGGTCCGCGAGGAGCGGTGCTCGGCCATCCAGCTTGCGCCCTGGCACAGGGTCGGTAGCTTATCGAGATGCCTCGCATGTCTTCGCTGGCCTTGGTCTCGCTCAGCTTGTTCGCCTGTGCCGATGACGGGGTCGGGCTCGAGGCCACGGGCGGCGCCGATGCCTCGGGTGCCGAGATGGACACGGGCGGCACCACGAGCGGAGGCGAGACCGGGGACGATGGGTCCGAGGGCGAGTCCGCGGACGCAGACACCGGTGACGGCGACACGGGCGACACGGCCGAGCCGCTCCCGCAGTGGGCCCAGCTGATTCGCAGCGACCCGTACCCGCGGCTGGTGATCGAGCTCGACTCGACCCCGGGCTTCGAACCCCGGCCCGAGGTCGCCGACGACATCGTGACGCTGTTCTCGGGGATCCTCGACAAGCCCGCGGGGATCGAGGTCGTCTGGGACGAGGAGATCACGCCGCCCAAGGGCGATGGCGCGTGGACGCCCAGCGCTCGCGCCCAGGCTGCGGCCGAGTATCGCAACCTCGAGATCTCCGATGACGCCGTCAAGATCCACGTGATGTTCGTCGACGGCCACGCGTCGGAGGACGATGAGATGTCCGGCGCGATCCTGGGCTACGCGTGGGGCTCGACGATCATGATGTTCAAGGACACGATCCAGACCAACTGCATGAGCGCGATCTTGGGGCCGCTGCAAGACCAGCTGTGTCGGGAGGCCGAGTATTTGATCTGGGTTCACGAGCTCGGCCACGTGATCGGGCTGGTCGACAATGGCCTGCCCATGGTCGAGGATCACCGCGACCCCGACCCAGATCACGGCGATCACGACGCGAGCTCCGACTGCGTCATGTACTGGGCGTACGCGAGCACCGACGCGCTCGACTCGATCCTCGATCGACTGGTGAGTGGCATGCCTCCGGTCAAGTTCGACGCCGCGTGTCTGGCCGACATCGACGCGGCCAAGCAGTAGGGGTTGGCGGCCAACCTGGGAGGCCAAGATGATCGACGCGCGCTGGGAATTTGGGTCTGAGTTTCACTGGCAGCCTGGCGCCGTGGTTGCCGACGACCCCGAGCGAGCGTGGCTGCTCGACCGGGCCGGCTGCGCGTACGCGAGCGGTCGCGGGGCCCTCGCGGCGCTGGTCGAGCAGCGCGGGTTTGCCCGGGTGTGGCTGCCCAGCTACGTGTGTGAGGAGCTGACTGCGGCCGCGGGCGCGTCGCTGCGCAGCTATCCGGATCATCCGGATCACCCGGGTCAGCCGTTCGATCCTGCGAAGCTGCTCGAGCTGGCGAAGCCGGGCGACGCGGTCGTGCGGATCAACTACTTCGGCCTGCGTGGGCCAAGCCCGGCGGTGGACCTGCGCGCGGCGGGGCTGGTCGTCATCGATGATCACACCCATGATCCCTGCGGGCCGTGGGCCGTGGCGTGCGACGCCGACTATGCGTTCGCGTCGCTGCGCAAGAGCCTGCCGCTGCCTGACGGGGCGCTGCTGTGGTCACCGGTGGGCGCGCCGCTGCCCGCCGCCCCTGCGCCGTGTGAGCCGGCCGCCGCCAAGCTGTCGGCGATGCTGCTCAAGCGGCTCTATCTCGACGGGCATGCCGTCGACAAGGCGACGTTTCGCGAGCTCGCGCTCGCCGGAGAGCGGACCCTCGGGGCGCTGGGCGGCGTCGGGATCAGCCCGACGAGTCGGGCGCTGCTCGGCGCCCTGGAGGTGAAGCGGCTGCGGGAGGATCGGCGGAATAATTTTGTCCACTTCATTCGCACGCTCGACGGCGCGGTCGAGGTGCTCGAGCCAGACCCACGAAGTCGGGGAGGCCTCGCGCCGTTCGCCTGCGTCCTGCGCCTCGACACCCGGGCCCGGCGCGACGCGCTGCGGGCGGGGCTGATCGCCCGCAACATCTATCCGGCCCTGCTGTGGGATCTCGATCCCTTCGTCGGTCATCGCGCTCGGTTTGCAGCCAGCTGCGCCCTCGCGGATCGGCTGCTGGCCCTCCACTGCGACGCCCGCTACGGCCGCGCAGACCTCGAGCGGGTCGCGCGAGCGGTCCGCGAGCTCGTCTCGTCATGACCCCTGTGGGTGGCCCCGTCGCCACAGGTTGTTCGGCCAGCGAAACTCGACGCCCGCTCGCACGCGCAGCCCCGCAGACCCTGGCTGATGCAGCACGCTCGCGTCCTCGATCCGGGTCACGGGTCGCGTCGCTCCGACCCAGCCCTCGACCGCGGCGAACACTCCGAACACGCGGGTGGGCGCCCAGCTCACGCCTGCGCTGCCCGCTGCCGCGACCCAGGCCGCGCGGACTCGGCTGTTGTCGTCCAGGCCAAATCCGCGGGCAGCGAGCGGGCCCGCCTCGACGCCGATGCAGATCGGGAACGCGACGGACGCGTGGCGCAGCGAGGGCTCGCCGCAGCCGCGCAAGCCCAGCGTCCACACGTGCATGCGCGCGCCCGCGTCGGGGCGCTGGGGCAGGGTGACCACGCGGGGAAAGCCGACGTTGCTCACCAGCTCGACCCGCGTCGCCCCGATGCGCAGGCCGAGCGTCCCGAACATGCCGGGTCCGAAGCCCGGGAGCGGGCCCAGGGCGGCCTGACCGGCGAGCTGGGTGATCAGGCCGAGGTCGCGGCGAGGGGGCTGTGGGGCGGGCTTTGGCTTGGGCTTTGGCTTGGGCTTGGACCCGGTTTCGGGCTGCGGCTCGGGCTCGGTTTCAGGCTCAGGCTCAGGCTCGGATTCGGTCTCGGTCTCGGGCTGTGGCTCGGTTTCGAGCTTTGGCTCGGGTACGGGCGAGGTACGGGCGAGGGCACCAACGGGATCGATCGCCGTCGCGATCGCGAGCGCCGTCGCAGCGATCGCCCGCTCGCAAGACGGCGCCGCGAAGGTCTGCTCGACCACCCGATCCGCCAAGCCAAGCCGCAGCGCGACCGACCACTCGTCGTCGTCGAGCTGCCGCAGCTCCACGCTGACCCGGACACCCTCGCCAGTGTCGAGTGGATAGCGGCCGAGCTCGCGTCGCAGCGCGGCCGAGTCGTCGCAAGCGGCCGCAGCCTTCCACTCGATCTCGAGCTCACCAGCGTCAGTGGCCGGGCTCCAGCTCAGCAGCGAGATCGCGAGGGCCGCTGTCGCCAGCACGCCGCACCATACTCCGGGCCGGGCGCTCGTGCAGCGGCGGGCACAGATTCGGCAGACATCGGCGCCCCAAGTCGATACAGTGCAGCTGCGATGCGCTGTTTGAATCGCCAGCCCAAATCGCAGCTGTGGGGCCCCGCCGTCGTGCTGGTGTGCTTCGGCGCGCTCGCGTGCGGCCGCACCGACGCGCAGTGGTGGGCTGATCTCTACGCGAGCGACACGGGGACCGACGAGGCGATCGGGGACGGCGACGGGGACGGGGACGGGGACGACGACGCCGAGTCCGACACGTCCACCGACACCGCGTGGGACACCAGCGACACGGACCCGAGCGACACCGACCCGGACACCGGTCCCACGACGACCACGGACACGGGCGAGACCGACACCACCGAGACCGAGACCGACACCACCACCGGCTGCGAGGACGTCCCGGTCGCGCTCAGCCCCAGCCCCGCGACCGTCGTGTTCCTGCTCGATCAAGGCGCGCACATGAGCCTCGACTACGCTGGCATGACCCGCTGGGAGGCGATCGGCGAGGCGCTGTTCAGCATTCAGCAAGGGGTGGTGTGGTCCTGGGAAGATCAGCGCGAGCTCGGCCTGGTCAGCTTCACCAGCTTCAACGGCAACCAGGGCGGGATGTGCCCGATCCTCGCAACTGTCGCGCCACTGCTCGGCAATGGCGCTGCGATGGACCTCGCGTTCGCCGGGCAAAACCCCGCCGACGACAACCCCGTGGCCGACGCGATCACGGCCAGCGTGCCGCTGTTCGCTGGCGAGCCCGGCCACCTATTGTTGCTCACCGGCCGCAACCCCGACACCTGCACCACTCAAAACCCGCAGCAGAGCGCGGCGGCGGCGGTGCTCGCCGCCCAAGATGCGTTCGCGGCTGGGGTCTGGACCCACGTGGTCGAGGTCGGACAGATCAACGCCAGCTACGCGCAGTCGCTCGCCAACGCGGGCGTCGGGCTGGATCCGCAGGGCCAGGTCGACGCGCCGTACTCGGAGCCCGGCAACGCCGACGCGCTCACGCAGGCGCTCGACGCCTTGCTCGCTGGGATCGTCGACTGCGAGCTGACCCTCGATCAGGCCCTGGCGCCCGGCGGGGAGCTCGAGTGCACGCTCGAGCTCGACGGGATGCCGCTTGGCTTGAACGACCCCGACGGCTGGAGCGTCGCCGCGCCCGATCGCGTGGTGCTGGGCGGGAGCGCGTGCACCAGCTTGTCGCAAGCTGCGACCCCAACCATGCTCTGCACCTGCGACGCGTTCTGAGCGTGCTCTACCCACGCGCCGGACGGGCGCCCTTGCCCGCGCGCACGAGCTCACCATCCGCGACCAGCTTGCGCAGGTGCGCCTCGACGGACATCGCGGCGATCGGCCACAGGTGCTTGGGCACGTCGTCGTACGCGGCCGCCAGGATCCCGAGGAACGCCCGGCTCTTGCCCTCGATCACCGCGCGCCGGATCTTGTCCTCGCGCGCGAGTCGATGGCTGACGTAGTGGTCGAGCACGGCGACGGGGTCGGGCAGCACCGGTCCATGCGCGGGCACGAACGCGGGCGAGCGACCCTCGGCCTGGAGCCGCCGCACGTGCCCGGCCATGCGCCGCAGCGAGTCCAGGTAGACGCCCATGTCGCCGCCGTCGCTGACGTCGACCAGGATCGTGCCTTCGCCCGCGACCAGGTCGCCCGCGTGGGCGACGTCGGTCTTGCGATCCCAGATCACCAGGTGACCGGGGGCGTGGCCCGGGGTGAACAGCGCCTCGACGACGTGCCCGCCGCCAAGATCGATCGTCCAGCCCTCGTCGATGTGGGTGTCGACCGCGAACTCGAGCCGGCTCGCCGTCTGCGGGTGGGCGAAGATCGGGATCTCGTGCGCGTCCCGAAGCCCGGGCGCGTAGCCGATGTGATCCACGTGGTGGTGGGTGACGACGATCCCCGCGAGCGCGCGGCCCTCGGCCAGCAGCGAGGCGATCAGCGCGTCGAGCCGGGCCCGCTCGCGCGGGTGCGGGGTGGCTGGCTCGACGATCAGCAGGCGATCGCCGCCGACGACCAGGGTGTTGGTCGCCGTCGCGGGCGGCAGCGTCGGTGTCTCGAGCGCGAGGACCCAGGCGCCCTCGGCGATGCCGTGCTCAGCCGCCACGCGCAGACACGGCCTTGTCCTTGCCCGCGGCCTCGGCCTTGGCGCGCAGGTAGGGCTCGTAGGTCTCGGCCAAGAACCGGGCCTTGTAGTCCCGATACGAGGCAATCCCGCCCAGCAGCTTGGTCAGACGAATCAACCACCACGCCGTGTCGAGCTGCCACCACAAGAAGCCCGAGCGGGCCCCGTTGGGAAACATGTGATGGTTGTTGTGCCACTCGCCCGAGACGGTGCCCGCGAACAATTGATTGATCGACAGATCCTCACGGTTGAAGTCGGCCCAATCGCGCTTGTCCTTGCCGCAGCCGTGTGCGTCATAGTTGAAGTCGCGGATCCCGATCGCCCACAGCGCCGACATGCCAAAGATCGCGCAGGCCAGCGCGTGGCCGCCGATCAGGTAGAACGCGCCGTACCAAAACAGCCAATTGAGCGAGAAGTGCAGGTACAGGTAAGCGGGGTGGCAGATCGAGCCCCACTTTTGATATTGCGCGTAGGTGTTGGCGTTGACGCCCGTGTGGTTGAGCATCGCCACCGCCCGCTTGTAGTCCTTGCGCGAGAGGTCCCGCGCGATCGGCTGGTGCAACTCTCCGGCCAAGAAGCAGTAGAGCCGGCCGCCGTGGGCATTGTAGGGATCGCCGGCCTGCTCGGTGTAGGCGTGGTGCACGTGGTGCGAGAGCACGTAGGTCTCTTCGGGCACCAGCCGCAGCGGGAGATTGCGGATCACGAACCGATAGATCGGGTGAGTGAACGTGAACGCGCGGTGCGTGCAATAGCGGTGCAGCCACACGATGTTCGTGGTGCCCAGGAACAGCATCGCGTACAAGAACCCGACCAGCAGCAGCGGCCAGCTGAAGTACTTGGTGAAGAACAACACCGTGAACGGCACGAGCGCGAGCGTCCACACCCAGTCGGTGAATGGCAGCCAGTTCTTGCGCGACGCGAAGATGTTCATGCGCGAGAACCAGTGCGACATGATCTCCCGGTGGGTGGGCCGGTAAAATTTGCCATCTCGAGACCAGCCGTAGGCCGGCGGCTCGAGTACCCGCTTGAGAAAGACGCTCATGAATTGCGGAGACTACCCTGTGATCGGGCGCACTGACTATCGTGAGGAACGCGCGGTTCGCTCCGGTCGGTGATCGAACCGCCGCAGAGTCGAATGCGTGGGAGCTCAGGCTTCGGTTCGCGTCATTCACGCGACAGGGTGGTCAGCGCGTGAGCTAAGCGAGAGGCCAAGACACACGCCAAGAACAATCGAGTTTGCCGGGGATCGCGCGATCCGGGCGTTCAGACCATCGCGCGCTGGTACGCTGCGGCTCCGAATGTCGAGCGCCACAACTCCCCGTCCGTGGCGACGTCGCCTGCTGCGTGGCTCGCTCGGCGTGCTCGCCCTGTTGGGGGTGCTGATCGGGATCGCCGTGGTCAACACCCTGACCACCCGCTCGCAGCAGATCGAGGTCGAAGCGTTCGAGCCCCTCCCGGTCGACGACGCGGAGGCGATCGGGCGGCTCAGCGAGGCGATCCGGATCCCGACGATCTCGCCCGAAGACCCGGCCGACTTCGACCCGGCGCCGTTCATCAGCTTTCACGCCCTGCTCGAGCGCTCGTTCCCGCTGGTCCACGCGCAGCTCGAGCGCGAGGTCGTGAGCGACTACAGCCTGATGTACCGGTGGCAGGGCGCCGACCCCAACGCCGCGCCGATCATCTTGACCGCCCACATGGACGTGGTCCCGGTCAGCGATCCCGCCGTGTGGTCGCACCCGCCGTTCGCGGCCGAGCAGGCCGAGGGCTTCTTGTGGGGTCGCGGCACGATGGACGACAAGGGCGCGTTGATGGCGATCCTCGAGGCCGCCGAGGCGATGCTCGCCGCCGGGATCACGCCGCCGCGGACCGTGTACCTGTGCTTTGGCCACGACGAAGAGCTGCAGGGCACGGGGACCGGCGCGGTCGAGATGGCCAAGCTGCTGCACGCGCGCGGGGTCGAGGCCGAGTTTGTGCTCGACGAGGGCACGGGCATCACGGTCGGCCTGTTTCCGGCGGTCGATCAGCCGGTCGCGGTGATCGGCCTGAGTGAGAAGGGCTCGGCGACGATCGAGCTGGTCGTCGAGCTCGAGGGCGGCCACTCGTCCGCGCCGCCGGACCAGACGGCGGTCGGGATCCTCGCGGCTGCGGTCGCGCGGGTCGAGGCCGAGCAGCTGCCGGGCTCGCTCGACGGTCCGTTTCGCCAGACCCTGGCCACGATCGGGCCCGAGATGCACGGGCCGCTGAAGCTCGTTGCGACCAACCTGTGGCTGTTCGCGCCGATCATGACGCGGGCGCTGCTGGCCGCGCCAACCACCGCGTCTTCCGTGCGCACGACCACCGCGGTCACGGTCATCGAGGGCGGCGTCAAGGCCAACGTGCTGCCGACCCGGGCCCGCGCGCTGGTCAACCACCGGATCAACGCGGGCGACACGGTCGAGGGCGTGGTGGCCCACGTGCGCGACGCCGTCGACGATCCGCGGGTTCAGGTCACGCTGGTGGTCGGCAATGACGTCCCGCGGATCTCCGACGCCGAGGCGCCCGCGTTCACGACGATCGCCCGGGCGCTGCGGGAGGTGAACCCCGAGGTGCTCGTCGCGCCTGGCCTGTTCGTGGCCGCGGCCGATGCTCGGCACTATGTGGGGGTCGCCGAGCAGGTCTATCGGCTGTCGGCGTTCTTCATCACCAAGCAGGATGTGCCCCGCTACCACGGGATCGACGAGCGCCTGGCGCTCGACCAGTACGCGGGGATGATCCAGTTCTACGGCAGGATCATGCAGGCGCCCTGACTACCCGCCGCCCAGCGCGAACTAGACGGTGTCTCGGTGGCTGCTAGCGTGAGGAGGACTGGGCGACGAAGCAGCGCAGTCGTCGTGAGCACGGATCGCGTCTTTCAAGGGCAGGTCGGCTCGCCGAGTTGGCACTCTTGCTCGAGGATCCCGCTCAAGCAGTCGAGCAGCTGCTCGATCGTGTCAGCCGAACAAGCGTCGAGATACGCCGCGTCCGGCAGCATCCTCCAGGTCGCCCGCTCGTCGCTGGCTAGATCCGCGAACGTCGCCTCGTGCCACAGCACCGTGCCGTCGCCGAACAGTTGCAATTTTAACGTCCACGAAAATTGCCCGCCGGGACAATCGCGGATGCCCAGCGAAGCCGCCGTATCCTGGCCATTCGCGAGCGCCTGCAGCAGGCAGTTGCCGACCTCGGGATCGTAATCTGCCTGAACCTCGCACTCGTCGGGGTTGCCGACGTACACGACGTCACTGGCGCACGAGGGGAAGCCGCAGTTGGGCGCGTTGATCAAACCCTCGGGCGGAGAGCTGTGGTCGTAGCAGACGTCATCGTCGGTGTCTGTGCCGGTGTCGGTGTCGGTGTCGGTCTCGCTGTCCGAGCCGCTCGCTTCCGCGGTCTCAGTGCCGTCGGTGGTGGCAGTGGAGGTGGCGGAGGTGGTGGTCGTGGTGGAGGTGTCGGACGTGGCGTCGTCGGTGCACCCGAGCGGGGCGAGGGTGACGAGAGCGAAGATCGAGAGCCGAAATTTAACAGTCATGGGGCCCAGGCTAGCACTTGATGACAGCCAAGCAGTCTGCACTTCACTGTGCGCGTGGATGAGTGACGCACCCCCGCAGGTAGGCCTTGGCGACATCCTCGTTGCGTTGCCCCTTGGGGTACGTGAAGAGGTTGAATCGCGACGACGCGCCCTGACTACCCGCCGCCCAGCGCGATCCAGGCCCCGCCAACCGCGATCGCCACGATCGAGGCGCCGAGCAGCGCCCAGCGTCGGACCACCTCGCGGGACCCCGGGAGCCGCCCGACGATCAGCGCGAGCAGCCCCGCGAACGCTCCCATCGCCACGATCGATCCCAGGCCAAAGCCGGCGAGGTAGCTGACCCTCGCGCTCGAGGTCAGCGCCAACGCTGGCAGCACCCCGTACAGGTGCGAGCTGCCGGCGATGCCGTGAACCAGGCCAATTCCAAGCGCCGAGCGGCCGTGCACGCTGTGGGCGACATGGTCATGGCCGTGATCCGGCCGATGGACCTGCCACAGACCCCACACGCCCACGCCCACGATCGCAACGCCGACGATCCGCTCGGTCCACACGCCGACCAGCTCCAGCGGGATCAGGCTCCCGAACGCCAGCAGCACCAGGCCGACCAGCCAGACCCCGCCCGCGTGGCCCAGGCCCCACGCCAGACCCACGCGCGCGCCGGTCCGCTCGCTGTCCGAGGCGGTCGCCAGCGGGGTGATCGCGGCCAGATGATCCGGCCCGCTGACGACGTGCCAACAGCCGAGCAACAGCCCCGTCAACGCGGCCAGCATCAGACCTTCGCCTCCGGGTCAGCTGGATCCGCGGGGCCGGACAGTCGGTTGACCAAGGTTGCCGCGTACGCAGCTCCAAATCCGTTGTCGATGTTCACCGTCAACACTCCCGCGGCGCAGCTGGTCAAGCACGACAGCAGCGCGGTCACACCCTGAAAGCTCGCGCCGTAGCCGGTGCTGGTTGGCACCGCGATCACCGGACAGTGGACCAGCCCCGCCACGACCGAGGGCAGCGCGGCCTCGAACCCGGCGACACAGATGATCACGCTGGCCCGCTCGAGCGTGGGCAGCTCGGCGAGCAGTCGATGCAGGCCCGCGACGCCGACGTCGGCGAGCCGCTCGACCCGGTTACCCAGGACTTCGGCGCAGCGCAGCGCCTCGTTGGCGACCTTTTGATCCGCGGTCCCGGCCGACAGCACGACCAGAGTCCCGCGCTGGCGCACCCGCTGGTCCCCGTGCAGCGAGAGCAGGCCGGCCTGCGCGTCGAACCGGAGCGCAGCGCGGGCCTCGGGCTCCAGCGCCTCGCGGACCGCCTCGTGAGCGGCCGCGGTGGTGCGGGTGCACAGCACGTTGGGGTTGCGCCTGGCCAGGCGCACGAAGATCTCGCGGACTTGATCCGTGGTCTTGCCGGGGCCGTAGATGACCTCGGGGAACCCGCGCCGCGCTGCCCGATCGTGGTCAATCCGAGCCCAGTCCAGGTTCTCGACCCGCGGCTCGACCCCGCGCGCCTCGAGGTCGGCGAGCGCCTGCTCGCGATCGATGCGCCCGTCGAGCAGCGCGTCGATGATCGCGCGGGCCGATGCGGTCGAGGGAGGCGTCACGTCATTCACTGGCAGACCTCAGCACGTTGAGCGAGCCCGAGCGAAACCCCGCGAGGTCGATCGTCACGATCGAGTAGCCCGCGCGCTTGACCGCGGCGATCAGCTCGACCCGCAGCGACAGGGCCCGCTCGAGATCGATGATCGGCAGCTCGATCCGCGCGAGCTCACCGTGGTGGCGCACGCGAAATCCTTCGAACCCGAGCGCGCGCACCCCAGCCTCGGCCTGCTCGACCCGGCCCAGCACCGCAGGATCGACCCGAGTCCCGGCCGGCACGCGGCTGGCCAGGCACGGCGACGCAGGCTTTTGATGATTGGGCAGCCCCAGCAGTCGCGCGAGCTCGCGGATGCCCGACTTGCCGAGCTCGGCCTCGACCAGAGGCTTGCGGACCGCGAGCTGCTTGGCGGCCAGCAAGCCCGGTCGGTGTCCGCCCAGATCGTCGAGGTTGTCGCCCGAGGCGACGCTCGCAAACCCCTCGCTGCGCGCGAGCGCGGTCAGGCGCTCGAACAGCTCGGTCTTGCAGTGGTAGCAGCGATCCCCCGCGTTTTGGCGGTAGCCCGGGCGATCCAATTCGTGGGTGTCGATCAGGCGATGGCGCAGCCCCAGCTCAGCCGCGAGCGCGACGGCGTGCTCGCGCTCGCTGCCGGCCAGCGACGACGACACCCCCGTGACCGCCAGCGCCCGCTCACCGTGGACCCGCGCCGCGACGACCGCGACCAGGGTCGAGTCGACGCCGCCCGAGAACGCCGTGATCGTGGGTCCGTAGCCGCGGATCACCTGCTCGAGTCGGGTCAGCGCGGCGGTCATTGGCGCGCCCGTCCGATCAGCAGGGCCGCGACAGCGTCGGCGACCTCGCGCAGCGGCAGCGCGCGGGCGCGGGCGATCCGGGCCAGATCCTCGTACTCCGGCCGGTCGCGGCCGCCCGCGTGCTTGATCCGGACTGGCCCCCACGGCGTGTCGAGGGTGGTGATCTCTCGCGCCAAGGTGGTTCGCGCGAGCAGCTGCTCGCGGACGCCGAGCGCCGTGGTCTCGCGCAGGATCGTCGCGACCGCCTGCTCGCGCAGCGGCGGCGAGACCAGCACCGTCATCGCGACCCCGGGCCGACCCTTCTTCATGGTCACGGGCCCATACGCGACGTCGAGCGCACCGAGCTCGAACAGTCGCTCCGACACCCACCCGAGCAGCTCGGGCGACTCGTCGTCGAGGTGGGTCTCGAGCGCGTAGACCCAATCGGACTGATAGACAGACTGATCGTGGGCGTTCGCCTCGGCAGCGGGCTCGACCACCGTCAGCCGCAACACGCTGCTGGCCCGGGTGCCCGCGCCGTAGCCGACGGCGTGCGTGCGGTAGCCAAGCGTGCCGGCCTCGAGCGGTCGGCCCCAGGCCCGCAGCAGCGCGGCGCCAGTCGGGGTGACCATCTCGCCCTCGCCGACGCCCGCGAGCACCACGAAGTCCTCGAGCAAGTGCACGACCGCTGGCGCCGGACAGGGCATGTCACCGTGTGCACACGCGATCGTCCCCGAGCCACCGGGCAGCGGACCGCAAAGCAGCTCGCTGATCCCCAGGCGATCCAGCCCAAAGCTGACCGCGCAGATGTCCAGGATCGCGTCCGCGGCCCCGACCTCGTGAAAGTGCACGCGGTCGATCGAGATCCGGTGGACCTTGGCCTCGGCCTCGGCCAGCAGCACGAACGCCGCGTCGGCTCGCTGCTTGGCCCGGGCCGGCAGCGACGACGCGTCGATCCGCTCGCGGATCTCCGGGAGGTGGCGATGATCGGCCTCGTCGGGGACCGTGAAGCTCGCCTTCACGCAGCCAAGCTGGCGCCGCATCGCAGCCGCGGTGTCGAGCCGCCAGCCGGGCAGACCCAGCGAGCTCAGCGGCTCACGCAGGGCCGCCTCGAGCTCGGGATCGAGATCGACCAACGCCCCGACCAGCATGTCACCGGCGAGGCCACCAAACGGGTCCAGCAGCGCGCTGCGCAACACGCTCGTTGAGTTGGGCTCGGACAAAGCTCGGCGGATCTACACCGGGACGCGGGGGTTGTATATGCCTCGACAGGCCTCCTGCGGTCAGTTGACCGAGGCCGTGTAACGGGGTTTACTCGCGCCCAGAGGAACCCAAGCCATGAGTCTCGAGACAGTTACTGAAACGATCAAGGGCCGCGTCGGGGACGACGCAGGGCTCGGTGCAACCCTCAAGTTTGACATGGGCACGGTCGGCGTCGTCTTCATCGACGGCAAAGCGCAGCCCAACACGGTGTCCAACGACAACAAGGACGCCGACTGCACGATCGGCCTCTCGCTCGAGGATCTCGAGGCGATGATGGCTGGCGACCTTGCACCGACGACCGCGTTCATGGCCGGCAAGCTCAAGGTCGACGGCGACATGGGCGTAGCCATGAAGCTCCAGTCAATTATGTAGGTATTCTACCCCAGTCAGCCTGACGCGGATCGTGCTCGCTATTTTGCCCCAGTCAGGCTGACGCGGATCGTGCTCGCTATTTTGCCCCAATCAGCCTGACGCGGATCGTGCTCGCTATTTTGCCCCAATCAGCCTGACGCGGATCGTGCTCGGCTTCGCCTCCGCGCGCTCCGCCACCCTCGCTTCGCTCGGGCTCGAGGTCAGACTGACTGGGGAACGCTTCGCTTGTTCTTGCCTCCGCGCGCTCCGCCACCCTCGCTTCGCTCGGGCTCGAGGGCAGACTGACTGGGGAACGCTCCGCTTTTTTCTAACCCAATCCGCTTCGATCTTGGAGGCGGTGGACCTCTTCGAGGGCCTCGACGCGGTTGCGGAGGTCGTCGAGCTCGGCGTGTGAGTCGTGCGCGGCGTGGTGGGCGGCGGCCTGCCTGGCGACCAGCGCGTCGAGGGTCGCGGTCAGCTCCAACATGCGGGCTGCCCACATGTCGCGCTCTTGTAGATCCGAGCGGTGCTCGGCCTCGCTGGCGTCGAAGTCAGGGTGGCTGACCATGGCGTCGAGCTCGCTCATGCGCTGGGTGCCCACTGTCGCAACCGCGAGCGCGTGGGTCATCTCGGCGTCGACCTCGGCGCGCTCGGTCTCGGGGGTCGCGTGGAGCAGCGCCATGACGCGCTGGACCACGGCGCGCAGTCCGGGTCGGTGACGCGCGCTCACGCTTGGCGAGACCCGCTCGACCTCGCGGAGCCGCTCGTCGACCAGGGGCGGCAGCGCGACGCGGGTGGTCGCGCTGATCCGCAGGGCCGGCTTCGAGGTCCACCACGCGACCGCGCCCACGTACAGGGGAACCAGCGGCAGCGCGAAGATCAACAGCACGATCATGAGCGGCAGGCCGACCAGCAGCAGCGGCAGCGCGACCTTGCTGCGCCGCGCACCGATCCGGGCCATCTTCTCGGTCATCTGCCCGTGTGAGAACCGGCCGCCGATCCGCGCCTGGGCGTGGATGCCGAGCTGGGCGAGCGACTCGGTCAGCGCGCCAGCGCTCTGCTCGGACACCCGGACCACCAGCGGAAACGGGAGACGCGGGATCTGCTCGGCGAAGGTGCCGATCTCGAGGCCCGCGTCGGGGTTGGCCCGCAGCCACGTCAGCAGACCATCGCGGCGGACGCTGTCGAGCTTGTCGCCGACCGCACCCGGGCCCACGACGAACACCGTCCACTTGCCGGGCTCGACGGTGACGCGCAACAGACCGCACTCCAGACACACGCGCACGCCGTGGATCACGGGCGCGCCACACCGAGCGCAGCGCCCCGCGGCCGCGGCCGCGAGCAGGTCACGCGGGCGCGCGCGGGCCAACGTCTGCGGGCTCGCGACCAACGCCGTGACCTCGCGCTCGTGGGGAGCAGCGAGCAGCGCGTCGATCGCCTCGACCACGGCCGAGGCGGCGTGGGGTCGGTCGCTCTGTTGCTTGGCCAGCAGCGCCGCGACCAGCTCGCGCAGCCCGTCCGAGAACACCTCGGGCAGCTTGGGCGCCGGGCGCTTGCGATGGGCGTCGAGCACGGCGAACGGGGTCGGTGCCGAGAACGGCGGCCGCCCGGACGCCATCTCGGACATGATGCAGCCCAGCGCGTACAGATCTGTGCGCGGATCCACAGCGAGCGGATCGAGGGTCTCGGGCGCCATGTAGTCGGGGGTCCCGAGCACGGTCAGTGACTCGCTGTCGACACCCGCGAAGCTGGTCGCCCGCGCCATCCCAAAGTCGGCGATCTTGGCGGTCTCGCCAGCCTCGCCCAGCTGGGCGATCAAGACGTTGGCGGGCTTGAGGTCGCGATGGATGACGCCACCAGCGTGCGCGACCGAGAGCCCGCGGGCGATCCCACGAGCGAGCACGAGCAGGCGGCGCTCGCTCAGCGGGGCGTCCGTGGCCAACATCTGGGCGAGCGTCGGACCGTCGACGAGCTCCATCAGCAGCGCCTGTCGACCCTGAAACTCGATCGCCCCGTAGACACCGATGATGTGCGGATCACTCAGCGTCCGCGCGAGCTCGGCCTCACGGGTGAAGCGTCGCGCGGCTCGGGGGTCGCGGGCGTTGCGGTCGTGCAGCAACTTGAGCGCGTAGTGGTGGCCCGTGGCTCGATCGTGCGCGCGAAACACCGTGGCCACGGCGCCGACGCCGAGCTCCTCCCCGAGCTCGAGCTGCTCGGGCTGGCTTCCTGCGGCGCTCGTCACGGCCCACAGCCTAGCAGGGCGTGGGGGCAGTTAGGATTTGGTTGTTAGGGGTGTAGGTGATTGAATTCGGAGGGCCGGGTCACTCCGGGGCGGTACACCGAGATCGAGTTGGCCAACCACCAATGGGTCGGTCAGGCACGGTCCTTCCAATAGCTTGGCCGCCGCTGTTGGTGCGCGACGGCGTAGACCACGGCGCTGTCACCCTCGAAGCCCACCATCAACGTGTAGCGGAAGACCCGCAGCGGGAACGCGCGCACATCCACCTGGGACGGGAAGCCGGGAACCTGGGCGCCGCTTCGGGGGAAGTGTCGGGCGCGGTCGAGGACAGCGTCGACCTCAGCCTCGAAGCGCTCGCCGTAGCCCTCGCGGCGCTGCTCGAGGTAGACGATCGCCTCCACGTACTCGATGCGGGCAAGAGGATGGAAGCGCAGCCGCATCAGCGTGCGAGGGCCTCGCGTCCGGCGCGGCGTACGTCTTTCCAGGACTCGAGTTCGACCTCGCCCCGACGAACCTCGCCCATACGGCGCAGAACCTCCTCCCGCCAGGCCCGATCGATCTGCTCCTGGGCGTCGGCGGGGAGGCTGTCGAACAGGGCCTCCGCGAGGCGCAGGCGCTCCTCGTCTGCCAGCGAGAGCGCCTGGTCGAGGATGGTGCGCGCGGCATCGGTCATGGGATCCAGTCTACGAAGCGCCGGACGCCGACGCCATCGGCACGTCTTTCGTCGCGGCCGCGCTTTAAGCGCTTCGGGCCGCCGAAGCAGCAACATGGCGCAGGTCTCGTCGCGCCAGTGTCCGCGGGTCGCGGCCCGCGGCGGGTCGCTGATCTCAGCGCCGAGAGCCGAGGGCCGCGAGCGCGATGCCGCGTTCGGCTTCTGCGTCGACGCGCACCGTCGTCGTCGCGCTGTCACAGCGCGGACACGCAAACGCGTGAGGTAGATCGATCAGGATGCGGCAGTGACCGCACACGCTGAACGGCAGCGGGCGCGATGCGACCTCCGCAGAGATGTCCGCGCTTCCGCGCGCGGGGACCTGCCGCGACCGGCTCAACGACACGAAGAACATGATCGCCGCGGCGACGCTCGTCACGATCGCCAGGACCAGGACCGGGATCCCCCAAGCCGGGGCGTCGCTCCAATCCCGGACCATGGACATGTAGCTCGAGCCCCGCCCTCGGGGCGGCGCGGCCACCATGGTGGCGAGGTACAGGCCGGCCCCGACGAGCCCCAGCACGCCGCTGATTTTGATCCCTAGAGCGGAGTTCGAGGTCATGATTCAGCCTGTTCAGGGCTTGGCGTAGATCCAGACGTTGCCCGAAGGGGTCCACGTCTCGCGCGCGGCGCTGCCCGTGAAGCCGACCGAGTGATAGCCGGTGTAGCGGAAGGGATCGTGGTTGCCCGAAGCGTTGGGCAGGCGGTAGCTGCCGCAGGCGTAGCGCGCGAGGTCGTCGGCGTGCACCGTGTTGCTCGAGCCGGGAGAGCTGCGCATCTCGATGCTGCGCGCCTGCACACCCGGCGGGGGGTCGATCCACTCGCAGGTGCCGGTGCGCCCGGTCCAGTCGTCCCCGGTGGCGCCGGACAGGCCACAGCTCAGGGTCGCGCCCTTGGTGCCGATCCAAGCGTCGCAGCTCGGCTCGCCGACGTGGCCGCAGCTCTTCATCTTCCCCTCTTTGCGGATGGCCTGCGTGCCATGTTCGTCGAGCCCGTGTTGTGCGAGCGAGGTGCACTTGGCCTGAAATCGCTTGAAGCTGGTGTCGAACCACATCACGAAGCCCGGTTTGTGGCGCCAGACCAGGTTGGTGCCTGGCTCGGTCCAGCTCGGCTCGGCGAGGGTGAACTCGGGCAGCGGCCCCTTCCGCATATCATCGGGGCCGCCGAAGCGGTAGCTCCACCAGCCCTTGGCGTACCAAGTCTCGCGCGTGCCTGGGTGATCGCCAGTGCGATGGCCCTGGTAGCACCCACACATGTAGTCGCCGAGCGTGGCGCTCGACAGGCTGTCCATCTCGATGCCGGCCGCAGGCGTGACGACGGTGTCGGGCATCCCAGCGATCTGACACAGGAAGCCCACGGCAGGCTGGCCGTCCGGTCCGTCGTAGCTCATGGTGCTCCCACAGTTGAACGACTTGTTGTGCGTACTCAGCCAGCTCTTCGAGCTGCCGCTCTTCTTGACCTTGCCCAGGCCGACTTCGGGCGGCGCGGTGCACATGCCCTTGGTCGGGCGGCGTGCGTTCGCCGGGGGCGCGTACCACTTGCTGCACGCCCCGATCGCCACGACCTTCGCGGCCTCGGTCGGACCACCCGGGAGGGTCGGGTTCTTGGGTTTGACTGAGGGTCGCGGCGCCAGTGGACCAGGTTTGATCGTGCCTGGGGGCGAGGCTGTGGCCCCGGCGGCGGAGGCCAGAAGCAGACAGGCGCCCACGCCGGTTCCGAGGATCGAGAGGCGGACAAAACGAGACAGTTCGACGGTCACCTCTTCAGGGACGGAGTGGCTGGAAAATTGATCCCGGGTGGGAGGAAAAAAGGCGAGGACTCACGATCCCAACATCGAGGTGGGATCATCCCGGGGCCGAGCCCGTCCCCCCATGGCGAGTGGGAACACAGACGAAGCATCGTGCTAACGTCGCGGCCGATGTCGGACGACCTGGCCCTCATGGACGCCTGGAAGCGCGGGGACACCAGCGCAGGCAAGGACTTGTTCGAGCGCCACTTCGACTGCGTCTTTCGGTTCTTGTCGCGCAAGATCGACCATGGCGCCGAGGACCTCGTCCAGCAGACCTTCGTCAAGGCCATCGAGTCGGCAGCTCGGTTTCGCGGGGACTGTGGCATGCGTAGCTACCTCCTGGCGATCGCGCGCAACCTGCTGATCGATCACTTTCGAGCCCGCGCGGGAGACCGCTTCAACCCCGAGGTCGACTCGCTCGTGGATGTCGGCGTCTCGCCCAGCACCTGGATCGCCCGCCAACAGGACAACAAGGTGCTGCTCGCGACGCTGCGCCAGCTGCCGCTGAGCGCCCAGACGATCCTCGAGCTCTATTACTGGGAGGGGCTGGCGGGTGAGGAGATCGCGGTGGTGCTGGGTATCAGCCCCCACACTGTCCGCAGCCGCCTGGTCCGCGCGCGCGCGAAGCTGCGGACGCTGCTCGGGGAGTTCGAGGACAAGGTCGTGGACTCGACGGCGACCGAGCTCAGCGAATGGGCCGCGCGCCTCGCCGCGCTGCGAGCAGCGTCGGCCCCAAATTCGAGCGAGGACCTCGATGCCGAACCGAACGTCTGACGAGACCGCGCCGCCCGTGGGGGACCTCGACGCGTTCGAGCGCGCGCGTGTCAAGTCGATCGCCGCGCGGGGCTTGTTTGGGGCCCAGTCCGCCGAGCGAGTCACGCTGGGTCAGTACGAGCAGATCGAGCTCGTGGCTGAAGGCGGGATGGGCCGAGTCTACCGAGCCCACGACTCGCGGCTGCAGCGCACGGTCGCGCTCAAATTGGTCCGGCCGGACCGCAGCGACACCGTCGGCGCGGAGGCGCTGCTCGCCGAGGCGCGGGCGGCCGTCGCGGTCCCTCACCCCAACGTGGTCGACGTCTACGAGGTCGGCGAGTCGGCCGGCCTCGTCTACATCGCGATGCAGTTCATTGCCGGTGCGTCCCTCGATCGATGGGTCGAGAGCGACCAGGCAGCTCTACCGTCGCTGCTGCGGGGGCTGCTCACCATCGCCAGCGCGCTCGCGGCCGCCCACCGCAACGACGTCGTTCATCGTGACATCAAGCCTCGCAACATCCTGATCGCCGACGACGGCGGCTTCTATCTGGGCGACTTCGGCCTGGCCGAGATCTGGCGGACGAGCGTGCCCGACCCGTCGAGCGAGGAGAGCACACGCAGCGTCGGCGGCACGCCACTGTTCGTCGCGCCCGAGCTCCTCGATGGGGGCGACGCCACGCCGGCCTCCGACATCTTCTCCCTCGGCGTCACGATCTTTCGCTCGGTCTACGCGAGGCCGCCGTTCCCGGGCACGACCTCGCGCTGGGTCGCGGCGGGGGCCGAGCAGCCCAGCTGCCCACGCCGCGGGCGCTTTGGGCTGGTCCCGCGAGCGCTCCGACACACGGTCGCGCGCATGTTGGCGATCGATCCGAGCGCGCGGCCCTCGGTCGAGCAGGTCGTGGCCACGCTCGAGACCGTGTGCCAGGCCCCCGCGACCCGGCGCCGCGCAACCCTGGGACTGGGACTCACGCTCGCGTTCGCGGCCGCCGTCGCGGCTCGCCCAGGTCCTCGCCCGCAGCACCTGTGCGCCGCAGCGGGGCAGCCGGTGCTCAGCGAGGCCGAGCTGCGAGCGCTCGGCCTCCACCTGCAGCGCCTCGAGCGTCCCTTCGCCGCGAGCACGGCCGCAGCCGCCGACGCCTTCTTCCGGCGCGAGAACGAGGCCGCGATCCAGGCTGGCGTGGCCGAGTGTGAGCGCGACGCCGATCGCGGCCTCGCGCGGGCGCTGTTCGCCGAGGACAGCTGCCTCGCGCGCGAGGTCGAGGCTCTCCGGGCGCTGCACGCGAGCTTGCTCGACATCGACGCCGAACGACTCGGTCAGATCGCGCCGCTCCTGGCACGGCTCGAGGTGCGCGGAGACTGTGAGGCCGCGCCCCAGCTGGGCACGCGCTTCGACCCCGCCCAGGCCGCGAGACTCTCGGACCTGCGCGACCGATTGCAGCGCTTCGACACGCTCTTCGAGCTCACCGCCTCAGGCGAGGCCGCCGACCAAGCGCGCGCGCTGTGGACAGAGGCACAGGCCCAAGGTGACGCGCTCACGCGCGCCTGGGCGGGAGTCTTGGCCGGTCGAGCTGCGGCCCGCGTCGGCGAGGTTGAGACGGCCGAGGCCGCCCTCGAGGCCGCGTTCACGGCCTCGCTCGAGGCCGGCTCGTCGCTGTGGGCTGCGCGTGCCCTGACCCAGATCGTCTGGGTCGACGCCAGCTTGCGCGAGCACCCGAACGCGGCCACCCGGGTCGCTCAGCTCGGCCTCGGCTACGCGAGGCAGGTCGGCGACCGCGAGCGCGCGGCGTTGCTCGAGGTCGAGCTTCTCGACTACGTCTCGACTGCGCTGGACCTGGCCGGCGAGCCCGAGCGCGCCGAGTCCAGCTCGCGTCAGGCGCTCGCCATGCTGCTCGCGCTCGACGGCCCGCACGTGGTCCAGGAGGCACGAGTCCGGGCGAACTTGGCGGTCGTGCTCAGCAACCTCGATCGCAACGCCGAGTCCGTGGTCGAATCCGAGGCCGCCTACGACGTGCTCGCGCGAGCCTACGGCGAGACCCACCCCCACGTGGTCTCGGTGCTCAACAACCTCGCCCTCCAGCGCCTCATCGCCAACGATCTCGCGGGGGCGCGACGCGACTTCGAGCGTGCCCTCGCGCTCAAGGCCCACATCTACGGCCGCGCCCACCCCAGCTCGATCTCGACTCGGCTGGGCCTGGCCGGCGTCGCCGAGTCACAAGGCGCGATCGAGGAGGCGCTGAGCCAGCTCGAGGCGGCCCGCGCGATCGCGGAGCTGGCCGTCGAAGCGGGGGCGAGCAGCCGCCAGCTCGAGGCCGTCTGTTACGAGCGGGCGCGCGTGAGCCTCAACGCAGGCCGGCTCGAGGATGCAGGCGCAGCGATCGAGCGTTCGCTGGCGCTCGAGCGTGCCCGCGAGCCGAGCGGGGCGTGGGTGACGTCGGACCTGCTCCACCTACGGATCTTGCGGGCGCAGCTAGCCCCTCGCTTCGCCGCCGCGCTCGCGCAGGTCCGCGACCAGGTCCAAAGTGGCGCGCTGCGAGCGAGCGAGTGGGAGCAGCTGTATCTCGAGTTCTTGGGTCTGAGCGTGGAGCTCTCGCCCTGCCACCAAGCCGACGACCCCCAGCTGCGCGCCTTCTTGCGCCGCCTCGAAGCCGAGCCCGACCCAGGCGAGCTCGCCGACGACGTGCAGGCATGGTTGAGCTGCTAGCAGCCCGTGGTGCAATGCATCGCGGCTCCTCGCGCCGGAATTTTCGTCGAGGGCGAGGCGTCGAAACGCAGCTGTACCGGGTGTACTGCAAGTTTCGGCAACGCTGCCCTCGGCGAAAAGGCCAAGCGAGGGGGCGTGAGGCATTGCACCACGGGCTGCTGAAGCGCCAATCCGTTTGGATTCACGACGCCAGGCACATCTGGGGCCGCCCCTGCCGTCGCCGACTCGGCATCGCACCATACGTCGAGGCACGAGAGTGCGTCAGTAGAACTTGGGCGAGTCGAAGCGCATGTACATGCGCCACTCTTGCGCGTGGACCTCGGCGTCGTGATCGCAAATCCACTTCTGAATTGCGGCGAAGCTCATGTCTTGCTCGTCTCGGTGACCCTCGAGCGCGTACTCCGTCTCTCCCTGGGCCCTCATGAGCTGAGGCTGGGTGCACACGAAGCCACCCCAGGGATCGCAGAGCACCGCCTCCGCCCCCCAGTGAAAGGCCTTGGTCTTGCCCATGCTCTCCGTGTCGTTGCGGTTGAGCACCACGAAGGCGTGGTCGGGCACGCTGATGTACGTCCAACTGGACACGAAGCGCGCGTGCTCGTAGAGCCACCCGTAGGCGACCGCGGCGTGCTCCTGGCAATTTCCGGTCCGCGCGGCGGTGGCCCGGCGGGCGAGCGTCTGGACATGCGCTCGATCGAACTTGTCGGGCTTCTTCAGCGGGCCAGGCAGATCGTAGACGAACCCCTTGTCCTTGTCGCGCACGAGCTGAGGGACGACGACAGGTTGGTTCATTCCGAGCTCCGGCCCGATGTCGACGTTCTGCCACTCGCCGTGCACCCACTTGACGGGAGCCCGGCGCATGCGGAGCACAGACTCTTGGCTCCAACCACCAGTCTTCTCGACGTTGGACTCGATGTTGCTGGCGCCGATCACCAAGGTCCACTTGGTGTAGTCGACGGCGTTCTTGGCGAAGTGCAGGAGCCGTTCTCGAAACGTCATGTGAGGCATGAAGTCCTCCGTCGCAAAAAGACCTACGACACAGCCAGCGCCGAGGCAAATTTCTACCCCGACAGTCGCGCGGACTGTCGGCTCGTCGGCTAGGCCCTTCTCCTTCAGCGCTGACAATCAAACTCCCGATCACGAGCAACCGCGTATTTGTGGGGCACATTGATTCTCTCCGAAATTGCCGCGATTGCCATATGTTGATTCAATGGTTCGCGCCCACTCCGCGAGCCCGCAGCGACGCCAGCGCGGGCGCACCTCGGATTCGCATGGATCAGCAAAGAACGCCGTTGGCGGGGCCATGGCGGGTCCTGTGAAGGTCGCGCGACAACCGGCGACCCGCGCCCAAGAAGCTCGCTATCTTCGAACTCCAACCCTGCGATCACATCGCACCCATGCGTGTCTTCAAATCAGTCGACTCAACCGCTACAGTCCTCTCGTGGTTGAGCTGAAGGCCGGATTGATCAACGACATTCTCGCGCGCATCGAGACCGACACCAGCTTGCAGGGGCGCTCAATCGCGGGGCGGATCACCGAGCGCACGCGGGCAAAGATCCGCGTGTGCACGCGCGCCGACTGGCTGGACGCGGAGTACATGATGGACCTGGATCAGGCCTTGTTCGATGTCCTCGGTGAGGCCGGCTTCGTGAACTACTGGGCGAGCTTTGCGATCGAGGCGACCGACATCCCCGTGCTGCGACCGATCTTCTCGGCGGTGTTCACCATGCACGGCTGCGGTGGGTTCACGCGGCCGAGCTTGTTCGGGCTCGCCAACCTCGGTGGGATTCGGGGTGGCTTCGCGCTCGCGGGCGCCGACGCCGAGGTCGACCTCGAGCTGCTCGAGCTGCTCGAGCTGCTCGAGCTGCTCGAGCTGCTCGAGCATGGCGCGAGCGGGTCCAGCGGCGCTGGTGATCTCGCGCTGCGGTTTCCGATCCGGTGGTGACCTGCCGCGACACGCGCCGACCTCCCGCAATACCCGGCGGGGCCAGGCCACGCTGGCCAGGTCGCGCTGTTCAAGCCGTCCAACTCGGGGTAGTAGAGCCACCTTGGACGACAGCCCGCGCCAGCTCGTGGTCAGCGATGACCAGCACGAGTCGACCCTCGCCGCGCTCGTGCGCGAGCTGATGGACGGCCTGGCGTGGAGTCGTGCGCGCGACCTGGTCCGCAACGGTCGGGTCAAGGTCGGCGGCGCGCTGCGCTTCGATCCCGCCGCGCGGGTGTCCGCTGGCGCGCTCGTCGAAGTCAACCCCACGGCCCAGCGTCGACAGGCGCCCGTGCTCGAGCGCGAGCGATTGATCCACGTCGATCGAGACGTGGTCGTGGTCCGCAAGCCGGCTGGGTTGTTGAGCGTCCCGTTCGACGATCGCGACGACCGCGACACCTTGATCGAGCGGACCCGTCAAGCCCTGCGCGAGCGGGGCTCGGACGACGACGCACACAAGTCCGACAAGCGCGATCTGCTGGGGGTCGTCCAGCGGCTCGACAAAGACACGACCGGGCTGCTCGTGTTTGCCCGCACCCGCGCCGGTCGCAAGGGCCTCGAGGCCCAGTTTCGGGCCCACACCGTCGAGCGCCGCTACGTCGCCCTGGTCTACGGCCGGGCCGAGGCCGCGGTCCACGACAGCTTCTTGATCCCCGACCGCGGCGACGGCCTGCGTGGATCGTGGCGGGGTCGCAACCCGCCCAAGGCCGCCAAGCGAGCGATCACCAAGGTCCGGGTCGAGACCCGGCTGAGCGGTCCGTTTGGTGAGATCACGCTTGTCTCGTGCCGGCTCGAGACCGGCCGCCAGCACCAGATCCGCATCCACCTCGCCGAGGCCGGAAACCCCCTGGTGGGTGAACAGGTGTACGGGCGTGGCCATCGATCCCCGCCAGGTGGGCCCGCGCCCAAGCGCCCCGCCAGGGTCGAGGCCCTGCGGCCGATGTTGCACGCCGCCAGCCTCGGGTTTCACCACCCCGTCAACGAGCGGATGCTCCGGTTCGAAGATCCGCTCCCTGACGACTTTCGCGCGCTGCTGGACTCTCTGCGCTGATTGGTCGAGTTTTGGGTCGGGTTTTGTCTTGGACCGGGTCGACACATGATAGGCTCGCGGTCCGTGGCAGATCCGCGAACGGATCACGTGACGGCCAGGATCGGGCTGGCGTCACCCCAGGCTGGCCAGCCAAGCACACTCGACCAGGCCCAGGCGAATGCGTTGGCGCAGGCGCAGGCGCAGGCGAACGCAATGGCACAAGCCATGGCCGGTGGTGATCTGCCGCCCGGCACGTCCGTCATCCAGCAAAAGCGCTTCGAGGTGGTCGAGCGGCTGGGCGAGGGCGGGATGGGCAAGATCTACAAGGCCTACGATCCCACCATGGATCGCTACGTCGCGCTCAAGGTGCTCAAGCCCGACGTGCCCGAGAGCGAGCAGTCGCGCTTCCACCGGGAGGCCGTGATCGCCGCCAACTTCTCGCACCCCAACCTGGTTCGCGTGCTCGAGGTCGGCCACTCCGAGGCGTTTCAGTGGTTCGCCATGGAGTACCTGCGCGGCAACGACGTCGGCGACGTGCTCGCCCGCCGCCGCTACATCTCGTTCCGGGTCCTGATCGACATCTTCACGCAGACCCTCGACGCGCTGCACTACATCCACACCCGCAACATCGCCCACTGCGACATCAAGCCCGAGAACATCTTCATCACCCGCGACGCCTACGACCGGCGCCTGGTGATCGTGAAGCTGATCGACTTTGGCATCGCCCGCGAGTACGGCGGCCCGCTCGAGCTGCACACCCACATCACGGGCGATCCCCGCTACATGGCCCCGGAGCAGGCGGTCATCAACGGTCGCATCGATCACCGCGTAGATCTGTACGCGCTCGGCGTCACGTTCTATGAGGTCGTGACCACGCGCCACCCCGTCGAGGAGCACTTCGATCTCCCGGCGACCAAGCTGCTCGCGCTGCAGGTCAAAAAAGAGTTCGAGCCACCCAGCCTCTACATGCCAGAGAACACCCCGCCCGAGCTGGCGGCGGCGGTCGACGACTTCGCCGCCCGAGCCTGCGCCAAGGATCCAAGCCAGCGGCACGCGAGCGCGCTCGAGATGCAGGCCGAGCTGGTCTCGATGCTCGGGATCCTCAACCAGATCGCCAGCACCGAAGAAGAAGACCGCGACCTGGGGACCTAATCTCCACTGCCCAGGAGCGCTTGGCGCAGCGAACTGCGCCGAGTGAGGTCCGGGGCGGAATCTGGCTGCAGATCTGGCCGATGCCATTGGGCTTCGCTCGGCTCTAGCCACTAGAGCGCGGACTCGGCGGACACGAGATCTCGCGGGGTGGTGATGGGTTCTAGGTCACGGCCGGGCACCTCGAAAGAACACTGTTTGCTGGTCCCGCCCGGTGAACTCCTGCACGGCCTCATGCGAGCGACCCGCAGATCAGTCTGGTCCCTGCGCCAACCTGCCATAGCTCCAAACCAGCCTCGGCACAGCAGGCTTTGCTGTCGGAGCCGATCCTGGGCCTCCACCCCAAATAGGGATTTTCCTTGTAGAATAGAGTGCTGGTGCCGCAAAATGACAGCCACGCGAAGCCCTCGATCGAGGTTCTCCTGTCAGGCCCCGCACTGCACCCCCGACAGACCAGCCGCAAGCTCCGGTTGGCTTGGAGTCGCGCCACACGAGCGGCGCCGACGGCAGCGATCGCAACCGCCCCCCATCTCATGACGACTCTCCGCCAACTCGACAAGGTCTCTGAGGTCTCTGAGCCCATGGGGGCAGTCCCTGTCGGATCACGAGTGGAGCGACAATTCAAATGGTGATGTCTAGCAGTATGAACCTGGACGCCAGCGGCGATCCGTTGATCGGCCAAACTCTTGGTGGCAAGTATACCGTCGAGCGACTGATCGGGCGCGGGGGCATGGGCCACGTGTACTCGGCGACCGCGACCGACGGCGACGCCGCGGCCCACGATCTGGTCGTCAAGATGATCGCCCCGCCGCTGGCCCAGCAGCCCCAGGCGATGGCTCGGTTCGAGCGCGAGGCCAAGCGGCTCGACGGCCTGCGTCACTCCAACATCGTCGAGATGTTCGACTACGGCCGCGAGGGCGGCCGGGCGTACATCGTGATGGAGTACGTCGACGGCGAGCTGCTCAGCGACTTTCTGGCGCGCAAGGGCCGGCTGTCGCTCGCCGACTTCGTGCCGATCGCGGCGCAGATCCTCAAGGGGGTCGGCCACGCCCACTCGCGCGACCTCATGGTCCGCGACATCAAGCCCGGCAACGTGATGCTGTGCGAGCGCAAGGGCCGGGCCAACTTCGTCAAGATCATCGACTTCGGGCTCGCCAAGATGCTCGAGGGTGACGAGGACATCACCAAGCAGCACTTCATTGGCACCTCGGGCTATCTCTCGCCCGAGCAGATCAAGGGCCTCGATATCGATCTGCGCGTCGACGTGTACGCGCTCGGCGTGCTGTTCTATCAGATGCTCTCGGGCCGCATGCCGTTCGAAGCGGAGAACGACACGACGCTGCTCTACAAGCACGTCCACGAGTTCCCGACCCCGCTGTCCGAGGTCCTGCCCGACAACCACGAGGTCCCCGACGAGCTCGTGCACCTGATCCACGACTGCCTCGAGAAGGACCCGGACCAGCGCCCGCGCGACGCCAACGAGATCGTCGAGAAGCTGATCGACTGCGTGCCCATGGCGATGTTCAAGCTCCCCGCGGTCAGCGAGACCGCCGAGCACGTCGCGATCTCGGCGCTCTCGACCGCGGCGCTCAACGCCCCGACCGGCCAGACCGCGACCTACATGCAGGTCCAAGAGCACGCCGATCACGACGACCTCAGCAGCGGCAGCACCGTGCGGGTCCAGGCCGGCTCCGCGAGCCCCAGCCAGACCTTCGTCCCCGAGCCCCCGGCCAAGGGCAAGCTGATCTGGATCGTGGGCGGGGTGGCCGTGGCCGCGCTGCTCGGCCTGGGCGCCATGCTGCTGTCCAACTCTTCAGGCAACAAGGACGAGACCCCGCCCGACACCGCGCCGGTCGCCTCCAACACCGCCGAGCTCGAGGCCGCGATCGCCTCGGCCAAGCAGCTCGTCAGCGAGGGTGACTTCGACGCGGCCGCGCGCGAGCTCGATCCCGTTCGCGGCCAGCTCGCCGACGCGCCCAACCTGTCCGGCACGGTCACCCACCTCGACAAACAGATCGAGGTCGGTCGGCTCATGACTACCGCCAAGTCGCTCGACACAGAGGGCAACACCGGGGCGGCGATCTCGGCCTATCAAGCGGTGCTCGACGTCGACGCCTCCAACGCGGAGGCCCGCAAGCGCATCGCCGAGCTGCAGGCCTCGATCGGCGCAGACAACGGGCTCTTGCAGATCTCCACGGTGCCCCCGGCTGATCTCCTGATCGACGGCTCGCCAGCCGGCAACACGCCCTACGGCAAGCCGCTGCCCGTCGGCAAGCACACGATCACGATCAGCGCGAAGGGCTACGAGACCTGGGAGCGCGAGATCGAGGTCAAGGCTGGCGACAACCCCCCGATCGACTTCACGCTCACGCCGGTCACCAGCGAGGCTGACAAGCCCAAGCCGACGAACACCACCAAGAAGCCGGTCACCGCCCCGACCCCCGCCGAGGCCGAGCCGAAGCCGGAGCCGAAGCCGGAGCCGAAGCCCGACTCCAAGAGCCCCTTCTTGCCGCCCGAGAAATCGAACAAAGACAGCGGGCCGTTCCTGCCCGCCGGAAAGAACAAATGATCCCCGTGACCCCGCTGCTGTCCGCGCTGTCCTCCATTACCTTGTCTCTCTCGCTCGCGTTGGGCTCGACCGTCGCGTTGGCGGCCCCCGCGGCGACCCCCGCTCCCGAACAGGACGCCCCCACCGAAGAAGAAGAGCGCAAGTCAGAGGCCGAAGAGCTCAGCGACCAAGCGATCGTGAAATTTCAGGCCAAGGACTACGACGGCGCCGTCGCGCTGTTCGAGCAGGCCTACGCGGTCGACCCTCAGCCCAACTTCCTGTTCAACATTGGCCGCGTCCATGAAGAGGCGGGCAACCTCGACAAGGCCGTCGAGTACTACGCCAAATTCGTCAAGCAACCCGGCGTCGATCTCACCTCCCGCGAGACCGCGCTCGACCGCCTCAAGGTGCTGCGCGCGATCCTGCAAGAGACCACCGAGAAGCCGCCCGAGACCAAGCCAGACACCGAGGTCGAGCCGATCGAGCCGCCGCCGCCGCAGCCCGATCCCGTCGACGAAGACGCCAAGCGCAAGCGCAAGGTCCTGCGCGCGGCCGGGTTTGGGCTCACGGGCGTCGGCGCGGCCGCGATGATCGGCGGCGCCGTCGTTGGCGGGCTGGCCCAGGGTGACTTCAACAAAGCGGGCGAGGCCGAGTCGCCCGGTGACAACCAACCGCTGCTCGACAGCGCCAAGACCAAGGCGTTGACCGCTGACATCTTGTTGGGCGTGGGAGGTGCGGTGCTGCTGACCGGCGTGATCCTGGTCGCGGTGGGCTTCAGCAAACCCAAGCAGAGCTCGCGCGTCGCGTTGACCCCCAGCTTCGGTCCCCGCGGTGGCGGTGGTGTCCTGCGCGTGCGTTTCTAGCCACTGGAGAACTTATCATGACTGACCTCACCGCATCCTCACGTCAATCTGCGTCATGGTCCACCGCTTGGGCCACCCGCCTCACTGGCTGGAGCGTAGGGTTCTTGGGCATGGCCATCGCCGTGCCTGGCTGTTCGCTGATCTTGGGCGGCGACGGCGGCTTCCTTCAGTGTCAAACCGACAGCGACTGTGACCAGTTCACGGGCGACTGGGTGTGCGATGTCGCGAACAACACCTGCGTCGAGGACAGCGTCGCCGACGACACCGCCACCGACACGGAGACCGGCGACGGCGACGGCGACGGCGATCCAACCGGTGACGGCGACGGCGACGGCGACGGTGATGGCGACGCGGCCTGCACGACCCACACGGAGTGCGTCGACCTTCACAACGAGAACTGGATGTGTGGCTGCAGCGGCACCTGCGTCAACGCGCTGACCCCCCAGTGCCAGCTGGTCAAGTGGCCCAACGACACCCCCCAGGACAACGTCGTGTTCGTCGGCTCGATCATGCCGACCTCGCCGCCGTTCGACACCCTGGTGCTGCCGCTGCAAAACTCGATGCAGCTCGCAATCGCGGACTTCAACAAAGAGGCCCAGCTCCCGGGCGGCGAGAAGATCGCATGGGTCGCCTGTGACTCGGTCGCCGGCACCCAGGCCGTGCAGGTCGCCCAGCATCTCGTCGACAACGTGTGCGTGCCCGCGATCGTCGGCCCCGTGTTCTCGGAGGCCGTGATCGCCGTCTCGGAGATGGTCACGATCCCCGCCGGGGTGTTCACCATCACCCCAACCGGCACCAGCAAGAAGATCACCGACCTCGTCGACGACGACCTGGTCTGGCGCCCGATCGCCAGCGACATCTACCAGGCCGAGGCGATCGCCGATCGGCTCGAGGCGATCGCGGAGCCCGGCGACAACGTCGTGATCCTCAACAAGAACGACGAGTACGGGAACTCGCTCTCGCTCGACGCCTACGCCAAGACCATGGGCGTCAACGTCACCGACGTGTTCGCCTACGACCTGCAGCTGGATCCGAACGATCCGATCGCCGACGTCGCCGATCACATCGCCAACACGATCTTCACCGACGGTGGCGCGAACCCGCCAGAGGTCATCGTGCTGGTCGGAACCAGCGAGGTCCAGGCGTTCATGCTTGGCTACCTGCAGGCGATCTCGGTCATGCAGCCCCCGCCGTTTCCAAAGTTCTTGGTCTCGCACGGCGCGGTCCCGTCGATGGTCGACGTGATCAAGCACCCGCTCGTCATCGACGAGGACATGACCCAGCAGCTGCTGTACTCGATCCTTCAGGGGGTCGCGCCGATCATCTTCGACGAGCAGAACTTCACGGCGTTCAACACCCGCTACATGGTCAAGTTCATGGAGACGAACTCGATCTCGACCTCGTCGCTGGCCTACGACTCGGCGCTGGTCACGATGTTCGCGATGGCCGCGATCCCTGACGGTCAGGCGATCACCGGGGCCAACATCGCCGCGCAGATGAGCAAGCTCGTCGATCCAGAGGGCGTCTTCATCAGCTTCGGCCCCGAGATCAACACGACCTTCATCAAGACCGCCGTCAACGCGCTCTCGGTCGGGGGCACGGTCGATCTCAAGGGTGTCTCCGGCGAGCTCAGCTTCGACCTGACCACGGGCGACGTCCGCACCGACTTGATCGGCTGGCAGCCCGAGCCGATCAACGCCAACCTCGACACCCCGGGACTGGTGCCCAAGCGCGTGTACGTCCTCGATCCCGAGCCGGCCACTGCTGGCACGTGGATGGAGCTGCCTTAGTACCGCGATAGTACCGCGAGAGTTCCGCGCCCGCCCCCAATCTACCCCAGCTCGACCGAGCGACGCAGCCGCGAGTCAGCCCCCGCGGCCACGCGCTCGAACACCGCGTCCGCGATCTCGAACACCCGCCAGCGCGGTTGCGCCGTCTGGTGGGCGAGGTGCTCGATCACCCGATCCTCGAGCTCGATCACGCGCTTGCCCTTCCACAGCTTGTCGGCGAGCGCGACGAGCAGATCCTCGAGCGCGAGACTCGGCGAGCTCCAGTTCGCGTGGGTGATGCAGAATCGAGCCAGGTGCTCGGGCACGCGCCGGTCGATCAGCAGCGCTCGTCCGGCCAGTTCATGGGCGTGACCGGGTCCGCTGAGCTCCGCTGGATGCACGAGCTTGCCGACGTCGTGCAGCGCCGCGCCGATCTGGATCTCACCCGCATCGAAGCGGGCTCCGAGCTTGCGAGCGAGCGCGTCCGTCAGCTCGATCGCAGCCTCGAGCACGAGCTCATGGTGGCGAAGCAGCCGCGCGGGGACCTGCAGATCCACCAATAGCGCGAGCGCGTCAGTGCCAGTTTCGAGCCTGGGTTTTGGGGCGTTCATTCAAACAATGCTCTCGACAGAAATAGGTGCCTGCAAAGATTACGGCGCTCGGCCGATCAACGCGATGCACAACAATTCTGCGGGGACGGTCGCGTTGACAATGGAGAGTCTCGCACCATCCTCGCGGCATGCACCAGACCACGATGAACGTCGTGCTTGCGCTGTCATGCGCACTACTCACCATGGCCGCCTGTGAGGGCACCAAGGTCGACGACCAGGCCGGCAAGGAGATCGATCGCGCCGCCGACAAGGTCGAGGTAGAGGCCAGGCAGGCAGGCGAGAAGATCGAGGCCAAGGTCGAGGCCGCTGGCGACAGGATCGAGGGCGCTGCCGCGGAGCTCCGCGGGGAGGCGCGGGCCGAGTGGGAGCGTGCCGAGGTCCGGATGTCGGAGCTCGACGAGCGGTTCGCCGACGCCAAGCGCGACGCCCAGGCCAAGCAGCGAAAAGTAAGCGCAGACGTCGAGCGTGACGTCGAGCAGGCGATGTCCAAAGCCAAGGCCAAGGCCGAGGCCGCCAAGAACGCGGCCGCCGACAAGGCGGACCAGGCGATCAAGGAGCTCAACGAGGCGCTCGACGAGCTCGACAGGAAGATCGAGGCCTACGAGACCAAGTAGCTCTGACCAAGTAGCTCTAGCCGGTCTTTGCGTGGGTGGCCGCACCCACGAACGCGTGGACCCGATCCAGCAGCGCCATGCCATCGCGGGCGCCGAGCTCGATCGCCGCGATCACCCGTTCCGGCGAGGTGTAGTCCCAGACCCGCACGGGCAACGGCGCGCGCGCGGCCAGATACAGCACCATCGCGCCATCCACCCACTGCACGGGGCGCTCGGGTACACGCACGTGATGGCTGACCAGACACAGCACGCGTGAGCCTGGCCCTCGCGCCGGCTCCGGGAGCGCCCGGATCGGCACATTGTCGATCAAGCCTCCATCGAGATACCGACGCCCGGCCCGGCGCTGAATCGGCGTGATCGGTGGAATCGTCGACGACATCAGGGTCCAGTCCAGCAGTTGCTGCACGCTCTGGGCCTCGTGCGAGCTCACGACCTCCAGGCCCAGTCCTGGCGGCAGCTGCCGCGGGCCGTGCAGAACGCCGCGACGCCGACGATCCGCGAACGCCCGAACCGCGGCCCAGCTGGTCGAGACAAACGGATGTCCGGCCTCCACGTAGCTCAACAGGATGTGGACCGGAGCGCCCTCGCGGACCTGATCAAACCCGCGATCGCGGAGCACGAAGCGGACCGCGTCGCGGTAGATCTCGTCGTGCGGAAACGGTCGCTGGGCCCGCAGCGCGCGGTCCAGGTAGAAGTTGCGCTGGTTGGCCGCGACGCTCTGGAGGAACCGAGTGAAGGTGTCCTCGAACCGACCCGAGACCTGGGTGAGGGCAAACGCCGCGCCCGCGCTCGCGCCCGCCCAGTGCTCGATCGGCGGGAGCGAGGCGCTGATCGATCGCAGCACCCCGTTGGCCCAGAAGGCCTTGCAGCCGCCACCAGAGAGCACGATCGAGAAGCGACCGGACATGCCGCTAGTATACCCCGGAGAAGGCTAATCTAGGCGGCCGCGATCACGCGCTTGTGCGAGCGTCGGCGGTAGCGAAGTCGGCAGGGATGGCGCGGCCCAACGAGCAAGCGCGAGTAGTCGGGCGCGTAGCTGTCCTCGACCGGCTCGAAGTCAAAATTGCGCAGCAGGTGGCTCCACAGGGCGCGCAGCTGCAGCTGGGCAAACATGATGCCCATGCAGCGATGCCGGCCGGCACCAAACGGGATCCACGCCATCGGGTTCTTCTTGTCCTCGTTGCGTGGATCCATGAACCGGGTCGGGTCAAACCGCTCCGGCTCGGGGAACACCTCGGGCATGTAGTGCGACACGGTCGGCGAGGCGAAGATCATGCTCCCATGCGGGATGTCGTAGCCGCCGAAGCTGAAGTCGTTGACGACCTTGCGCATCATCACGACGATCGGTGGGTACATGCGCAGCACCTCTTTGATCGTCGCGTCGAGCTTGGGCATCGCGCGGAGGTCCTCGAGCGTGAGCTCGTCGCGATCACCGAGCAGCGCGCTCTGCTCGGCGCGCAGCTCGGCGACCCACTCGGGGTGCTGGGCGAGCAGGATCCCCGTCCACGAGAAGGTCACCCCGCTGGTGTGGTGGCCGGCGAACATGATCGTGAGCAGCAGGCCGCTGATCTCGTCTTCGCTGAGCTTGCGGCCGTCCTTGTAGCTGGCGTCCATCAGGCTCTGCAGCATGTCCTCGCCGACGGTGCCGCGGCTGCGCCGGTCGTCGACGATCTTGCTGATCAGCTCGACCATCCGCGCGCGGGCCTTGTCGCGCTTGCGAAACGCGGGCGTCGGCAGGTTGGGGGCCATGAACGCGAGCGCGCTGAGGCCCGCCTCCATGTCGGCGTAGAGCTTCGCGAACTCGCCCGAGAGCTGCTGGCGAAATTCATAGCCGAGCAGCGAGCGGCTCGAGGTGTAAATCGTGAGCTCGTTGCCGACCGCGTACATGTCGACGACGCCGAAGTCGTCCCAGCTCGAGAAGTAGTCGACCGCCTCGTCGATGAAGCCCTGCGCGTAGGTTCGCATCTGGGCCTCGCGCAGCGCCTCGTGGAAGAACCCCAGCTGCTCTTTCATGATCGGCGGTGGCGCGTCGTAGGCGATGCCCTTGCCGAAGATCGGCGTCATCAGGCGGTAGGCCTCGGCCTGGCTGACGTCGTCGTCGCTGATCCGAAAGAACTTCTCTTGCGCCTTGGCGCCCGTCATCACGATCGCGTCGGTGCCCGGCATCGAGATGGTGCACAGATCACCGTGCAGCCGTCGGGCTCGGGTCATGAGGGCGATCGGATCGTTGCGAAACTCGAGGGCGTGGCCCAGCAGCGGCAGCCCACCCTCGAGGCGCGGCGGCAGCTTGGGTTCGGGGATGCTGGGCTTGCTCGGGGCAGAAAAGATCGTGCGGCGCATGGCGAGAGGAGCAGCTCCTGGCGGGACCTTAGCGGCGCGATGGCGGGGACAACAGCGAAGCGGGCGACCGTGTGCCAGGGATCACCTTGGTGGACGCGGCGCGGCGAGTCCCGCTACCTTCTCTAGGTGCACTTGCGCGGACTGATCGGCGTCGTTCACTTGCCGGCCCTGCCCGGGGATCCGGCCTACCGAGCGGGCGGGTTCGCGGGCGCCTACGCGCGGGCCTGGGCCGACGCGGAGGCGCTCGTCGCTGGCGGCGTGGCCGGGTTGATCGTCGAGAATTTTGGCTCGGCGCCGTTCGTCAAGGGCAGCGCCGGGGACCGCACGCCACCCCAGCAGGCGGCGGCGCTGGCCCTGGTCTGCGAGCGCAGCAAGCAGCTCGGGGTCCCGGTCGGGGTCAACTGTCTGCGCAACGACGCCCACACGGCGCTGGGGATCGCGGCCGCGTGTGGGCTCGACTTCATCCGCGTCAACGTGCACACGGGCGCATATGTCACCGACCAGGGCCTGATCGAGGGCGAGGCCGCCACCACGCTGCGCCAGCGCGAGCTGCTTGGGGCCCGGTCCGTGCAGATCTGGGCCGACGTGCTGGTCAAGCACGCGACCCCGCTCGCCCCGCTCGAGCCCGAGACGGCGACCCACGACTGTATCGACCGGGGGCTCGCCGACGCGGTGATCGTGACCGGAGCCGCGACCGGGGCTCCCGTCGACGTGGCCCTGCTCGAGCGCGTGCGCGGGGCGGCCTCGGGCCGACCGGTCGTGATCGGCTCCGGCCTGGGGCCCCACAATGCGCAGGCATTGCTGCCTCACGCTGACGCCGCGATCGTCGGGACCTGGTTCAAGCGCGGGGGCGTGGTCCGCGAGGCCGTGGACCCCAAGCGCGTGCGCGACCTGGTCGAGCGCTGCAGTGAGTTGTTCGCGTCCGTGTGAGCCTGTTCTCACGGCGCCATCGAGCCAGCGCGACTGCCCGCGACCGGAGCCACGAGCCTGGCCCGAGCTGAACACAGCCGGTTTCTCACGCAGAATTTCTATCGCCGTGGGGGATGGTCGGGGCGTGTGGGTGAGCTACAGTGCCGCGTGGCTTTCGAGTACGAACGCGCAGCCGCGCTCCGGATCCTCCAGGGCATCGAACAGGGCCTCCTGTCGACGGCCGACTCGTACACCTTGGTCGAAGAGGCCGACCCCACGCTGGTCTACTTGATCATCACGTGGCTGCGGACGCGGTATCGCTCCGACCCGGCAGCGGAGGGCGTGATCGGGCGGCTGGTCGAGCTGTGTGAGGCCTACCCAGCGGTCACGGAGATGGTCAAGCAGGGCAAGGAAGACTCGGTCGTCGAGTGGTTCGAAGACGGCTACTCGTACCGAGCGCTCGAGGCCGAAGAGTTCGTCGACCTGATCGTCGACAAGCTCGAGAGCTAGCGCGAGCTTCTGCGCGGGGTCGTGATCGATCCAGCCGTCGCGCGGCACATCATGTTGGAGGCCGGCCTCGCCGGACCCATGACATGAAGACGCCTCGCCTGACCTCGATCCTCTCCTGCGCGCTGCTTGCCAGCCTGACCCTGGCCGGCTGCGATCGCACCATCGAGACCCTGGACTCCGGTGGGCCCTTGGACGCCATGGGCGCGCCCAGCGATGGCGACTCTGAGACTCCGACCGGCGATGCGTGCAGCGTGCCCGGCGAGGCCATCACGTGCGGCGATGACGAGTCCACGGCGTACTGCAGCCTCATCGAGAGCGAGCAGGCCCTACAGTTCGGCCCTTGCCTGACGCTGGAGGAGCGCGAGTGCGAGCCTGGCGACTGGAAGCACGTTCCAGGACCGGCGGCGCCGCCAGTCGACGAAGAAGAGGACTGGGGAGATCCCTGCAGCGGCACCGACTATCTGTGCGAGATCGAGGGCGGCGTGCCCTACTGGGCCGAGCAGTACTGCGACACCCCGCTGGTGTTGAGCTTCGACGCCTCACCAGTAGAGATGATCGCCGCCGAGTCGACCCCAGCTGCGACCTTCGACATCTCGATGCGCGACGACTCGTGCATCAGCACCGACTGGCCGAGCGCCGTGACGCCGTGGCTGGTCGTCGATCTGGACGGCAACGGCAGCATCGACGGGGGCCACGAGCTGTTCGGCTCGGGCACCAGCTTGGTCGACGGCAGCCACGCTCGCAACGGCTTCGCGGCCCTGGCCGAGTTCGACGCCGACGGCGACGACGATGTCGACGGCGCCGATCCACGGTTTGCAGAGCTGATGCTGTGGCGGGACTGGGACGCCGATCGGGTGTCGACCCCCGATGAGCTCACGTCGCTGCTCGACAGCGGCGTCGAGCGCCTGCCGGTCGAGTTCGAGATCGCCGTCGAGTGCGACGAGCGGGGTAACTGTGGGGTCCAGCGCGCGGCCTTCGAGCACAGCGGCGGCGTCGGAGAGCTGGTCGACGTGTATCTCACTTGCCACTGACGAGCGGTCGACCCTCACTCGCGCGTGGCCGTGAACCACGCCAGACTGCCGCCGTGATCGACGAACACGTCGCAGCCAACCTCGCCGAGAACATCCGCTCACTCCGCGACGGGCGTGGGCTCTCACAGGGCCAATTGGCCAAGGCCGCCGGGATCCCGCGTCCGACGTGGACCAACCTCGAGTCCGGCAGCGCCAACCCGACGCTGGCCGTGCTGCTCAAGGTCGCGGCCGCGCTGCACGTGCGCCTCGAAGAGCTGTTGGCACCCCCGCGCGGGATCGGGAAGATCTACAAGGCGTCCGAGCTGACGGTTCGCAGGCGCGGCAAGGTGACCGTGCGCAAGCTGCTGCCCGAGGTCCTGCGGGGCCTCGACATCGAACGGTTCGAGCTGGCCGTGGGCGCGACGATGATCGGCGTGCCGCATACGGCCGGCACTCGCGAGTACCTGACCTGCGAGCGGGGCAGCGTGGAGCTGTCGGTGCGCGGGCGCAGCTTCACGCTCGAAGCTGGCGATGTGGTCGTGTTCGCGGGGGACCAGCAGCATGGCTATCGCAACGTCGGGCGGGGGCTCGCCGTCGCGCACAGCGTGGTGACCTTCGCCCCTCGCAGCGACTCGGACGAATTTCTATAGTCAGCGTCTGACGACCCTTGCAGCCTGATGTTTCGGGAGTAGTGTTCCGCGATGAAGCGTGCTGCTTGGAGTGTTTGGCTTGTCGTGCTCATGTCAGCTTGCCCAGCCGAGGAGGCCGAAGAATGCCTCGGCACCGTTCCGGACGATCCAGAGTCCCTGCCAACGCGAGCGCTCGAGCTCGGCGAACTCCACAATCGGAAGTTCAGCTCCTATCAAGATGGCGACGTGGTCGAGGTCGAGACCGGGGGGCAGGGCTTTCAGATGATCACGCCCTACGTCGAGATCCCGCTCATGAAGGGCGACTCGGACACGGAGTGCTGGTGCATCTCGGGCCAGTTCGTCGACGAGCCGATCGGACCCGACGCCTGGAACAACGAGTACTGCATCGGGCTGACCTTCGAGGAGGTCGACGGGCGCATGCGGGTCGGCCCGGTGATCAGCATCCTCGACGGCAGCGAACCTCGCGGGGTGCCGTTGCTGTTTCAGGTCCGCGTGGCGGGCCAGAACTTCACGGCCTCGAGCACGGTCGAGCTGGTGCTGAGGTAGCGAGGCGTCAGCTGGCGCTGATCGCGGGCACCTGAACGCGCACGGATGTGCGCGAGAGCACGGGCCCGCCGCCGCCGACCACCCCGCGCGACTGCCCCTCTACTTGTCAATCCACACTGCTTCGCGTAGATCAGCCGCCCCCCAGGGACCACGTCCCTGGGCTCCTTGCTCCGCGGATGGTCCGCGGGGCCTCACGTCCAAGAGGAGACCCAATGGCAGAAGCACAAATCCGGTCTTACGGCGCCCTGCGAAACACGCAGCGCGAGTTCGAGACCACGCTGATCCTACGCCCCGACAGCAACAAAGACGGCATCGCCAGCATCGTCACGCGGATCCAAGCGATCTTCGCGAAGAACGGCGGCCGGATGCAGAAGATCGACAACTGGGGTCTGCGGACCTTGGCCTACCCGATCGAGACCAACAAGCGCGGCATCTACCTGTACATCCGCTTCCTTGGCGGCTCGGACATGGTCAAGGAGCTCGAGCGCAACCTGCGAATCTGGGACAACGTCATGCGGTACCTGACCGTGGTGATCGACGGCGACGTCGACCCGGCGGCGCGGCCCAGTGACGTCGACGACCAGACCCTCGACGCGGCCTCCGATGTCTCGGCCGATCCGCTCGACATCGAAGCCGAGAAGGCTGCGGCGCTGAGCGCAGAGATCCACGACGCGGACGACGACGACGACCGCGATGACGACGACGACGACGACGAGGAGGAAGAGTAATGTCCATGTCTGAAGACACCGACGAACGTGAAGGCGGACGGCGCGGGAGCCCGCGTCGCAAGCGCGTATCTCCGCTGGCCGACCCCAACGTCGTCATCGACTACAAGAACCCGCAGCTGCTCAAGCACTTCCTCACCGACCGCGGCAAGATCGTCCCGGCCCGGATCACTGGGGTCACCGCGCGTCAGCAGCGATCGATCACCAAGGCGATCAAGCGCGCGCGCTTGCTCGCCCTGCTCCCCTACTCGGTGCAGTGATGGCCATGCTGCAGATCATTTTGACCAAGGATGTCGACAACCTCGGCCGCGCCGGGGAGCTCGTCCGCGTCAAGCCCGGCTACGGCCGCAACTACCTGCTGCCCCGTGGGCTCGCGTTGCTCGCAACCAAGTCCAACCTCGCGCAGCTCGATCACCATCGGCGCGAGATCGCGTCGCAGCAAGCCAAGCTCCGCACCGAGCTCGAGGCCAAGGCCGAGAAGCTCAAGGAGGCCGTCGTCTCGATCCCCCGCAAGATCGGCAGCGAAGGCAAGATGTACGGGTCGGTCTCGACCAAGGACATCTCCGAGGCACTCGCCGCGCAGAACGTCGAGCTCGATCGCCGGCTGATCAAGCTGAGCGAAGCGATCAAGCTGGTCGGTGAGCACGAGGTCGAGGTCCGGTTCTCGGCCGACGTCTCGGTCTCGATCAAGGTCGAGATCATCGGCGTGCCGGCCTAGTCGCCGCGCTCGTCGCCGCGTTTCCTGGCGGAGCTTCCGCCGGGTAAAGAAGAGGGACCGTCACGGTCCCTCTTTTGTTGTTGGAGCGGTTGGTCGATGGGAAGCTCGAGCTCGTGGCCAGGGTGTTGCTGTTCAATAAGCCCTACGGGGTGTTGACTCAGTTCAGGGCCCAGGGGGATGTCCAGACCCTGGCCGCGTACATCGACGTCCCCGGGGTCTACGCGGCGGGGCGGCTCGACAAGGACTCCGAGGGGCTGCTGGTGCTGACCGACGACGGCGCGCTGCAGCATCGAATCAGCGCGCCCAAGCACAAGATGGTCAAGACCTACTGGGTGCAGGTCGAAGGCGAGCCTCGCGACGAGGCCCTGGCCGCCCTGCGCGGGGGCGTGGAGCTCAAGGACGGGTGGACCAAGCCCGCGAAGGCGCGACGGCTGGCGGCGCCGAGCGTGTGGCCGCGCGACCCACCGATCCGCGAGCGCAAGTCGATCCCCACCGCGTGGCTCGAGCTGAAGCTCAAAGAGGGTCGCAACCGGCAGGTGCGGCGGATGACGGCCGCCGTGGGTCATCCGACCTTGCGATTGATCCGCTACGCGGTCGGCCCGTGGACGCTCGAGGGCATCGCTCCCGGCCAGTTCGTCGAGCTCTGCGCTTGATGTTCTTTGGGGGCTAGCTTGACCCCGGTGAGGTTCTGGCCCACACTTCGACCAGTGGTCAGACCAGCGGTCTGAGTCAGGCCAAGCGACACCCCAGCAGCTCCCCGAGGAGATCCTCATGCAGGCTTCCACGACACTTTCGCCCAGCGTCCCCACCCAGATGGTGGTCCCAGAGTTCGGCATGCGCGGTCAGTACCAGATCGCGGGCACGTCGATGACCCTTCGCGAGGGCCTGGCCGAATACTATCGGGTCAACCCGGGGCTCGCGGACCCGGCCCAGATCGACGACGTGGCCAGCGCGACCTTCTTCCACAACCACGATTGTACCCACGTCGTGTTTGGAACCCACACGGGGATCCTCGATGAAGGGGTCAACGACATGTGGACGCTGTTCGGGGCGGACATTCGTTTGCGTGACTACTTCAAGGCCTACATCTCGACCGAGGAGTCCAAGTCAATCAACAAAGAATTCCTGAAGTGGTCGGTGTTCTCGCTGTTCTGGCGCACGCTCCGGCTCACCCCCAAGGTCTGGCGACACACACGGGCCATGACCCGCAAGTGGCCGTGGACACCGCCACCCGAGCTCATGGACCGACCGCTGCGTGAGATCCGGGAGCTCTACGGGATCGAGGTATTTCGCCCGAATGTCGCGTTGGGGCTCGAGGATTGATTCACCGATTGGGCGATCACCAGCCCAGGTCGGCCTCGATCATCTCGATGATCGCGTCGCGTGACGTGTCGCCTACGGTCTCACCGAGCGACACGCCCTCCTCGTAGTCGTCGTTGAGCCCGGTCATCCACTCGTCGCTCGGCACGAAGTAGCCGAGCGCGTCGCCAGCGTTGCCGAGCACGGCCTTGTAGGGGGCCGCCATCGCGTCTTTGATCGGCAGGCCGCAGCGCGTGAGCGACTCGCCCGGGAACGCGACGATCTGCGCCTGGGTCCCGAGCCGCACATAGGTCGACTGGGTGATCACCGACGACGCCAGGCCGTTTTGGATGAAGTCGTAGTCGAGGATGCCCAGCTGCCCGGCCAGGTTGAACAGCGCGTTGTCGACCGGCAGCTCCCACTGAGCGTGGTCATGGACCAAGATCGGCTCGACCGGGACCGCGTCGGCGAGCATGAGCTCGGCCTGCGCGGCCACGTAGCTGCCGTAGGCCTCGGCCCGCGCGAAGTCGTCGGCGTACATCCCCTCCGGCACGTCGGGACTGACGTCGCCGAGGATGCCGTTGAAGAACACCACTGGCGCGCCCGTGCTGGCCTCGAGGGTGTCGACCGCGTAGCCGCAGTAGTCGCGCGAGAGCTCGGTGTTGTCGGACCCGATGATCACCGGGTGCGCGGCGAACGACATCATCGTGCCGAGCAGGGCCGCGTCGGACTTGCGGTGGGCCTGCAACACGAACACGGTGTCGTCGGTCATCGGCCAGTCGCGGCGGTTGCGGTTGGCCGCCGTCGAGTTGCTGACGCTCAGCTCGGCCGGCTGTCGGGTCTCCCAGGCCGCGAGCATCGAGCCCACGGTCTCGATCGTGACCTTGGAACGGTAGCTGTCGCCGACCCCACCCCACAGGCCTTGAAAGTCCGGGCCCGAGTGCGAGTGGGTGGTTGCAATGATGATGCGATCCTCCGCGAGCCCGGTCAGGTTGGCGGCCTGGCTGCGGATCGCTCGGGTCCACTGGTTGCCCATGCCGATCGCGTCGACCACCGTGAAGATCACTCCCTCGTCGCCGATCCCGACCGCCATCGAGCGGGCGAACACGGAGTCGTGGATCCCCGTCGCGGGGCCGCCGACGAACGGCGCACCAAACCCGCCGAGGTAGACCGAGCCGAGCTGCGCCTGGCTGGGATCGACGTTGCGCACGTCGAAGCCGACGGCGAACTCGGGGTCGCCATCGCCATCGCCATCGCCATCACCATCGCCATCGCCATCGCCGGGATCACCATCACCATCACCATCGCCATCCCCGTCCCCGTCGCCCGTGGTCTGCGTGTCCTGATCCCCATCCCCGTCGCCAGCGGTCTCCGTGCCCGAACCGCTGGCGTCCTCGGACGCGGCGCCGCGATCGTCGGCGCAGCCGAACAGCAACACGAGGGACAGACAGGGCAGCAGGGACCAGTTACGCAGGTTGACGTTCAGCATCGACAGTTCTCGGGACGCAGCGACCGCGGAAGGGTCGCGCACCCGGCCCGGCTCGTCGAGCCCCCATGGTTTTTCCGATTGGGCGGCGCCCAGTGATAGGCTGACCGCCTACATGCGCTGTCCGATCGAGCTGACCACCCTCCTGTCGACCACCTTGCTGCTCGTGCCGCTGGGCGCATGCGCGGAGCCCTCGAGCGAGGACAGCAGCACCAACGCCGAGTCGAGCGACACCGACGCTGGCGACGGCGATGGGGATCCCGGCGACGGTGACGGTGACGGTGATGGCGATCCGGGCGACGGCGACGGCGAGCCGCTCGAGCCCCCCGCCCTGTCGCTGTGTGGAACCGAGCCGCCGCCCGGGGCCACGCTCGCGCCCGCGCTGCCGAGCTACGGCGGCCCAGGCAGCTGCCCCACGCTCGAGACCGGGGCCGAGGTCTTCAACATCATGCAGACCGAGCATGGTGAGCGGCGGTTCCTGGTCGTCGCGCCGAACGACGCGCAGGCCGACGAGGTGTTCCCGGTCATCTTCATGTACCACTGGCTCGGCGGCGAAGCTGTCGACTTCTACGAGCAGGCCGAGGCTCAGTACGCGGCCGACTACTATCGCTTCATTGCGATCATCCCCGAGGGTCGCGACGGCGACAGCGGCGTCCCGTTTCGCTGGCCGTTCTCAATCGCCGACGACGACGCCCAATTGGACGAGGAGTTCACGTTCCACGACGACATGCTCGCCTGCGTCGCCGAGCAGTTTGCCCTGGACAAAGAGTGTGTCTCGACCATGGGCGTGAGCGCCGGGGCGCTGTTCTCGGCCCAGCTCGCCAGCCGCCACGGTGATCACCTGGCGAGCTTGATGTCGCTGTCTGGGGGCACGGGTGGGGCGCTGATCAAGCCCTGGGTCCCCGCCGCCCATCGCATGCCCGCGCTGGTGTTGTGGGGTGGGCCCTCGGACCTGTGCCTGGGGGTGAACTTTGACAGCACCTCGATGGAGCTCGAGGCCGAGCTGCAAGCGGACAATCACTTCATCGTGGAGTGTGTGCACAACTGTACCCACGCCACGCCGCCGTTCGAGCCGGACGATCCCTCGCTGCCGACCTATGCCTCGACCTGGCAATTCGTGCTGGATCATCCCTATTGGCTCGAGGATGGGGAGTCGCCCTATACCGACTACGTCACCGCGACCGGCGGGCTGCCTCCGGCGTGGCCCGAGTGGTGCGCGATCGGGCCCGGGAACGCGATGATCCGCGAGGGCGAGTGCGGCGGGTCGCAGTGCTGAGCTAGCGAAAATCGCGCGAGTGAACCGGTCGCGGGTGTCGACAGACTGACGGCGGTGAAGGGCCTGCGGGCCCCGAGCAAGCGAACACCTGATGACTAAACTGACTCGTAATACGCTGTTTTTTGCCTGTATTGGGCTTCTTCCGGGGGTCCTGGGCGCCTGTCCATCGGCTGATGATGTCGGGGAGGACGAGACTGGCGAGACCGACATGGGCGACGGAGACGGGGACCCGGGGGACGGGGACCCTGGCGACGGCGACGGTGATCCCGGCGACGGCGACGGTGATCCCGGCGACGGCGACGGTGATCCCGGCGACGGCGACTCCGCGGAGGCGGCCTGCATGACGACCTGCGCGACGATCGATAGCTGCGACGCGGCCCCCAAGGTCCCTATGTGCGTAGAGGAGTGCGTCGTCATGCACGAGGAGCTGGCGGACAAGCCGAAGTGCCTCGACGCCATGTTTGCCTTGACTGTGTGCGTGGGCAGCCTCGATTGTGCAGAGCTCGAGGAGTACTACACCAGCGAGGACCCGCCCTACCCCTGCATCGAGGAAGAACAAGCCCTCTGCGGGCAGTTCGGCTAACACCCCGGCGCGCGGGCAGCAGTCGTCCCGTGGTGGCCAGCGGCTGCGGCGTGGGACAAACTCGAGTGCGTGAGCGAGCTGAGCACCCTCGAGCTGCTGCGGAAGATCCGTGAGGCCCAGGCGAACCCTGCGTTGATCGGCGACGTGCCCGTCTACAAGGGTGAGCTGTCGCGGGCGCGCGCGCGGCCAGAGGTCGAAGCTCAGCTCGATCGCGTGCGGGGCTACGCGCCGCCCGTCGAGCTAGACGCGCTCGCGCAGCTGCCCGACGGCACCCTTGGCCGCGAGTATCTGCGGTTCTTGCAATCCAACGATCTGCACCCGATCACGCTGACCGGCAACTGCGATCCCGAGATGGTCGCGCGCAACGCCTTCACGGTTCGCTACGCGATCATTCACGACATGGTCCACGTGCTGACCGGCTTCGACGCGAGCTGGCCCGGCGAGGTCGGGGTCTGGGCCGTCGTCGGTGGCCAGAACTACAGCCGAGGGTTTCGGGTGGCGGCGTTCATGGCGTTGGTGGTCGCGCCGCTGCGCTGCCCGCTGCGGCTCGGCGAGGCGTGGCGGAGCTTTCGTCGGGGGTGGAGGATCGGCAAGCAGGCCAAGCTGCTGGTCGCGATTCGGCTCGAGGAGCACTTCGCTCGGCCGCTCGACCAGCTGCGCGCGGAGCTGGGGGTTGTTCTCAGCTCGGACTAGAGTACGGAGGCGCCCGACCCTCGCCGCAAACGAGCGCTTCAATCTACGCAGGCGCCCGCAAGCGGGTCAGAAGCCCGACCCGAGCTGAGAACAGCTCGAGGCGCTCGTTGGCAGCGAGGGGAATCGCTTCCTGCCGCGGTTCGGACTACGGTGGCCCATGCCGCGACGCCGCAAGCTCGTGCTCGTCTCCCTGGCCGCCGCCCTCGCCCTGGCGCTCGGGTGGGGTATCTACCTGCTGGTCCTCGCGGGTGAGCTGTCCAGGCTCGCGTACCACTCCGACGCCGAGTGCACGCGCGTCGAGGGCGTGGTCGGGGCCGAGGACCTCGCGTTCACCCGCGCGTCCGGGACCCCGGAGGGCGGCGTGTTCGTGTCGTCCGACGACCGCCGCGCCACGGTCGCGGGCACGCCCGTCCGCGGGGCGATCTACTATTACTCGCTGGCTCCGACCGCGCCCGGCGTCGCTGCCATTGAGGTCGCGAGCGGCGACGATCCAGAGCTATTTCACCCGCACGGCATCGGCGTGACCCCGGCGTCCGCCGAGCGCGAGCGCCTGTTCGTCGTCAACCACCCGCGCGCGTCGCTGTTCGGTCCCAACGACCACTCCGAAGGGCCCGGGCACACGATCGAGGTGTTCGACGTGATCAGCGAAGCCGGCCGGGTTCGCCTGGACCTGCAACACACGATCGCGGATCCCCTGTTGGTCAGCCCCAACGACGTCGCGCCGGTCGACGCCGAGCGCTTCTACGTCACCAACGATCACCTCGCGACCAGCAAGCTCGGCCACAAGCTCGAGGACTACGGTCGGCTCGCGCGCGGCCACGTGCTGTACTGGGACGGCGACGCGTTCTCGGTCGTCGCGGACGGCATCCTGTTCGCCAACGGCATCGACGTCAGCCGCGACGGCACGACCGTCTACGTCGCGTCCGTCACCGGGGCGCGCGTGCACGTGTTCGACCGCGACCCAAGCTCGGGCGCGCTGACGGCCCGCGAGCAGGTGCCGGTCCGCGGCCCCGACAACATCAATATCAGCGACGACGGCTCGCTGTGGATCGGCGCCCACCCCAAGCTGCTCACGTTCACGAGCTACGCCAACGATGCCGCCAAGCGCTCGCCCTCGCAGGTGTTTCGGCTCTCGCAGACCGAGTCGGGCGCGTGGGAGACCGAGGACGTGTGGCTGTCCGATGGCAGCGACATCTCCGGCTTGAGCGTCGCGCTGGGGGTGGGGGAGGGCCGGTTCCTGGTCGGCTCGGTGTTCGACGCGTGGCTGCTCGACTGTCAGCGCGTGGTGGACTAGTTCAGCTCTGGGCAGTCGACCGCGGGCTCAGCCGAGACCACGCACGAGGCCACGGTCGAGGCTCCACTGGGCGGCAGCACGCCGGCGGCGTAGGCCAGCTGAAACTCGACGTTCGCGCCCAGATCGACGCAATACTCGGCGATGTCATCCAGCGCGTCGTCGGACTGGCCGCCAACGTCGGTCCGGGCGGCGAAGCAGACCTCGTCCTCGGTGCTGGGCATCACGTAGCTGCCCGAGGCCGGATCGACCGCGTAGGCACCCACGGCGTCCCGCAGGCACTCGGGCACGTCGCGAACCCCGAACCCGGGCACGTCTTGCTCGACCTCGCAGATCGCATCGATCAGCTCCGTGTCTGGGTTGGTGTCGGCGCCGCACTTGTAATAACAGGCCGGAATGATCTTGGATCGGATCTGATCCGCGATGGCCTCGAGCGCGCCGGTATAGTCGGTCGCGCAGATCGAGTGCAGGTTGTCCGGCGTGAAGCTGTTGGTGAAGTCGCGCAGGCGGGCCGGCGGCGCGGCGGCCTCGCCCAGCGGCCCGGTGCAGCCAGGGCCGATGCCAAAGTCGTGCTGGAACGCCGGGTCGCTGTCGCCGACGTCGGCGTAGACCAGCGAGCCGTCGGGTTGGACGCCGCCGATCAACGCGACGATGACCTCGGACTCGGCGTTGAGGGCCTGCTTGTCCTGCTCGATATCGCCGAGCTGGGCCACGTAGCGACTCAGCGGATGCAGCACCGCGTCGCTGGGATCGGTCGTGGGATCGCCGTCGACGTCCTTGTCGACCGGATCACAGCTGTCGTAGCCGCTGGGATCACCCACGCAGTCAACGCCCGCGTTCCAGCACACCGCCGAGCTTGGGAACATGTCAGCGGGGTCGGCCCAGAACACCTGGTTGCCGTCGGGCTCGAAGATCGACGCCCACGACTTGTTGTAGGAGCAGTCGGCCTCGTCGGTCACGAACACCACCGCCAGCAACGCGCTGCTGCGCATGAACCCGTAGCTGTCCTCGTCGGGGTTCCGCGCCCGGGTCAGGGCCAGATACATGCTCTCGAGCGGGCTCTCGAACCCACAGCCGTTGATGCCTTGGGGCCCGAAGCACCGAAACGCGTCGAAGGTGCTGGTCCCAGCGGGGATGTTGGTGAAGCCCTCGATCCGCTCGAGCCACGGGCGCGGCTTGGGGTTGGCGTCGTCCTGTGTGAGGGTGGGCTGGATCTCGAGCGCGGCAGCGTCGAGGGTGCAGATGTCGTTGCAGGCTAGATCGCTGACGTCTTCCTCGCCGTTGTTGAAGATGAAGTCGCCGAGCCGCTCGCGGCACGAGCTGAGCACGAGGTTGCCGGCCTCGGGCGTGGTCGAGCCGGGTGGACACCACGAGTTGCCGTTGTCCGTGGTCGTGATCCCGATCCGATAGTTCGCCTCCACGTCGTTGGCCTCGAGCACCTCGATGAACGCGCCAAAGTTGGCGGCGAGGTTGGCCTGCTCGGCGCCCATCGAGCCGGAGTTGTCGATCACGAACAGGATGTCGACGTCCTTGTTCTCGGTCAGCTGAAGCTGGTTCTCGGCCGCTGGCTCGGTCTCGAGCACGACGGGCACCAGCCCCGGGCTGCCACAGCCCGCAGCCCACGAGCACGACAGCACCAACGTCACAGCCAACCCTCCACGCACGGTCATGCCGACGATCATCGCACACTTGGGAGTTCGCGTGCGGGTCTGCGATCAGCTGTTCATCGATGCCCGGTCACCGAACCATTCGTCGATCGCGGCCCGGGTGGCTTCATCGGCGACCTTGCCCAGCAGCAGCTCAAACGGCTCGAAGTAGGGTGAACGCGCGAGCGCGGCGTAGCCATCATGGCTGAGCTTGCGGTTGTTGGCGAGGCGCAAGCGGGTGACATGGCGCAGCCCCGGCCACGCGGCGAGCTGCTCGAGCGCGGCGTTGGTCAGCTTGTTCGAGGACAGATCGAGCTCCGTGAGTCGCTCGAGGTTCGAGCTCACCAGCGCCGCGATCGCCTTGTCCGACAGCGAGCAGCCGTTGAGCTTCAGCGCAGTGAGCGAGGCGCCCGACGAGCTCGCGAGCAGCGTCGCCAGGCCCGCGTCACCGATCCTCGTGGTGCCGAGATCCACGTGCGTGAGGTGTTCAGCGCAGGCCGCCAGCAGCTCGGGTTTGGTGGCCAAGGCCTTGTTGCTGGTCAGCACCAGCTCCCGCAGCTTGGCGCTGGGCTGCGGGAACAAGGCCGTGAGCGCGTCGAGGGTGGTGGTCTGTGGAAGCGCGAGCCGCCGCAGTCGCGCGATCGGTGGCCAGCCTGCGAGCCGACCGAGGTGCGGCCCGAGCTCGTTGTTGCCCGCCAGCGAGAGCGCGCTCAGGTTGTCGAACACCGCAGCCTTGCGCAGCGACTCGAGTGATGGCTCGGTCAGCCGATTCTGGGTCAGGTCCAGGGTCTCGAGCGCCGCCAGGGTCGGCGCGCGGGCGAGCACCTCGAGGCCGGCGTCTCCGACCGCGCAACCCCGCAAGTCCAGGGCGCGCAGCTGTCCGATCGGCAGCGGCGGTGGGGCCACGTAGTCGTCGAACGACTGGCCCAGATCCGTCGCCTCGTTGGCCAGCAGCTGACACCCGCTCACGCCCAAGCTGCACTTGGCCAGCGACAGCTCGCTGACCTGGGGCAGTCCCCAGCCAAGCACGTGCGCGACGCTGTAGTCGGTGAACCATCCGTCAGCCTCGACGCCCAGCTGACGCCAGCCGCTGATCTCCGGGAAGCTCCGCTGCGCGTCGGGGATCGACTCCGAGACCAGCAGCGTCATGCCGTCCAGCGGCTCGAGCCGTGCGAGCTCGCCCGCGACCCGTGACGCGGTCTCGATGTCCATGGCCAGTCGGGACAGGAACCCGCGCTCGAAGGTCCATCGCCCGGTCCGCAGCGCGTGCTCGCGCCGATCTTCGGGTACGTCGAGCACCTCGAACAACGGCGCCAGCCAGGTCACGGCGTGGGTCGCCCGCAGTCGCTCGGTGCTGGCGCGCAGCAGCGGGTAGTCGGCGTCGAGTGGGTCCATGCCGTCGAGCCGGCACTGCTGGGTGATGAACGTGCCGCGCGGGTCACCTTCACCCATCAACAGATCCGCGTAGACCAGGCGTCGGGCGGCGTCGCCCGGTTCCGCGTGAATGGCTTGCAGCAGCGCAGTCTTTTGGCTCACGTCTGGGTTTTACCCCACCAACTCGCAGCGGTCCCCTGGGTCTCGAACCCCAGCCTGATCGGGCAGCTTGACCGTGCCGGGCGGCGACCCAGATCTTCAAGCCATGTCCGCGCCGTGCCTGTCGATCCCCCGCGAGCAGTGGCCCCACCACCCGCACTTTCCAGATCAGGTGTTGCTGCTCGGTTCGCACGCCAACTTTCTCCGCCTGAGCAGCTACCTGATCCGGGCGGCCGAGGCTGGTGAGGACCGAGGCGGGATCGCGTCCTCGTACCTGAGCTGGATCGCCGGCATGCGCAGCCACGAAGCGTACGAGGAGCGCAAGCTCTATCCCTATCTCGCGCGTCGTTGGGGCGTGAACTTCGACGTGGCCTGTGCCGGGCACGAGCTGCTGCATCGGCTCCACGACGACGTCGTCCTCGCGCTGTCACCCACCACTGAAGACCGAGCGGCGACACCTCCGCTGGCCGCGGCGCTGCGCCGCCACGACGCCGCGCTGGCCGAGCACCTCGAGCTCGAGGAGGACCTGGTGATCCCGTGCTTGCTCGCGCTCGAGCCTGAAGAATTTCACATATATACGATGTCGTCACTGCCGGCTCTCCTCGCCCAGCTCGATACGTAGATTGACCGATTGGTCCAGTGGCTCTTGGGGCGGTAGCGCCCCGGACCTCCGAGCCAATATTAAATGTCGCGAATCCAGGGTTGAGTTAATCTCATGTGGATCATAGATTTCTTCAGATCGAGCGTGAACATGGAAGCGACGACCTCATCCAACTTACCGTCCATCAACGTCCAAGGCGTGGGGTTCGAGTGGGACCCAGCAGACGGGCTGGTCCGCGTGTACGGCATGCCAGTGCTGACCATGTGGATCGAGTCCAGCCTCGTTGGCATGATGCTGGGCATGCAGCGCATGGTCGGCACCGAGCGGTTCAAGCTGTGCATGCAAAGAGGTGGGATCGAGAGCATCGAGGGTGATTGGGGGGTGATCTCCAGCGCCCCTAGCTTCGAGGCGGGCTTTCGTGCGCTCGCAGACTGTGCGGTGACCTGCGGGTGGGGTGATTGGAAGCTGCATTCACTCGATCGACGCGAGCGCGAGGCCATATTTCACGTGCGCAATAATTTCGAGGCCCTCTACCAGAAGGCGCTCGGCGTCGACTGGGGCACCGACATGACCGGTGGCAAGTTCGCGGGGTACTGCGCCCGGCTGTTCGGGGTCGACTGCTGGGCCACGCAGACCCGGTTTCAGGCCCGGGGCGACGAATACGACGAGATCCACGTCAAGCCGTCCACCATCTCGCTCGACGACCAGCTCAAGGCGTTGTTGCACTCGGGCGCAGCCACGGCGGCAGACCTCGCCGTCGCGCTCAAGCGCCTCGAAGACGAGAACCTCGAGCGCAGGCGCGCCGAGCGTGAGGCCCAAGAACGGCTCAGCATGATCGAGAGCCTGTCCGCGCCGATCCTCGAGGTCTGGGTCGGCGTGCTGGCGCTGCCGATCGTTGGCTCGCTGTCTGGTGATCGCGCGACCACGCTGATGGAGCGCCTGCTCAACGAGGTGCAGCGAACTCAGGCGCGACATGTGATCCTCGACGTCACCGGGGTCGAGGTCGTCGACACCCACACGGCCGACTCGATGCTCAGGGTCGCCCGCGCGATCGAGCTGCTGGGGGCGCAGTGCATCATCACGGGGATCCGGCCGGCGGTCGCCCAGACCATGGTCGCGCTGCAGGCCAACCTCGCAGACATCGTGACCCAGGCAACCTTGCGGCACGGGCTCGCGTACTGCATTCGCGCCAGCAAGTGACTCGGTCTACTCGAGCCCGCGCTTGTCGAGCTCAGCCCCGCGAGCCCGCGATAGCGCTGCCCAGCCTCGCGGACGACCATCCAATTCACAGCCAGGTGGGCCGACTCGTCGCGGGTGATTCGCTTGACGAAGTCGTCGAACCACGGGCTCCTGAGCGCGGGGTGGGTGCGCAAGAACGGCACGGTGCCCGCGTCCAGCATGGTCTCGAACACCGGGTTGGCGGTGGCGATGAGCAGGACGTCGGCATCCGACGCCGGGTCGAGGGCGTCGAACTCGTCGAGCACCAGCGAATTGCCGAGCCCGGGACGCCGAACGCAGGCGCCGTGGAGCGCGAGCACCCGGCGCAGGCCGTCGGCGTGGCGGCGCTCCTCGTCGGCGAAGTAGCCATAGAGCGCCCGCAGATCCTCGCTGGTCGAGGCCTTGGCCAGGATCGCGAAGTTCATACCCGCGATCTCCTCGATGTAGATGAGCTCGCTGATCAGGCGGACCAAGATCGGGTCGAGGGGCGGCAGCGGACCCTCGGGCCAGTCGACCTCGTCGAGACTCCACTGGTAGCCCTGCGCCGCCAGCCGCAGCTTGGCCGCGGCCTTCTCGTGGGCGTCCCAGGCGAGCGTGAGGCCCTCGGACCGGACCCAAGCTGGCGTGGTGGTGTCGCCAGCGAACAGCTTGGCCGCCGCCCACCAGGCACCAGGCCAACCCACCCACGATCATGCCGCTGGGGACGTCGACGACGAAGTGCTGCTTGGTCGTGAGCGTGGTGACGCTGATCGTCGCGGCCCACACCAGCGGCGCCCCGCGGGCGATCCACCGCCAAGCCCGGGCCCCGCCCGCGGTCCGGCGCTTCAGCGTGTCGGCCCAGGTCAGCGCGATGCCCCAGGCCAGCGCGACGTGCAGCGAGGGCAGACAATTTGTCGGGCTGTCCGCGTCGCGCACCCGCGCGAGCTCGCGGGCGCTGGCGCTGTCGAGCTCCGTCAGCGGATACAGCTCGCGCGGGAAGCTGGTCGGGACCAGGACAAACACCAGCGCGCAGGTGGCCGAGGCGATCAGGATCGTGGTCATGAGCCGCGCGCCGTCGGCCCGTGTGGGGATCGTGAGCCACGCGATCAGGCTCACCCAGGTGATCGTGCCGTACAGCCAGACTGTCCAGGGCACGAACGGCACCGCGCGGTCGAGGCTGGTCAGCGGGAGCACGTGGGGCTCGAACACGACGGCGCTGAGCTTGCCCACGGCGTAGCAGCACAACAACAGAACCAGGCTGAGCGCCCACATGCTCACGCGCTTGGCGACGTGGGCCAGCGACAGCGTGGCCCCGCTCAAGATCGCCGCTCCCCGAGCTCGAGCGCGAAGCTGGCGATCGTGTCTCGCGCGGGGCCGGGCGCCAGGGCCTGCAGCGCCATGATCGCTCGGTCCGAGTGCGAGCGCGCCCGCGCGTGGCAGTGGCCCGTCGCCCCGCTCGCAGGCCAAACCCGCGGGAGACCTGGATGACCAGCGCGCCCCCCAGCTTCGTGCGCGGCAGCGTCCACGGATCGCGCTCGAGCGCGACGAGCTCCAGCGCCTGCCGGACCGTGGGGTACACCGGCCGCAGCAGCGGCGCGTACCATCGAGCTTCGATGCCAGCGGTTGGAGCCACGCGCGGATTCTATCGCGTGTTCGTGCGCGTCACGGACCCACGCTCGCATGGACCAGCTGCAGCCCGTCGAGCACCTCGCGGACCGCCTGGGACAGGTCGCGCAGCGACACCGGCTTTTGCAGAAACTTGGCGCGACCCTGCTCGACCTGCGCGCGCAGATCCTCGACGTCGAGGTTCCCCGACATGAACATGACCGGCAGGCCCTTGGGTTGCGCCCCCGAGGGCTCGGCAAGCCGCTCGGCGAGCTGCGCGGCGAGCCGCTTGGCCATCTCGGCGCCGCCCATGCGGGGCATGGACAAGTCCGTGAGCACCAGATCGACCGCGAGTCCGGCGTCGAATAGCTCGAGCGCCTCGACCCCGTCGCACGCGGCCGTGACCGTGTAGCCCAGCGCCTGCAGGGTCTTGGTCATCGTCACGCGGACCCCGGCGTTGTCTTCGACGAGCAGGATGTTCTCGCTGCCGCGCGGCACCGCGTGCGGCCCTGAGTGCGTGCGCGTGAGCGGCCGCCGAACCAGCGGCAAGTGAACCCGAAAGCACGCGCCCCGGCCCGCTTCGCTCTCGACCTCGACGTTGCCGCCGCTCTGCCGGGCCACGCCGTACACGTTGGCCAGGCCCAGACCCGTACCGCTGCCGGCCCCCTTGGTGGTGAAGAAGGGCTCGAAGATCTGCGGCAGGATGTCGGCGGCGATCCCCGTGCCGCTGTCGCGGACCTCCAGGCAGGCGTAGCGTCCAGCCGCGAGCGGCTCGGCGGCCACGCTGAGCTCACGGACGCTGCTCGAGTAGCGCAAGAATCCGCCCTGCGGCATCGCGTCGGCAGCGTTGACGGCGAGGTTGACCAGCACTTGATCGAGCTGCGAGGGATCGAGCCGCACCCACGCGGGGATGTCGGGGACGTCGAATTCCAGCGTGATGTCGTGGCCGATCAGCCGGCGCAGCAGCTTGCCCGACTCGCGCAGGCGCTCGTTCAGGTCGATCACCTGCGGGCGGACCACCTGGCGCCGACTGAAGGTCATCAGCTGGGCGACCAGCTCGCGGGCCGACTGCGCGACTCCGAGGATCTCCGACACGCGCTCGCGGGAGCTCGGCGACAGCGTGCGATCGAGCGATAACAGCTCACCCGCCCCAAACACCACCGTGAGCAGGTTGTTGAAGTCGTGGGCGATGCCACCCGCGAGCCGACCCACGGCCTCCATCTTTTGGCTGTGACGGACCTTCTCCTCGAGCAGCCGCGTCTTGGTGAGATCCTCGAGCATCGCCATCGCGCCCGTCACCCGCTCTTCGGCGTCACGCAGCGGGGCCGTGTGCATGCGCGTCTCGACGCGCGAGCCATCTTTGCGCAGGCGCGTGCTCTCGACCCCGGTGAACCCCGAGCCACGCAGCACGACCTTGTCGAACAACTCCTCGAACTCGGGCCGCTCGTCCTCGGGCACCAGCGGATACGGCCGGCCCAAGATCTCCTCGCGCGTCCAGCCGAAGGTTCGCTCGGCCGCGCGGTTCCACATGACCACGCGCTGGCGCTCATCGACCGTGAGGATCGCCAGCGGCGAGGCCTCGATCACCGAGTCGAGAGTCTGCCGCGCGACCCGTAGCTGGCGCGCGAGCACGGTCTCGGTGTGCTTCCGCTCGGCGCTCACGCAGTACGCCACCGGCCCCGTCGTCGCGGTTCGGATCACGAGCTCGACCCGGGCGTCGCCGAGATCCTGCTGGACCGACGTCGCTGCACCACTGGGCAGCGGCAGCGGCGGTGCCCACCGGACCAGCTCGGACAGCACCCGCCCAACCGACACGCTCGCCCACGGCAGCTCGACGATCCGCGCGAAGTCGGCGTCGAACTCGAGCACGGCACCGTCCGCGTCGAGCAGACAGATTCCGACGTCGTGCTGGGTGCTCCCCACTCGCATCACAATAGCTCCGCGTTTTCACCGCTGCTGCGATTGCGAGCGCTTCTCTTCGTTGTTTTTGACCGCCTCGTAGATCACCTGCCCATCACCAGCAGATGCGGCGCCGGAGTGGTCACCAGCGCGAACGAGGCAGCGGCGATTTGAGGGGTCCCGCGTGGTGCGGACATCTCGAGTGGACCACTCCGGCCAGTGCCCTCAGTTGGAGATGGTGACCGGGTCCTCAGCGATTCGCTCACGGATCTTTGCCCGGATTGCTCGGCCGTCAGGGCGTCGACGGCCTCTCAGGTCAGCGCGCTTGCGCACCTCCGCCGCGCCTCGCGTGGCCGCGAGCTGCTCGTTCACGTCGTGGTCGCTCATCTCGGTCGAGATCGGATCCTCGGCGGCCGCACCGTTATCCTTCCGATCGTCATGCGCTCGTACCTGCCGATCTCCTTCGCCGCGCTCATCATGGTCGCCACGTACGGCTGCGCGGCCACGCCCACGAGTGGTGACCTCGGCGACACGCACGCCGAGACCAGCACCGTCGGGGACGGGGACGGGGATGGAGATGGGGATGGAGATGGAGATGGGGACGGAGATGGAGATGGGG
>NZ_PVNL01000106.1 GCF_002994635.1 Enhygromyxa salina | reverse complement strand
GGGGTTCGGGGGCCAGTTTTGATGCGCTGCCGAAGCGCGCTCGTGGCGGTGCTGGGCTTGACTGGCCTCGGTGCGTGCGTGCGCTGGGGTACACCGAGCGAGGATGAGTCGGTCGGAGACGACAGCGGCACGAGCCAGGGGACCTCGGCGGCGATCACCGACGACGACGGCAGCGACACCACCGAGACTGGCGAAGCGTGGCCCGAGGCGTGGCCGATCCACCCCGACTCGCGGATCGTCGTATGGGGGAAGACCGGCATCCCCACCCGGAACCTCGCCATGTTCGAGAACGTGTTCTCGTACCTCGCGGAGGGTGGCGACGGCGACGGCGACGGCGACGGCGACGGCGACGGTGACGGTGATGGTGATGGCGACGGCGACGGCGATGGCGACGGCGACGGCGACGGTGACGGCGACGGCGACGGCGATGGTGACGGCGACGGCGACGGCGACGGCGACGGCGACGGCGACGGCGACATCCCCGGCGACCTGAACCTGCTGTGGATCGGCGACTGCGACCCGCGCGTGGACCCGCTCGGCTGCCTGGCTGGCAACGTCGAGCCGTTCTTCGCGATGGTCGACAAGCTCGGCGCGATCACCTTCACCTCGCTCGCAAGCGTCGATCCGCTCGCCTACGACGTGGTGATCGCCGACTTCTGCGGCGAGGTCACCCCGGCACAGATCGGCGCGATGCTCGAAGCGGGCGCGAACGTGCTGGTGCTCGGGGACTACTGGTGCGAGTCAGCGGCGGGCGTGAGCGCCGACGTGGCCAACGAGCTGCTCGAGCACATCGGCGTCCGCTTCAACGAAGACCTGCTCTACAACCACGACTTTCTGGTCCCCGCCAACAAGCAGATCGGCTTGCTCGACGGGGTCCCGGAGCTCGACGCGTGGGGGCTCGCGCTGCAGGACGCGGGTCCCGGGTTCGCGTCGGTGGTGGGCACGATCAACGGCGCCGCGATCACGACCCGGGAGTGAGCTCGCATGAACAGGATCATCACCAACCTCACCCGCCGCTCGTCGCGGTCTGCGTTGACGCCCTCTCGCGCCGTTGTGCTGGCGGGCGTGCTGGCGGGCGTAGTGGGCGGCGCCTCGGCCGGCTGTGGGCTGTTGGGCACTGGCGACGACGCTGGCGATGATGGACGCTACGAAGACACCTACGACGACACCAGCGGCGACACCGACATCCCGACCCCGGCGCCCACCGAGGGCTTTCGTGTCTCGCCCAAGTTCATGCTGCAGGCCGTCGCCGCGATCGTCACGATCGAAGCGGATGACGGCACCGGCTCCCCGATCGCGTGCGAGCTCGATGACGCGCCCGAGGGCGGCTATGTGTGCGACGCGGCCCAGCTGCCGGGCCCCAGCGCGACGCTGCGGGTCGACCGTGACGGATTCGACGGGGCCGTACGCGTCGCCGAGATCCTGCCCAACCAGATTCAGGCCCTCGATGTCCACCTGGTCGTCGAGGGCGGCCCAACCGGGGCCTGGAGCGCGTGCGTGGGCGCGGCCGAGTTCGACAGCTGCGCCGTCGTGTGCGAGCAGCAGCAGCTCGGCTGCGCGGTCACGTCGTGCCCGACAGACCAGCCCCAGTGGCCCGTCGCCACGCTCGAGACCTTCTCGAGCGTCGAGTGTGCCGATCCCCTCGAGTCGCTGTTGGAGTCGCTCGCGTCGAGCTGCGAGTCGATGCCGCTGTCGCCCGACGTCGCGTCGCTCCGCTGCTGCTGCAGCGCGTAGAGATTCGCCAACACCGCGTATTGGGCAAGGAATGCGCGGCGAAAAAATCCCTCATTCAATCGGCTAAACACGACGCCGACCGAAATCACTGCGATGGCATGTGCATTGCTGCCCTCATTGTCGAGGGTACGGTTTGCGCGTCATGTTCTCGCAGTTCTTTCAAACCTCCCTCTTCGTCACCGGGCTGCTCAGCGCCCCCTCCCCCGCAACTCCTTCACTGTCGACTGTCCAGCAGCCAGAGGTCGTCATCGTCGAGATCCACGACGACCCGCCCATCACGGACGAGGCGTGGCGTGAGCGAATCGACGCCAGGCGCATCGAGCAGCTCAAACGTAGTTATCGCCAGCGCACGCTTGGCCAGCACCCATTCGTGCGCCCGCAATTCATCAGCAGCGCGCTCCCAACCTCGCGCTTTGGCCTGACCTTCGGCGGCGGCGGGATCCTCGACCAGAAGCGCGAGGAGATGATGGACTCGAGCCGGCGGGCCTCGTACCTGGCTGGCGCCGCCGGAGCCGATGGCGGGATCCGCTTCAACGAGTGGGTCGGCATCGACGCCGAGATCACCGGCATCGCGGGCGTGAGCCGCCAGGCTGAGAGGCTCATCAACCTCGGCGCGTCGGCGGGCTACACGTGGAACGCCAGCGTGGTCGTGCGCGCGCTTCAGCGCGAGACCACGGCGCTCTCGTTTCGACCGCAGATCCAGGGGCTCGGGGTTCGCGGGCTGGCGCTCAACCCAGGCTTCTCCGCGCTCAGCAATCAGCTCGCGGCCGGCGGCGCCCCAGACCTGGTCGAAGCTGCGCGCTACACGACCACGGTGGACACCGCGCTCGGCGGTCTCCTGCACGTCGCCCTGGCCCAGAGCATCACGCGTTTTGTCGGGCTGCAGGTCGGGGTCGCCGGTGGTGGTGAGCGCCAGCGCCAGCGCGCGTACGACGGTGAAGATCAGACCGTCCAGGGTGCGCGGGGGTTGTTCCAGAGCGGGCTGGCGCTGACGGTCGACACCCACCCCGTCCCGCTGGCGATCATGGCCGAGTACAACTTCAACCTGGGGATCGGCACCGGGGATCAACGCGGGGACCTCGACATCGCCCACAATGTCGGCGGCGGCGTGTACTTCAATGCGCTGACCCAGGTGATCGGCGTGTCGGTGGCCGCCAATTTGGCGGACGATCGCGGGGCGCTGATCGGCCTGTTCACCTTCCGCGGATACTTCTGAACATCGAGTCAACCCACCCGTCAGGCCATGTTCACATCGGGCAATCACGATCTCGTCGTCATAGGAGGCTCCGCAGGTGGACTTCAGGCCGTGCTGGAGCTGGTCGGGGCGCTGTCCCCAGATCTCCCCGCCACCTTGCTGCTGGTGCTCCACTCGGGCGCCAATGGTCCGCGCACGCTCGACCGGGTGATCGATCGCGCCACCATGCTCGACTGTGTCTACGCCGAGCATGGTGCCGCCCTCGAGCATGGACGCATCTATGTCGCCCCTCCGGGGGTTCACATGATCCTGGTCGACGATCATCTGCGGCTGGTACACGGGCCAACCGAGAACCGCGCGCGCCCCAGCATCGACGTGCTGTTTCGCTCGGTCGCGATCACCCGCGGCTGGCGAGCGATCGGTGTGGTCCTGAGCGGGCTGTTGAGCGACGGAGCAGCCGGGCTCGCCGCGATCAAGCGCTGCGGCGGGCTCGCGCTGGTTCAGGATCCCAGCACCGTCACGTTCTCGAGCATGCCGCGAAGCGCCATGCGGGCGACGGAAGTGGACGGCTGCGCCGCGGCCTCCGAGCTCTCGCAGCTGCTCGTCGAGATGGTCTACAGACCGATCGCCACGACCGCGCCCGAGGTGCCCAAGGATCTAATTACCGAGGCACGAATGGTGGTTGATCCCACACTCACCACCGACGAACTCGAGAAGATCGGCCGACCGTCGACCATGGTGTGTCCCGAGTGCGGCGGGACGCTGTATGAATTGCATGATCAGCGCTATCGGTGCCGGGTCGGGCACGCCTATGGCGCCGATCATATGGTGTTCGAGCACGAGCAGCAGATCGATCTCCAGCTGTGGACGGTCCTCCGCACCGTGCAAAACGCCATTACCCTGCATCGCAAGATGCTGGCGGAGGCGCTGTCGGAGCCGGAAAACAACAACCCCGGTCACGGCGTTGGTCTTCGAGCACGCATCAAAGAGTTCGAGGCGTGGTCGAATTCGCTCCGCAAGCTGCTGCTAAAACGCCACCAATGAAGACCCCCACCTTGGCACACGCTGACGACAGCGCGCCCGTGGGGGACATCGGCGCGCTAGATCTCCTAGATCTCTTTGATTCGGCGCTCGATCCAGCTGCGATGGCGGCGCTCGTCATTGAGGTTTTCGCGCAGCGTGTCGCGCAGCTCCGCGGAGGTCCCCTCATGCTGGACCGCGCGCTCATAGGCGGCGTTGGTGTCGTCCTCGTTGCTCTTCATGGCCTTGAGGATCGCCTGGTCACCAGAGATGTCAGCGAGGACGACCTTGCCCTTGGTCAGGATCTGCTTGAGCCCGGGACCCGTCGGTGGGTCCTTGCCGGCTTGTTTCATGAACCTGCCCAGGTTCTGGGTGTGCCGCTGGTGGTCGTTGCGAAACTCGGACAATTGCCGCTTCGACTCGGCGTCCTTCAGGCGCTTGATCGCGGCGTCGTAGGCCTCGATGGCGTCGTAATCGAGCTTGATGAGATCTTCGAGCAACTTGTTGGTGTCGCTCAGCGTTGTAGCCTTGTTTGCGGATGACATGATGTGTCGTTTTGAATTGGTTTCGTCCGGGATCAAGCGATCGAGCAAGGCCATTTTTGCGGCGCTGGGGTCGATCGACGCGACCCCGGGCTCGAGGTGAGCCCGGGGTCGGCCAGGCTCGAAGCGAGCCCGATTGCAGCCACGTGCGTGGTTCAGCTCGCGCGCGGCTGGTGCTCTTTCTGCTCGGATTTGCCGGACATCCCCGAGCTGCGCCAGTTGGATTTTTGCTCGCTATCACCGGATTGCTCGTCCGACTCGCCAGACTCGACCTGCAGCTGGTTGTGGACGTCTTTGACACCGCGGACCGAGTACGCGATGTCCTCGATCGTGCGCTTGTCCCACCGACTGTCGGTGGTGCCCGTCAGCGTCACCTTGCCGTCCTCGACCTTGACGCTGACCTCGCTGGGATCCACGTCGGCGTCCTCGAGCCGCTGACAGACATCTTCGCAGATGGTGTCATCGGAGCGCTTGTAGCCTTTGGGACCCTTGCCCCGGAAGCCGCGTCCGCCGCTCTGGCTCCACCTGCGCTGCTCCTGACTCTCGAACGAGCCACCCATGTCCCGGTAGCCGCTGCCGAGGCCGGTGTGCTGGCCCTGCATGCCCTGCTGGCCCTGCTGGCCCTGCATCCCGGAGCCGCCCTGCATCCCGGAGCCGCCCTGCATCCCGGAGCTGCCGCTCCACCCTTGCGAGCCGGAGCTCCGCCCGCGGCCGCCTTGGTAGTCAGAGCCCTGGATGCGCTCCTCGAACCGTGAGTCGGAGCCGAACCGGTCACCTCCATACCCGCGGCTGCCGGACCCGCCACGGCTGCCGTAGTCCTCACCGTAGTCGCGGTGTTCGCTGCTGCCGCCGCGATCGCCATGACCGCTGCTGCCTCCGGACCACCTGCCCTCGCGCCCGCCAAAGTCGCGCCCGCCAAAGTCGCGGTCTTCGAACCCTTGGCCTTGACCCCACCGGCCGCCCTCTCGCCCTCGCTCCCGGTCGAAGGACGACATGTGCTGGCCGCCAGACTGTCGGCGCCCGCGCCCGCCCCGGTCATCGTCCGGGTCATGGGATTGAGACTGGGACCAGCGATCGTCGTCGTGCTGGCTGTACTGGCGGCCATCGCCGCGGCCCATCTGTGATTCTCGGTTTCGTTCGTATTCGTGTTGCATGACTTGACTCCGTTCGGCGCCGCTTCGTGCAAGCTGCGATACCGTCATTGGTCCGCCAAGGCTCGCTCGTGGGCGCCGGTCCACTCTAGAAGCGGACTCCGAATTGGCAATACCCGATCGACGACGTTCACATATTTGCAGACGACAATACCACGAGCGCCGCGCATCAACCGCTCACCAAAGATGCGTCAGCGCCAGCTGCATTCGCGCATTCGGAGTCGACCAAGTCGTCCAATTAGAACGCGCCGGTCCGGACCGCGCCGACATTGGACATTGCCTGCATGATGTCCCGCCTGCGCCGCTTGGGCCCCACGACCAGCAACACGGCGCGCCCCTCGGCCAGCTCGTTCTCGAGCCGACTAATGCGAGCGCGGATCGCCATGTGGGTCAGGATCGCCGCGAGCAATCCGCCGAGCACCGCCGCGCCGACACTCAGCAGCACGACCCCCGTGGGGTCCATGCGGCTGATCTCCGGCTGGGCGGGGGCCCCACCAAACGCACCGCGCACGAACAGCGTGAGGGCAGCCGCCGCGACACCGCCGAACAGCAGCGCCGAGAAGATCGCCAGTGGCCACGCGATGCCCCCCGTGCGCCGCAGTGCCTTTTGTCGGACATCGTATTCGTGGACGACCATGTGCACCCGCTCGGGCTCCCAGCGCAGCTCGCTCGCGCGTTCATTCAGCGCGTCATGAGCCGTCTGGGCCTCGCGGGGGTTGGGGAACACGCCAAAGTACATCTTCACTGTTGCCTCCTGCTCCTCGCGCCTGTGCTCGCGCGTGTCGAGTCGTACCCGGGCTCTGTGAAGCGTGAGGGCGACACCACAAGTCGAAAGTTGTGCGTCGTCGATCAGCGGCGAGGCGTCGCAGTGCCAGCGAGCGCACGCACGCCTCCGTGGGGCACCGAGTGATCGCCCGGCCTACTCGCCAGGAATGACCAGCTCGATCTCTTGGATCGTGGGGATCCCGAGCCTGGCGATCTTGCCGCCCGTCCCGACGAGCATGGTGCCCGGCAGCGAGATGCTGAACGAGCCGCCACCCACGTCGGCGCCGAACGGATACCAGACGTCTTGCGCGCTGCTGAACACGACGAGGCCGGCCTGGCCATAGTCGCTCGCCCAGGCCTGGACGTCGGCCTGGGTCGCGGGGCCGCCGTTGACGCTCTCGCTCATGTAGGTGAGCGTCATCAGGCCCCGCGCCTCGTAGCTATTGAACAAGTTCGCGACCTCGGGGGCGTGGCCCTGGCACGCGCCGCACCACATCGCCGCGTACTCGAAGTAGATCGCCTGGTGGCAGAAGTCGTAGACCCGGACCGCGTCGCCAAACTGATCCGTGAAGGTCCAGTCCGGGATGACCGTACCCGGCCCGACGCCGCCCGGGGCCCACTCGCTCGGGGTCACCTCGGCCTGGCAGCAGCCGATGTCCCAGCCGCCCATGTACGGGCTTGGCGCGTCGCAGCCGCTCTGGGGCGCGTTCTCGTCGGCGTCCCCTGTCTCGCCCTCGCCCTCGCTGCCGTCGCTGTCCTCGGGTCCCTCGCTGCCGCCCGCGTCCAGTCCATCGCCAGCGAACGCGGCGCCCGCGTTGTCGACGTCACAGCCCGAGACGAGCACCACAGCTGTGAGGAGCCCGGGCACGAGCGCCCGCGCATGCGTCCCAACCAAACACGACACCGCGGCTCGCATCAGGGTCATTCTTCCCCATGGGGTCCCAGTCTGCAAGGACCGGGCGGCTCGGGCTCACGGGTCCGAGGATCACTGGCGCGGCTCAGCGTCCAGCTGGTCGCGTCGTCGGCCCCGACCGATGCCGAGCAGCGCTAGGGCCAGCAGGCCAACCAGCGCCCCGCCGCCACGCTCGTCGCTGCTGCACCCGCAGCCGCCGCCCGACTCATCGATCGCTGGCCCGGTCTCGCCCCCGCTGGTCTCGCTGGGCGGCTCACCGGTCTCGGTCTCGTCGTCGCCGTCGTCGGTGGTCATGGGCGGCGGTGGCGGGCCCGGGACGCAGGTGTTCGAGCCGAGCAGACACTCGTCGCCCTCGGGGCAGTCTTCGTCGCTCAGGCAGCACGCTTCGATCTGCGTGTTCATGCACCCGCGCTCAGAGTCGCAGGTGTCGAGCGTGCAGGGGTTGGTGTCGGCGCAACTGATCGCCACGCCGATGCACATACCTTCGGTGCAGGTGTCGGCGTCGGTGCAGACGTCGACGTCGTCGCACGGATTGGTGGTCTTGGGGTACGCACACACCCCCGCGTTGCACTCGAACTCCGTGCACGGCCCGGTGTCGTCGAGGCAGTCCGCCGCCGTCAGACATGGCACGCCCAGCCCCCACACCCACGTGTCGGAGACGCTGCCCGAGCCGTTGATCGTGTAGTCGATGCCGCCAAACAGGTCGTCGTTGCCGTAGGTGAGCAAGCCGATCGGCACGCCCATGGTGTCGATGCCCACGAACCCGGCGTCCTCTTCTTCGGGCTCCCAGCTGACCTGGCCGAGCAGCTCGCCGTTGAGGTCCCAGACCGTGATGTACTGCGTGCCAGCGCCCCCACCCGCGGTCAGGCCAAACTGGGTGACGGGCTCGCTGAAGGTCATGGCCCCGGCGTAGAACACCGCGGTGCCCAGCGCCACGCCGCCCCCGGCGATCGGGTCGGGGAAGTGCTTGCCAGGCTTGACGTAGATCGGGTTGATCGAGGCGCCCATGACCGTGACGCCCGGCAAGATCGCGCTGAGATCGTCGACGTGCAGGGTCAGCCCAGCGTCCGCGTACTGGTCGAGCGGCACGTCGCCGGTCGGGCCCTCGTCGAACAACGCCGTACCAGACACGCTGTTGATCTGGGTGATGTCGTCGAGCGCGGTGACGTTGCCCTGCGCGGTGATGGTCCCGGCCCAGGCCACACCTGGCGACAAGCTCGACAGCGCGACGCAGGCGAGAGAACCGAGCAGACAGGTCGCGGGGGCGTGGAGTGGGTTGCGGTAGATCATGGATGCCATAGCCGTCGCCGAGGTGGGCCGGATGATACGACGATCTTCGATCGAGCGTGGACAATGGGTGTGCAGGCGCTCTCGACCGAGCCGCGGCGCGTCGTGAGGTGCGCAGATCGGGTATCATGGTGAGGTGATCCGGCGACTCGTTGTCGTGCTCGTGGCGGTCTGGGTCGCCATGATCGCGCTGCCGGCCCAGGCTGGCTCGGCGGACGCTGCCCGACTGATCTGTAGCGGACGCGGCGAGGATCTGGGCGAGCTCTCGGATCGCGAAGAGCGCGAGGTCGTCGACTGCCTGCTGTACCGGCTGGACCCAACCAGCACGATCGCGCAGACCCAGTGCTGCGAGGGCGGGGACTGCTGCGTGGACGGTGGGTGCGAGCGACGCAGCTGCGACGACGTCAAGCAGGCGCTCGGCTATCTGGCGGACGTGACCAACGTGCCCGCGCAGGGGTTGGATCGCCTGGCCTCGCTCCGTGACAAGCGCGCCTCGACGTACATGGGGTGGGCGTGGTCCCGCTACTTCATCGACGCGCTCACCAACCTCGGCCATCACGCCAGCGCGGCGCAGCAGCCGGGCTTGGCCGACGCCCTGGGCATCTACCTGAGCCGGCCGTGTCTCCGCGACGGGCAGACGAGCGGCTGCAGCACCCGCCCACTCGACTCGGCCAAGCGGCTGACCAAGCTGCTCGCCAGCAAGCCGTTTGCGCCGCAGCAGTTCAGCGAGACCCTCGTCGAGCTGCTGCCCAGCGGCGTGGACATCGAGCTTCGCCGGAAGGTCATCGAGGCGCTGCTGGTGCTCGAGCCCAGCGGCGCCACCCGCAAAAAAGCGATCGACAGCCTGCTGATGGTGTTCCAGACGACGTGGCTCACCGACAACGCGCTGCGGGCTCAGGCGATCGGGGCGGTCGCGCAGCTGGGCTGGCGCGGCGGAACGGTCGAGGCTCGCTCGCGCGAGCTGCTCTTGCAGTACATGGATCCGGGCCATCCGCCGCGCGAGCTTCACCGGCCTACCGTCGAGGCGGTGGCCGTGGGCATGGGCCGCTACGTCGCCGACGACATCCAGCTCGCCGCGGGGTTGGTCGCGGTGATCGACGACCCCGAGCTCGGACCGCTCGCCCGCGACGCGCTCGAGCGGATCCCCAAGCTCGACGGCGGTCGCCCCGAGCTGCTCGAGCTGCTCGCGCCCTTGCTCGAGCCCAACGCCAGCAACCAGGAGACCCAGCTGATGGTCGCCGGCTGGGTCCGGCGCCACGGCGGCCAGGCCAAGGTCGACGAGCTGTTCTCGCGCCTGTCTGCGGCGGTCCAGACCAGCCAGGCGCTGCGCCAGCGACTGCGCGAGCTCGCGGTCGTGCGAGCGCCAGGCCCAACGCCACCGATCGTCGTCCCGACGGTGCCCGAGCTGAAGCCCACGCCGACACCTGCGCCAGACCGACCGCGGCAACGAAGGCCCCGCAGCCGCGAGGCCGCCTCCGAGGCGCCCAACCGCGTGGCCAAGACCTGGCGCACGTTCAGCGACTGGTGGGGCTCCGAGCGAGATGGGTGGCTCAAGAACATCCTGGTCATGGTCGTGCCCGGCCTCGCGTTTGGCCTGTTGCTTCGCCCGCTCTTGTTTGTGCATCCGATCGGCGTCCACAAGCTCGACCGCTGGATGCTCCAGCGCTTCGGGGGTGACGGTTGGCTGGCCGGGCTCCGCACGCGACCGTTCTTGCGGGCCCGCTACTTCGATCACGCCAAGGTGTGTCAGCTGTGGATCGCCCGCGCCTACACGAAGCACGAAGCCGAGATCCGCGACCGGGGCGGCTACCGCGAGCAGCTGCCGCCCGTGTTCCCGCGGCTGAGCTTCAGCCGCCGCAAGGACGTGCCGATCGACAGCCCCGCCGCGCTGGTCGCCGAGCTGTTCGAGGCTCGCAGCGCCCCGCGGCGCACCGTGATCTTTGGCAACGCCCACACTGGCAAGAGTCAGCTCGCGCGGGCCGTCGCGCGTGAGCTGCTCGCCGATCGCAAGGTCATCCCGATCTACGTCGACGTCGCCGCGCAGTGGTTCGAGACCCACCCGCTCGATCGCGAGCAGCTCCACGCGCTCGTCGTCGAGCACCTGTGCAAGATCGACACGCTCGACGCCAAGCTGCCGCCCGAATTTCTGGGCGCCCTGATCCGCGACGGGCACGTGGTCGTGGTGCTCGATGGGGTCGAGCAGCGTCACCAACAGATCGAGGCGCTGCTCGGCGCCGACGCCGAGCCCGGCGCGTCGAGCACGGTCGACGAGCGCGAGCTCGAGCGCGACCTCCGGCCGCTGCCGCGCTTGCTGATCTTCTCGCGCCGCGACTTCACCGGGCCGATCCGTGTCGACCGACGCGCGCGCCTGGACGAGGTCGCTCTGGGGCTGTGGCCAAAGTTTGGCGTCGATCCAGCGGCCGCCCGCGCGCAGGTTGGCGAGCGCCCGGTCCCTGTCGGCGTGCTCGCGAGCATGGTCGAGAACGATCACTTCGTGGACTGGGACGCCTACGCCGAAGCTCTGGTCGCGCCGCTGGTCGACTACGAGCAGCCGCGGGCTCGCGCGGCGCTGGTCGACGTGGTGGGCTATCGAACCATCAAGCGCTCGGCGCAGACCCGAGCCGCCCTCGACGAGCTCGCCAAGCAGCGAGGGTGGCGGGCGCTGTACGAGCCGCAGTGGGCCCTGGATCACAGCCTGTTCGACATCAACGGCGATGACCTGGTCTGGCGGCTGCCGAACTTCGAGGCCCACCTGCTGACCGAGTACCTGCGCCGCGAGCTGGTCAGCGAGCCGATCGACGTCGACGTCGATCGAACCGTGCGCGAGTGGCTGGCCGAGAAGATCCCACCGGATCCGCTGCAGCGACTCGAGGCGGGGCCGCTCGAGCAACCCGCGCGCGACCGGCTCGCGAGCTGGCGCAAGCAGCTCGAGGACGCCCAGGCCCGCGCCACCGCCACCTCCGACGCCGACGCCAAGCAAGACCCAGACCCAACCGCGAGCAGCCCCGAGTAGTCACTGAATGCGCGCTCTACTGACCGCCCTGTCCCGCCTGCTGCTGCGGATCTTCTTTCGCCGGATCGACAACGTCGACGCCGCCCGGGTGCCCGTGGATGGGCCGCTGCTGTATGTGCTCAACCACCCCAACGGGCTGCTCGATCCGCTGTTCATCCTGTGCGAGTCGCCGCGACCCGTCACGTTCTTGGCCAAGGCGCCCCTGTTTCGGATGCCGGTGGTCAAGCACTTCGTGCGTGGGTTCGAGTGCCTGCCGGTCTACCGAGCCGAAGACGGGGCCGACCCCAGCAAGAACCGCGAGATCATCTTGCAGTCGATCGAGCTGCTGGCCGGCGGCAAGGTGTTGGCGCTGTTCCCCGAGGGCACCACCCACAGCGATCCCAAGCTCAAGCCGCTCAAGACCGGCGCGGCGCGGATCGCTGCGAGCGCCAGCCGAGAGGTCCCGGTTCGCATCGTCCCGGTCGGGATCGACTACAGCCGCAAGGCCACGTTTCGCAGCGACGCGCTGCTGATCTACGGCGAGCCGATCGTCACCCCCAAGCTCGAGCTCGACGCGCAGCTGCGGGCCTCGGCCGCGGATGTCCAGGCCCTCAACGACGCGATCACCCAGGCGCTGGGCCAGGTCACGCTTCAAGCCGAAGACGCGCAGGCGCTGCGCCTGGCCGAGCACGCGGCGCGGATCTTGTCGGGCGCGCGCCGGGACGCCGGGGCCGCTCCGCTCGACGACTTCGACGTGCGGCGGCGGCTCGTCGATGGTTATCAGCAGCTGCGCGAGCGGGCGCCCGAGTCGCTCGAGCAGCTGACCGAGCGGGTCCGCAGCTACGCCGCGCAGATGTCGATGCTGGGCTTGCCGCTGGACCACCCCGCCGAGATCCCCGGGGCTGCGATCCGCCGCTACGTGCTGCGGCACGCGGTGGTCATGCCGATCTTGCTCGGCCCCGCGCTGCTCGGCATGCTCACGCACTATCCAGTGTATCGCCTGGTCGGGTGGTTGAGCCTGCGGATCGCCAGGCGAGAAGAGGCCGTGATCGCAACGATCAAGCTGATCGCCGGATTGCTGCTGTTTCCGCTCAACTGGGTGGCGCTCAGCGTCGCGCTTGGGGTTGCGACCGCGTGGCCGTGGGCGTTGCTGGCGTTGGCCGGGCTGCCGCTGGCGGGGTCCGCCGCGCTGTCGTTCAGCGAGCGCGCTGCCGATCTCGTTGACCGGGCGCGGGGGCTGTGGGTGATCACGACCCAGGCGGAGCTCGCCGGGCGGCTCGCCGCCGAGCGCACGGCGATCCACGACGCGATCATGGCCCTCGAGGTCGAGCCTCGTCACTGAGCGGACCAGTCAGAGCTCGAGCCACGGGACGCCGTTGGTGTTCGGCGATGTCAGCCCAAAGCTGTCGGTGTCGAGCGCGTACTTGTCGGGCCCCGCAGTCTCGAACTGGACAAAGAAGGTCAGCCGCAGCTCGACGTGCCCCGGCGCCGGACGACCTTCGGCGGCGCCGTCGGCCTCGCGCACGGCCTCGCGCACGCAGGTCTGGGCGGCCGCGTCGAGCTGATGATCACCGCCGAAGTTCACCTCAGGGAGACCGCTGGGGGCCCAGGTCAGGTCGAGCCGAACCCGCTCGACGATGCCCGCGCCGCGGCTCAGCGCGCCCTCGTAGCAGCGCTCGGCGGCCGGGCGGGCCAGCTTCAGCAGCGCGTGAGCCCGCTTGCCCGTGCCCGCGTCGGTCGGGTGGACCCGCCCGCGGACCAGCACCCGGGTGGGGTTGAGCGGCTGACCGGGCTTGTCGAACAGCGTCGGGCCGAGGGCTCGCGGGTCGCGGAGGAACGCCTGGACCCGGGGGTCGTCGAGGTGGGCCCAGGGGATCGCCTCGACCTCGATCACCCGGACCAGCGCGTCGTCGGCCGCCTGACCCGAGCGGGCGGACTGCCGCTCGAACCCGGTCTGGGTCGCCTCGACCAGGGCGACCAGCCGCGCGTTGGCGTCGGGCGGCGGCTTCCCGTCGCGGCGAAGCTGGTACTCCCCGAGCAGGGCGTAGATCACCTCGCGCTCGGCGTGGGCTGTGGGGAGCAGGGCCTCGTGCCGGACCAGGTAGCGCTCGAGCGTCTGCTCACCGCGATCGAGCGCGGCCACGTCCGCGTCGACGTCGTAGTGGCCCAGCAGCGACCAGCCGATGTGCTGGACCAGCAGGTGGCGCAGGTGATCCTCGCGGGGATCGGGCGGGAGCGCGAGCAACAGCTGGGTGAACATGTCGGCGGCGAGCTGGTACTCGCCGCGATCGAAGGCCGTCAGCGCGAGCCCGTAGCGTCCGACCAGCTCGCGGGTGAGCCGGACGTCGGACGACGCGGGCGCCCTCGCGTGGGTCGGCGCGGCGAGCCGCTCGGGGGCCTGGCTCCCGCTCACCTGGCAGCCCGTCGCGGTCAGAGCGGCGATCGTGAAGGCCAACCGGGTCACGAGCCGGCAACGGTGGGCGCCCCCCTGACTTTCACGGCCCCAGCTTGGCCTGTAGGTCATGTGATCGTTCATGTATGCACGGCACGAGGCGCAGCGTGATGACTCGCCACCACGGTGTCTGTGGGGGTCATTGTACTTGCGAGGGGCCCGCCGTCGCGTAGAGCTCGCGACTCGCCTGATGGGACGCGGCCTCGAGTCGGCTGCGTGCGGCCGCGACCGCGGCGAGATCCGCTTCGCGGGGGTCCACACCAACCACTGACACCGCGGCTTGCAGGGCCACCTCGAGCGCCTGGATCGTGGTCGCGCGACCTCCCGAACGCAGGCTCGCCAGCAGCCCGCGAGCGCCATGGATCAACGAATCGAGCTCGTTGAGCGCGGCGATCCGCCCACGCAGCTGATCGTCCTGGGCCCGTGCAGCCACGGCGTCCGCGAGCATCCGGTCAACATCGGCCTGCGACAGACCAGCGCTCGCCCCCGCGACAATCTCGACCTGCTGCTGGCGCCGGGTCCCGAGGTCGATCGCGCTGGCCGAGAGCACCCCGTTGGTGTCGACCGCGAGCGTCAGCTCGATCTGCGGGATCCCCCGCTCGGCCGGTGGAATTCCGGTCAGCACGAATTTACCCAGCGTCCGATTGTCGACCGCCAGCGCCCGCTCGCCCTGAATCAGATGAACCTCGACTTGGGCCTGATTGTCGAGCGCCGTCGAGAATATCTCGGTCCGGCGGGCGGGCATCAGGCTGCCACGAGCGAACAGGACCGCCACCTCGCCCCGCACGGTCTCAACGCCGATCGACAGCGGCAGCCGGTCGGTCGCGACGTCAGCTTCGAACAGCGACACCTTGGCCGCGGCAGGGTCGACCGGCGCCGCGGCCAAGTTCGGTGCCCCGACCTGCAGCTGGCGAACCTGCTCGGCCGTGACCGGCTCGCCCCGCGGACCCGCGACGTTGACCGGACGCACCGCGTGGCTGGCGAGATCCTGGGCGCTGACCCGCAGCCGGCCGCGCGCGTCGACCGAGAAGCTCACCCGGATCTGTGGCACACCAGCGGGCGCTGGCGGCAGCCCGCTCAGGTGCATGCGTCCAATCTCGCGGTTGTGGGCGGCGAGCTCGGCCTCGCCCTGCACCACGTGGAGCTCGACCGAGGGCTGGTTGGCGAGCGCCGTGGTGAACACCTCGCTGTGCTCGCAGGGCAGCTGGCACCCGCGCGGCAAGAGCACGGTCGCGACGCCTCCGAGCGTCTCGATCGACACCGACAGCGGGAGCTGGCCGAGCGGCACATCCTCGGCGTAGAGCTGCGCGTCGAAGCTGGCGCCGGGTGGGCTCACTTCGGGACTGGGAGTGGCCTCGACCTGGGCGACGGCCGGCCGCCGGTCAGCCGGGGCGCGCCCGGTCTCACCGCAGCCCAATGCACCACACAAAACAACCAACACCAGCACGCGTGCCACGGTGCCAGGTTATCACCGTCCCCCATTGTAAACCCCATGGCGCCGGCGACGAGACTGCTCTAGCTTGCGACTAATTGGATCGACCCCCTTCGTGCTCGCGCTTCGGCGGCAGGACGTTACGGGTGAGCTGCGTGCTCGCGGGCCTGGTGATCATGGTGCTCATGGCGATCATGATGTGGCCACGGACCGCGCTGGCGGCCGGCCTCAGCGACGAGACCTTCCAGCGGATCATCGTGCTGCTCGCCGCGGTCGGCGTGGGCTACGTGATCACCCACCTCGCGGTCGAGCGCCTGGCCCGGCGGTTCAGCTTCGCTGGTGGCATCGAGTACATCGCGCTGGGGATCGTGCTGGGCCCGCTGCTGGGGCTGCTCGACGACGAGCTGATCCGTGACATCCGCCCAGTCTTGCTGCTGGGTGCCGGGGCGCTGGGGATGCTCGCCGGGCTCGAGCTCGGCGAGCGCGACGCCGAGGCCCGGGTCCGCGGGGCCTGGGCGGCGGCTCTGTCGATCACTTCGTTCACGGCGCTGACGATCATCGCGCTGCCGCTGCTCATCGCGTGGGCGCTGGGCTACTCGATCGACGGTGACCACGCGTGGACCGGCGCGCTGCTGTTCGCGGGGGTCGTCGCGCTCGGCAGCGACGGCGCCCTGATCGGCAGCTTGGCCCATACCCTCGGTGCCCGCGGACCCGCCCCCGCGATCGGGATCGCGGTCGCCAACCGAGTGCGGGCGGTGGCGGTGCTCGGCTTTGGGCTGCTCTACGCGCTGATCAACGACACCACGATCCTCGACACGCGGCCGCTGGCCGGGGCCGGCTTGGCGCTCGGTCTTCAGGTCGGCGCGGGGATCGTGCTGGGGCTGCTGTTTGGCGTGGTCATCCATCGCAAGCTCGACGAGCGGACCTTGCTGACGGTGGTCGTGGGCATGGTGTTCCTCGGCGGCGGCTTCGCCTACGCGATGGACGTCTCGGGCATCTTCGTCAACTTCATCGCGGGGCTGACCTTCGCGCGGACCAGCCCCCACGCGGGCGAGGCGACCCGGACCATGCGGTCGATCAAGCAGCCGTTCGTGATCGCGCTGTACTTCTTTGCCGGGCTCGAGTGGGTCGGCGGCCAGGTCTGGGTCTACGCGATGATCCTGCCGTTCTTGGCGGTGCGCTGGGTCGGCCGCTACCTCGGCGGCGCGCTCGCGGCCCGGTTCGGCGGGGTCCCGGCCAACCTCGGCCCCGCGACTGCAGCACCCGGCGGCCTGACCCTGGCGTTCGTGCTCAGCATCGGGCTGGTCTACCGCCAGGCACCCGGGATCGTCGACGCCTACGGCCCGCTGGTCACGGCCCTGGTCCTGCTCGAGCTGCACTCGGTCCGGGCGGTCCGCCGGTGGTTGGCCGACACCGCCGGGATCACCACCGAAGTCTCCAACTCCCCCGCCGAGTAACCCGCCATGCGCCAGCTGCTCGTCCTCGTCGTGCTCGTGCTGTTGATGCAGGTGGTCATCCACCACGGCGTCGCGACGAGCGCGGCCTTCGACTCGCTGACCTTGCTGACGACCGGCTTCATCCTGGTCGGGGCCTACACGATGGGCGAGCTGGCTCGGCGCATGCGCTTGCCAGCGCTGCTGGGCTACCTCGCGGCCGGGGTGTTGTTTGGGCCCAAGCTGGTCGGGCTGGTCCTCGGCGATCCAAGCCTGGCCCCGCTCGGCAGCCAGGCGATCCGCGAGCTCGGCCTGGTCAACGTGCTCGCGGTCGGGGTGATCGGGACCATGGGTGGCGGCGAGATCAAGCTGCCCGAGCTGCGTGAGAATTTGGGCAAGCTCGCGGCGATCTGCGGCGCGGTGTTCGTGCTGGTCTTGCCCCTGGTCGCGGGCGTGGTCCTGGCGCTGACCTTCGTGATCCCCAGCGTGGTCCCGTTCTTGGCCGAGCTGCCGCTCGCTGGCCGGATCGCCGGGGCCCTGTTGTTTGGCGCGCTCGCGGTCGGCATGAGCCCCGCGGCGACCCTGGCGATCTTGCAAGAGGTCCACGCCCGCGGGCGCTTCACCTCGCTGGTGCTCGGCGTGGTCGTGATCGGCGACCTGATCTTGGTCGCCACGTTCTTGCTGGTCCTGGCCCTGGCCAAGCTGCTGATCTCACCCGAGGGGCTCACGCTCGCCAGCCTCGCGGATCAGCTGCCCCACATCGCCGCCGAGTTTGGCTGGGCGCTCGCGCTGGGCGTGGTCGTGGGCGTCGCGTTCATCTCGTACCTGCGCTTCGTCCACCGCGAGGTGCTGCTGTTCTCGCTCGCGCTGGTGTTCGTGACCGCGTTCGTGGCCAGTCGGCTCCACGCCGAGACGCTGCTGGCGTTCTTGGTCGCGGGGTTCATCGTTCAAAATTTTTCGCGGCACGGGCACACCCTGGTCGAGGCGTTCGAGCGCATCGCCCTGCCCGTGTTCGTCGTGTACTTCACGGCCCAGGCCGCGAACCTGGATCTGATCGCGGTCACGGTCTACCTGCCGCTGACCTTGATCCTGGTCGGCCTGCGCTCGGGCCTGTTCGTGTTGGGCGTCGGATTTGGGGCCCGCGTCGCCGGGGTCGACGAGACCACGCGGCGCCGCCTGCAGGTCTCGTTCTTCTCCCAGGGCGGTGTCGATCTGGTGCTCGCCGCGATGGTCGCCGAGGCGATCCCCGGCTGGGGCGCGCAGGTCCAGACCGTGACGATGGCGACGATCCTCTTTTATGTGGTCGGCGGTCCGCTGTTCCTCGCCCGGGCCCTCGACGCGGCGGGCGAGTCAGCGGCGGCCCGCGAGCGCGGGGCCGAGCAGCTGGCGTCGAGCGTGCCCCCCGAGGCCGCCGCGCTCGAGCTCGCCGACGCGGTCACCGAGCTGGTCTTGCCGCGAGCCAGCGACCCCGCCCTGTTGCGGCGACTCGAGCAGCTTCACGAGGTGGTCTCGAGCGTCCGCACCGGATTGATCGAGGGCGAGATCTTGGCGCGATCCCGGCGGCGTTCCGCGGTGGTCGAGGAGCTGGCCGCGACGATCAGCTCGGCGCTGGAGCTCGAGCTCGAGCCCGAGTCATCTGACGCGGCGCTCGGCAGCGACGCCCAGGAGGCCTGCGCGCGACTCGACGCCGCCGTCGCCGAGGCCGGGATCGAGATCGAGTATCCCGAGGTCGCGCCGTTCAACGGTCGGAGCCTGCTCGCGCTGTTCGCCGGGCTCGACCGGGCCCAGGACTTCAGCCAAAACTTTCGGGTCAGCCGCGGCGCCGCGCTGTTCGAGGCTCGCGGCGGTCGCTGGGCTCGGACGATCCGCGTGGTCCGTCGGGTCCGTCGCTCGGTGGTCGGGCCGGGTCATCGCACGGTCCCGCTGGGCCGGCTGTGGCGTCACGACGTCGCGCTCGCCGTTCCCGTCGCGCTGTGGCGAAGCACGCGACCGATCGAGGCGCAGCTGTGGCACGCCTTGCTCGAGCACTACCGGCTGACCCGCGCCGGGCTCGAGGCGCTCGCGCGCGGGACCTGGGCGGCTCCGGAGCACGACAGTCACGACGGTCACGACAGCCACGCGGGCGAGTCGGCGGCGGCGTCGGGGGCTCACAAACAGGCGCCCGTGAGCGTCACGCAGTGGCTGACCGGCAAGCAGGCCGAGGCGGCCACGCGCGAGGCGACGATCGGCGAGCAGCTCAACCGGAGCGACCGCGAGCTCGAGCATGGCCTGCTGACCGGGCTCGGCCACAGCTGGTCCACGTTCCTGGCCTCGGTCGAGATCGCGGGCACGCTCGAGCTCCCCGCCTGGCGAACCCGACCGTCGAGGCGCTACGACGCCGCCCAGGCCGCGAGCGCCGAGCTGCTCGAGCGCAGCGCTCGCGACCGCGAGGCCGGGGCCGGCCGGTTCGACGCGCTGTTGGCCCTCGCCCACGCCGAGCACGTCGCGACCAGCATCCACCTGGCCGCCCTCGAGTTCGAGCACAGCTTCACCTCGATCCTCGCGGCGCTCGGGCAGGACTTCGACGACACGCTCGCCCGGATCGCCACGACCGAGCCCGAGCCAGGCCCCGACCAGCACGAGCTCGACCGCGCGCTGGTGCGCATGGGTGAGCACGTCGAGGGCCTGCGCACCCAGCTGACCGCGCTCGCCGTCGCCCAGCCGCCCGCGCTGCTGCTCGCGCTGGCCAACGCGCCGGACCAGCTGGCCCCTAGCACCGAGCTCGCGCTCGCGGATCCACTCAACCCCGACCCCCGACGAACCAGCATCCGGCTGCGGGGCTGGCTGGCTCAGACGCTGCTGCACGACTTTGGGGTCGCGCGGGCCAGCGCCGACGACGAGCTGGGGGTCGGGCTCGACGGACTTCGCCAGACCCTCATCCACATCGCCCGGGTCGCCGACTACCACCTCGGCACGCCGGCTTCGGTGATCGACGCGGGGCTCAGCGAGCGCCTGACCGCCCTGCTCGAGGGCGCGCGCGCGCAGGTCGAGGCGCTGGCCAAGCTGGTCCGCGAGCACGTCGAGGACACGATCGCCACCGCCGAGCGGACCGGGCTCGAGCCGATCCGGAGCGCGCGATGGGACGAGCTGCGGCGGCGTCAACGTCGGCTCGAAGACGGCCCGCGCGCGGCGATGTTCGACTGGCTGCGCGAGCGCCGGGTCGCGTTCATCGACCGGGCCCGGACCCTCGGCCACACCCTGGGCGATGAGTTCTCGGCGCTGTCGAGCGATCGCCACACCGCCAGCGCGGTCGCGGCATGGCGGCGGCTGCTGTTTGGCTCGCGCTCGACCATGCCCGATCCCTACCAGCGGCTGTTCACGTCGGTCCCGGCCGAGACCATTGGGCTGTTGATCAACCGGCCCGAGCTGCAGACCCTCAAGACCGCCGCCGAGGCCTGGCTGGGCGGTCGCAGCGGCGCGATCTTGGTCTACGGCGATCGCGGCGTCGGTAAGCGGACGCTGGTTCGCCAGCTGCTCCAGAGCGTGGGGCCGCACGTCAGCGTCCACTGGCTGCGGCTGTCGCCCGCGCTCGAGCGCGAGGCTGAGCTGGTCCGCGGGCTCGCGCCGCTGCTTGGAGTTGGCGACGCGGATCCGGCCGCGGACCTGTCGAGCTTGCAGCAGCAAGTCCTGGCCTTGACCTCGACGCGGCTGAGCCACGGGCCCGAGCATGACGCGCGCGCCCAGCCTCGCCCGATGCTCGTGATCGAGAACGCCGAGCGACTGTTTCGACGCACGGGCGCCGGCCTCGAGCGGGTCCGGCGGTTCCTGGATCTGGTCGCGGCGACCAGCGACCAGGTGCTGTGGGTGGTGTTGATCGCCGAGCCCGCGGTGCCCGTGCTCGACGCGGCGCTCGAGCTTCGCGCCCGGTTTGAGCCGGCCGTGCGGGTGCCAGCGATGGACGCTGCCCAGCTCGCGGCCGTGCTCGACGGCCGGCATCGACTGTCGGGCTACCCGCTGCGGATCGACGCGGGCATGCCTTCGCTGACCGAGTGGGTTCGCGGACCGCAGACCGCGTGGCGCCTGCGTCGGGGGCTCGAGCAGGCCGCCTACGAACGACTCGCCCAGCTCAGCGGCGGCAACGTCCGTCAGGCGCTGCGCCTGTGGCTCGCGGCCGCCCGAGTCGATCCGCGCGACGGCAGCGTGGTCGTCGGTCCGCTGCCGGGCTACCCCTGCCCGCTGCTCGCTGATCTGCCGGTGTCGAGCCGGGTGCTGCTGGCCGCGCTCATGCTCCACGGCCCGCTGCGGCGGACCGACCTCGTGGGTCTGCAGGGACCGGAGCTGCTCGATCTCGACACCGAGCTGACCCGCCTCGCCCGCCGAGGCCTGGTCATGTTGGACGAGGGCGGCGCCCCCGACTCGCGGGTGATCCAGGTCGAGACCCGCTTAGTTCAACCCCTCACCTCGGAGCTGCGCGCGTGCAATTTGCTCTGAACTCGGGGTGGGCCGTGGCCGCGCTGATCGTCGGCGGAGCGCTGGCGCTGAGCTTGGTGACCACGCGGATCGGCGCCGCGCCAGCGCTGCGCGGGTGGCAGCGGGCGCTGCATGTGCTCAGCGTGCTCGCGTGGATCGGCGCGGGCTGGCTCATCGGGCTGCGCTTGCTGGTCGCCGACACGCTGCCCGAGACCGCCGCGCGGGGCTTGCTCGTCGGGGTGTTGGTGCTGATCGCGTTGCCCGTACTCAACGATGTGATCGCCGGGTTCGCGCTCGCTATCGAGGGCCGCCACCGGCTCGGCGAGGACGTCCGGGTCGCCGCGTTCGAGGGCCGGATCGTCGCGTTCGGCCTGCGCAGCGTGGTCCTGCGTGATCGTGACGGGACCGAGACCACCCTGCCCTACCGCCGGTTCGCCAGCCGCGAGGTGGTTCGCCTCAACCTCGCCCGGCAGGACGCACCCTGCGAGTTCGAGGTCGAGCTCCCGCGCGACGTCGAGCTCGAGGACGCGTCGCGGCGGCTGTTGGAGGCGGCGATCCTCTCGGCCTACGCCGCGCCCGGACATCGACCCGAGGTGTTCGCCGTCGCCGACGAGCGCGGCGGCATGCGGGTCCGGGTCCGGGCGGTCGTATTCGATCGGGCCCACGAGCAGCGCTACCGGGCCGATGTACTGGCGCGGGCCGATCTGCTGGGTCGCAACGCTCGGATCGTGCGGCCCTGATCCTCGCCGGTCGAGCCGGACAAAATCGCGCCCCCTTTAAAGCCCGACGATCGTCCCACCCACCGGGAATCGTCTGCGTTGCTCGGACGTGGTGTCGCCCGTGCGTGATTGGATCCCCCGTCTTGGCTTCGGCTTCGCAGTGCTGGCGGTCGTCGTGATCGCCGAGGCCGGCAAACCCAAGGTCGAGCTGCTCGGCGGCACCAGCACGCTCGTGCGTGAAGACGGCCGCCTCGGTCGCCTGGCGCCGCCAGCTCGGTTCGCCCGCGCCAGCCAGCACGGCAGCACGATCGCCGCCGACGCGACCGGCCTGTGGCTCGTCGAGCGCAACGCGGGCGCGCTGATCCGCACGGATCACGCGGGCGAGCTCGTGGCGACCTTCCCCCTCCACGCGGGCCTCGGTGAGCTCGTGCTCGAGTCCGGCTCGGGCTCGCTGTTCGTCGCCGATCGCAGCGCGGACAGGCTGCTGCGCTACGCGACCAAGGGCGACGAGGCCACGCTCGTGGCCGAGCTGAGCTTGACCGAGCCCCACGGCCTCGCGCTGACCCCCGACGGCGCGACCTTGCTGGTCACCTCGGTCGCCAATCACGAGCTGGTCGCGGTCGCGGCCGCGACCATGCAGATCCTGTGGCGCGTGAAGCTGGCGGCCGAGCCCCGTGCCGTCGCGGTCTCGCCCGAGGGTCGGTGGGCGCTCGTTGGGTTTCTCTCGACCGGCGCGGTCGCCCGGGTCGAGCTGGCGAGCGCGGGCGAGCGGGTCAGCTGGCACGCGCTCTCACCCCGCGACCCGGTCGAGATCGAGAAAGACGCCGAGGACGACTGGGGCGAGACCTTTGTCGAGGCCCGAGTCATCGAGGCCCCCAGCCGATTCGAGGTGCCCAAGGACAGCGGCCGCCGACACGCGCGCAACGTGTTCGCGCTGGCGTTCGTGGGCGAGGGCATCGCGGTCGCGGCCCACCATGTAGCGACTCCGCAGATGGAGCTGCACCCCGACGAGGATCGCCGTGACTCCTACGGCGGCGGCGCGGCCGAGATCGCGCCGATCGAGTATCGCTTCGCCCGGATCGCCGAGCCCAGCGACGACGGGTTCACGCTGATCGACCAGCATCACATCACCGTCCACCAACCGCGCGCGCTCGCCTACGATCCCGCGCGTGACATGCTCTACATCGGTGGCTACGGCGACGATGAGATCGTCGCCGTAGCCTCGGCCTCGCGCGAGCGCCCCACCGTCGCGTGGCGGGCCTCGCTCGGCGAGGGGCCTGCGTGTGGGCTGGACGGCCTCGCGCTCATCGATCAGGCCCCGTCGACCATCGAAAATTCCAGCGGGGCCACCTCGCTGTGGGCCCACTGCGAGCTCGCTCGCACGGTCGTGCGCGTCGACATCGATCCCGACAGCCTCACCGCCCAGCCCACCAAGTCCAAGCACTGGATCCGCGGCCCGGAGCTGGCCAAGTCACTGCGCAGCGCCGCGGTCGAGCAGGGCGCCGAGCTGTTTCGTCGCGGTGAGAGCTTCGCGCTCGGCAGCGCCCTGGCCTGCGCGAGCTGCCACCCCGAAGGCCGCAACGACGGGCTGTCATGGCGACTCGGTCGCTCGATCCTGCAGACGCCGCTGCTCGCGGGTCGGCTGCCGAAGACCTCACCCTACAAGTGGACCGGCGAAGATCAGACCCTGCGAGCCAGCTTCGCCCACACGATCGAGCGGATCGGTGGCGACCCCGAGGAGCTCGACGAAGACGAGTTCGCCGCGATCGAGGCCTACCTCACCAGCCTCCCCCGGCCCCGCCCGCCAAGCGTGAATGACGAGGCCGCGCTGGCCCGCGGCCAGACCCTGTTCGAGGACGAGTGCAGCGTCTGTCACGAAGGCCCGGCCTCGACCGACCGCGAGCGCCACGACTTCAATACCTCGATGCGTCGGGTCGACACGCCCTCGCTGATCGGCCTGGCCCACTCGGCGCCCTACTACCACGACGGCAGCGCGGTCGACCTCGCCGCCGTGCTCGACGACCGCGGCAGCATTCACGACATGATCGACAGCTCGAGCATGTCCGCCGCGCAACGCCGCGACCTCATCGTCTACCTGCAATCGCTATGAGGCGACGTGACCTCGACATGAAATCGACCCGCCACCTGTTCGCGTGTGTGCTGTTTGGCTGTACCGCGCCGAGCGACTCGCCACCCTCACCCAGGCAGACCGACTCGGCTGACGGCGAGGCCGGTGAGGCGTTCACCAGTGAGTCGGTGCGCGCGGCGTCCGAGCCGGTGGGTGTGGCGGTGCCTCGCGGGGTTGGCCACGACGCCTCGATCACCGAGGTCTGGCTGGATCATCGAGCCACCGCTGCGCTCAGCCTCGACGCTGACGGCGGGGTCCGCCTGTGGCCCACGCTGCCCCGCGCGCAGGCTGACTCCGCCGCGGTCGTGCCGATCCGCGTGCCGATCCGCGAGCCAGCGTCGCTCTCGCTGGCTCGAGCCGGCGACCAGGCGTTCGTGATCGGGGCGATCGACACGGCCCAGTCGGCCCGCGTGATCGCCATTGAGCTCGACGACGCCGGTCAGCCCCGCGTGCGCGAGCGCTTCACGATCCCACCCCATGATCCGCTGCTCGAGCTGCACGTGCTCGACGGTGGTGAGCGGGTGCTCGCGCTCGGCGTCGATCACCGCCTGCGCCTGTACGACGGGCACGGCAAGCGGCTCAACGAGCTCAGCAAGTACGGGGTCTCGCCCTGGCAGCTGCGGCTCGCGGGGCCGGCCGAGGCGCCCGTGTTCGCGCTGGTGCTGGCCGGGCCCACGCGCCTGCAGCGGTTCACGATCACCGACGATCGGCTGGTCGAGCTCGGCGAGCCGCACGCGTTCATCATGGATCGCGGGCCCAATCAAAATGACCTGGCGCTGCTGCCCTCGGGTCGGGTCGCCGCGCTGCTGCGCCGGCCCAAGCACCGCACCAACCAGTGGTCGCTCGAGCTGCACGACCTCGACAGCGGCGAGGTCCGGGTCATGTGGGGTGAGGTCGAGACTTCGCTGCGTCCGCGGCTGTACATCATTGACGACGCCCGCGCGCTGCTCGAAGACGGCAGCGGAGCTGGGTTCTGGATCGATCTGAGCGCGGGCGTGATCATGCCCGCGCCGTTCGAGCTCCCGGCCGCGCTCGAGCAGCTGCCGCCCGAGTCCCACGTCATCCCGCGGCGCGAGCAGCTGCCCAGCTCGAGCGTCGCCAGCCGTCGAAGCACCAGCGTGGTCGCCGGTCTGCGCGTGGCCCCGCTCGGGTCGGCGTTGGTGTTTGATCCGCTCGACGCGGATCGCCACCACCGCGTCGAGCAGCGGCTTGTGTCTGTCACCGATCTCGCCCTCGACCGGGCCGGCGGCCAGCTGGCCATGGTGATGACCGATGGCCAGGTCGTCGTCGAGACGCTCGGCGAGGATCGCCGCCACGCCGTCGTCGGCTGCACCACGGATCCGGTCCGCGCGCTGGAGTTCACCGATCCCGATCACCTGCTGCTGCTCGGTGAAGCGCGCGTCCAGATCTGCGAGTGGGTCGCCGGGAAGGTCGTCAGCGAGGTCGAGCTGCCGTCCCACGAGTACGCCAAGATCCGCCCAACCGAGCCGGGTGCTGGGCAGCTCGGGGTCGTGACCCAGTTTGGCCATGGGTCCCACCAGCACCAGATCTCGCGCCTGAGCTTCGCCGACAACCGCTCGAGCGCGCTCGAGTCGGTGCCCAAGTCCGAGTTCTCGAGCTGGCCCGAGATCGACACCGACGGGCGCAGCTTGGCCCTCGACCACACCGGGCGTCACTACGCGCACCCCAAGGCCGACCCCCGGGCGTTCGAGATCACCGCCGCCGACGGTGAGCCGCGCATTGTGACGATCGCGGAGAACAAGATCGACATTGAGAAGCTCGAGCCCAGCGCCGACGGTCGCCGGGTTGCGGTCGTCCACACCCCGCACGTCGAATCCAACGATTACGCCTACGAATATTCGTACTATTCATACGATCCGCCGCGCACGCTCAGCGTGTGGTCAGTCGCCGACGACATCCCCGAGCTGCTGTGGTCGACGCCCGCGGATCGATCCATGCACATGGCATGGTCGGCCGACGGCTCCCGGCTCGCGCTCGACCTGGGCCAGGGGGTCCGGGTCGTCACGGCCGAGGGCGAGCTGGTGTTCGAGCGATTGCAGCACGACCTGGAGATCGAGGAGCACCCCGATGTCCCCGAGCCGCCCCAGGTCCCCGAGCCGCCCACGGTCGATCCACCCGCGTGCCCTGACGAGGGCGAAGCCGGGGGGTGCTGACGGGTAGCGGTGACGGCGCACACTCGGCTGTTCCCTGCGCGAGGGCTGCGGAGAATGGTCCCTACAATCTCCGCAGATCATGCGGAGATTCGAGCTATGCTCCCCCCATGCCCTGGATCTGGGAGGCGCCCGAGTGGCCCCGATCGACCTCGGCATCATGCGCCCTGGCCCAGCGGGCGGTCGCAGCACCAGCTACGAGTTGGTAGCCGCGCCGCCGCGCACGAGTTACCCCGCGTAGACATCGTCGACCGCGATCGTGCAGCCGATGCTCTCGAACCTGACGGACTCGCCGGGACCGGCCTCCAAGAACCGCCAGCTGCCGTCCTCGCTGCGCCGAAATACCTCGATCCGGGCAGCGTCCTGGGCGACGAGCACGTACTCGCTGACCGACGCGATCCTGCGGTAGTGCAGCGCTTTGTCGCCGCGATCGAACCGCTCGGTCGTCGGTGAGAGCACCTCGATGACCAGCTTGGGGTTGGTCGCGGCGTCACGATCCTCGGGGTCCCGCTGCAACGGACCGCACACCACGGTGATGTCTGCGTAGGTTGCGATGTTGGTCGCGCGCGAGCGAATGCGGAGATCGCTCGTGAACACCTGACACTGTCCACCTTCGACCGCATTTCCGATCAGCCGGATCAGCCGGGCCTGGATCCGGGCGTGCTCGGGCGTGCCGCCGACCATGGCGTACACTTCGCCGTCGATCCACTGGTGCTTGTGCAGCTCGAGCTGTTCCTGGCGCAGGTACTCCGCATAGCTGACCCGAACCTGGCTGGCCGCTCCCGTCATCGCCGTAACATACCATTGACGACGGCGGTGCGGCCTCGATCTCGGGCGATGCGCTGGACGCTACGCCGCCGCGACCGCCCGGCTGGGATACCCGGCCGCGCTGATCCGAGCGGCCAGCTGATCGGCGGTGACGGCGTCGGTGTGGCAGATCCGAACGACTCCGTTCGCGAGGTCGACCTCGGTGTCCTGGACATCGCGCAGGTCCGCCAGCGCCCGCTCGATGTGCTCGATGCAGCTCCCGCAGGTCATGCCGGAGACTTGGAGTGTGGTGGTGTTCATGCCAAGCTGACGTCCCGGTGGCCGGAGCATTACGTCGGTCCGGGGCGCGTAATGGTGGCCGGGTGAGCGCATCAGCTGACCGAGGCGCGGACATCAGCGCGAACCTACATGCCATCACCCAAGCGGATCATCATCCCCCCCATCGCCCTGATCTCGACCGAGCTGAACATCGACGGCATGACCTGCGCGTCGTGCGTCGCCCACGTGGAGCGAGCGCTCGCGGGCGTCCCCGGCGTGAGCAGCGTGACCGTCAACCTCGCGACCGAGCGGGCGGCGATCCAGCACGAGCCTGGCACCGAGCTCGCGGCCCTGACGGCGGCGGTCGCCGCGTCTGGATATGAAGGGCGCCCCGTCACGGGCGGACGCGACGAGGCCGGGGACCAGGCGCGGGCCGAAGATCAGCGCCGGCTGCGACGCTCACTCGCGCTCGCGGCGATCCTGACCGTCCCGCTGTTCGTGATCGAGATGCTCGGTCACGCGATCCCAGCGTTTCACCACTGGCTCGACATGACCATCGGCCGCGAGCCGCTCAACTGGCTGGGCCTGGTGCTCGCTGGGATCGTCATGTTTGGACCCGGGCTTCGGTTCCACGAGAAGGGCTTCCCGGCGCTGGTGCGTGGCCGGCCGGACATGAACTCACTCGTCGCGCTCGGGACCTCGGCGGCCTACGGTTACTCGGTGATCTCGGTCGTGTTTCCGAGCTGGCTGCCCGCTGGCGCGGCGCACGTGTACTTCGAGGCCTCGGCGACGATCATCACGCTGATCTTGCTCGGCAAGCAGCTCGAGGCGCTGAGCAAGGGCCGGAGCTCCGCGGCGATCGAGCGATTGATCGGCCTGCAGCCGCAGACCGCTCGGATCATGCGGGACGACGAGGTGATCGAGGTCGAGACCAGCGCGGTCGTCATCGGCGATCGCGTCGTCGTGCGCCCCGGCGAGACGATCCCAGTCGACGGCGAGGTCGTCGAGGGCGCCTCGAACGTGGACGAGGCGATGGTCAGCGGCGAGCCCGTGCCGGTTCGCAAGCGCTCGGGCGACGCGGTGGTCGGTGGCACGATCAACGGACTCGGCAGCCTCGAGATCGTCGCGACCGGAACCGGCGACGCGACCGTGCTCGCCCAGATCATTCGCATGGTCGAGGCGGCGCAGGGATCCAAGCTGCCGATCCAGCGCTACGTCGACACGGTCATCAGCTACTTCGTCCCGATCGTCATGGGCTTGGCGCTGCTGACCTTCGCGGTCTGGTGGGTGCTCGGACCGGCCCCGGCGCTGCAGCTGGCGCTGGTCAACGCGGTCGCCGTGCTGATCATCGCCTGCCCCTGTGCGATGGGGCTGGCCACGCCGATGTCGATCATGGTTGGCACCGGGCGCGCGGCCCAGCTGGGTGTGCTGTTTCGTCGCGGCGACGCGCTGCAGACGCTCGAGCGCGCCAAGTTGATCGCGTTTGACAAGACCGGAACCCTGACCGAAGGCCGCCCGACGCTGACGGACCTGACGATGCTCGGCGACGTCGGCGAGCTCGGCGAGCGCCAGCTGCTCAGCTATGTCGCGGCGCTCGAGGCCCGCTCGGAGCACCCGATCGCGGCCGCGCTGGTGGCCGCCGCCCAGGCCCGAGGTGCCACGACCATGACCGTCACGCAGTTCGAGGCCGTGCCAGGCTTTGGCGCGCGCGGGATCGTAGATGGGCACGTGATCGAGCTCGGGGCCGACCGCTACATGGACAAGCTCGGCTACCCGCTCGGGTCAGCCCGGGCGACCCTCGAGGCGCTGGGGTCCCAGGCCAAGACCCCCGTCTGCGTGGCCGTCGATGGCCGAGTTTGGGCGATCCTGGCGGTCGCGGATCCAGTGCGACAAGGCGCCCGTGCAGCCCTGGAGACGCTTCGCCAGCGCGGCCTCGAAATTGCGATGATCACCGGGGACAACCGCCGAACCGCGACCGCCGTCGCTGCGCGGCTGGGGATCACCCAGGTCGTCTCCGAGGTCCTGCCGGGCGGCAAGGTCGCCGCGCTGCAGTCACTGCGGGGCGACGGGCGCTCGATCGTGTTCGTGGGTGACGGGATCAACGACGCCCCTGCCCTGGCCGAAGCCGACGTCGGCATCGCGATGGGTAGTGGGACCGACGTCGCGATCGAGAGCGCCGATGTGGTGTCGATGTCGGCCGAGCTGTCCGGGATCGTGACCGCCGTCGACCTGTCGCGCGCGACCATGACCAACATCCGCCAGAACCTGTTTTGGGCGTTCGCCTACAACGCCAGCCTGATCCCGCTCGCGGCTGGGGTCCTGTACCCCCGCTTTGGGCTGTTGCTGTCACCGGTGGTCGCGGCTGGGGCCATGGCGCTGTCGAGCATATTCGTGATCACAAACGCGCTCCGTCTGCGCCGGTTCGGCGGTGGCACGAGCCGCGAGCAAGCTCCTGCTGTAATATCGCCGGGAGCTTCGCGTCTGCACCCACGGCCGTGATGACCACCAACGACGACCCGTCCAGCCCGCTCACCCAGCTCGTCGCCATGCGCGACGAGTTTCTCGCGTTCGTCCTCGGCCGGGTCGGCGACCGCGCGCTGGCCGAGGACATCCTGCAAGACGCGTTTGCGAAGAGCGTCGAGCGCCTGTCGAGCCTGCGCCAGCCGGAGTCAGCCACCGCGTGGTTCTACCGCGTGCTCCGCAACGCGAGCGCCGAGAGCTACCGACGCCGCGACGCCAAGCAGCGGGCCCTGGACACGGTCGCAGCCCAGACCGCGGTGGCGTTCGAGCAGCTGGCGCTCGACGAGGTCGCCGTCGGGTGTCGCTGCGTCGGCCGGGTCGCCGACTCGCTCACGCCCAACTACGCCACGGCGCTCACCCGGATCGAGGTCGACGGGCTCTCGGTCAAGGACTTCGCGGCCGAGCAGGGGATCACACCCAACAACGCCGCGGTCCGGGTCCACCGGGCGCGCGCCGCCCTGGCCCGCGAGCTGGCGGAATGCTGCGGGGCGTGTGCGTCGCTGGGGTGTGGCGACTGCACCTGCGAAGGCTGACGGCCGCGCAGGTCGACGCCTACCCCGGAGGGCGCTGCGTCAGGGTGCCCAGGTAGTCGCGCTTGCCGACCGAGACGCCGTTGTGGCGCAAGATCGCGTAGGCCGTCGTCAGGTGAAAGAAGAAGTTCGGCAGCGCGTGCTCGAGGAAGTAGTCGGCCCCGGTCATCGTCTTGCCCTCCCAGCGCGGCTGCGTGATCGAGGCCGTCGCCGCCGATTCGAAGTCGGTGGCCGAGAAGCCCGCGAGGTAGCCTGCGGTCGCCTGCACCCGCCCGCGCAGCTCCTCGAGCGTCTGCTCGGTGTCCTCGTTGACCGGCGCGTCCTTGCCCGACAGCCGCGAGGCGGCGAGCTTGGCCGCGTCGCAGGTGATCTGCACCTGGCGGGCGAACCCGAACTGATCGGGCGCGAGGCGGAATCCCAGGAACAGGTTCGGGTCGAACTTCTTGTCCTTCGCGTAGGCCTCGGCGGTCTCTAGCCACTTGTCGAGCTGGCTGAGCATCTTCGTCATCTGGCGGAATGTCTCGTGGTACACGAGCGCACTCTAGCGGAACCGCAGCTCGGGCTCTAGAGCGCCGATCAGTCTGAACTCCTATCCGCCCTGGTGCTCTCGCAGTAACATCCGGCCATGACTCGACTGCGCGTTGACTTTCCCCTGACCAAGCTCGCGGCCCTGGGACTGTTCGTCACCCCGATCGCCTGCGGGGACGACTCGGGCAGCACCGACACGACCGCCTTCGAGACCTCGTCGGGTGACGGCGATGGCGACGGCGACGGCGACGGCGATCCCGGCCCGCTGTGCGGCAACGCGGTCGTCGACGAGGGTGAAGAGTGCGACGTCGGCAACGAGACCATGTTCTGCGACGCCGACTGCACCTACGCCGTGTGCGGCGACGGCTATCACAACATGCTGTCCGAGCAGTGTGACGACGGCAATTCCGACAACACCGACGGCTGCGTCGGTGCATGCTTGATCAACGTATGCGGTGACAATGTCCTGTGGGAGGGCATGGAGGCATGCGACGACGGCAACATGATTGACACCGACGAGTGCAAGAACGACTGCACCCCGGCCGTGTGTGGTGACGGCGTCGTCTGGGAAGGTGAAGAGCAGTGCGAAGACCTCAACATGGTCGACACCGACGCCTGCACCAACACCTGTCAAGACGCGATCTGCGGCGACGGGATCCTGTGGGAAGGCGTGGAGGTCTGCGACGACGGCAATTTGACGAACACCGACATGTGCCCCGGCAGCTGCGAGCCGGCCGTCTGTGGCGACGGGTATGTGCTGCAGGGCGTGGAAGAGTGTGACGACGGCAATAACAACAACGACGACGGCTGCGACAACAACTGCATGTCGGACTGCAACAACGGCACGATCCTGATCCAGGACTGGAACGGCTGGACCTACTGGAAGGTCGGCGTCATGGGCCAGATGACCGACAACAACATCGCGGCGGCCTGCCAGCTCTGCGGTCTCCAGGTGCCGTGCGCGGGGCCAGCCAACTGTCAGTACAACGACAACGTCTGCGTCCAGACCAACAACGAGGACAGCTGCGGCAACCCGATGCAGGACATGGCGCAGCTGCTGTGTAATTCTGCGCCCTCACAATGCATGGCGATCTGGGGCATCTACCAGTACATGGGCAACGCGTGGTCTGGTGGTTGCGGCGCGGAGCAAAACGGCTGGTGCACGCAAGGCAACAATCAGAACAACAAGTTCGCGCTGTGCGTCAGCGGTTGATCGGGGGTTGATCCTCGACCCGGCGGGTGCCGGGGCGGCGACGGTGACGGCGACTCGTCGGACGTCGCCGTGATCGGCTGCGGCTGCGGCTGCGGCGCTGGTCGGTTCGCGGTCGGGCGGTTGCATGGATGCGGTGGCGCCAGCGCCCGCTCACGGGGTGTAATACCGGGTCTCGATCGGCATCTGCGGCAGGTGACCTCCACGAACCTGACCCCCGACACCATGAACGCCCGCACGACGCTGACTCGCGGATTGGCCAGCGTCGCCGTCTCGCTGGCTCTCGCCGGGTGCTCGCGCGACTTCCCGTCCGAGTGGAACAGCACCTCGCCGGCCTCGGGCGACGCCACGGCCATGCCGCACGCGCATGTGACCCACGCCCTCGACGGTGATCCGCCGCTGCCGGGCGAGGCCAGCGAGGGCTGGATCGGCCTCGAGCAAGCTGTCGAGACCGATCCGCACGCGTATCACCACGGCCACGGCCACGCTGAGCAACCCGCGAGCGAGCCAGCTCCGGAGCCGGAGCCCGAGCCCGCGCCCGCCGCTGAGCCCGAGCCCAGTGAGGGCGTGACCGCGCCCACCAAGCCTACGCCCAAGTCTGCGAGCAAGCCCAAGCCGAAGCCAGCGCCCAAGCCAGAGCCCACGCCCGCAGCCGACGACCACGCGCATCACCAGCATCACCAGCCGGCGAAGCACGAGGGGCATCACCATGGTCACTGAGCGACTCCGCTGGCTCGCGCTGGTCGTCGGCCTGGGGCTGACGGGGGGCTGCGCGAGCGGAGCGTCGACCGACCTCGCGCGGGTGCAGGCCCTGGCACAGATGCCGCTGCCGATCACCCTCGGCCCGGTCGACGCCGAGCTCGAGCCCGAGGTCGCCAAGCTGCTCGGCGCTCCGCTCGACAGCGAGACGGCCGTGCAGATCGCGGTGCTCAACAACCGCGCGCTGCGAGCCAGCCTGCGCGAGCTCGGCATCGAGCGCGGGATGCTGATCGACGCCCGCTCGATCCCCAACCCCGACTTCGAGGTCGAGCTGCTGCCCGAGCGCGACAGCTCGCTCGAGCTGCGCGTCGAGTATGCGATCAGCGAGCTGATCCTCGCGCCGCTGCGGGCCAAGGTCGCGCGCTACCAGCTCGACGCGGCTCGCTATCGGGCCGCGGCCGACGTCGTGCGCCTGGGCTACCAGGTCCGCGCGGCGTTCGTGCGCATGCAGTCGGCCCACCAGCGGCTGATGCAGGCCCAGCGGCGCCTCGACGCGCTCGCGGCCGCCCGCGACGCCGCGCTGGCGCTCGAGCAAGCTGGCAGCATCAACGAGCTCGACGCGGCCACGCAGATCGTCAGCTACGAGCGGGCGCGAGTCGGTGTCGCGGCGCTCGAGCTCGAGCTCGCCTCGCGGCGCGAGCAGCTGCAGCGGCTGCTCGGTCTGCACGGTGAGCACGCCGGCTGGCAACTGGCGACCGAGCTGCCGGCGCTGCCCGAGCAAGCACCCGAGCACGCGGGCATCGAGTCGAACGCGATCGACGTCAGCCTCGAGCTCGCCGCCTCGCGCAGCGAGCTCGAGTCGCTGGCCCACAAGACCGGGCTCGAGCGCACGGAAGGTTGGCTGCCGAGCATCGCCGTCGACGTCCACGCGCTGGTCGGCAACCCCGAGGCCGCGCCCAACGATCCCGACGTCCGCCTGCGCACTGGCGCCGGCCTCAGCCTCTCGGTCCCGCTGTTCAACCAGAACCGGGGGGCCACGCGGGCGGCCGAGGCCGCGTTCGACGGCGCGCTCGAGCGCTACATCGGGGCGAGCATCGATCTGCGATCGAGCGCGCGCGAGCTCGGCAATCGGCTCCGCTCGGCCCACGCGAGCGCCCGACACATCGCCACCGTCGTGGTCCCGGCCCAGCGCCGCGTGCTCGACGAGACGCTGCTGCAGTACAACGCCATGCAGGTCGGCGTGTTCGATCTGCTGGCGGCCGAGCAGGCGCTGCTCGACGTCGAGCTCGCCGAGCTCGACGCGCGGGCCGAGTACTGGACCACCCACGCCGGCTGGCAGGCGCTGCTCGCTGGTGCGCCCCCGGAGCTCGACGGCATCCGCGGATCCGCTTCCCTCGACGTCGACACCAACTCGAAAGGACACTGACATGGATCGCCGATCATTTTTGCAGCTGAGCAGTTTGGCCGCGGCCGGCTCGGTCCTCGCCCACGCGGGCACGGCCCGCGCCACCGAGCCGCAGACCTCCACCCTCGCCACCTCCCCGACCCGCTCGCGCACGGTCGCGCCCACCCGCGAGCTCGCGGTCGTGACCCCCAACGGCTCGACGCTGGCGTGGAAGCTCGTCGACGGCGTGAAGGTCGGTCACCTGATCGCCGAGCCGATCGATCACGAGTTCGCGCCCGGTCTGCGCGCGACCTGCTGGGGCTACAACGGCTCGACCCCGGGCCCGACGATCGAGGCGGTCGAGGGCGACCGCCTGCGGATCTACGTCAGCAACCGCCTGCCCGAGCCGACGACCGTGCACTGGCACGGGCTGATCTTGCCCAACGGCATGGACGGCGTCTCCGGCCTCAACCAGGCCCCGATCGCCCCGGGCCAGACCTTCATGTACGAGTTCACCGTCGATCGTCCGGGCACGTTCATGTACCACCCGCACTACGACGAGATGACGCAGATCGCCCTGGGCATGGCCGGGATGTTCATCGTCCATCCGCGCCGCCCTCGCGGGCCTCGGGTCGATCGTGACTTCGCGCTGATGACCCACGAGTGGCGCCTCGACGTCGGCGCGCGGCGGGTCGATCCCAACGAGATGAACGACTTCAACCTGCTGACCTTCAACAGCAAGGCGTTCCCGGGCACCCAGCCGCTGTTGATCGGACGCGGCGAGCGGGTCCGGATCCGGCTCGGCAACCTCAACCCGATGGACCACCACCCCGTGCACCTGCACGGCGTCTCATTCGAGGTCACCGAGACCGACGGCGGGTACGTGCAGCCGTCGGCGCGGCGGCCCGAGACCACGGTGTTGCTGCCGGTCGGCAGCGTGCGCGTGATCGAGTTTGCGTACGAGCAGTCCGGCGACTGGGCCATGCACTGCCACATGACCCACCACGTGATGACCCAGATGGGCCACGGCCTGCCGCCGATGGTCGGCGTCGACACCCACAAGCTCGATCGCCGAATGGCCCGGGTCGACCCGCGCTACATGAGCATGGGCACCACGGGCATGGGCGGCATGGGTGACATGGACATGCCGATCCCACCCAACAGCCTGCCGATGCGCGGCGGACCGGGCCCGTTCGCAACCGTCGACATGGGCGGCATGTTCACGATCCTCAAGGTCCGCGATCAGCCACAGGCCAGCGATGTCGACGGCTGGTACACTCACCCGCCGGGGACGGTCGCGTCACTGGTCGACCCCGATCAAATGGCCGTCGACGGGATCGTCGCGCCCTGACGCGCTCGCAGCTCGACGTGTGGTCAGGCCCGGGGCGCCAGGACCCGGGCCAGCCGCGCGACGCCCTCGATGACGGCCTGCGTGGGCTCGCTCGCGTAGCACAGCCGAAAGAAGCCGGGCTCGACGATCCTGCACGCCGAGCCCGGCGTGAGGTTGACGTTGGCCTCGTCGACGATCCGCCGCCACAGCCGATCCTCGGCGGCCCAGCTGGGCTCGTCGAGGTGCCGGCGCAGGTCGCATATCACGAAGAAGCCGGCCTCGGCCGGGAGGTGCGCGATGCCATGAGCGTCGAGGGCCGCGCACAGCTGGGCATGGGCCTGGCCGAGACCCGCCTGCATCCGATCAATGAACGGGTCGACGAAGTCCCGATCGGCGACCAACTCCCCCAGCAACCATTGCGTGTCACCGGAGCACGCGGCCCAGTACGCGAGCGCGTCGACGGCCGCGATCACGGCCGGGTTCTCGCTCATCAGTACGCCGCAGCGCAGCCCGCTCGCGCCGAAGTCCTTCGAGAACGCCCAGACCACGTGCGCGCGCGGGCCCAGCGAGGCTCGCAGCGACGCGACGCTCACGAACGGGCGCTCGCCGAACACCGACAGCGCGTAGATCTCGTCAAATACCACGTGGACGCCGACCCGATCCGACCACTCGAGGATCTCGAGCAGGTCCTCGCGGGTGTAGACCGTTCCCAACGGGTTGTTGGGCGTCGTGAACAGCAGCGCCTTGACCGGCCGCTCCGCCTGCGCGATCGCGCGATCGAGGGCGTCGGTGCGGAGTCGAAACCCGTCGGCGCTGCGACAGTGAACCGGGATGATGTAGAGCTGATCGCGGGTCTCGAGATCCGCCCAGAACCCGGCGTAGCTGGGCGTCGGCACCAGCACCGCGTCGCCGGGATCGGCGATCACATGAAACAACAGCTCGAGCACGGTCCCGGCCCCGGCGACGGCCGCGAGCTGCTCGGCCTGAACCGCGCGACCGAGAAACGCCCGGCTCATGAACGCCGCGAGCTTCTGACGAAACTCGAGGTTGCCGATCATCGCGTCATAGCCAAGCACCCGCGGCGGGATGTCTCGATAGTTGCGAAGCTGCGGGACCAGCGTGTCCCACATCATGCGATTCTCGGCGATGCACAGCGCGATATAACCATTGGGGTTGGTGCTCGGATCCCAGGCGTCCTCGACTCGCGCGAAGTGCTCGAGGATGTAGGGTGCCAGTGGAGGGCTGGCGACGAGCTGCTGGCCGCGGGCAGAGAGGACGTGTTCCACGAGCGCAGAACATAGCACGCCGCGAGATCGGCAAACTGGCACCCCGCGGCGACCGCGACTCACTCGGGCCCGAAGCGCTGCAAGTACGCGCGCAGACGCAGCTTGCGGCGGGTCGAGTCCGAGCTCATGTAGCGGATCTTGCCAAACACCGCCCGCTCGGGGCCCCAGGCGCGATCGTAGCGGCCCATCACCCAGCAGATCCCGCTGTAGGAATTTGGATCGCGGCCATCGAGCGCGTAGCGATCGTTGAGCGTGATCATGATCTCGAGCGCCTCGGGCGGGCTCGCCGACCAGTGCAGGATCTTCTTGCCCCACAGCATCCGCAGGTAATTGTGGATGCGCCCGGTCTGCACGAGCTCGCGCTGGGCCGCGTTCCAGATCGGATCGTGGGTCGCCGCCGCTTCGAACTGCGCGAGCGAGTACAGCTGCGGTCGCTCGTCGCTGGCGTGGGCGCGCAGGGTCGTGCGGGCCCACCCGGGCAGCGACTCGTAGCTCGCGTAGTCTTCCGGGCGGTGCCACACGAAGTTGTGGCCGACCTCGCGCCAGGTCAGCAGTTGATCCAAGAAGCCCTCGCGCGCGGGCGACATCCCCCACCACCCCTCGCGCTGGCCGCGAGATAGATCCGAGATCGACGCGGGACTCCACTCGGGCTCGGACGCGAGCACGGCTCGCAGCACCTGGTGCGCGCCGATGTGGCCCCAGTGGAGGTACGCCGACAGATCGCTGGTGACCTCCGCCTCGGGCTGGTTTCGCTCGGTGTAGCGCTCGAGCTTGGTCGCCACGAACGCCCGGAGTCGGGCGCGTCCGGCCTTGCTGCCGCCCTCGCCCGGGATCGCCGGGATGTCGCGGGCGAACGGCAGTCGTGCGACATGGTCGAGCGCGGCATCGGGTTCGACCGGTGCGGCCGGCCACTTGCTGCGCGAGACCGGCGGCTTGCCGGCAACCGGCAGCTGCAGCCGCGCGAGTGGGTTGACCCGCGGCTGCGGGCCCAGCCACAGATCCGCGTGTTTTTGACACCAACGACGAAAATCGTGAGCGCGGGTAAAGCAGCGATCAGGGGCCGACATTGGCACCAAGCCGACACCGTCGACCAATTCCATGCGCACGCCAATCTTGGCCGCCGCCGCGCGCGTCATGTTCTTGACGAAATAGACCGGCCAGTCGTCGGTGACGACGACGCAGGCGCGGCGGGCGAACGCCTGCAACAACCCCTTACCGGCGTTCAGCTTGGGCTCGACGTAGGGGTAATACCCGATCGGGCTGGCCTCGAACCGCGCGGCGTTGTCACACATGCCACGCACGACGAACGCGTGCAGCCGCGCGCTGGCGTGGGTGTGGCCGAGTCGCAGGGCCTCGAGCACCCACAGCGGCTTGTCGAGCTCGCGGGCCCAGTCGATCGCGCGATCCAACGCGTAGCTGGACCGCGTGCGCCGAGCGGCGGTCATCCAGTACAGCACGTGCGTGCCACCGGGGTCGACCGGGGCCTCGCGGAGCGTGCGGACGCGAGCGCTGGGTTGCACGGGCCCAGGCTAGCCCCGATGCCAGCGCACGCCCGAACATCGGCCCTGTCGTCAGCGCAACCCGGCGAATTCGCTGCTCGGCTTGTACGTTGGCCGAGCGTCACTCGCGGCCACGTCACGGACCAGGTCGACGACCAGCGCCGCGTCGCGAGCCGCGCCCGCGAAGGTCCAGGCCGCGTCGAACTCGTCCGCTGGCGTATGGTAGCGCTGCTTCACGCCCGCCCGGATCTCGTCGCCCGCCGCGGTCCCGCCGTCGACCATGTCGAGGCTGCTGTGAAAGTACATGGCCGGGATCCCGACCTGGGCGAACGGAAAGTGGTCGGATCGGTAGAAGCTGCCGGCCTCCGGGTGAGTGTCGGGGACGACGGTGCGGCCCTGGGCCCGCGCGAGCTCGACGAGCCGATCTTCCAGCGTGGTCTGGCCCCAACCGACGACCTCGACGGCCCGGGTCTCACCATGGACATTCATGCTATCGAGGTTGACGAGCGCCAGCACATTGTCGAGTGGCATGGTGGGATTCGCGACCCACGCCTGCGACCCCAGCAGCCCCTGCTCCTCCGCCGTGGTCGCGAGAAACACGACCGAGCGATCCAGCGCTGGCCCGCTGGCGAGCTCGGCCGCGACGCCCAGCATGCTGGCGATGCCGCTGGCGTTGTCGATCGCGCCGTTGTAGATGCCGTCCTCACCCGCGGCGACCTTGTCGGGATCGGTGCCAAGGTGATCCCAGTGCGCCGTCAGGAACACCGCCTCGTCGGCTTGCGCCGCGCCCGGCAGGCGACCGAGCACGTTGACGTCTTCGACCTGGCGCTCGCTGGTGACGAGCTTGCCGCTCAGCCGCAGCCGCGTACCGGCGGCCACGAAGTCATTGCGCAGCGCCTGCGTGTGCCAGGCGGCGAGGCTCTGGCCGCCGCGCTTGGCTAGATCGTCGGCCGCGGTGCTCGAGATCCACCCGCGCAGGGCCATCGCGGGCGGCGGCTGACCGTCCGCGCCCAGAATGTGAAAGCGCTCGCTCGAGTAGCTGGTGGTTGGCACGTTCCACCCATACGAAGCCGGCGCGTCCTCGTGGATCACCAGGCACCCGGCCGCCCCAGCCGCGAGCGCGCGCTCGTACTTGTAGCTCCAGCGACCGTAGTAGGTCATCGCTGGCCCGCCAAAGCTGCCGTCTTCGGTTGGCGGATCGCCGACGAACGCGAGCACGATCTTGCCCTTCACGTCGACGCCCGCGTAGTCGTCCCACTGATACTCGGGCGCCGTCACGCCGTAGCCAACGAAGACCAGCTCCGCGTCGAGCGGGTGCTCGCTGCCAGCCGCGAAGCTGGTCCCGACCCAGTGCTCGCCAAACACGAAGGGCGCCGCCTGACCGGCGCCGCTGCCGAGCTCGAGCTGGCTGGCCTCGCGATCGAGGGTCACCCCGCGCATGACCACCCGCTGGGTCCAGCCCGCGTCCTCGCCCGCCGGCTCGAGGCCGATCGCCTCCATCGTCTCGATGATCTGCGCGACGGCGACGGCCGCCCCTTCACTACCCGGGAGCCGACCGCCGAGCGCATCCGCCGAGAACTCGCGGGTGAACTCGCGCAGCCACTCGGCGCTGAGCTCCGGCCCACCCGTGGGCGCCGCGACGTCGGACCCGGGGTTGGTCGTGGGTGGCGTGTCGCAGGCGAGCAGGGTCGAGACAGCGAGCAACACTGCGGCGTGGGGGCGAGGCATGCTCCGACCAAAGCGCAAACTTTGTGTGGACGCAAGTACGCTGGATGGACCGATGCGCGTGGGGGCACTCGCAGGCGCGTGGTAAACCCCAGCACGCCCCATCATGTCCACCCCTCCCCTCGCAGCCGTGCTCGCCTACCACGAGGTCACCAAGCACCGCCTGCCCAACCGCTACGCGAACTCGCGCGGGTTCCTGGACTGGGACACCCAACCCAATCCGTTTCGGCGCTACGAAGGCTGCCCGCTCGATCGCTTGACGCGGGTCGATGACGCCCCGTCCGGGCCGACCCTCGATGCTGTCTACGATCCATCGCGGGTGCCCGCGGAGTCGGTGAACGCGAGCAGCGTCGCGCGGCTGTTGTTCGACTCGATGGCGCTCTCGGCCTGGAAGCAGCTCGGTGACAAGCGCTGGTCGCTGCGGTGCAACCCGTCGAGCGGCAACTTGCACCCGACCGAGGCCTACGTGATCGGCACGATCCCAGGGCTGAGCGACGCGCCCGCGCTGTGGCACTACGCTCCGCTGCTCCACGCGCTCGAGCGTCGGGCCGCGCTCGAGCCCGAGCTGTGGGACACGCTGCGCGGCGACGCTGACGGCGTCATGATCGGTCTGAGCTCGATCCCGTGGCGCGAGTCGTGGAAGTATGGCGAGCGCGCGTTTCGGTACTGCCAGCATGACGTCGGCCACGCGATCGCGGCGCTGGCTCTGTCGGCCGGCGCGCTGGGTTGGCACCTGCGCGCGGTGCCGTCGATCGACGACGACGGCATCGCTCGGCTGCTCGGGCTTCCGCCTCCGTCTGGACCCGAGCCGGAGCACCCGGATCTCATGTTGTTCGTGGGCCCGCGCCCCCCGAGCCATGCGCCAGTCGTGCCCGAGTCGCTCGCGCTCGAGCTGGTCGGCACACCCAATCGCCTGAGCGAGTCGCACCACCCCTGGCCGATCATCGAGACCGTCGCCCACGCGTGCGCCCGGCGTGACGGCGTTGCGATCAACGAGCCGCAGCCGCCCGTGAGCCCCGAGCCGTCACCTTCGGGCGCGAGCGCTCATCATGTGTTTCGAACCCGGCGCAGCGCCGTCGACATGGACGGCGTCACCGGGCTCTCGCGCGCGGCGTGGCTGCGCATGCTCGCGCGGACCCTGCCGCGGCCCGGACACGCCCCATTCGCCAGCTTGCTCGGCCGGCCCCGCGTGCACTTGTTGTTGTTCGTGCACCGGGTGGAGGGCGTCGAGCCCGGGCTGTATCTGCTGCTGCGCGATCCAAGCGTTCGGGCCACGGTCGCGGCCACCATGCACGACGACTTCGAGTGGGCGCCGATCGACACCGGTCCGCTCGCGCTGCCGCTGTGGCGACTCGAGCTCGCCGACACCCGCCCGGTCGCGGCGCTGGTCAGCTGCCGCCAAGCGATCGCGGCCGACGGCGCGTTCGCGGTCGCGATGCTCGCCGAGCTCGGGCCCGCGCTCGCGGATCACGGGGCCTGGATGTACCGCCACCTGCACTGGGAGGCCGGCGCGATCGGGCAGGTGCTGTACCTCGAGGCCGAAGCCGCCGGTCGGCGCGCGACCGGGATCGGGTGTTTCTTCGACGATGGGGTCCACGAGCTGATCGGCGCGAAGGACCATTCGCTGCACACGATCTATCACTTCACCGTGGGTGGTGGCGTCGAGGACACGCGCATTGCGATCGTTGATGCCTATCATCACCTCGCGCCATGACGGGCCCTATCGCGCGTCGAGGCCTCGACATCACGCCGATCTGCCAATACTCGCGCTCTCTGCTCCGAAAATTTCGACGATTGTCGAGCGCACCTCATCATGCGTGGTGTGGCGCTGCGGCTTGTACAGATTCGAGACTTCGACCGGCTCCGCCTGCTCTTGAGTCTCATCGCGGGCGGCGTCGCCGATCTTCGCACTGCAGGCAGGCGGATGGGTGCGGGCGCCAAACATGCCGCGCGTCATGCACGCTACTACCGGGATGCTGCGGAGGTTCTCAACCTGCTAGAGCGGGACCGTTGGATCCTCACGGAGCTGGGCCTGCGCCTGATCGCTGTAGATCCGTGCAGCGCGGACGAGCGCGCCCTGTTGGCTCATGCCGTCGGTAGCGCGGAGGACCTCGGAGCAATTGCGCCAGCGTTGCTGGCCACACAAGAGCCTGACCTCGACGCGCTGGTCGAGTACGCCTGCACGCAACTCCCCGACCTGGCACACGCGACCCTCGAGCGACGAGTCCGCGACATCATCAGCTGGCGAGCCAGGCTAACCGGCCGAACCGCTCCCAAGCCGCGCCGGCACGAAATCGACCGCCAACATCGCTGGCAGCTCGATCTGTTCGATCCCACCGCACCGCCGATCGAGGCCGCCGAGTGGCCGGATCCGCGGCGTCTTCCGTTCAACTGGCCTAAAGATCGTATTCGAGTCGAGCACGTCGTTTATCCCGACCTTCGCGAATCAGACGAGGTGCTGCTGGTCATGGGCTACACGTCACTGCAACACCTGTGCGACTTTGTCGGATCCCTCGACATCGACCTGCCTCGTCGTGTCCGGGTGGTGTTCGGCAACGAACCGTTTGTCGGTCGGGACGTCCCCGCCCGGCGTCCAACGGACACACTCCGCCAAGACGTGCTCGACTACTGGCTCGAGCGAGGCGTCTCGATCCGTCACGCCCGCGCGGTGTTGGTCACGCTCGAGGCCGTGCGCGCAGGTCGACTGGCGACCCGAATCGCGCGCCGCTCTCCGGGTCTACACGCCAAGATGTTCATCGGCTCCGAGACCGCGACGATCGGCTCGAGCAACTTCACCTACCCCGGGCTGGCGGGTCAGCTCGAGGCCAACGTGCGGCTTGGTCCGCGCGCGGCCGATCGACAGCGTCTCGACGAAGCCCGCAGACTGGGCGAGATCTATTGGCGGCTCGCGCTGCCCTTCGACGACCCCTTCATCAGTCTACTCGAGCAACTACTCCGCAAGGTCTCGTGGCAAGAGGCGTTGGCGCGCGCGTGCGCAGAGCTGCTCGAGGGCGAGTGGGCGCGCCTGCATCTGCGCGACGAGCTGGGATACAGCGAGCGGCTGTGGCCAAGCCAGCTGCAAGGCATTGGTCAGGCCCTCTACGTCCTGATGGAGGTCGGCTCGGTGTTGATCGCCGACGCGACCGGATCGGGCAAGACCAGGACCGGCGCGTGGTTGCTTCGCACCTTGCGTCAGCACCTCGTCGCAATGGGCCGACCAATCGCCGATCCGGTCCTGGTCAGTCCTCCGACCGTAACCGAGATCTGGGCAAACGAGCTGCACGAGGCCGAGGTTAGGGTCGAAGCGTACAGCCACGGCGCCCTGAGCAGCAGCCGCGCGACCACACACGGGCGGGTGGTAAAGGACGTCGAGACGGCCCGCTTGCTCGCACTCGACGAGGCCCACAACTTCATCAATCCTTCCAATCGAAGCGCGATCGTGACAACCAACCTCGCGGATCACGTGGTGCTGTTCACGGCCACACCGATCAACCGCGACGTCTCGGACCTGCTGGGCATCGTCGACCTACTTGGCGCCGACAACCTCGATGACGAGACCTTGAAGATCCTGCTCGAGTCTGGCTGGCGACGCAAGCGCCCGCTCGACGACGACGATCGATTGCGCCTGCGCCGGGCCGTCGGCGGGTTCACAGTTCGGCGCACCAAGTCGATGTTCAACACGCTGATCGAGCGAGAACCGACTGCCTATCACAACGCCGAGGACCAACCCTGCCGCTATCCCGACCACAAGCCTCGCTACTATCAGCTAGGTGAGGCAAAACGCGATCGCAAGATTGCCGCCGAGATCACGACGCTCGCACGGGCGCTGCGAGGAGTCCTGTGGCTGCGCAAGCCCCTGCAGCTGACGCGTGCGCTCGCGGACGAAGGCTGGACCGCCGACAAGTATGTCGCCATGCGCCTGCAGAGCGCGCGAGCGCTGGCTCGCTACCAAGTTCGGGTCTCGCTGCGCTCGTCTCGGGCGGCCCTGTGGGAGCATCTGCATGGCACGGATGCCGCCCGCGGAAAGTTTGGGCTCAGCCGCCTCGACAAGGATGACTCGGGTGAGGTCCTCGCCAAGCTCGAGAAGTTGCGCGACCGCGGGCCCCCGAAGTCGCCGCTCACCAAGTTTCTGCCCGAGTGGCTCCAGACGCGCGCCGCGTTTCGCCAGGCCTGCGACGAGGAGCGCGACCTCTACGAGCAGATCTCCGCGTGCTGCGACCAACTGTCGACCGGGCGCGAGCAAGCCAAGGTGAAGCTGTTGCGCAACCTCATCAATAGTCACCGACTGATCGTCGCCTTCGACTCGCGCCCGATTACCTTGGCGCTACTGCGCGAGCTCCTCGATGGTGCGAGTGAATTCGACGTTCTGATTGCTACCGGCGGCCGAACCAGCGAGCAGAAGGCGGTTCAGCGAGCGTTCGCGCTGGGAGCCAAGACCCGTCCCAGCATCGCGCTGTGCTCCAACGCGATGGCCGAGGGGGTCAACCTGCAACAAGCCTCGGCAGTGGTCCATCTCGACATGCCGAGTGTGGTCAGGATCGCGGAGCAGCGTGTCGGTCGAATCGATCGCATGGACAGTCCGCACGCGCGCGTGGAGTCGTGGTGGCCGAAGGATGCCGATGAGTTCGCGCTCTCGACCGCCGACAAGCTCGGCGCTCGGCTGGACCTGGTCGGCGACTTGCTCGGCGCCAACGTGTCGCTGCCCACGGACGCGGAGAACGACGAGATCATCCAGCCCGAGCACCTACTCGAACAGATGAAGGCGCAGCAAGCCCGCCAGATCGACCTGATCGACGACGCCTTCGCGCCCGTTCGCGGTCTCATCGAGGGCCCGCGGGCGCTGGTCGACGCCGCGACCTACGCCGCGCTGCGCGGCAGCGATGCTCGCGTGCTGTCGGCGGTCGCCACCGTGCGTGCGGCTGCGCCATGGGGGTTCTTTACGATCCCAGGCACGCGTCGTAGGGCCCCGCGCTGGGCATTCATCGATGGCTCGAGCGGACGTGTGATCACGGCCCTCGACGTGATCGCGGACGAGCTGCGCATACGGCTGGCGGTCGCTGAAGACATCGAGCTCGACGCCACCGCGGTCGACGTGATGGACACGCTCCTGGCCAAGCTTCAAGCCGCGGCAACCTCGCTCTTGCCTCGCCGCAAGCAGCGGGCGCTCGAGCAAATGCGCGAGCTGCTCGGTGCGTGGGCCCGCCATAGCCGACGCGACGATGATGAGGTCCGGCTCGAGATCATCAATGATCTCTTGGGGCTGAGCGCGTCCGAAGACCAGATTGACTACGACGAACTCGTGGACTCCTGGCTCGCCGCGATCCGTCCTCGGTGGCGCCAGTTGCTGCTCGCGCCCGGCAGGCGTCGACGGAGCAGCCTGCGGCGACTCGCGGGCTTGACCCCCCTGCTGAAGAAGCAGCCGCTCGAGACCGCGGCTCTCGTCGAGATGCTCGGCAGGGTCCAGCGTGCAAAGCCGCTCGCAGAGCGAATCGTCGCCGCGATCATTGGGGTTCCTGGGAAGTGATGACTGGGACGAGGACGCGCTCGCGCGGAACCCAGCCAAGTTTAGCGCCCCTCAAATAAGTGGGGCAGCTGACAAACGATTCACGCGAACCCCCACCCAAAGGCCTGCTTGCGCGGCGCTAAACCGGTATCCTCTGCCCATGCAACCTGGACTACGACGGACGCTGATTGTCTCGGGCCTGCTGCTCGGCGCCTGCGGGGGTGAAGAAGGCCGCCCGGTCGGCAGCACCACTGGCGTATTCACGGTCGGCGACGCCGACACCACCGGCGACGGCGACGGCGACGGCGATCCCTCCACCACGACCGGCCCGCTGCTCGACATGCAGCAGGGCGACGGCGACGGTGACACCGGGGACGAGTGCGCGGCGGTCAGCGAGCAGGCGCAAAATCAGTTCGCGCCGGTCGACATCGTGTTCGTGATCGACACCTCGGGGTCGATGTCCGACGAGAAGAACTTCGTGCAGCAGAACATGAACATGTTCTCCACCCAGATCTTCTTGGCCAACATCGATCACCACGTGGTCCTGGTCGCCGAGTCCTCGCCCGACGGGCCCTGCATCGGCGTGCCGCTGGGCAGCGGCTCGTGCCCCGCCGACACCAAGCTGCCCGAGTACCTCCACGTCGTCGAGAGCGTCGGCAGCACCAACGCGCTCGACAAGATCCTCTCGACCGAGCAGCTGTGGTCGACCTCGATCCGGCCAGACTCGGTCAAGCACCTGGTCGTCGTCAGCGACGACAACTCCAACATGGACGCCGCCAGCTTCGACGCGGCCTTCAAGGCGCTCAACCCCGACTACGCCAACTACTTCTTTCACGCGATCGTGGCGTTCGAGGCCCCGGACGTGGGCGACTGCTTCCTGGGGGCCAGCTGCTGCCTGTCGTTCGTACCGCTGTCCGAAGAGGCCGGCGACGTGTACCTGGACCTCGTCGCGCTCACGGGCGGCGTCGCGGGTGATCTGTGTGATCAACAGTTCGGCCCCGTGTTCAATCAGATCGCGCAGTCGGTCCAGCAGAACCTGCCGCTCGCCTGTGAGTGGGACATCCCCGATCCGCCCGAGGGCGATACCTTCGACCCCAACAAGGTCAACGTCGAGCTGCTGCTCGATGGCCAGCCCGAGAGCGTCTACTACGTCGACAACGAGGCCGCGTGCAACGGCGGCGACGGGTGGTTCTACCTGCCCGACGCGACCGACCCGCAGTCGATCCGCATCTGCCCCGAGACCTGCACCCGCACGCAGAACGCGACCCAGGCATCCGTCGACATCCTGTTCGGCTGCGACACCGTCCCCGTCGAGTGATCGGCTCAACCGTCTGGGAGACTTCTACCCCGAACCTTCACAGGCTTGGGGAGCGAAGAACACATTGAGCGAAGCATCGGCCGGCGCGATCACGCTATTTCGACGCAACCTCGAACACCCGCCGATAGATGTCCCCGACGCTGATCTCACAGCCGATCGCCGACAGCACCACGGCGTCACCGAGCCGCCGATCGGCGAGTGACCAGAGCCCGTCGCCCTGGCGCGTGTAGAACTCGACGAGCGCCTGGTTCTGAGACACGAGCACGTAGTGCTGCACGCTAGCGATCTGTCGGTAGTGCTCGAATTTTTTTCCGCGATCATAGGCTTCGGTGCTGTCGCTGAGCACCTCGACAATGACCACGGGGTTGAGCAGCGTGTCTCCTCGTTCGTCCGTCAGCTCACTGCGAGCTCGCAGGCGAACAACATTCCGCGCAGGCCCCCGGCGGCGGTGGGCGCCTCGTTGAAGTAGAGCGGCTTGGGCTCGCCGGTCTGGTTGATCGACGCGACGAAGCGGCGCCGACATTGCTCGGGCAACGCGTTGAACTCGAGGGTTCGCTTGTCAGACATGAAGTGCTCGAGCGGGATGCGGCTCGGTGGATCGCTGCAGGTGGTTCGGAACGACCACGCCAAGTTGAACGAGCAGCTCGCGGCGGCCAGCGCTTCGCTGCCCGCTCCTGCGCTGACTCGCCTCAGTCATTTTGCAGGGTCGGGACGTAGTTCATGTCGGTGGTCACCAGCACCCGACCCACCGCGGCGGCGTCTACTGCCGTCGCAGAGAACTCACGATTGCGAAACCGCAGGGTGTGCATGCCCGCAGCCAGATTCCAGCTCAGGTCCTCGACCATGCAGAAGTCCGTTCCCTGGTTGTGGCTGACGGGCTGGTAGCTCCAGTTGCTCTGGATGTTCTCGGTATGGCAGCCGTAGACCCACTTGTGCTCCGGGTCTTCGCCGTCGACGCGGACCCAGAACGAGTCGGGGTCGTTCCCCTCTATGCCCGGCTTCGAGTCCCAAACCAGGCCCCAGATCACCACCTCGGCCGGACACACGAGCTCGAAGGTCCAGGTGATCGTGCCCGCCCCCTCCTCCTGCGACTGCGCGAAGACGCCTGGGTTCTGATTCGGGTCGCCATAGATGTCCATCGGCAGCTCGGTCTCGCCGTGCGACGCGAGCATGAGCGTTTGATACGTGAAGCCGGCGCAGGGATCGGGATCGCCGTCGCCGTCCCCGGTGTCGCCGTCGCCGTCCCCGGTGTCGCCGTCCCCGTCCCCGGTGTCGCCGTCCCCGTCTCCGGTGTCGCCGTCCCCGTCTCCGGTGTCGCCGTCGCCATCGCCCGGGTCGCCGTCCCCGTCGCCCGAATCACCGTCGCCATCGCCGGGATCACCGTCGCCGGGGTCGCCATCGCCATCACCCCCGGTGTCGTCGGCGGCCTCGGGCGAGTCTCCCGCACCGGTCGCGTCGAAACCACAGCCGGTGCCCAGCACCAGACAAGCACAGACGATCGAAGATCCGTAACGCATGCGGACAGCGTACACAGTCCGGGACACGCCGTCATACCCCCAAATTGCGCACTCGCCCCGCCCCCGGACGGGTACCCGCCCCTGCAGCTCGACCGTTTCCGTGTCGCGCACAGCCCCGCGCGTAGGCTGGATCACGTCAAAGCGGCGCCCGAGTTGGGTGACCGTCGACGATCCGCAACAGCCCGCGCGGGTTCGCGGCTTGCAATTCGGGTGGCAGCAGCGCGTCGGGTAGATCCTGAAAACAGATCGGCCGAGCGAATCGCTCGAGCGCCGCGGTCCCGACCGAGGTCGTGCGGGCGTCGCTGCTGGCCGGCCACGGACCACCGTGCTGCATCGCGGGCGAGACCTCGACGCCGGTCGGGAACCCATTGAACAGCAGCCGGCCGACGCGATCGCGCAGCGCGTGGATCAGCCGGGCCGCCAGCTGCAGATCCGCAGCGTCGGCTTCATCGACGTGAATCGTCGCGCTGAGCTGGCCCTCGAAGCTGGTCGCGAGACCCACGAGCTCGTCGTCGTCGCGATAGCGCACGATCAACCCCGCCGGCCCAAACAGCTCTTCATGCAGCGCTGGCTGGGCGATGAAATTTTCCGCGTCGATCGTGAACAGCTCGGCCTGCGCACGGCCGGCTTCGGGCCTGGGCGTGCTCAGCCGAACAATGCCCGCAGCGGCAGCCCGCCGGGAGACGCCCGCCTCGTAGCCCGCGAGGATCCGCGGATCCAACATCACGCCGGGCCCGACGTCGGCCAGCGCGACCGTGAGCGCCGCGACGAAGCGATCGCCAGCCTCACCGTCGGGCACCAAGATCACCCCGGGGTTGGTGCAGAACTGACCGACGCCCATGGTCAGCGAGCCCGCGACGCCGACCGCGAGCGCCGAGCTGCGAGTCGCGAGCGCGGACGGCAACACGAACACCGGGTTGATGCTGCCCATCTCCGCGAACACGGGGATCGGGCACGCCCGCGCCGCGGCGGCCTCGACCAGCGCACGACCACCCCGCAGCGAGCCCGTGAACCCCACGGCCCGGGTCAGCGGGTGCCTGACCAGCAGCTGGCCAACCGCGTGATCGTGACCATGAACCAAAGCGAAGCTGCCCGGGTGCAGACCGCTCGCGCGCACGGCTGCTGCGATCGCCTCGCCGACCAGCTCGCTGGTGCCGGGGTGGCTGGGGTGCGCCTTGACGACGACCGGACAGCCAGCCGCCACCGCCGAGGCCGTGTCGCCGCCCGCGACCGAGAACGCGAGCGGGAAATTACCCGCGCCAAAGATCGCCACCGGCCCGATCGGGACCAGCATCCGACCGAGCTGTGGCCGCGGAAACGGCTTGCGATCGGGCAGCGCACGATCGATGCGCGCTCCGACCCAGCTGCCCTCGCGGACCAGCTCCGCGAACATGCGCAGCTGCCCGACCGTGCGGCCGCGCTCACCGATCAGACGGGCCTGCGGCAGCCCGGTCTCGACCATCGCGCGCTCGATCAGCGCGTCACCGATCGCTTCGATCTCGGTGGCAATCGCCTCGAGAAACGCAGCGCGTCGCTCGGCCGACAGCGGCGCCTGGGCGTGGGCTTGGGTGGCCAGGTGCAGGGCCGCGTCGAGCTCCTCGGCGCGGGCGTTCGCGTACGCAGGCTCGAGCGCCTCGCCGGTCGCGGCCGCGACCGCGCGATGGTCCGCCGCGCCGTCACGTCGCCGCTCGAGGCCGATCAAGTGGTGGCCGTGCAGCGTCATAGCCCCAGCTCCGGCCGCACGCCATCGGCGAGTCGCTGGTCAATCAGCGCCAAGCTGCGCTCGCGGACCGCCCCCTCCAGCGGCCTCCGGGGCGCCCGCACGCGCTCACTGCCGATCTGCTCGCGCGCCTGCACCAGCTTGATCTGTTGCACGAAGTCGGGCTGACAATCCAGGCGCAGCAGCGGCAGAAACCACCGGTATAGCTCGAACGCCTGGGCCCAGTCCGCAGGTGCTTCACTGCGCCCAAGCTCGAACAGCGCGACCGACTCGGCCGGCAGCGCGTTGACCAGCCCGGCGACCCAGCCATCCGCGCCCAGTCGCGCGGCCTCGAGCGCCATGTCGTCGAGCCCGGCCAAGATGTTCAGGCGATCACCGAGCAACGCCCGAACCGCCGTGATCCGGCGTAGATCCCCGCTCGACTCTTTGATCGCCACGACCTGTGCATGCGCCGCAGCGAGCTCGGCGACCTGGTCCGGCAGCAGATCCACGCCGTACGCGATCGGGTTGTTGTAGAGCATGCAGGGCAGCGACGAGGCGCGGATCACCGCGTCAAAGTGGTCGCGAATCTCCGCCCACGGACCCTTGTGAACATACGGCGGCAGCACCATCAGGCCGCGACAACCCACGCGCTCGGCCTCGCGCGCGAGCGAGCACGCCTCGGCGGTCGAGAGCGCCGAGATCGACGCGACGACAGGCACCCGCTCGCCGACGGCCCCGATCAACGTCCGCAGCAGCTCGAGCTTCTCGTCGACGAGCAGCGTCGCGCCCTCGCCGAGCGAGCCCAGCGCGATGATCCCGGTGGTCCCGTGGTCGACGAGCCAGGCGGCGTGGCGATCCACGAACGCGTGGTCGACCGCGCCAGCCGGATCGAAGGGGGTGGTAATGGCAGGCATCACGCCTTGGAAGTTCATCATGGTCACCTGTTCATGCGTGGAGCGCCGCGGCTGAGATCAGCCGGGCGGGAGAGAGTGGCAGCGGGTCGAGCGTCGTGGCTGCGCCGGTCAAGCCCGCGACGATGAGCTCCGCCGTGGCGAGGGAGGTCGTGATGCCCAGGCCCTCGTGACCGCACGCGAGCAGCAGCGAGGGTCGATCGGGGAGCGGCCCGATCAACGGCAGCCCGTCCGCGGTCGCCGGACGCAGGCCAACCCAGGTCCGCAGGGCCAGCTGACGATCCAGCCCAGGGACGAACCCGCGGGCGCGCGCGACCATGCGGGCGAGCACGCCCCGATCCACGCTGCGATCGTCGTCGCCGTCGTGGCGCGAGGAGCCCAACAGAACCTGCCCGGTCGCGCGCGGCTGCAGGTTGAAGGCCACGCTGGTCTCGCCGCGGGTCGCGACGCTGTCGTGGTAGCCGAGCTCGATCAGCTGGTGACGCAGGTCGAGATCGGTCGCGGTGGTGATCAGCAGGTGCCCCCGCCGCGGCGTGATCGCGTGGGCAAGGCCGTGCTCGGCGAGCAGCGGGGCGGCCCTGAGCCCCGCCGCCACGACCACGTGCTCCGCCGTGATCGCGCCGCCGTCGGCCAGCCAGATCCGCTCGCCCGACCCGACGCGCTCGATCCGATCGACCGGTGCTCGCTGGGTCAGCTCCGCCCCCAGCGCCTGCGCTTGGGTCAGCATCCACGCGGCGACCACGGGCGGGTACACGATCCGATCGCCTGGCACCCGCAGCGCACCAGCCAAGCTCGGCGCCACGCAGGGCTCGAGCGCGCGCAGCTGCCCGGCGCTCACCAGCTCGGCCGCCCACCCGCTCGCGCTCAGCGGCTCGAGGCGGGCGCGGGCGTGGTCGAGCTGATCGTCGTCCTCGGCCAGCCACAGCGTGCCCGCCCCACCCCACTCGGCCTCGCGCGGGAGCGAGGGCGCGAGCGCGTGCCACAGCTCGAGGCTGCGGCGGGTGAGCGCGAGCGTGGTGGGATCGTGATCGAGCACCAGCAAGTGGCCCATCCCGTCCGCGGTCGCGCCCACCCCGGGGCTGTCCCGCTCGAGCACCCGCACGCGCGAGCCGGCGCGGGCCAGCCACAGCGCACACGCGGCGCCAACGATCCCCGCCCCGATCACCACGACCGATCCTCCGCTCACGCCAGCCCTCCCAGCGGATCACGCGGGTCGAACAGCAAGCGGCCCTCCGCGGTCACCCACGCGCGCCCGCGGATCGTCGGCTGCGGCCGCCCGCTCGCGTCGAGCTCGTCGATGCTGCCAATGAACACGCTGCCGGTGATGCTCTGCTGCCGCCAGCGCTGCCCGAGCGCGAGCCGGCCGTCGGCGTACAGGCAGGCCAGGCGCGCGCTGGTCCCCGTCCCACACGCCGAGCGATCGTGCTCACCGCCCGGACACAGCACGAAGTTGCGCGAGTCTGCGAGCTCACTCGGGCCGCACAGCTGCACGTGATCGATCGGCGCTCCGTCGTCGCCTCGAACGCCCGCGAGCTCCAGCGCCGCGCGCAGCTCACGAGTGAACGCGTGCAAGCTGGCCAGCTGCTCGGCCGCGACCGCGACCGGCGAGTCCTCGACGATCAGGAACCAGTTGCCGCCCCACGCAACATCGCCGCGAACGATCCCGCGGCTGGTCGACAGCTCCACGCCGCGGTGGAGCCGGTAGCTGGGCACGTTTCGCACGGCGACGTAGCCGTCGGCCTCGAGCTCGAGCCCGACCTCGCCCGCCACGGTCTCGAGCACCAGCGTGCGCCCCCACGGCTGATCCGGCATCCGCCCGCAGTGCACCAGCGTGCGCGCGATGCCGACGCAGGCGTGCACACACATCGGCAGCTGCCCGACGTTGTTGACGAACACTGCCGCCGCGGCCGAGCTCGACTCGCACGGCGGGACCAACAGCGCCCCGACCATCGCCGCACAGCCGCGGGGCTCATCGATCAACGCCGCCCGCAGACCCGGGTAGTCGGTCTCGAGCGCACTCGCCCGCGCGCGGATCGTGGCGCCGCGCAGCTCGGGCAACCCGTCGAGCAAGACTCGCGTCGGCTCGCCCTCGGTGTGGCTGTCGACGAAACCGATCGATGGGACGGGCACGCTCATCAGACGCTTTAGCGAATCACCCTGGCGAAGGTCCAGGAGCAACGAGACCCTAGATGCACACTTGACCCACGTCAACGCTATAGCGTATGAGATCATCTGCGAGATGGTCGACCCGTCCAGCAACATCGGCCCCAACATCCGCCGCCGCCGCCAGGCGCTCGGGCTCAGCCTCGACGCGCTCGCGCAGGCCAGCGGGGTCAGCAGCACGATGCTCTCGGAGGTCGAGCGCGCCCGCAAGAACCCCACGGTCAAGCTGGCCTATCAGATCGCCCTGTCGCTCGGCTGCTCGCTGACCGACCTGCTCGACGACAGCGAGCAACAGAGCGTGTCGCTGGTGCGCGCGAGCGACCGGCGGACCCTGCTCGACCCCGACACCAACGTGGTCCGTCACGGTCTGCGACCCGACCTGCTCGACCTCGAGATCGCCTGGTACGAGCTGCCGCCGCACCGCTCCTCGGGGCAGATGGGCCCGAACCGAGCGGGCGTGGTCGAGCTGATCACCGTGCTCGAAGGCCGCGCGCAGATCGTGCTCGGCGGCGAGGTCCACACCCTCGAGCTCGGCGACTCGATCTCGTATGGGCCGCAGTCCACGACCGAGTACATCAACCCCAGCGACGCGCCGACCCGGCTGTTGCTGGTGGTCGATCGCTCGCGGGTGTCGCCGGGTGGGTAGAGAGGCCTCGCTCAGCGGGCAAACCAGAAGTCCGAAGACCACGCGAGCGTGCGGGCGCCGGTGTTCGGGTCGAACACGTCCAGCGCGACGCCGTGGCTCTCCGCGGAGAACACCGCGATCCCGGTGACCGTGGCCGCGCGGCCCGGGAGCGCGCGCGAGTCTGGATCGGACGGCGGCGACTCGATCACGATGATCTCGACGGCGAGGTAGCCGAGCCCGCCGAGCACCTTCCGATCGGGACCGCAGACCTCGGCCTCCCAGCGCACGCTCGAGTCCGAGTCGATCGCCCGCAGCGGAAACCGAAACCCACCGGACCCGGGGGCGAAGGTCGCGTAGTAGATCGTCGTGCCGCCCCTGGCCCGCGCCAGCTCGAGCGCGGCGCCGGGATCGGTGGGCAGCGGGCCGAGCTGGACCCGACCCATGCTCAGATCAAAGCTCAGCGTGCCCTTGGCCGCCGACAGGACCATCGCCGCGCCCGGGCGAACCCGCAGCCCGCCGGGCCCCTGCGCCCACGCGCCGCGGCGATCTGCGTGCTCGCTCAGCCCGATGTCGTAGTACGGGGGACCCGACTCGTCACCCTCGCGCAGGCGGGCGCTGGCCAGCTGCTCGAGCCACCAACGCGGCGGCGCGAGGTCGAGCTGGGCCTCGATCTGCTGCGCCAGGCGATCGACGCTGGCTCGGGCGAGCACACCACTGGCGTCAAAGCTGCGCCCGCGCTCCCACGCGGCCAGCATGGCCACGCTCGGTGGCGCGGTGTCGGCGAGGCTGTCGAGCTGCGCGGGCGTGCGGGCGGCGAGCTGCTCGCGCAGCGCAGCGCCTTCGCACGCGAGCGCGAGCGCGTGCAGCTGGGTCTCGTCATCCAAGGGCGCGAGCTCCGGCTCCGGCTCCGGCTCCGGCTCGTGCTCGGCCTGGTGCGTCTGCTCGGGGATCGGCGCGAGCTTCGGCGCGGCCGTTGGCGACACCGGGGTAGCTCGCTCGCACCCGGTCACGGTGCCGACACACACACCAAGGATCAAGAGCTGCATGCACAGTCGCTCGGGCCTGGGTGTCACCGGGCCACGCTACCATCGCCCGCTGGATCCATGCACACTCGCGCCATGCCTGACGACACCGAGCACGACGCCCTGCGCGAGCAGGTCGAGCAGCATGAACGGCGCATCACCGAGCTCGAGATCGACGCCGCGTTCCGCCGCCAGACCAGCGACGATCTCGACGAGGTCCTGCGTGAACAGGGTCGCCGCCTGGCCCAGCTCGAGCGGCGCGTCGCCGAGCTGGTCGGCCAGCTCGATCTCGTCGCCGACGATTGATGCTACAACCGGCCGCATGGCCCAGCGTGGCATCCCGTTTGGCAAGCGCCCGCCCGGTGGTCACGGCGATCCGCCTGGTCCGCCCGGTCCACCTGGGCGTGGCCGGCAAGCGCCCCAGCGCCCGCGGGTGTTCAGCGTCCGCGAGGCGGTCGAGCTCGCCAACCAGGTGATCGAGCGGGGCGTCTCCGCGATCTGGGTCGAGGGCGAGGTCTCCAACCTGGTCGTGGCCCGCAGCGGCCACGTCTACTTCACGCTCAAGGACGGCGCCGCCGCCCTGCCCCTCGCGATGTGGGCGACCAGCGTCCGGCGCCTGCGGTTTCGCATCGATGAGGGTCAGCGCCTGCGCGTGTTCGGGCGCATGGGCATCTACGCCGCGCAGGGTCGGTTTCAGTTCTACGCCGAGCGGGCCGAGCCAGCCGGGCTCGGCGAGATGACCCTCGCGCTCGAGCAGCTCAAGCAAAAGCTCGCCGCCGAGGGTCTGTTTGCGAGCGAGCGCAAGCGGCCGCTTCCGGCCTGGCCGCGCGTCGTCGGGGTCGTGACCAGCCCGACCGGCGCCGCCGTCCACGACATCATCAAGGTCATCCGGCGGCGCATGCCCACGCCCGTGCTGCTGTCGCCCGCCAAGGTCCAGGGTCCCGAGGCGCCCCACGAGCTCACCGTCGCGCTCCGCCGCCTGCAGCGGGCGCCGGGGGTCGACGTGATCATCATTGGGCGCGGCGGCGGCTCGCTCGAGGATCTGTGGGCGTTCAACCACGAGGGGCTGACCCGCGCGATCGCGATGTGTCCGATCCCGATCGTGTCGGCCGTCGGCCACGAGGTCGATGTGACCCTGTGCGATCTCGTCGCCGATCGCCGGGCCGCGACCCCGTCACAGGCCGGCGAGCTGGTCGTCCCCGATCGCGCGGCGCTGCTCGAGCGCTTCGCCGATCGCGAGCGCCGGCTGCTCCGCAACCTCGAGCGCCGAACCCTGGATCTGGGCGCGCGCCTACACGGAATGTCCAGCCGGCTCGAGCGCTGGGGCCAGAGCTGGGTCCGACGCGAGCGCCAGCAGCTAGGCGGGGCCCAGCGGCGGCTGACGGTCAGCATGCGTGGGTCGGTCGGCGCCTCGCGTCGGCGCCACCGCGAGCTCGCTGAGCGACTGCGAGCCGTGCACCCGCGGGTCCGGATCGCCGCCGAGCGCAAGCGCCTGCACGAGCTCGAGCGCCGGCTGATGCGGGCGGGCAAGGGGCTGACGGCCGGGCTGCGACCCCGGCTCGCGCGGGCGGCCGGCAAGCTCGACGCGCTGTCCCCTCTGGCCGTGCTCGGGCGTGGATATGCGCTCGCGCGGGATTCATCCGGGGCGCTGATCCGTGACGCGAGCCAGGTCGATCTCGGGGACTCGCTGCGGCTGCAGCTACAGCGCGGGGAGCTCGACGTCACGGTCACCGGTATCGAGGATCCCGCTTGAGCTCGCCGCAGGCCCTGCCTCGGTGCTTTGGCGTATTCGGTGATCCCATTGGGCACTCGCGCTCGCCGATCATGCACGCCGCCGCGTTCAAAGCGCTCGCATTGCCACACTGCTACTTGCCATTTCACGTCGGCGCCGGGGGGCTCGGCGAGGCCGTGCGTGGCGCGGCGGCGCTCGGGTTTGGCGGCGTCAACCTCACGCTCCCCCACAAGCAGGCCGCGCTGGATCTGTGTGATGTGCGATCGGAGACCGTCGAGCGGATCGGCGCCGTCAATACCCTGTGCTTCGTGCCGCGCGCGAACACGGGCGCGATCGAGATCCACGGGCACAACACCGACGCCCGCGGATTCCTCGACGCGCTCGACCAGCTCCCGGGCTCGAGCCCGCGGCACGCCACGATCCTGGGCGCAGGCGGGGCCTCGCTCGCGGTCGTCGACGCGCTGCTGGGCGCGTTCGAGCAGCTGGAGCTGACCTGGGTCAGTCGCAGGCCCGAGCGCATCGCGCTGCCGACCGAGCCCAGCGCCCGGGCCCGCGTGCGGCCGCTGAGCTGGGAGCAGCTGGGGGCGCCGCGCGGTGAGCTGTTGGTCAATACGACGATCGTCGGCCTCGCCGGGGGTCCGCGGGAGTTCCCGGTCGAGCTCGATCTTGGCGAGCTCGACGCGGGGGCGCGGGTGATCGACATCGTCTACCCGCGGCCGGTCGGCGGCCTGCTCGAGCGCGCGCAGGCGGCTGGGTTCGCGGTTCAGGATGGCCTGCCGATGTTGCTGTGGCAGGGGGTTCGGGCGCTGGAGCTGTGGCTAGACCTGGCGCTGCCGGATCACGCGATCGAACGCATGCAGGAAGCGCTGGGGATCGTCCGCGCAGATCGATGAGTCTTCGTTCCGCCGTGTCACTGTAGCGGTGTCACTGTAGCTGCGGCGAAGTTTTCCGACACACCTCGCCACACGCGAACACGCTGCGGCAAACCACGGGCGTGCCTCCACGATCTTCGCAGGTAGCATGTTGGCGTGCTGAGCCACGCAATCTTGTACGGCAATGACGGCGGTGTTCGGTCTCGCGGGCGGCGTTGCTGGATCTCCGCTGCTGACCGGGTTGGTGGTCGGAGCGGCGGTCGGTGTTCTACTCCTGATCGAGGCCGCGGTCCGACGTCGACGCGCCCGGCAGCAATGATCCGAGTTGAACATCCACTCACGCTCGCGCGCACTCGGCAACCCGAAACGCCCGGACCATCTGGTTCTGCTCCGCCCGCGGGATCCGCCGCGCCGTCGCGACCTGGCGCCAGCCTCGCGCGACCGCGGTCACCAACTCGATGATCTGATCTGCGCGACGCCGACGAATCCCAAATAGCTCGGCGACCTCCCGCACCAGCTGCAGATCCTGCGTGTTGTCGGTCGCCGAGATGTTGAGGCTCAGCCCCTCGCCCCCGGCGACCGGGTTGATGTCGTACGCCGGCGCCAGGCGCCAGCCTGCGTCCGTCAGCAAGAACCCATGATTGCGCAGGTGATCCTCGACATTGGAGATACACACGAACAGCACAATCCGCCGCCACAGCTCCTCGAGATCCTCGCTTGGATTGGCGCCTGAGCGCTTGAGGACCTCGGCCAATTCGAGGTAGCTCGCCTCACCGGGCGCGCCGCGTTCGGTGCGCTGCAGCAGCGCCATGGCCGACGCGAAGTGACGACGTTGTCCGCCGCGTGTCCGGTCGAACCTTCGCGTGATGAAGGTGTGGTGCTGACTGGCAAATCGCGCAGACGCCGAGGGTGAGACCGTGACGCCGGCACGGTTGGCGAGCTCGTGCGCCACGCCCTCCCATGCGCCAACGTCGACCACATCGTCATGACTGGGGAATTTGGCGATGTGAAGCCGACCGTTGTGGTCGACGACGCTCGCCTTCGGTCGCGCCCCGCCCAGCGAGCGGCCGGATGCCAGCAGCATGGTGAGCCACCGCGGGTAGTCGGTGCTAGCTTCCGCGCCGGCTCGCTCGAGGCACTGGCTCGCCTGCTCGAGCTCGCGCAGCGCAATCCAGGGCGGCGACGCGAGCTCCACGTTGTCGTCCAAGAAGGGGCCCTCGGGCGACAACCGGAAGCGCAGGGCGCCCATTCGATGCCCGTCGTACACGCCGAGCAGGTAGTCGGACTCCGACAGCTTTCGGCGCGGACGCCCCTGCTCGCGGGCGAGCTGGGCTTCGCTCCGCTCGAGCAACATCCGCCCCCAGCGGTCGGGGCTGGAGTCCAGCAACGCGCCGCACTCGTGCCCCGTGTACGCGGCCAACCACGGGTCGTCGACTTGCTCGCTCTCGACCCACTGCTGGTCATACTCGAACGAGAGCACCTCTTCCCCGCTCACCTGCGCGGCCGACAGCGCGCCAACCCGGGACCGCGGCGCGCCCTCCCAGTCAGCCCATACCTCGATGGAGATCTGATCAGATGTGGTCATCATTCGCGTCGTTCCTGCGCTTGTAGGAGGATCTTGAACGCATCGCCCCCACTTGACCAACGCTGAACATTCGCGTTGAAGCGCCCCGCGATCCGAGCTACTGCGGATCCGGCAGCGTCGACTCGCACTCGGTCAGCGGCCCCGTCAGTCCGCTCCACCCTGCGGGATGATCGCCGACCGCGGGCGGCCCGGCCACCAGCACGCCGGACAGGCTCAGGTCCAGCGGGTCCGCCTCGAACAGCTGCGAGTCGAGGTCCAGCAAGTACAGCCGCGCCGTGTCGTCGTCGAACAGCGGCCCACCCAGCGCGTGGCTGCCCCAGGTTCCGCCCATCCCGATCAACGATCCGGTGCCAGTGTTGTAGTCGAACTCATAGACCGCCCCAGAGTCGATCGCAAAGCCGACGCCGTCGGTGATCTCGCCCATGTCGTCGATCCCGGGCCCGAGGTCGTCAATGTCCGCGATCTGGGCCATCTGCAGATCGGTGATGACTTCGTAGTCCAGCTCGCCAGCGACGTAGTCGCCGGTAAAGCGCAACAGTCGATTGCCGGTGGCGTCACTCAGGTCCACGCCGCTGTCCATCAAGTACACCAGGCCCTGACAGTCGGTGTAGAGCGCTTCAATTAGCAGGTTATCCGGGACCATGCCCAGGACTTGAACCTCGATCATGCTCGCTTCGGTCGGCGGCTCGGCGATATGGATGATCTGCGTGCCGACCATCGGGGCTACGCGCGAGATCAGGAGTGATCCATCCTCGAGCATGGTGATGCCAGAGAAGCCGTCAATCAGCGGGGTGGTGATCGTGCTGCTGACCAGCTGCGTCACGGTTCCGTCGGCGGGGTTGATCTCGATGTAATTCAGGCGCTGCTCTAGCGAGTACCAGAGGTTGGGACTGCTCCACAGCGGGTCGACTGGATCGCCGTCGCCGTCGCCATCGCCATCTCCATCGCCGTCACCGTCGCCGTCACCGTCGCCGTCACCGTCGCCATCACCATCACCATCACCATCACCGTCGCCGTCACCGTCACCAGGATCGCCGTCGCCGTCGCCGTCGCCGTCGCCATCTCCATCACCGTCGCCGTCGCCGTCGCCTTGGTCGGTCCCCGACTCGGTCCCGCTCCCGTCGCTCGTCGTCTCTGTCTCCGTGCCAGATTCGGTCGAAGCATCGGCGGAGGTCGTGCTGTCACCGCACGCGGCCACGAGCAGCAAAATTCCAGTGAGCGTGACGTCGCGTCGCATCGCGCGAGTTTGGCACGCAATGGCTCGACCCGCGATGCCACCCTGATGTGGCTGACACCCGACCTCGCGGCCTGTACCCTGGTGCCATGGGACACACACCTGAGCACTCGCTACCAGCCTTGTTGCTCACGAGCGTCGTGGCGCTTGGCTGCGCGGATCAGCGGGTCCCCGCCAGCGGCTCGGACACGGGCACCAGCGACGTCACCGACGCGGAGTCCGACGAGGGTGAGGACGAGAGCGAGGGCGCGGGCGAGGGCGAGGGCGAGACCGGAGAGCCGAGCTGCCTCGGCGCGCCTGGCCCGTGGGATCTGGGCTGGGCGATCCCCGACCCGCCCGAGCTCAACGGAGATCCCACGGCCGGCGAGTGGGCCCTGCTCCACGAGGACTACGTCAGCTGCGGCGTCCCCTACGACATGTTCATGCTCGGCAAGGGCCTGTTGGGCACCTACGCCGACGGCCAGCCGCTGCCGTGGCGCGACGGCAAGGCGGCGACCCTGCCCTACAACTGGAACTTGGTCGTGTCCGAGGGCGGCACCGAGCTCGCGGCCATGAACTGCTTGACCTGCCACGCCGGACAGCTCAACGGCGAGCTCGTCATCGGCCTCGGGCGCCACGACGCCGACTTCACCCAGGATCTCGGCGCCCTGTTGAGCGTGCTGCCGCCGCTGCCCGAGTGGACCGACGCTGGACACGAGATCAACAAATTCGTCGGCCGCTACGAGGCCCTGGGACCCCACATCAAGACCTACACGATCGGCACCAACCCCGCCGACGACGTCGCGGTGATCCTCGCCTCGCACCGAAACCCGTTCACGCTCGAGTGGTCCGACGAGCAGCTGGTCCCGATCGATCCACCGCTGGTCCCAGTCGACCCGCCGCCACTGTGGCGGGTCGAGAAGAAGGCCGGGCACTTCTACAATGGCATGTCGCGGGGCGACCACCGCGGGACCATGATGTTCGCGTCCTCGCTGTGCATTGACAGCGCCGCCCAGGCGACTCAGATGTTCGACTATTTCGCTGACATCGTCGCCTACCTCGAGACACTCGAGCCCCCCACGTACCCATGGGCGACCGACAAAGCGCTGGCCGAGCAGGGCCGCGAGCTGTTCGAGTGCAGCTGCGCCGGCTGTCACGGGACCTACGATCAAGACCCCGACGCCGAGACCTTTCCCAATCTGCTGATCCCGCTCGACCTCGTTGGCACCGATCCCTTGCTTGGTCAGGCCGCGCTCGGTGAGATCGGCGAGATGATCGAGTGGTACAATTCGTCGTGGTACGGCACCGTCACGCAGCTCACCGCCACGGATCCGTTCATTGGCTACGCCGCGCCACCGCTCGATGGGATCTGGGCGACCGCGCCATTCTTGCACAACGGCTCGGTCCCCACGCTCGAGCTGTTGTTGAATTCGAGCGAGCGCCCCACCTACTGGCGGCGCGTCAACTACGACAGCAGCAACTACGATCAAGACCAGCTCGGCTGGCGCTGGATGGAGCTCGACCACGGACAGGCGGGCGCGGCACCCGACGAGGCCAAGCACATCTACGACACCACGATCCTCGGCCATGGCAACGGCGGCCACACCTTTGGCGATCACCTCAGCGACGCGGAGCGGGCGGCCGTGCTCGAGTATCTGCGGACGCTGTGAATCTGCGGACGCTGTGAATCTGCGAACGCTGTGAATCTGCGGACGCTGTGAATGGGGTGCGCGCGCTTCGGCTATTGTCCGAGGGTCGTCTGCCAGTGACGGATGCGGCGCTCGAGGTTATCAGCGCGCAGCTGAGGGCTGCTCTCGAGGATCCGTCCGTCGGGGCCCACGAGTAGCATCGTGGGCACGCTGTGCAGCCCGAGCTCGCTGCGGACGGCCTCGCGCTGGCCCTCGTCGACCCACCCGTGGCGACCGGGTGTCGGTGCTTCGGCCAGGAAGGCTCGGACTTGCTCACGGTCATTGTAGACCTCGATCGTGACGAGCTGCGGCGCGGGCTTGGTGTGCTCGAACGCAGCCACCGTGGCGGCCAGCTCGGGGAACGACTTGCGGCAGCCTTCGCACCAGATCGCGTAGAGCTCGAGCACCGTCAGGCCGTGGAAGTCTGTGGTGCACAGGCGGCCGTTTTGGTCGAGCGCGTCCACGCACAGCTCCGGTAGCATGCGGCCGGGCGCGAGGCGCCGCGTGGGACCGAGGGACTCGACGATCGGGCCGTAGACGGTCGCGTGTAGCTCTGGCCGACCTTTCCATCGAGCCCAGATCGCCGTGGCCTGATCCCAGCGAGCCTCGCGGATCGCCCAGCCGTAGCGCTCGAGCGTGATGAGGGCCGCGACCTCGGGTTGGGGGTGGACGCGGATCTGATCATCGAGCTGGTCGAGGGTCTCCCAGCGGCCCGACTCGAACGCGGCGGTTGGCAGCGAAGGGGCCCAGATCGCCCAGCGGGGGTCAGCGAGATCGAGCTCGTCGAGCGCCTGGGCGGCCGCGGCCTCGCGGGTCAGGCCGGCGCCTGGATCTGCCGTGCCGATCGCAAACTGAGCCGCGATCATGAGCGCCCGGACGTGAGGGTCGCTCGTGGAATCGATCTCGGCCGCGACCTGAGCCCAGACAGCGAGCTTGGCTCGAGGTTCGCTCGCGCTGTTCCAGCGCTCGCGGCGGGCGGCTTGCCAGGCGGCGACGTCGAACCATGCCTGCACCTGTGGATTCGGCCTGGCTTGGGCGATCGCGAGGGGCCTGTCGGAATTGGTGCCGGCGGGGAGCTGCAGCGTTAAAGCGCCGGCAAACGCCTCGCGTGGGACCGTGGCGGGCAGGTTGTCGCCGCCAGGGAGCGTCGCGCGGAGGTACACCACCGGGGCCGCGGCTCGCCACGGCGAGAGCTCGAGCGTGACGCGGCCGGCTGTATCCGTGGTCTGCGAGCGCTCGCCGAGGACGCCGAGTTCGACATTCGCGATCGGCTGGCCGTCGGCGTTGAGCAGCCGCGCGTCGAGGTGCGTGGGTTGGGCAGCGGCCGGGCGCAGCTGGTCACTGCGCCTGGCGCTCGGTGACGGATCGGCGCGGGAGCACCCGAGCGCTAGCGCCACCATTGCAACCGCCGCCGCCGCCGCCGAGAGGCTCCTGTTCATCACTCGCATGAGAGTACTACGCGCGCCAGACACCGTCGCAAAGTTGGGCGGTCACTCGCCGATCACGCGGACATCGTCGTGGAGGGCGTCGCGCAAATATAGCGACTGCACGACGACGACGATCGCAACTAGCAAGGGTGTTGCCATGAACAAGCCGATGATACCGCCGGACAGACCCATGAGCAGCTGAAACGCCAACAACAGCGCGGGCGGCATCGACACGACCCGTTGCTGAATGAGCGGGGTGATCACGTAGGACTCGATGATCTGCACGCCGACGTAGACCAGCAGCGCCCACAGGGCTGTGCGAGGATCGACCGACAGGCCCACGAGCACGCCCGGGACCGCGGAGATCATGGGTCCGAGGTTGGGCACGAACGAGAGCACCCCAGCGAGGATGCCCAGCGGCAGCGCGAGCGGGACACCGACTGCCCACAGACCGATCGCCGTGCCTGCGCCGACGACGACCATGGAGAGGAACCGCCCGACGAACCAGCTGCGTAGCGCCCGCCCGATCGCGCGGAACAGATCGAGTACTCGATCGCGGCGATCCGGCGGGAACAGGCGGGCGGTGCCGCGGAGGTACAAGGTAGGGTCAACGGCGAAGTAGAGGCCGAATACTGCGATGAGGAGTAGCGCACCGATCGTGCCGACTGTGGTGCTCAGGAACCCGCCGAAGCGGGGGGTGAGCAAGGACTGGATCTCCATGTTGGATAGCTCCGCGTAGAGGCGTGAGCCCCATGTGCGGGCCTGCAGCCACGAGCGCAAGGCTTGCCAGGTGATTGTGATCTGTTGGCGTAGGCCCTCGAAGTGCTCCGCGAGGGCTGGTCCAATCCAGATGAGGACGCCGATCGTGGCGCCGAGCATCGCGAGAAGCACCAGCGCGAGGGCCAAGAGTCGGGGCATTCGGGTCCAGTCGGCGATCTTTTGGGCGATGCCGTCTAGGAGGACGCCGATGAGGACGCCGCCGAATATTGTGAGGATGGCTGTCCATGCGAGGCCGACGAGGACCAGGATGACCGAGGCGAACGCTACGACGGCGACTGCGATCATGACCAAGCGCAGGAATCGGCGCTGCTGCGCGCGCGAGAGCTCGGTGGCGGTGGCGGTGGCGGCGGCGTCCTC
>NZ_PVNL01000105.1 GCF_002994635.1 Enhygromyxa salina | reverse complement strand
GGAGCGAGCGAAGCGAGTGACCGCGCAGTGCGAAACCGCCTGTGGGGGTCATATCAAGCCCCCTTCCAGGGGGCCACACATGCGGTCGCAAACAGCCAGCCCGATGGGAGCGAGCGAAGCGAGTGACCGCGCAGTGCGAAACCGCCTGTGGGGGTCATGAAACCGCCTGTGGGGGTCATTGAAACGCACTACTCGTTGACGCGCTCGACGTAGGCGCCGGTCCGCGTGTCGATCTTGAGCTTGTCCCCGACCTTGATGAACAGGGGCACCTGAACCTCGTAGCCGGTCTGCAAGGTCGCGCCCTTGGTCGCGCCGGTCGCAGTGTCACCCTTGACGCCAGGCTCGCACTCGGCGACCTCCATGGTCACGTGGCTCGGCAGCGTGAGCCCGACCGGCCGACCGTTGTAAAACAGGATGTCGACGGCGAGGTTGTCCATCAAGAACTTGGCCTCGTCCCCGGCGAGATCGGCCTGCAGCTCGACCTGCTCGTAGGTCGCGCTGTCCATGAAGGTGTACGCCTCGCCCGTGGAGAACAAGAACTCGAACTTGCGCGACTCGACGTCGGCGTCGGTGAGCCTCTCACCCGAGCGCCAGGTCCGGTCGATGACCGCGCCTGTGATCATGTTCTTGATCTTGCACTTGTAGAGGCCCTGCCCCTTGCCGGGCTTGACGAACTGAAAGTCCGTCACCACCCAGGGCTGACCATCTATCTCCAGCTTGGAGTTCTTTTTGAGATCAGAGACGTCCATCGGCGCTGGCTCCCTAACGCTGACGGCCGAAACAATCAAGCAGCCGCCGTCGCCGCGCCTGCGCCGATCCCAGGCTGTGGGCTCCGGATTACACGGTAACATATCGTAGTAAATGTTCGTGTGGGCCCGAGGGCTGGCGCGAACCGGCTTCGTGTGGCAGGCTCGCCGGAGATTTCCAGCGAGGGTTCCCGGTAAATGCGACTGTCGACCAAAGTCCGATACGGCCTGCGAGCGCTGACCCATGTGGCCTACAGAGGCTACGCCAGCGCCCACGTGATCGCGGAGCAACAAGCCATTCCCTCGCGCTACCTCGAAGAGATCATCGGCGAGCTCCGAAAAGCCGGGTTAGTTGTGGGAAAAAGGGGCCCCCGCGGCGGCTACCGGCTCGCCAAACCCGCGGCGGAGATCGCCGTCGCCGAGGTCATCAGCGTGCTGAGCACGGCATCCACCAACGACACAGGCCACCCCCAAGACGAGATCACCCGCCTGGTCGAGGACTCGGTCGACCAGCGGTTCGAGTCGGCGGTGGGTGAGCTCAACCTCGAGCAGCTGATCGGCGAGGCGCGCGAGCGCTATCGCCGACAAGCAGCCGACTACGTGATCTGATTCGATCGGGACCATCATGCAGCGACCCACACTGGTCGAGAACATCCTGGGCCTGATCGGCAACACGCCGCTGGTCCGCATCAACCGTCTGACCGAGCACCCTGATCATGGCGAGGGTCATGGCAAGGGTCATGGCGAGGGTCATGGCGAGCCCGATCGCGCCGCCACCGTGTGGGGCAAGTGCGAGATGATGAACCCCGGCGGCTCGGTCAAAGATCGGATCGCGCTCGCCATGATCGAGGCGGCCGAGCGCGACGGGCTGATCTACCCGGGCAAGAGCACGCTGGTCGAGCCGACCTCGGGCAACACCGGGATCGGGCTCGCGCTGGTCAGCGCGGTCAAGGGCTACCGGTTGATCCTGACCATGCCCGAGAGCATGAGCCTCGAGCGCCGCAACTTGCTCAAGGCCTACGGCGCCGAGATCGTGCTGACGCCCGAAGATCGCACGATGGAGGGCGCGGTCTCGCTGGCCCAGGAGCTGTGCAGCGCGCCCGACCACGTGATGCTGCAGCAGTTTCAAAACCCGGCGAATCCGCTGATCCACAAGCTCACCACCGGGCCCGAGATCATCGAGCAAATGGACGGGTTGAGCATCGACGGCTTCGTCGCAGGCGTAGGCACCGGCGGGACGGTGACCGGAGTCGGCCTGGCCCTGCGCGCCCACAACCCCCACGTGCAGATCGTCGCCGTCGAGCCCGACAACAGCGCGGTGCTGTCGGGCGATGACCCCGGGCCGCACAAGATCCAGGGGATCGGCGCTGGCTTCGTCCCCGACGTGCTCGACACCACGATCTACAATCGGGTCGCGCGGGTCCGTGATGACGACGCCTACCGCATGCGCCAGCGCCTGGCCCACGAAGAGGGGCTGCTGGTCGGGATCTCGGCGGGCGCGGCCATGGTCGCCGCCCTCGAGCTCGCGCGCGAGCTCGGCCCCGGCAAGAACGTCGTCACCGTGCTGTGCGACACCGGCGAGCGCTACTTCAGCCTCGACGCCTTCTTCACGCCCGAGGGGGATCGGCGCTGACATGTTCGCGCCGCCGCCACGACCGCGAGCGAGCGCTGCTCGTCGGTCACGGCCCGTGGCGCCAGCCGTGAAGTCGCACGCCGTCATGATCTCGCCCATGCAGTTTCTGGTGATCGGCGCGGGTGGGCTGGGCTGCCCCGCTCTGCTGGGCCTGCAGGCGGGCGGCGCTCGACGCATCACGATCGTCGACGACGATCACGTGGATCTCAGCAACCTCGCCCGCCAGGTGCTGTTCAGCGGCGCGGACGTGGGGGTGAGCAAGGTCGACGCCGCGCGCCAGGCCCTGCTCGGGCGCTGCCGCGACAGCCCCCCGCCAGCCGAGATCACGCCGCTGCGCCGACGTTTGCGGGCGGACGACCTCGACGGCTTGCTCGCCGAGCTCACCGCCGGCTCACCGCGCTCGTGGGTGGTGCTCGAGTGCAGCGACTCCCCTGCCCTCAAGTTCGCCGTGCACGACGCGTGCGTGCGCGCGGGCCTGCGCGTGGTCGTTGGTGGTGTGGTCGGCTGGCACGGGCAAGCCATGGCGGTCGATCCAGGCCAGCGCGAGGCCGCGTGCTACCGCTGCCTGTTCGAGGCGCCGCCGCCACCCGAGCTCGCGCCCGCCTGCGCGACCGTCGGGGTCGCCGGCCCGGTCGCCGGGGCGGTCGGTCACGCGATGGCGGGTCTGGCGATCGGCCTCGCCGGTCCCCACGCGCTCGACCGGTCCCCCGCCGGGGTCTGCCTCCACTTTGATCTGCTCCGCGGGGGCGTGCGGCGACTCGCGCCCACCCCCCGACCCAGCTGCGTAACTTGTTCGACCGCGATCGAACTACACGGCGGCGCTCCGTCGCCAGACCACTCGCCCCAAGACCGCTAGGAACACACCCACCATGGCAACCGTTCGGATCCCCACCCCGCTGCGCAAGTACACCGAAGGCAAAGGTGAAGTCACCGTCTCCGGCGCCAACATCCGCGAGCTGCTCGACAACCTCGAGGGCAGCCACGCTGGGATTGGCGAGCGGATCCGCGACGACACCGGGGCCGTGCGCCGGTTCGTCAACATCTTCGTCGCCGGCGAAGACATTCGCTTCCAGGACGGGCTCGACACCCCGATCGCGGACAGCGACGAGGTCTCGATCATCCCGGCGATCGCGGGCGGGCTCGGCTGAGATGCGCCGGAGCCCGACATGAGCGCCCGACACGTGCGAGACCAGCTCCGCGACACGGGCGGGGTCAGTGGCGCCGAGCAGCTCGCCGCCCAGCGCCTGGTCCGACCGCTGCGCGTCGATCGGATCACCGATCTGATCGGCCGCACGCCGCTGGTCCGACTCCACGGGATCGAGGCCGACTGCCCCGGCGTCGAGCTGTGGGCCAAGTGCGAGTTCACCAACCCGGCGGGCTCGGTCAAAGATCGGCCCGCGCTGCGGATCATCGAGGACGCGCTCGCCCGCGGCGATTTGGCCGGCAAGCGGCTGATCGACAGCACCAGCGGCAACACCGGGATCGCCTATTCGATGGTCGGCGCCGCGCTCGGGATCCCGATCACCCTGGTCATGCCCAGCAACGTCTCGGCCCCGCGCAAGCAGGTCAGCGGCGTGTACGGAGCCGAGATCATCTACTCGGACCCCATGGAGGGCAGCGACGGGGCGATCATGCTCGCGCGCGAGCTAATGACCGCGCACCCGGATCGCTACTACTACCCCAACCAGTACGCCAACCCGAGCAACCCCCTGGCCCACTATCACGGGACCGCGCCCGAGATCTGGCAGCAGACCCAGGGCCGGGTGACCCACTTCGTGACCGGGATCGGGACCAGCGGCACGATCGTCGGGACCTCGCGGCGGCTCCACGAGCTCGGTCGCGCGTGTGGTCGCGACGTGACGTGCGTGGCGATGCAGCCCGAGGACGGGATGCACGGGCTCGAGGGCCTCAAGCACCTGCCGAGCAGCCTGGTGCCCGAGATCTACGACGAGTCAGCGCTCGACGCGACGATCTGGATGCCGACCGAAGAAGGCTGGGACATGGCCGAGCGGCTGGCCGAGCGCGAGGGCCTGTTCGTCGGGCACTCGAGCGGAGCCAACGTCGCGGCCGCGCTGCGTGTCGGTCGTGAGCTGAGCCAGGCCGACACGCCCGGGGTCGTCGTCACCGTGCTGTGTGATCGCGGCGACCGCTACTTCGCGCCGCTCGAGTGGGAGAAGCACTATGTCTGGTGACGCGGCGGTACCCCAGCTGCCTGCGGCGGTCCTCCACGCGATCTATCGCCACGCCCGCGCCGTGTTCCCCAGCGAGTGCTGTGGCTTCGTGATCGGCAGCGGCGAGGGTGCCCAGCTGATCGAGTGCGAGAACATGCAAGACCGCTACCACGCGGTCGATCCGGAGACCTACCCGCGGACCGCCGCGACCGCCTACACCTTCGGGGGCAAGCACCTCCAGATGCTCGCGGACAGCCTGGACTCGGACGCGCCCGCGACGATCGTCTACCACTCACACCCGCGCGTGGGCGCGTACTTCTCGGCGGAAGACGCCCGCGCGGCGCTCGGCGCCGGGTGGCCCGTGGACTACCTGGTGGTCGACTGTCAGGACCATGAAATCCGCGAGGCGCTGCTGTTTCGCAAGCACCCGACCGACGAGGCCTTCGTGGAGATCGCCCGCTTTGACGGGGCGAAGATCTGAGCCGGCTGGAGTAGCATCCACCCGTGCTCACCCTCGCGCTCGCGGCCGTGCTCGCCCAGGCCCCCCAGGCCCAGGTGAGCTCCAAGAAGGAGGCCTACCTCGCCGACAAGCAGGCGGCGCGGACCGGTCGGCCCGCCCGGGCCGGGCAGCGGGCCGATCAGCCCGTGTGGGCCAACAACCTGCGCACCCACGAGATCCGGGCGCTGACCGGTCCAGCCGGGGTCGCCGACGGTCCGGCCGGCCAGGCCGATCGCAGCGGGTTCTTCCGGTGCTGGTTCACCCACGGCCAGGGCCCGATCCCCGCCGCGCTCGTCGCCAGGATCAACGCCGCCGCCGCCCACTTCGACGTCCGCGAGGTCAGGATCATCTCGGGCTACCGCGCGCCCAAGTACAACCTGCTGCTGGCGAAGAAGGGCCACGAGGTCGCCAACAACAGCCAGCACACCGACGCCAACGCGATCGACTTCTTCTTGCCCGGCGTCGAGACCCGCGCGCTCTACGACTGGCTGCTCGCCGTCCACCCTGGCGGGGTCGGCTTCTACCCGGTCAGCGAGTTCGTGCACATCGACCTCGGCCGCAAGCGGACCTGGCGAGGCACCTAGGAAGTACATGACCCCCACACAGACCGGTGCACTTCGCCGACTGCAGCCGCTGGCGCGTCTGGTCGCTTCGCTCCTCGGGGCTGTTTGTTCGCAGGCGCATGTGTGGCCCCCTCGGAGGGGGCTCTGAACACATTTCCTGTGTCCATGGGTCGCACGACGTGCGGAAAAATCTAGGAGCCTACCCGCGCTGGAGCGCGGCCAGGAACGGTCGGTCCGCGGCCAAGAACTGGTCGAGCGGCAGCTCGGCGAGCTCGAAGGCCAGCACCTCGACGCCCGGCTCCGGCTCGATCTGCTCGCGCCACGATGCCGACCACCTGCGCGCGTCGACGTCCAACACGATCAAGATCACCTCGGGGCCCGGCGGCGGATACACGTGATGCAGGACATCCGCGACCGCCCCGATCTCGAGCTCGCGCGCTCGCGGGCCCCACTCTTCGACGAGCTCCCGCGCGAGTGCGGCCCGCGGCCCCTCGCCTGGCTCGAGCTTGCCGCCCGGCAGCTCGAGGGCTCCAGCCCCGTGCCTGGCGGTCGCTGGCCGACGCTGGACCAACAGCCGTGAACCCTGCCACACCAGCCCCGCAGCCACGACCAGGCGCTGCTGGGCCGGGCCTGCGGTCGCGGCGTGCCTGGTCACCCGATCGGCCAGCGTAGATCCCGTCACGGGCCGATGTTGCCCGAGCCTGGACGCGGTGCAACCCAGCGCCTATCCTCGGCTTTGACTCATGCGTCTGTACGCCAGCAAAATCCCGGCGATCCTCGACTCGATCCTGCAAGCGCTCGTGGAGCCGGGTGACATCGAGACGAGCAACCGCGAGGAATTTCAGAACGACGTCGAGTCGATCCTGAAGGAGTACCTGCGACTCAACCGCGAGATCTCGGAGCGGTCCAAGGACATCCTCGAGCAGCGCGGCCTCCCCTACTCGGAGCTCTATCGGATCCGGCGGCAGCAAGCGGAGCTGCTCGACTTCGGGATCGGTGACGACTCGATCACCTGGATCGCCAACCAGATGGTCGAGCTGTTCATGCGCTCGCAGTTCGTCGACGAGATCTACGTCGACGACGCGACGCTGCGACGCAAGATCAAAGACATCCTCCGCCGGCACATGCAGCACGACGAGGACCTCGACCGCGAGGTTCGGCGCCATCTCAAGCACCTGCAAGACGGCACCGACAGCTTCGAGATCGAGTATCAAAAGCAGCTCGATCTGGTGAAACGCAAGCATGGTCTGAGCTGATGGCCCACGTCGTCGTCTATCTTCAACGAACAACCCGCGGGCCGCACCCTGGCAGCCTGGTTGCCCTGTGTCTCGCGCGCGACGTCGCCAACGCCCGCGGCGCCTCGGTCTTGACCTTGTGCCTGGGCGACGCGGGTGGGTTCGACGACCGCCTGATCGTGGAGGCCAGCCGCTGCGGCGCCGATCAGATCGTGTTTCTCGGGCCAGAGGGCATCCAGAAGCTGTTTCGGAGGCTGTCCCCTCGCCACGTGTTCGCGCCCTACACCCGCGAGGCTGGATCGGTGCTGGCCCAGGCCGGGATCGGGCCCATGGTCGGCCGCTGGATCGGCGGCCCGGCCGACAATCCCAACAAGCTCGAGCCCGTGATCGGTACGATCGCGGGCACCTTGCCGTGGCACCAGGCGCCGCTCCACATCGAGCCCGAGTACGAGGCCGACGTGACCCAGGTCGAGCTCGAAGATTGGCTGGTCACCGCCGCCGAGCAGGCCGCCGATCTGTCGACGACGGCCGAGCAACCGCCACTAATTTATCTGCACGCGCATGGCGGGCCGGACGCCGATGGCGGGTCGGAGACCACCCTCGACGCCGAGACCAAGGCGGCGCTCGACAGCATCGGCGCGCACCCGGTCTCGGCCGACGAGTACGCCACGTACCAGGAGGGCACGCTGGTGTGGCTGGACGCATCCGGTGAGGGGCTGCCGCTGACCCTGGTCGAGCGCAGCCCGGGCCTGCGCGTGATCCTGTTGATCGGCGAGCGCGAGATCAGCGGGCCGCTCGATCCCAGCTGGGGCCTGGCCGACTTCGTGTTGCCGGGCAAGTGGAGCGAGGTGATCGGGCGGTTCGGCGACACGCCGTGGAAGAGCACCTTTGTCTGACGAGCCGGGTCTGAAGCTAGAACTGAAGCTGGGACAGGGGCGCCGGCTCATGCGGCCGCATTCATGACGGGCAGGCAGCAACGCAACCGCCGAACGGACGGCCCGCTTGCTGCCTTGCTCGGGCCCGTCGACGCGGCTCAACAGTCGGTGCTGGTCGCCCGCTCGGTGGCCGAAGATCCGAGCGTGTGGACGAGCGGACCGGACCACGCCCGCGGCCGGGTCGTCGATGATGCCCAGCTCGGGCGGGTGGTCCGCGAGCTCGGCGATCGAGTCGAGCTGGTCGCCACGCGCGACGTGGATCCCAGCTTGCTGCGGGCGCTCACCGATCGGCTCCCGGCGCTGTTGGTCGTGACCGGTGAGCCGGAGCCCTCGCTGCTCGCCGAGCTGCGTCAGCTGTCGCTGCGTCAGCGCACCACGATCCTCGGGCCCGCGGCCGCGCTGTGGGTCGGGGCGCGCGAGCTCGAGGACGGCCAGGCCGCGCCGCTCGCCTGCGCCGCCCACCGCGACGAGCTCGCGCCGCTGTGTCACGCGATCGGACCCACGCGCCTGGCGATCGCGCCCACGCCCAGCTGGCTGCCGCGCTGGCTCGCCGGGCCGATCTTGCTCGCGCACGACGTCGTCGGCTACGTCCCCGCTGCCGCGCTGGAGCTCGGGTGGCTCGACTGGATCGACTGGATCTCGAGCCTCGGCCCTCGCGAGCTGCGCCAGCTGCTGGTCCCGCTCGGGGTCCCGCGCGTCGAGCTCGAGCCCCACGCGCCGATGCTCGAGGCCGCGACAGTGGCCCACACCCTCGAGCGGCTCTCGGGCCCGACCTACCCGGCGCCGCAGGTGCTGGCGCTGCTGCGCGAGGGCGTTCGACGCCAGCTCGAGCCCCACGCCGAGGCCCTCGCTGACGTCGGACACGACGTCGAGGCCGCCCGCGCGCTGTGGGATCAAGCTCGGCGGGCGCTCCCCCGGGTCGGCGAGCTCGTCGGCATGCAGGCGCCCGATCCCGCGCTGTCGCTGCGGGTCCCGACCGCGGCGTTCTTGGCTCAGCGCGGGCTGCTGCGGTTTCGCGCCAGCGAGGCGCTGCTGGCCAGCGCGTTCGAGGCCCCCGAGCTGCCCGAGCCCGAGCTGCTCGAGCGCGCCGACGCGGTGCTCGAGGGCGCGAGCGAGGTCCTCTCGGATCAAGAGAGCAAGGTGGTCTTGCGCGGCCACGGCATCGAGGTCACCCGCCAGGCGTTCGCCAACTCGGCCAGCGGCGCGGCCAGCTTCGCCGACAAGATTGGCTACCCCGTCGTGCTCAAGGCCCTCAGCCCCGAGCTTCGACGCAAGCGCGAGCTCGGGGCGGTCGAGCTCGACGTCGCCAACGCGGCCGCGGTCAAGCGCGCCTACGCGAACATCGTCAACAACGTGGAAGAGCGGGCCCCCACCGTGCAGCTCGACGGGGTCGTGGTCGCCGAGATGATCGAGCCCGGCCTCGACCTGCACTGCGGCGCGCTGCGGCTGCACAGCGGCTCGGGCGTGGTGTTCGTGCGGGCGCTGCTCGACGTCCCGGCCGAGCCAGTGTTGGCCGCTTCACCGCTGTCGAACGCCGACGCGCTGCTGCTCGCCGAGGCCGCCTTGTCTGCCGTGCCGCTCCCCGCCCGACGCCGCGCGAGTGACCCCGACGTCAACGTGCTCGCCGGGTTGCTGCTGCGGATCGACGGGTTGTTTCGGCACACGGGGGAGCGGTTGTTGTCGGTTGATCTGAGCCCGGTTCGGCTCGTGGACTCGGATCGGCAGTACGTCACCCTCGACGCGCGCATTGTCCAGCGGCCCCACCTCGAAGGTGCCTAGGGCATGTGTGGCCTTCGATGGAGTGGGCTGCTTATCAAACGAAATTTAAAGTAATGAGAATAACGTTCTAAGGGAAAGACCACGGAGTAGCACCGGACCGGTGGCTTCATGCCGAGCCACGTTGCCGCCAAGGATGAGCGAAATCGACCTCCACGGTACCTGGGGGCCGCCTGCTTCGATCCTGGAGCGCAGATGCAGATGGTTTTGCCACCGATTGCGATTGGTGCTTTATGCCCCAAATACGCCGTATGTCGATCTAAAGACCCATATTCATGAAAAAAATCCAGTCATACTATAAAAATTCTGTTGCATTTCGCCCCAGGCACGCAGAAACTTCCGGTGTCACTGGAATTTCGAGGTGCCGGCCATGCTTAGTCTCCACTCATCCATCGTCTCCGATACCGCGCAAAACCTTCAATTCAAACGCGAGGTGTCGCGTCCGAGGCGGGATCCCAACCAGACCTATGTCCAGTTGGCGGCAGCAACCCTTCGCGCGTTGTGCGACAATTTGGGATTCGTCGCGGATGAGCGCGACCGCGCGATTGAGCTGGCCACCGAGTTGTTGTCTCCCTGGGGCCACCAACGGATCGGCCGCCGGCCCGTGGGCGAGTCCGACATCACGGACGAGCACTTCCCGATCGAGTTCTCGCTCGCAGTCGAGCACGGCAAACCAGAGATCCGGATGTTGTTCGAGGCTCAGGCGGACGTGTTCGAGCAGAGCGCCCTGTGGGCGGCCGGGTGGGAGTTGAGCGAGCGGATTGCCAGCGAGCATGACGGGGTCTGCCTCGAGCGCCTGCGCTCGATCGCCGATCTGTTCGAGCCGAGCAGCGCGACGTGCCGCTACGCGATGTGGCACTGCGTGAGCTTCACGCCGGGCGCCAAGTCGAAGTTCAAGGTCTACCTCAACCCGCTGGCGCAGGGTCGTGAGCGGGCGCCAGTCGTCATCCACGACGCACTGCGACGACTGGGATTTGCGACCGCCGTGACGGACATGCTCGACGGCACGGATGAGCGATGCGAGTTCCGCTTCTTCTCCCTCGACCTCGCCCGGACCGAGGATGCGCGGGTCAAGGTCTACCGTGTCCATCACAACTCGACTCGATCGCAGATTGAGTCGTGGCTCCGCTGCATCCCTGGCTACCCCGCGGAGATGATCGAGGAATTTTGGGACACGCTCGCGGGGTCGCAACAGCGCTTTACGGGTCTGCCGATCAGCTCGTATCTTTCGCTCGATTCGCGTAGCGAGCGCCCGAGTAGCGGGACCATCCATTTCCCCGTGCGGAGCTACGTTGCGGATGACTTGGAGGTCAACCATCGTCTGCGGTGGTTCTTGAACGAGGACGAGTTCGACATCTACGATCGCGCGCTGTCCGATTTTGCTACCCGGCCGCTCGCTGACGGCTCGGGCTTGCACTCGTACGTGGCGCTGCGCATTCACCCCGGGCCCCGGCACGTGACGATCTACCTGTCGCCCGAGGCCTACGAGGTCGCGCCCCCCAACCGGTCGACGGACCGGGAGATCTCTGGACGGGTCAGCGTCGAGCAGGTGCAGTTGAGCGCGTAGGAGGAACTTCGAGGGCTGCGCGAGTGCGAGCCGACCCGTTTGTGTGTTAGCCTGGCGCCATCCTGAGCGGGCCAGAACCAAACATGGAGATGGTGATCTCGATCCTGCAGCTAGGTGACCTGTATCTCGTGTTGTGGCTTCACACCACGCGGGACCCACCAACGGAAGAGTGGGACCCGGCGCTGCAAAAAATTCGAGACCTCAAGGACCTCGTCGACGGCGACGTGGGGCGCATCCGTTCGTTCGTTTTCTCAGATGGTGGGGCACCCAACGCGGTCCAGCGCAAGGAGCTGTTCACCAACCTCCTCGACAACCGGGTCCGGTCGGCGGTGGTGACCAACGCGTTGACCAACCCGATCAAGCGGGGGGTCGCAACTGCTCTACTGTGGCTCAACCCAAATTTCCGAGCCTTCGGTCCCAACCAAGTGGAGCACGCGATCGAGCACCTCGAGCTGACCGCGCACACCCACAAGATCGTCACGCAGCTCGTCAAGATGCAAGAGACGCTGGGACCCAACACCACGGTCGAGCTGGTGGTCGATCACCTGGCGAGGTAGGCGCGCATGCAACCGCAACATCGATCGATGGCTGAAGTCCAGGGCGTCATCCAAAAGCGGACCGACGCGCTGGCAACCATGCCGCTGTTCCGCTCGCTCGCAGCCTCATCGCACCTCGATGATCTGCGTGCGATCGCCCATCACGGCTACTTCTACGTCTTGGGCTTTCAGGACATGCTCCGGCTCACCCACGAGCAAATCCAAGATCCCGAGCTTGGCAGCATCGCGCTGTCCATGCGCCAGGACGATCTCGGTCACGACGCCTGGTTCTTGGCGGACACCGAGACCCTGGGTGTCTCACGCGATGTGGCATGGGTGTTCGGGGACGTCCATCGACCGATTCGAGACATGGTCTACCGGCTGATGTCGGAGCTGCTAGGAGCGAGCGATGACCGGGTCAAGATCGTCTTCCCGCTCGTGCTCGAGGCCGCCGGTTCGATCTTCTTCGCCAGCATGGTCGACCTCGTCAAGCGCGCGGACTATGACCACGCGCTGCGATACTTTGCCAGGTCCCACCAGGCCGCAGAGGAAGCGCATGAGGTGTTCTCGGAGTCGGGGCAGGAAGTGCTCGACCGCGTGAACTTTGACCTGCCCCTCTACGACGAGGCCATTGGTCTGGTCGAACGATGCTTCGATTGCTTCGAACAGTTCGCGGAGCGCCTCGAGCAGCACCGCATCCAGGCGCGCGCCGGTGCCACGTCGTGACGGTCTAAAATAGTCGGCACTGGCCGCCGATTCGCCCGTCTGGATCATACCGCCGCTTCGCCGCGGCCCACGGTTGCCACTGCGCGCCGAAGTGCCGCTCCCAGTCGGTCGTCGACATCTCGACTGCGCTGATCGGGTACAGGGATCCTCCCAGCTTCAGCGCGCGCTCGTAGATGGTCCGATTTGCCACGAGCAGCTCGTCGACACGCTCGGCGGACGCACCGGGGTTGCAGCGCAACACGTCGAACAAGTAGGCGGGCCCCGAACCAGACGAGATCGGCAGCAGCGGGGTCTGCGAGCTCGTCGCGCAGATCGGATAGATGAGCAGCATCGCCCCATCCACTCCGAGATCGAGAGGGTCGAGCGACGCGACCACCGACCGGCCAAAGCCCCGCAGATGTTGGGCAGGCACGAAGACATCCACCCAGGGGTGCGGCGCCTTCCACAAGCCCGACGCCCGCCAAGATGCGATCACCGGGTCGAGACGGGTGACGTACTCCAGTGTCGGCCAGTCGGCGATCTCCAACCCAGACTCCTGGCTGGCCCAGCCATCGAGCAGCGGCCGATCTCGCGTCGGTGCGAGACCCGAGAAGGGCTCGACGATGTCGATGTGGAAGTGCCACTGCCCGTCGGGGTCCACCGTCCCCACGGCGCTGAGCTGGCCTTGGCGGCCTTCGGCGACCATCCGCTCGAGATCGATGATCCACGCATCGAGGGTCTGATAATGGGCGCGTAGGTGGCGAGCGTGTGTGTGCGCGGCGATCAATTTGAGCTTGGCGGCCACAATGATGCCGACCTGCCCAAGGCCGCCCCGCATCGCGTCAAATAGCTCGACCTCGTGGTTTGCAGCGCAGTGGATGAGCTCGCCGTTGGCGACGAGGACCGACAACTCGATCACCTGATCCGTCTGCGCTCCATGGACGACGCTCCCTGCCCCGATACCGCCGACGGACAAGGTGCCACCGATCGATAGCCCCGCGTAGTCGGTGAGCACTGGCGGGATCATGCCGTGCTCGAGGCTGTGTTGCGTGAGCTCGGCCCAGGTCGCTCCGGCGCCGACCACAGCTACGTCGCCCTCGATCGCGACATGTCGGATCGCCCGCATGTCGACGACGCAGCCATCTTGCACCTGGCTCTGGCCGAACACGCTGTGTCCGCTGCCGCGCGCGACGATCCGCGTGTTCGCTCGTCCGCTGTCACGGATGATCTGCTGCAGCTGCCCGACGCTGTCCGGCCGCACGACACAACCCGCTCGACGATGAATGATGTGGCCGAAATCGTCACTTGGGTCGAACGCCTCGGCTCCGCTCATTGTCCGCACGATAGCATCAGCGGCCGAGTACGAGGGCGCGAGCTCGCTGGGCCACTCAGCCGAGCTTTGCAAGCGCGCGCAGCATCTCCGTCTCTGCCGTGCGACGCTGCTGCTCCAGTGCGAACAGCTCCACCCGCTTGGTCAGCACCAGTTGGTATGGGCTGCCGCGGCGCTCGGTCACGTGACTGACCGGCAAGCTCGCGCGGTCGATGACTTGGTGAATGTGCTGCCGCCGGGCCTTGGCCAGCGGCATGATCGTGCCGACCTCGCTCGCCCCGAGGAACGCGTGCAAGGTCGCACAGTCGGCGCATTCGCAGCTTCGAGGGACGACGATCCGCCAGTCCTCGTCGCCGCGCGCTGGCCTGGCGAGCGCGGCCGAGAGCGAGCGCTTGGCATGAACCAGGAGCCGCTCGGTGCCCCAGCTGCGCCAGCGCTTCGCGTCGATCCGTCGGTGAACATCGAGGACCACGGACGCGAGCTCCAGGCCCGACAGGCTCGAGTCCGCCGACGTCAGCTGAGCCACGATCGCGCCATGAACCTCCCGCGCCCCAGCCAGCGCGCTCGCGCTGAGCAAGTCCACGGACGAGGTGAGGCCCGCGGTCGTTGCGCCCTTGGCGAAAGGCGAGCGCGCCTGGGCTGCCGTCGCCCGAACCTGCTGCGCCTCGTCCCACTGCTTGGCGACGATGAAGGCCGCGAGCCGCGAGCCCAGCTCCGCGTCAGCATCGATCAACGCGGCGAGCCAGGCGTGCGGATAGCTCTCGCGCCACTGGCTCGAGCGTGACCACCCGCGCCCGCGCGAATCGGGATGCCAGCGGCTCAGCAGCGCCTCGCACCAGCTCGGACCGTGGCGCCGGGTCGCGTGCAGCAGCGGTGTGATCACGCCGATGCCCATCTGCACGGGCTTGACCGGCACGAGCAAGGCGTTGGCGAGCTCGGGATCGTCGAGCATCGTCGCGAGGCGAAACACGTCGGCGACCAACGCCTTGCTCGGCTCGGAACCGACGCAGTCAGGCCAGATCGCGATCAGGGAATTTAGCCTCGGATCTGGTTTGGAATTCGGTTTGGAATTTGGCTTGGAATTTGGCTCACCGTCGCGCTGCCCCGCGATCATTTGACGGATCGCCGCGTGAGGATCGAGCCGGGCCTCCACGAGCAGCGCGTTGACCCTTGGCCACATCACGATCGCCGCGCGGTGGTACCAACGATCGAGGGTCTCGCCGTAGTTGCCCATGTAGCCCTCATAGTCGGTCTCGAACGGCTCGTGCGCGTCGTTGCCAGTCGTGAAGCACAGCTCGCGCTCATCGACGGGGAGATCGTCGTAGTTGGCAGGGGCGTCGGACCGAGTTCGCCAGTGACGCAGCGTGACGCTCGAGTCGTACATGTGCTCGAGGGTGTACTCATTATCATCGTCATCGTCATCGTCGTCGTCGTGTTCGTCGTACCTGCGCGACCACATCGATCGAGCGCGCGAGACCGAGGGAGAGCACTGCCAGGCCTCATGCATGTTGGCCAGCGCGAGATGAACGTCGAGGTCGAGCGTCTCCGCGACCGTGGCCAGGCTCGCAGCCCGGACGGCGTCTGCGTGCTTGAGCCGTGACCACCCGAGGTTGCGTGGCGTGTACTCGTGGTCGAGCAGCACGACGAGCTTCTCTCCGCCAGACTCGAAGTGCTCGGCGATCGCTCGCTCGAGCTGTTCGATCGCAGGTCCCTCGGCTCGCGCCAGCGTGGCCCGATCCTCGTCGGACTCGAAGCCGAGTCGGTAGACGAGCGCGAGCCGATGGCCCGACTTGACGGGTCGAATCTCGTGTTGGCAGTCGCTGTAGAAGGCGATCAGCTCGAGCTGCTCGGCGCCTCGCGCTGTCCGGCGAAACTCCACCCGCTGGTCCCCACGCGCGCAGCGGAGCATGCCCCCCGTGAACCTCGAGGGCAGCAACACCACGAGCGTGGCGATCATGTCGTCGTCCTTCTCCGTGTCTTGGTGGGGGACGAAGAACTCTCCCGGCCCGTAGATCGTGAGCTTGTCGAGGCTCGCACGCAGCCGGCCCGTCTCCGGGAGGCCCAGCTGCTCGCGGATGTTGCGGAGGTGCTCGCGCAGGACCGGCGCCCACCGCCGTTTGTCGATCTTGATCCGAGCCTTGCTCAGCTCCCAGCCGCTGCGCACCGTCGGATCGATGATCGTGTGCTCGCCCCAGCCAAATGGGGAGCGGGTCGCGAGGGCGCAGATCCGCGACGTCGTCGCCGGGCTGATCGGAAACTCGATCGGTCCGACCTTGCGCAGGTGCAGCTGCAGATCATCGGCGGACGCGCGCAGGCGGACGGCGAAGCTGCCGGGCGCGTCGAGGGCGAGCAGGGCTTCGGCGATGTCGTAGGTCTCGTCGAGCATCGCTGTACAATTCGCGAGTCTCGCTGGAATTGGCCAGGACGGAGCTCCCGGCACATATGCATGGTCGCAACCAGAAAATATGCGCTACGGTTCGAGCTAGCCGAGCAGCTCGCGGGCTCGCTCGAGCAGCGCGACCTCGTTGTTGCGGCTTGGATCCTCGATCACCGCGTCGAGCAGCTGGGCCAGCAACACGCCAAGCTGAGGTCCAGGGGCGGCGAGGCCGGCGGCGATCAGATCGCCACCCTTGATCGCAAGCTGCTTGGTGGTCAGGGCGGCGCCCGTGATCGCGGCTTCGATCGTGGCGACAGCCTGCGCGTCGAGCTCGAGCAGCGCGGACGCGTCGCTCGCGTAGGCCGGATCGAGCTCGGCGAAGATCCTGCGAATTATCGCAGCACGCCCAGGCTCGGGCAGCTCGACCGCGAGCGCGAGCTCGTCCACGAGCTCACTGGTCAGCCGCACCAGCGAGTTTCGCTCGTCGTTGCTCGGTCGCAGGGCGTCGACGATGGTCTCGACTTGCGTGCGATCGTAGCGAACCGGCCACAGCAGCCGGGCCAACCGCAGGATCGGCCGCGCGGGCAGCCGATCGCAGGCCTCGATCGCCTGGTCCCGGGCAAGCGGCTCGAGCGGGGCGAGCACGCGATCCCACAGGCCGGTGCTGGCCATGGGGTGCAGGCCCAGCGAAGGTCGGACCGACGTGAGCAGCTTGACGAGCTCGACGCGGACCCGCTCGCGGCTGACCTTGTCGAACACCTCGAGCGCGCCCGCGATCGCGGCCTCGGTCTCCGGCGCCAAACGAAACCTCATCGTGGCGGCGAACCGGACGGCTCGCATGGCCCGCAGGCCGTCTTCGGCGAACCGGGCGGCCGGGTCGCCGACGGCTCGGATCAAGCCCGCGCGCAGATCCTCGAGCCCACCGAACGCGTCGGTCAAGACGGCCGCGAGCGGGTCCCAGGCGAACGCGTTGATCGTGAGGTCGCGACGGGCGAGGTCGTCCTCGAGGGCGCGCAGGAACACGACCTCGCTCGGGCGTCGACCGTCGTGATACACGCCCTCGCCCCGAAACGTGGTCAGCTCGACGGCGTGGCGCTGCTCGCCGGAGCCCGACAACACCGTGACCGTGCCGTGCTCGATCCCGGTTGGGATCGTGCGCGGGAACAGCTCGATGACCTCTTGGGGCGTGGCGTCGCTGGCCACGTCCCAGTCGCCCCCGTCGGCGCCGAGCAGCGCGTCCCGGACCGCGCCGCCGACCACCACGCCATGGAAGCCGGCGCGGGCGAGGGTCTCGAGCACGGCCATGATCGCCGACGGGATCACGACGCCGCGCATGCGTTCGCGCGCTTCGTCGCAATCCCGCGGGGCTGTCTGACGCTCGCGCTCGGTCATGGCCCGCGATGGTAGTCGCTGGCGGTGACCGAGACCACCCGAGCCGACACGGTCGACCTAGAACGCGTAGAGCAAGCTGGCGCCGCCGAACAAGCCGACGTTGTCGGTGATCTCGAAGCCGAAGCCCGGACCGCTCATGTCGCCCGCTTCGAACCGGCCGTTGGATCCAAAGCCGGGGTTGCTGTCACCTGGATCCGGCGGCATCTCGGTCGGGCCCTGCAGGCGCGAGCCCGGGTTCCAGCGGAACACGGCTCCGAACTCGGGGGCGATCGAGAAGTTCTCGCCGAGGCTGAGCATGATGATCAGCGGGACCTCGGCGGTCAGCTGAAGCGGGTCATCGAGGTCGTTGCCGACGTCCGTGCTGTTGACGTAGTGCTGAAACCCGAGCCGACCACCGATCCCGAAGTCAGCCTGGAACGGCCAGTTGCCTGCGGGCTTGCCGAGGATCCAGTACACACCCTCGACGCTCGATCCGATGTACGCGAGCGTGCGGGTGTTCTTGGTGCACGAGGCGTCTTTTTGATCGGTGCCACAGTCGATTGGATCACCCGTGAAGTCGGGCTCCCGGTAGCTGAAGGTTGCGACGCCGAGGTTGAGGCCAATGTGGAAGTGATCGGTGAGGTAGTAGCGGACGTTGACGCCGGTCAGGCCCGCGAGCGTCCGCGCAGCGCCGAGCGACAGGCGGCCGCCGTGACTCAGACGCTCCATCTCGCCGAGCTCGGCGGAGGCGGCGACTTCGTTCTCGAGCGTGACCGGAGCAGTTGCCTCGACCTGTTTGACGGCCTCGTCGTTGACCTCGGCGGATGCGTCACTCGCTTCCGCGGCTTCGACGGCTTCGGCCGCGGGCTCGCTCGCCGGAACTTCGCCGGCCAACGCAATGGACGAGATCGAGAGCGCAGCCAGGGCGCACGCGGGAGCGATCAGCTTGTGCAGCATGGGGTGCATCTAACCGGGCCTCGGGGTTGGCGGCAAGCCCGGCGATGCAATCGAGCGCCAAAGATCACGGCTGGACCCCGGCACCTGGCGCAAAGGTGAGGCATGATACGACCAGTGAGTCTGCCCCCTGCCCCATCGCCTGGACCCTCGCTGGAGATCGACGAGGTTGAGCATCAGGCCCTGGACCTGCTCGATGAGCTTCGCTGCGGAGCTGCCTGGATCGCCGCTCAGCGGGCTCAGGACGAGGTTCTGCCCGAGCCCCCGGCGGATCCCCAGGCGGATCCCCAGGCACCGTTCGACGACCGGGATCGGGGCCACGGAGCCACGGCCCTCGCAGCGGCGATCGTCGAGGCCGGCGAGGATCCTGGCCGGGTCGCCGCGGCCGAGCCGATCGCGGCCGCCCTGCTCATGCGGCTCGTCACTGAGGTCGCGGCGAGCTTGGTCGATGCAGCGCACGCGCTCGCACAGTCCGAGTCGCGCGGGGATCTGACTCCAGGCGAGCTGTCCGAGGTCGCGGCGCTGCTGAACGAGCGCCCCACGCTGAGCCCGGCGATCGCCCCGGCGGTCGAGACCACGGGCGTGGTCTTGGGGCTCGATCGGGCCTCGATCGCGTGGGCGATGCTGATCAGTCTGGGCGAGCGGGCGGACATCGCTGCGCCGCCGCAGCTGCGAGCCTGTTCGACGGCGATCGCCGACCGCCTGCAGGCCGCCCACCCGAGCGGCTCGACGTTGGGTTCGAGCTCGATCCCGACGCCGCTGCGAGTGTTTCGAAGCGCGGCCGTGATCGCGGCCGGGCCCTCGGTCCGCGCGCGGGTGCTCGCGGCGGATCACCCCGAGCTGCTCGCGCTCGCCGGCCGACTCGTGGAGACGCACTCCGATCCCGTCGAGCTCGTCGGGGCGTTCGACGCGGCTCGGACCGCGCTCGCGGACGCCAGCCGTGAACGAGCGGCACCGACCGAGCCCGCTGCCGAGCGCCCCAAGCGACGCTTTACGGTGGTTCACCTGAGCTTGGCGCTCATCGTGCTGGGTCTGACCCTGTGGCACTACCTGTGGCGCTGACTGTGGCGCTGACTGTGGCGCTGAGGACCTCGAGCCACAGCAGCACGAGGGCGACCCACAAGCAGGTCGCGAGCGCGAGGTGGACGAGCTGCATCCAGCCCGGCGCCGAGAGCATGATGTTGACGACGCCCGCACACAGCTGGGCGACGACCAGGCCGGCGACGATGTTGCCCACGCGCCGCACCGCTGGCGGCGCGGGCAGGCCCGGCAGCGCGATCGCCAGCCACAGGAGATACAGCCCAACCGCGCAGGCCAGCAGCGGATGCACGATCCGCATGCGCTGCAAGAAGTGGCCGGTCGTCGATCCATCGACCGAGCGGAGCGACTCACCCGCGCTGACCGGATACAGCGTGTCGCCCAGCGCCGTGACGGCGCCGCTCATCGACACCAGCAGCACGGCCGCGAGCCCACCCGCCACCAGCCACCAGCTCGCCCCGTGCCGAGCCGGCGCGAACGCGTGCAGACGCCGGGGCCGATCGTCGACGCTGGCCCACGCGGCAGCCCCGAGCGCGCCCATCAGCAGGCAGGTGTTGGTCAGGTGGATCGCCATGACCACCGCGCGCGCGACCGAGTCGTCGTCTTCGACCAGACCAAAACCGACCAACCCGGCGCCGAGCAGCGCTTCGAGCAGCAAGAACGCGACGGCCAGCACGGTCCCCGAGCGAGCGGGATGCGGGGCCGAGAACCGACGCCGGGCCCACACCATGAGACCCCCAGCGAACAGCAAGGACAGGCCCGAGGTCACCCGGTGGGTCAGCTCGATCACGGTCTCGATGCTCTGGGGTCGGTGCACGACCTCGCCGTGGCAGGTCGGCCAGTGCTGGCCACAGCCCGCGCCCGAGCCGGTGATCCGGACCCAGGCGCCGAACACGATCACGGCCAGGGTGTACGCCAGCACGACCCACGCCACGCGCGAGAAGCTCGAGTTGGCGGAGTGGGCTGAGGCTGCGGGCATCGTCACCAGTCGTTGCGAAATGGGAGCAGGTGCTCGCGCAGGTGCCGGAACACGGCCGCGGTCGCGCGCACGTCGGCAGCGTTGTAGGCCGCAATTGCCTCGATGTCACCGCGCGCGTAGGTCGGCGCCACCATGGATCCGTCGAGCTCGCCCTTGGGGCTCTCGACCCCGAGCGCCCAGCAGATCACGTCGAGCGACGCGCCCCCCAGGCTCGAGCGACCGTGGCCCAGCAGCCGATACAGATCCAGGTGCGGCCGCAGCGAGAACGGGCTGGACAGCAGGTCGACGCGGGCCGGCACGCCCAGGATCAGGCTGCGCGTGACCAGAAATGGGACGTCGAAGCCGCGCCCGTTGAAGCTGACCACCAGCTCGGCGGCGTCGGCGAGGTGCCAGAAGCTGCGCAGCAGGTCGGCCTCGGTCATGGCCCGGACGCGCTCGGGGTACGGGTCTTGCTCGCGGCCCTCCGGCGGCACGACCAGGGTCGTGACGGCGTCGCTGTCGGCGTCGCTGAACGCGAGCGAGACGACCTTGCCGTAGTAGGGCGAGAGGCTCATGACCTTGCCCTCGTCGCCGTCGTTGCGCTCGGCCGCGCGGGCCACGGCCTTGACGACGGCCTCGGGCACGGCGCCGAGATCGATCGCAGGCACGGTCTCGATGTCGAACACCAAGATCTCACAGCGCAGGCCCTCGACCAGCTCCCAGCCGGGGCCCCAGATCGCCTCGGGCTCCCAGCTGTCGTCGTCGCCGAGCACGCGGATGCGGGTGACGTTGAGCTGCACGACGTCGCGGAAGCTGGCCACGGTGAACAGCAGCTTGACGACCGCGCCCGGCTTGACCACGGCGCCCGGGTTCGGCGGCGTGGCTTCAGGGTTGGCCTCACGGTAGGCCCGGGTGTCGCCCCAGATCTTGCCCGCCAGCTTGGCGCTGGCGTCTGCGAGCACGAGATCATAGTAGCCGTCGCCCGAGCGGCTCAGGCCGTGGCGAATGCTGCGGACCGCGACGAACGCGGTAGCGACCGTACCCACCGGCAGCTCGTGAACGTCGACGAGTCGGTGGATGTGGGGAGGGGCGGCGCTCATGGGTTCGGGCCGCACTCTACGGGGATCGTCGCGCAGTGGTCCAGCGCGACGAAGGGTCTGAATCCAGGCTGGTTGTGCGGTGTGGAGCGTGGCTCGATACTCTGGGGGTGCGATCTTCGTTTGGCCGGAGGCTCGGTGCGCTGGGCATCGTCGTGTTGGGGTTGGGGTCGGGCTGCAAGGCCGAGCCCTCGGTCGAGCCGGCGGCGGCGGGTGAGCAGCCCGAGTCAGCGAGTGAAGGCGCGCGCCCAGGCGAGTGGGTGATGGCTTACGGTGCCCAGACGATCTACGTGCACGCCGATCCGGCGCTCGGCGGCGAGGTCGAGCGGCTGCTCTTGCTGTTTGGAGATCTGCTGGCGGAGTCGGTGCCGCTGACGGCGAAGACCCGGCTGCCGATCGGCTGGACCACGCTGACCTTCGCCGCGGATCAGGATCGCCTGGTCGTCGAGGAGCCTGACTACGACAACGATCCCGAGGCCAACACGCGGCCAGACATCTCGGTCTCGCTGGCGACTCTGGCCCGGCAGCGGGCGGTGCTCGAGCAGGTCGGGGTGCCCGGCGAGGCGATCGACTTCGATCAACACGTCCTCACGGTCACCGGTGTGCTCGAGCGCGATGAGGTCATGTTGGTCCGGGTCGAGAGCCCCGGCGGGCGCCTGACCGGCTGGCGCTTGACCCCCGCCGAAGGGCTCGAGGAAGCCGACGAGGTCGAGTCGGTGCCGGTTCACGTGATCTTCAACGCGCGGCCCGAGCTGCTCGACGCGATGCTGCTGCCGCCCGGATACCTGGCGCTGTACGGCGGCGGGCGGCTGACCACGATCGTCAACGAAGCCAACGAGATCGTGTGGGACTGGGCGACCGACGGAGATCTGCCGCGCGACCGCGCGAGCGAGCTGGGGTCGTTGATCGGCGCCGGGGCGTTCGTACCCAAGCCGCGCCCGAAGCCGCTGCTCGAGCCGCTCTAGATCCGAGATCACTCGCGAGATCGTGTCGTGGATCGTGTCGCGCTCGAGCGCGCCGCGGGATGCCACCCACTCGCGAGATCGCGGACAGGATCACGCGGTAGATCGCTGAGGCGATCCACATCATCGCAAAGATCATTGCGGCGTCACGCCGTGATCGAGCAGACCGGCGAGACGTCAGATCGTCGACAGGGTCGCCTCGTCGCACGAGCACGACGATCGCAACGCGATCGAGTCGGACCGGCCGCGAGCCGATCACATGTGTTGCAGTTCGGGGCCGAATACGCCAGAAACTGGACTGCATCGATCTGATCGCTAACGTGCCGCCCATGCTCCTCGCGCTCGCAGGCTTAAAGGGTGGGACCGGACGAACGACGCTCGCCGTGGCTCTGGCTGCCGAGGCGCGCGCGCGCGGACGCCGGACCCTACTCGTCGACCTCGACCCCCGTGGCGATGCCCACGCCTGGTCGCTGAGCGCTAATTCCCAGGCTCCGACCACCCTGCGGCTCCCCGGCGCCAGCCCAGGCCAGGCCGAGCGGATCCGCGGGCTGGCGTTCGGCCACGACCTGACCGTGATCGACACCCCCAGCGATCCCGAGGTCCTGGCCGTGGTCGCCGAGATCGCCGAGCTGACCCTGGTCCCCTGCCGACCCAGCCCGATGGACGCGTGGGCGGCCGTCGACACCGTCGAGACCTGCCTGCGCGGCCGCGGGGCGCTCAACTTCCGGATGCAGGTCGCCGTGGTGCCCAACGCCGTCGAGCTGCGCTCGACGATCGGCGCGGCGCTGCCCAATGATCTGCGCGCGCTCGGGCTGCCCGTGCTCGAGTGCGCCGTCGCCCGCCGCGTCGCCCACCAAGAGGCGATGGCGCACGGCTCGACCGCCAGCCTCGACGCCCCCGCGAGCGCGGCGGCCCGCGACATCAATGAGCTGCTCGATGCGATCGAGGCGCTGCAGGCCCGCTACGGCGACATGCGGCACCTGCATCACTAGTCGGGCACGAACGACAGGCCGTCGAAGCTCAGCGCCCAGGTCCCGTAGCGCGAGCGTGCAGTCGCCGGCGAGCGTTGGTGATGGGCGGCGCAGATCCGAGAACCACGGCCGACGCGGGCCGGAAGTCGCGGGTCGTGCTGGGCCGCGACTGCTCTGCGCTCGCCCGGTCTCGACTCACTGCCGGATCATCAGCCTGTCGTAGCGCATGTCTGCCATGCCCGCGGTCACCATGGCGACCGCGCCGCTGTCGGTGGTCGGGAAGGTGTCGTCGTTGGCGTCGAGCAGCAGGGCGCCGCCGAGGTAGATCTTGTGGTTGCTGCCGCTGCGCACGATCTTCAGGTCCGTCCACTGGCCCTGAACGTCGCCGTTCCACGTGTTCGACGCGATCTCGCTGAACTGCCCGCCCTCGACGGCGACGAGGCGGGCGTAGCTGAACTGATGGTTGATCAGCACGCGATAGTAGTTGTCCTCGTCGGTGATCGCGTACATCAGGCCAAAGGCGTCATCGTCCTCGACTTTGATCTGCACGGACAGCTCGCCGGCGCCGAACCGTGTGCTCGGATCCACCATCCACGTCCCCCACGTCGCCACGTCCTGGCCGGTGTGGCCGGCGACCGTGCTGTGCGCGTTGCCGGTCGCCCGAAGCACGTTGCCGTGGTTGTTGCCGTCCTCGTTGTAGATCGCCCAGTTGGCCGCGCCCTCGTTGGTCTGCGCGTGCTGGTCCCAGTGAGAGAAGGACGCGTTGTTGTGGAAGCGCTCGACGAAGTCGGCCGTCCCGTTGGTCGGGATCTTCATCCGGAAGCTGGCGATCTCGCTCATCGTGCTCTGGCCGGCGTCGAGGCGCTTGGCCTCGAAGTACTCGTCGGTGACGTGAAACACCCAGGCGCCGACATGGTTGAAGAAGGCTCCGCCCTTGTAGTCGCGCAGCTCGAAGAACTGCTCCGCGCCGCCGTTGTTGAACTCGACGCGCCCGGGATCGTTGGTCCACACGCCGAGGCTCGCGCCGGGGTCGTGGGCGGAGGGCTGACGCAGCGCGCCGTCATCGTCCACGCCCGAGTGCATGTGGCCGCTGAGGATCGCCACCACGTTGTGGTCGTCGAGGGCCTCGAGATAGTCCTCCCGCTCAGCGTCGCTCCACCAGCTCTCGCTGAAGGCGTCGAAGCCGAAGTGCTGGAAGATGACGACGGGCTCCTCGGGCCCGACCTGGTTGAGGCGGTTGGTCAAGAAGGTGATGGACTTGGCGATCACGTCTTGGTCGCTGTTGTCGGCGACGTCGAGGCCGACGAAGTACACGCCCTGCGTCTCGAAGGCGAAGGAGATGTCCTGGTTGTAGTCCGTGACCGCGGCCTGCGAGGGCTTGGCGAGGTAGCCGTGGCGCCCGATCGAGGGGTGCCGGCCCTGGTTCTCGCGGATGTACTGGCGCTGTTGGTTCTTGGTCTGGTGCCAGGCCGTGCCGCCGATGTACATGACCTCGGAGGGGCAATAGTTGGTCGAGTAGTGATCGTGGTTGCCGGGGACCTGGTAGACACTGAAGTCGATGTCGGGATTGCGTCCGGGCTTGAACAGATCCTTGTAGTCGCGCCACTCGTCGCACTCGAGCTGGTTGGTCAGATCGCCGCCGACGAGCAGAAACTCCATCTGCTTCTGATCGCCGTCGATCCAGTCTAGCTCGGGGACCTCGGCCTGGATGTCGAGCAGCAGCTGCTCCTTGCCGCCCTTGTCGGCGACGTCGCCGTGCAGCTGCGGGTCGGCGACGAAGGCGAAGGTCAGATCTCGATTGCTGACGACCGGGGCCGTGCTCGCCTCGGGAGCCTGCAGCGAGCCCACGTCGGGCTCGCCCAGGTCCTCGAGTTCGCCGTCGGGCTCGTCGCCGATATCATCGTCGAGTTGGTCCTCGACCAGCAGCGCGTCCGGGTCGTTCTCGCCGAGATCGGCGCACGCCGGCGTGATGCCGGCGAGCAACACCGCGACGCAGGTGGTCAGCAGTTGCGGGTGGGGACAGCTGTTGGGGTTGGTGTCGGTGCTCATGATGTCGTCCTCATGTCGGCGTGTTGCCTTCCATGGACTCACCATGAGCCGCGCTGCTCCGAGTGGCGATGACGGCCGCTTGTCCCCGCTTGCACCCGCTGCTGCAATCGCCCGCGTCGATCGTAGTCCGTCGGCGAGCGCGAGGGTCACGTCGTTGTAGGAGGGCTGGCGCGCTCGGGCGACGCGACGCCAACTGCTCGGCGATCTAGACCACGCGAGGCCCAACGACGCGGACACGACTGCGGCCAGACGCGACCGGCTCGACCCGAATCTCCACACCGATCCGCTCGGCGAGCCCGGGCACGTGGGAGATGACGCCGATCTGTCGCCCCTCGGCCTGCAGCGCGTCCAGAGTGCTCACCGCGACATCGAGGCTGTGGGCGTCCAGCGTGCCAAAGCCCTCGTCGATGAACAGCGAGTCAATCCGGCAGTCGTCCGCCGAGAGGCTCGCCAGCGCCAGCGCCAGCGCCAGCGAGACCAGAAATTTCTCGCCCCCCGAGAGCCCACGAATACTCCGGACCTCGTCGCCGAGATCATGATCGACGAGCTGCAGCTCGAGATCGTGATTCGGCACGCGACCCAGCGCGTAGCGAGGCTTGAGCTCGCGCAGCTGCGCGTTGGCCTGGGTCAGCAACAGCTCGAGCGTGAGGCTCTGGGCGAACTTCTGGAATTTGTCCCCGGTCGCGCTGCCGATCGCGTCGCGCAGGCGACCCCACACCCGGGCGGTGTGTTCGAGCTCGCGCAGGCGGGGGGCCAGCTGATCGGCCAGCGACCGATCTTCACGATCGCGGCGCAGCTGGTGCTCGACCTCGAACAGCTGGCGGCGCAGTTGCTCGTCCTGGGCTTCGAGCTGGGTGCGGCGAAGCTGCGCGCGATCCCGGGCCAGCGGCGGTGGACCCTGCTCGGCGTGCGCGGCCACGACCCGCTCGCGCTCACCGACGACGGCCCGACGGCGCTCGAGCTCGGCCCGGGCCTGGTCGATGACCCGACGGGTCCGCGCGGCCCAGCCCTCGGACCACAGCTCGTCGCGCGCGAGCAGCTGCTCGAGGGCCTCGGGGTCGACGCCAGCCTCGGCCAGCGCCGCGTCGACGCTGGTCTGGGCCTCCACGCTGCGGGCCCGCAAGGCCACGACCTGCTCGGTGAGGGTGTGGGCGCGGGTCCGCTGGGCTTGCAGCTCGCGCTCGACCCTCGCGCGGGCGTCCTTGCTGGCCTCTCGATCCTGGCTGGCGAGCTCGACGCTGGCCTCGAGCTCGCGCACGACCTCGGCCGCCGGCCGACCCTCGAGCAGCGTGGCCCGCTCGTCTCGGAGCTGCGCGAGCAGCTCGTCGAGCTCGCGCAGCTCGAGCTCGAGGGCGTCGCACGCCTCAGCCCGGGCCTGGCGCTGGGAGCTGAGCTCGGCCCGCCGGGTCTCGAGCGCGCGCTGGCCCTCCACGGCTTGCTCGCAGGCTTGGCGCTGGGCAGAGAACGCCTGGGCCCCGGCGTCGAGCCGCGCGAGCAGCTCGGGGCCAGCGCTGTGCAGGCGCGCACGGAACCCTATCGAGTCGCCTGGCCCGTCCCCCGCCCCATCGACATTGACGTCGACCTCGAGGGCTGCGAGCGCGGCTGGCCCGACATCCTCGAGCTCGGCCCAGCTGGCGTCGAGCTCGGCGTCGAGCTGGCGACCGCGGGCGTGGGCCTCGTCGAGCTCTCGGGTCATGGCGTCGTGCTCACGCTCGCTGGCGTCGACCCGCGCGCGGCGATCTTCGTGGGCGCGCTCCGCCTCCTCGCGCCGGGCCTGCCGATCGCGCTGGCGATCGAGCAGGTCCTCGACATCGGCGCGCTGGCTGGCCAGCGCGCGGGTCCGCTGCTCGAGCTCTTCGCCGATCGACCACAGCGCGGCCCCGAGCTCGGGGACGTCGAGGCGCTCGGGCAGCGCGAGCCCCCCACCCGCCTCGCTGCGTGGGACCGCGAGCAGCGACAGCTGCTGGTCGTGGGCGGCAGCCAGCTCGGACAGGTCCTCATCGACGGCGGCCGCCCCGAGCTCGGTGTCCGGCAGCAGCGGACCCGCGGCCAGGCCCTCGCCCCACGCGTCCTGCAGCGCGGCGTGATCGCGTGCGAGCTCGCTCGCACGCCGGGCGAGCGCGGCCAGTCGCGCGGCGGCGATCTGCTCACGGCCGAGCTGCTCGCCCTGCTCGCGCTGCAGCTCGTCGCGCTCGCGCATCAGGGCCTGCACGCGGGCGCGCTGCTCGGCGACCACGGCGTCGACGGGGCCGTGCTCGTCGGCGGCTGGGTGTTCGTGCGCGCCACACAGCGGGCAGGCCTCGCCGGGCCGCAGCTCGGCGCGATGCTGGATCAGATCGCGGACCGCCTCGAGCTGGCGTAGGCCCCGCTGCGCCTCGACGAAGCCCTGCTCGGTCTGGGCCAGGGCCGCCTCGACCCGACGGCGCTCGGCGGCCCGATGGTCGCGCTCGAGCGCTTGCTCGGCCCGCTCGAGACCCAGCTCGGCCTGCGCGCTCGCCAGCCGCTGGAATTCCTCGTGCACGACCCGCAGCACCGAGAATCGCTCCCGGCACCGATCCAGCACAGCCTGCCGATGGCGCAGCTCGGCGAGCGGCGGGTGAGCGTCGAGGTCTCGCTCGACCTTGTGGAGCCGCGAGCGGGCCTGCGTCCGCAGCTTGCGGGCGCCCTCGAGCTCGCGCTTGGCCTCCGCGCGCTCGCGCTCACACCGATCGCGGCGCGGACCCAGCTCGGCGACCCGCTGAGCCACGCCCGCGCGGGCGTCGATCCAGCGTAGCTGCTGCTGCAAGAGTGAGCGGTAGTGGGGCCAGTGCTCGGCCAGCGGCGCGAGGGCCCGGTGTTGATCCAGCCAGCCGCGGGCGCCCGCGAGCCTCGCCTCGGCCTGGGCGATCCCCGAGTCGATGTGCTCGAGCTGCGCCTCGCTGGCCGCGCGGGCCTTGCGAGCGAGCTCGAGCTTGGCCGCGACCCGGGGCCGGTCGGTTTCCGCCGTGGAGATCTTGGTGTCGAGCTGGCGCGCACGATCGACCTCGCCGCCCTCGCCCATGAGCCGACGCCTGCGCTCGCGGGCCCGGGCCAGCTGCTGCTCGTGGTCCTCGAGCGCAGCGCCGAGCTCGGCCAGCTGGGTGACGATCAGCGGCAGCTCGCCGGTGACGAACGCGAGGTCGCGCTCACACGCCTCGAGCTCGCCAGCGCGGCGCTCGCGGGTCAGCAGCCGCTCGCGCACGGCCGCGACCCGCTCCACCCGCCCCAGCAGCGCCTCGGTCTGGGCGAGCTCGGCCTGCCCCTGATCGAGCTCGGCCAGGTTCGCGCGCGCGGCCGTGAGCGCCTGGGCGAGCTGGTCCGTCTGTTGGTACCAGCGAAGGGCCGCGTCGGCGGCGATCCGCTCTTGCTCGAGCGCACGCCGCTTGGTGCCCGTGGCCTCGGCGTCGGCCTCGAGCTCGCGGCGGCGCGGCTCGGGCAAGATCCGCAGCTGCTCGCGCTCACGGGCGACGAGCTCGAGCTCGCGCTCGGCTTGCTTGGCCCGCTCGAACGCGCCCTGGCCGAGCTCGCGGTACAGCCAGGTGCCCGTCATCCGCTCGAGCAGCTCGGCCCGCTCGCCCCCGCTGGCCTCGAGAAACGCCGCGAACTCGCCCTGAGCCAGCAGCACCGAGCGCCGAAATTGATCGAAGTCGAGGCCGAGCCGGGCCTCGATCGCCGCGAGCGTGTCGCCCTTGCGATCGGCCGCGATCACCCGGCCATCGACGGCGTCGATCAGCTGCATCTGCTGGTGTTGAAGCCGCCCGTCGGCCCGGCCCCGCGCGCGCCGAAGCTCCCAGCGGGCCCGCCAGCGCCGCTCGTCGATGCCCAGAAACTCGACCTCGGCCCAGCCCTCGGTCGCGCCGTGACGGAGGATCCCGCGGACGTCGGTGGCCCGGACCCCGGCGCCGGGATCTTCGCCCGGGTTTGTGATCACCACGCCGCCGCGATTGGCGAAGCGCGGGGTCCGATCGAACAGCGCCAGGCACATTGCGTCGAGCAGCGTGGTCTTGCCTGCGCCGGTCGGACCAGTGATCGCAATCAGCCCAGCGTGCTGAAGCGGAGGCGCGGAGAAGTCGACCTCGAAGTGCCCGGCCATGCTCGCCAGGTTCTTGCCGCGTACGGCCAAGATCCTCATGGAGCCCTCATGGAGCCTGCTCACCCACCGGCGCCGCTTCAGCCGACCGCGCCGGATCGCGGGGCGTCGCTGGCAGCGGGCTCAGCTGGGCCTCGCTCGCGTCGCCCCGCTCGACCGCTTCGCGCAGCTCGTGAAACGCGGCGAGCAGCTCGGCGTCGGGCGGCGAGCCATACCCGCGCTCGTAGCAGTCGATGAACACCTGCTGGGGATCGATGCGCTCGAGCTCGCGCCGGTTCGGGAAGTCGGCCAGGCTGCCCCCGACCCCGACGTGCTCGACGGAGATCTTGAGCAGCCGGACTGGCCGCGAGCGCAGCACCCGATCCACGCGGGTTCGCAGATCCGGCTGCGGCTCGTCGAGCGCCACGCGGACCTCGAGCCAGGGCCACCGCTCGCGGTCGAGCGTGGCGTCGAGGCTCATGTGCTGCAGCTCGAACAACACGTCGTCGAGCGGCTTGGGCTGCTCGGCGGGGACCCGCAGGACCTCGACCGCGCGCGGGATCGCCAGGGTCTGGCAGACCGCGAGCTCGGCCCCGTCGAAGCTCGCGAGCAGGACTTGATGCGGGTAGTCAGCCTCGGTCAGCGACAGCGGGATCGGCGAGCCGCAGTAGCGCACCAGCTCCGACTGCTCGACCGCCTGGGCCAGGTGCAGGTGGCCGAGCCCGACGTAGCTCCAGTCGGCGAAGATCGACGTGGGGATCGCGTGTTGGTTGCCGCCGAGGATCTTGCGCTCGCTGAGCTCGGAGACGGCGGTGCCGCGCATGTAGAGGTGGCCAGTGGCGATCACCGCGTGGTGGTCGGAGGCCCGGGCCTGGGCGGCCTCGAGCAGCTCGGCGTAGATCGCCGCGACGCCCCCGATCAGCGGATCGTGCGACCGCGGGGTCTCGTCGCCAGTCTCATCGCCAGTCTCATCGCCCGACTCATCTGGGTCCGGGTCCGGCGCGGGCGCGGGCAGATCCGAGACCCGCAAGAACGGCACCGCGGCCAGCCACGCTGCGACCTCGCCGGACGCGTCGCGCAGCGGAAACAGCAGGCGATCGTGATCGAGGCTGCCGTCGTGCTCGTGACGCGGGAGCGTGCCGACCACGTGGATGTCGGCGAAGCTCAACAGCGGACTCATCGCGTCGAGCCGCAGGGCCGAGTCGTGGTTGCCCGCGATCACGACCACGTCGAGCTTGGGCAGCCGCCGCCGGGCCGCGGCCAAAAACTCGCCAAAATCGCTCAACGCCGTGGCCGGGGGGTTGGCGGTCTCGAACACGTCACCCGCGATCAGCAGGGCGTCGGCGCGGGCGTCGACGAGCGCGTCGAGCAGCCAGGCCAAGAAGCGCTGGTGCTCGAACCGGCGATCTCGGCCGTGGAGCGTGTGGCCGAGGTGCCAGTCGCTGGTGTGGAGCAGCCGAAGCATGATGACGCGGGGCCCATTGACGCCGAGCCCCAGGCGCCAGGCAAGGCTGGACTGTCTTCAGCTCGGGCGAGGCTCCTCGCCCGCTTGCGGGCGACTCAGCGTACTGGACGGTTGGACTGCAGCGAAGGCTCCACAGCCACGTTGTCTGATCGAGACCATGAAAACCCGGGAGATCTCACCTACTTGGGCGGCGCGGTCCACAGGTTTGGACGCGGGATCCCAGGGCTGTGGACAACCGCTGGCAACCGTCGACAATGCACGATGCTCTGTGAGTCTCGCTCCCCCGTCATGATCTTGGGCCTCAGCGTCGCGCTGGCGTCGCTGTCGACTGGCTGCAAGGACGATCCGCTGGGGGACGAGGCCGCCAGCGCGTCAACCGGTGACAGCGGAAGCGCCGACACCCACGCGGACACGGGGACCGAGACTGGCGACGCCCAGTGTTCCAGCGGCACCCCGCAAGAGCTCGCCGACTGTGTCGATCGCGATCGCTACGTCGCCGACCTCGAGTTCATCGCGCAGCCGCGGGATCCTGGATCGGCGCACTGGCAGGAGGTCCAAGATCTGTGCTTCGACCGGTTCACCGAGTACGGCTTCGACGTCGAGCTGCACACCTACGCGACCGGGGTCAACGTGATCGGCACCAAGCTCGGGACCGAGAATCCCGAGCAGCGGATCGTCGTCGCGGGCCACTACGATCACATCCCCGGCTGCAACGGCGCCGACGACAACGCCAGCGGCACCGCGGCCGCGCTCGAGGCCGCGCGGGTGCTGTCTCAGCGCGACTACCCGCGGACCCTGGTCGTCGCGTGCTGGGACGAGGAGGAGCTCGGGCTGGTCGGGGCCGAGGCCTACGTCGACGCCGCGGTGGTCGGCGCGGGCGACCAGATCCTGTTCAACTGGAACTTCGAGATGATCGGGTTCACCGACGACGCGCCCGACAGCCAGACGGTGCCCGACGGGTTCGAGCTATTGTTCCCCGATCAGGTTCAGGAGCTCGAGGCCAATCAGTACCGCGGCGACTTCGTGGCGGTGGTCGTCGACGAGGACGGGATGGCGATGATCCAGCCGTTCATGACCTACGCCGAGGGCTACGGGCTGCCGGCCGTGCTGCTGCCGGTCCCCGCCGATCTCAAGAATTCGCCGCTGCTCGCTGATCTGCGCCGCTCGGACCACGCCGCGTTCTGGGAGCTCGATGTCCCGGCGGTGATGCTGACCGACACCTCGGAATTCCGCTACGCGAACTACCACTGCGCGACCGGTGAGGACGCGGTCGAGCTGCTCGATCACGAGTTCTCGGCCAAGGTCATCGCGTCGACCGTCGGCGCGGCCGCCGAGTCGCTGGGCCTCTAGTCCTGCTCAGTCACCGCTCCCCGGGGATCGGCGCGATGCGCTCCGCGTGGGCCAGCAGCGCCTGCTTGGTGCGTCGCCACGCCGCGGTCCGGTGGGCGTCGGCGCGAAAGCACAGGAGGATGCGATCGGGCACCTGCGGCAGCGAGGGATGCAGGATCGCAAGCTCGCCCTCATGGCCATAGTCGGCGACCCGGCGGGGCAAAATACCAACGCCCAACCCGGCCAGCACGAGGGTCTTGGTCAGCTCGAGATCGCCGGTGGTGAGCAGCCGCGCGGGCGCGAGATCAAGGCCAGTCAGGGCGTTGACGATCTGCTGGCACTGCTCGACGCGCGCGGCGTAGATCAGCGGCACCCCGCGCAGCCGGGCTTCGATGTCCTCGCGGCTGCCCGCTCGAGCCAGGTCATCGCGGCGGCCCATGATCGCGACCGCGTCGCGAAACGCCTCGATCATGACCAGCTCGCCGTGCGGCAGCGGATTGACCACCAGACCAAAGTGCACCTCACGGGCGAGCACCGCCTCGCGCACGGCGGCGGAGGTCCCGTTCCACACCCCGATCTCGATGCCGGGGCGCGCGTCCAGGAATCCGCGCATGAACGCCGGCAAGAAGTAGGCACCGAGCGACTCGTGACAGCCGATCACGAACTGGCCGGCGTCCTCACACTCGAGCCCGCGGATCCGCTGCTCGGTCTCGTCGACCATCGCGAGGATCTCGCAGGCCGAGGTCGCCAGCGCCTGGCCCGTGGGCGTGACGGTCACCCCCCGAGGGTTGCGCAGCAGCAGCTTGCTCCCGAGGTGCTCCTCGAGCTTCTTGACCGTGGCGGTGAGCGTGGACTGGGCGACCCCCAGCTTCTTCGCCGCAGCGGTCAGGTTGCCGGCTTCCGCGATCGCGCGGAAATAACGCAGGTGCGCCAGATCCATGACCCATGATGCCCAACGACGCGGACCGGCGCGAACGCACCGGTCCGTCGTCGCTCGTGCGACCGCTGGGCTACTGCTGCTGGGGCACGTTGCTCGCGCAAAAATCCTGCGCGGGATCGATCGCAAACGGCACCGTGTCGTCGTCGATCGTCTTGACAAACGCGATCAGGTCGGCCTGCTGCTGGGGCGTGGGCGAGAACACCTGGTTGCCCGCGCGCAGGTGGTTGGTGAACTCGCCGCTGGGGTCGAACAGCTCCTCCAGCGTCTCCGCAGCGCCGTTGTGGAGGAACGGCGCGCCCCGGCCAACCCCGAGCAGCGACGGGACGTTGTACCCGTCCACGCCCTGAGCCGGCCCGCCGCTCTGGCGCAGCTCCTCGGCCCCGTGGCTGCTGGGGCCGTCGTTGTCGAAGGTGCCGACGATCCGGGCCACGCAGGTGTGCCGCGCGGGCGCCCCGTTGGCGTCGTTGGACAGCACGGTCAAGACCCCAGGATCGGTGCTCGTCACCTGATCCGCCCGGACCTCGCCGAGCGTGTCGACGCCCGCCGCGAGCAGCGTCATCTGCCGCTCGTCGAGATCGGATCCGTCGTCGAGGTTGAAGGCCGGGGTGTAGGTCCGCCGCGACAGGGTCCACAGCGATCCGCCGTGGCAACTGTCGCAGCCGGCCTCCTCGAACACCGCGCGCCCGGCCAGCGGATCGCCGCCTGGACGCGTGGTTCCATACGTTGAACGCAAGCTGGCGACGTAGGCCTCGATCGCGTCCCAGTCGTCGGGTGTGGCCCCGGTCAGCGCGGCGCCCCGGGCTGAGCCGCGGTTGAACGCGTTGATCGGATCGGGCACGCCGCCGGGCCCCACGATGTTGATCTGGACCGCCGCGTTGGCGGTGCCGTTGTCGTTGAGCGCCGTGTCGGACACGATCGCCCCGGTCCCGCCTGCGACCCCGCGGGTGTTGAGCTCGAAGTCGTGGATCTCGTCGAAGATCGCGGTCCAGTTCAAGATCCGCTGCTCGGTGGCAGCAGCGTTGAACGTGGCCGAGGTGTCGCTCGTCTGGCGCGGGCCGGCGGGGAACGACCACGTCACGTTGTCGGTGGTCCCGAACGGGTGGCAGCCCGCGCAGCTGACCCAGCCGTTGGTCGACCAGCGACCCAGCCCGGTGTTGAAGAACCGCTGCCCCTGCAATTGTTCGATCCCCGCCGCGGTCCCGGGACCGGTGGCCGACTCGATGTCGGCGGTGACCGTCACCTGCTGGGCCAGGTTCATGTGCGAGATGCTGTGCCCGACCTCGTTGGCCACGAACATGTCGGTGCCCGCGATCGCGACCCCCGAGGGCGAGCGGCTCGCGGCCAGAAAGCTCGCGCCCGACGGCGATCCGGCCGTCGGCGGGCTCACGGAGAAGTCGACACGCAGCACGCTGTCCGACGTCAGCGAGGCGATGTACGCAAACTCGCTGTTGGGCGCGAACGCGATGTCGATCGGCACGGGCACGAACCGCTTGGGCGCGGCCAGGCCGTCGATGAGACCGTTGAGATCGGTCGGCTGGGCGTCCGCGGTCAGGGTGGCCAGATCGACGCGGTGGACCAGGCCCTGAAGGTTCTGGTGGAAGTCGGTCGCGCCGTTGAACGCAGCCGGCGAGGCGCCCACGGACGTCACGTAGAGCACGTCCTGGTTGATCGCGCACGAGTACAGCTGGTTGGGGTAGGCCCCCGTCGCCTCGAACCCCGCGGTGCCCGAGCTCGTCAGCGCGGGCAGGATCACCTGGTCGAGCGCGCCGTCGGACCCGATCGTGAACACGCGGCCCTCACGGGCGCCGTCGGTCGCCTCCCGGCCACCGGCGGCCACGCCGTAGAAGTCGGTGACGAACACGGTCTCGTCGTCCTCGTCGAGATCGAGGTCATTGGTGATGCACGCCGCGTACGGCGATCCTCCGGTCTCGACCTCGCTGACGATCGCCATGGCCTCGGTGTCGACCGCGACCACGTAGCCCTCACCCCACAGCGGGACCCACAGCCGCCCGCCCGTGGACGACAGCGCGGCGCGACCGGGCTCGGCCCCGACCGCCAAGGTGGCGTCGATCGCTGGGCTGGTCCCGATCTCGGCGATCCGCACGATGGCGCCGTCGCCTCGCAGGACCACGTAGATCTCGTCGCCGGTCGGCGAGAACGCGACAGACTCGGGCTCACCGCCAAGGTCCACCCGCGCTTGCTCCTCGAGCGCGGGCAGCGAAAAGATCGTGAGCTCGCCGCTGCGGGCGTTGACCACCGCCAGCCGGGTGTTGTCCGGCGACGCAGCGATCGGTCCGCCCTTGGTCGGCCCCGGGAACGCGAGGGCAGGATCGCCGTCGGTGTCTCCAGTCTCGTCGGTGCCGGTCTCGGTGTCGGTGTCGGTCTCGGCGTCAGTGTCGGTGGCGTCCGTCGTGGAGCCATCGGTGCCGGTGCTCGAGCCGTCGTCCGCGGGGCCGTCGTCGCCCCCGCAGGCCGGCAGGAGGGTGGATAAGACAAGTAGGGTCAGGGTCGAGTCGATCAAGCGACGCATGGCCTGCAGTGTTCACGACGCCGACCCGCCAACCACTCGACCGAACGCATCGCTGCCATCGACGCGACGAATACCGAGCGCCACCAGACCGCGGCGAGCCGAATATCGGCCGGGTATCGGCTCAGCCGATGGCAGCGATTCGCAGGCCCGCTCAGCCCTTGCGCAGGCTCATCAGCTCGCCTGGAGCCTTGAACTCGACCGGGGTGGCGGCCGCTCCGCCAGCTTCGATCTTGCACGCGTTCGGGGTCCCGGCCTCTTCGCACGCGCAGCTACCCGCTCCGCCCACGCCCCCGCACGACCCCCGCAGCGGCTTGTTCGAGAAGATCACGCCGACGGCCATACCGGCCATGAGCGCGGCCGTGATGCCGATGGTCAAGACGATGATCTGCATGGCTGCGGGGCGAGTGTACGGCGAAACGCCCCGACGACAAACCCGCCGGGGTTCACGGCGAAAACACTGCGTAGGCCGAGCTGGTCCGGACCTCGAAGCCCTGGTCGGTGCGGACCAGAAAGTACGCCGCGAGGCCCAGCTGCTCGGCCAGCGCGAGCCCCTGCTCGGGACCCAGCACGTTGAGGGCGGTCGCCCAGCCGTCGGCGAGGGCGGCCGACTCCGGGTGCACGACGGTCACGCTGGCCAGGCGGTGGGTGATCGGCCGACCTGTCCGCGGGTCGATCGTGTGTGAGTAGCGCACGCCGTCTCGCTCCCAGTAGTTGCGATAGTCGCCGCTGGTCGCCACCGCCACGTCGCGGACCGGGAGGATCGCCTGCACGGCCCGAGACCCAGCCGCGTCCGCCGTCGGCCGCTCGATCCCCACCCGCCACGGCTCACCCGCTGGGTTCGAGCCGCGGACCCGGACCTCGCCGCCGACCTCGATCATGTAGTCGCTGTAGCCCGCCGCCTCGACCTGTGCCGCGACCCGATCGGCGCCGTGGCCCTTGGCGATCGCCGACAGATCCACGTGCAGCCCGTCGACGGTCTTGCGCAAGGTCTGGGCGGTGGGGTCGAGCTCGAGCTTGGTGTCCCCCACCCGCTCGCGCAGCGCGGCGATCTGCACGTCACTCAGCTCGGTTCGGGTGCCGGGATCCGGACCAAACCCCCACGCGTCGACCAGCGGACCGACCGTCACGTCGAACGCCCCGCCGCTGGCGTGGTTGATCTGCTTGGCCACGCCCACGACCTCGAGCAGGTGTGCGCTGGCGTGGAACGGCTCGCGTGCGCTCGCGGCGTTGAAGCGGCTCAGCTCCGAGTCCGGGAGGTAGGTCGACATCTCGGCGTTGACGGCCTGCAGCTCGGCGTCGATCTGTGCCTGCAGCCGCTCGAGCGGGGCGAGCTTCAGCGAGTCTCCCGCGATCACCACGCTGAACGTGGTCCCCATCGTGACGCCGCCGAGCACCGCCTTGTCGGCCCGCAGCTCCCACGCGGAGCCGGCGTCGCTGACCGCCCCCCGCTCGACCGCCGGCTGCCTCGGCCAGATCAGGTAGATCATGCCGGCCAGACCGAGCAGCCCGATCAGCACGATCGACGCCGGACTCCGGGCGCCCTTGGCCCTCGCGGTGCTCTGCTCGCTCACCGCCCGGGACTATCACACCGATCCCCGAGATCTACGAGGGGGAGCGCTCGCCGGCCGCCCAGGCGATCGCGTCGTCGATGTCGCCGTGCTCGAAGTGGCGGTACTCGGCGTGGATGAAGTGGTCGGCGATCGGGGCGGCGAGGTCGGCGAACTTGCTGTCGGCCGCGGCCGCGACCGCGACCCGCTCGATGTGGCGGTGGTGATCACGCACGAATCGCAGGTGGCGCAGGAAGCTGCCGAGGTTCTCCCAGCCGGGAAATTCGCGGGCGTGGACCACGAGGCCGTCGAGCTTGCCGTGGGCCTCGATCCAGGGGTCGACCATGAGCGCGAGCTCGTCGAAGTCCTGGGCGCGCAGCGGGCCCTTGGGCTCGACGACGAGGACGCCGCGGTCAGCGAGGAGCCGGTGCGACAGGTTGTCGCTGCGCGGCAGCGACTCGAGCCAGGCGGCCGCGGCGTCGAGCTGGGAATTCTCGAACACACGGACTGGGAACGGAACCATGAACCGGGTGATGTCCACGGACTGACGGATCCACTCGACGTCGGTGACGATCGCACAGGCGTCGAGCAGGCGCAGCGCGCTGAGCCCGATCCGCACGTCTTCCCAGACGCCGCCGCCAGTGAAGCGATCGAACTCCGGCCCAAATTGGTAGAGCAAGCGAATCCGCCGGTTCTCGTGCCGGGCCTGATCGAGGATCGGCTCCACCACCTCCTGATAGTCGGCTTTGGTGACCGTCCCGATCGCCTTGATCGCCGTGACGTTGGGAGACAGGCGCGGAATCTGTTCGAGCATGCGCTTGGGGCTACCAGCTCCGTGTTGAGCTGTCGCACGCAGGATCTGCCCACGCAGGCGATTCGCTGCGAAGGTGCAGTTTCTGCGACACGCCTGACCCGTCTACTCGCGGTCGGCTTCGGCTTCGGCTTTGGCTTCTGCTTTGGCTTTGGCTTTGGGGGGCGCTGGGGGGGCCCGCCACGGCGCCGCCCCGAAGCTGCGCGTCCAGTACAGACCCACGCCGCCGATCGCGGCGTCGCCGAAGAAGGTCTCCAGCGTCCAGCGCCGCGTAAAGTTGTACTGAACTTCGATCTCGGCCGTGTTCTTGTCTTCCGGCGCGTTGTGGCGATAGGTCGTCTCGACCCACAGATCGTCGGTCACGCGCTTGCCGATGCTCAGGATCGGCTGGTCGATGCCCGCGCCGAACCCGAGCGCGACGCGATCGATCCCCAAGCTGCGGTTGAGCTGGCGCTGCAGCTCGGGGCTGCTCACGGCCGCGAGCAGCGACGCCGCCTTGGCCTCGACGCTGCCCTCCCCCTCGCCGACCTCGGTCGATCCGGTCACCAGCAAGGTCACGATCTGCATCTCGCTGAGCGCGGGGGTCGAGTGAAAGTGCAGCTCGGGTCGGCTCGCGCGCCCGCGGATCGTGACGGTGACCTCGACCTCGGGCATCTGCGTGACCGCGACGATGTCGAGGTAGGGATCGAGCGATCCGTCGGCCGCCATGGTCACCGTCCCGGTCTGCAGCTCGAAGCGACGGCCCAGCAGATAGAAGCGACCGCGGCGCGCCTCGAGCTGGCCGAGCAGGTCTACGCTCGGGCCGCGACGATCGACGCCCAGCGTGCCGGTCCAGGCCATGTCGATCGTCGGGCCGCTGATCTGCAGCGGGTCGAGCAGGCGCAGCCGCAGCGCGAGCTCGGGGGTGTCAATCACCTCGGCGTCGCCCGCTGTCTCGTCGACACCCGTCGCTGGGTCTCGGGTTGTCGCGTCCGCTGCAACGAACTCGACGGCGTCGCTGGTCGGCACCGGCTCGGGTGGGCTGGGGTTGACCCCCGCCACGGTCACCTCGGTCTGCGCCAGGGCCACGCGCAGCTTCGCCGCGTCAGCGTCGAGCCTCAGGTTCAGATCGACGTCGGAGTTTATGGTCATGGCCGGGAGCCCGGGGCGGATCAGCGGGAAGCCCTGGACCTCGAGATCGATCCCCGCCTCGAACAGGTCGGCGGGCCCAAACTCGCCGCGGCCCCGGGCGCTCGCGTGACCGGCCCCCGCGACCACCGCGAGCTCGCGCAGCTCGACCACGCGATCGTCGAGCCTGAGATCGAGCTCGATGTCCCGCAGCCGCTGACGCAGCGCCAGAGGCGTCAGCGCACCGTCGTGGACCTCGACCTGTCCGTGCAGATGCGGCGCGGCCAGGGTCCCACGGGCGACCAACTCGGCGCGGAGGGTCCCGCGTGGATCGTGGATCACGGTGGCCAGCAGCGGCGCGATCGTGTCGAGCTCGAAGTCGGGTGCGTCCACGCTCACCCGGAACGGGACCTCGCTGGACCGCTGCGCGCCCGCGAGCAGCCGCGCGACGTCAGCCCCGAGCTCACCGCGAACCACGAGCGCGTCGCAGCTGCTGGGCGCGAGGTCCAGGCTCACGCGCTGACGCAGCTCATCGAGGTCGAGGGTGGCGTCGAGCGTCAGGGTCTGCTCGCCGTCAGCCGTGACCCGACCGTGGACCTCACCCACGAGCGAGAAGTCCGAGCTGCGACCACCACCGACGAGATCGAAGTCCAGCTCGGTGTTGACCTCGGCGATCCCGAACGCGCGCCCCGACCCGCTCGGATCGACGGCCGTCAGCCGGGCCCGACCGCCGCTCAGCGCGGCGAGCAGCTCGTCGTCGATCCCCCGGCCGGTCGCGAGCACGCGGTGGTGGCCCGTGTGATCCCAGGCGATCTGCGGCGCGCCGAGGTCATCGAGGTTCACCGCCAGCGGGACCACGACCGCGGCCGACATCACGTGCTCGCCCCCGCGGACCAGGTCACTGTGGATCTGGGCCCGCTCGCGGCTCGCCGTGGCGTGGACGCTCAGATCCCCGACCCGATCGTCCCCGAGGCTCAGCGCGTCGACCCGCCCGCGCAGCTCGAGCGTGGGCGTGGACAGGCTCCCGTCGACGCGGAGCTCGAGATCACCGCGACCGGCGATCACGGCCGATCCTCGCAGGTGCTGGGTGATCTTAGCGAGCTCGGCCCCCCGCGCGTGGACCTCGGCGCGCAGCGGCGCCGCAGCGTCGAGCTCGACCGACGGCGTGCGATCGAGGGCCAGCCGCAGCGGCACCACGAGGCGGGCGTCGAGTCGGCGCGCGAGCGGGCCGCGGAGCGCAACGATCGCGTCGGTCGTGACGCCCTCGTGCTCGACCCCGACCGACGCGTGGCCCAGGGCCTCGCCGCGGTGCGTGAGGCCGTGGGCGCGCAGCTGGGCGGCGAGCCGGGGCGCGCTCGCGGGGCCCTCGGCGCGGATCGAGGCCGAGACCAGACCGCCGAGCTCAGCCGCGTCGAGGGCAGCCGCGAGCGCCGGGATCTTGGGGCCCAGGACCCGCTCGAGGGCGTCGAGCGAGAGCCTGCGCAGCTCGAGCGAGAGCGTGTGGGCGGCCTCGCGGTCCCAGTCCCACGCCACCCGCGCGAGGTCGAGCGCGAGCGGCAGCTTGGCGTCGAGCGAGAGCGTGGCGATCCCCGGCTTGGCGTCGAGCGAGACGCCGAGGCCGGTGTCGTCGAGGGTGGCCCGGACCGCCAGCGAGCCCAGCGCGGTGTGATCGACGACGAGCTCGCGGGCGACCGCGGCCAGATCGATCTGGGGACGGTCGCTGGGGCCGGACACCGCCAGGTCCAGATCGACGCGGCCCTCGGGGATCAGCCGCGGGTCGCCCGGGGGGGCCGCCGCGTCCGGCGGGACCTGCCGCCACCAGCTCGGCGTCCGCGGCATCACGGCGCCGAGCTCCACCAGGCTGAGCCCCTCGAGCTGCAGGCGGACCGCGAGTGGGCGCGCGCGCGACAGGGCCACGCCGTCGTCGAGGCGCAGGGGCACGCGCGCGGCCAGCTCGATCCGATCGGCGATCGGACCGCGGAGGTCAGCCCACAGCTGCAGATCTCCGCGCGCGGCGCTCGTGCACGGCTCGCCCTTCGATCGCAGGCGCCCCCGCGGAGCGGCTGGCGGCGCGTCCAGGGGCTCGCAGAACCGGGCCGCCAGCTCGAGGTCGCCGAGGACCAGCTGTCCGATCGCCAGCGCCTGGGCGTCGAACTCCACCCAGCCCTGCGGCCGCGCGAGGCTGCCCGCGAGCCGGCCCTGCGCGTCGACCCGGCCGCGCAGCGCCGGACCGGGGACCAGCGGATCCACGCGGCCAAGCTCGACCGCGGCCAGCTCGAACCGAAGGTCGCTGGGCTGCTCCGCGCGACCCAGCTGGCCGTCGACATATATTCGCCCACCAGCGGCACGCAGCGCCAGCGCTTCGACCCCAACCCGCTCGGGCGCGATCACGATCCGGGTCGGCTCGACCAGCGCGACATGGATCGGGGCCGCCCCGCGGCGACTGTCCACGACGAGCTGGTCGAGTCCGATGATCGTCGTCTGTGCGCGGCGATCGACGCTGGCGGCCAGCTCGACACGCTCTCGCGGTCCCCGGCCCAGCGCCCAGAGCGAGAAGCTCGCGGGGGTCCCTTCTGCGCGGAGCCTGGCCATGTCGAGGACCAGCTCGTCCCGGCGCAGATCCTCGACCCCGAGTCGAGCGCGGAACCGAAGTGGCTCCCGCAGCGGAGCCAGCTCGGCGTCGAGCGAGGCGTGGGCGACGTGGGTGTCGAACCCATCGAGCTCGTCGAGCGCGACCGACATCGGACAGCGCAGCGTTTCGAGCTCGGCGTGGGGATCCGTGCGGCAGCTGCCCGTCAGCGCGAGTCGGCCCCGCACCGTGGCGAGCCGGGGTTCGTCGAGCAGTCGGGCAACGATCGACAGGGGCGCGTGCAGCTCGTCGACCACCACGGCTCCGCGGGCGCTCAGCGTTCGCGCGGCCGAGGCCGCGAGCTCGATCCGACCCGCGAGCGCCGGACCTCGAAGCTCGAGGCCGAGCTGGCCCCGCGGCGGTGACACCCCGGTGCCGATCCCCCCGAGGTCGAGCGCGAGCTGCTCGCCGCTGTCGACGTCGGTCACGCGCAGCTCGGCGCCCAGCTCGAGCTGCCCTGGCGTGGTCACGACCTCCGCGAGTTCAGGGCACCCAGGCGCGGGCGCGTGACGGCTCGTGATCACGGTCGAGAGCGACACCGTCAGCGGCCCCTGGCGACTGTGCAACAGCCCGGCGGCGACGCGCCCGTCGAGCTCGACGCCGAGCAGGCGCCGACACTCGGACGCCACCGGCTCGGGCGTGAGCGCGGCGCTCAGCGAGAATACGGTACCGGGGCCGAGTTCGGCCTCGCTGCGCAGCTCGATCCGCGTCGGTCCACCGTGGCCGCGCACCCGCACGCGGGCCTGATCGAGACCTGGCGGCGCGTCGACCCCAAGGCGCTCGGCCAGCTCGTGGACCTCACCCTTGAGCTCGATCGCGACCGCCCCGCTGCGGGTCGAGACGTCGAAGCGCGACGGCTCGAGCAGCCGCAGCGTCGCGTCCGGTGACTGGACCCGAAGTCGCTCGAGCGTGGCGACCGGGGCGTCCCAGCGGCCTCCGAGCGCGAGGCTGTCCACATGTAGCTGCTGGCCCGGCAGCTCGACGCCGCGCAGCTCGAGCTCGACCTGCGCGCGGCGACCGACCCCCGCCGCGTCGAGCCTGAGGTGCTCGAGCTGAGCCAGAGTCTGGGCGTCAGCCACCACCTCACCCGCCTCGATCTCGATCACGGCGTCGATCTCGACCGGCAGATCGGGCCCCCACCCTTCGCGCGGCGCGGGCGGACCGGCGTCGCTCGAGCCCAGCGACGACCAGTCGTGATCGGCCCACACCGTGGCGTCGCGCACCCACGCGCGCTCGATCGAGATCCCACCGGCGAACAGCCGGACCATGTCGAGATCGAGCTCGACGCGGCCAGCGCGGACCAGCGGGCGCCCGTCGGCGTCGCGCAGCTCGAGTCCGTCGATCGTCAGCCCACCGCCGATGCTCCCCGCGATGTCGCCATGGACGACCTCCCCGGGGATCGAGGCGTCCCAGCGCGAGAGCGCGGCGCGGATGACCGGCTGCGAGACCGCGGGGACCCACGCGATCACGAGCACGGCGGCGAGGACCAGCGTGACGAGCCCGAACAGGACGCCGACCGACCACCGCAGCCATGCGCGCAGCCGACCCGAGCGACGCCGACGCCGCCCCCGAGGCGCGGTCTCGGGATCGCTCAAAAGCTCTCCCCCAGGCCCAGGTGCACCGCCCAGATCCGCTCGCCCTCGGACAGCAGCGTGGCGTTGAGTCGGACCCCGACATCGAGCCGAAACTTGCCGATCGGGCTGTCGTAGCGCAGCCCGCCGCCCGCGCTGTAGTTCCACTGCGCGGGCACGAACGCAGCGACCTCCGACTGCACGTCGCCGCCGTCGACAAACCCCGCGACCCACAGCTGCTTGTAGGTCCGCACCCGGAGCTCGAAGTTGCCCAGCACCGACGTGTTGCCGCCGATCGGGATCGACTCGCACGCACCGGTCCGCGGATCCTGGCCAGGCTCGCAGTCGTCGATCCGCGGCGCGAGCCGCCGCAGGCCCCAACCCCGGACCGTGTCGCCGCCGCCCAGATAGCGCCGCATGTCGATCGGCGCGCCAGGCTGATCGCCGAACGGAAAGATCAGCCCGAGCCGGACGCGCGCGGCCAGCTGCAGCCGCTCGATGGGTCGCCAGTAGCCACGCACGACCGGCGTCAGCTCCTGAAAGTCGTACTGCCCGCCGAGCGGCCCGCCGGCCACCCGATATTCCAGCTCGAGCACCGCGCCGTTGGTCGGCGCCGCGATCGTGTCGACGGCGAACAGCGTCGCCGTGGCCCCGAGGTAGCTGATGATGTACGGGTCGCGAAAGTCGAGACCCAGGAAGGTCTGCCCCTCGGTCTCACCGCGCAGGGTCGAGGACACCGAGAAGAAGTCGACGTAGCGCAGCGTGTGGCTGAGCCTGAGCTGAAACCACCGCGTGAAGAAGCGCGAGACCCCAAACCGATGCTCGCCCGTCCAAAATTGATAGCCCTGCTCGATCCCCAGCTCGATCCGGGGATCGAGGGTCCAGACCAGGTACTTCTCGAGCAGGCCCTGTTTCTCGACGTGGAGGTCGAGCTCCGCGGTCGGGCCGTGGGCGAGCGGATTGAACAGGTTGGGAAGCTCGGCGTACCCGGCTCGGCCGGTCAGCCTGATCTGATACAGCTGACGAAACAGGTTCTGGTGGATGTAGCGAGCGCTGACGCGCTGGGTCCAGCGATTCGGCTCGAAGCCGAGCGCGAAGCCCAGGCGAACCCGCTGCGGATCACTCTCGCGGACCGCGACCTCGAGATCGACGGTGCCGGTCCCCGCTGCGACCTCAGCGGGCTGCGTGGCGATCGAGACCGTCGAGAACACCCCGAGTCCGTAAGCCCGCTGCTCGAGCCCCTCGATCAGCGCGGGCGAGTAGGGCTTGCCGATCGCGCTCTCGAGCTGGGCCCGCACTGGCCGCTCGGGCACGGTCGAGAGCCCGGTGATCGAGATCGTCCCGATCCGCATGAACGGCCCCGGTCGGACCTCGAATTCGACATTGGCGGTCTGCGCCGCCCTATCGACCAGGGCGTGGTCCTCGACCGCCGCGAAGGGGTGCCCGATCCCGCGCAGGTGGTCGCGCAGCGCGGCCCTCGACGCGTTCATGCGCTCGACCTCGAACGCCTCGCCCGCCGCGATCACGACCTGGTCGGACACCCGCTCGGGGTCGACTGCCGGCGCGCGGCGAAGCGGGGCGCCTCGCTGCGAGCGGGGCGGCCCGGGCGGGGGACCTTCAGGCCAGCGGACCACGACCTCGCCAACCCGGGTCAGCGGACCCTCGTCGATCACGAACACCAGATCGACGAGGTCCTGCCGCCGACGCTCGATCCGCTGCACACGAACATCGACGACCTGGGCCTCGTAGTAGCCGTGGGCGTGATAGACCGACTCCAGGCGCGCGACGTCGCTGGGGATCAGGCCTTCGTAGAACCAATAGCGGCGCGGCGGCAGCCATTGCCGGGGCCGAAGCTCGAGGTACGCGTGCAGCTCGGCCGGCTTGAACCGCTCGACACCCACGAACTCGACGTTGCGGATCATGTATTGGGCGCCCCGCAATTCCGCCGCGCTCGGGCCGTGCTTGCAGGCCGCGAGGCACAGGCTGCAACCGGCGATGATCCCGATGCAGAGGAACCGCTTCGACCTTCGGCGCTGGTTCTGCCGCGCGGCCGAGCGCCGCGCCCTCATCTCGCTGGGCTCGCCCCGCGTCGCGTCAACCTCGAGCATGCGCGATCGACAGTGGCGCACGCCCGCCCAGCCGGCACCGCCAACGGGCTCGCAAAGGCTGCGGTTGCGATGAGCTCACGACGTCGAGACAAACTGACTCACCCACGCAATCGCCACGAGCGAGCGAGCCTGGGTCTGCAGCGCGAGGATCTACATGATGAACACCAGCGACCCCGACCCACTGCGGCCCGACGAGCCGCCCCCACGCGGGCGTCGAGCCACCCACGCGTTCCAGATCCCCTGGCGCGGCTGGTTCGACGTGCTCACCCGCGTCAGGCGTGAGGTTCGCCGTGACAACCTCGACATCGTCGCCGCAGGGGTCACGTTCTACGCCGCGCTCGCCCTCGGCCCAGCCTTCGTCGCGCTCGTCTCGATCTACGGCCTGTTTGCGACCCCCTCCGACGTCGAGGCCCTGCTCGAGCCAGTGTTCGCCATGGTCCCCGCGGGCGGCGGACGGCAGATGATCCAGGCCCTGCTGCGCCGCGCCGTCGCGGTCGCGCCGACCTCGCTGACGCTGCGGGCGATCGGTGCGATCGCCCTGAGCCTGTGGAGCGCCAACCGAGGGATGAAGGCGTTGGTCTCCGCGGTCAGCCTGGCCTACAACCAGCCGCCGCGTCGTGGTGTCATCGCGGCCAACCTGCTGAGCGCGAGCTTCGTCGTGGTCGCGACGCTGGCGCTGGCGCTGACCTCCGTCGCGCTCATTGCCCTGCCGCACGCGCTCGCTGGCGGGTGGGTTGGCAACGGCGTGGCGTGGCTGCTGACCGTGCTGCGCTGGCCCCTGCTGTTTGGCGTGGTCGTGCTCGGGCTCGCCGCGCTGTACCACTGGGGGCCCAACCGCCGGCCTCCGCGCTGGCGCTGGGTCTCCGTCGGCGCGGTGGTCGCTACGGTGTGCTGGTTGCTGTTCTCCGCCGCGTTCTCGGTCTACTCACGACACACCGGGGATGCCCGCACTGGCCTCGAGGCGCTCGACAACGTGATCGCGCTGCTGCTGTGGCTGTACGTCTCGGCCTGGGCGATCCTGCTGGGGGCGGAGCTCAACGCCGAGCTCGAGCACCAGACCAGCTGCGACTCCACAGTAGGCCCGCCCCGCCCGCTCGGTCTGCGCGGCGCGTATGTGGCCGATCACGTCGGCGAGGCGCGCGACTGACTCGGACGCAGCAGCGCGTGCCGGCTTCCTACCCGAGGGACTGACGTTTACTGCGTCAGCAGTTGTCCCGACCTGCGTCGACCCCCGGCCTATAATCGATTCGCGGCGGCAGCCTCGAGGGTGGCAATGTCGATCTTCGTCATCTTCATCTTCATCATCGCCTCGAAGGCGCGGTTGGCCGTGTCGCGGTCGGAAGACGTCGTCAGGTCGAGCAACAACCGCGGCGTGATCTGCCAGGAGACGCCCCAGCGGTCCTTGCACCAGCCACAGGCGCTCTCGGCCCCGCCATTGCCGACGATGGCGTTCCAGTAGCGGTCGGTCTCCTCCTGGTCTTCGGTGACGACCATGAAGCTCACCGCTTCGTCCGTTTTGCAGTTGGGGCCGCCGTCGAGCCCGAGAAATTGGCGCCCGAGCACGGTGAAGTCGACGGTCAGGTCGTTCCAAAGCCGTTCATGAAAAATGCTCCACATGTGATTCCCCATTGCGCCCAAAATAGATCACCCGACGGCCCGTAATCTGGACAAAGTAGCCCACACAACCTGCGGTCATCGTTTTTCGGATGAAATCGAGGTAGGAGTGCTCGTTCCGCTGGCTCTGACGAACGGCGGCTTCAACGGCCAACGCTGAAAACTCGGCTGCTGTAGCGTGAAAAGGGTGAGGCGTGGCCACGACGAGCGAGTCACCGTCCGATAGGTAGTAGGTGATTTCCTGGCGGCTGTAGTCCGCATGATACCGCTCCACGCTGATTTGGGCGAGCCGGCCGATGATCTCAGGAAAGGTAAATTTCCCGGTCAATGCGCCTCGCGCACAGTCTTGTATGACCTGTATTTGTCCTGCGTTCATGATCTCTCCTTCGTCGCTCGTGAGTCTGGATTCAATCAACCGGTAAGTCTTTCCAACCGTGCCGACGGACGATGTCCTGAAGCAAGGTCACGAGCCTGCTTCTGTCGTCCGGCTTCAGGTGGCCAAAGAATTCGCGATCATTCTCGTCGGCGAGCCGAGCCAAGACTGGCACCAACCGCCTTCCCGCCGCCGTGAGCTCGACTGTTTGATAGCGTCGGTCGCCTTCCGACGACGAACGCACCGCCAGCTTCTTTCGGGAGAGCCGTTCGACAAGCTTGGAAACCGTGCCACGCGTCATGCCCACGGTATCCGCAATCACACTCGGATTGGCAGCCCCGGCCTCCAGCATTGCCCGCAGGAGCACCCACTCCGCTACCGTGACACCTCGAGCCTCGACCTTCCGCGCGAACGCGTGTGTGACGTGGTTGGAGACGTACCGCAGCCAGTAGCCCGCGTGATCTTCCAGTGTGCTCGGTGCCTTCCCTGCAACCACTTCGATATAGTCTCCTAGGAAACTATATCGGCAAGCCAAGACGGTGTCAACGATTGAACCCGGGGCAAGTGGAACTCCAGGCCCGCTCGCTTCGGTGGCGGAGAACGCAGCTCGGCCTGGGCTCGGTCGAGGATGCGCTGTTTGGCGCGGTCCCCCTCATCCGGCGCGACCACCCAGGAGGTCCGGGCCCGGTTGATCCCCGGAGCGCGCACTCACGCGATCGAAGAGGTGGTTGAGCGAGCGATCTCCCGGGCCGTCGACCAGGCGCAGCGTCGTGCGAACGTCATCACGACGTTGCCGTGCTGGTTGCCACAGAGCCCATACCGGATGCTACGTTCCGGCTCGACGTGCAGTGTCCTCCCCTCGACGAGCTCGCGGCATTTCTCGACGGGCGCGCCAGCGATCAGGATCGCGTCAGCGCCCACTTGCGGACCTGTTCACGCTGCAGTGACGTCGTGGCCGTCGCCTCGACCCAGGCCGGTGCAACCGTGTCGGAGATCTGGTCGGACCCAGACACGGCGCCACCCCAGACACCGGGTCGCTACAATCTCGAGCGGATCGTGGGCCGCGGCGGACAGGCGCTGGTCTGGGCTGCGCACGACACCTCGATCGGTCGTGAGGTCGCGTTCAAGGAGCTCAAGTTAAACGCGCAGACCCAGCTCGCAGCTGCGCGCGCGCGGTTCTTGCACTCCGCACGGATCAGCGCGCGGCTGTCCCACCCGGTGATCCTTCCGGTCCACGACCTGGGCGTGCGCGAGTCGGGTGCGGCGTTCTACACGATGCCGCTGGTCGAGGGTGAGACGCTCGCGGCCTCGATTGTGTCGCGCCCGACCCTCGCGTCGCGGCTCGAGCTGTTGCCCCACGTCGTGGACGTGTGCAACGCGATCGCGTTCGCCCACAGCCGCGGCGTGATCCATCGCGACATCAACCCGGCCAACGTCATGGTCGGGCGCTTCGGTGAGACCGCCCTGATCGACTGGGGGCTCGCGGCCCAGGGCCACGGCGATGCGTCGACGACAGGTCAGCGCGACGCCAAGTTGACCGCCGCAGGGCAGGTCAACGGGACCCCGAGCTACATGAGCCCCGAGCAAGCCGACGCGCGGCCGACCGACGTGCGCACGGACGTGTGGGGGATCGGCGGGCTGTTGTTCGCGCTCGCCACCGGGCGTGCGCTGTACGCCGAGCCCAGCTCGCAGCTGGCGATCGCGCGAGCGCGCACGGGCACGCGCCCAGCCGTCGGCGACCTCGAGCGGCACACACCCGAGGAGCTCGTGGCGATCATCGACGTGGCGTTGGCGTTCGAGCCGGCGCGGCGCTACCCGACGGCGGCGGCGCTCGGCGCTGATCTGCGCGCGTTCATTGCCGGTCGCGAGGTGTCGGTGTTTCGCTACTCGCGGGTTCGCAGGCTGAGCCGGTTCGTCGCGCGTCATCGCGGGCTCGTGACCGCGGGCGCGCTGACCTTCAGCAGCATGGCGGCGGCGCTGGCGGTCAGCACCGCCGCGTACCAGGACGAGCGGGCCGCGAGCATGGCCTGGCAGGCCGCCGCCGATCGAGCCGATCAGGCCGAGCAGCTCGCGGTCGCGGCCTCCGACGAGAGCGAGCTCAACCTCGCGATCGCCCACGACAACTCAGCGGAGCGGCTGCGCGCGGACGGGTTCGTGATCGAGGGCGCCCTGCACTCGTTGGCCGCGCTGCGCTCGCTCGCGCGGGCTGGTCCGCCGAGCCCCGAGCACGACCTGATCGAGGCCAGGGCGATCAGCGTGATCGAGGGTGCCCAGCGGCGGCCGCTGCGGCGGGTCGAGTGGCGGGTGCGAAGCGACAAGCTCCCGAGCGGCGCGCGGATCGTGTCCGCGGTGTCGCCTGACACGGGCGAGATCGCGGTGGGCGGTCTGCCTGGTGTCGTGCGGGTGTTCGCGGCCGAGAGCGGACGGGAGCTTCGACGGGTACCGACCGCGTCAGACCAGGTCCACGACTTGGTGTGGCTGCCGGGTGGCGAGCTGGCGATCGCTGGCCCGGATGGGATCGAGCTCCACGACGGACAGGGCGCGATGTCGGGCCGCGCGACGCCGGGCGAGGAGGGACGCCGCTGGCTGTTCACGACCCCGATCCCGGGCGCGCTGCTGGTCGTCCACGAGCGCGGTCGGGTCGAGCTCATCGATGACGCCAACCCGGGCCTCGCCGGGCCGCGCGGCGAGGTGGCGCCGCAGATCGAGGGGGCCGCCTTGCTCGCGGACGGGCACACCCTGGTGGTCAGCACGCCAAACCCCGAGCTGCTGGTCTGGGACGTGGACACCCGACGGCTGCTGCGACGGATCCCCCTCACTCGCCCGGCGCAGCTGCTCGAGCCGGCGCCCGACGGCGTCCACGTCCTCGTCGGGGCCGAGGGCTGGCTATATCGGGTCAACGTCGCGGACAGTGAAGAGTCGAGGTTTCCGCAGCCCTTCCCGGACGGGTTCGCCGCGATCGCGTGGCTCGGGGACCGGGAGGCGATCATCGTCGACAAGTCCGGCCTCGTCGATGTGGTCAACACCCGTTCGGGCGACTCTCAGTTCAAGTCCCAGCACGGCCCGGTCGGCAGCAGCGCGAGCCTGGTCGTCGATCGCGGGCGCGTGACCGTGATCGGCGACGACATGCTGACGCAGTGGACCTTCGATCCAGCGTGGGACGGCGAGGTGAGCTTCTCGATCACAGACTTTGTCTCGATCCCAGAGATCGTCTCGACGACGTGTGTGTCCGACGGGCTCAACTTCATGATCGGCACGCACGAGGGCGTCTGGGCGCTCGGTCCGCCGGAGACCGGGCGCGCCCGATATTTGGCGACCGACGGCCACGCGGTCTTCTCACCCGAGCGCGGACCCGCGGGCGAGGTCATCGCGGCGGCGGGCGACGAGCTGTGGATCTGGGCCGCCGATGATGCGCTGGTCCGTCGCCACGCGCTGGACGGACCGAGCAGGGCCGCGCGTTTCTCCGCTGACGGTCGTCGCTACGCGGCGCTGAGCTTGCCCGATCAGCTGATTGTGTGGGACGCGAGCGATGGGACCCGCCTGCGCGAGTGGACCCTCGAATCCCCTGGGTTTCGGATCGCCTTGACGCATGACGGGAGCGAGGTCGCGGTCGTCGGGAAGCAAGGTTCGGTGTCGGTGTACGATGTCGCCTCGGGCGAACGTGTCGCGCAGCTGGCAGTCGCCGAGCGCTGGTCAAATCTCGAGTTCATGCCCGATGGTCGATTGCTCGCCGCGGGCGATCGCGGCGTGTTCTCCTGGTCGCCCCACGACCCGCTCCCCGCGCGCCTGCTGCACCCGCTGGGCGACACCTATGTGCGGCTGTCGGCCTCGGACAGCGGCCGTCTGGCGCTCGCGGATGGGGCCACCCAATCGGTGCTCATCAACATGGACACGGCGCAGGTCGTTCCCCTCCCAGACGCACCAGGGTATTGTCTACTCGCCGACGAGGACATGCTGGTCCTCGACGGGGAGCTCAGCTTGCGGCGTCGTGCCACCACCTTTGCGACGGTCCCGCTCGACGCCGACTCGCGCCGGGCGGAGCTCGAGCGTGACTTGCGAGCGCGGCTGGTGGGCTTCGAGATCCTGCCGGAGGTCACGGAACCGTGAATTTCGATGAGCACCTCGAGGCCGCAGCGCAAGCGCTCGCGCGCCAGCAACCACCGGTGCGCATCGACCTGGCGAGCTTTCGAGCGCACATCGCCGCCCGAGCTGGGCCCGACTCCGCAGAGCTCGTCGAGGCCGGCCAGCTCGAGCAGCTCATGCACAGCTTCGCGTGCATGCGGGGTGACCGGTCCGCGCTCGCGTTGTTCTATGCTCGCTACGAAGGTCCCTTGCGCCGCGTCATCGCGCGGACTTGCAAGGACACCGACGAAGTCGATGACGTGTTTCACGACGTGATCATCAAGCTCACGGTCGCCCGGGCGCACGCCCCCGCTGGCCTGGAAGGCTACGAGGGGCGGGGAAAGCTGCTGACGTGGCTGCGTGTCGTCGCGGCCCGCGCGGCCATCGATCACGCGCGGAAGGGTACGTCAGCGCGCGTGACCGAGAGCATGGTCGAGCAACTCGAAGCCCTCGAGATCGACAGCGAGGTGGTCGAGCGCTACCGCCATGACTTCAAAGTGGCGGTCGCGCTCGCGGTGTCTCGGCTCGAGCCACGTCAGCGCCAGATCCTCCGCTACCACCTCGCGGGCGTGAGCGTCGGCGACATCGCGGATCTGCTCGGGCACCACCGCGTGACCGTCAGCCGGTGGTTGAGCGCGACCCGAGACGAGCTGCGCGAGCACACCTTGCGGGTGCTCGCGGATACGGACACTTCGCTGACCAGCCTCGCGCTTGGCGATCTGCTCGCGCACGTGTCGGCCAGCTTTGATCGTCTGTTGGCGACCGGCTGAACCCGGCCGCCTCCCCCGGGCTCAATTCGCGAGCTTGGTCTTGCCGAGCGCGTCGCGGCACGCATCGCGCACGTAGTAGGTCTGAACCAGACCATTTGTCGTGTAGGCCGAGTCAGACTCGGCCACGACCCGCAGCTTGTCGGCATAGGCCGGATCGGTGAGGCGGCCGAGCGCCTGGCAGGCCCGCACGCGCACCTCCGGATCCTCGCTCGACAGGTGCGAGGCGATCGCCCCAGCAGCCGGGCTGCACTTGGCGAGGCCGAGAAATTCGATGAAGGTCTTGACCGAGGTACGGTGCGGAGATCCGAGCGCGGCCACATAGCTGGCGCAGGTGTCGAACGATGAGCTCTCGAGCAACCACGACGAGATCGCTCCAGCGGAGACCCAGCTCGCCTCGAAGCTGAAGCTGTCCGCGTTGGCCACCTCTGCGATGTGGGTCGCAAGCGAGGCATCGGACTCGCCAATGGTATTGAGCAAGCGTTTGCCCATGGACTCGGGCGGCGCCACGCCCTCGAGCTTGGCGAGCGGCAGCAGCTCCGTGACCAGGCCGGCGTAGTCCTGACATTCGGCGACCTTGGCCCCAACGCTGTGGAAACTCCGCGCATAGTCGTGCTCGTCGGGTTTCTCGGCCCCGTACGCGCGCAGCGACTCGATGGCGTTGTCGCAGGTCAGCGTGGCCTCAAACTCGGCGAGGGATTGTGCGCGAGCGTCTTTGTCGTTCGCGCCGCGCACGTCCGAGGCCAGGGTGCAGGCGCGATCCTCCTGGTCGGACGCGCTGCCGCGCATGAAGTCGCGGCTTTCGCGATCCCTGCCTTTGGCGCAGACATTCTCGAGGTAGTCGAGGTCGCGCTGTTCGAACGCACGATCCAGATCGGCGCTCGAAGGGCCGGCGACGCTGCCGAGCACCGAACAGCCCGACACAGCGGTGAGCGCGAGCGCGCCGGTGAAGATCCAATGATGAGCGGTCCGTTGGCTGTGCAGTCGCATCGTGCTTTCTCGCGGGGGGCACGAGCGCCGGCGGCCGATGTAGTCAGATTTCTTCGAACTTTTTCTGGCGACGCGCGCGCGTGGCGGGAAGCCGGGAGCCCGTGGCGATCTCGACTCAGGCTGACGGCGCGACGTTTGAGATCGACGAGGTGCTGGCCTGCTAGCCAATGCCCTCTAGGTTGCGATACTGGCGAAGTCGACGAAACAGCGTCGCCGTGCCGATCCCGAGCCGCCGGGCCGCCTCGGTCTTGTTGTTGCCGCTCGCCGACAGCACGCTCTGAATGTGCTCGCGCTCGACCTCGGCGAGGGTCCGATCGGGCTGGGGTTCGGGTGAAGCTCGCACCTGAGCTTCGCTGGCCCGCGGCCTCGCGGCCCGCCGCTCGAGCTGCGGGAGATCCTTGGCCTCGACCATCCGGCCGCGAGCCAGCGCGACGGCGTGCTCGATCGCGTTTTGCAGCTCGCGCACGTTGCCGGGCCAGGTGTGGGCCAGCAGCGCTTCACAGGCGCCCGGGGCGAGGCCGTCCAGCGTGCGACCGAGCCGGGTGCCCGCGCTGGCGAGCAAGCTGCGCGACAGCGGCAAGATGTCTTCGGGTCGATCGCGCAGGGGCGGGACATGCAGCTCGACGACACGCAGACGATAGTAGAGATCCTCGCGGAACCGACCGCTCTCGACGTCGGCGAGCAGGTCGCGGTGGGTCGCGGCGAGGATCCGGACGTCGACGCTGCGCGGGAGATTTTCGCCGATGCGACGGACCTCGCGCTCTTGCAGGACCCGCAGCAGCCGGGTCTGGGTCGCAGGCGCGAGCTCGCCGATCTCGTCGAGCAGCAAGGTCCCGGTGTGGGCCGCCTCGAACAGGCCGATGCGATCGCGGGTCGCCCCCGTGAAGGCGCCCTTGGTGTGGCCAAACAGCTCGCTCTCGAGCAGCTGCTCGGGCATCGCGGCGCAGTTGATCGCGATGAAGGGGCCGCCCACACGGGCCGAGTGGTCGTGGACGAAGTGAGCGACGCGCTCCTTGCCGGCGCCGGTTGGACCGGTGATCAACAGCGTCGAGTCGACGGGCGCGACGCGGCGGGCGAGGTCGAGCAGGGTCCGCATCATCGGGCTGCGGGCGACGAGCCCGGCCGCCTCGGCCTCGGCGTCGACGAGATCGTCATGATCATCGAGCGCGCGGCGGCGGGCCCGAAGCTTGCTCTCGAGCTTGCGCAAGATCCCGCGTACACGCAGCAACGAGTCGTCGAGCCCCTGCTGCTCGAAGTAGGCGAGCGCGTCCGCATGACCGTGCTCGACCACCGCATCGCGGGCGTCGCCCCACATTCGGCACAGGGCGTCGCCGCGGCCGCGGCACTGGGTCTCGACACAGAAGATCGGCCGGCCGTGCGCGCGGCTGAGGTAGCCGCTCGCAAACCCACACAGCGACCAGCACACAGGCTGCTCGTGGTCGCCAAAGTGCAAGAGGTGTTGCTCAGCCTCGTAGGAGTCGCGCCAGATCGCCTCGGCCAAGCCCGGCGGTGAGCTGAGCTTGCTCGGGTGGACGGGCTCGAACGTGACCATGCCCTGCAGGCGATGGAGGCGGCCGCCCGCGCGGCGCCACTCATCGCGGCTGGTCCACGGCAGGCTGTGCTCGAGGTTCTCCGCTGTCCGCCAGCCATGCGCGTAACCGAAGCGGGTCATGGCGCCGCGGGCTGCGTCGAAGCCGAGCAGCTCGACGAGCTCCTTGCGCAGCAGGCCCAGCGCGACCGCGTCGAGCAGCAGCGCGCGCTGGCCAGCGAAGCGCAGGATGCCGCCGTCTGGTTGGAAGTCGAGCAGCTCGTCGAGCGCGAGGTTGGCGGCCAGCATCAACATGAGCCTATCATTTTGACATGGATCAAATCAATATGAGTCATTCACGGCGCAGATGTGCCCGCGAGCCAGGAAGAGATGAGTAATTTCAACGGGTTGAGCATGGCATGGTTCCCGCTAAGTGGTGGGCCAAGATGAACACGCTAAACATCCGCCGCGCGAACGACCGAGGCCACGCGAACCACGGTTGGCTCGATTCGCACCACACCTTTTCGTTCGCCGACTACCACGACCCGGAGCACATGGGCTTTCGTGCGCTGCGAGTGATCAATGAGGATCGCGTGGCGCCTGGGCGCGGGTTTGGGACCCACCCGCACCAGGACATGGAGATCATTTCATATGTGCTTGGGGGCGGGCTCGAGCACCGAGACTCCATGGGCACGGGTTCGGTGATCCGTCCGGGGGACGTGCAGCGGATGAGCGCGGGGACGGGCGTGCGGCACAGCGAGTTCAACAACTCGCCGACCGATCCTGTGCACTTCATGCAGATCTGGATCTTGCCCGATCGGCGGGGGATCGAGCCGAGCTACGAACAGCGCTCGTTCTCGGATGAGGCCCGGCGCAATCAGCTGCGGTTGGTGGTTGATCCCGAGGGACGCGAAGGAGCGCTGAAGATCCACGCCGACGCACGGGTATATGCCGGGTTGATCGACGCTGGCGTCGGTGTGGAGTTTGTGGTCGCCGATGACCGGCATGTCTGGATTCAGGTGGCCCGGGGGCGGGTCGAGGTTGGCGGGCAAGTGCTCGAAGCGGGGGATGGAGCCGCGGGGGGT
>NZ_PVNL01000104.1 GCF_002994635.1 Enhygromyxa salina | reverse complement strand
CGCCAGGGTCGCGCCGGTCAGCGCCAGTCGCCGCGCCGCCGCAGATCCCCGCCCCGACCAGCGACAAGGCGACCGACAAGGACCCACCCACGCGAACCTCCCGCCCACGCTCCTCCACGATCCCCCAGCTCTCGGCCCCCGACATTGCCCAGGCGCTCAAAGCCGGGCGTGGCGCTCAGGCCAACGACGAGGACCCCACGTGAGCGAGGGCGACGGCGCACTCGCAGGCATGCTCGTCGTCGACTGTTCTCGCATGCTCCCCGGAGCGGTGCTCGCCCGCAGCCTGATCGATCTCGGCGCGAGGCTGATCAAGGTCGAAGATCCGCGGGGCGACATGATGCGTCACGCGCCGCCGCTGGTCGGTGGGATCGGCGTGGGGTTTTGCGTGTACTACCGCGGCGCCGAGTCGCTGCGCCTCGATCTGCGCGCGCCACAGGGGCTCGCGCGTCTGCGTCGGCTGCTGCGCCGCGCCGACGTGTTCGTCGAGAGCTTCCGGCCCGGAACCCTCGACAGCTGGGGCCTCGATCTCGACAAGCTGCACACCGAGTATCCGCGCCTGATCAGCTGCTCGCTGCCGGGCTACGCCGACGATGATCGCCGGGTCGCCCACGATCTCAACCTCACCGGGCTGACTGGCCTGCTCGGGCAGCTGCCGGGCTCGCGCCTGCGCCACGGCAGCGGCGAAGACATCCCGCGGGTGTTGGTCGCCGACATCAACACGGGTCTGCTCGCGACCTCCTCGGTGCTGGCGGCCCTGGTCGGTCGCGCCACCACGGGTCGCGGCGCGAAGCTCCACCAGCCGCTGCTCTCGGGCAGCCTGCCGCTGCTCACCTGGCCGTGGGCCGACCGCGCCGCGGGTGGCGACGGCGTGCTCGAGACCGTGCTCGCCGGCCGCGTGCCCTGCTACCGCTGCTATCGGTGTGGCGACGGCAAGCTGCTGAGCGTGGGCTGCCTCGAGCCCAAGTTCTGGCAGGGGCTGTGCCAGGCAATCGGCCGGCCCGAGCTGGCCGCCGCGGGCCTCGACCTGGGCGAGCGCGGGCGCGCGGCAGCCGACGCCCTCGCCGAGCTGTTCGCCACGCAGTCACGCTCGCAGTGGCTCGCCGCGTTCGCCGACAAGGATCTCCCGATCGCCGCCGTCCACGATCTCGATGACGCTCGCAGCGAGCCGATCATCGCGTCGGCCGGCCTGCTCGAGCACACGCCCATGCCCGGCGGCGGGGTGCTCACGGTCCCCGGCCCTGCCCTGCCCTCGATCGGCCGCACCCCCGCTCGGTCCGCGCCCCGGCTCGGCGAGCACGACGACGCGATCCTCCGCGAGCTCGACGCCGAGCCGAGCACGAACGACCCGTCGTAGCGCTCGGGATCCCGCGAGCCCCGTCAGCCTCGTCAGTCGGTCGCGTAGTCGTCTGGGCCGAAGCGATCGATGACCTTGAGCACGCCCATGAGCACGTGCTGCACGTTGTCGACCCGGATCTCGTTGCGGATCACGGTGGTCCGCAGGCCGCCCTTGGTGCGCTCGCGATCGGTCACGTAGAACATGTCGACATCGTCGACGAACTGGATCTGCATCACGCTGCGGATCGCCCGTGACAGGGCCTTGCGGTAGCGATCTTCGCGGGGCTTGTCGCCGACGATCTTGGCCATCTCGTAGGCGTCGATCATACCCTCGATGTAGACCCCCGTCGACGACGCGTGGGCCGAGCCGTAGTTGGTCTCGCGCGAGTAGAAGCGGCCCTTCTCGTCGTCGAACGCCGACTCCTCCCAGACCTCCATCTTGTCGATCAGCCAGTCGTTCATCTCGAACACGAACGCGACGATCTCCTCGGGCGCGAGCTCGATCGGGGTCTCGGGCGTGGTCCCGACCGGCCAGCCTTCGGGGGTCAGCTTCGGCGCGTCGTCATCGGGCGCGTCGTCATCGGGCTCGGCTTGTGGTTCGGCATCGGCCGCCGGGGGCTCAGCGGGCGGATTGCGGAGGGCCTCCCAGAAGATGAAGTCGGCCTGGGTGTGCCAGGGGATGAACGAGGGCCGACGACGCTTGGGGTCGCTCGGATCCAGGTGCCATGCCCGGTAGTAGCGGAAGCTGGTCACGAACCGGCGATACAGCTCGGGATCCCGGCTCTCACGGTACAGCTGCGCCCACAGCAACAGCGTCTCGCCCGGGTAGAAGTTCTGGACGTTGCCGTTCTTGCCGCCGCTGGTGCGGGGCTTGAGGAAGCCCTCGAACGAGCCGTCTTCCGACCACAGCTCGTTGACGGTGCGCCGCAGGCCGTGCTCTTGGGTCTGCCAGCGCGCGCGCTCGGGGTGGCTGACGATCGCCATGGCCGCCAGGGCCACCGCGCCGAGCTTGACCTTGCCCTGAAACTCGATCGTACCCAGCTCGCCCTCTTGCTTGTAAAAATGCTCGAGGTTGTAGTCGATGTTCTTGGCGATCCGGGCCCACAGCTGCGGGTCGTTGCGCCGCTCGGCGATCTTGATCAACGCGTTGGTCGCCATCCACTGGCGGATCATGTTGTTGTCGTTGGGCTTCTCGCCGCTGGCGGTTGGCAGCCACATGTACGTCATGCGCCCGTCTTCGTGCAGGTGCGTGAACATCCAGTCGATCAGCAGATCGACGGTGGCCTGGGTGTTGGCCTGGGTCACCTCGCGCGGCTCGACGTACACATTGCCGCGCAGCAGCTTGATGCCCTGCCCCGTCGGCAGCCTGACGAGCAGCTGGTGGTTCTCGAACACCCGGGCCTTGCCGCTGGACGCGAAGCTGTCGTGGTTGACGCCCGCTTGCTTGAAGAAGCGATTCACGACGTCCTTGAAGCTGTCTCCGGCGGCCAGCATCTTGGTCGGCGCCGTCCGCTCGGTGTGCTCGCCGTGGCTGAGCTCGACGCCGCGGATGCCCGTGCGCTTGCCAGAAGCCGCCTGATACAGCTCCTTTTTGGTGGGCTTGTCGACCGTGCGAAACGAGTGGGCGAGATCGATCTCGACCATGTCTGGGCTCGCCCCGGCTGGCACCGAGGCCTTGGCGTCGGCGATCGCCTTGGCCAAGCTGGAGGCGAGATCGCCGTCGGGACCCCAGGCGTCCGCGAGCAGCTTGCCGTGATCGCGCAGCGCCACGTAGGCCGCGCCCTGGCCCTCACGCAGCAGCGCTGGCGCGTCGCCGCCCGACCCTGACCCCAGGTAGACCGCCGCGACCCAGGCGCCAACCTCCTCGGCCTGCTTGCTGCTCAGCTCCGGCACGTCGACGCCGTCGACCAGCGGCTTGTTGTCGTCCACGCGCTTGCTGGTCTTGCACCCTGGGGCGGCAGCCAGACACACGGCGGTCGCCAGACCGACCAGAACCGACCACCGCGCACCTTCGCCAAACCGGGCTTGCATGGCACGACGGTGCGCCGGGCCCCGGTTCGCTGTCAAGCCACGCGGGTCCCGGTCAGCTGAGGTTTGTCTTGGTGACCACGCCGCGGAACATGTTGAGCGTGCGCTCGAGGCTCTCGGCGACCTCACCGAGCGAGCGCAGGTCGTTGCCGCCGATCTCGGTCTTGGCCCGCTCGAGCACGGCCTCGGCCTTGGCGATCGCGTCGCGCCCGAACGAGGTGCCGCTCATGATGCCCTCGACCTGGGGAAACAGCTCGCGGACCTCGGCCATCAAGCCATCGACCTTCTGCCGCTCGCGCTCGAACTCTTCACTGGCGCGGACCTCGACCATGTAGCCCTGGCTCTGCTCGACGAGCCGCTGCAGCTCGTCCTCGGTCAGGCCCGAGGTCGCGGTCACGGTGATCGACTGCTCGCGACCCGTGTCGAGATCTTGCGCGGCGACGGACACGATGCCGTCGGCCGAGATCGAGAAGGTGACCTTGACCTCGACCTGGCCCTTGGGCGCCTGGCGCAGCCCCGACAGGATGAACTCGCCGAGCAGCTCGTTCTGCGTGGCGTCGTCGCTCTCGCCCTGCAGCACCAGGATCTTGACCGAGGTCTGGTCGTTGCGGACCGTCGTGAAGATGTGCGCCGCGTTGGTCGGGACCGTGGTGTTCTGGGTGATCAAGCGGTGGAAGGCGCCGCCGTGGACCATGATCCCGAGGCTGTGGGGGGTCACATCGAGGAGCAGCAGATCCTGCTGATCGTCGACCAGCGCGGCGGCCTGGATCGCCGCGCCGAGGCCCACGACCTCGTCTGGATGCACGCCCTTGCAGGGCTCGAGCTGGAAGAATTCTGCGACGCTGCGCTGAACCAGGGGCATGCGGGTCATGCCGCCGACGAGGATTACATCGTCGATCTCGCCGCGGTCGACGCTGGCTTCGGTCAACGTCCGCTCGCAGATCGCGATGGTGCGGTCGACGAGGTCGCGGGTCAGATCCTCGAGCTGATCGCGGCTGAGGTTCTCTTGCAGGTGATGGGTCTCGCCGCTCGCGGTCGTGTACAGGAACGGCAGGTCGATCAGGGTCTCGCGCACGGTCGACAGCTCGCAGCGAGCCTTCTCGGCGGCGTCGCGCAGACGCTGCAGCGACATCCGATCGTCGCGGATGTCGACGCCGCTGCGCTCTTGGAACACCTGGATCAGCCAGTTCATGACCCGGACGTCGAAGTCCTCGCCGCCCAGGAAGGTGTCGCCGGCGGTCGAGACGACCTCGAACACGCCGTTGCCGATGTCGAGGATCGACACGTCGAAGGTGCCCCCGCCGAGGTCGTAGACGGCGACCCGACGCTCGAAGTCCTTGCCAAACCCATAGGCCAGCGCGGCCGCGGTTGGCTCGTTGATGATCCGGATCACATCGAGCCCGGCGATCCGACCGGCGTCCTTGGTGGCCTGGCGCTGGTTGTCGTTGAAGTAGGCGGGGACCGTGATCACGGCCTTCTCGACCTGACCGCCGAGGTACTGCTCGGCGACCATCTTGAGCTCCTGCAAGATGAACGCGCTGACCTCGGAGATGCTGTAGACCTGATCGCGCAGCACGATCCGCACGTCGCCGTGGGGGCCCTCCACGATCGAGTACGGGCACGACTGCTGGACCGCGCGCACGGCCGGCGAGTCCCACTTGCGGCCGATCAAGCGCTTGGCCGCGTAGACGGTGTTGACCGAGTTGGTGACCGCCTGCCGCTTGGCGATGTGACCCACGAGGCGCTTGCTGCTCTCGGAGATCGCCACCATCGAGGGCGTGGTCTTGTAGCCACCCTTGTTGGGGATGACCGTGGGCACGCCGTCTTCGACGATCGCCACGACCGAGTTTGAGGTCCCGAGATCGATACCAACGACGTTCTCCATGGGGGTCCGTGCTGCGTTCGGTGCTGCGGCCCTGAGCCCGCGCACGACCGCCCTAGGCTAGGTTAGTTTGAGCGAATTGAGAAGGGCGCGCGTGTGCTGGCTGGGCGCGAGCTTGTGGGCCTGCTCGGCCTGCTCTTTGGCGGTCGCGGTCTGCTCGGCGGCGAGAAACGCCGTCGCGCAGGCCAGGTGGGCCTCACCACGAGTTCGATCATCGAGCTTGACGCCCCGCGCCTGGGCCTGCTGCATGGTCTCGAGCGCGCTGATCGCAAACTCCCGCGCCCGGGTGGGATTGACCTCGGCCACCGCAGCGGCGGCCTCGGCCAGATTTCTGAGCGAGGGATCGACCTCGGCGGCGCGAGCGAAGTGGTGGGCGGCGTCCTGCGGCCGACTGGCTCGGCGCGCGGCCACCCCTTGCTCGAAGCTGGCGTCGGCTCGCTGGCGGCGGGCGATCGCGAGGCTGTCCCGCCACAGCTGCTCATACTCGCCGTTGCTGGGATCCTGCTCGTGGGCCAACCTGAACAGCGTTGCAGCGGTCCCGTGCCGGCCCAGGTCTCGCTCTTTGTGGGCCTGCTCGGCCTGCTTGGCGGCGTGCTTGCGGCGAACCGACAGCGCCCGGTCGCGGATACGTAGCTGCCGCTGCTGATCGCGCTGCTTTCGCTGTTCTGCGGCGATCTTCTCGGCCTCGGCCGCCGCTGCCTCAGCTTGCACACGGGCTCGCTCCGCCGCGGCGTCGGCGAGGGCCGTGGCCTCGGCCTGCTCCCGATCGTGTTTGGCTTGCTCAGCCCGGACCTGAGCGAGATGGGCGTCGACCAGTGGCTTGCGCTGGGCGTCATCGAGGAGCAGCTCGTACGAGGCTCGCGCGCGACGGAACAGATCGTCGAGCACGCCGCGGAAGCCGCCCAGGTTCTGCCCATAGAACGAATCAGGATGGAACTCGCGGCTGACCACATGGTAGGCGCGACGGATCGCCTTGACGTCGTCGACCGGCTCGATCCCGAGCAGCTCGAAGTGCCCGATGTGGCGCAAGCGATCACGCAGCGCGAGCAGCCGGCGCTGGCGATTGAGATCGACCTTGGCGCTTGGCTGGAGGCGGGGATCGGCGTCGCCGACCGGCTCGACCTCCTCGAGCATCGCGTGGATGCCCGAGTCTGCGGGCTTGTACGCGTTGCTGGCCTTGTGGGGGGTCGGCAGCGAGGGCTCGTCGCTGGTCTCGCCCGATCCGTCGCGGTCGGCGGCCTCCCGGCTCATTCGCATCTGGGCCTCGAGCAGCTCGCGACGGCGGGTGCGGGCCCGCTCGCGCAGGCCGCTGCCGACTCGACCGGGCGCCTCGACGGGAGCCTTCGGTGACTCGACCGTGGGCGAGAGCACGCCATAATCCACGAGTTTTCGCAGCACCTCGTGGGCGGCCTCGCTCGACTGTCCGCTGGCGGCGATGACGTCGCCAACCGTCGGCGCCTCCGCCCCACTCAGCGCCTCTACGCGGCTGTAAATGAAGAATTCGACGGGCGTGAGCGGCAGCTCGCGGAGATCGACGTCGCGGTTCACGACCAACCGCGCGTCGACTTCGAGGCCCATTGCGTCCAGGTTATCTCAGGCTGCTCGGCTCGACCAACGAATCTGCAACAGATACGGCCAACCGCTCCGCTCACTCGTGGTCACGGCGGCCGGGCTCGGCCCGGCGAGGCAGGCTCGCGCGCGGATGGGCCTGCTCATACAGCTCGAACAAGCGACCCATGTCGAGATGGGTGTAGCGCTGGGTCGTCGACAAGCTCGCGTGCCCGAGCATGGACTGAATGGTCCGCAGGTCACACCCGCTCTGCAGCAAGTGCGACGCGAAGCTGTGGCGCAGCCCGTGCGGACCCACGACCGCCCTCGCCCCCGTCGCTTCGCAGCGCCTGTAGACCAGCTCACGGGCGACCCGCGAGGCCAGCCGCTTGCCGCGGGTGCCCAGGAACACCGCCTGCGCCGGGCTCCGGGCGTTCATGAGCTGATCGCGAGCGGCGAGCCAGGCGGCGAGCGCCTCGGCGGCCTTGCGCCCGAGCGGGACCACGCGCTGCTTGCCGCCCTTGCCTGAACGCACTCGCACTGTCAGACGCTGGTCCTCGCAGCGGAGGTCATCGAGGTCGAGCCCGACGGCCTCGGACACGCGCAGGCCCGCCCCGTACAGCACCTCGAGCAGGGCGCGGTCGCGCAGCCCGACCGCCCCCTCGCGCTGGGGCGCGTCGATCATCTGGCCGATGTCTTCGACCGGCAGGGCGACCGGCAGCCGCTGCCCGAGCTTGGGACGCCGGATCAGCGCGACGGCGTTCTCTTCGATCAGCCCCTCGCGCCGACAGAATTCGCCGAAGCTGCGCAGCGCCGACAGCTTGCGACCGATCGAGCTGGCCGCGAGCTTTCCGTGGAGCTCGGCGAGGTGGGCCCGGACCTCACGGACGCCTAGATCGGACAGCTTCGCAGGCCGGGCCCGGCGGGCCTCGACGCTGTCGACGAAGGCCTCGACGTCGCGCCGATACGCGACCTGGGTGTTGAGTGACAGGCGGCGCTCGGTCTCGAGGTAGACCATGAAGCTCTCGATCGCCTGGCGCATCCCCTCGATGATCACCCAGGCCGCGCGCACACGCCAATAACCGGCGAGCGCTAGCGAAGCTCGAGCTTGGCCCAGCGCTCGAGCAAGGTCGCGACCGCGAGGAAGTCCTGGGGTCCGAGGCCCTCGGCGACCGCCTGATCGTAGATGCCCCGCACGGTGCTCGCGGTCGCAAGCGGCACGCGGCGACGCTCGGCTTCCTCGAGCGCGAGGTGCAGATCCTTGTGCATGAGGTCCAGGCGAAAGTGAGGCGCGTAGTCGCCGGCTTGCAGGTACGGGGTCTTGAACCCCCCGATCCCGCTCTGGGCGGCGCTGTGCTGGTAAATCTCGGCCATCTTGGCGACCGGGACCTCGAGCAGCTTGGCGAGCGTGTAGCCCTCGAGCAGCCCCTGCAGCATCACCGCCTGGGCCATGTTGAGGCAGTACTTCGCGGCCTGGCCCAGGCCCACGCGCTCGCCGACGTGAACGTGGTGGCGACCCATGATCTCGAACAGCGGCGTCGCGCGCTCGACCAGCGGGGCTGGCCCGCCGATCATGAAGGTCAGGCGCCCGCCCGCGGCGCCCAGCTTGCTGCCGGTGATCGGCGCGTCCAGGCACCCCACGCGACGCTCGGCGCAGGCCAGCTCCAGCGAGCGCGTGAGCGCCTGGCTGGTCGTCCCGCAGTCGATCAAGAGGTCGCCCTCGGACAGCCCGGGCAGGATCCCTTGCGCACCGAACACCAGCTCGTGAACGGCCTCGTCGCCGCTCACACACAAGATGACGGTCTCGGCCGCCCGCGCCGCTTCGAGCGGATTGGCCGCGAGCTCGCAGCGCAGCTGGTCCGCGGCCAACTCCGCCGCCAGGCCCTGCGTTCGGGCGCGCGTACGATTCCAGACGATGACCTCGCGACCCGCGGCGACGAGGTTGCGGACCATCCCCGCCCCCATCGTCCCGAGCCCCAAGAACGCGATGCTGCTCATGCGCGACAGGGTACGTCACTCTCCGTAGAGCGGCACGGGGATCAGGGTCGAGCCCTCGAGCCGCTGCTGCAGCCGCTCGTACTCCTCATGCTTCACGCCGTGGGTGCCGACCAGGACCATGTGCCCCGTGAAATTGTGGCGGTTGTGAAAGTCGACGAGCGTGTCGAGGGCCGCGCTGAGGTGGTCAGGGCTGCCCGCGGTGATCGGGGGGACGATCGCCAGGTACACGCGCATGTCCGTGGGCGCGACCTCGGTCAGCTTCGTGAAGATCCGAACGGCGCCGTTGGCCAGCTTGGCCGGGCGGATCGTCGAGCGGTTGATCTCGTAGACGTGCTCGCCGCTTACGGCCGAGCTCATGTGAAACACGACCAGCTGCCGATACGGGATCCCGGTGGTCTTGCTCTGCATCTTCGCGAGCGCGATCGCGTTCTCGATCAGTCGCCCGATCCGCACGCTGCCGACCGCGACGACCACGGTCCGATCTTCAGTCTCGATCGCCGTCGACTCCACGGTCTCGATCACTCGTCGATAGTAACTATGCGTGGCGCGCATCAAGGGCCGGTGATTGTAGAGCAGAATCACCCCGACCACGCCAGCGGCGACCAGCACGACCAGCGTGCGCAGCTCGCCGATCTCGCCGCTGTAGCTGATGTACATGCTCAGCAAGATGTAGCCGAGCACGACCAGGCCGATCAGCGCGGCGAGCGGGACCTTGGTGCCACCGATCGTCAGGTTGAAGGGCGCGCGGTAGACCCTGCGATCGTCGGCCCTGAACTTGCGCAGCAAGATGAACGCGATCACGCCCGAGAACAGCACCAGCCCGAAGGTCATGCCGTACCAGCGCTCGAGCTTGGACAGGTCCCAGCCGCCTTGAATGGCCAGCAAGATGATCGCCACGAGCATCATCCAGTGGATTCGCGAGAACGCGCCGCGCTCGTTGGGGTCGAGGATCATCCGCGGCAGCAGGCTGTCGCGGGCCATGGTCTGCCACAGCCCGCGGGCCCCCGCGAACCCGGTGTTGCACGCGCCGATCAGCATCAAGGCCGCGTTGGCGACGATCACGACCTTCCAGACCTGGGCCAAGGTCGACGAGCCAAACACGCCCAGGAAGCCCTCTTGCCCGAGCACCGCGACCAGGTAGCTCGAGCTCCCGGTCAGCTGCTTGGGGTCGAGCACCAAGAACAGCAACAGGCTGAGCGAGCCGCCGATCCCCAGCAACAAGGACAGCATCCAGCGATAGATCTTGGCGACGTCGCGGCGCGGGTTGCCGAGCTCCTCGGGGATGTTCATGACCGACTCGACCCCGGACGCGCCCAGGATCGACACCCCGGCGCCGGCCAGGATCACGGGCGCGCCCAGGCGCACCAGCCGGTAGAAGCCCGGCAGCTCGCTGACGAGGCCGTGGTGCTCGTGGGTGTCACCCTGGGTCGCCGTCTCGGCGGCCTTGACCACGGCCCGTGGCAGCGGCGCGCCGTGCAAGAACCGGCCGAAGTCTGCGCCGTGCATGATCAGGTAGATCACGCAGATCGAGATCGTCACGCCCATGACCACCAGGTTGATCAAGAAGATGGTCTTGCTGACCTGAACGCTCTCCTTGAGCCCCTGGTTGTTGAGGATGAACAGCATCACCAGCGGCGGCAGCATGATCACCGCGGTCGCGTTCATCACGGTGCTCAGCATCAGGCCGACCAGCGCCGTCACGCTCACGGAGATCACGATGCGGCGCCACTGGCTGGGCATCACCCACACGCCAAACCCGATCGAGGGGATCATCGACAGGCCCATCGACATCAGCGTGCGCGGGCCCGACGAGCTGTCGACCAGCGAGTACACGTAGTCCGAGTAGGACAGCAGGCTGACGATCGCCGTGGCCACGTAGGAGAAGCTGATCACGATGCCGACCAGCGCCGCGGCCAAGATCGCCAGCTTGCCGAGGTGCCCCAGGGCGTAGCGGGTCATCACGTAGGTGCCGCCGTTGCTCAACGTCAGCAGCACGGCCTCGACGTAGAGCGGCGCCAGCAAGAACAGCAGCAGGTACAGCCCGATCTGAAACAGCGGGGTCGCGTAGCCGATCCCCGCGCCGATCAGCGCGCCCGAGCTGTAGTAGGGCGAGGTCAGCGGGTCCGGGCCGACCAGGTACAGGCCCTCGCGCCAGCTCAGCCGATGCGGGGGGGCCTCCGCCGGCCCGCCCGTCCGCGACCCCGAACGCGAGGCACCCGGAGCGTCCGTGGCCGCGTCCGTGGCCGCGTCCGCAGACGCGTCCGCAGACGCGTCGCCAGGTTCGGAAGCCTCGCCCGGTTCAGGCGCGTCGGACTGAGCTCCGCCCGCGTCCGCGGGCGGATCGGGGTTCGGTTCGCGGGGCCCGTTCTCGCTCATTTCGAGCGCTGTATGCACGAGGCGCCCAGGACAGACAAGACCACAGCGGCCCCCCCATGGTCACCGGGCGGGTCACCCGTCCGTCACCAGGCCGGGGCCACTCACTCCTTGAGGTCGCGCCAGAAATCGTCGGGGACCTTATGAACCTGGACGAAGCTGGAGTCCTGGATCACGTAGTACCAACGCTCGAAGCGCTCGGCGAGCATCTGCGCACGGGCCTCCCCGCGCGGCTCCCCGTCGATCGCCGGGGCCCCCGCCGACTGATCTCGGCGCGCGTCGTAGCTGACGTTGACGAACATGTAGCGGTTGGCCCGCGATGCGTCTTCGCCCTCCTCGACCGCGTCCTCTTCACCGCCAGCGCTGAGCGCCTCGCCGGTTGCGTAGGTCACCTCACCGAAGAACAGCGTGTAGATGACACCGTCGTTCGAGATCAGGTGGACCTCACCCTCGTTGCCGAGCAGCGACAGGCGCGGGGGCTCGCCGACCAGGAAGAAGCCCTTGGACTTCATCTCGAACGGGTCGAGCCGGGCCGCGCGAGGCCGGACGCCGACGATCTTCATGCGATCCGAGGCGCCGACGATCTGCTTGACCTTGGTCGGGTTGAGCTCCTTGCCCTCGGGTGCGGTCGCGGGCTGCGGCAGCGGCTCCTCGCCCTCCCAGGTGGCGGGGTCGATGCGCGCACCGTCGGGACCAAACACGGGCGGCGCGGCCGTGGCCCACTCGGCCGACGGTTGCCCGTCTGCGCCGAACGCCCCCGAGTCGGACAGCTCGAAGTACATCGGGTTGTCGTTCTCGAGCTTGGTGGTCTTCTCGCCGGTGACCGGGTCCGTGCCCTCGACCACGCTGTAGCTGTTGCTGAGCACGGCGACGATGTCGTCGGACTCCATCTTGAGCAGGTCATCCTCGATCCAGTCGGTGAACCCGGTCGAGACCTGCGGATCGAGCTCGACCGCGTAGACCCGGTTCTCGCCCGGGTAGCGCACGAACTTGAAGCCCTGCCGCTCGGGCACGTCCTTGCCGATGATCACGTCGACCAAGTTGGTGCCCGACGCGTCCTTGATCGTGACCCGACGTCCACGCGAGTCCTTGGCCGCGGCCTCGTCCTCGGGGTCGACCACACCAAACTCGGCGTGCTCCTTGGGATCATCGCTGCGGACCACGTCCTTGGTCACGCTGATGAACGAGGCCGCGGCCTTGCCCATCTGCTCGGTCCCGTCGGCCGGGTAGTTGTTGTGGCTGGGGATCACCCACTTGCCGTCTTCGAGCTTGACCGAGAAGCTGGTCAGCTGCGCCGACTCTTCGTCGTAGTCCTTGACCTCGAGGAAGGTCGCGGCGTTCGGATCGACGAACTCGGGGAACAGCGCCTCGCCCGTGTCTTGGAAGGTGGGGGGGGCGACCTCGACCGGGCGCATGCTCATCGCGCCGACGAAGCTCAACAGGGCGAGCACGCCCATGATCACGGTACCTCGCGTCATCAGGAGTCCCTCCGCTTGCGGCTCTCGGGGATCGTCGAGCTCTCGCGCCGACGCTTGCGTATGAACACCACCAACCCAAACAAGATCGCGGGCAGCGGCGGGACCAGGATCGCAGCGACCCGGATCCGATCGCGGACCTCGTCGACCTTGCGCGCGTGATCGGCCTTGATCTTGTCGATCTCCTGGGCCTTCTCGCGCTCGATCTGCTCGGTCTGACCTTGCAGCCGACGATTCTCCGCTTCCTCGGCCGCGCGGATCTTGATCTCTTTGGTGCGGTCGTCGATCCCGGTCTCGGCCCGGATCGCCGCGACCGCCTGATCGAGCGAAGCCTGCGCCTCTTGGATCTTGCCCTCGGCCGCCTCGCTGGCGGACTTGAGCCGAGCCTGGCGCTCTTCGTTGGCCTTCTTGGTCATGTCGTCGACCTCGGACAGCCGACGAAATTCCGGTTGGCGCTTGCGCAGCTCGATGAAGCGCTGATCGTCCAGCAGGCTGTCGATCGCGTTGAGCAAGAACGTGACGTTGTCGAAGCGCATGTCGATCAGGCCGTCGCCGTCGAGATCGCCGCCGCGCTCGTGGAAGCTGAAGAAGCTGTCCGCGAACATGTCGAGATCCGACAGCACGATCGCGTTGATGTCCTTGCCGTTGGCGTCGCCCGAGCTGCCGCCGCCAGTCACCCGCACGCCGAGCTTCATGTTCTCGAGCCCGTCTTGCGCGGCGAGCTTGTGGTAGTCCTGCGGGACCCCGCGGAACTGCAGACCGAACAAGAAGTTGCTGTCGTCGACGAACTTCTCGAACGGGTCCCAGCCGCCCTTGGTGCCGGTCGTGAGCACCGGCGTGACGGTGGTCTGCGCGCCCGAGAGCGGTCGCAGCTCACCCGAGAACAGCAGCACGATCTGCGCGAGCCCGTCGACGCTGATGTCGCCGCCGGCGAACTGGCTGGTGCCATTGCGCTGACCCAGGACCACGATGCTGCGCGGCGCCTCGGCCAGCTGCGGCTCGGGGTTCTCCAGATCGAAGGCCACGTGATCGTCGGGCCAGTCGAGGCCGATCGACGCGAGCAGGGCCCGGTAGTTGCCCTTGTCCTCGGCAGGTGCCCCGCCGCCCATCATCCCGCCCTGAGAAGGCGGCGGGATCATCGGCTGACCGGGCGCGAGCTTGGGATTGAAGAACGGCATCGGGTCCGCGATGATCAGCGCCGGCCGACCCGCGAGCAGGTAGGCCTGGACCACGTCGAGGCCCGGCTGCGACAGGCTCGAGACCTGCGGAATGAACATCACGTCCACGTCCGGGGGGATCGGCGTGCCGGGGTTGAGGCTGCGGACCTCGTATTGCTTCTCGAGCTCGTCGACCACCCGCCAGCGGGGGATCCGCCTGCGGCTCTGCAGGTCGAAGTCGCCCATGATCTTGGTGTCGTCGCGGATGATCCCGACGACCCGCTTCTTGGGCTGGGTCACGACCTCGAGCGCGCGGACGATCTCGTACTCGACGGACAGGCCGCGATCCAAGAACGGCACGACCTCTTCGCGCGGGCCCGACGTGAACGCCATGCCCAAAAACACCTGCATGGTGTCGACCTTGCCGCCGTCGGCGCTGACCAGCGGCCGGGGCACGATCCCGTACTTCTCGATCGCCTCTTGGGCCTCCTCGGAGAACGGCCCAGGCTCATAGATGCGGACCGTGAGACCCGGCCCGCCCGAGGCTTCCATCTCGCGCAGGATGTTGAGCATCCGGCTGCGCAGCGGCACGTAGGGCCGCGGCACCTCTTTGGAGATGTAGGCCGTGACGACCACCGGAGGCACCAGCGACGTCTCGCCGTCGGCGTTGGCGGCCTCGGTCCCGATGCTGCGGATCAGCGTCTCGGTGTCCGGGGTGATCTGCGAGAGACCCTCGCTGGTGAGATCGGCGCGACCGTTGGATCGCTGGGCCATGTAGGTCGTCGAGCCGACGATCACGACCAGCGCGAGCAGCCGCGCGAGGCTATGGATTCGAGGTTTCATGGTTACCAGTGCCTCCGCCCGAGCATGAACGTGCAGAGGTAGACGAGCACGACCGCGATGCCGACGAAGTAGACGACGTCGCCGAGACGCACGATGCCCTCGCCAAACCCGTAGAAGTGGCGATCGACGCCGAGCAGACCAAACGTGTCTTGAAAGCTCTCGAAGGTGCCGGTGAGCCACACGATCAGCGCGAGCACGCCCGCCCCAACGGCGACGTACCCGGCCGAGTCGGTGTTGCCCTGCACGGCCACCCAGATCAGCGTGGCGACCCCGGCGATCAGGCCGCAGCCGACGATCCCGCTGGCCCAGGGGGCGGTGCCGGCGAACACCAGGCCCGCGCAGCCGACCGCGCCGACGATGAACGCCACCGTCGCGTTGCCGCTGAACATCGACGCCAGCAGGCCCACGCTGACGAACGCGACGCCGACCAGCCAGTAGCCCAGGTAGGTCGAGGCCATCAGCCCGACGTCCGGGTCGCCCAGCTGCGCGAGCACGCCGACGTGGGCGAGCGCGAACCCGAGCCCGATCGTGTAGACCCCGAGCGCGCCGAGGTACTTGCCGAGCACGACCTCGATGTCGCGCACGGGCATGGTCAGCAGCAGCTCATCGGTGCCGCGGCGGCGCTCTTCGGCCCACACGTTCATGGTCACGGCCGGCACGAACAGCATCAGGATCGCCGGCATGACCTTGTTGAGCAGCGCGAGGTCGGCGAGGTTGCGGGCGAAGAAGCCCGGCTGCAAGAACGCCCCGGCCCCGGTCGCCGCGATGAACAGCGTCAGGAACACGTAGCCGGCGGGATTGCCCAGGTAGCTGCCGAGCTCGCGCTTGGCGATCGCCCGGATGACACTCCAATCGATACCCATCAGTTGGTCTCCGTGTTGGCGGTGGAGGCGGCCGTCGTCTTGGCCTTGGCCTTCGCGGGCGCCCCTGCGAGCGCATAGAACCGATCCTCGAGCGTCTGGCCGTCGCGCAGCTCGTCGACGCTCCCGTCGAACACCAGCCGGCCCTCGTGGACCATGATCACGGTGTCGGCGACGGCCTCGACCTCCTGGAGGATGTGCGTGGACAGCAAGATCGTCTTTTGCTGACCAAGATCGCGGATCAGCTTGCGAACCTCGCGGATCTGCAGGGGATCCAGGCCCGAGGTCGGCTCGTCGAGGATCAGCACGTCCGGGTCCGAGAGCAGCGCCTGGGCCATGCCGACCCGCTGCCGGAACCCCTTGGACAGCTTGCCGATCGGCTTGTGCAGGACCTCCTGGATCGCGCACTGCTGGACCACGCGATCGATCGCCTTGTCGATCTCCCCGAGCTTGCGGACCTGCGCGAAGAACTCGAGGAGCTCGCGCGGGGTCATGTCGAGGTACAGCGGGCCGTTCTCGGGCAGGTACCCGAGCCGTCGCGCGAGCTCGATGCGGGACTCGGCGACCCCAGGATCTTTGCCCAGGACCTCGACCGAGCCGGAGCTGGGCGCGAGGTAGCCGGTCAACATCTTCATGGTCGTGGACTTGCCCGCGCCGTTTGGCCCGAGGAAGGCCGCCACGGTGCCCTTGCGGACCTCGAAGGACAGCCCGTGGACCGCCACGAACTCGCCATAGACCTTCGAGATCGCGTTCGCGCGGATCGTCACTGGAGCGGATGAGGTGCTCATGATTCGCTCATTGGGTAGAACATTGGTTTGGTTCGACAGGGTCGAGGGGTCAGCTTGGGCCCCGGCACCGAGCGAAACGCTGTTGCGGTCGAGATCGTCCGAGGGGACATGCTCGGGGGCCCACGAACAGCTCGGCAGGCGTTCTAATCCAGACTATCGAAGGCATCAAGCCTCCCGCGCCCGGCGGCCCGTGCAGCCGGGCAAAACCGCCGCGTTCGGGCCCTAGCAGCGCGCCGATGAGTTCGCTGCCCACGCTGAACCAGTCCCCGAATGGCGCATGCAAGCGGGTCAGAAGCCTGACCCGAGCTGATAACAGATCTGGCGTGACCGCCCGGGGCGCGTGAACCAACGCATCACGCCGGGATCGACGCAGCCTCGCGGCCGCCTACGCAGATGTTTAGACTCCGGCCATGCTGCGGTCCCGCTGGCCCCTCCCCTGCCTGCTCGCGCTCGGCCTCGTGGCCGCGTGCACCGGCACCCCGCCCGAGTCCGATGGCGCGGCCCAACCACCGCCCACGACCGATCAGCCGAGTGACCCGGCCGAGCCGGCCGAGCCCGAGCCAGCCGACGAGGCGCCCGCGGAGCCCGAGCCCGAAGCCAAGGCCGGCCCTCCCCCCGATCCCTGGGGCCCGGTCACCGACGCCCAGCGCAGCACCATGCTCGCCGGCGACGAAGAGGCGCGGATCAAGACGCCGATCCACTACGTCAAGACCAACGAGCGGCGCCACGACGTGTGGTTCCCGTACCTCGACAACAAGCGCGGGATCTATGTTGGTGTCGCCGCCGATCAAAACTACACGCTGATCGGCGTGGCCAAGTCCGAGTTCGTGTTCCTGATGGATCTCGACTGGCGCGTGACCGAGCTGCACCGCGCCTACGAGGTCTTGATCGAGGCGTCGGAGGATCCCAAGACCCTGCTCGCCCGGTTTGACGGCGACAACGAGGAGGAGTCGGTCGCGCTCATCCAGGAGGCGCTGGCCGGCCAGCTCAGCGAGGACGAGCTGCGCCAGTGCGTCAACAGCTGGCGAGGCGCCCGCGAGACCGTGTTCCGTCACCTCGAGAACGTGATCGTGCGTGACCGCGACGGCGTCGCCACCAGCTGGCTGTCGAACCCCGACTACTACGCGCACATCCGCAAGCTCTACCTCAGCGACCGCGTGCGCATGCTGGTCGGGGATCTGACCGGGCCGCAGACGCTCACCACGATCGCCAAGGCCGCCGAGGGGCTGGGGCTCCCGGTCAAGGTCTTGTACCTGTCCAACGCCGAGGAGTACTACGACTACACCTCGCAGTATCAGGCCAACATTCGCGGCCTGCCGGGCGCCGACGACTCGATCGTGCTGCGGACGATCTACTCGAAGGACTGGGTCCACGCCGACGCGCTGTGGAACTACCAGGTCCAGCCGCTCGCTGACTATCAGGCGCGGGTCGGTGAGCCCAACAACGCCCGGCGCAACCGGATGCTCAACGCCGCCGACAAGGACAAGCTGATCGAGCGGGATCCCGACGGCGTCAGCGGCCTGAGCCGGGTCAACTTCGAGTCGCTGGGGTCGCCGGCTCCGACCGTCACCAATGAGGCGCCCGAATGAGCGCCGAGCTGCTCGACCAGAGCCCCGAGCAATTCATCGCGCGCCTGCGTGAGGCCGGCGGGCGAGCGTGCCTGACCTGGGATCACGAGGAGGCTCGCGTGCGGACCAGTCACCCGTGGCTGGCCGACATCGCGACCTGGCTCGCTGGCGACGCTCGCGATTTTCATGCGCATGAGGGCGTGTTCATGGCGGTCGGGCCCGAGACCGGTGCGCTGATGACCGCGACCGTGCACACCAGCGTCCGCGGGCAGGCGGCCGGCGGCCTGCGCCACTGGCCCTACGCGACCATCCAGGAGCTGCTGCGCGACGGCCTGCGCCTGTCGCTGGGCATGAGCCGCAAGAACGCGCTGGCCGGGCTGTGGTGGGGTGGCGGCAAGGGCATCATTGCCCGCCAGTCCGCCGAGCGGTCCCGCGATCCTGGCTATCGCCGGACGCTCTATCGCGAGTACGGCGCGTTCACGACCTCGCTGCGTGGCGTCTACATTACTGCCGAGGACGTCGGTACTCAGCCGGACGATCTCGCCGCCGTGTTTGAGACCACTCGGTTCGCGACATGCGTGCCGCCGAGCGTCGGCGGCAGCGGCAACCCCTCGCCCGCGACGGCGAAGGGCGTCGTGTGTGCAATTGAAGCTGCGCTCGATCACTGCGGGCGCGGCTCGATCGCCGGCAAGACGATCGCCATGCAGGGGGCCGGCAATGTTGCGACCTACATGATCGAGGAGCTGCTCGCCCGCGGGGTTGGGCGCGTGATCGCGGCCGAGATCTCCGCCGAGCGCTGCGAGCTGCTGCGCGCGCGCTTCGTGAACGCACCCGTCGAGCTGCGCCACGCTGAGATCGGCGATCTGTCGATCTTCGCCGAGCCCTGCGACGTGCTGGCCCCCAACGCGCTCGGCGGCGTGCTCGGTCCGGCGACGATCCCGATGATCCAGGCGCCGATCGTGTGTGGTGCGGCCAACAATCAGCTGCTCGATGACCGCCGCGACGACAGGGATCTGGCGGCGCGCGGCATCGTGTACGTGCCCGACTTCGTCGCCAATCGGATGGGGATTGTTAATTGCGCGAACGAGCAGTACGGCCAGATCGGCGGGCCTGACAAGGATCCTGCGATCGAGCGTCACTTCTCGCGTGACTGGGACAACGCCGTGTTCGTGGTGACGAAGCGGATCTTGGAGCATGCGCAGACCAGCGGGATCACGACCTCGGCTGCCGCCAATGAGCTCGCTGATAAAGCGTGTCGGCTGCCGCACCCGATCTGGGGGCACCGCGGGCGCGCGATTGTCGACGGGTTGCTCGCCGACGACTGGGCGCGCTGATCATCACGGACGCTCACGGACCCTCGGCGAGACAGAGCGTACTCGAGCTAGCCCGATTCTGAGCGCAGCATCAGCACGCGGGCGTCTTCGCCAACGCGCGAGACGATCACCGCGGTCGAGTGCTCGTCGGCTGGGATCGAGTGGAGCGCGACAATCTCGCCGTCGCCGAGGTCGGTTGCCGCCTGCTCTCGCCAAGCGAGCTGGGCCGGATCGAGCGTCAAGGCGGTGAGCGTGCTGGAGTCCGAGGTGTAGAGCACCTGGATCGCCCCCCCTGGCGAGCGCGACGCTGTGACCAGCCGCGGAGCAAAGGGCTCGGGGAGCCGTGTGAGCGGCGTGAAGCTGGGCCCCGTGGCGCTGAAGCTGAGGTGCCCGACCTGCGCGACACCAAAGCGCTGGCCTTCGATGCGCACATCCTGCTCGAGGAAGATGTCGGGGTCGAACAGCCATCCCCCCTTGGCGAGCTCGAATGCTCCGCCCTCCTCGACGGGCCATGGTGCACATTCGAGTAGCATGGCTGGCACGGCGGCCACGGTCGTCAGGCACAAGACCTGGCTGTGTGGCGCCCGAAACCAGCGCAGCTCGAGCACCTTGGCGTTGTTGGTGAAGTGGCGGCTGCTCGCGCGCAGCTCACAGTTCGCGCCGGTGAAGACGTGCAGATCACCGAGCAGGTCAGCGACCACGATGGACCCCTCGGGGCTGCGCGCGGCCGCTACCGGTTGGACATTGAGGGGCTGCTCGGCGCGCGCACTCACCTCCCACGCTGTCGTCCGCGGCTGACCACACTCGAGCGTCAAACGATTCGTGCGGACGTCGTGACTGAGGATCGCCAGGACCCCTGGCTCGAGCGCGAGGAGGGTCGCCCAGTCGTACTCGAACACGTACGCTCGCCACGCGCTGTCGAGGGCGCAGTCCCCCACCAACAGCCGTTGCGCGTCCGGCGAAGATGGCGATGAGAATGTGCTTGGTGAACATGCATCTGCACTAGTCCCCACACCCGAGCGTGCACGCGCAATCTTGCGATAGGCAGTCCGGGCGGTGAGGCGACGGCCCTCGCAAGCCGGATGCCACGAGCCACGGCGCCGAGAACCAGGCGGTGCGGGACTCGGCGAGCTGCTCGCTTCAACGAAGCCGCCTTCATACGAAGGCGGAGAGCAGACGCGCGCCGCCGGGCTGCGGCGGCTCGCTATTGCCCCACTGGCACGCTCCGCCAGCGCGCGCAGCACACCCAACGGCCAACGAGCTGATCACACCGTGATCTCCGCGTCCCCCACGAGCAACCCCTCGCGTCGCCAGCGC
>NZ_PVNL01000103.1 GCF_002994635.1 Enhygromyxa salina | reverse complement strand
CTCGACGCTGTAGCCCCCACCCCCCTCATCGATCAGCGCAGCATGATAAACCTTGTCCGACTTACCCTCCTGAAAGAACAGCTGAATCGACCGCACCACCGTCATGCCCCAAGAATACCAAGCCCTCCGCCTGCATGGATCGGAGCGACCCGTCGCCAAACGAAGAGCGCACAAAAGGCCGCAGACGACCCCAACCCGGCGTACCTACGCACGTGGAGATTAGCGGAGCCACCCCCGGTCGGGCCAGTACAGCGCCCGAAAGCTGCAACCCGAGACTGAAGTAGACCTAGCAGGCCGGGGAAATTCTCGACGCGGGCCAGAGTGCGTCACTGGGCTTCGAGGCCGCGGAGCCAAAGCGAAGCTGTATCGGGCATACTGCGAGCTTTGGCGACAAAGGCATTCGGAGGCCAGGGGCGTGCTCTGGGTCGTTTGAGATTTTCTCCGGCCTGCTAACCGGGTTGGGGTCGCCTGCAGCCCGTGCGCGGTACCCCATCGGCACGCACCCCTCCGCACCCAGCCAACTCAGACCTCATCCCAAGCCGCAGTCCCCGCCACCGGCGTAGCCAGCAGCGCATCCACATCCTCCATCGTCAGCTTCTTCCCAACCTTCGTATCGCGCCCCAACGCCGACTCCGCGATCTTCCGCTTCTCGCTCCCGAGCTCCACCATCTTCTGCTCCACGGTGTGCTCCACCACCAGTCGGTAGACCATCACCGGCTTGTCCTGCCCGATCCGGTGGGCCCGGTCGGTAGCCTGGTCTTCAACCGCCGGATTCCACCACGGATCATAGTGGATCACGGTGTCCGCCTCGGTCAGGGTCAACCCGGCCCCGCCAGCCTTGAGCGAGATCAAGAACACCGGTGGCCCGCTCTTTTGCTGGAACTTGTTGACCAGCTCTTCGCGGTTGGTGGTCCCGCCGTGCAGCCACACGTACTCGATCTCCAGCTCGTCGAGCGTCTCCGCGATCAACTTCTGCATCTCGACGAACTGCGAGAACACCAGCGCCTTGCGTCCGGAGCCCACGCTCTCCGCGATCAGCTCGCGGAACGCGTCCATCTTGGTCGAGTTGGGCACGGCCGTGCCCTCGGGCAGCTTGAGCAGCCGGGGATCCGTGCAGACCTGGCGCAGCCGCGTGAGCGCGGCGAGGATCGTCATCTGAGACTTCTCCACGCCGACCTCGCCGATCCGCGTGTCGATCTCGGTCTTGGCGGCCTTGAGGATCCGGTTGTAGAGCGCCAGCTGGCTGCGCCCGAACTGCACGAAGATCGTCTGCTCGGTCTTCGGTGGCAGCTCCTGGGCGACGTCCTCTTTGCGCCGTCGCATGATGAACGGCCGGATCCGGGCGCGCAGGGTCTCGAGCGCCTTGTCGTCGTTGTCTTCGATCGGCTTGACGTAGGTCTTCTGGAATTCGCTGAGCTTGCCCAGGAAGCCCGGCGCCAAGAAGTCGTAGATCGCCCACAGATCGACCAGGTGGTTCTCGATCGGGGTGCCCGTGAGCGCCAGCCGGTGGTCGGCCTTGAGCTTCTTGGCCGACTTGGCCGTGCTCGTCGTCCAGTTCTTGATGTACTGGGCCTCGTCCAGGATCACGTAGCGGAACCGGATCTTGATCAGGTCCTCGATGTCGCGGCGCAAGATCGCGTAGCTGGTCACGACCACGTCGGTCTTCTTGAGCAGCCGGCGATTCTCGCCGCGATCGGCCCCGTGCCAGACCAGCACCGACAAGCTCGGCGCCCACTTCTTGACCTCTTGCCGCCAGACCCCGAGCACCGAGGTCGGCCCGATGATCAGCGAGGGCATGTCGCCGTCGGTCTCCTTGGCCTTGGCCAGCAGCGCGAGCGCCTGCACGGTCTTACCCAGACCCATGTCGTCGGCCAGGATCCCGGCCATCTGGTTCTCGTGCAGCTGCCACAGCCACGCGTAGCCAGACTTTTGGTAGTCGCGCAGCTTGGCCGTGAGCGCCTTGGCCTTGCGTGGAGCCTTGGCCGAGCGCTCGCCGGTCATGTTCTCCATCAGCTTCTTGACGTCCTTGGCGACCTTGGTCGACGGGACCTCTTGCAGCAGGCGCGCGAGGGTGCCGAGCTCGAGGGTGCTGACCTCGGCGTTGCCGGCCTTGTCGAACTGCAGGGACCCCGCGGCCTCGGCGATCGGCTCGAGGATCTTGGGATCCAGCTTGGCGACGGAGCCGTCGGCCAGCTCGACCCAGCGTCGACCCTCGTGCAGCCAGCGCAGCAGATCCCGAAACGAGATCAGCCCGGTCTCGCCCTCGACGTCGACGATCGCCTCGACGTCGAGCACCGACCCGCCAGCGTTCTTGACCGAGATGCTGGGCGACGGCGACTTGCTGCGCAGCTTGGGCAGCGCGGGGATCTTTTTCTCCCAGCGCTCGGGCAGCAGCGGCAACCCGGCGACGATGAACTCGATCGCGGTGTCACCCAGCGCCACGAACGACTCGTCGGCGTCACTCCAGCGCAGCTTGCCGTCAAACAGGATCTGGCGGGCGCGGGTCTCGGCCTCGATGTCCCGGTAGAACGCGATGCTCTCGTCCTCGCCGCTGGGACCCGTGACCGTCATGCTGTAGCGGGCCGACTCGGGATCGTGGCCGGTGACCGCCAGCGTGACGTTGTCGTAGCGAGCCGCGAGCGTGACCTCGATCTTGCTCGCGCCGCCCTGGATCGTGACGATGAAATTGTCGACCTCGCGCGAGTCGCTGGCGAGCTTGAACAGATCCCGCTGCGGCACGCCAACCGACTGCAGCGCCTCGCTGAGCTCGTCCATGTCCTCGGCCGCGACGCTCGCGTCCATCACGATCACTGGGCGCTCGGCGATCGCCGCGAGGGTCCACGGCGGGGTGTCGGGCACCAAGAAGATCTCGGCGGTCTCGGGCCACAGGAACCAGGTGGGTGCGCCCGCGATCACACGGCCCTTGTCGACCTCGAAGGTCCGCTCGCTGGCCTTGTGTTGCAGCAGCGCGCGCAGCTCGACGCGGTGATCTTTGTTGTGGGACTGGGCCTCGACGCGCAGGATCAGCGGCTCGCTGACGAACTGCAGCCGACCGACACCTTTAATTGCGACCGAGGCGTGACGCGCAAAATACAGCATGCCCGCCAGCGCGACGTCGTCGAGCACGTGCGCGCCGTCGTCGGTCTCATCGATCTCGTGGTCGAGGTAGTGCTGGATCAGCCGATCGACCTCGGCCATGCCCTGGCGCTTGCGGGTCGCCGCCGACACCGCTGAGCCGGCCCCAAACACGTTGACGTGCCAGACCCCGAGCCGCTGCTCGATCTGGTAGCGATTGCGGCTCTTGGCCTCGACGCTGGTGACCCACGGGTTTTGCGTGAGCGTGAGGTCCCCGCCCTCGAGGAATTGCTTGCGCAGCTCCATCGCGAGCGCGACCCCGTGGTGGCAGATCGTCTCCCAGCCGTCGGTGAAGGTCGGGCACGAGCAGCTGCACTCGAGCTTGTTGCCCTTGCCGCCCTTGATGACCGTGCGCTTGAGCGAGGTCGAGTGCGGGGCCGCGTGGGTGCCCTTGACCTTGCCGCGCACGCTGGCGCCGTTGACCACGAGATCGCTGACCGCGTCGTTCTTGAACAGCTCCTGGCCGGCCTTCATGGCCTTGGGGCTGGCGACGCGAACGAGGACCTCGGGGTCGAGGAGAGGAACCAAATTGTCGAGCTTGCTCAAAGCCTTGTTCCATCGGCAGGCGATCCACCATGACCGACCTTTGTCGTGTCACACCGGCGTCGCTCCGGGGCTCTGGAACCCGCACAGGCTGTCAGAGCCCGTGTGGGAAGTCCCCGCATGGTTCAGATTCCCCAAGTGGCGGAATCCAGACCCGATCGGACGCGCGATACCCCACCCGACATGCTCGGTGTGGGCGCTCGCGCAGTGGTGGGAGCTCTATCACGGAGATCGGCTTCGGTCTACACGCCCCGGGTACCTGACGGGCGGTCGCAGATCGGCCAAGGTCTGGTCCATGGGACGAGACCCCAACGCCGCCGAGCCCGGACCCGGAGGTCTCGATGGCCTCAACCCGGACGATCCGGGAGTCCGGCTGCTCGCCGAGGCCGCTCGCGGGATCGAGCCAACGGCGCTGCTGCTGGTCCACTGTGGTGATCTCCCGGGCTTGGCCCCCGGCGCGACCCGGCTGATTCTCGACGTGCGTGAGCGCACTGGCTCGCCGCATCACTGCATCCCGGATCTGGGACGCACCGACGCGGGCGCGGCTCTGCCAGCTGGCGACGCACGGTTCGAGGCAGCCATGGTCTGGCCGCGCGCGCACCTGGGCAAGGACTTCTCCGAGTCGTGCCTGGCCGTGGGCGCGCTCGCTCTGCGCGAGGGCGGGCACCTCTATTGTGCGGTGCGCAAACAAAAGGGTGGCAAGAGCCTCGGTAAGATCATGCGTGCGCTGCTCGGCGAAGACGCGGTCGAGGTCGTCGCCCGCGAGCGCGGCTATCACCTGTGGAAGGGCGTGCGTGGCCCGAATATGAATGTAGAGCTGGCCGCGGAGCTGAGCACGCGTCGCTATGAGATCCACGACGACGCGCTCGGGCAGCTGCGGCTCGAGAGTCGGCCCGGCGTGTTCTCTCGCCGCGAGCTCGACGGTGGCACGCGTGCGCTGCTCGGGGTCGCCGACGAGCTGCTGCGCCGCGAGGCCGAGCAACCGCGCGCGGTCCTGGATCTGTGCGCCGGGCTTGGAACCCTGGGGCTGTGGGCGGCGACGCGTCTCGAGCACGCCGAGGTGATCGCGGTCGAGAGCAACCTGCGGGCCTGCGCCCTGATCCGCGCCAACGCCGAGCGCAACGGCCTCGCGGCGCGGGTGCGGATCCACGAGCACGATGGACCGCCCGCCGAGGTCACGCCCGTGGACCTGGTCCTGCTCAACCCCCCGACCCACGCCGACGCCGACACGCTGCGACGCCTGTTCGACCTTCGCGGGTGGCTCCGCCCGGGTGGGTGCGTGCTGATGGTCGTGAGCCGACCCCACCGCGCCCTGCAGCTGCTGGCCGAGCTCGGGGCCGAGGTCGACGGGGGCGAGCGTGACGGCTTCTTCGTGCTGCGGGCGCGCTGGCCCTGACGTGCATCGTGCGCGGTGCGCCGCTCTACTTGATGCGACGGGTCTGCTTCGCGCGCTGGTAGTCGGTCTGCAGCGCCGAGATCCCGGCCGCGTAGATCGCCCAGAACAGCATACCTGCGATCAGCCCGGTCACGATCGCGGCGAACACTGGCGCCTCGACCCGGATCTCACGCAGCTCGCCGGCGGCCCGGCCCAGCGCGATGAAGAAGAAGAACAGCGCAAAGCTGGTGAGCACCGCCCGGATGATCTGCAGACCCGACAGGCGCGGCTGTTGGCCCAGGCCCGAGCGGTCGGACTCGATCCACTGCAGCAGCACGCGCAACCACGCGCCGATCGCCGGCAGCAGCAAGGCGCCGACCATGCCCGAGAGCCCTGACACCGCGAGCTCGAGCTCGTCGGGCCCAATGAGAGTCTCGCCCACGTGTGGCCGCATCCTACGAGCAATTGGACAGGCCCGCGACCTCGGCGTACTTCGAGCGCGTGACGGTCCGGGCGCGGCTGATGCTCACGGTGTGCGTGGCCACGGCCGCGTGCACGCACACGACGGTCGTGCCACCCGCCGAGCTGCGCGCCGACGCGCTGGCCACGGTCGGCGAGGGGCGCGGCGAGTCTCCGGGCTTGGTCGTCGCGACGGTCCGGATGAGTGATCCCGACGCCGCGAAGATCGAGGTCGAGGCCGGCGGCTACGCGGCGCTCGCCGATCACCGACCGACCGACGTCGACACCGCGTTCTTGTGGTTCTCGATCACCAAGCTGTTCACGGCCACGGCGATCATGCAGCTGCACGAGCGCGGCCAGCTGGACATCGACGCGCCGGTCAAAGATCTGCTGGGCGACGAGTTCGTGCTCGACGAGCCACGCCGCCGACCGATCACCGCGCGGGATCTTCTGAGTCACTCGAGCGGGCTCGGCAGCCCCTCGGTGTGGGCGGCCGCGGCCCCCGAAGGTCAGGAGCGCCGCACCGTGAAGGTCCAGCTCGCGGGGTTGCTCGAGCGCCACGGCCCGCGGCTGCGCTACCGACCGGGCACCAACCAGCGCTACTCGAACCTCGGCTACATGGTGCTCGGCCGGATGATCGAGGTGGCCGACGGGCGCGACTACGAGACCTACGTGAGCGAGGAGATCCTCGACGTGCTCGGCATGGATCACTCCGGGTTTCGCTGGGCGCCCCTGCTCGGCAACGCCGCGATCGGTCACGGACGCAAGGGCGGATTCTGGACGACCGTGGCCAAGTCCGTCGCCAACCCCGAAGTGTTTGGCCCGTCGTTACCAAACTGGATCACGACTGTGTACTTCGAGGTCGAGGGGTCGCCCTACGGCGGGCTGATCGGCACCGCGGGCGACCTCGCCAAATTTCTGGGCGCGCACCTGCACTACGGCGCCTGGGAGGGTCACCGGATCCTCACGGCCGCCTCGGTCCAGGCCATGCAGACGCCGCAGCTCGATCAGAACGGCCGGCCGCTGGACTACGCGCTCGGCTGGCACACCCAGGTGATCGAAGGTCAGCGCTACTTCAACCATATGGGCAAGGGCGGTGGTTACCGGCCCGAGGTGAGGATCTGGCCCAGCCACCACTACGGCGTGGTGATCTTGACCAACCGCACACGCTACGATCCCCGGCCGCTGAGCCAGTGCGTCCCGCCAGCGCCCGACCCCAGCCGCTCGGCCGAGTGACGGTCGGCCAGCCCTGCGTCAGCGGACGGGTTTGCCCGCCGAACACCCAGGCGCCTGGCTCGACAGCCTCGCCCGTGCGGCCGGAGCCGGCGCGGAGCCAGCCCCCAGGCGGCGGGGCTCGACCGCCAGTCCCCTCGGCTGGGAGCCAGTTCTCGACCGCTGCGAGCCAGTTTAGGCCCCCGGTGCGCCGTCCGAGCGGCCACTGCGGTAGGCGTGGCCTTGCGCGACCCCCATTGGTCGCGTATCGAAAGGGCCCGCCGTTGGGCCGCGTCAAACGCGATGCCCAGGCCGGTTGCCGCTGCTTATGTCTTCAGGCTCGAACGACAAGCCTAAATCCGCTGACGCGCCGTCGGCCGAACCCGCCAAGCCCGCCGCCTCGAAAGACGCGGCAGCGAGCCCGCGTGTGATCCGTGATGCGGAGGGCGTGATCGTGGGAGCCCGCGGCGCCGGTCCCAAGATCCTCGGCGTCATCGATCTCAAGGGTCTGCGCGGCAAGCCCAAGCCGGGCGCTGCAGGCGGTGCCGAGAAGCAGCCGCGCGGCGGCGGGCGCAAGCAAGAGATCATCATCGACAGCGGCGCTGGCGGCGACCAGCCCAAGGGTCGCGCGAGCGCTCGCAAGGCTCGGGAGGTCCGGTCCAGCCGCCGGATGCCGGGCCGGCGCGCGGCCCGGCGCGGCAAGCCATCCAGCGCCGGTACGGCCGAGATGGGCGCCGACAAGAAGCGCGTGCGCGTCGACGAGGCCATCTCGATCGGCGAGCTCGCCCGGCAGATGGGCGTCAAGGCGCCCAAGGTGATCCGCGTGGTGTGGGGCATGGGGATCCGCAACGCCACGGTCAACACCGGCGTCGACGTGGAGACCGCCGAGCTGGTCGCGGCCGAGTTTGGCTACCGGGTCGAGGACGTGTCGTTCGACGAGTCGGAGCTGCTCGACGGCGAAGACGAGATCGAGATCGGTGAGCTGCGGGCCCCGGTGATCGCGGTGATGGGTCACGTCGATCACGGCAAGACCACGCTGCTCGATCGTCTGCGCCGGGCTGACGTCGCCGCCAGCGAGGCTGGCGGCATCACCCAGCACGTCGGCGCCTACCGGGTCCGCACCAACGCGGGCCCCATGGTGTTCGTCGACACGCCAGGTCACGCCGCGTTCGCGGCCATGCGCGAGCGTGGGGCCAACCTCACCGACATAGCGATGATCGTCGTCGCCGCCAACGACGGGGTCATGCCAACCACGATCGAGGCCCTGCGCCAGGTCCAGGCCGCCGACGTGCCGATCCTCGTCGCGGTCAACAAGTGCGACCTCCCCGACGCGGATCTCGCCAAGGTCGAGCGCCAGCTGATGGAGCACCACGTGCTGTCCGAGACCTACGGCGGCGACACGCCGATCGTCTCGATCTCGGCCAAGACGGGCGCGGGCGTCGACGAGCTGCTCGAGCAGCTCGCCGTGCTCGCCGAAGTGCTCGAGCTGCGCGCCACCCCCGAAGGTCGCGCGACCGGGCTCGTGCTCGAGTCCCGGATCGATCGCGGCCGCGGCGTCATCACCACCATGCTGATCCAAAACGGCACGCTCACCCGCGGCGACATGCTCGTCGCCGGCGAGTCGAGCGGGCGGGTCAGCGCGCTGATCCCCACCGGCGATCTCGAGGACGACGAGCAAGACGCCGACGCCGAGTCAGACGCCGACAAGCCCAAGAAAAAAGCCAAGGCCAAGTCGAAGCCCAAGAAGCCCAAGGGCAAGGCGCAGCCGGCGACCGTGCAGACCAGCGGGCCCTCGACCGTCGTCGAGATCTCGGGGCTCGACGAGCCGCCGCCGGTCGGCATCGCGTTCAACGTGGTCGAGGACGACAAGGCCGCCAAGCAGCTCATCGCCCACCGCCGCGAGCAACGTCGCCGCCGCGACGGCGCCCGCTCGAGCGCGATCAGCTTCGCCGACCGGCTCGCCGCCGAGCGCCGCGCCGAGATCCCGACCGTCGCGCTGGTGGTCCGGGCTGACGTGCAGGGCTCGCTCGAGGCCGTCGAGCACCTCATCAACGAGATCCGCAGCGACAAGGTCCAGACCAAGATCATCTCGACTGGCGTGGGCGAGATCACCGAGGGCGACATCAAGCTCGCGACCACTGCCCGCCAGGCCGGCGGCAACGTCGTCCCCGCGATCCTCGGGTTCGGGGTCAAGGCCGGCAACAAGGCCAGCACCCTCGCCGACTCCGACGGGATCCCGATCCGCTGCGCCAAGATCATCTACGAGCTCAGCGACGCCCTCGAGGCCCTGATGCTCGACCAGCTCGCGCCCAGCTTCATCGAGCATCCGATCGGCAAGGCCGACATCCGCAAGCTGTTCCCGACCTCGAGCGGCAGCGTGTGTGGCTGCCGCGTGATCGACGGCAAGATCACCCGCAACGCCGGCATTCGGGTGCTCCGCGACGGCGCGGAGATCAACTCCACCAAGCTCGCCTCGCTGCGGATCGTCGACCGTGACGTCAAAGAGGTCGGCACCGATCAGGAGTGCGGGATCTTGCTCGTCGACACCACGGGCCTGCGCGAGGGCGACATCCTGCAGGCCTTCGAGCTCGAAGCCATACCGCCCAGCTTATAGGCGAGCTCGTAGGCCAGCCCGGCGTGGGTTCTCAGACCCCGCCGGAGGCCTTCCACATGCGGGTCAGATCTTTCGTCAGGTTCTTCTGGTGGGCCTCGATCGTGCCCCCGCCGATCTCCAACAGCTTCGCGTCCCGCCACAGCCGCTCGACCGGGAACTCTCGGCAGTACCCGGCCCCGCCCATGACCTGCATCGCCCAGTCCGCGCAGGTCTTCCCGACCGGCGCCGCGAACAGCTTGGCCGCGTCCGACCCCACGCGCGCCCGGTTGTCGGGCCCGAGATCCCGCGCCACGTTGTAGGTCAGGCACTTCGCCGCCTGCATCATCGCGTAGCCCTCGCCGATGTAGCGCTGGATCTGCCCAAACCGATTGAGCGACTCCTTGAACGCCCGGCGTTGGTCGGCGTAGTCGATCATGATCTCCACGCAGCGCTCGGCGATCCCGACGCTCATGGCCGCGAGCGTGAGCCGCTCGATCTCGAGGTTGCGCATCATGTGCGTGAGCCCGCCGCCCTCCTCACCGAGCAGGTTGCGGGCCGGGACCCGGCAATCCTCGAAGATCAGCTCCGACATGCTCGACCCGCGCATGCCGATCTTCTCGATGTGGTTGCTGGTCGAAAACCCTGGGCAGTCGCGGTCGACCACGAACGAGGTCAGGCGATCGTCGAGCTTGGCGTAGACCAAGAAGCAGTGACCCTCGGGGCCGTTGGTGATGTAGGTCTTGGTCCCGTTGAGCACGTAGTCGCCACCGTCGCGGACCGCGGTGGTCTTCATGGCCAACACGTCGGTGCCCGCGCCCGGCTCGGTCATCCCCATGCCAGCGATCCACTCGCCGCTCATGACTTTGTCGAGGTAGCGCTCGCGCTGCTCCTCGTTGGAGCAGTGGTAAAAGTTGTTCACGAACAGCATCGAGTGCGCGAGGTAGGCCAGGCAAAACCCCGGGTCGTACTTCGAGAGCTCGTGGTGGACGATCGTGGCCGCGACCGCGTCCATCCCGGCGCCGCCGTCGTCGACCGAGACCGTGATACCGAGCAGCCCCAGCTCACCCAGCTTGCGAAACAGCTCGACGTTGAGCTCGCCCTTCTCGTCGAACTGAGCCGCCTGCGGCTCGACCTCTCGGCGCGCGAACTCGGCGACGGTCTGGCGCAGCAGGCGGTGCTCTTCAGTAGGGTTGAACAGCTCGTCCGAGTGCTTGGACATCGGGCGTGAACATACCTCAGAAAATTGCGGCCACGAGCCGCGCCGCTGGGCGCTGGGGCGGTCTGAGCCGGGCGGCGTGGCCCGTCGCACGAGTGAGCTCGCTCCGGTCGTCGGTTTGGCATTATCGTGAGCGCATGGGCGACGAGCACGACGAGTACGACGACCACGACGGGGAGCCCACCGAGGACGCGCTCGAGGACGAGCTCGCCGACGCCACCCGGCCGCCCGCCACGCTGCCGATCGCGCTGACGCTCCCGGCCCTGGTGTTGACCGCGGCGATCGCCCTGCCGCTGCACCCCGACGGGTTCAGCTTCGCGCAGCTGCTCTACGTCGCGTTCCTGCGCAGCCCCCTCGAGGGCCTGATCATGTTGATCGGGTTCGGCTCACCGTTTTGCTTTGGGGCGATCGTGCTCGCGCTCGCCGGGCTCGGGGACCAGGTGCACCCGCGCCTCGCCGAGCGGCTGCTGGTCGCCAACTTGAGCCTGCTTCACGCGCAGCTGCTGCTCGTCGGGTTCATGCTGTGGTCCCGCGGTCAGGGCATGATGCCGCTCGCGCTGCTGGGATTCGCGGCGGTCAGCGGGGGCTACTTCATCCTGCATCACGCCCGCGAGGCCGCGGCGGCCGGTGGGATCGACGACACGGCGCAGTTCGTCCGCTCGGGTCCAACCCTGCGCTGGCTGGTGCGCTGGGGGGCCACGGTGATCGTCGCGGTGTGCGGGTGGATCCGCTTGCAGCTGTTGATCGGCGTGCGCCTGGGCTGGGCGATCGAGGTGATGCTGGCGGCCAGCGTCGCGATGACCGTGCTGCTCACTCGCAACCGCAACACGCCGTCGTGAGCGGGGCCCTGGAGTTCAGGGACCCGCGCCTACGACAGCCGCGCACGCTGGGGGTGGAGTGTTCGAAGCGAGGGAGTCTTGCGAAACCGCGAGTGCGGGCAGAGCTGGAGCGGGAGAGGCGTGCGCGGGGGGCAGCGTCACACCTCGCCCGAACCGGGGTCAAGTCAGTCCGCTGACCCGTCGCTGGAGGCTGGGTCTGGCTCGGCCTCGGCAGTCTCTGCGGCTTCGCCGTTGGTCTGATCGACTTCACTGCTGGGCTCGCTCGAGTCAGTGCTCGCCTGCATCCGCCTGGGGTCGCGGGCTTGCGCGCCCCGCTGCGTGCGACAGTCGTCGCACATGCGGTCCGTGGGCGGCTCGTCAGCGTCGGGATCCGCCGAGCTCAGCGACATTCCAGGGGCATATACCCACGACCCAGTGCAGCCCGCGACCTGACAGGGCATGACCTCGGCGCCCGCTGGAACCGGCGCGCCGCGAGTCGAGCTGATCACGAACTGGCTGCGAGAGCAGTCCTCACACAGCCGGATCGGATCCTGGGTGCGGCCCGCGAGAAAATCCTGCAGCTGCGCGCCGGTCTTGTAGGTCCAGGTCTTCTCGCAGTCGGGCCGACCACACGCGACCTCACGATCGCCGCGACCACGCACGAACTCGAAGCACCCGTTGCACATGCGCCGGGGCGGCTGTGGGAGCTCGGTGACGTGCTCCTGGGCGTCGAGGGCAGCCCACGCGCGCAGCTGGCCCTCGCGCTCCCACGACCAGGTGCTGGTGCAGCCGTGGACCTTGCACGGGATCGCGATTGGCTCGAGGTGGCCCATGCGCTCGAAGCAGCGCTCGCACAGCTTCTCGGGCGGACCGTCGTTGATCTTGCGCTTGCGCCGACGCTTGCGCTTGCGCTTCTTGCTGGGCTTGGGCTCGGACTCCGCTGCGACAGCCTCGCTCGCGGGCTCAGACGCCTCGGTGCTCGACGCCGGATCGGACGGCTCGGCGCTGGCCACTTCGGCCTCGCCACCAGCTGCAGCCTCACTCGGCTCGGCGCTGGCAGACGGCGCGTCCGCTGGCGTGTCTGCTGGTACGTCGGCGGGTACGTCCGCGACGGTTGCGATCTCGGACTCGGGCGGCTCGCTCGCGGGCTCGGCCGGCTCGTCACGCTTCGCGGCGGCAGCAGCAGCATCGGCGGCGGCAGCATCGGCCGCGTCGTCCTCGGCTTCTTCAGCTTCGATCTTCGCCTGCAGTCGCCGGACCCACGCGCGGTGGCGCAGCTGAGCTTGGCGCGGCCACAGCCAGGTGTTGCGACATTCGGGGATCTTGCACTCGAGCTGCGTGTCCTCGGTGGTCTTCTCTTCCTCGAAGCACGCGTCGCACAGCCGGTGGGGTGGCTTGAGCTTCTCTTGCCGCTCGCGCTGATACAGCTGCGCGCCGCGGCTCCACAGCCACGTGTTGGTGCAGTAGTTGTTGCGGCAGGGCATCGCCCGGTCTTCGATGCCCTCGAGCTGGGCGAGGTGCTCGGCGCACATCCGCTTGGGCTCGGGCTTTCCGAGCGAGCGGATCTGCTGGGTGCCGAACCACGTCCAGGTCTTGTCGCAGCCGGCGATCCGGCACGGCATCTCGCGGTCGGCGACGCCCGCAAACAAGCCCGCGGTGAGCGGCGCTTCGTTGCGCTGATCTCGGAAGCCGCCACCGCGGCCACCTGCGTCGCGCCGGGGTCCCCGGGAGTCGCGTCGGTCACGGTCACCGCCGCCGCGGTTGCCCCCGGGGCGATCCCGGTCGGATTTCTTTCCGTTGCGGCCGCTACGGCGCCGCTCGCGTTCCGGGCCCTTGCCCCCGCGAGCGGCGTCCTCGACCTCCGCTTTCGGTTCCTTGGTCGGGGTGTCGGCCATCTGCCCAGTATCTGTCTCAGGCGCGCCGCCGTCCAGGCCCGACTGTCTCGCTGCCAACGAGCGCTCCAGCACGCCGCGGCGCTCTTCCACGCGGGCCGCTCCAGCACACACCGCGCAGCAGGTGAAACAGGTTTGGCGTCTGTGCCGAACTCGAAGTGGGTGGCAGCACGCGGGCGGAGCGATCCGAGCACCCTGGCCGAAGTGGCCTATACTCGCAGCGCACCCCCCGTCTGGAGACCAAATGTCGATCGGAGCACTCGTCCTTCTCTCTACCGCCGTCGGCGGAGGGACCTACGCCTACGCAAAGGCCAAGAACGCCAGCAACGGCCAAGCCGTGACCGCGGGCGTCGCAACCGGCGCAGGAACCGCGGTGACCGCCGTGCTGGTCTCAGCCTTGCTGCCCTTCCTGGTCATCGCCGCGATCGTTGGAGTCCCAGCCGCAGGCGCCTACCTCTACCTCAACAAAGACAAGCGCAAGGCCTTGGGCCCTGGCAGCGACTATTGAGGACCCCCACAGGCGGCTTGGCACTTCGCGGTCACTCGCTTCGCTCGCTCCCAACGGGCTGGCTGTTTGCGAGCGCATGTGTGGCCCCCTGGAAGGGGGCTTCTTCTGTGACCCCCACAGGCGGCTTCGCACTTCGCGGTCACTCGCTTCGCTCGCTCCCAACGGGCTGGCTGTTTGCGAGCGCATGTGTGGCCCCCTGGAAGGGGGCTTCTTCTGTGACCCCCACAGGCGGCTTGGCACTTCGCGGTCACTCGCTTCGCTGGCTCCCAACGGGCTGGCTGTTTGCGGGCGCATGTGTGGCCCCCTGGAAGGGGGCTTCTTCTGTGACCCCCACAGGCGGCTTGGCACTTCGCGGTCACTCGCTTCGCTCGCTCCCATCGGGCTGGCTGTTTGCGGGCGCATGTGTGGCCCCCTGGAAGGGGGCTTCTTCTGTGACCCCCACAGGCGGCTTGGCACTTCGCGGTCACTCGCTTCGCTCGCTCCCAACGGGCTGGCTGTTTGCGAGCGCATGTGTGGCCCCCTGGAAGGGGGCTTCTTCTGTGACCCCCACAGGCGGCTTGGCACTTCGCGGTCACTCGCTTCGCTCGCTCCCAACGGGCTGGCTGTTTGCGAGCGCATGTGTGGCCCCCTAGGAGGGGGCTTCTGTGACCCCCACGGGCGGCTGGCACTTCGCGGTCACTCGCTTCGCTCGCTCCCAACGGGCTGGCTGTTTGCGAGCGCATGTGTGGCCCCCTAGGAGGGGCGTCTACAGGAACAGCTTGCCGTAGTAGTAGACCAGCGGGGCTACGAACAGGAGTCCGTCGACGCGGTCGAGCATGCCGCCGTGGCCGGGCAGGATGGTTCCGCTGTCCTTGACCTTGAAGGTCCGCTTGATCATCGACTCGACGAGGTCGCCGCTCTGGCCCAGCGCGCTGCCTAGCAGCCCGAGCACGATCGCGTGGAGGATCGGGATCTGTGGCGCGAGCCAGTAGCAGCCCATGCCGACCATGGCGGCGACGCCCCCGACCAGGCCCCCGACCGCGCCTTCTACCGTCTTGTTGGGGCTGACGGCCTCGTAGAGCTTGTGCTTGCCGAACGCGCGGCCGAAAAAATACGCGCCCGTGTCCGACAAGAACGCCAGCGCGAGGGCGAGGAACAGCCACTCGGGGCCGAGCTCCTTCTTGAGCAGCGGCCACACGCAGCCGAGCATGGGTACGTAGACCAAGCCGGCCAGCGCGTACGAGAAGTGCCGGCCGGCGTCGGGCAGCTGGCGCTTGCGCATCAGCACGGCCGTGGCGGTCATGGCCGCCGCCGCGAACATGGTCGGCGCCATGGCGGTGTGGGTGCCGAGCATCGTGTTGCCGATGACCACGCCAGCGCCCGCGATCCCAAACGTCGCGCGCAGGCCGAGCGCACGGTCGTCGGCGTTGACGCCGATCGTCATGCGCAAAAATTCGTCGGCGGCGAAGAACACCGCGAGCGTCGAGGCCGCGAGGATCGACCACGAGGTCGGCTCGACGAACATCGAGACGACCAGGAGTGGGATCAGCACCATGGCCGTGAGCAGCCGCTGGGCGAAGTTGCTGAGCCCAGGCTTTCCAGGCTCTCCCGGCTTGGCGGTGGGCTCCTCGCTCGAGCGGGCGCTCGAGGGGGCGCTCGACGAGTCGCTCACGGGGTCGAGCTGAGCTTTCGCTTGAGCTCTTCGAGCTGCGCGTCGACCTCGGCGGCCCGCAAGTCTTCTACTTCGGCGTCTGGCTCGCTGGCGGCGTCGCCGTCTTGGTCGCCGCTCGGCTCGTCGTCGCTGGCGTCGTCGCTGCCCGAGCGGATCGCCTTTTGGCCGCCGCTGCCGCTGGTCAAGGCCATCTTCTGCTTGAGCGCCTCGAGCTCGCTGTCGACGCTGGACCCGGCCGCGAGCGCCTTGAACTGGGACTCGAGCGAGGTCTCGGGCAGCGCGCCGAGCTCGGCGGTGGCCTCGGCCTCGGCCTCGAGCTGGGTGACCCGCTCGTCCATGCGCGCGAAGGTCGAGTCGTGTGAGTCGCTGCTGTTGAGCTGCGACAGGGTCTTGTTGATCGTCGCCTGGGCCTGGGCCCGCTTTTGCCGCGAGACCAGGATGTTGCGCTTGCGCTTGGCCTCTTCGATCTTCTGATCGAGGCCACGCAGGGCCTCCTTGAGCTGCTCGACCGACTGTTTTTGCGCCTCCCACTGGTCTTTGAGGGTGGCTGCGAGCTCGTCGTGCTCGGTCTTGCGCGCGAGGGCGGCCCGCGCCAGGTCGTCGTTGCCCGCCCGGACCGCGAGCATGGCCTTCTTCTCCCAGTCGGCGGCCTTGGCCTCTTCTTGCTCGTACTGCTTCTTGATCCGCTTCTCGTCGGCGATAGCGACGGCGACCTGCTTCTTGGCCTCGACGAGCTGGCCCTTCATGTCGACGAGGACCTGGTTGAGCATCTTCTCCGGGTCTTCGGCCCGGTTGATCAGCTCGTTGATGTTGGAGCGGATCAGCGTCCCGAGTCGTCCAAACAGTCCCATTTAGGCCTCCGTGCTCCCACGGGTGTCGAGCTTCCAGTCCGACAGTTTATCGAGGTGTTCGTCGAGCGTCATCGCCAGGTCGTCGATGATCGCCTGAAATTCGTTGGCGTCGAGGTTCTCGGTCTGCAGCGCGCCGGACAGCAGCAGCCGCGAGTTCTCGATCGCGTAGGCGTTGTGCATGAAGTCTGCGTTGAGCTCGAGCAAGGTGCGGTACAGCTGCTCGCGGTTGGTGATGCTCTCGTCGAGCGTGCACAGCGAGAGCGAGAACAGGACGATCGGATCCTCGACCTTCACGACCACGCGGCTGTGGTGGCGGTTGTCTAGGTGTAGCACCCACGTGGTGGGATCTAGCTGATCGAACACGGCCCCGCTGCGAAACAGCATGGACTCTACAATGTCGGCGCTTGTGCTCATCGCCTCGCTCCTTGCGCGCGGGCCATCGTGTGCGGAGGCATCGGGTGAGTGGGAGGCGAGGGCACGTGGGTAGCAGCGTGCGCCGAGAAACCGGAGACCGAGTCTATGCCGCGGCGTGGGTACCGGCAAGGCAGGGATTCGAGCCGCGCGCGAGACTTCTATAGACCCGGGCCGGATCTGGGGCCGGATCTGCGGCCGGCTCGCGGGCGCCTCGGCGCACCGAGTGGGCTGGAAACCTGGCCCGCGCCTGTCACAGCCGAGATCTTGGGTTTATTGGCTTTTTTGTGCAGGCGAGGACCGCCCCAGGGCCGGCCGGCGGTGCGTGTTTCTGCGAACAAACGGCACAGGGCGCGCGTGGACGGGGGTTTACGGCCATGGTATCCCGCTTGTCTGCGATGTTGGACGCCTCAAAGTCCCGGACCGGTATCTCGATCGAGCGTCTGCCACGGCACGTTGGGATCATCATGGACGGAAACGGGCGGTGGGCCCGTGAGCGCGGCTTGCGGCGTGAACAGGGGCACAGCAAGGGCGCCGACTCGGTCCGCGAGGTCGTCCGAGCCAGCCGCCGCGTGGGCCTGGACGCGCTGACGCTGTTCGCGTTCTCCAGTCAGAACTGGGATCGGCCCCCGCGCGAGGTGTTTCACCTGATGCAGCTGCTGCGCCGCTACCTGATCGACGAGCGCGCCGAGATCCTCGACAACGACATCCGGCTCGTCACCGTTGGAGACATCTCGCGGCTGCCCGGTCTGGTCATGCGTCCTCTCGCCGACCTGGTGCGAGCCTCGGCGCACAACCGCGGCATGACCTTGTGCCTCGCGCTCAGCTACGGCGGCCGCGAGATGATCGCCGCGGCTGCCAAGGAGCTCGCGCGGGCCGTCGCGCGCGGCGAGGTCGACCCCGACGACATCGACCCCGACTTGTTTGGGCGCTACCTGCCCTCGAGCACCCTGCTGCCGCCGCTGGATCTGTTGATCCGCACCAGCGGAGAGCGTCGGGTGTCCAACTTCTTCTTGTGGGAGGTCGCCTACGCCGAGCTGTTCTTCTCGCCAGTCATGTGGCCCGACTTCGGCGAAAACGAGCTGTGGACGGCGCTGCGTGAGTATGGCCACCGCGAGCGCCGGTTCGGCCTGACCTCCGATCAACTCGACGCCGCCGCCAACGGAGCGATCCGGACCGGTCGGACCAGCTCGAACGGCATGGGTGCCCCCGCCGCCTCGCGCGGACCCAGCCCGCTCGAAGCCGTGCTGGGCGACCCCATGCCCAAGACTGTCTAGCTCTTGATGGAGGGGCTTCGCAGCCCCTCCCCCATGCCGACGGAGTCGTCATGGGGGCCCCTCCCCGGCGGTCGCCCTTTGGGTTCCTCTATTGTCAGTCGCCCCGGCGCTACGCGAGTTTGGAAGTTCCCATCACCTCGGTTCGTCAACCAGCGCCTGTGAAACCGAGTCTCGTTGCCGCTCGCGGCGTCGTCATCGTGAGCTGCTTGATCGGGGCGGCTTGCCTGGCTGAGTCGCCAGCTGGCGGCCCCGCGCCGACCGCCGTCGACGTCTCGCCGACGCCACCCTCGCCGCCCCCGTCAGCCTCGGCGACCCCACCCGCGGAACAGCCTGCGGTCGTCGCCGCGGAGCCGGAGCCGGAGCCGGAGCCACCGCCGTTCGCCGGTCGCGAGCGGGTTCGCGTCGACGAGCTGCTGGCGGCGATCACCGAAGAGGTCCCGGGTATCGCCGAGTCGCCCAGCGTGCGCGCCGACTACCACGCGTTCCTGACCGACTTCGAGATCGAGCACCTCGACGACCCAGACATCTACCTCGACTACGTGCGGGTCAAGATCGCGTTCGAGGCCACGCGCGCGGGCGGCTGGTGGGGCCTGAAGTGGGACATCACCAACGAGCAGCCGAACTCCGACAAGGTCTGGGCGCACTGGAAGACCCTCGAGCTCGGCGCCGACGCGGGGGCGATTCCCGAGACCACGGCGATCGCCGAGTGTGACGAGCTCTCGGCGCTGTTTGCGTTTGTCGCCAAGCGGATCGGGCTGTCGCGCCGCTCCGAGGTTGGCCTGCTGTGGCCGACCGGCAACCACACCGTGGCGGTGTGGACGATCGATCGCAAGGGCGACGCGCCAACGCGGATCGTGGTGCCGACCTCACAGATCTTCCTCAACGGGGATCAGAGCCTCGGTACCCGTGGGTTCGACCCGTGGAAGCAAAAGAGCATCTTCGACTACCGGCGGCAGGACGCGGCGGCCAAGCTCGAGATCCCGGCCGCGCTGGCCAACCACTTCGTGCTCACGATCCGCGAGTACGGTGGGCGCTCCCAGGCGGTCCTGCAGGACCAACGCAACGACAAGGAAGACCGGCAGTAGCTCAGCGCCGCAGCGGGTGATCCAGGATCGGCAGCCGCTCGTTCTCGCCGTGCTCGACGACCAGCTCCAGGCCGTCGAGCAGCAGCGCTGGCGTGGTCACCTGCGCGTCGACGGTCTGCGCGAGCAGGCCCGAGAGGCCGAGCTCGGCTCCGAACCCGCCCGCCATGCCCGGTGACAGGCGCAGCGGCAGGGTCCGCGGCTCGCTGCCGACCGCGCGGATCCGACGAAACACCCGCATCGAGACCGGCGCGATCAGGGCCCCGCGGACCAGGGTGCGGACGGTGGCGCTGCCCTTGCGCTCGAGCTTGAACACCCGGCTGGGCAGCGGCAGCGAGATCTTGCGGCCCGAGGTGAACAGCGCGGCCGAGTCACGCGGGACCGAGCCGAGCACCGAGCCGTCGCGCAGGCTGTCGATCACGTAGGCGAACTCGTAGCCATCTTCGCGGGCGCGGTCGAGCAGATCGCGCTCGAGCTTGGCCTGGTCGAGCCCGCGCTTGCGGCTGCTGAGCGTGAGGTTGGAGATCGTCGCGCCCAGGTAGCCGCCCGCGGTCGCCCGCGCGTGGCCGTTGCTCTGATCGATGTGCTTGTTGGGCCGCCGCGTCATCAGCAAGCTGTGCAGCACGCCCGCGCGGACCAGCTCGACCCGCTGCGCGGCGATGCCCTGGTCGTCGCGGGTGTAGTGGCCAAACCCCGCCGCCAGCGGATCGTCGACCAGATCGATCGTGTCGGGCATGACCGGCTTGCCGAGCCGCTCTTGCCAGTGCGGCTCGTACTCGAGCAGGCTGCCGTAGTCCGACAGCGGCGCCGGATCCCCGCCCGCTTGCACGGGGATCGTGCTGGCCAGCAGCTGCGCGGCCGCGGTCGGGCCGAGCAGGATCGGGCCATCGTAGTCCTCGTCGAGCATCGGCGCGGCGACGAACTCCTCGAGCTCGCGCAGGACCTGATCCACGAGCGCGGCCCCTTGCTCGCGCAGCTGCTCGCCGGTGGGCGCGTGCTGAAGGTGCAGCGCCAGGCCGTGATCGATCTCCATGCCGTCGGCGGCCTGGGTCTGCGCGATCACGCCGAACACCGCGCGCGTGTGGACCCGCCCAAGCGCGACGCCCTCGGTGTCGAGCAGGGTCTCGTGGCTGCGCAGCACCTGGATGATCACGTCGCCGTTGTCGATCGAGGGGTGGGCAGAGAACCGACCCGAGAGCTCACCCGCGAGCGCGCGCAGGCCGGCTCGATCAAAGTCGGCGCGCGCGCTGTCGGGGTCGACGAGCGTGGTCGCGTTGGGCGCCCAGGCCAGGTCGATCACCTGCGAGTCAGCCGGCAGCGCGGCCCGGTCGACCGGCAGATCCTTGTCGGCCAGCCGATCGATCGCGCTGAGCTTGGCCTTGTAGCCGGCGGACGCGGCCCGGTAGCTCTGGTCCAGCGCGAGCCACAGCCGCTTGCGCGAGGCGATTGGATCGGGGTGGAAGCACAGCTGAAAATTTGGCTGGACGTTGCCGGCGCCAAAAAAATTGCCGTTGTCCCGCTCGTGCGAGCCAACCCGAACGGTGACCGAGGCCAGCGCGTCGCGGGAGTACATGTCCGCGATCACGCCGCCGTACGAGCCGTCGAGGATCAGGCTGTCGGCCCGAACCGCGCGCAGCTCGGCCGCGTAGGGGGCGGCCGCGTCGGGCAGGCGCAGCTCGGCGACGCCGCGGATCAGCTCGGCCTGCATCGCCGCGAGCTCGGACTGGGGCTCGTCACCAGACGCGAGCGCGGCCCGCAGCGGGACCAGCTCCGCGACCACCACGCCGAGCCCGAGGCTCTGCGCAAAAAATTTACGCCGGCCGCCGATCACTTCGCCACCGCCTGTCCGCCAGCGCGAACGTCGCGATCCCGCGAGGGCGGCGGCAGCAAGGGTGGTTTGTCGCGCTCGTGCATGGCCTTCTCGATCTCCAGCTTGCTCAACAGCAGTGAAGGACTGACCGCGCTGACGGGTACCCAGCCGCTCTCGGCCCCGCACACCCCGTTGAAGACGCCGGGCTCGTCGCCCGCGGCGACGATCGTCTCGAACGCCGCGAGCGGGGTCCCGACGATGTCGACGCCGCGCACGAGCTCGTCGGGCCGGCCGTCGGTCCAGACCCGGTAGACCATGAGCGGCAGCACCTTGAACGCCTGCGGACCCGAGCGATCCGTGATCGTGTAGCCGCCCTGGATGTCCGAGAACCACACCCCGTAGGGCTTGCCCTGGGCCTTGGCTTCGGCGATCAGCCGCTCGCGCAGCTCACCCTCGGGCACGGTCTCGCGGGCCGAGACGATCAGGTTGCCCTGCCGCGAGACCACCCGGTGCCCGCGCTCGCGCCGACCGTGGCCGTTGCTCTGCGTGAACGGTGAGACGACCGAGCGCGACAGCAAGAAGCCCTCGAGCACGCCCTCGCTGACCAGCGACACCCGCTGGGCCGGGATCGCCTCGTCGTCGACGAAGTAGTGACCGTTGAGCGGGGTCCCGTCGAGCGTGGCCAGGGTCGGATCGTCGTAGACGTCGATGAACGGCGGCAGGATCTGCTGCCCGAGCATCTTGGTGAAGGTCTGGCCCTCGTAGTCATCTTTTTGGCGGTGGCCCTCGAGCCGGTGGCCGAAGATCTCGTGGAAGAACACGCCCGCGGCGGGGCCCTCGAGCACCGCCGGCCCGGTGTAGGGCTCGGCGATCTTGGCCAGGCGCAGGGCCAGCAGCTCACCGCGCAGCTGCTCGGCCATCGCCTCGAGCTCGGCCGCGCTCGGCAGCTGCTCGGCGGTGTGGCGCTCGAACGACAAGAACCGCTCGAGCGCCATGCCGTCTTCGGCCTGGGCCGTGGCGACCATGATCAGGCGGACGCGGACCCGGCCGCTCTGGACCTTGGCGCCCTCGGTGTCGACGTAGCTGCGGTTCTCGACCACCGCCTGCAGCATCACGCTGGCCTGCTGGACCAGCGGATCCGCGTCGAGGATCGCGGAGAGCTTGGTGACGACGGGTGACCACTGCGTGGCGATGGCCTCGAGGTCGACCTGCTGCCCGGCCTCGATGTGGACCAGCGGCTCGTCGACCATGGTGAAGTCCGGGTGGATCGGCTCGTCCTCGCGGGTCAGCATCGACTCGTCGCTCATCGCCTGGATCCACGACTCGAGCGCGTCTTGGTACTGCAGCTCGGTGATCAACCACAGCGCCTGACCCAGCGACAGGCGCTCGTCGGTCAGGCTGACCTGCATGCCCGTGCCCAGCCCGTTGCCGCCGTAGTAGCCGTTGGTCGGGTGGCTGTTGTCGAGCATCGGATCCCCGACGCGCAGGTCGACGTCGACGCTGCGATCGTGGTCGATGTGACGCTTGTCGAGCGCCCCGTCGTTGGCCGCGAGCCACAGCGACTCCTGATCGACGAGGTCGTAGGCCATGAAGTAGGCCGGATCCTCGACGGCCTCGGAGTTGAGCTTGGCGAAATTGATCGCCAGCTCCTGCTCGAGGATCGCCAGCGCGGGCGTGGGTTGCCCGAGCTTGGCCTCGAGCGTGGTGGTCTCGAACGACAGCGGCGGGCCCATCGGCGTCCGCGTGCCGGGCTGATCACCGCGCTCGCACGCCCCGCCCCCGCCCAGGATCAGCGCGAGCCCGATCAGGACGCAGCCGAAGCGAGAGCTGGATCCTGGATCGATGCGGGTACGCGGGCGTGACACCGCGCGAACTTACCAACTTCACCCCCACGTTATTAGGGGCGCGGGCGAGGTTTCTGGGCCGCCAGCGGGCGCGGCGAGGCGCGGGTGAGCTCAGCTCGGGAGCTGGATCCGCGGCTTGCCCGGCAGATCCTTGGCGCGGGGCGTGTACAGGATCAACACGCGACCGAGCAGCTGAACCAGCGCGGCCCCGCTCGCAACGGTGATCTCGTTGGCCAGCGCCTCGCGGGCGCCGGCGTCGTCGAGCTTGGGCAGCTTGACCTTGATCAGCTCGTGGCGCAGCAAGGTCTCGCCGAGCACGCGGACCACGGCTTCACTGACACCCGCTGCACCGACGTGGACGACCGGCTCGAGCGCATGGGCGAGCCCCTTGAGGTGCTGACGTTGGCGCGGGCTGAGGGTGACGGGCATGGCGGATGTTCGAGGGTGGGTGGCTGAAAATGACAGACCCCGGCGCGGGCCGGGGTCTGTCGGAGTTGTGGAGCTGAGGGGGATCGAACCCCTGACCTTCGCATTGCGAACGCGACGCTCTCCCAGCTGAGCTACAGCCCCAAGGGGCCGACAAGCTAGCCGAACGTCCGCACGGGTGCAAGGCCCCCGGGCGCGCTCAGGATTTGCGTCGCCAGGCCAGCCACAGCGCTCGACATGCGGGCCATCCTCCCCATGCAGCGAGCAGCGCCGCGGCGGCGAGGGTCGCCCACAGCACCCGCTCGTCGGCCGTGCCCAGCCACCGCCACGACTCCCAGACCGGCGGGGGCTCGGGCTCGGCCACCGACGCCTGCGCGAGCACGATCACGAGCATCGGCGACAGCTTACCCGGAATGCTATACGGACTGGACTCGGCCGCTGAGGGCCTCTGAACACATCTTCCGTGTGCATGGGGCGCGCCAGACGTGGCCGCCGATCAACCCGAGCGATGGCTCACTCGCGCAAGACTGACGGCGGCAAGCTCCGGCTCGACAAGCTGCTGGTCGAGCGTGGCCTGTGCGACTCGCGGACCCGGGCACAGGCGCTGATCTTGGCCGGTGAGGTGGTGGTGGGGGATCACGCGGTGACCAAGCCCGGCACGCCCGTCGATCCCTCGGTCCCGGTCCGGCTCAAGGGCGGCGATCCGAACCCCTACGTCTCGCGCGGCGGGCTCAAGCTGCGCGGGGCGATCGAGGCGTTTGGGGTCGATCCAACCGGGCGGGTGTGCATGGACGTGGGCGCGTCGACCGGCGGGTTCACCGACTGCCTGCTGCAGGCCGGCGCCGCGCGGGTCTACGCGATCGACGTTGGCTACGGGCAGCTGGCGTGGAAGCTCGCCAATGATCCACGGGTGGTCGTCATGGATCGGCAGAACATCCGCAAGCTCGAGCCGGGCCAGATCCCCGAGCCGATCGAGCTGGCCGTCGCTGACTGCTCGTTCATCTCGCTGACCAAGGTGTTGCCGCACATGCGCCCGTGTCTGCGCCCGGGCGCCGACGTGATCGTGCTGGTCAAGCCCCAGTTCGAGGTCGGGCGCGCGCAGGTTGGCAAGGGGGGGATCGTCCGCGACGACGAGACCCGAGCGGCCGCGCTGGCCAGCGTCGAGGCGGCCGCGCAGGCGCTCGGCTTCGGCGTTCAGGGCCACGTCGCCGCCGCGATCGCGGGTCGTGAGGGCAACCGCGAGTGGCTCGCGTGGCTGCGCTGGCACGCCGCGCCCTGAAGACCCGCTCGAGCGCCTATACTTTCGCACCGGCTCGCCATGTACAAGCTGTTCAAGCGCACTCACCACCCCGGGACCTTCGAGGTCCAGATGGCAGGCGCCTGCGATCCCGGCCGGTCGCGCGACCACAACGAGGACGCCATCGCGATCCAGGAGGACGATGGCCGCGGCTACTACCTCGCGCTGGTGTGCGACGGCATGGGGGGACACAACGCGGGCGAGGTCGCGTCGGCGCTCGCGGTCGAGGCGATCCTCGGCTACCTCGAACAACACTTCGGCCAGGTCGACAATGAAGCGCTGCTCTCCCAGGCCTTTCATCAGGCCAGTGACGCGATCGACGAGCACGCCGAGGCCAACCCCGACGCGCAGGGCTTGGGCTGCACCTGCGTGATGATCATGGGGGTCCGCAATCGGATCTGGGTCGCGTGGGCCGGCGACAGTCGGGCCTACGCGGTCACCGAAGAGGGGATCTTCCAGCTCTCCACCGATCACACCGTGGTCCAAGAGCTCGTGGATCAGCAGCTGATCACGCCCGAGCAGGCGGCCGTGCATCCCTATCGCGGTCGGATCAGCCGCTGCCTGGGTCACGGCAAGAAGAAGGGCGCGCCCACGATCCGCGAGTTCGAGTTTCCGCTTGGGACCAATTTAATGGTCTGCAGCGACGGGCTCTCGGATGTGCTGCGCGTCGAAGAGCTCGAGGCGCTCGTCGGTCAGCGAGACGTTCGCAGCTCCGCGCGGCGGTTGATCGAGGCGGCCAACGGCGCTGGCGGACCCGACAACATCTCGGCGATCATCATGCGCCGCGTGGTGTAGGGTCGGCCTGCTTGCGACCAAAGCGGATGCCCAACCATGCGCGCTCGTGCATGTAGTAGGCGCCGATCTTGATCGCCGAGTCCACGACGCCGATCGACACGGCCACCGCGACGCTCTCGCTGAGCATGTAGCTGACACCGGTCGTGATCGCGAGCGCGAACACTCGCCAGCTGAGTGCCTTGGCCAAGCTCCGGGAATGCGAGTCCGCGTCCATGCCTGGGTTACTCACTGCCGCAGGATCACCCACGACGCCAGGATAAATAACACGTGTTGTATGTGGTAATATTGTGAATCCTGGCGAGCATTCGCCTCAGTTCGTCGTTGGATCGGCAAAATTCGTAGAATAAAACTACAGTTACTTACCGGCATATGAAATGCGCCGGGCCGAACCGAGCTTGCTCACGTGAACCTTCGCGAGTTCGTTGGAGCTGCGGGCGGTTTGCGGCAGGATCTCTCGACGTGCGTGATTCCCGTACCCGGCTCGCTGCCGTCGCTGTCTTGCTCGCTTTGGTGATCGCGTGGCCCATGGTCGCGCAGGCGGCCGCGCGGGTGGTCGCGCCGCTTGGCTGGGCCGAGAGCGCCCGCGCAGCACCGGCCGCCCAGCGCCGGGCGAGCGAGTGGAAAGATGCCCTGGGACTGCCGCTCGAGCAGGTCGCGTCGGAGCGCGACAATGATCGCTTCGTCGAGACTGTCGCGGTGTTCGAGCGACCCGAGCCGGTCGCGGAGCTGGTGTTCACGAGCGAAGAGGCCGCGATCGAGGCGCTCGCGCTCGTGGTCGCGCCGGTCGTCGGCGAGCAGCCGCCGGTCGCGGGGGAGATCCGCACGGTCGCCACGGGTGAGCAGGTTGTGTGGGCGCAGTGGAGCGTGGATGAGGTCACGTACGAGTGCGTGCTGGCGCCCTCGGGCGACACCGCCACGATCGTGATCATGGCGGTGCTGCCCAGCGACTTTGGGTTTCAGCGCGAGCGCCTCGACGAGATCGTCTCGTCGCTCGAGGGCGTGACCACGCCGATGCCCAAGTTCTCGCTGGTGTCATGGTTGGTCGGCGCGGCGCTCGTGTGGCTGGCGCTGGCGCTGGCGCTCCACGCCCTGATGCTGGCCTTCGTCGATCAAGACCACGACCACAAGCAGGCGGGCACTCGGGCCTCGGTGATCATGCTCGCGCTGGTGGTCGTCGGCACGGTGGCCGCGTACGTGCAACTGGGTGATCGCGCGTTTGCGATCGCCTACGCGGGCGGGAGCCTCAACGGGCTCACCATGTGGATCTTCCTCACCGGGATCATCGTCGCGGGTGGGCACTTCCTGATCGTGTCGCGTTTGGATCGCGGCGTGATCCGCAGCGCACCCGAGACCGGGGCGTTCGCGTCGGGGATCTACTCCACCTCCGACGTGCTCCGGTCCTCGATCACGCGGACCAACATGCGCATGCGCACCGAGGAGCCGGCGGCCGCGAGCGGCAGCTGGGCCGCCGCGCCGAGCGAGGCGCAGCCGCCGGACGAGGACTCGGGCGTGTTTGGCCCAGACTGAGCAGGCGGTCTCCCCGCCCGAGCCGAGCGCCCGCCACGACACAGATGATGTCCGCCCCGGTCCAGGGACCGATCTGGCCACGCGCGGCCAACTTCCACCCGCTGTCAGGGGTCAAACGCAGGCCCATGGCCTACACTTCGCAGCGGTGGGGTGTCCCTGCGTGACCTGCGTGACCGGCAGGCTGAACCCGTGAGCGAGCGGATCGGTTCGTCTTCGTTTTGGAGCTGGGCGGTCGTTGGTTCGGCGGTGTTCCACGTGGGGCTGGTATTCGCGGCCTCGCTGTTGCCCGACGGTGCCGGGCGAGGCGGCGCGGGCGTGGCGGATCAGCTGTTCACACCTGGCGCCGTGATCCCGCTCGAGACCGTGCCGCTGCCGTACGCGCGGGCCGAGCCCACCGATGAACCGAGCTTGCCGGCGATGCGCCCGGACGCGCGCGCGCCGATCGATCAGCCGCGGAGTGACAACCCGGCACCCGGCCCACGCGGCGGGTCGGAGCCACCGCCGGACCCGACCCAGACCGAGTCCGAGACCCGCGACACCCCCGGCGTGTCGCTGCACGGCATGCGGGACGGCGCGCGCCCATCAACCGGCGGTGGCGTGGTCGTCGACCCTGCGCTGCTCGGTGGGTCGCGCGCGGTGTACGAAGACTCGGTCAACAACCCAGGCGTGGGCTCGGGTGCCATGCAGGGGCCTGCCGCGCCAGCGGGCGCCCAGGTCGACTACGCGTTCCAGCACGAGAAGGGCAAGCTGGTCTATCGGGATCCCAGCGGTCGCTTCGTCGCGACCTTGCGCGCGGACGGTCGCGTGGACTTTCGCAACAAGGCGGGCAAGGCCAGCTGGACGCAGATCGGCATGGGTGGACCAGGCGATCTGCTGGCCGCCGCCGCGGGCGACGATCCCTACGCCCGGATCAAGCACAAGCTGCTCAAGGCCACCTTCGAGATGCGGCTGGGCATGGCGGTCAAGTTCCAGAAAAAGCAGCTCGACAAGCGGCTGCATCGGCTCGGGGGCGACCTCGACAAGATCTGGGCGGACACCGGTCGGGGCCTGAGCGCGCGCAAGGAGCTGTTGTTTCAGCGCTGGGACGAGTGCGACGAGCCCGAGGCTGGCGCGACCGCGGGCGCCGACATCCCCGGGTTTGGCAAGGTCGACAGCTCCGAGCTCGACGACGCCCGGCAAGACGCGGCGCTCTCAGCCCGTCGGCTGATCGAGAAGTTCATCCGCGAGCACGCGCCCAAGGGCAGCGCCGAGGCGTTCACGCCAGCCGAGCTGGCCGACATGAATCGTCGCCGCGCGAGCACCCAAAAATTCCAACCTTATTAGGTTGTGTGCGGCCGCATGTGTGGCCCCCTGCGGGGGGTGTCGGTCGGCATGGTCGGCATGGTCGGCATGGTCGGCGTGGTCACACCCTTGGCTCGGCACCCCGAAGGGCGGCTTCCCCGAGCAGTCGGGTGCGAGCTCACAGCGCGCTGTAGCGGGTGCCCCTGGCCTTGCCTTGCCAGGTGACCTGCTCGGCTTCGATCAGTCGCGCGACGGACTTGCGCACCTGCAGCGAGGTGCCCCCGACATGGTTGCGGATCTCGGTGGCGGATACGGCCTCGTCTGAGTCTCGGACGAATGCGAGCACCTGTTGGTCGTACTCGCGGCGGCCGGCGGCGGTCCTGGTGTTGACCTCTTCTGCCGAGTCACCCTGGTCGAGTGCGCTCAGTGAGCCCGAAGCGCCGCCCGCAGCGCCCAATGACATTGGCGAGCCGGACGACCCCGATGGCGTCGCCGACTGTGACGCGGTGTCGTCAAACTCGCGCCCAGCGTTGATGACCTCACCCACGGTCACGCTGGACAGTAAGCCCGAGAACTGGCCTTTGCTGAGCTTTGATAGCTCGGCGAGGGTCATCTCGGGATGTGAACGGATTAAGTCGAGAAAGACGGATCGTTGCACGTCTTTCACGGCTGCGGACATTTCGCGTTCGAAATTCGACACGGAAACAAGGTAGCAGCTCCCAGTCATGAAAACTATCCTGATCAAACTGGGGCACTCTGGAGTGCCGCTAGTTTTGTATGCATCAGCTGGTGGGTTCATTATCTGTACGGGCGCCGCTCGACCCGGGTCCGAGTCATCCTGGACCTATAAAAACTTAGTATTTTCAGTTGCTTGCATGGTGGCGGTCGATGAGGCGTCTGCGCATCCCCTCGGTGTGGGCGCCCGACCTGCGTGATCAGGAGCGATCAGGCCGCACGATCTTCCTGTACAGCGTAGAGTGGCCGGATTCGGACATTCAACAGTGATCGGTTGTCACTGTGATCATATCTACGGCGCGAATATGCGCACTCCACCCTACGTTTTTTGCGACCTGCGGAACGGATCACGCTCGGGTAGGCCGCGCTGGGGCCCGCTCGGCAGGGCCCTGCGCTGCGCTCGCAACCGCCCGGTCTGCGCTGTCAGTCGCCGAGGTGCGCGGCGAGCCAGCGCAGCACCTCATCGTGCCACTGTAGCGAATTTGCTGGGCTCAACACCCAGTGGTTCTCGTCGGGGAAGTGCAAGAAGCGACTCTCGATTCCGCGCCGCTGCAGCGCGGTGAAGGTTGCGAGGCCCTGCTCGACGGGGACCCGGTAGTCGAGCGAGCCATGCACGACCAGCATTGGCGTCTGCCAGTCGGTGACATGGTTGGCGGGGTTGAAGCGCGCGTAGGCGGCCGACTGCTCGTACTCGGGGCCGCCCTGCTCCCACTCGGGGAACCACAGCTCCTCGGTCGCGTAGTACATCATGCGCTGGTCGAAGATGCCGTCATGGTTGACGAGGCAGCGGAATCGCTCGGGCCAGTTGCCGGCGATCCAATTGACCATGAAGCCGCCGTACGAGGCCCCGAGCGCGCACGCCCGGTCGCCGTCGATCCACGGGTTGGCCTTCAGCACGTGCGCGAGTCCGAGCTTCAGGTCCTCGAGCGGCTTGCCGCCCCAGTCGCCGGAGATCGAGTCGGTGAACGCCTGCCCGTAGCCGGTCGAGCCGTGGAAGTCGATCATGACCGTGGCGTAGCCGGCACCCGCGTAGGTCTGGGCGTTCCAGCGAAAGTGGAACTTGTCGCCGAACGAGCCCTGGGGGCCGCCGTGGATCAAGAACGCGAGCGGGTAGCGCTTGTTTGGGTCCTTGTCCGGATCAAACCCCACGGGGCGGACCAGCCAGCCGTAGACGGTGTCACCACCGTGACCCACGAACTCGAATTGCTCGGGCTCGCCGACCTTGGTCCGCGCCATCAACTCGTCGTTGTGGTGGCTGAGGCGGGTGGCCTCGCCCTCGCCCGTGCTCGGCACGACGAACAGCTCGGCGGGGTGACGCAGATCGTGGTGGGTGATCACCAGCTTCTCGCTGCCGACCGCGAGCTCGCCGACGGTGCCATGATCGAGATCGGCGACGACCGTGGCCTGGCCGTCGCTCAGGTCGATCGCAAACAGCGGCTTGCGCCCGAGGTCCTCGACGGCCGCGAACACCCGGGCGCCGTCGGCCGCATACTCGAACCCGCCGACCGAGCGATCCCACGCCTCGGTCACGGCTCGCGGCTCGCCCTCGAACCCCTCGCCGGTCCACGCGGCGGTCATCAGGCGGAACCGATCCGCCTCGAAGCCGGGCCGCTGCATGGCGACGTACGCGAGCTGGGTGCCGTCGGGCGAGAAGCGCGGGTGCGTGTCCCAGGCCGGGTTGGTCGTCAGCTTGACCGGCGGCTTGGCCCCGTCGACCGGGGCGAAGAACAGATCGAAGTTGGTCGACCACGGCTCGCCTGGGCCGCCGCCAGCGTCGCGGGCCGCGAACACCACGCCGCGGCCGTCGGGCGTGAACACGTACTCTTCGGCGCCGCCGAACGGCTTCGAGGGCACGTCGGCGTCGAGGCCGTGGGTCACGATCGTGGCTCGCTCGGTGCCCGGCGAGGTGTCGGCGATCAGCAGCTGCGAGCGGCGGTGATCTTTCCAGGTGTCCCAGTGGCGGATGAACAGCCGATCGTAGCCGACGCCGGTCGCGGCGGTGTCTGCCTGCGCGGCCTCGCGCGTGACGTTGCAGGCGAGATCCGGGCAGTCGGGGTGGAGCTCGGCCGACACCGCGAGCTTGCTCGCGTCGCGCGACAGGACCAGGTTGCCGACCCCGACCGGAAAGTTGGTGATCTGCTCGACCGCGCCCGTGTCCGCGTCGATCCGAAACACCTGGCTGGTGCCAGCGCGGCTCGACAAGAAGAAGATGTGCTTGGCGTCGGGCGACCACTGCGGCTGGCTGAGCCCCTTGGGGTGGCGGTCGAGCTGGCGGGGCTCGCCGCCGTCGAGCGCCGCGATCCACAGGCTCGTGCGGCCCTTGTTGGCCTGCATGTCGGTCTCGCGCAGGACGTAGGCGACGCGGGTGCCATCGGGAGACAGCGCGGGGCTCGACACGCGATCGACGTCGAGCATGTCGAGGATCGAGAACGGGTGCTCGGCGGAGGGGGCGATCGGCGGGAGCACGGCCAGGACCTCGGGCTCGGGCTCGGTCGCAGCGTCGGCGTCGGCCGTCGGGGCGGTCGGAGTCGTGACGGTGTCCGCGCTGGCTGTGGGCGCCTGGTCGGGCGGTTGGGCCTGCGGACCACAGCCAAGCAGGAGCGTCGTCACCCCGGCAGACACCGCCGTCACACGACGCGCACGGGAATCTAGTAACACGGAGGGGGCCAACGGGTGCCACGAGCGGGGCGACATGGCGCAAGCGTATCCGCAATGGCCCGCACGATGTGTGCCGGGTGTGGTCTAGACCGCTGCGTCGCGTTCGTCCTATCGTGAGCGGGGCCGCACGAGCTTCGGACATGACCCGTTACCTGCACGTTAGGGCGCCGCTGTTGGCGTCGGTCGCCGGCTTGGCGATCGCGGGTGGGTGCTCGATCGACATCGTCGACACGCTCGTTGGCAACACGGGTCAAGCCGCGGACGGGGACACGGGGCTGACGCTCGGCGACGGCGGCAACGTCGGGGACTGGGGCGAGGGGGGTGACGACCTCGGTGACGACCTGGGCGAAGACGGCCCGGCCTCACCGCTGTTCGATGTCGGCGAGGGCGAGTCGTCGATCTCGTGCGAGTTCGCGGCGCAATTTCCCAGCCACATCGGCTGCGAATTCTATGGGGTCGATCTCGACGGTCCCGGATTGTTCGACCAGGACCCGTTCGGGTTCGTGGTCATCAACCCGCTGAGCGACCCGGTCGAGGTCACGCTCGAGCGTCATGGCGAGCGCGGCTGGACCGTCGTCGAGTCGCGCATGGTCGAGGGCAGCGACGAGGCGGTGTTGCTGCCGGCCAACAGCGAGGTGCACGGGACCGGTCTGCACGACCACGCGACCCTGCGCATGACCGCGACGGCGCCGGTCATCGTGATCCAGGCCAGCCCAGCGAAAGGCCAAGCCTACAGCGCCAGCGCGACCGTGCTGCAGCCGACGGCGGCGTGGTCGACCCACAACCCCGTCGCGGGCTGGCGCACGCACCTGGGCGTCGGCGAGCCCTCGTTCTTGGCCGTGGTCGCGCAGAGCTCGGGGACCTCGGTCGCGGTCACGCCGATGTTTGGCATCGCCAACATCCCGCCGAGCTGGGAGCCCTGGATCGAGATCATCGACCCGGACGCCGAGCCCGTGTCGATCGTCGTGACGCTGCCGGTCGAGCCCGGCCAGCTGCTGCGCCTCGACGCGACCGCAATCGACGCTGCCGAGGTCGATCACGGGACCAGCGGGACCACGGTCGAGTCTGGGCAAGAGCACCTGATCTCGGTGTTCTCGGCCCACACCTGCGCGGCGATCCCCGACTACGAGGGGTCGTGTGGGCACATGCAAGAGCAGCTGTCGCCGCGGCTGGTCGGCACCCAATTCGTCGGACCACGGCTCGTGGCCGGCGACACAGGGCTCGGGCCCGACGCGGAGCTCGGCCACGAACGAACCATGATCCAGGTCGCGGCCACCGAGCCCAACACCCACGTGGTGTTCAGCTACCTCGACGCGCAAGACAGCGTGGTCGAGGTCGACTCGGTGATCATGGATCCCGATGAGCCGTTTGCGATCTACGAGTACGACCACGAGCTGAGCGTGAGCGCCGATCGACCGATCGTCGCGGCCGCGTACATGACAAACGCCGAGCTCACCGGGCTGGGCTCGGCGTCCATGGTTCAGCTCGCGCCCGTGGATCAGTGGACCGGCAGTCATTGGGTCTGGGTCCCCGAGGGCTTCGAGACCCACCTGCTGGTCAGCGCGGGCACGGGCGCGGCCGTCGAGGTCGAGTGGCTGACCGGGCTCGACGGCGACGACACGCCGCAGCCGGCGGCGGTGTTGCTGGAAGCCAACCACACGGCGGCGGATGGCGCGGGCCCGTGGCTGGTCCGGCGCTACGCGGTCGAGCCCGGGATCTACCGGGTCGAGAGCAGCCGTCGAGCCTCCGTGGTCGTGAGCGGCTGGGCTCCCGGCGACGGATTCGCCTATCTCGCCGGGTGGGGCCCGTCGCTGGCAGATCTAGGGCCGGCTGGCTAGCGCTAGAACGACCGCCGATACACCCGAGCCCCGCCAGTGATTTCCACTACACTGCACCGGGTGAGTGATCCGGGCGCCAACGACTTTCGCGAGCGCGCGCGGGTCGAGGCCGATCGCTACGGGCCAGATCCGTGGATTTTCGTCCGTGAGCTGCTGCAGAACGCTCGCGACGCTGGCGCCACCTCGGTCCAGATCGAGATCGCCGACCGCGACGGGTCCACCCGGATCAGCTGCGTCGACGACGGCGAGGGCATGGGCTACGAGCACGCCCGCCGGTACCTGTTCTCGCTCTACGCGTCGAGCAAAGAAGACCGGGCCAACCAGGTTGGGCGGTTTGGCGTCGGGTTCTGGTCGATCCTGCGGTTTGATCCGACCCGCATCACAATTCGCTCGAGCCCCCGCGCGCGTGAAGACGGCGGACCCTGGCAGGTCACGCTCGACGGCGCGCTGCAGCACGCCGAGCGCGCGCAGATCCAGATGGGCCCAGGCACCCAGGTGGTGTTGGTGCGCCCAGCTGGCGACGGCGCCGACGAGCGACGGGTGTTCGAGGCGGCCCATCAAAACGCGCGGTTCCTGGGTCTGCGGGACGACCCGGACACGCCGCTGCCGATCACGGTCAACGGTCGCTCGGTCAACGACACCTTTGCCCTGTCGCCGCCAAGCTCATCGTTTCGGCGCGGGCACGTGCGCGGGGTCGTGGGGCTGGGCACCGCGCCGCGGGTCGAGCTGTTCTCGCGGGGGCTGCGGGTCCGCTCGGCCGCGTGCCTCGACGACCTGCTGACCAACGCCGGGCACACCAGCCACTCGCGCGTGCGGTTCCCCGAGCTGCCCGGCGGTCTGGCTCCGCAGGCGCTGCTCGAGAGCGACGGCCTCGAGCTGCTGCTGTCGCGCAGCGACGCCCGCGACACCCGGAGCTTGCGGCGGCTGGTCAGGCTTGGCCAAAACGAGCTGCGTCAGCTCGTCGAACACCAGCTCGCGCGGATCCGGCCGCCGGGGATCGGTGAGCGGCTGGCCGGGCTGATGCGGCGCCTGGCCGGAGACTCGACCTGGTGGCGGGCGACGCTCGGGGCCATGGCCGGGGCCGTGCTGGCGGTGGTGTTGGCCCAGCTGCTGTGGCCAGAGGAGTACGGCCTCACCGGGCTCTCGGGCGGTGGGGGAAGCGGCTCGGGGG
>NZ_PVNL01000102.1 GCF_002994635.1 Enhygromyxa salina | reverse complement strand
GGGCAGGGCACGGCTTTCGTTTAGCGGCAGAGCGCGCGGTACAGCTTCAAGTAGTCCCCAGCCGACCTCCGCCAGCTCCAGTCCCGCCGCATCCCCGCCTGCTGGATCGCCCGCCACCCCGCCGGATGCTTCCGATACATCTTCGCCGCCCGCCCCATCGCCCAGCGCAGCCCAACCAAAGTCGGATGCTTGAACGCGAACCCGGTCCCCTCCCCACGGGCCAGCGCCGCATCCCCGGGATCATGGACAGTATCCGCCAACCCCCCAGTCGCGTGCACGATCGGCACGGTCCCGCAGCGCATCGCGTACATCTGCGTGAGCCCGCACGGCTCGAACCGGCTCGGCACCAGCAAAGCATCACACCCCGCGATGATCTTGTGCGACAGCGGCCCATCAAAGGCGATGTCCGTGCGCACGTTCCAGGTGTAGTGGCGGGCCGCCATCTGAAACGCCTCTTCGAGCTTCGGCGACCCGGTACCCAGCACCACCAGCCGCGCGGGCAACCCATGCAGCTCCGACACCAGCCCAGCCACCAGGTCGAGCCCCTTTTGCGCGGTCATGCGACTGACGATCCCAAACAGCGGCACGTCGGGCAGCTCGGGCCACTCGCAGATCCGCAGCAGCTCGGCCCGCACCGCTCGCTTGGCGTCGAGGCTGTCCACGTCATAGTGCGACGCGAGATGCGGATCCGTAGCCGGGTCCCACTCCTCGGTGTCGATCCCGTTGAGCAGCCCATACACCTCGTGCCGCCGCAGCACCCCGTCTAGGTTGCTGCCAAACTCCGCGGTCTTGATCTCGCGCGCGTAGGTCGGGCTCACGGTCGTGACCGCGTCGGCCAGCGCGATGCCACCCTTGAGCAGGTTGATCTGGTCGTACCACTCGAACGCGTCGAGGTGGAACACGTCCCACGGCAGCCCGCTGATCGGAAACAGTTCGTTGGAGCACACGCCCTGATACGCCAGGTTGTGCAGCGTCAGGACCGTGCGCGTGCGCGGCAGCAGGGCGCGGGCGTTGGTCGCGACCAGCCCCGGGATCAACGCCGCGTGCCAGTCATGAGCGTGCAGCACGTCCGGCGCCCCGCCCATCAGCGCCTTGGCGACCCCGACCACGGACTTGCACAACAACATGAAGCGCAGCGCGTCGTCCTCGTGCCCGTACAGGCCCTCACGATCAAACGCCGCGTCGTTGGCCGCAAAAATCAGCGGCGCGCGATCGGGCCGATCCAGGCGAAGAAACCGAACCCGCGCCGTCGCGGCGCCCAGGCTGACATCCGCCACGATCCCCGTGTCCTGCGGTGCGAGCCCCTGCTTGGCCAGCGCCGTCTTGGCGGCGCGGTAATACGGCAGCACCGTCGCGGCCTCGACCCCCGGCTCGGCGCGACACAGCGCGTCGGGCAGCGCTCCGACCACGTCGCCCAGGCCGCCAGTCTTCGCCCATGGAGCGCACTCACTCGAGACATGCAGGATCCGCATTGGCCCCAGTCTTACCAACTAAAGTCAGCCCCATACACATCCCGCACACCACCGCTCGGGCCCGCTACACGCGTCGACAAAACTACCCCTGGCAGGGAGGTACTGAACACCTCGTCGGCCGCGCCAGGGCCCGCTCACCGCTTGTAGCGGGGCCCCGAAGACTGATGGCTGTGCCGGGACCGATCCGTGAGCTCGTAGCGGCCCTCGTACTCGGCCATGGTCTGCTTGGTGTCCGGGTCCCGACGCATCAGCTCGGCCATGTCGAACGCCAGCTTGATCGGCCCGGACCGGGGCACCACGGTGCCCTTGGGCAGCACCACGATCCCGGTCTCGCTGACGAACGGGAACCGGACCCGGTCGGCCTCGGTGTCAAACCCGATCTCGGTCCCAGGCTCGATCGTGCAGTTCTTGTCGAGCAGCACCCGCTTGAGCCGCGAGCCCTCGCCGATGTCACACCCCGACATGATCAAACTGTCCTCGAGGTGGCACTCCGGCCGAATGAAGGTGTCGTAGCCGAGCATCACCCGCTGCAGCGTGGTGCTCGACACGATCGAGCCCTCGCACACCAGCGAGTCACTGGCCGACGTCATCGCGTGCGCGCCCGAGTGCTGGACCAGGCGGGCCGGCGGGTAGTCGCGCTGCGCGGTGCGGATCCGCCACTGCCGGTTGTAGAGGTTGACCGCTGGCAGCGAGCTGCGGACCTCCATGTTGGCGGTAAAGTAGGCCTCGAGGGTGCCGACGTCGCGCCAGTAAGGGATCGTGCCGTCGCGCTCGCCCGGGACCTTGTTGGTGCCGAAGTCGTAGACATGAATGTGCGCGCCCCCGCGAAGCAAGCGCGGGATCACGTCCTTGCCAAAGTCATGCGACGACTCCTGGACCTCCGCGTCCACGCCGAGCACGTCGATCAGCACGTCGCGCCGAAAGAAGTAGTTGCCCATGCTGACCAGCGCCCGCGTGGGATCGCCGGGCATCGGCTTGGGCTCCTTGGGCTTCTCCTGAAACCCCACCAGCCGGCCGCTCGCGTCGACCTCCATCACGCCGAACTGGTGGGCCTCGGCGATCGGCACCGGCCAGCCGGCGATCGTGAGATCCGCCCCGACCTGCTCGTGCAGCTCCTGCATCTGGTCGATCGCAAACTTGTAGATGTGGTCGCCGCTGAAGATCCCCACGTGGGCCGAGCGCGACTCGTGGAGCAGGTTCGCGTTCTGCCAGACCGCGTCGGCGGTGCCTTTATACCAAGACGGCCCCATCCGCATCTGGGCGGGCACGATCTCGATGAACTCCTGGATGCCGCTGAGGTGCCAGTTCCTGCTGATGTGCCGGATCAGGCTCGAGGCCATGAACTGGGTCAGCACGAACACCCGGCTGTAGCCCGAGTTCACGACGTTCGAGAGCACGAAGTCGATGATCCGGTAGCGGCCGGCGAACGGCACCCCAGGCTTGGCGCGGTGGCAAGTCAGCGGTGCCAGGCGCGAGCCCTTGCCGCCAGCGAGAACGAGCATCGGTGTACGGTTCATGCGGCTAGCTCGAGGCCGAGCTTACCAGACCCGGAGTTGTGTCGTTGTCGAGTTTGTCGGGTAGAACCGAGTCATGAGCGTCGCCCTGCCCGGCTCCGTCGCGGACGTCGTCGACGTCGAGCTGCTCCGCGGTCCCCGCACCGATCCAGACGCACCGCCCGACCTGCTCGTCGAGGTTCCGCATGGCGCCGATGAGCGCGGCCACTACGATCGGCTGCGCGCGCGCTTGGGCGGCGACCTGCCGGCGGATCTGCACGAGTTCTTCCACGTGAACACCGACGTCGCCGCGTGGGCGCTGGGCCGGGCGACCGCGCTCGCGCTGATCGAAGCCGCCCCGCAGCGCTCGGTCTTGCTGCTGCGCTGCCTGATCCCGCGGACCTTCGTCGACTGCAACCGGGTGGCCGACTATCGCGGGGGCTCGCTCGACGCGGGCGCGCTGACACCCGGGATCCCCAGCTACGTGCGCGACCCCAGCGATCGCGCGCTGCTGCTCGAGCTCCACACCGCCTACGTCGAGCTGGCCCGCCAGGCGTTCGCGGCCGTGTGTGGGGCCGGCGGCCTCGCGCTGCTGCCCCACACCTACGGGCCGCGCTCGCTCGGCATCGACGCGGTCGACGACGAGATCGTCACCAACCTGCGCTGGGCCTGCGCGCCCGAGCGCCACGACACCTGGCCGCTGCGCGCCGAGGTCGACCTGCTGACCCGCGACGGCGACGGCCAGCTGTTCGCGCCCGTCGGGATCGAGGAACAGCTGCTCGCCGGGTTCGCCCAGGCCGGGTTCACGCCCACGGCCAACGACACCTACTTTCTCCACCCCAGCACGCTCGGCCACGCGTGGTCGGTGGCCTACCCGGGGCAGGTGCTGTCGCTGGAGCTGCGCCGGGATCTGCTGGTCGAGGCGTGGCGACCGCTCGAGCCGATGCGCCCGGTGCCCGCCGCCTGTGAGCGCGTGGCCGGTGTGCTCGCGCCAGCGCTCGAGCGCGCGCTCGCGCGTCGCTGAGGCCATGGACCCCGCGCAGCGACGCCAGCTCGGCGCCCACTACACCGGGGAGGCCGACGTCCTCAACCTGCTGCGCGCGCTGGTCCTCGACGAGCTCGAGGCGGAGCTGGGTCGGCTCGCGCAACTGCACGAACCCGCGCGACGTCAGGGCCTCGCCGAGCTCCACGCCCGGCTCGCGGCGCTGCGCCTGCTCGACCCCGCGTGCGGCTGCGGCGACTTCCTGCTCGTGGCCTATCGCGAGCTTCGCAGGCTCGAGCTCGAGATCATCCGCAGCCTCGCCGACCCGCATCCATACGCGGTCTCGATCGAGCAGTGCTACGGGATCGAGATCCAGGCCGCCCCCGCCGAGGCCACCCGCGCGAGCCTGGCCGCGCTCGAGCAGCAGCTCGACCGCGAGCACGCCGAGCTGCTCGGGTCTCCCCTGCCCGCTCGCGCGACACCCACGACCCCAACCATCCGCTGCGCCAACGCCCTGCGCCTCGACTGGGCTGACCTGCTACCCGCCGCAGCGTGCTCCCACGTGATCGGCAACCCGCCCTTCATCGGCAAGCAAGCCCGAACCGGCGCGCAGGTCGACGACATGCAGATCGTGTTCGCCGCCGCGAGGGGCACCAGCGCCCTCGACTACGCCTGCGCGTGGTTCAAGAAGGCCGCGGACTACGTCGCGGGCACCGAGGTCGAGGTCGCGTTCGTCTCGACCAATTCGATCACCCAGGGCGAGCAGCCCGGCTTGCTGTGGCCGCTGCTGGACCGCGACGGGGCGACCACGATCACCTTTGCGCACCGCAGCTTCGCGTGGCGCGGCCAGGCGAATGTGCATGTGGTGATCATCGGCTTCGCGGCCCGAGCTCGGCGACCGCGGCGGATCTACGAGGTCGGCGACGTCCGCGTGGTCGAGTCGATCAACCCCTACCTGGTCGCCGGTCCCCACGAGACCCTCGCCAAGCGCCGTGACCCGCTCGACCCACACACGCCGCGGGCCAGCTTTGGCAACATGCCCAACGACGGCGGCCACCTGTTGTTGAGCGAGGCCGAGCGGCTCGAGCTCATCCACGCCGATCCCCGCGCCGCCGCGTTCATCCGTCCCTTCATCAGCGCCCGCCAGTACCTGGCCGGACAGCCCCGCTGGTGCCTGTGGCTGATCGACGCGAGCCAGGCCCAACTTCAGTCCTGCCCCGCGATCATGCGGCGGGTCGCCCAGGTTCACGCCCACCGCCGCGCCAGCACCCGCCCCGCGACCCGCAAGCTCGCCGCCACCCCGAGTAACTTTGGCGAGATCAGGCAGCCGACCAGCGACTATGTGCTGATCCCCCGCCACCCCTCGGCCCGCCGCCCGCGGGTCCCGCTTGGCTACTTTTCACCGGATCACATCATCGCCGACAGCTGCATCGCAATCGCGGGCGCCAGCAAGTACCACTTTGGCGTGCTCAGCTCGACCATGCACGACGCCTGGCTGCGGCAGATCGGCGGCCGCATCAAGTCGGATCTTCGCTACTCGATCGAGCTCGTCTACAACAATTTCCCGTGGCCCCCAGCGCCGTCGCCCGATCACCGCGCCGCGATCGAGCGCCGCGCCGCAGACCTGCTCGAGCTCCGCCAGGCCCACCAACTCATGAGCCTCGCGGCGCTCTACACCCCAGCTACGATGCCCGCCGCCCTCGCCCACGCCCATCGCGAACTCGACGCCGCCGTCGACCAGGCGTACGGCGTCGACACGTCAATGAGCTCCAGCGAGCGAGTCGCCCTGCTGTTCGCGCTGCGACGCTGACCGGCTACGCGGTCCACTCGCCCAGGTACTTCGGCAGCATGTTCCGCCAGGTCGGCCAGTCGTGGTGCCACTCGTCGCCCCACGGATCGACCCGGTTCGGCACGCCCCTGCTCCCCAGCAAGTTGGCCAAGCCCCAGCTCTCGCTCATGTCTTCGGCCCGCCCGGACCCCGAGGCCATCAGGATGAAGCGCTTGCGCAGCTCGTCGAGGTGCACGCCGCCCAGGGTGGGCACGAACTGCAGCGGCGACGACACAAAGTAGTCTTCTGTGTACTTATCTTCGCTCTTGAAGAAGCGAAGGATGTTCCAGGTCCCGCTCATGCCCAGCGCGCGATGAAACACGTTCGGCCACCGACAGGTGACCGCGACCGCGTGGAACGCCCCGATCGACGCCCCGGTCGTCCAGATCCCGATGTCGTCGCTGTTGCAGTCCTTGCGGATCGCCGGGACCACCTCGTGGCGCACGTGCTGATGAAATTGATTGAGCAGCCACATGCGATGCTGCGGGCTTCCCTCTTGGTGGACCATCGCCCGGCCGGCCACGCTGTCGCACGAGTACACCTTGATGCGGCCCGCGCTGATCAGCGGCTCCAACACCCGGACCAGGTGAAAGCGCTCGATCTCTTCGGCGTCGCCGCCCGCGGTCGGGAAGATCAGCACGGGCTGGCCCATGTGGCCCCACCGCACCAGCGTGGCCTCGGTCTGCATCCGCTCTGAATGCCACTGCGCCTTCTTGAACATGGTTTGGACGATGGTCTCGTACATGGGCTACTCCGTCTCCTGACGCCAGTCTTGAATTCGCTGCCAGAACAGCTCGGTGAACGGCTCGATCTCGTGGGCAGGGAACAGCGACGCGACCTTCTGGTGGACCGCGTCGCGGGCGACCGGCCCACCAAAGAATTCGTGGGCGACCTCGTCGAGGTGCGAGAGGTGCGTCGCGCAGAATTCCTCGAACCGCGCGGTCTCGAGCCGCTCGTCGGCGATCTTCGCGTACGCGTCCAGCTTCTCGGTGTAGCTGCGCTCGCTCGCGGCGATCGCATAATACGGCGCCCAGTCCAGGGTCATTCGCATCGGCCGCTTGGTCGCCGCACAAAACACGCTCCACCGAATGTACGCCTTGATCAGCCACGGAAAGTGGCGATGCAAGCTGGTCACCTGCGAGTCCGGGCAGGCGTTGGCGAAGTCCATGGGGTGCCAGACACCGTCCTTGCGCAGCGACTCGCAGCTGTTGAACTCCCAGCCAAAGAAGGTGTTGATCGTCAGCGTGATCTTGCGAAGGGTCTCGAGATCCGCGGCGCCGATCGTGTCGTAGTGCTGCTCGCGATAGCGATCGTGAAGCGGCTTGTCGGGGTCGTAGCTGACGTGGCGGACCTGCGGCCCAAACCCGATGCTGCGCACGAACGCGTCGTACGGGTACACACCCGCCTGCACGTGCATGACGTCGGCGCCGCTGTTCTCGTACGCGTCGCGCAGGTCGCCCTCGTTGTCGGTCTTGCGCACCGACCTCCAGCCGCCGCCGTCGTAGGGCTTGACGAACATCGGAAAGTCCATCCTTTGCCCGAGTCGGCCAATGTCGAACAGCTTGGCGTAGCGGGTCAGGGTGGGCTCGAGGTCCGGGTTTTGAGTGACGTAGTCCTTGGGCGGGATCAGCCAGGTGGTGGGGACCGGCATGCCCAGGTGCATCATCGCGCAGTAGGCCGTGTGCTTCTCCATCGACTGCACCGACCACGGGTTGTTGAGCACGTACAGGCCGTCCATGAGCACGGCTTTCTTGATCCACTCGCGCGACATGTGAAACCAGTGCGTGAGCCGGTCAATGACCACGTCGTACTTGCACCCCTGGGTCAGATCGAACGGCTCAATGGTCACCCGCTCGACATCGAAGCGCAGGGTGTCAGCGCCGCTGGGGATGTTCAGATCCAGCCCCCGCATGATCTGCTCGTAGCAGATCGGCCAGCACAGGTCAGCGCCAAGAGAGAGCCCAATGTTGCGAACGATATCAGCCACGGTGTCCTTCTTTCACTCGTAGATCATCAGCAGGGGGCCGGGAAACAGCCACGAGAGCCCCTCGCGCGAGCGGTCGCGCCAGTTCTCCCAGTTGTGTCCGTCGCGGGCCTCGACAAAGCGCACTTGCATGCCGGTCTCGTCGAGCAACGGTACCAGAGATCGGTTCTCGTAGATCAAGGACTCGTACACGCCGCAGCTCACGAACACCCGCTCGCTGATCGCCTTGGGGTCCTCGCGAAACGCGTTCATGAACCGCACGACCGGGTTGAACAGCGGCCCGCGGTGGTTTTGGTGGCCGATGTCCGTGAACGCGAACGAGCCCGACTGCAGCAGCAGCCGACCCCAGTAGTTCGGGTAGCGGACCGCGGTCGACAGCGCCGCGACCCCGCCAAAGCTCGCGCCCATCAGGCACCGACCCTTGGGCGTGTCGAGCAGCGGCAGCCGCTTGGCGAGCCGCGGCGACAGCTCCTCGGTCACGAACCGGGCGTGGCGTTCGTCGTCGGCGTACTCGCGCAGGCGATCGGGCGAGTCGATGAACACCGCGACCAACGCGGGGATCTCCAGCCGCTCGATCAGGTTGTCGAGCACCGTCTTCATGCCCGCGAAGCGCATGTAGTCGGAGCCGTCGTGGATCACCAACAGCGGGTACTGCCGGGTCTTGCGAAACCGCGGCGGCAGATACAGGTGCCCGGTGCGGGCCTCGCCAAACGCCTCGCTGTGGATCGAGAACGGCTCGAGCAGCCCCGCGCGGGCCTTGGGGTCGGGCCGGGTCCACACCGGGATCTCGTAGCCTGCGCCCTGCAGCACCGAGTTCGCGCCGAACGGATCATGCGCGCGGTGAGGGTTGAGCGGGTCGCGGATCCACTCGTTCTTGTCGCCGCGGCGAACCTCGAGCTTGTACTCGACGCGCGAGCGCGGCGGGATCTCGACCTCCAGGTACCACAGGTTGGTGCCCTCGATCCGCGCGAGCGGCTGCGAGGTCTCGAGCCCAAAGATGAAGTGGCGCAGGCGGACCTCGTCGGCGTCGCCGCGCCACACCAGCGTCGCGTTCTTGCCCTCGACCAGCGGGAAGCTCCGGCCCTTCATCCACTCGTCGATGTTGGCCTCGGGCCCGGCCGCGAGCAGCTCTCGGATCGCGCTGGTCATGACGGTTGCTCCTCGAGCAGGGTGCACGAGCCGTCGGGGCACAGGCGCGTGATCGCTGACGGCCGCACCAGCGCGCCCTCATGAAAGGTCACGTGCGCGCCCTCGGGGAACGCCAGGCACTGGGCCGGATCAAACCGGCGCGCGAGCAGACCGACGCGCCCGGGGTCGTCCAGCCGCAGGCGCGTGCGCGGGTGCGGCAGCACGACCACGCCGGGCACCAGGCCCAGCCCCGAGCCCAGGACCTCCGACGCGCCCGGCCCCTGCGGCGGCGAGTCGTGAAACAGCACGATCCGCTCGCTGACCACCATGCCGCCGCCCGACCACGCGAACACCCGCTGATCCGTCAACAGCTCGCGGATCCCAAACAGGCGCATGCGGTTGAGCAGCGCCGCGACGTGGCCCCCGGCGATCGCCACCGCGTTGCAGCCCGCGAGCGCCTCGGCGATCTGCTCGCGGTGCTCCTTGATCACGGGCCGCTCGTACAGGCCCTCGGCCTGCTCGAACTCTTGGTGCACGCGCTCGCACTGGGTCAGGTGGTAGGCGTCGAGCGCCCGGATCGCGGCCACCGACGCGCCCTCTTCTTCCATGAGGACCTCGGCGGGCGCGCGGCGCTGGCGGATCACGTGGTTCGCCGCCAGCTCGTGCTCGAGCCGGATCCGGTAGAAGTCCTGCTTGTGGCGCAGCGTGGTCTGCTTGGCCCGGTGGGCCTTGGCCAGATCGCCGTCGCGGGCGTTGACCTCGTCGCTGCGGTGATACAGGCGCAGGTTCACGGTCTTGCAGGCCAGGTGGTTGCGCAGCTCCTCGTCTTCGTCCTCGCGGTCGCGCCAGCCGGCGGTGATCAGCGCGATCGGGCCGTCGCACTCGAGCCCACGCACGACCGAGCCGAGCGTGGAGTCAAACCGCTGGGCGCCGAGCAGGACAACGTCGCGGGGACGGGGTGCGGGGGTCGCCATCGCCACGCTCAAGCTGCCCGAACCTTCACCGTCTGGCCCACGAGGTCGAGCATGCGTCGCAGCTCGTCGTAGTCGGGGTGCTTCATGCGGATCCACGCGTTGGCCATGAACCCCGCGCCGACCGGCCCCGTGGGCGTGCCCGCGGCCGGAAAGTGCGAGTCGATGATCCACTGCCCGAACGCGCGCTCGACCGCGTCCACGCCCTCGTAGCCGACGATCCGACCGTCGCGATCGGGGCGCAGCGCGACGATCCCCGCCGAGAACCGACGCGACAGAGTCTGCTTTTGGGTCCGCCACACCACCGCCTCGGCCCACTCCCGATAGATGTCGACGTCGTTGGCCGCGCAGTACAGATCCCACGCGCCGACGCCCGGCGGGCGGCAGCCGATCTCGCTGAACTTGAGCCCCTTCGGACCGAAGAACCACTCCATGTGGGTGGCGCTGGTCTTGATCCCGAGCGCGGAGATGACCTTGCGGCCCATCTCCTTGACCTGGTCGTAGCTGCCGGCCGCGTCGACCCGATTGGTGCAGATGAACTGCGGGTTGACCGAGCGCGAGCGCATCGCCTCGAGCACGCTTGGATAGTAGTGGCACACGAACTCGTGCACGACCGTGCCGCCGACGGTGATCGTGTCCCAGAACCCTTCGTGGCCCTCGATGAACTCTTCGACCGCCACGCTGTGGCCCTGACCCACGCCGCTCTCGTGCAGCGCCTGGGCCAGCGACGCGTCGTCGTCACACCGGTAGGTCGCGGCCGCCCCCGCGGCGTCGCGCGGCTTGACGATCACCGGGTAGCCGATCTGCTGGACGAACTGCTGGATCTCCCGCGCGTCGTCCGAGCCGATCGACTGGGCGCACGCCACCCCGGCCTTGCGCAGCGCCTCTTTCATGGCCGGCTTGTCGCGGCACAAGAACGTGGTCTCGACCGACGTCCCCGGGATCCCGCAGGCTTCGCGGACCTTGGCCGCACACATCACGTGGGCCTCTACGGCGGCCTCGAGCCGGTCCACGCGGATCTTGGACTGCATGAAGCGAACCGCCCGCTCGACCTGGGTCGGATCCGTGACGTTGCTGACCTGCTCGTAGTGGCTCAGCCAGTGGCGCATCTCGTCGTCGAGATACTCCTTGGGCCGCTCACCGATCCCGGTGACGCGCGCGCCCACGGCATGCAGCGCGCGGGCAAACTCCCGCTGGTTTCGGGGGAAGTTGGGTTCGAGGAAGATGACGTCGACGGGCATGGGTGTGCTCCGGCACCGGGGGCCCGAACCTATCAGAGCGGCGGCGGCCGCCAAGCGCTACGTGCTGGGTGGGCGCGGTTGGGCAACTGCTGGCGCGCGGCGTGTCGAGGCTGCGGCGGCTGGCCGGGGATCAGCTGAGGAGTGGATGTGAATCCAGGATTCCTCCGGGGTTTCCCGCCGCCCGCGCTAGTGCGATGCTGCGCCGATGACCTCGCCTGTCTTGCCTCGAACCCTGCTCCTCGCCAGCTCGCTGACCTTACTGCTCGCCTGCACCGACGACGAGATCGCAGACACCAGCGACACCGGGACCGAGACGGGCGGCACCACGGGCGACGGCGACGGCGACGGCGACAGCACCGAGGTCGATCCCGACGTCGCGTGGCCGACCCTCGACTGCGATCCCCTGCTCCCCGACTATTGTGGATTCCCCTATCCGAACAATGTGTTCTCGATCGACGACCCCGACTCGCCGACCGGTCGGCGGCTGGCGTTCAGCGGGGCGCTCGTGCCCGAGAGCAACGGCTATCAGCCCGATCCCGACGCGTGGGTGGACAGCGACGGGTTCTCCCCTGCGAGCACGCTGCTGGCCTACTTCCCGGGCGTCTCGCTCCAGGGCCTGCCCACGCCGATCACGATCGAAGCCTCGCTCGCCGACGACTCGCCGACGATCGTGCTCAACGCAGACACGGGCGCGCGCGTGCCCCACTGGGCCGAGCTCGACATGTCGCACGGCGACGACGGGCGCCGGGCGTTCATGATCCGCCCGGCGGTGCGGCTCGATCCGAACTCCCGCTACATTGTCGCGATTCGCGGTCTCGTCGATCAAGGCGGCACGCCGATCCAAGCCAGCCCAGGGTTCGCCGCCCTGCGTGACATCAGCCCCAGCGACGACGAGACAATCGAGGCGCGCCGGGGTCTGTACGCCGACATCTTCCTGCGCCTGGGCGACGCGGGGATCGGACGCGCCGACCTGCAGCTCGCGTGGGACTTCACGACCGCCAGCGACGCCAACATCACCGATCGCATGGTCCACGTCCGCGATGAGGGCCTGGCGATGTTCGACGCCGGGCCACAGTTCAACATCGTGAAGATCGACGTCGATCCGTCGCCGGGCATCGCGATGCGGGTGACGGGCGATCTGCTGGTGCCGCTGTATCTCGACGAGCCCGGCCCCGCGGGGCGGTTCACGTTCGGCGCCGACGGCCTGCCCGAGCCGAACACGACCACCGAGTACCCGTTCATGGTCCTGATCCCGACCTCGGCGTTCAGCGAGCCGGCCGGGCTGGTGCAGTTTGGTCACGGGCTGTTTGGCTCGTACGAGGACGTCGACGACTCGCTGCTGCGCGACCTGGCGACGGACTATAACTTCGTGGTGTTTGCGACCACATGGCTGGGCCTCTCCAACGAGGATCTCGGCCAGATCGCCAGTGTGCTACAGACCGGGCGGGTCGACGACTTTGTCACGATCGTCGATCGTCTCGGGCAAGGCGCGTTCAACGGACTCGCGGCCATGCGAATGATGCGAGAGTCGTTCGCCGACGCGCCCGAGCTCGTCGGCCCCGGCATGGAGCCGCTGCTGATCGACACGGATCGCAGCTATTTCTTTGGGGCCAGCCTGGGCGGGATCATGGGCTCGACCTACATGGCCCTGACGACCGACGTCGAGCGCGGCGTGCTCGCGGTCCCCGGTCAGCCCTACGGCCTGCTGCTCGACCGCAGCGAGGCGTTCACGCCGCTCGCGACCCTGACCAACGGTGCCTACGGCGACAAGCTGGACATGCGCATCGCGTTCGAGCTGATCCAGATCCTGTGGGATCGGTCCGAGCCAACCGGGTTCTCGCGCCACGTGATCAGCGATCCACTCCCGGGCACCGGACCGCACGAGGTCCTGATGTTGGGTGCGATCGGCGATCACCTGGTCACGAACTTCGGCACCCACCTGATGGCCCGCGAGCTGGGGATCCCCCAGGTGAACCCGGCCAATCGTCCGCTGTTTGGGATCGACCAGGTCGAGCAGCCGTACTCGGGGTCGGCGTTCATCGAGTACGACTTTGGCCTGCCGCCGATCCCCCTCGCCAACGTGCCCATGACCGAGGGGAGCGACCCGCACGGGGCCCTCGCCAACGTGCCCAACGCGATCCTGACGGTCGAGCAATTCCTGCGTACGGGCGTGGTCGAGAGCTTCTGCAACGGCGTCTGCGACCCGTCTTAAAACCCGTTGAGCGTCTCGACCACCGCGAACAGATCGCCGCGCTCGTAGAAGTCCACCGCCAAGAAGTTTGGCGCGTGGTCCCACAGCGCCTGGCACTCCTGGGCCCGCGCCAGCAAGAACTCATACTCGTTGACGACCTCGGCGTCGGCCGCCGAGGGCAGGCCGATGTCGTTGTTGACCCAATGATTGACCAGAAACAGGTCGTTGTCGCTCGACCCGCGGTTGAGCTCGCACGACAGCTCAGCGGGATCCATCGGTCCATACGGGGTGTCCCAGCCGACCTCCCAGACGTTGTGGTGCCACGCGGGCGGCGGTGAGCCCTGCTCGGCGGTGACGATCAAGCGGGTGTCGGCGTCGACCAGCTCGCCGAGCGTCGGCCACGGCTGACCAACCTCGTGGGCATAGACCAGGTCGATCGCGCCGGTCGCCTCGTAGTCCAGGGCCAGGTCCGCGGCGTCGACGTGGTCCTCGTAGATCAGCGTGAGCAGCTCGCCGGGGTTGTCGTGCAGGAAGTCGACCATGCTCGTCAGCACCTCCAGGTGCGGCGTCGAGCCCAGGTTGCAGGGGCCGTGGCACAGCACGATCTCGCTGGGATCGTCGGCGTCGTAATAGGTGTCGAGCAGCATCACCCGCACGCCGTCTTGCAGCTGCGCGGGGATGCCCTGCTTGTGGTTGGCGTTGAACTGCGAGAAGCCCTCGTCGGTCGCGGCGTGGGCGTTGTGGGTGCCGGCGAACACGACCTCGTCGTAGGGGCGATCGCACAGCTCGACGTGACCGCTGCAGGCGACGCCGCCATCTCCGTCGCCGTCGCCGTCGCCGTCGCCCGGATCACCATCGCCATCGCCATCGCCATCGCCATCGCCATCGCCGTCGCCATCACCGTCGCCATCACCACCGGTCTCGGTCTCCGTCGAAGCCTCACCTTCCCCAGCAGGCTCGTCCGCGCACGCGACCGCGAGCGCCAGACCCAGCACCGAGACACACCAGCGAGAACTCCAGCGACAGTTCATCCCAGCAGTGTACAAGCTCAGCTGCCCAGCCCGCGGACCAGCTCGAAGCGCGCGTCGATCTTCGCGTCGCTGTCGATCGAGTAGATCTTCGAGTGGCCCAGCTCCGCGGCCATGAAGCTCCGCAACCCCGCGACTTGCCGCTCGGCCGCGCGCGCGACCGTCTTGCTTGGGGTGTCGAGCCACGCGAGCACCTGCTCGTCCATGCGCGCGTTCACGTCCCAAAACCCCGCGAGCATCCCGTCGACGAGCAGCGCGCGCAGGTGCGGGTGCTTGGTCGCGCGGATCGAGCCGCCCCCGATCGGACCCCAGCGCGGGATCTCGACATCCAGGTGGGCGGCCGGGCACACACTCGATGGCCCGCCGCGCACGACCAGGTACAGATCCTGTAGCCCCAGCAGCGCGACCCCCTTGGGCTTGGCCTTGCTGTACGCCAGCTTCATGGCGGCCACGGTCGCCCACATCTTCTCGGGCTCGTCGGCGTGGGTCTCGACCTCGACCTCGACCAGATCGAGCTCGGCCATGGCCGCCTTCGCGACCTTCTTGCCCAGCCCGGACCAGGCGACGAAGTGCTCGAAGCTCGCGGGGCTGTGATGCTCGAAGAACATCGCGGCGATCGCCCGCTCGGCGTCCGCGGGCGCGTGCTTGGTGAGCTTGGTCTGGCGAACGGACCACTGGTAGGTCTCGGTGTCCAGGCGGCCGTCGATCGGGGTCCGCTCGATCGCGCCGTCGAACTCGAGCTGGCGCAGCGCGACCGGCAGCGACGAGGTCGAGCCCACCTTCTTGCCCTTGTCACCAAAGCTGACGATCGCCTTGGCGGCGGGCCCCTTGCGCAGCTCGGCGGTGGTCTGCGGGCCAGCCTCGAGCGCGCGCACGATCGCCTTCGCGGTCTTGTCGATCTGCTTGGCGGTGCCGCCAGCCTTCTCGATGTCCCGCTGGCTCCGGACCTGGCTGCCGTGGTGGGCCACGCTGAGGGCCAGGTCCGCGTGCGCGGCCGCGACCAGATACATGCACCCGCGGACCGCAGGCGTCACGCGCAGCTCGCCCGCCTGCACGGCCGCGGAGATCGGCGCGAGCTCGAGCTGCGCCCCGCGAGCGAACAACCCGAAGTAGGGATCGGCCCCGCCCAGGGTCCGCACCCAGCCGCGCGTGGCCACGATCGTCTGCGGGCTGTGAGTCGCGCTCGAGCCAAAGCCCTGATGGCATGCCCAGGCTCGCAGGGCGGCGGCGCGACTGAGGATCTCGCTGCTCATCGCGCGATCATCCAAAATCGGGTCACCGAGATCAACCGAGCCACGCTCGTGGTACACAGCGCCAATGAGGCGAACACTCATCTCCGCCTTGGATCAATACCGCCGGGCGTCGCGTTGGTGGATGAACCTGCGCGGCCAGACCCCCGAAGACCAGGCCGCCGCGCGGATCGTGAGCGGCCAGGCCTGGGCAGAGTTCTGCGACACGCTCAAGGCAGCCGGCGCGTCGCTGAGCTTTCCGGGCACACCGCAGACCCCCTTCGATCAGGCCGAGGGCTACCGCTACCTGACCCGGCTGACCCGCGCAGGGCTGGAGGCGTTCGTCGAATACGCCGACCCTGCGCGCCCGGTGCTGCACCGCGTGGTCCACGAGACCGTGAAGATGGGCAGCGACAACCCGGACAACTATTATCAGACGGCCCGGATCAGCGGCGCGCTCGAGTACCGGATTCGCGGCCAGCGCAACACCATCGCGTACCTGAGCTTCGGCAGCATGATCGGCCACTACGGCCAGGGCGGCGGCATGCCACCGACCGGCTACATCGAGGGATCGCAGCTGCACGTCGAGGACGACGGCAGCTTCGAGATCATCATTAGCGCGACGCCGCACCCGGGCAATTGGCTGCCGATGACGCCCGAGAGCGGGACCTTGGTGGTCCGCCAGACCTTCTTGGATCGCGCCAACGAGCAGCCCGCGGAGCTGACGATCGAGTGTATCGACATGGACGCGACACCCCAGCCGCTGACCCCAGCCATGCTCGAAGAGGGCCTGCGCGCGACCAGCACGCTGGTCGCGGGGGCCTCGCTGCTGTTCGCCAAGTGGGCCCGGGACTTCAAGTCGCACAGCAACACATTGCCGTTGTTCGACCCCGAGCGCTCGACCGCGGCGGGCGGCGATCCCAACATTGTCTATTATCACTCGCACTGGGCGCTCGCGCCCGACCAGGCCCTGGTCATCGAGGTCACGCCGCCCCCGTGTGAGCACTGGAACTTCCAGCTCAACAATTACTGGATGGAGTCGCTCGATTACCGCAACTTTCAAGTCCACGTGAACAAGCACAGCGCCCACTACGCCAGCGACGGCTCGGTCCGGATCGTGGTCGCTCACGCCGATCCAGGCCTGCCCAACTGGATCCGCACGCTCAACCACGAGTCGGGCACGATGTGCTTTCGCTGGGTCCGCGCCGAGCGACACCCGCAACCGAACACCCGCGTGGTCACGCTGGATCAGCTGAAGCGCGAGGTGCTGTCATGACCATGCGAGAGACCTCGCGCGACTACAAGAACCCGCACCGACCCGCGCCGCTGCGCTGGCTCAACCGCGCGGGGCAGCTGGCCGCGAGCTTGGGAGCGGTCGGCAGCCGTGGGTTCGACATCGACGAGCTCGAGCAGACCGCACGCGACAACACCGGGCTGGCGAACTTTGGCGACCCCCGCTACCGCGAGCCGCTGCGCCAGCTGCTGTGGTCGATGACCCACGAGGCCCAGCTCAACACCCTCGGCGGGCTGGTCCAGCGGACCCGGGTCGTCGAGGCGCTGGTGACCCGCCTGCGGATCGAGCAGCTGTTCACGGCGCACCCCGAGATCAACGACATCGAGTTGGGGCCCGTGATCGCAATTGCGGGCTTTCAACGAACCGGCACGACCAAGCTGCACCGGCTGCTCGCCGCCGATCCCGACACCCGATCGCTGCGCTCGTGGGAGGCCCTGTGTCCGGCGCCAACCCCCGCTGAGGGTCGCACGGGCACCGCCACGCGGATCCGTCGGGCCCGGTTCGCGCAGGGCGCCGCGAGCTACATGGCCCCCGACTTCTTCGCGGTTCATCCGATCGAGCACCAAGCCCCCGAAGAGGACATCCTGCTGCTGGATCTGTGCTTTCTCAGCCAGACCCCCGAGTCGATCATGCACGTGCCCACCTACGCGGCGTGGGCCCAGGCGCAGGATCCCAGGTTTGCGTACGAGTACCTGGCGCGCTGCATGAAGCTGCTCATGTGGCAGCGGCCGGCCAGGCGGTGGGTGCTCAAGACGCCGCACCACCTCGAGCACCTCGACACCCTCGCGGCCGTGTTCTCGGATCTCACGGTCGTCCAGACCCACCGTGATCCCCTCGCGACCACCGCCTCGTTCTGCAGCATGGTGGCCCACGCCCGCGGCATTTTTAGCGACGAGGTCGACCCCGCCGAGGTCGGGCGCCACTGGCTCGCCAAGCTCCGCCACGTCGGCCAACGCGCCAGCTCGGTCCGCGAGCGCGGGCAGCTGCGCGTGTGTGACGTCCGCTACGCCGACCTGCTCGAGGATCCGATCCGCGAGGTCGGACGGATCTACGCCGCCGCCGGTCTCGAGCTCACGGCCCCGGTCGTCGCCAGCATGCGCGACCACGACGGCGCCAACCAGGCCAACCGTCACGGCGTGCATCGCTACGAGCTGATCGACTTTGGACTCTCGCCAGCCGCCGTCAATGATGCGCTCGGGTTCTTGCGTGACATGCCCGCCACGCCAGTCACCGGGTCGAGCGGCGCCACCGGGTCCAGGCCAGCCGCCGAAGACGTCCAGGCGACCGGCGTGGGTCACCAAAGCCCGATCACGGCCACGCTGACCGGCGTGCTCGACCTGCTCAGCCAGCGCACCCACGTAACCGACCGCTCACCGCTCGACGACTCGGTCCGCATGGACGGTCGCGTGTGTCTGGTGACGGGCGCCAACACGGGGCTGGGTCTGGCCACGGCGAGGTCGCTGGCGCGCCGCGGCGCCACGCTGATCCTGGCCTGCCGCAGCGGGATCCCCGAGACCGCCGACACGCTGATCGCCGAGACCGGCAACCCCAACATCTCGATGCTCGGGGTCGATCTCGCGGATCTCGACAGCGTCGATCGCCTGTGTGACACGCTGCGGGATCGCGGCACAGCTGTGGACGTCGTCGTGCTCAACGCGGGGTTGATGCCGCTCAGCGATCGCCCGTCTGCGCAGGGCTACGAGGTCATGTTTGGGGTCCACGTGCTCGCCAACGCGACCTTGCTCCGCCGCTTCATCGAAGACGGCGTGCTGCGGCCGGCCAGCGGCAGCGCCGATCGACCCCGCGTCGTGATCGTCAGCTCCGAGGCCCACCGCTCAGCCCCACCGACCACGATCGACGAGATCGGGGCCTACTTCAACTACGGCGCACGCGACGGCATGCGCGAGTATGGCCGCTCGAAGCTCGAGCTGTGCGCGCTCGGGATCCACCTGCGACGACTGATCGCCACAGGCGAGCTCCTCCCAGCTCAGCCCACACCAATCCCCTGGCTGGCCGTCCACATGCTGTGTCCCGGCCCCGTCGCCAGCAGCCTCGCGCGCGAGGCCCCAAGCTGGATGCGGCCGTGGCTAGACCCGCTGATGCGTCTGTCGTTCAAGTCGCCCGAGCAGGCCTGCCTGGCCGTCGACTATCTGGCCTGTGCCCCCGCGCTCGAGGGCCACGCTGGCGAATACCTGCACATGCTGCGGCCGCGGCCCGTCGCCGCCGCGGCCTCGGATCCCGAGTTTGCGGCCGCCGTGTGGAACACATGCGCGCGCATCTCGACCGAGCACGCGCAAACTTGACCATCAAGCCGCTTCGTGTTGATCGTCCTGTTCGTCCTTGTCGAGCTCTTCCGCGTCGGCTTCGATCGGATGCTTGTGCATGCCGAGCTTGCGCTCGATGTCCTCGAGCTGCGAGCGAAATTCGTCGCGGATCTCGGCCCGCAGCTTGGCCCCGGACTTGGGCGCAAACAGTAACGCTGCACCCGCGCCCACCAAGGCTCCGGTCGCGAACACGCCGATCGCAGGCCAGATATAGTCACGCACGCGTGGGCCCAGGCCGAGCGCACGAAGCACGTCCGAGCGCGAGATATCGGTGAAGTTGTCGAGGTTCATGTAGAGTTCCTTGCTTTCGATCTGTGGGTTGTCGGGGTGGTCAAGCTACTTGCTGAACGCAGCGGCGTCGCTCGAGCTGCCGCCCGCGAGCGTGCGCTCGATCAGCGCGCGCAGGCCCATGCTCACGGCCGTCTGCGCGATGAACCGGGGGATGCCGTTGCCGAGCACGAAGCCAGCCACGAACGCCCCGCTCACCGCCGCGAGCGGTCGTCGGCGAATGGCCTTGCGCAAGCGATCAAAGGAGTCTCGAATCAACGTCTGCGCCGCCTCCTCTGCCTCGGAGGTGGTCATTCGCTCGGGGTTGACGGTGAATTGGGGCTCGGGGTCCATCTCCGAGTGTCGACTTGTCGCCTCCATGCCGCTCACCTCGCCCCCGCGCGCTGGGTCGTCGTCCCGGCGTCTCGTTCCACGCGTTGTTCGGCTCGCGCACAGTGGTCGCAACAAAACACCTGGTCGCCCAGCTGCACCCCGTGCCCAATGACCCGGCAACCACAGGTCGCGCAAGTCGGCGCGAGCATGTGAATTGCACACTCGAAGCAATCAAATGGGTAGGTCTTGCTGTCGAGCGTCACCTCGAAGCTGCGCTCGTAGTCATTTCCGCAGGTCGTACATCGGGCCATGGAGCTCCTCCTTGGCCTCTAGTTTGGGCGGGTTTTGGGTCGCGCGCCGCTCGTGGGTCCGCGCAAGCGTTACGCGTCGCGGCACCCTGCGACGCGAGCCCGGCTCACCCTTGCGGGTTCGGGTTGATCTTCGCCAGCCGCAGCCCGCCCGGGTACGCGTACGAGGTCACGTTGGTATAGCCAACCTGCGTGACGCCGAACGGCGCCGCGCTGTCAGCCACGTGGGCGCCCGATCCGATCGCCCAGTCGGCGACCTCGAATCCACCGACCGTGTAGTAGCCATCCACGAGCACGTCATCCACGAACACGTCGGCGCCGCCGAGCGGCCGCGTGACCTGAACATAGTTGAGATTGTAGCCCGAGCCGGTCACGAACACGTAGCGCGACAGGTATTGCTCGGTCGGGACCATCTGGTACGAGGCCGGATCCCCGGTCCCCGCGCCGCCGTTTTGGCCCTCGAGATACTGCACGGGCATGAACGGCCCGTCGGCCTCGATGATGAAGCTGTCTTTCGTGAAGAACTCGATGTACTCGCCGCGGTCGAGCACCAGCGGGGTCTGGGGCTGGGGAGGATCGGTGACGATCGTGACCGCGTCGGCGCCCGAGAACACTCGCCAGTAGTAGTCCTCGTTGCCGCGCTGCGGGGCGTGAGCGGCGACGTACTCCATGCCCCAGTACTCGAGCGGCAGCAGCTGCTCTTCGATGTGATCGCAGAATGTCACGTTGCTGGGCACGTTGACGCAGGGCATCGCCGCGACCACCCAGGCTGGCTCGCTGGTCGTGATGATCGTGCCCGACATGTCATTGGGCGTGACCACCTGCAACATATCGTAGGCGTTGATCACGACCTGGCCCATGCCAAACGCGGGGACCGCAGGCACCCCCGGACCCGCCGAGGTCGCCTGCGGCGGCTCCCAGGTCACCGTGGTGTTGTCGTGGATCCCGACAACGTTGAAGTACGGCGGACCCGACACATTGTGGGTATAGGTCGCCGCGATATAATTTTTGCCCTGGGCGTGATCGGGGATCAGCATGGACGAGTCGTTGTGGGCCTCGGCCGTGATCGGCGAGTGCTGATAGGCCACGACCGGGCGATCACTGACCACCTTGAACGCGCCGCCGGTCCGCAGCACCGAGCCCGAGCCCGGCTGGCCAGGCATGTTCATGACGTACTCGTAGGTGCCGCCCGGCTGGATGTCGACCGGGCCGGCGACCAGCTGCTCGCCCCCGTTCGCGCCGTAGTAGACGTTGATGCTCGCGATGTTCACGTCCGACACGTTGCCGAGCACGAGCGAGCTGGGCTCTTCCTCGAAGTTCTGCATCTTGTTGGCGTGGAACGCACAGCCGACCGTGCTCTCGAGCATCAGCGCCTGGTCGCAGGTCTCAGGGATCGTCGGCAGCACCGGGTCGCCGCCTGCGTCGGGCAAGGTCGCGAGATCGAACTTGGCGCCGTCACCATCGCCGTCGCCGTCGCCGTCACCCGGGTCGCCGTCACCGTCGCCGTCACCGGGGTTGCCGTCGCTCGTGGGACCGTCGGCATCGCCGTCGCCGTCGCCGGGGATCCCCGTCAAGCTCAGGCTCACGCCCACGCCGTCGCTGGTGCCCTCACTCGAGCCGCCGCTGCACGCCAGCGCGAGCACGCTCGCCACGGGACCCAACCACAAGCCAAGCCGAACCATTTGTCGCGCCATCCGGGGCAGCATAGCAAGGCTCGCGAACACCAATCGACCTGTGTGGGGCGGCCGCGAGCTCGCGGATCGTGAGAATTGCAGCCAGTCGGTCAAACGGCGCAAAACGCCCGCGTACGCCCAGCGGATGGATTGTGCGTGATCCCCGGAGTATCTGCATTGGCGATCGCGCGCTCGCGAGCGACCATCTGCGCCATGACCCGACATGCCCTTCGCATCTCCTGCGTGCTCGCGAGCCTGACCCTCGCTGGCGCGCTCGCTTGCAACAACACCACGCCCGCTGACACCAGCAGCACCGACACGACCGGCGACGGCGATGGCGATCCTGGTGACGGCGACGGCGACGGTGATCCTGGCGACGGCGACGGCGACGGTGATCCCGGTGACGGTGACGGTGATCCCGGCGATGGCGATGGCGATGGCGATGGCGACGGCGATGGCGACGGCGACCCCAAGCCGATGGCACCGCCCTGCCCCCACACCCCGGTGGACAACCCGACCGGGTTCTCGACCCAGCTGATCGCCAGCGGCCTCGGTGACCCGCTGCTCGTGACCGGGCACCCGACCAAGCCCGACGAGCTCTACGTCGTCGAGCGCAACGGCGAGATCTTGATCGTCGACATGAACACCGGGGACGTCGCGCCCAATCCGCTGCTGAGCGTCGACGTCACGACCCAGAGCGAGTTTGGCCTGCTCGGGTTCGCGTTCCATCCCTACTACCCGACCGATCCGCGGGTCTACATCAACTACTCGCCGCAGGGTGAGAGCATGACGCGGATCTCCGAGTTCACGATCGACCCCAACAGCAACACGGCGATCGACGGCAGCGAGCGCGTGGTCCTCGAGCTGCACCAGCCCGCCCCCAACCATGACGGCGGCATGATCGCGTTCGGTCCCGACGACTACCTGTACATCGGCATGGGCGATGGCGGGGCCGCCGACGACGCGTTCAACACCGGCCGCAACTTCAATGTGCTGCTCGCCAAGATGCTGCGCATCGACGTCGAGCCGACCGGCGTCGCCGACAAGGATCCAGTCTCGTGTGAGGGCTGCGCCCAGTACGGTCCGTTCGACTACGGGATCCCGGCCGACAACCCGTTCGTGAACGACCCCAACATCGCCCCCGAGATCTACGCGCTCGGGTTCCGCAACCCCTGGCGGTTCGCGTTCGACAGCGAGACCGGTGAGCTCTACGTGGGCGACGTCGGCCAGAACGCCCGCGAAGAGATCGCGGTGGTCGAAGCTGGCTCGGATCACGGCTGGAGCGACATGGAGGGGTTCTCGTGCTTCCAGGGCGCGCCGTGCATGGCCGGCAGCCCGATGACCGCGGGCCAGGTCAACGGCGACGGCCTGACCTACCCGATCCACGACTACGGCCACGGTCAGAACAACTGCTCGGTCACGGGCGGCAACGTGTACCGCAGCTGCGAGGTCCCCTCGTGGAGCGGCACCTACTTCTTTGCCGACTACTGCAACGGCCGCGTCGACGCCCTGACCTGGGACGGCAACGCGACAACCCTGCTCGACCCCGATGGCGAGGTGCTCGACACGCCCGTGTTCAGCAACGTGCCCGGGTTCGGCGGCAACGCGTGGGGCGACGTGTTCATCGCGGCCACCAACGGGAGCATCTACCGAATCGTGCCCTCGAACTGAGGGTCTCGACCGCCCGTGATCGGGCGGGATGGCGCGTGGTGGGGCGGCGGCGCCCCACCACCCACGTCGCTCACTGACAGCTGAGGTAGATGTCGACGACCTCGCCGACGCCACCAGCGAACTCGAAGGCCGAGCGCTGGACCCCACAGTTGCCCCGCTCGTCGCAGTCGGTCTCGACCCAGTAGTCGACCGCGAGGCGCGAGACCCCGGCGCTGGCGAGCGGCTCGAGCTCGTCGGGGGTCGACAGGCGATCCGCGTCCCAGTCGCGCCACAACATCAGCTCGCCGAACCGGGCGTCGCTTGCGTCGACGCTGCCGTCGGCGTTGCTGTCGAACTCGGCGAGGGCCGCGAAGCCGTGCTCGGCGTGGCGACCGTTGGTCAGCCGCGAGCCCGAGCCGAACAGCTCGTGGCCACCGTCGATGCTCCCGTTGCCGTCGAGGTCGACGACCAGCCATGGGGTCGCCGCCGTCGGCCAGTCCGTCGTGATGCAGGAGTCAGCCCGCATGTTGATGTCGAAGGTGGCCGCGGGCGTGGACTCGTGGGCGATCATCTCGACCGGTCGTTGGTCGAAGCGCAGCACCAGCGGGGTGTTGCACAGCTGCTCGACCCACATGGGCTCGCCGCCGACGACCTGGCACGCGTAGTTGACACCCGGGCACAGGTCGTCACCCGTGGGGTCGCTGGTCGGCCCCTCGTGCTTGTAGTCGCCGGGCTCACACTCGACCTCGTCGACCGCGATGCACGGCCCCTGCGAGAGATCGCCGAAGTTGTCCTGGGCCTCGTAGACCTCCATGAAGCCGCAGTACGACGCCGTGCCCTCGGCGTCGCAGGTGACGGCCTCGCCAGCGAGCTCGCACGCGCGCCCCTCGGGATTGTCAACGCTGCTGTCGCTTGCATCGCCTGCATCGCACGCGGCGACGGTCAGACCGGTCAAGAGCGACAAGGACAGGCTGAGGAGTAGGCGAGAGGTCTTCATGGCGGCTCGGTACGGTTGTGCCGAGCCGGGGGCGGATCGATCACGTCCGGGCCAAGCGGCGGCGCCGAATCCCGAGCAGGAGCAGCGAGAACCCGCCCAGCGCCAGCGGACCGCCCTCGCCGTCGGTGGCGCAGCTGCACCCACCGGCGTCCTCGTTGCCGCCGAGGCCGTCCCCGCTGGACTCGCTGGACTCGCTGGTCATGCCTGGAGGATCGCCGTCGCCATCGCCGGGGTCGCCATCACCGTCCCCGTCACCGTCACCGTCCCCTGGGTCGCCGTCGCCGTCGCCTGGATCCGGCTGCTCGAGCCCTGTGAGCGGGACCGTGACCGCCGCCGAGCTCAGCACCATCGGCGTGGGCCCGCCGTCATCCATGTACATGTCGTGGACCGCCTGCCCGGCATCATTGACGTCGTTGTCGTCGCGCAGCTGGTCCAGATAGCTCTGCGTGTTGATCACATACAACAGCCGCAGCTCGAGCTCGAGCTCGTCGTCGGTCGCGTCCTCGGGCGTCACGTCCACGACCGAAGCCGGCCCAAACGCGTAGCTGTGATCGTCGTAGTTCGGCCAGGTGTCGTCGGGCAGCAGCGCGTAGCGATCGCCAACGGGATCCGTCTCGATACCCGGCACCAACCCCTTGGGCGGGATCCGAGTGTCGAGCACCCAGTGGTCATTGAGCAGCAAGTGATTGTGCGTCCCGTCGGCCCAGCGCTGGGCCTCGCCTTCGTAGCTGCGCAGCTGCGGGTCAGCCTGGATCTCGGCGCCGTCCCACAGCCCCGACGACCACACGATCTCGCCCGCGTAGCGAGCGGTGACCTCGAGCCACATCACCCGCCCTTCGCTGTAGCCGGTCGGCAGCTTGTGCCCGGTGTGGTTGGTCACGCGCACGCCCAGCGCGTCGAGCCCGACCGAGAGATCCACCGCGGCTGGAAACTCCACGTCGAGCGTGGCCGCGGTCGCGAGGAACTCATCGAACAGCCCCAGCGCGACGTCGATCGCGTTGCCGTTGGCGCCTGGGGAATTGTCCGCGATGACCCGCAGCGCCTGGGCGTTGGCGCCCAGCATCAGGTGTCGCCGCGCCCCGGACTCGGCGAACTCGCCGACGTTCTCGTACTCCATGCAGCCCGCGGCCGGGACCTCGACGAGCGCCATGTGGCAGTCCTGGCAGGTCTTGGCGTCGTCGCCGGGCTGGGCGTAGGCGCTGCCCAGCCACTCGCTGTAGGTCCGCTGCTCGTTGAAGTTCACGCCGATCGGCGCGCCCTGATCGTCCACGCGCGGGCGGGCGGTGGTGACGTCGTGGCAGGTCCCGCACGCGCGCGAGCTGGGCAGAAACTCGAGATCCTGAATGATCGGATGCGGCGGCAGCGGGGGGCCGTTCGGCTCGGCGTACCCCCACGGGCCGCGCCGCGGTGGCTCGCCATCGACGAGCGTGTCGTCGAGCACGAACCGGGCGTTGCCCGGCGGCGTGACGCCATCGTCGATCGCCCGGTGGCAGACCTCGCAGCTGACGCTGTCGAAGTCGGGGGGGATCAGCTCGTCGATCGCGATCGCGTCGCCGCGGCCCTCGAGGAACGCCCGCGGCGCGTGACAGCGAATGCAGTCCTCGGTCTCGCCGGGGTAGTCGTCGGAGGCCAGCGCGACCCCGGCCCAGAACACCGGATCGCGGGCGGCGTTGGCCATCAAGGTGCCAAAGTACGCGGCCGGAGCGTGGGGCGGGAGATCCTCCGCGAGCGGGTTGTTCTCGAACTGGTGGCAGCCCGAGCACTGAAAGTCCAAGGTCAGCGGATTTTGGAGCAACTCGGTCGGCGACGCGTGGGCCGGCGTCGCGGGTCCGGCCGTCACACACAGCCCAGTGATGCCCACGACAGACAGGAATGAAGTCACGGTCCAGGCCCGAGGCGCAGCGGTCACCCGCGCGAGCGTACCAGGCTATGACCCCACGCAGACCTGGGAGCCGCTGGTTCGCGGGCGCATGTCTGGCCCCCGCTGAACCTCGGCACGTCGCTGGCGGCAGGCGGCGCGTGTCCGGTCGCTGCGCTCCCTGGCAGCGTCGGTCCGCGGAGCCGGGATGACCCCTCTGGCAGGGATCGTGACCCGATCGGATGCCGCGTGGGGGTCATAGCTGCTAGCATCGACCGCTCGCCGCCCCCCGTGCCCCGCTCCGCGACAGCCCCCCCGCGCCGCAACACCAAGCTCAGCCGGGCTTGGGGCGCGACGAAGCACTTCATGACCCGCGCGATGGGCCCGTTCCCGATCACGCCGCTGGGGCTGCTGGTCACGCTGGGCTGCGGCCACGCGCTGATCAACTACGGGTTTGGCCGGATCGATCTGGTGCTCCTGGTCATCGGCGCGGTCGGGGTGGGGCTCGCCGCGGTCGGCCTGCTCGCAACCCTGACTGGCGCGCTGGTGTTGTGGCTGCGCCAGCGCAAGCGCCCGGCCGAGAGCTCGCTCGACGTCGAGTGCGGGTATCCGGTGCCCACCGGGTTTTGGCTGCCGCGGCTGCGCTGGCTGCCGTTCGTGGCGATCAGCTGGCGCTGGCTCGAGCCCGAGGCCCAGGTCCGCATCGTGCCCCGGCGCGGCCGCCTGCGCGAAGAGGTCATCGCCTCGCGGCGCGGCCGGGTCGGCGCGGTGATCCGCGAGCTCGAGATCGGCGACATCTTTGGGCTCTCGCAGATCCGCCTGCGGGTGGCCGAGCAGCGCAAGGTCCGGTTCGTGCCCTCGGTCGGCCAGCTCAAACGCGTGGATGTGATCCGCGGCATGGCGGGCGGCGACGACATCTCGCACCCCGAGGGTCCACAGGAGGGCGAACTCTACGATCTGCGCGCCTACACCCCCGGCGATCCGATCCGGTTCGTGCTGTGGAAGGTGTTCGCGCGCACCCGGCAGCTGGTCGTGCGGGCGCCCGAGCGCGCGCTCAGCCCGATCCGTCAGACCTGCGCGTACCTGGTCGCGGGCGGCAGCGACGAGCCAGCGGCTGGCGCGGCGCGGCTGGCCGTCGAGCTCGGCGCGCTGGGGACCGACTGGGTCCTGGGCGCCGACGGCAGCACCGACGACGCGACCCGCAAAGATCAGGCCGTCGACGTGCTCGCCCGCTCGGCCGACGTGCAAGAGCCGGTCGGCGGCAAGGGCTTGGGCGCGTTCTTGCAGCGGCGCGGCCAGCAAGCCAGCATCGGCCGCGCCGTCGTGTTCGTGCCCGGGCGCCCGGGTCCGTGGCTCGCCAGCGTGACCGAGCAGTGCAAGCACGTCGGCGGCCGCGGCGGGCGGATCGACTTCGTGGTCGGCACCGACGGGATCACGCCACCGCCCAAGCGCAAGTGGCTGGCGCGCCTCGCCGTCCGCGAGGCCGCGCCAGAGATCCCGCCCGGCGCGACCGCCCCGGTCACCACCGAGCAGGTCGGCGAGGTCGTGCGCAGGCTGTCCAGCATCGGCAACGTGATCGTCGTCGACCGCGCCGCCGGTCGGGTGTTCGCGGGCGGCCACCTGAGCGCGCTCGGAACCCCCGGCGCACGCGGAACACGACAGGCGAGCTAGATGGGTCGACGCGAACTACAACAAGAGCTCGAGCGGCTCGAGGCCGAGCACACCGGCCGCCCGGTCAAGCCGCCCACGACCATGGGTGAGCGCTTGCTCGCCTGGCTGCGGGCCAGCCGTCACCTGATCCGCGCGGGGGCCATGGCCATGGCCGCGCTCGCGCTCGCGTGGGGCATCGCGACCTCGGCCGGGCTGGTCGCGGCCATGCTCGGCGCGGTCGCGGGGGTCGCCAGCGGTGAGCTGCTCGCGCGGACCAAGACCCGGCTGATCGCGCTGGTCGTCGCGATCGTCGCTGCGGCAGGGCTCGGCTGGTGGGTCGCGGATCTCGTGACCGAGGTCCGGGTGATCCCCGCCGCGATCGGCCCCGGCGCCACGCTGGGGCTGAGCTCGGTGCTGCGCTTCTTCGTGCTCGCGCTCGGGGTCACGGGCGCGCTGCGGGTCATGGCCGCCCGCCACAAGGCCCTGATCGGCCTCGAGCTCGCGGTGGTTGGCGCCAGCGTGGCCTCGATGTTCGCCAGCCACCGCGAGGGCGTGATCGCCCGGCCGCTGTGGCTGTCCGACTGGGCCTGGCAGCACGGCTATGATCCGGCCGACGTGCTGCTCACGATCGGCGCGATCTCGGTCGTCGTGCTCGCGAGCTTGCTGGTGGCCGAGTCCGAGCGTCGGGTCTCGCTGGCCTCGATCGGCGGGCTCTTGGTCATCGTGATGCTCGCGCTGCTGTTGTTGCAGGTCGAAGGCCTGCCACAGCCGCAGGCCAACAGTGATCTGGGCCTGACCGAGTCACAGATCGGCGATCCACCCAAGCCCACGGAGAGCGGCGGCTACGGCCCCGGCGGCGACAAGAAGCCAGACGAGGGTGACGGCGAGGGCCAAGAAAAAACCCAGGACAAGCAGGGCCAAGGCGGTGGTGGCCAGCAGCAGCAGGACCAGCAGGGCCAAGGCGGCGGTCAGGGCCAGCAGCAGCAAGACCAACAGGGCCAGGGCGGCGGCCAGGGCCAGCAGCAAGACCAACAGGGCCAAGGCGGCGGTCAGCAGCAACAGCAAGACCAGCAGGGCCAGGGCCAGGGCCAGCAACAGCAAGACCAACAGGGCCAGGGCCAAGGTCAGCAGCAGCAAGACCAGCAGGGCGGCCAGGGCCAGCAGCAGCAGCAGCCCAACCTCGATCAACAACCGTCCGAGGGCACCAAGCCCGCGCCCATGGCCGTGGTCCTGCTCGGCGACGACTACAGCCCGCCCACGCAGGCGTTCTACTTTCGCCAGGACGCGTGGTCACACTTCAACGGCTCGCGGCTGGTCGCCCCGGTCCGTCCCGACGTCGACAAGGACATCCTGCGGCGATTTCCAGCCCGCCCCACCAACGTCCCCGAGATCCCGCCCGAGGCGCTGCACACCACCGTCCACGCCGACGTGGTGCTGCTGGCCAAGCACGCCCAGCCGTTCGCGCTCGAGTCGGCGATCTCCATGAAGCCCGAGCTCAACCCCAACCCCGCGCGGTTCCTGCGAGCCTACAGCTTCGTCTCGCTCGCGCCCGACTACGAGTTCGAGCAGCTCATTGGTCACGCGCCCGGGGACTCGACCTGGACCGACGCGCAATGGCAATTTTACACGGCGCTGCCCGACGACCCGCGCTATCGGGATCTCGCCAATGAGCTGATCCAGGAGCTCCCCGCCCAGTACGGCCAAGACCCATTCATGCGCGCGCTGGCGATCAAGCTGTGGATGGACCGCGAGCTGACCTACTCGACCGCCGAGCGCCACGCTGGCGTGGCCGAGCCGACTGGTGACTTCCTGTTTGGCAATCGCATCGGATATTGCGTGCACTTTGCCCACGCCGCCGTGTACATGTGGCGCAGCCTGGGGATCCCCGCCCGGGTCGGCACCGGGTATCACATCACGGAGGACGAGCGCCGCGGCTCCACGATCGTGATCCGAGGCAGCGACGCCCACGCCTGGCCCGAGCTGTACCTCGAGGGCGTCGGCTGGGTGATCCTCGACATCGCCGCCCAGCAAAACCTGGATCCGCCGGGCACTCCGATGGACGACGATCTCGCCGACCTGTTGGGCGACATGGCCCGCAACGAGACCGACGAAGCCGGCGAGGACGGCGAAGAGCCGGCCGAGCGCCGCAATTTTGGGCGCGACATCGCGTTCGGGTTCCTGTTCTTCCTGCTCATCGCCGTGCTGGTCCTCTACGCCGCCAAGGTCTGGCGCCGCGTGATCCCCCGGTACGCCGCGCAGAAGCACCTGCCCCGGGTCGGCTACCGCGCCGCGATCGACATGCTCAGCGACGCCGGGCTCACGCGCCGCTACGGCGAGACCCGCGAGGCGTTCGCCCGCCGGCTCGACAAGCGCGCGCCCAGCCTCGCCGGTCTCACGTCGATGCACGTCGCCGCCGCGCTCGGTGATCCCAGCGTGCCGATGCCCGAGCGGCCCGAGTTCAACACCAACGTCTGGCACGAGGGCCTCGCGGGCATCCGCGGCGAGCTGCCCCTCTCGGCGCCTTTGTGGCGACGGGCGCTCGGTGTCATTGACCCGACGACGGTGCTGCGCGCTCGCTAATCCTGGCACTTCGGGTCCAGGTCGCATCGGCCGTGCAGTGCCTGCGCGCCAGCGCGCATGAACGTGTAGATGTTGCGGCTGGCCAATAGGCATGAAGAGCTAGGCTCCAACAATGGACGCCCGGATATCGATCACCGAAGGTATGATCGTCTTGCTGGACTTCGCCCTGGCGATTGGGGGCGTCCTGAGCGGCGTCGCGTTGCTGTCGGCAACCGACGGCACCAATCTGGGGTGGAGCACCGACTCGCTGGTTGGCACGGCCTTTAGCGACTACACGGTCCCTGCCCTGATGTTTCTGCTGCTCAACGGGATCTTTCCGCTGGTGGTCGCTATCGCCACGCTGCAGCGTCGGCCGTGGTCATTGTGGGGGCACCTGGTCATGGGCGGATTGTCGGTCGCCTGGATCGGCGGACTGATCATGATGATCGGATATATCTCGCTGCTCCAGCCGATCTTTGGAGCGATCGCGTTCGTCATCACCACGCTCGCGCTCGTCGTGATGAGTCAGGCTCGCAACGAGAGCCGGATTCGTGAGCTCGCACCGTCGAGGCGCATCGCGCCCGCCGGCGTTCGGTGACCGCTGCCGCCTTGGAGGCCCGTCGCGGCTGGTCAACACTGCGTGCACGAACACGACGCATCGCAGCCCGGCATGCTCGCGGGCTGCGACTTCTCCTTGTCGATGCACGTCGCACTGCACGCTCCGGCGCCGCACTCGACCGAAGTGCCCTTGCACGCGTTGGTCGAGGCCCCGCAGGTGATCGAGCACGAGCCCTGACCACACCTCAACGGGAGGTCCCCGCACGCATCGTTGCCGCCTTCGCAGCTCAGCGAGCAAGCGTAGAGCTCCGGACAGGTCACGCTGCCTGTGTCGCAGGCGTCGCTACCTTGGCAGATCACTGCACATTCGTAGTCCTGGGGGCATACGATATCGAGCCCCTCGCACACGCTGCTTCCCGTGCACTCGATCGTGCACACGTTGCCGCTGCAGCTGGTGCAGATGGCCGGGCACTGATCGCTGCCCGGAGCAACGGGGTCGGTGCAGTCGCCATCGCCCGTCGTGGGGTCACCGTCACCATCGCCGTCGCCGTCGCCGTCGCCGTCCCCGTCGCCGTCGCCGTCGCCGTCACCGTCGCCATCGCCGTCACCGTCGCCATCGCCGTCGCCGTCTCCGTCTCCGTCGCCGTCGCCGTTCTCAACGCCGCTGCTCTCATCCAGAGCCACGCTGGTCGCGGCGCTGTTCCGAGTGTCGGTGCCATCACCCACGAACAGCGGGTTGATGTCGATCAAACACCCGCACAAATTTAACGAGACGAGCATTGCCGCCGCCGCACCACAACTTTCAGACGCGCCCGTGACAGCCATGTCAGCCACTCCGTGCCAACAGTATAGACCGTGCGCACCCGAGCTTGATCGCGCGTTCGCAGCGCCAAGACAAATCGCGCTTACCCGACTCGCGCGGCCACAGCGTCATTGCCCAGCTGCGTTCGCGCCAGACATGCCGCAAACTTTTCGCTCAGGCGGATCGCCGCCCTAGCCCGAGTGTTCACTCGATCACGAACACGTACGCGCTCTGATCCTCGACGTCCGCCACAAACCCGTCGCTCGCCAGCTGGGCCAGCGTCACGCCAGCCACCATCACGTCGACCCCACCGCTGCGATCGAGCACCTTCCTCACCTCGACCTCCGCCGCCAACCCAGCCGCGTCCAGCAGATCCTGTGGCAGCCGCACCGGCCCTGCGGCGCTCTGGCCCGGCGTGAAGTTGGCCACCACCACCAGCAACCGCCCCGCGCCTGGCTGGAACCGAGCGAACGTATAAAACCCGTCCGGGCAGTCCACGAACATGCCCGGGTTATTGAAGTACTCGAGACCCCAGTAGCTAGACCCCAGCGCCGCCGGATCCTGCGCGAGCGCCAGCAAGTCCGCGTAAAAGCTCCGCAGCGCGACCTGCTCGGCCGCCAGGCCACCACCATCGAACGCGCCATCGTTGACCCACTTGGACAGCTGCTCGAGCGACCAATAGTCGAAGATCGACGTCCGCCCGTCGTCCTTGCCAAACCCCTCTTCGCCGCCGCCGACCTCGCCGACCTCCTGGCCGTTGTAGACCAGCACGGGGCCGTTGCTGTACAGGAACGCCAGCGGCGCCAGCTGGTAGCCCGCGGCCGCCGAGCCAAACCCAGAGTCGTCGGGGTTCGGCCCCTGCACGATCGGCGAGGCGATCCGCCGCTCGTCGTGGTTCTCCAGATACTGGGCATAGCGAGGCCGCGCGTCGTCGTCGAGCGCCAACATGACGTTCGCGTACGAGCTCTGCGACGCGTTGCCCTGATACAGCCGCTTGAGCTCGTCGTACGACGCGTCGTGGTACACGGCGTCAAACCCCGCAGCCAGCAGCCCGTCCAGATCGGCGTAGGCCTCGGCGATGAAGTACACGTCTGGATCCCGCCCGCGGGCCTGATCGATCAACCATTCCCACGCCGGGGCCGGGACAAAGTGGGCAAAGTCGCAGCGGAACCCGTCTACGCCGTGATCCTGCCAGTACGCAATGATCGCGTCCATCTTCACCCAGGTGTCAGGCATCGGATCAAACGCCTCGACCTGGTTGGCAAAGTCAAACCCCCAATTGAGCTTGATGGTCTCGTACCAGTCGGTGTCCGCGGGCGACGGTGAGCTCTGGTTGTTCCCGGTGACCTTGGGCGTGTTCCCGGGGCTGCCGTCCTCAGGCGGAAACGCGCCGTCAAAGCTGAACCCCGGCGGGTTCCACCCCGGCGGCTTGGTCAGGCTCAGGCTCTGCCCTGGCAGGTAGAAAAAATTGTTGCTGGGCGCAAAGAACACGCCCTGATTGTCATCGGCCCCAAAGTCGGTGTCCGGCTCCACGACCGAGGCGTAGCTGCGCGCGACGTGGTTGGGCACGAAGTCGATCAACACCCGCAGCTGCGCAGCGTGAACCCGCGCGACCAGCTGATCGAACTCCTGCATGCGCATGGTCGGGTCCATCGCGTAGTCTGGGCTGACATCGTAGTAATCGCGGACCGCGTAGAACGAACCGGCGCGGCCCTTGACGATGTCAGGGTCATCGGCGGGCATGCCGTAGCCCTGGTAGTTGGTCAGGGTCGCCTGGCGCAGCACCCCCGTCAGCCACACGTGGGTGACCCCGAGGCCGACCAGCTCGTCGAGCGCGACCTCGTCGATGTCGCTGAACTTGCCGACGCCGTTCTGCGCCAGGGAGCCGTCGACGGCCCGGGTTTGGTTGGTGTTTCCGAAGTGCCGCACGACCAGCTGGTAGATGACGGATCGCTCGCCGACTGGGTCGCCGTCACCGTCACCGTCGCCGTCACCGTCACCGTCACCGTCGCCGTCGCCGGGATCCCCGTCGCCATCACCATCGCCATCGCCGTCGCCATCGCCGTCGCCGTCGCCGTCACCAGGATCCCCGTCGCCGTCGCCCGTGAAGGTCGTCGTCGCGATCTCTTCGGTCCCGGTCCCGAACCCAAGGCTCTCGTCGACCGAGTCGTCGCCCCGACAGGCGGTCGAGAGCAGCACCACAGACACACAGGTGAGCAACGAGCGGGACATCACCGGATGATACGCCGGCGCGCGGCGCTCAAAAACAGATCGACCGCGCTTGCCCGGCAGACTCGATCTGTTCACAGCGCATCCCGGTTGGACATGTCCCGCTGGCGCTGCACTCGAGCGCGCAGACCCCCTCCCCCTCGACGGTCAGACAGGTCGTGGGCTCGCCGAGCTCGGTCGCGCAGCCCTGCTCGCATGGGTAGGTGCAAAAGCCCGGTTCGTTGGCGGGATGTACACACCACTCGTCGAAGCAATCGCTCGCGTCCATGCACTCGCCGTAGAGCTCGCCGGGCTCCGGGCCGCCGGTCTCGCCCTCCTCGTTGTCGACGATGCCTCGATCCGCGCAGCCAGCCACAGCCAGCAGCAACACCAATTCGAACAGTCGTTTGGTCACCGCCGAGTAGACACCAGGTCCGTCCGCGATTTCCGAGCGCTCAAAGCCAATTTCAGGCGTCACTCGGCGCCTACCGCTGCCCGTCGAAGGCCGCGGGGATCGTCCGCATCGAGGCACGAACACGCTCGACCCAGCGCTGGGGGATCGCTTCGCCGTCCCAGTCGTAGAAGCTCGGCACGACCTCGGTCTCCAGCAGCGCGAACAGCATCCGCGAGTCGACGGCGTCCTGGGCGGCCTGCTCGTCGAACATCCGCTCGCCACCCAGGGTCCAGCCGAGCTGATGGTCGTCCTCGCTGGCGACCTCCGGCCACCAGCCCTCGGCGATCGAGAGGTTCAAGCCGCCGTTGGCTGCCGCCCGGATCCCCCAGCTCTCGCCCGGCCGACCTCGCGTGGCGGTCCCCAACCATAGATCGACACCCTCGGTCAGGATCCGCGCGACCTCCAGGTTCCAGTCGGGCACGAACACGATCCGCCCCTCGAAGCGAGGGTCACACGAGAGCTCGATGAGCTTGGCCAGCTGCGCCTGACCATGTTCGTCGTCAGGATCGGCGGCGCCAGAGCAGACCATGCGCACGGCGTGGAGGGGATCATCGAGCAACCGACCGAGGCGCGCGAGATCGTGGAACAACAGATCCGTGCGCAGCCCGGCCCCGAGCCGCCCGGCGCAGCCGATCCACAGCGCGTCCGAGTCCCCGGCCGGCAACCCGCGCGCGTACAGCCGCTCGATCATGTGCTCACGCGCCCGCGCACGCAGGTTCCACAGCGCCCGGGGCTTGAGCTTGGCCACGCTCGCGGCGAGGTTGGCCCCGCGGATCGGGGCGCCGCCGAGCGCGAGGGTCTCGACCACGTCCGCGGCCGTCCAGCTGGGCAGGTGCACCCGCGCCTGGACAACCTGCCCGCCCGCGTGGTGCTGGACCCGCGCGTGCACCCCGATCGCGGCGAGCACCGGCTCACTGGCGCTCCCCAGCAGGGCGTCCTGGCGGGACCGCATGGTCGAACCAGGCGAGCTCGGGCGCAGGCACAGCTCGCGCGCGTCGGGGCCGTTGTCCGCCACGTGGGTGTCGAGCAGCAGCAGCCGAACCCCGCCGATCACCTGCGCCCACACGCCCAGGTCAATCTGCTGATCCAGGTGGGTGACCATCACGCACAGCGGCGCGCCGTCGGCTCCGTTCACCCGCTCGAGCGACAGCTTCTCGAGGTCGACGTCGGCCTCGACCACCCGAAACTGCCCGTCTTCCTCGACCTCGTGGGTCACGAACACGCGGCGATACAGCAGCCCGATCGCGACCATCGCCCGGCCCTGATCGCTCGCGGACCGGAGCGCGTCGCCGGCCTGCAGCCCCGGCTCGCCCACGAATCCGCCGAGCGGGGGTTCGATCGCAAACTCGGCACAGACATACGCGAGCATGGTCGGGTCAGGCTGTGCAGGGAGATCGCTCGACGTTGTCACGTCGCCCAGCATCCCGCGCTCAGGCCGTCACCACAACCGCCAACCAGGGGTGTCACTCGACAGGCGTGAAGCAGGCGATCGTGGTCTCGATTCGAAACGTGGAGTCGGTCGAGCGGCGCTCCGCGTGGAAGATGTCCATCGGGTAGCTCTTGCCCGGCGTCAGCCCGAGCTGGTCGAGCGTCGCGGTGCCCGACTGCGCCGGGTGCAGGCCGCCAAGATCGATGACCAGCTCACCATCGATGAACAGCCACAGATCATCGTCGCCAATGAAGGTGAAGGTCTGCCCAGCCTCGTAGATGAAGGTGGTGTGGATCTCGGTGGTGAACAAGAAATTGTGGGCGACGCCCATGCCGTCGGTCAGGCCCTCGTCGCCCCAGCCCATCGCGTCGATCGGGAAGAAGGTCTGATCGTCGAACACCTGCAGGTCCTCGCCCTCGGGCATCAGCGGCAGCGAGATCGAGAACGACTGATTCACGCCGTCGACGTCCGCGTACCACTGCGCGAAGTTGTCGGCGCTGGTCATCTGCGGCGGATCCACGACCAGACCGCTGAACACCGGCTTTTGATCGGCGCCCAGCATCGGCTCGACCAGCCCCGGCGTGGCCACGTCGCCGCTGAACGCCTGAAAGTCGGGGTGACCCACCCGAAAGTCACGGATCGTCGCGACAATGTCCGCACATTCTCCGCCGACGGTGTCGCCGGAGGTGCCCTCGGTCTCGTCGCCAGACATGTCGAGCTTGGGCCCACCGGTGGTCTCGTCCGTGCCGCCCGTGTCGGCGTCGTCTCCGTCGCCGCTGCCGAGCGAGGTGGCGCCCAGCGTCACGCCCGTGCCGGTCTCAGTCCCGGGCTCGCCCCTACAGGCCAACAGCGCGAGGGCGACCAGGGCAACAACAGGCAAGCGACGCACACCCGATCGTCGCCCAACAACGCGCGAGCGCGCAAGCACGGCGAGCAGGCCGCGCGCCAGGACCCAGACAGGCGCCGGGGTGGCCGAAGCGCGCCAGGTCCGGTATAGGCGCAGCCGTGACCAAGGTCGGGCGATCCTACAAGCAGAGCGACGTCGACGAGCGCTGGGACGCGATCGTGATCGGCTCGGGGCTCGGCGGCCTGGCCAGCGCCGCGCTGCTCTCGAACATGGGCAAGCGGGTGCTGGTGCTCGAGCGCCACTACGTGATCGGCGGCTTCACGCACACCTTCAAGCGCAAGGGCTACGAGTGGGACGTGGGCGTGCACTACGTCGGCGAGGTCCACCGCGACCGCAGCGTGCTCGGCCAGCTGTTCAACCACATCACCGACGGCGAGCTGAAGTGGGAGGGCATGGGCGAGGTCTACGACCGGATCGTGTTCGGCGACGAAGAGTTTCCGCTGCGCTCGGGCGTGCAAAATTTCAAGGACGGCCTGCGCGAACAATTTCCCGACGCCAAAGACGGCGCCGCGATCGACGAGTACGTCTCGGCCGTGTTCGCCGCGTCCAAGGCCGCGCGCAGCTTTTACGCCGAGAAGGCGCTGTCGGGCGTGGCCGGGTTCGTGGCCGCGCCGTTCATGCGCCGCCCGTACCTGGCCCACACCCGCAAGACCACCTACGAGGTGCTGCGCGGCATCACCGACAACGCCAAGCTGATCGGCGTATTGACCGGACAGTACGGCGACTACGGCCTGCCCCCCAAGCAGAGCGCGTTTGCCATGCACGCCTCGGTCGCCAAGCACTACTTCTTTGGCGGCAATTACCCGATCGGCGGCTCGGCCCGGTTCGCCGAGACCATCGCGCCCAAGATCGAGGCCGGCGGCGGGATGCTGCTGACCAACGCGGGCGTGGACGAGATCGTGATCGAGGACGGCAAGGCGGTCGGCGTCAAGCTCGAGGACGGCCGGGTCCTGCGCGCAGACATGATCATCAGCAACGCCGGGGCGCTCAACACCTACGGCGCGCTGCTGCCCGCCAGCGACCGGGCCCGGGTCGGGTTTGCCCCGCAGCTGCAGCGCATCGAACCGTCCGCCGCGCACCTCAGCCTCTATATTGGGCTCGACAAGTCGGCGGCCGCGCTGAACCTGCCCAAGGCCAACTACTGGATCTACCCGGCCAACGAGTACGACCACGACCGCAACATCCAGCGCTTCGCGGACGACGAGAACGCCCCCTTCCCCGTCATCTACATCTCGTTCCCCGGCGCCAAAGATCCCGACTTCGAGCGCCGCTACCCCGGCAAGAGCACGATCGAGATCATCACCTTCGCCCCGTGGGAGCGGTTCGCCAAGTGGGACGCCAAGCCGTGGAAAAAGCGCGGTGACGAGTACGAGGCCTACAAGGCCGCGTTCTCACAGCGCATGCTCGAGCAGCTGTACGCGGTCGAGCCCCAGACCCGCGACGCGGTCGCCTATCACGAGCTGTCGACGCCGCTGAGCACCAAGCACTTCACCGCGTATCAACACGGTGAGATCTACGGGCTCAGCCACGATCCCGGCCGCTTCGAGGGCAAGTTCTTGCGCCCGCGCTCGCCGATCACGAACCTGTACTTGACCGGACAGGACGTGGTGACGGCCGGGATCGGGGCCGCCCTGTTCTCGGGTTATTTGACGGTCTCCGCGATCACCGGGCGCAACGTGGTCATGGAGACGCTCAACCAGACCGCGGGCGGGTAACGACGCGCTCGTCTCGGACTAAAGTCCGAAGATGCACTGCGCGCCGACGTTGATCGTGCACCCGATGAAGTCGTCGCAGCTCTCGGACCCGCACTGGTCGAGCTGGTCGAGCGCAGCGTCGAGTTCGTCGACTTGACAGTTGGTCATGGCGTCAATGCAGTTATTGCGACACTTCTCTTCGTTTGTCTCGTCTTTGCACAATTTCCGCTGTTCGCAGTAATCCTCGCAAGAATTCCTCACGTCCATGGGCACGTCAAAATCATCCTCATCTTCATCGTCCTGCCGACACGCGCCGAACGTGATGCTGGCAGCGGCTGCCAGAGCAAACAGCATGGGAACGACAATACGGGGGCGTTTGTGGGGATCAGTCATGTGCTTCTCCTTCCCCGATTGTCCCACAACATTGTCGCTTGGCCTGCGCGTTTTCACGCGTCCGCGTTGTCAGCATCGCGCAAAGCTGACGGACTGATCTGATCTCCAGCCGAGCCTGCGACCGGGTGCCGCCCCGAATGTGACGTTTAGGCACAGTTGCGAGCTCAGCGGCCAATTCGACACGGAAGGGCGCGGCGCACGAGCGCGCATGAGACGATCAGCCACGCGTTCGGTGTGGCTCCGAACTTGCAACACCACGTCGCCAGGTTCAGCGAGAACCGGACACAAACGAGAGAACCATGAAACGCATCATTTCCGTCACTCTGTTACCGCTGCTTCTCCTCGCACCAGTGGCTATCTCCGGCTGCGCGACCACCCGAACGATGGACGCTCGAGCCGACGACAATCAGCTCGAGTCTCGGGTTGGCCTCCGACTCAGCGCAGATCCAGACATCCGACGCTACGAGATTGACGTCGACGTCATCGATGGCGTCGTGACCTTGCGCGGCGAGGTCGACAACCAGAGGATCGCTGACAGGGCCGAGCAGGTGGCCCAGACGACCGAAGGCGTCAACAGGGTCGTCAACAAGCTGATGATCGAGTCCGACGAATCGGAGTCTGAGAGCACCCGGAGTGACGCATTGATCTCGGCCGCCGTCGGCGCGCGGCTGCTGGGCGATCCTGAGGTCCGACGCGTCAACATCGACGTCGACGTCGTCGAGGGCGTCGTCTACCTGTCTGGTGTCGTCGAGGACCAGCTGGCCAAGGACAGCGCCGAGCGCATCGCGTCGGCCGTGAAGGGCGTGATTCGCGTCGACAACGAGCTACAGGTCCAGGGCGGTCAGCCTCAGGATCAGGGGCAGGCTCAGGGGCACGGTCAGGAACAGGGTCAAGGGATGGAACACACCAAGGCGTCGAAACAGGACCAGCCCTGAGCAGGGTGAGCGACTCAGGGGAAAGGAGACACACGATGAACTGGACACAAGTCGAGGGAAAGTGGGATGAGCTCGTTGGCAAGGCTCGCACCAAGTGGGGCAAGCTGACCGACCAAGATCTCGAGCAGGCCAAGGGTCGTCGGCAGCAACTCGTCGCCAAGCTTCAGCAACGCTACGGCGAATCCAAGGAGTGGGCCGAGAAACAAGCGGACGAGTTCCTCGCGCAGATCTAGAGAGGCGCCTGAGCGAGCGCGCCGAAAACCACCCGACGCGCTCGCTCAGGCGCCCTCTTGCAGCTCCTGCTGCAAGCCGTCAGGCGAGTCACAGCTCAGCCGATCGAGGCGACGGTAGAGGGTGCGCCTGGCCAGACCCAGGATCTCGGCCGCGCGGCTCTTGTTGCCCTTGACCGCGTGAACGACCTTACGAATATACCGACCCTCCAATTCACTGAGCGTCAGCCATTCTTCGGGTAGCGGCGTCTCGGGCACCTGCTCGCCCAGCTCGTAGTTGCAGATTCTGTCGGGGAGGTCGGCGACGGTCAGCTCGTCGTAGCAGGCCAGCGCGACCGCGCGCTCGATGCAGTTCTCGAGCTCGCGCACGTTGCCCGGCCACTCGTAGGCCAGCAGCTTGGCGGCAACCGCTGCGCTGATCCCCTGGATCGGACGGCCGCTGCGCGTGGCCGCGCGCTCGAGAAAATGCTGGGCCAACAGCAGCACGTCGCGCCCGCGCGCGCGAAGCGGCGGAATGTGCACGTTCACGACGTTGATCCGGTAATACAGGTCTTCTCGAAACCGACCCAGCTCGACCTGCGTCTCGAGGTCGCCGTTTGTCGCCGTGACCACGCGCGCGTCGAAGCCCATCATGCGATCGCTGCCGACCGCGCGAACCTGTCGCTCTTGCAGGGCGCGCAGCAGCTTGGGCTGCATCTCGATCGGCAGCTCGGCGATCTCGTCGAGGAACAAGGTGCCACGGCCCGCCTCCACGAACAGCCCGCTGCGCGCGCGGCTGGCCCCCGTGAACGCGCCGCGAACATGCCCAAACAGCTCGCTCTCGAGCAGCTCACGGGGGATCGCCGCGCAGTTGATCGCCACGAACGGCTCTCGCCCGCGGCGGCTCTGGCGATGCAGCTCGCGAGCGACCAGTTCTTTGCCGACGCCGCTCTCGCCCGTGACGAGCACGGGGACGTCGGCGTCGGCGACCCGCGCGATCAGGCTCTGCGTGCGCGCCAGCGCGGGGCTCTCGCCGATCATCGTGGTGCCGTTCGTACCGTTTGTGCCGTTGGTCGTGCCGTTGGTCGTGCCGTTGTTCGTGCCGTTGTTGGTTGGCTGCGCGGATGGCCCCGACGTGCGCCGCATCTGGCTGACCTCGCGGACCAGCCGGGCCTGTTGCAGCGCGCGCTCGAGCCGTCGCGACACATCTTCGGTGTCGTCGGACTTGGCGACGAAGTCATGCGCTCCCGCGCGCAGCGCCGCGACCACCGTCTGGGTGTCCGCTCGCCCGGTCAGCACGATCGCAGGAATGTCGGGCCAGCCCTCGCGGACGTGCCTGCACAGCTCGAACCCCGTCAGCTCCCCTATTTGAATGTCGGTAATGAGCGCATCAAACGCCTCGCTCTGCAGCAACGCCAGCGCCTGCTCCCCAGAGTGGACCGATCGCGCCTCGTATCCGCGCTCCCTGAGATTGGCGCAGAGTAACTCGCGTGGATCAGCGTCGTCGTCGACGATCAGGATTCGGCTTGTCACGGGGCGTGACCCTAGCAAGCATTGACCTCCACATCCAGTACGCCGGTTCGCCCGTGCCCCGGGTCCGCGCGTCGTCGGTCGCTGACGCTTTCGTCCGACGGACGGGCTGTTGCCATGCGCTGCCATGATTGCAGCACCGATGGCTAATTGTGCGCGGTCATGCATTCCCTGTCGGCACGCGGACAGAGCCAGCAATTTGTACGGTGATTGACTCGCGATGACGCGCGAAATTTCCGATTCAAACCTGACGAACTGCCGCGACGACTGGCCGGTGTCGTGCACACTAGGGACACCATGAACGCCACGTCCACGAAGCAGGATATTGACCACCTCAATGAGTTTTTGCGCGGCGAGCGAGCCGCCGTAGAGACGTATACCCAATGCATCGAGAAGTTCGACGATCCTCAGATGAAGGAGGAGCTCCGCGTCTTGCGTACGTCACACCAAAAGCGCGTGACCCAGATCGAGTCGAGGATCAGGGAGCTCAGCGGTACGCCTGACGCTTCATCGGGTGCCTGGGGGTCGTTCGCCAAGCTCGTCGAGGGCGGGGCGAAGGTGTTTGGCAAGTCAGCCGCGATCAACGTGATCGAGGAGGGCGAGGACCACGGCAAGAACCTCTACAACGACAAGCTGGATTCACTGACGGCGGGCACCCGCGCGTTCATGATCGAGCAGATCATGCCGGAGCAGCGTCGCACCCACGACACCCTCGCTGCCCTCCGGCGCCGCGTCTGACTCAATCCCACTCGACGCAGCGGGGCGCCGTCGCCTCGCTGCCCAGACCGACTCACAGCGTCGATCAACGGCGCACGAACAGGAGAACCAGTCATGCTGTACTACGCACTCGTATTTTTCATCATCGCGATCATCGCCGCGGTGTTTGGGTTCACCGGGATCGCGGCAGGAGCCGCCTCCATCGCGCAGATTCTGTTCTGGGTGTTCTTGGTGTTCGCCGTTGCCACGGGAGTGATTCACCTGCTCAGGCGAGGCAGCGGGGCCCCAGTCTAGACCTCGGTCCGCAGCTCATCAAGCGAGGTGCTCGGGACCCCACCGAGCCCTCGTTTCTGGCTGCCTTCACTCGGACACGGTGACGACGATCTTACCGACGTTGCCGGTCATGCCCGCGCGCATGTGCAGCGCCTTCGGCACGCCGCGGGCCCAGCGACCGTCGATCTCCACGCCAACGTAATAATTGGAGATCGGCAGCGACTCGACGACGAATGTGCCGTTGGTGTCGGTCACGGCCACGTGGGTGGGCTCCACTCCGGCGCAGGGCGAGCGGGTCGGGTCTGGTGGCAGCTCACCGCCAAGCGGAAGTCGGCTGCACAGCTCGACCGTCGCGCCCACGCGCGGCTGCTTCACGCCCGCGACCTCGGTCACGATCGTGGCCTGCAGCCCGCCGGTCCGGACCTGACCGCGAGCCGGCGCCGACGGACCCTGGCCGCTGACGATCAAGTTGGTGATCGCGCCCGACATTTCGACGAGCTCACCGATCGCTATTTCTTGAACGCTGGCTTCGGCGCCCGCGTCGACGAGGGTCAGGCCGTCGTTGGTGCCAACCCAGACCCGGCCGCTGTCGTCGATGGCGAGGCTGCGCAGCGGCTGCCCGGTCCAGCCACCCGCCCGCGCGGGCAGCAGCTCGGTCGTGAGCTCGGGTGTGTCGAGGCGCAGGCGGAGCAGACCGCAGCGACCACCGAGCACCGCCCGCGAGCCGTCGGAGCTGAGCGCGAGCGCAGGGAGCTCACGGCAGTCCCCCGCTGGGGCGACAGCGGGCTTGGCCACACCGTCGGCGTACCGCGCGAGCGTGCAGGTGCTCGGCTCGCCGCCGCAGCCAAGGTGCAGGAACATCGCGCCGCTGCTGGTGGCAGGCCACAGGGCGAGCGGTGCGGTCGGGAGCTCGAGCAGCTGCCATTTGCCCTGCTCGTAGCGGTGGACCGGGCCGTGCTGCAGCCAAGGGATCCCCGCGGCGTCGATCGCCAGGTCGATCGACGCAGCCGGCGACGCGTCACCGAGCTCGGCCAGGGGTGTGATCGTCCAGGTGCCGTCGAAGCGCCCGACCGCCTCGTGTCCCGCAACCCAGAGCTCCCGCCCGTCGAGGCTGTCGAGCGCGACGAGGCTGCCAAGCTGCGTTGCGATCGAGCGATCGATCTCGGCGACCGTCTGGCTCTGGTTGGCGCCCGTGACCCGCTGCACGCCCGACGCCGAGAGCATGAGGAGTTGTTGATCGCGCGCGACCAGGTCGATGATCGGCGAGCGCGTGGGGACGTGTAGATGCAGGCCGCCGTCGTCGAGGCGGTAGATGCCGACGCCGTCGATGCCAAGGTACGCGAAGGTTGGCAG
>NZ_PVNL01000101.1 GCF_002994635.1 Enhygromyxa salina | reverse complement strand
AGTCGGCCCCATCCCCGGCCCCCGCGCAGAAGCCCGCGGTCATGCCAGCCGCTCGCGCCGAGGCGACTCGCGCAGGCGTCGACGCAGGCGCCGTCGAGGGCACCGGGCGCGGCGGACGAGTGCTCAAAGAAGACGTTCAAAAAGCCGCCGCCCAGCCGGCCGCGGCCAAGGCCCCCTCGGCGCCGGCCCCCGCTCCGGCGTCGGCTCCCGCGCCCAGCAAGCCAGTCGGCGAGCGCGAGCGCCGGGTCAAGATGCGGCCGCTTCGCAAGACGATCGCCGCGCGTCTGGTCGAGGCCCAGCAGACCGCCGCGATCCTCACGACCTTCAACGAGGTCGACATGTCCGCGGTCATGCAGGCCCGCAGCGCGCTCAAGCAGGACTTCGTCGACGCCCACGGGGTCAAGCTCGGGTTCATGTCCTTCTTCTTGAAGGCCGCGGTCTCGGCCCTGAAGGCGTTCCCCTCGGTCAACGCCGAGATCTCCGGCGACGAGATCATCTACAAGCAGTACTACAACATCGGCGTGGCGGTCGGCGGCGGCAAGGGCCTGGTCGTGCCCGTGGTCCGCGACGCCGACACGCTCGGGTTCGCGGCGATCGAGCAAGAGATCGGCCGACTCGCCGTGCTCGCGCGCGACAACAAGCTCACGCTCGCGCACCTGTCCGACGGCTCGTTCACGATCTCCAACGGCGGCATCTACGGGTCGATGCTGTCCACGCCGATCCTCAACTCGCCGCAGACCGGCATTCTCGGGCTTCACAACATCGTCGAGCGGCCGGTTGCGATCGACGGCAAGGTCGAGATCCGGCCGATCATGTACCTCGCGCTGTCCTACGACCACCGCCTCGTCGACGGGCGCGAGGCCGTGCAGTTCCTGGTCCACATCAAGCAAGCGATCGAAGACCCGCGCCGCCTGCTGTTCGAGATCTGAGCGCAGCCGCTCCCGCCCCGCCCACTCGCCTCGCGCACCAGGATTCGCATCATCATGGACAGCTACGATCTCATCATCATCGGCGCCGGACCCGGCGGGTACGTCGCGGCGATCAGGGCCGCGCAGCTTGGCCTCAGCGTCGCGTGCATCGAGAAGGACGCGACCCTCGGCGGCACCTGCCTCAACGTCGGTTGTATCCCCAGCAAGGCGCTGCTCGAGTCATCCGAGAAGTACTACGAAGCCACGGACAAGAAGGGCCTGGCCGCGCACGGCATCGCGATTGGTCAGCTCGAGCTCGACCTGACCAAGATGCTTGGGCGCAAGGACAAGATCGTCAAGCAGCTCACCTCTGGCGTCGCCATGTTGTTTCGCAAGAACGACGTCGAGTCGCTGCACGGGCTCGGTCGGTTCACAGGCGAGCGCGAAGGCCAAAAGCACGTGATCGAGGTGGTCGGCGCCGACGGGAAGCCGGCCCACACGATCGCTGGCACCAACGTGCTGATCGCGACCGGCTCGAAGGTCGCCAGCATCCCGGGCGTGGAGTTCGACATTCTCGGCAGCGGCGCCGGGGCCCGGGTCGGGACCTCGACCGAGGCGTTGTCGTGGCCCGAGGTGCCCGAGCACCTGGTGGTGATCGGCGCGGGCGTGATCGGCCTCGAGCTCGGCTCCGTGTGGGCCAGGCTGGGCGCCAAGGTCACCGTGCTCGAGTACATGCCCCGGCTGCTGCCCACGATGGAGACCGACGTGGGCGACGCCGCGCTCAAGCTGTTCAAGCGGCAGGGCCTGGCCTTTCACTTTGGCGTGCGGGTCACCGCGGCGGTCGCGAGCGGCGACGCAGCCAAGGTCACCTATCAAGACGGCGACGAGCAGAAGGTCATCGACTGCGATCGGGTGCTGGTCGCCGTCGGTCGCAAGCCGATGACCGACGGGCTCGGGCTCGCGCAGATCGGCATCGAGCCCGACCGCCGCGGCTGCATCGGCGTCGACGATCACTTTCGCACGAGCGTCGAGGGCGTGTGGGCGATCGGCGACGTGATCCCCGGCCCGATGCTCGCGCACCTCGCCGAGCACGAGGGCATCTGCGCGGTCGAGACCATGGCCGGACAGCCCGGGCACGTGAACTACGAGGCGATCCCCAACGTGATCTACACCCACCCGGAGATCGCGAGCCTGGGCAAGACCACCGCGGAGCTCGACGAGGCCGGCGTGCCTTACCGCGTCGGTAAATTCCCGCTGATGGCCAACGGTCGGGCCAAGGCCCTCGGCGAGACCGACGGATTCGTGAAGATCGTCGCGCACGCGCAGACGGATCGGATCCTGGGCGCCTCGATCATCGCCGCGCGGGCGGGTGATCTGATCGCCGAGCTCGCCGTGGCCGTGGAGTTCTCCGCCTCGGCCGAGGACATCGCCCGATCGATCCACGCCCACCCGACCATGGCCGAGTCCGTCAAGGAAGCGGCGCTCGACGCTCTGGGACGCGTGATCAACTTCTGAGCCGCGACCGGAGGGTGACCGAGCGCGGGCCCGCGCAGGTGTGGCTCACGGTGGGTGCGGACAGTCCCGGTCGGGCTTGACCACTACGACCGGGATGTTCGGTACCACGGTCATCATCGTCGACGAATACGAGGTCACCTCGGTGAATGCCAGCACGTATTCATCGGGGTCCTCGACGATGCTCAAGCGCAGCGCGCCACCGCTCGTATAGTAGCTCTGCGTAGACTCCCCGGTCGGCGAGACCTCGACCTCCCACTCTGTACTGGTGAATTCGAGATCGAGCACGATGGCGCTCAGTGTACCGAAACAGACATTGAGCTCACCATCGTCGATGAGGACATCTCCAGTCGCGGTGATCAAGTACGCGTCGCCAGTCCAGGTGTCTATTTTTAGACCAAGGACGGCCTGCTCGCGTGGTGCGTCGGTGGCCGCGGGGGTCGACGTGATCTCGTGCGTCTCCGAGGGCGACGCGTCGCTGACGGCGGGCTGCCCTAATGTGGCGATGATCCCAGTGAGTACGATGAATTGAGGGAGGGTGTGGTGATTCCAGCTGGTATGTAGCATGGCTCTAAGCCACGCATTCACGCGCCGCCTAATTGGGCATTCACCGGAGTAGTCTGGGGTCGGTGTATTAGGGTGAGGTGCAATAGCGCTGACGGGAACCGTCGGTTCGTCCATTGCGATCTAGTGCACCGCAGCGCGTGCGGTTCACTCGTCATCCCGTGAGCCAACGTGGTGCGGCTATTTGAACCCTACAGCCTCGAACGTCACGCGCGGCTGGTGCGGCTTGGCGTCGTAATCGGGCAGCAGACCCGCGAACTACCCGAGGCCCAGCGCCGCAAGCTCAGTCGGACTCACGCTGAGCTGCTCCAACCACGCGGCGAGCTGCGCAGCCGTAATCGGCGTATCCACCTGCGCTCGCCGAAGACGCTCGAGCTCCCCAGACGTCAGCCGACCGTCGCGCTCAGCGATCAACGCGCGCAGCAGCGCATCCGAAAGCTCATGAGGACCCAGGCTCCCGCCATCGCCTACGTCGGCGTCCAGGGCGAGCAGCTCCGCGCTCGCGCCGTCGAGATCACCGCGGCGCAGCGCGACCTCGCAGCGGGCGTGATACACGGGGATCGACTTGTCGGGCTGGCCCTGGACCCGCGGGAGCAGCGTGTCGAGCAGCTGCGCGGCTTCGTCGATCCGGCCGAGCGCGAGCAGGTTGTTGGCCGCCTCGCTGCGCAGCCTCACCACGACCACGTCGTCCTCTCCGTCGATCGGCGCCCAGATCGCGAGCGCAGCGTCGCTCTGCTCGAGCGCCAGCTCATAGTCGCCCCGAATCGAGTAGATCGAGGCCAGCAGCTGCGCGGGTCGAGCATGGTGGGGGTGACTCGCGGGCAGGCTCTCGAGCTGAATCTCGGCGAGCGCGAGCGCGTGGGTCTCGGCGAGGTCGAGCTCGCCGCGCTCGAGCGCGAGGAGGCTCAGCAGCCACTCGGCCGTGGCGAGGTCGCGGTGCGGTCGGGTGTGGCTGTTCCGCCAGATGCTGGCCGCGCGCTCGAGCAGCTTGCGAACCTCGGGGTTGGCCGCGTCGAATCCTCGCAGCGCCAAGCCCAGGTCGTAGAGCAGTCTCGCGGTCTGGGGGTGCTGGGGCCCAAACGCGGTCTCGGCCTGCGAGACGGCCCGGCGCATCAGCTCGGTCGCCTGCTCGACGTCGCGCTTGGCGACCAGGTTGGCGAGGTTGGCCAGGTAGCTGGATTGATCCCGCAGATCACCGACCTCGGACTGGTCGATCGCGCTTCGATAGCCCCGCTCGGCGCCCTCGAGATCCCCCCGCAGCTCCGCGAGCATGCCACCCGCAAAGGCGAGCCGGGCGCGAGCGCGGGCCGAAGGCTTGACCCGACCCGTCGCCGCCTGTGCGCGCCGCAGCCAGCGGGCGCCGGCCGGCTCGTCGCGCAGCTCGATCAGCGAGCGCAGGGTGAGCTCGGTCCACAGCTCCGCGGCCAGGTAGTCGTGGCGGTTGATCTCGGCGGCGTCGACGGCCTCTTGCAGGCGCTCGAGGGCCTGCTCGAGCGAGCCCGCGGACAGCTCGGCCTTGGCCAGCTCCGCCAGCGCCTCTGCGATCAGCGGCCCATAGCCGAGTCCGACCGCCGCCCGGTGAGCGGACTCCGCCAGCTCCAGCCCGGCTTCGACGCTGCCGAGCACGCGCAGCTCGTGGGCCCGATCGACGTCGCGGCGAAGCTGCTCGACGCGAGCGGCGATCGTGGGCGGCGCGGGCTCGACCCCGAGCAACGCCAGCTCGTCTTCGCAGGCGGTGGCGGGGGGCAGGGCGGCGACCGCCTCGACGGCGTTGGCCAGGCCGTCGGCGGCGATCCCAGGCTCGAGCAGCAACCCGACCAGATCCTCGACCCGTCGGCGCTGGCGTGTGTGACAGGCGATCTGCAGCCGCGCGAGCTCGGGCTCGATGCGGTGCTCGGCGCGTGCCCGACACAGCTGCTCGCGCTCGGCCACCCAGCCCTGCGACCAGCGATCGAGCCCCGCGAACACCCGCTCGCGACTGGCCTGGGCGTGCTCGGCAGCGACCGGCGCGAGCTGAGCCTCGAGCGAGGCGCGTCGCGGAGCATCCCAGGTGCCCTCGAGCTCGCGGCTGATCGTCGCGCAAGGATCGAGTGGTTCGTCGCGGGTCAGCTGCACAGCGCCCGCACCCATGACCAGCGCGGCGCCGACCAACCCGAACCAGGCCTGGCGACGGCGGCGGCGGGCGACGTGCTCGAGGGCAGCCAACAGCGCGCCCATGTTGGGCCAGCGCTGGTCGGGATCCTTGCTCAGGCCGCGCCGGACCACCCGCCAGTACCGGGCCGGCGGGCGCGTGCCCGACCCGCGTGCGGGCGTCAGCGGGACGCCGCGCTCGAGCGCCGCGAGCCGCTCGCGCGAGTTCGTCAGCGAGAACGGCGGCTCGCCCCACAGCGCCTCATAGAGCGCGACACAAAACGAGAACTGATCGCTGCGCGCGTCGACGCCGTCGTCGCGCAGCTGCTCGAGCGGCATGTAGCGGATCGTCCCGCGCACCGCCCCGGTCACGCTCACGCGCGCCTGGATCCCTCGCTCGATCTGCGCTCGATCGTGCGTGGTGTCAGCGCCAGCTCGGGGCTGCTCGTCGCCGAGCGCCAGGCCAAAGTCGGCCACCCGGACCCGGCCGTCGGCGCTGAGCAGCACGTTGTCGGGCTTGAAGTCGCGGTGGACCAGCCCCGCCTCGTGGGCCGCGGCCAGACCCCGGCCGGCAGCCAAGAACCGGTCGAGCACGGCTTGCCATGCGCGCGGCTGCTCGGCGAGCCACTGACCGAGGGTCTGGCCGGCGACGTACTCCATGGCCAAGTAGGTGCATTGCTCATGCTCGCCGATCTCGTAGATCTGCACGACGTTGGGGTGAGACAGCCGCGCGAGCGCCTGGGCTTCACGGCGCAGCCTCGCCTGGCCGACCTCGGTGTGCTGCGCGTCGATCACCCGCTTGATCGCGAGCTTGCGCGACAGGTCATTGTCGTGGGCGAGGTAGACCTCGCCCATGCCGCCGGACCCCAGTCGTCGCTCGATCTGGTAGCGACCGATATGGACCTGGGGCCCGCGACCAAACAGCCGACGGCGGGCTGTTGCGACCACCCGACGATGCTCGAAGCTCTCTTGCGCGGGGCTGCTCGACTGCAGCAGGTCCTCGGTTGACTCCGCCGCGTGGTCGCCCGGTGTGGTGGCGCCCGGTGTGGTGGCGGCATCTCTCATCGCGGCCTCATGTCGTGAGCGGGTCACCCAGGTGGTTGCCCAGATGTTCGCCCAACAGCTCGCGCAGCTCGGCCGCCCAGCCGTCGAGGCCCTCGAGGGTGCTGGACAGCAGCTCGGGCGACGCCGCGATCTCGGCCATGACGGCGCGGAGTCGCTTGCGGGCCTTGACCAAATTGCCGCGCATGGTCGACGGGACCTGGTCCATGATCGACGCGATGTCGTCGGTCTTGAGCTCCTCCCAGTAGTGGAGCTCGAGGATCATCTGGACGTCGACCGGCAGGCGCCGCAGGGCCTCGAGCAGCAGCCGCTGCTCTTGTTTGTTGCTGGCGACGGTCGTGGGGCCGGGGGCGAGCTCGGCCATGGACTCGACCTCGGGATCAATCTTGCGCCCGCGGGCCAGCGCGCGCAGGTGCTCGCGAAACACGTTGCGCGCGATGCCCAGCAAGAACGCCCGAAACGCGATGCCCTCGCGGATCCGAGCCTGGCCTTCGATCAGGCGCAGAAATGTCGCTTGCGTCAGGTCCTCGGCGCCCTCGCGGATCTTGTTCTCGAAGAACCGGGCGACGGCGTCAGCGTGGAGATCGAACAGCTGTTCCCCCGCCTGGCCGTCGCCGTCGCGCCAAGCGTCGAGCAACGCGGCGTCTCGTTCCCACTCCGTGGTCACCTCGGGCGATGATAGCAAGCCTGGGCGCCAGTGGAGATGATCGCAATCGCACGAGGGGCGGTTGACATGAAGCGCGCGAGTCACGAGAACTCGGCGCTGTCCAGCACCGCCTACGGGATCGCGCCGACGCCAGAGAGCGCGAAACCGGTCATGTCCGAGTAGGTGTACGCCGCCACCAAGCCGTCCACGGTCAAGGCCACGGACTCGGTCTCGGGCGAGACCTTGTAGGCCCGGGTCCCGTTGCGTGGAATCGCCCACACGAACCCGTCGAAGTCCACGGCCACGCCCCAGATGAAGTCGTCGTCGGGCTGGGCCACGTTGATCTGCTTGGCGACCGTGAGGGTCTCGGTGTCGATCGCCATGATCTGGCCATAGGCGCCGCGCCACAGCAGGTCCTCACCGTCGCCCATGCAGCCGCCCGTGTGGATGGAGTCGGGCTCGACGAAGTGTCCGACCGATGTCCACATCCCGCTGGCCGGATTGAGCCGGTGGGTCGAGCGGCCGCACAGCCACACGTAGCCATCGGGGGTGACGGTCATGCCGTAGCCGCCCTCCGGGGGCACGGTGTAGGGCGTGTAGCTGAAGTCGCTGCGCGAAACTTTTACCAGCCAGCCGCCCTGCAGCTGCGAGAGCCACATGTTGTCGTCGCTGTCGACGGCGCCCCCGTAGAAGCCGAACCAACCCGGCCACGACTCGGGCAGATCTGGGATCGCGACTTGTTGGATGATCGTGCCGTCGTCGCCGTCGAGCAGCGCGACCGCGGCGGTGCCGAGCGCACCGTCGGACCAGGCCGTCCACACGTCGAGATCGTACCAGTCACAGGTGTCGGGGTCGGCGTACCCGGCGGTCCAGGCGACCGGGCGGTTGTCGCCGTGGGGGAGCGGCGTGTGCCAGGCCACGCACTCGTCCTGGCCCCACGCGAGCACGTCGCCGGCCCCAGTGCTGGTCTGGATCCCGGGCGTGCCGTTTTGCTCGACGCAGTCTGCTTCGCTCGCGCGGATCATGGTCACGCCGCCGAGCCGGTTGGCCACGGCCACGTCGCCGCGGCGGTTGACCGAGGTCCGCGACGGGCTCCCGGCGCTGTCGGGGCGGACGATGTAGCGGCCGAGCTCCACGCCATTGTCGGTGTCGATCTTGGACACCGTGCCCTCGCCGGAATTGGCGATCCAGATGAAGCGATCGACCTCGGTGCCGGCTTCACCGCAGGCCTCGCCGTCGCCATCGCCGCTGGGATCGCCGTCGCCGTCACCGCTGGGATCGTCGCTGCCGTCGCTCTCACCAGACTCGGTGGCCGTGTCACCAAACGACGTGAGGCTGTTGACGCCGTCGCTGCCGAAGGTCTCCGCGCGCTGATCATCGCCGCCGCACGCGACCACGAGGCAGACCGAGGCGACGCACGACGACGTCGCCAACCCAATCGAGCGTCCGAACATGGATCATGGGTACCACGAAACCACGCGATCTCATCGACAGGGGATCGCCCGCGAGCACCCGGGCAATGGCGCGTGCGTGAATTTCTGTTTGGCACGCGCGGCGTGAGGAATTGGTGGCGGATACGCAGGCTTGATAGGCTGCGAGCATGCGGGTCTCGGCCTGGGGTGTCGCGGTCAGGTGTCGTTGCCGGCGCGAGTAGGCATACGACGCGAGCGAGCGCTCGAGCCGTCGCGCCGCGTGTGGGTGGGCCTGGCGATCGGCGTGGCGCTGGTGGGCCTCGGGTGCGAGCGGGGTCGGCAGCCACAGACCGATGCCGAGTCGAGCTCTGCCCGTGAGCACCCGCCCGACGCCGATCTCGGCCTCGATACGGGCGCGGTTCGGGCCAGCGTCGTGGATGGGCTCGAGCTCGCCGCGAGCGACCCCGTGGTGGCGCAGGGCTTGGGCCTGGCCGCGCAGCTCGAGCAGCCCGAATCGCAGGCCGCGATCGAGCGCCTGCTCGCGCGGGTCGCCGACGACCCCGAGCTGACCCGCGCCGCCGATCAGCTGTTCGCTCGGCTGCAGGACAGCCCCGCGATGCGCTCGGCGCTGATCGACTACGCACGCCAGAACCCCGAGCTCGACGCCGCGGCGCTGAGCGAGGGCTTGGTGAGCTTCGTGAACGCGCGGCTGACCCGGCCGGAGCTGGCCACGCAGCTCGAGACCCAGCTGCGAGCCCGGCTGCGGGCGATGGATCCACCGCTCGCGCGGGCGTTCATCGCCGACGCGGGCGGGGCCTCGGCGATCGCGGCTGGCGTGGTCTCGCGGCTCGAGGATCCGAGCTTCGGTGTGAAGCTGCGGGAGCGACTTGGGCGGGAGCCCGCCGCGGTTCAGGCTCGCCTCGAGCGGCGGCTGGCGGACCCGGCTCGCGTGGGTCCGCTGCTGCTCGCGCTGAACGCTGAGCACGACGAGCCCGGGTCGGGCCTCGACGTGGTCGCGCAGATCCTGGATCACGAGCGGACCGCCCAGCTGCTCGCCGCAGCGCTCGCGCGGATGTTGACGGACGAGCAGCTGCGCGAGCGCTGTGAGCAGCTGTTCGCGCTCGCGCTCGCGCCCACGTTCGACGAGGCCGCGTTCGCGCGCGCGCTCGATGAGTTGCTCGCCGAGCCCGTGGTCGCGCGTGAGGCCGCCGCGCTGGTGGGTGCGCTCGCCCGCGAGCCGGACGTGCGCGCCCACGTGGAGCGGCTGGTCGCCTCGTTCACGAGCCGGCCGAGCTTCGAGGGGCTGCTGCTCACTGCGCTGGACTGAAGCGGCTGCCCGCAGCTGCGCCACGACCCTGCGCTGCCCTCGTCCAAGTGTGCGCGTGACAGCCTACCGCTGTGCGCTCTACAGTCGGGGTATGTCCGGCACGGCCAACGCCCCGCGCAGCGCAGACGACCGCCAGTATCACATCGGCGTGCGCCCCGGTGAGGTCGCGCCCTCGATCTTGTTGGTCGGCGATCCGTCCCGGGCCAAGCGCGTCGCCGAGGCGTTCTTCGAGTCCTACGCCGACCCTATCTCCGAGCGCGAGTATGTGACCTACACCGGCCGCTATCGCGGTCGGCCGATGAGCGTGATGGGCACGGGCATGGGCGCCGCGAACACCGAGATCGCGGTCGTCGAGCTGTGCCAGCTGTTCGAGGATCCGACCAAGATCGCGATCGTCCGCGCGGGCAGCTGCGGCGTGCTGCAGGCTGGGATCGGCCTGGGGGATCTGGTCATCACGAAGGCCGCCTACCGGCTCGAGGAGACCACGCTCGCGTTCGTTGGTCCGGGGTTTCCCGCGGTCGCGCATCCTGAAGCTACGATCGCGCTGCTGTGGGCGGCCGAAGATCTCGGCGCGCCGCATCATTTGGGGATCACCGCGACCGCGCCGGGGTTCTATGGTGCGCAAGGCCGCGAGCTGCCTGGGTTTCCGCCGCGCGAGCTCGACCTCGAGGCCAAGCTGGCGCGGCAGGGGGTCACGAACCTGGAGATGGAGACCTCGGCGCTGCTGACCCTGGCGGCGCTGCGTGGGTTCCGGGCGGGGGCTGTTTGCGCTGCGTATGCGAACCGTGTGCACGATACGTTCATCGCGGAGGCCGATAAGAAGTTGGCCGAGCAGCGCTGCGTGGAGGTTGGGCTCGGGGCGTTGGATCGCCTGGCGCAGCTGGCCGAGCTGCGTGGGGATCGACCTTGCTGGCACCCCGGCGTGGGGTTGGGCGAGTCGTCCTGAGGACGCGACGTGGTATTGGGGCGCTCCGGTGGGAGCTCACGGGGAGAGGGTCGTTTGTTTGGGTCGAGCGGCCAAATCCTTCTGGCTTTGGAGCGCCGATCAGTTTCGGAGTCACGACCGCGATCGCGACGGCGACTCATGATTCCGTGTCCCTCCAGACCGCTCGATCCTCGACGATCTCTCCCACGTGAAAGGGCACATAGGTCCTCGGGCCAAAGAACTCCCGAGTCATGACCATCCAAAAGTCGCCGGAGAGCTGCTCTTTCACCGTCACGGACGTCTCCTTGCCGTCCGGCCAGTATGTGTAGCGCGTGAGGTGCAGGGTGCCGTTGGTGCGCAGACGGAACGTCGCCACGTATCCGCGGTAGCAGCTCGTGGCGACCTCATTGTCGTGTGGGACGTCTGGCCGGTTCTCGAATCCATACTCCTCGCCCCAACCGTGGTTGCTGGAGGGATCACCGCGGATGATCCGCTCGAGCCGTAGCCCTTTCAGGTTTACGCGGGTGTGCTCGTTGACGAGGATGTGGGGGACTTGCTCAGTCACGCCGACAAGATTACCGCCCGTCCTCTGTCCAGCGACAAGGCCACTGCGCGGGAATGATCCGATCCCCACGGATACGACCCCGTGGCGATCGAGGGCCCGAACGATGATGGCTAGACGGACAGATCTCGGCTGGGCCACGACTCCGCTCGACGAGTTCGTGCCGGACCCGACGCACTGCGTCGACCACCGGAGCCCCTGACCGACCCGTCGAGCCTCGGCGGGGAAATGGTGCGACACGCCGAGAGGCCGCAATTCCCTCACTCGACCTCGACGTCAAACTTCCGGGCGAAACAGACCCCAAACCTACGAGCCACCCACGCGCGCGAGCGACCAGCTCACGACCCGCTCGATCATCGCCCCATCCACGCGCCGCCGCAGATCCGCGTAGTGCCCCGGCGTCGACACCCCGAGCTCGCGCTTGAACAGATGATCGAGCTCCTCAAACAGCTCCGTCGCGCTGCCCTTCGCCCCGCGCTGCTCGACCCACTCGCGGATCACCGCAAAGTCTCGCTCGGGGCTGACCTGAAAGTCCTTACCGCCCTGCAGCGCCAAGATCGGCGCACGAACCTTGGCCAGCCGCGCGAGCGGGTCTTCGGCGAACGCCTCGACCATCCACGCGCGCGCCCCCTCGCTGCTCGCGGGCAGATCCTCACCGGCGAGCGCGGCGTCATGAACCCGCTGCGCTCGATCGACCGCGACGCGGACCTCGCCCTCACGCCGCCCGGCGAGCGAGGCCCGGATCTCGTCATAGACGAGCTCCCGCAAATTTCGACCGGGCCCGGCGAGCAGCACCAGCCCCGCGACCTTGCGCTTGCGGCCGCGCGCGCGGGTGCCCTCGGCGGCGAGGATGCTGGCGACCAGGGCACCCTCGCCGTGTCCGATGATGATGATGCGCTCGGGGTCAACCTGATGCTGAGCCGCGAGCGCGGCGAGGGCCCGACGCCCGTCGTCGACCAACGCCGCGAACCCAGGGTTCGGATCATCTCCGATCCCGCTGCGACCAACCCCGCGATCATCGACGCGCAGCAGCGCAAAACCAGCGGCCGCGAGCAAGTCCTGCAGCTCGTGACTGCCAAGGTCGATCGGGCTGCGCGGCACGATGCCGTGGCGATCCTGCGGCCCCGCGCCGCCCACGAACAGCACGGCGGGTCGGTTCTCCTGCGCGGACCCAGCGGCCAGCACCAGCTCGCCGGCCAGCGTTGGCTCGCCCTGGGCACCGGGAATCTCGACCGGGATCAGACCCAGCCCCTCGGGCGCGCGGTAGCTCGGTCGCGGGCTGCCCGGCAACAACGGCGCCAGCGCGTCGTCCGAGATCGGCCGGTAGATCGGGGCGTCGCCAGCCACCACCGCGGTGATGTGCAAACCGGCGAGCCCCGCGGCGGCGCCGTCCAGCGCGAGCACGCTCGACCCAGCTCGCGCCTGCGCCCGGTCGTCGTCGAGCCGCTCGAAGCTCAGCTCCAGCGCGGTGATCATCTCGTGCTCGGGCACGAACCCACGCTGGTGCATGCCTCGCTCACCGACCCCAACACCGAGCCGCAGCATCATCTCGCGCAGGTAGACCCCGTGGCCGGGGGTCACCCAGACCCGAGCGGCGTCATTGATGACCAGCTGATCACCCAGCCGCCGAACCACCAGCTTGCCGTCGATCCACGCGAAGCGGGTCACGAGCTCGGCGGTGCGAAATTCGGCGTGGCGCGGCTGCCCGCGCTCGTCGAGCCAGGTGTGGAGCTCCCAGCTGGGCCGCAGCTGCTGCAGCGGCTGAAATTGAGCGACGAAGTGCCAGAGCGCGCCGTCGTCGGGGTGCTCGATCCGACCCAGACACGCGCCGCGGGTGCGTGCGAGGATCGTGCCGCCGTCGCCGAGCACTGCCCAAGCACGCAGTGGTTGCTCGCACAATCGCGCGACCGTGACCGGCGGCGTGTGCTGAAGCGCGGGCGCTGGCGCGGGCTCGGGTGGCTCGCTGTCGTTGCGCACGCAAGCCGAGCCGCACACCAGCGACATCACGAGCGCACACCTGGCGTAGATCGTGGCGGGGACGGCCAACCTCGGCGAGCGTAGCCGATGCTCGCACGGAACAGTAGCGTGAGCGGCAACGGCGCTGTGGACTGACTGCTGAGCGAAACACCGTCCGGTGGTAAGTTGCTCTTGGCCCGCTGGCCGCGATAAGACGCCCCTGCGATCGAGCCCGCAACGCGTGGCCCGATCTTCCTTCGAACACGAGCACCCAATGTCGCAGTCGCAGTCGCAGCGGGGCACGGAGAAGCGCAAGCCGGTCGCATTGCACGTCGCGGTGCCGACCGAAGACGAGAGCTACCCCGTGCTCATCGGTCCGGGGCTGCTCGCCAAGCTTGGCTACGAGCTGCGTCGCAGCCACTCGACCGCGCGTCGGGTCGCGCTCGTGTCCGACGACAACGTGATGCCGCTGTACGGCGAGCTGGCCAAGTCCAGCCTCGAGGCCGAGGAGTTCGTGGTTCACAGCTTCACGGTCCCGGCCGGGGAGTCGTCCAAGAGCGTCGAGCAGCTCGTCAAGCTGATCGAGGGCATGGTCGGCGCGCAGATGGGTCGGCGCGACGTCGTGGTCGCGCTCGGTGGCGGGGTCGTCGGTGATCTGGCTGGGCTCGCGGCTGCGATGTTCATGCGCGGGATCGCGTGCATGCAGTGTCCGACCTCGCTGGTCGCCCAGGTCGACGCGTCGGTCGGGGGCAAAGTGGCGGTCGACCTCCCGGTTGGCAAAAATTTACTCGGCACCTTTCACTTTCCCACGGTCGTGCTGATCGACCCGGAGGTGATCCAGACCCTGCCCGACCGCGAGCTCGGCTGTGGCCTGGCGGAGATGCTCAAGCACGGGGCGCTGTTCTCCCCCGAGCACTTTCACCAGGTCGTCGCCGCGGCCGACGATCTGTATCGGCGCGACGCCGACGTGCTCGCGCGGATGGCCGCGGCCTCGGTCGCGCTCAAGGCCGCGTGCGTCAGCCGGGACCCCCGCGAGCAGGGCGAGGCCGGCAAGGGTCGGGTGGTGCTCAACCTCGGTCACACGGTTGGCCACGCGCTCGAGCTCGCGTCGGGGTTCGAGCTCAAGCACGGCGAGGCCGTGGCGCTGGGCCTGATCGCGGCCTGCCGGGTGTCGGAGCGCAAAGATCTCGCCAAGGCCGAAGACGGCGAGCCGGGGCTCGAGGAGCAAATGAAGGCGGCGCTGACGGCACTGCGGCTCCCGACCCAGCTCGATGACTGGCTGACCCCCGAGCGAATCGAGCGCCTCGAGGCCGGGCTCGGGAACGACAAGAAGCGCGGCTTCTCCAGCATCTCCTACATTGGGCTGTCGCGGATCGGTGATCCAGCCGTGCTGTCACTGACTCCGCAAGAGATCGTGGGTTTGTTGCGGAATCCGAAGCCAGATTGATAAGCTGGCTGGGACGGCCCTCACCGGTCGCGCCAGGAGCTTCATGATGACCTCGAGCCTGTCTTCCCGTATTTTCCGCGCAGGTTTGGTCGCGGGATCCATCGTCATGGCCCTCACTGGCGGCGTTGCCTGTGTCGAAGATCAGGACTTCGTGATCGTCGATCGCGCGATCTGGTTCAGCGCACCCGACAGCTGCACGCTCACGGGCTCCGAAGACACGCCGCTGGCGATGACCGTCGACGTTCTGTACGACACCCGGATCGGCATGGCCTTCCTGGTCAGCAACGAACAGGTCCAAAACAACAACAGCAACACGGGCATCGACGACTCGGAGATCGTGATGGAGACCGCCGAGGTCAGCCTGAGCTTCTCGGGCGGCGGCGTGTCCACCAGCGCGTTCGAGGTTACGATCCCGACCAACTCGATCCCTGGCGGGACGTCGCAGACCTTCTTGATCCAGGTGCCCGCAGACATCTCCGCGTCGCTCCGCTCGACCATGCAGGGGCTCCCCGCTGGCAGCTTCGAAACCCTGGAGATGGAGGTCGTCTTCAAGGGCCGCCGGACCGGGCAGGTCGGCAAGTCCAAGCTCGGCGAGGTCAAGACGCGCCCCTACGTGTACCCGTTCGAGATCTGCCTCGGCTGCCTCGGAATTTGTCTGCCAGCGAACGACTGTGGCGGCGCGGCCGAAGATCCCCCGGTCTGCGCGAGCGAGGCCGCGTGGGCCGGCACCTGCGGGTTTGCCCAGGGATCCGCGGTCTACAACCCCCTGTGCACGGCTCCGTCGTGATCTTCGTTCGTGCGCGGTGGGCCGCGGCGCCCGCTCCGCGGACTTCACGCCGATCAGAAAGTCCTGTCCGTTCAGCCTGACAACCCTTGTGGGACATGATAGGTTCGGCACCTGCCCAGCCGAGATCGTGCTGAGGCTTCGTACGTCCCGGAGGACACATGTCGCTCGCAGAGATCCAAGACAACAAGTGGGAAGTCGAGTCCATCAAACCACCGGTGACCAATCCCGCTTCAATCGGGATCATCATCATGATGGGCGGGTTCGCTCTGTTCTTCGTCGCCGTCATCATCGGCTCGGTCATCGGCTCGTTCACCGAGACCCAGGAGATGAACTTCGACAAGGTCCAGCGCGACGACGGCACCAAGCCGGCTGAGTAAGCCGCTTCACCGCAGCCCGATCAGGCTCAGGTGCTGGCCGATGCCAGCGCCGTCCAGTCGGTAAGAAAAATAGAGATCTGGGTTCGCGTGGGTGCAGCTGCCCACGCGTTCTATTTGTGCGGCCGGGACGCCGGCCTGGATCAGCTGGGCTCGGACACACGCGACGAGATCCACATGGGGCTTGGCGCCGAAGCTGCGGTCGACGAAGCGATCCTCGAACTCGGCGGCGACCTCCTCGCCGACCTCGAACGCGGGCAGCTCGATGCACGGGCCGATCGCGGCGAGCAGCTGGACGGGCGCGACGTCGCCCTCGTCGCACAGGGTCTGGACCGTGCGCCCCGTGATGTTGGCGACCGTCCCCCGCCACCCGCTGTGGATCGCCGCGACCACGCTGGCGTCGCGGTCGCAGATCAAGACCGGCACACAGTCGGCGGTCATGACGCCAACGACCTTCGCGGGGCCCGGGTGCGCGCGGGCGTGCCAGAGCGCGTCGGCTTCGCTGTCGGGCGTGAGCTCGTGGGCGGCGAGCACCCCGACGCCGTGAACCTGTCGGACCCGCACCAGCTGCTCGAGCTCGAATTGCGCGAGGCTGGCGATGCGGCGCAGGTTCTCGGCCACCGCCTCGGGGTCGTCACCCCAGCGCTCGCCGACGTTGAGGCTGGCGTAGCGATCTTGGCTGACGCCGCCGATCCGCGTCGAGAAGCCATGGATGATCTCGGCGGGAAACAGCTGGGCACGCTGCAGCATCGGGGCAGTCTATCGTCGCGAGCACGCCCCGCCCAGCGGCGTCACTCGGGCGGGGCTGGCTTGCGCAGGCGCAAGGTCAGGGCCGAGGGCACGAAGCAGGCCCGCTGCGAGCCGCACCGCTCCGGCGCCGCGAGCTCGTCGTCGGGTCCCCAGCTGCGACAGGTCTCGAGGCACGAGTAGGGGACCTGGTTGCGGGCGAACGCGGCGAGGATCTCGTCGGGATCGTCGAGGTCCCGGGTGATGCTCTTCCACCTGAGGTTGCGGCACAGTTGCATGTCAGGCTCCGTCCTGGCTGGGGGTGGTGATCGCGGAGGGGGAGGGGCTGGTCTGAAGCGCGCGCTCGAGCGCCTCGAGCACGGCGCCCTCGAGCAGCTCGAGCTTGTAGCCGGTCATCGCGAGCGGCTTGGCGTCTGCGCGGGCCAGCGCGGCGGCCTTGGCCAAGGCGAGTGGTTCGGGCACGACGCCGACCAGCGCGTCCTCGACCGCGCTTAGGCGCAGCGGCGTCGGGGCCACGCCGCCCGCTGCGACGCGGACAAACACGATCGCCCCGGACTGGTCGAGCACGAGTCGGACCGTGACTTCTGCGAGCGCCCACTCGGCGTGGGCGCGGTTGCTGGCGCGCACGTAGGCGCTGCGCTCGTTCGCGACCGGTGCGCCCAGCCGGATCGTGGTGATGATCGCGTGCTCGGCCACGGCGTCCGCACCCAGCACCGCCTGGATCGGCGCGCGCGTGGGCTCGGGCGTGGCCGGCTGGATCAGCTCGACCTCGGCCTCGTAGGCGACGAGCGCCAGCGCCACGGTCGACGGGTGCGGCGCGACGCAGGGCGCGGTGTCGAAGCAGACGTGAAACAGGTGATCGCCTTCGCGCGCGAAGCAGCTGGTGCCGCCCTTTCGCAGGCACTGGTAGTCCGGGTGGCGGTAGTACCAACAACGGGGCGCCTGCATGAGGTTGCCGCCAATACTCGCGACGGCGCGGATCTGCGGGTTCGCGAGCGCCTCGCAAGCCTCGGCCACGCCCGGCCAGCGCTCGCGGAGCACCCGGTGCGCGGCGAGGTCTGCGAGCGTGGTCATGGCGCCGATCCACGCGCCGCGATCATCACACGCGACGCTGTCGAGCCCCGGCACGTCACGCAGATCCACGATCGGCGCGAGCGTGTGCTGACCGAGCACGGCGAGGTGCTGGCGACGCTCCTGCAGATCCGTGCCACCCGCCCGGTAGCTGCCGCCCAGCTCGACCGCGAGGGCCATCGCTTCGTCGACGGTCTTGGGGAACACGATCATGGCTGGGCCCCCGAGGTCTGCGCGAGTCCAGCGAGCACACGATCGGGTCGCAGCGGGATGTGTGTGGGTCGCCAGCCGGTCGCGTCGTAGACCGCGTTGGCGATCGTGGCCGCGGGCGTGAGCGTGGCCAGCTCGCCAATGCCCACGCCCTGGCCGCGGACCCGCTCGAACCCGCCGGGCACGAACTCGACCTCGATCTCCCCGATGTCGCCGAGCCCACACAGGCGGTAGTCCTCGAGCCCGCCGGTCAGCAGCGTGCCGTGGCGTGGATCGAGGCGGCGCTCCTCAAACAGCGCGTAGCTGATCCCCTGGACCAGCCCGCCCTCGGCCTGGCTGCGCGCGAGCAGGGGCGAGTAGATCTTGCCCACGCTCACGCCACAGGCGCTGCGCAGCATTCGAACCCGACCCAGGCGGGTGTCGACCTCGACCTCGCTGATCTGCACGGTGGCGCTGAGGTAGCGTGAGAACGCGAGATCGGCGATCGGCGGGAGCACGAAGCCGCCCTGGTCGCGTCCGCGCTTGCCGGTGACCGAGATCGCGGGCGCGACCTCGAGCAGCTCGGTCCAGGTCAGCCGGCCGCCGTCATGCTCGACGCCGCCCGCGATCGGCCTGACGTTGGCGAGCTTGAGTCGGCGCCGCGCGACCTCGACCAGCTCGTCGCGCAGCTCGATCGCGGCGTCGGTCGCCGCCGGGCCCAGCGAGGTGGCGGTGCGGCTGCCCCCGGACATCGGGCCGTGCACCGCCTTCGAGCTGCCGATCTTCACCGTCAGGCTGTGCGGATCGACCCCGAGCACGTCGGCGACGACGTCGGCGAGCAGCGTGCGGCTGCCGTTGCCCATGTCCTGGCAGGCGGTCGAGATCACCACGCCGTCGCGGCTCGCGTCGATCTGCACGCGCGTGGCCGGCTCGGCCAGGCACCACCAGCTCGCGGTGGCGATCCCGATGCCGCGCCGAAACCGGCCCGTGTCGCTGCGCGCGGGTCGTCGCGCCTGCCACATCGGGTGGGCGCTGGCCCAGTCGTAGACCCGCTGGCGGCTGTCGTTCTCGTTCCAGCTGCTCCGCAGGGCGATCGGGTCGACGGCGTGCGTGATCGCCAGCGCGTCGATCGCTTGCTCGATCGCAAAGTACATCGGCGGACCCCCCGGGCCGCGGAACGGCGAGCTCGGCGGGGCGTTGTTGAGCACGTCGTAGTCGGACAGGTGCTGGTCGGCCTGGGGGTAATTGATCCGGGCCAGGATCGACGCCGACGAGCCGACCGCGACCCCAGCGTCGGACCGCGAGTCGATCACGAAGGCCGGCAGCGTATCCATGGCCCCGGTGACGCTGACGGTGGTGCGCAAGCCCGGGCGCGAGCCGCCGACCGCGAGCTCTTCGCGGCGATCGTTGGCGTACTTGACCGGCTGGCCACAGACCCGCGCGAGCTCGATAGCGATCACCATCTCGATGTAGATCAGCCCCTTGGCCCCGAACCCGCCGCCGACATAATCGGCGATGACCTCGACGTCCTCGTGGCGCAGGCCCCAGCGGGTCGCGATGTCCTCGGCCATCTGGCGGACCCCCTGCGACGAGGCGTGCACCCGCAGCTTGTCCGCGCTCAGCCACTCGGCCACCGCGGCCTTGGGCTCGAGCGGCGTGTGCAGCTGGACCTGGGTCTCGAAGCTGCCCGAGTACAGCTCGCCCTCGCCGTCTCGGGCCCGCTCGACCCGTCGGCGCGCGCGGCCTCGGTTGTGGGAGAACAGCTCGAACGGCCCGCGCAGGTTGCCGCGCCAGGTCTCGGGCAGCAGCGGGGTCTCGTTGGCGTTGGGCGCGGCCTTGCGGGCCTTCTTCTCGGCGTAGAGCTCGGGCGCGTTGGGCTCGAGCGGGGCGTCGAGCCCGAGCACCGCGGGCAGCAGCTCGTACTCGACGTGGACCTTGGTGAGCGCCTCGATCGCGGTGGCCTCGTCGATCGCAGCGAGCGCGACGATCTCCTGGCCGACGTAGCGCAGCTTGTGGCCCGGCCGGGTCAGCTCGATCGCGCCGACCACCCCGGGGTGAGCGAGCGCGCCGCTCCAGTCGATGCTGCCGAGCTTGGCGTGGGCGTGAGGCGAGCGCAGGACCTTGGCGATCAGCAGACCCTCGGGCGCAATGTCGACGCTGTACTTGGCCGCGCCCGTGACCTTGGCCAGCGCGTCGATCCGCGGGCCCTGGTCGGGGCCGTCGTCGAACTTGCCCGCGCAGGCGCCCGCGACCGCCCGGTAGATCGCCACGTAGGCGCCACAGCGGCACAGGTGACCCGAGAGCGCGGCCGCGATCTCGTCGCGGCTCGGGGTCGCGGCGCCGTGCTTGGCCCGAAATCGATCGTGAAACGCCGCGGACTCGACGATGAAGCCCGGCGTGCAGTAGCCACACTGAAGCGCGTCCTCGGCCATGAACGCGCGCTGGATCGGGTGCAGCTGACCGCCCGCGGACCGGGGCCCAATCCCCTCGACGGTGTGGAGCTGGCGGCCCTCGAGCTTGGTCGCCGGGAGCAGACAGGTCGCCACCGGGGTCCCGTCGAGCTGCATCGTGCACGCGCCGCAAGCCCCGTGGCCGCAGCCGAGCTTGCTGCCGGTCAGGCCCAGCTGCTCGCGGACCACGTTTAGGGTCGAGTGGTCGGCCCCGACCCGCAGCGAGACCCGCTCGCCGTTGACGTGGGTGTTCAGCTCGACCGTGTCGGTCGTGGGTGCCGACTCGGGCAGTTTGGGGTGGGTGCCCACCGCTGTCTGCCGCTGTGGTTTGGCGCACGCGACCGTCGCTGTCGCGCCAGCGACCGTGCTCTTCAGGAATCCGCGTCGTGTCGTTTGCATGGCTACCAGGCGACTCGGGCTATCGGCCATTCCCTAGTCGTGCTCTCATACCACGGCCCTGCGCGGTCAGCTGCGGGTTGGCCTGGGGGTCTCGAGCGCGATCACGAGCTCCGCGAGCTCGGCCGCGAGCGGCGACTCGAAGCGCAGCCGCCCACCGTCGGGGTGCTCGAAGCCCAGCACCGCGGCATGCAGCGCGTGGCGGCCCAGCTGCTCGGACAGCGCCTGCTCGCGCGGGTCGCGAACCCGCCGCCCATACAGGCTGTCGGCGAAGATCGGGTGCCCGACATGGCGCGCGTGCATGCGGATCTGGTGGGTCCGCCCGGTCTCGAGCTCGAAGCGCAGCAGGGCGGCCTTGCTCCCCAGCGCCCGGACCAGCGACATCGTGGTGATCGCCCGGCGCTCGCCGTGCTCGGGGCTGAACCGGCGCCGCTCGGTCGGGTCGCGCCCGTGCCAGGTCTCGACCCGATGCTGCGTCCAGCTCGGGACCCCATGCACGATCCCCAGGTACGCTCGCTCGATCGAGTGGGCACGAAATTGCTCGGCGAGGGCCGTGAGCGCGGGCAGGGTCTTGGCCACGACGATGAGCCCGCTGGTGTCGCGGTCGAGGCGGTGCACCACGCCGGGGCGCTCGGGTCCGTTGCCCGGCAGCACCGGGAGCGCGCGGGCCTCCCGGTTGACCTCGAGGTGATACAGGACCGCGTTGACCAGCGTCCCGTGGCTGTGCCCGGGGCCCGCGTGCACGACCATGCCAGCGGGCTTGTCGATCACCAGCAGCGAGCGATCTTCATGAATGATCGTCAGCGGGATCGGCTCTGGCTCCGCGTGGACCAGCGGCTGCGGGGCGAGCAGCTCGAGCTCGACCTCGCACGCGCGCTCGAGCTTGGTCCCGCGCTTGACCACGCGCCCGTCGATCCGCACTTGTCCGGCGGCGAAGCTGCGGGCCAGCTGCGAGCGGGTGATCTCGTGTCCCAGGCCAACCAACGCTTCGACCAGCGCCCGATCCAGACGCTGGCCGATCACCGCCTCCGAGAGGCCAACTTGCATGCTACCAGATGCCAGTGTCGAGGTTGGCCATCGTCTTGATCACGCGGTCGACGATGGCGCGGTCGAAGTAGTTGCGGCGGAACAGCTCGGGCGTCACGCGGCTGCGAAACAGGTCGCGGCCTTCGGTGATCTCTTCGCCGAGGACCTCGAAGAAGTTGTCGTCCTTGAGGCCCTGTTCGATCTTGGCCTTGTTGTACAGCTGGATGTCCGATGCGATCGCGCGGGACAGCTGCTGGGCGCGGGCTTCGTTGTCGATGATCTGCTGGGCCACGGTGCAAGTCTGCCACAAGCTTCGGCGGCTCGGCCAGAAACGGGCGGACGCACCGCAGGGGCGCGCAGACGGGGGGATTTCGGGTGATCTCGAGGGATCTGGTCGAGCGCCGGGGCTGACGGCGCGCGGCCCATCGGGTACCAGTGCGTGTGCTGTTGCGGGTCGAGCATCCCTGGCCGCTGCTGCGCGGCCGGCTCGTCGATCGCTACCAGCGCTTCACCGCCGAGATCGAGCTCGACTCGGGCGAGCGGATCCGGGCCCACTGCGTCAACCCGGGTCGGATGGAGGGCCAGGTCCGGCCCGGCGCGCGGGCCTGGGTCTCGCCCGTGCCGGCCGCGAGCAAGCGCAAGCTTCGCTACACCTGGGAGCTCGTCGAAGAGGACGGGCGGATCGTCGGGGTCAACACCGTCGCGCCCAATCGGGTGGTCGGCGAGCTGCTCGCCGCCCGCGTGCTGCCTGGTCTGAGGCGGTTTCGAGCGCTACACCGCGAGGTCGCCTACGCCGAGCGCTCGCGCGTGGACTTCTTGCTCGACGGCGCCACGCCGCACTATCTCGAGGTCAAGAACTGTCACCTGCGCTACGCCGACGGTCGCGGCTACTTCCCCGACTCGGTCAGCGCCCGCGCGACCCACCACCTTCGCGCGCTGACCGAGGTCGTCGCCGCCGGGGCCAAGGCGACGGTGCTGTTCACGATCCAGCGCCCCGACATCGAGGCGATCCGCCCGTCGATCCTGCATGATCCCGAGTTCGCGGCGGCCGCTCGTGCGGCGGGCGAAGCGGGCGTTCGATTTCGGGCGGTGACGATCCAGGCCACGCCGCAGGCGCTCGACGTGATCCGTGAGATCCCGGTCGAGCTCGCGCCCTACCAGACCCACGCGCACGCGCGCTGGCAGGCCGAGAAGCTGCCGTGGTCGGGCTGGCGCCGCGATCCTCGACGGGTCACGCCTGCCGAGGGATAGGACGTCGATGGTGTGAAGGCCGATCGCGACGCCGACATACAGCCAGACCCACTGCGTCCAAGAGCCCCCGCATGCGTACGCCTTTGAACCCCCCGTCCACTCGGTTTGGTCTGTTGCCCACCTTCCTCATGGCCCTGGCGCTCGCCGGTTGTGTCGATGAGGCATCAGACGAGGCGCTCGAGTCGGGCGAATTTCGGGGCCTCGAAGACGGCCTCTTGCTGCACTGGACCTTCGAAGATCACGTCGGTACGCAGATCACCGATGTGTCGGGCAACAACCGCCACGGCATGCTGCAGGGCGGCTCGTTCGTCAGCTCACCGTTCGGCGAGGCGATCAGCCTCGATGGCATCGACGACTATGTCTCGTTCGCCGGCCCCCGCTCGCCCGCGCTCTACGGCGGCGTGGGCGGGAATTTCACCGTGAGCGCGCGCGTCCGCGTCGCGGATCTCGGCAGGTACAACACCTTGTGCGTTGGCTGCGGGCCGTTGTCGGTCATGTACGTCGGCGCCTCGACCTACGGCGAGCGGGTCATGTCGGCGATCTACAACCAGACCACCCAGGGTCTGCTGTGGCCCACCTCGTCCGAGGGCTTGCTCGCCGACACCTGGGCCGAGGTCACCATGATCGTCGAGGGGGGCGTGGCCGCGCGCTACTACCTCGACTGCGAGTTCGACTCGCAGCTGGCCAACCCGGGCGTGGGCTTGAAGGACTACGGCTACTCGGCGATCGGCCAGGGCGCGACCGCAGACCGCTGGTACCAGGGCCAGATCGACAACCTCCGGATCTGGAACCGGGCCCTGTCCGAGGCCGAGCTCGAGCAGCTGTGTCCAACGCCGCCGTCGCTCGAGCAGGGGCTCGAGCTCGACTGGACGTTCGAGAATCACACAGGCAACCAAATAACGGACATGTCTGGCAACGCCCGCCACGGCACGCTGCAGGGCGGCGCGGCGATCGTCGACTCGCCCGCGGGCAAGGCGGTCAGCCTCGACGGGATCGATGACCGCATCTCGTTCGTGGGGCCGCGCGCGCCCGCGATCTATGGCGGCGTCGACGGGGACTTCACCCTGAGCGCGCGCATGCGGGTCGCGGACGTCGCCAGGTACAACTCGCTGTGCTACGGCTGCGGGCCCTCGCAGGTCGTCTACGTCGGCGACCCGGGCCAGGGCGGTCGGGTCGCCGCGGCGATCCACAACTCCAGCACCCAGGGCCTGCTGTGGCCAGCCACGCCCAACCATGAGATCACCGCCAACGAGTGGGCCGAGGTCACGATGGTCGTCGACGGAGGTGCGTCCGCGCGCGTCTATGTCGACTGTGCGATGCGCTCGGAGCTGCTGAACCCCGCGATCGGTCTGAAGGACTACGGCTATTCCTCGGTCGGGCAGGGCGGGTCCCCGAGCACGTGGTTCGGGGGTGAGATCGACCAGCTGCGGGTGTGGAGCCGGGCGCTGTCCGAGCAGGAGCTCGCGCTGCTGTGTGTGCCCAGCGTGTGTGGCGGGCCGATCCACGTGAACGTCGACGCGGCGCCGGGTGGCGACGGGATCTCGTGGGCGACCGCGTTCAACAATCTGCAAGCGGCCATCGACGCGTCGTCGCAGTGCACGTATCCGCAGATCTGGGTTGCGCAGGGCACCTACGCGCCGGACCCTGGCTCCCCAGTTGCGACGATCACCAGGCCGATGGCGATCTACGCCGGGTTTGATGGGACCGAGGACGCGCTCGAGCAGCGCGACATCGAGCAGCACCCAGTCCGGCTCGGCGCCGACGGCTGGCAGTCCCGGGTCGTGGTCGTCGAGCCCAGCGCGGTCTCGCAGCTCACGGCGCTGCGGCTCGACGGCTTCACGATCGCCGGCAGCCAGGCCGGGGCGATCCAGATCACCGCCGGGCTCGCGCCTCAGCAACCAACCAGCGTGTTTCTCCACAACCTCACGATCACCGACAACGTCGCGAGCGCGGGTGCGGGGATCCTGACCACCGGGGCCGTCGGGATCGACATTGTCACGTCCCGCTTTCAGGCCAACACCGCGCCGCTCGGCGGAGCGATTCGGGCGACCGGCAGCTCGATCGACCTGATCAGCAGCGAGTTTATCGACAACGACGCCTCGCGCGGGGCCGCGCTCCACCTGGGCGGCAACGGGGGCGCCTACACGATCACGCAGAGCAACTTCAGCGGCAACGTGGCCACGACCTGGGGCGGCGCGATCTTCCTGGACGATGATCCGCTCGATCCCAGCTATATGGAGCTCACGATCGAAGGCGGCGAATTCGTGGCCAATGTCGGGGTCCAAGGCGGCGGGGCGATCTATGCGGAGGAGTCGACGACGTCGATCCACTCGGTGGTGTTCGCCAACAACGAGGGCGGGCGCGGCGGCGCCGTCGAGGTTGCGAACGGCAGCGTCGGTGTCAGCCCCGACGTATTCGAGATCGCCGACTGTCGGTTCATCGCCAATCACGCGACGGTCAGCCGCGGTGGCGGCCTGCTCCTGACCGAGTCCGGCGCCACGATCATCAATACCGAGTTCGCCTCGAACATTGCCACGTCCAGCGGCGGTGGCGTGTACGGGCGCGGCACCTTCATTCACTCGACCTTCGCCGACAATGTCGCGCCCAGCGGCGCGGGTCTGTACGCGCCTCCCGGGCCCGACATGTCCATGCGCCACTGCGCGGCCTGGCCAGATCTGATCGTCGGGCAAAACATCTACATGGGCTGGTCGTGCGTCGCACCAAGCCCGTGGCTGCTCGCGAATGGCCCCGGCGTCGTCACCCATCAGACCCCGTTTGATCCGGCGGATCTCGATGACGACGGCCGCGTCGAGCACTACCTGCTGCCCGGCACCGCGTGCGCGGACTTTGGTGGGGAGACCGCCGAGTTCGACCCCAGCGTGCTGACCACCATGGCCTCGCAGTGCACCGACAGCTCACCGCTGGATATCGGGGTGCACTACACCCCGCTGTTCGAGGCTGGCCCGTGCGGGTGACCGTCGCCGCGTGCCAAGGTCCCTGTTAGGCTTGTATGGCGTGAGCGAGCGACGAGCCGAGTTCGAGCGTGACGGGTTCATCGTGATCCCAGGCTTTGCGAGCGCGAGCGCCTGCGAGCAGCTGCGCGAGGCCGCCGAGGCGCTGGTCGAGGCGGCCGACATCGCGTCGATCCGCACGGCCTTCGACGTTCGCGGCCAGCGACACGGCGAGGATCCGTGGTTCCTCGAGTCTGGCGGCGAAGTCCGGGCGTTCCTCGAGCCCGAGCGCGACGACGGACACGCGCGGGTCAACAAGCTCGGCCACGCGCTGCACGACCGCGTGCCGATCTTCGATCAGTTCTCGCGCACGCCCGAGCTCGCCGCGCTGGTCGCCGAGCTCGGCGTCGCGCAGCCGCGGCTGCTGCAGTCCATGGTGATCTTCAAGCACCCGCGGGTCGGCGGCCAGGTCACCGCGCACCAGGACGCGACCTACCTCTACACCGAGCCGCAGTCGGTGATCGGGCTGTGGTTCGCCCTCGAGGACGCGAGCTTGGACAACGGCTGCCTCGAGCTGCTGCCCGGCGGCCATCGCCTGGGCCTGCGCAAACGCTACCGACGCGAGGGCGACCGCACGTGGACGCAGATCCTCGACGCCCGCGCCTGGCCGCACGACGGCTGGCGGCCCGTCGAGGTGCCGGCCGGGACCCTCGTGGCGTTCGGAGGCCTGCTCCCGCACCGCAGCGCCGCCAACCGCTCGGCTCGCTCGCGCTGCGCCTATACCCTGCACGTGATCGACGGTGTCGCCGAGTACGCGGCGGACAACTGGCTGCAGCGCCCGCCCGACATGCCGTTGCGCGGATTTTGATCGCCACCTCGCGGTGGCGGCCCTGGTGGCGAGATCGGGTATCCTCCGACCTCGCCATGCTCGCCGCATCCCGGATCAACGCTCACTTCGGGTGGGGCCGAACGTGAACCCGCTGACGGGCAGCTTACCGTCGCTCCTGACCGCGACGGTCGCGTTTGCGATCGGGACCTCGGTCGTGCTGCGCGATCGCTCGCGCGACGACTTCGTGCTGTTCGCGGTGTTCTGCTTCAACCTGGGGCTGTTCCACCTCGCCAGCTTCTTTCACGAGTTCTCGGACATCACGCTGTTTCGCTGGGGCGCGCAGTCGATCTCGCTGGTGCTGCCGTGGACGGCGGACCGCTGCTTCTCGACCCTGATCCCCGCCGACGATCGTCCCCGCCGCCGCAGCCGCCTGCAGACGGCGATCTTGGTGTTGCTGCTCGGCGCCCACGCGACCGCGCTGTTCCTCCTGCTCAGCCGCTCGCCCGAGCAGGGCCTCGACGCGGTGACCCGCGAGCGGTTCTGGGACTTCTCCGACTGGGGCCCGTGGGATCTGGTCTCGGCCGGGCTCAACGCCTACGTGATCGTGGGGCTCGCGTTCGTGGCCCGGCGCATGTGGCGGGCCGCCAAGCAAGCCGAGGGCACCGCCACCGCCCCGCGACTGCGCTACCTGTTCTACGCCAGCATGATCGCGATCGTGTTCGGCTCGCCGGCGATCACCGCGATCGGACCGGTGATCAGCGCGGTCTACCTGTACTTCGTGGCCCAGACGCTGCAGCGCGAGCGCCTGCTCGAGCTGCCGGAGCTCGCGGCCCGGATCATGACCCTGGCGCTGTTGATCATCGCGGTCACCGGGCTGCTGGCGCTGCTGCTGCTGTGGATCCCGTCCAAGCAGGGCAGCTGGACCCTGTTCCTGTTCAACAGCGCCGTCGCTGCGTTCGCGGTGATCGTGCTGCTCGACCCGGTCCGCCAGGAATTCGAGTCGCGCGTCGAGGCCTGGCTGTTTCGTGATCGCGCCGAGCTGCGCGCGTTGCTGGTCCAGCTGCGGTTTCGCCTGCTCAACGTGATCGATCCCGACGAGATGGTGCAGGTCGTGCTCGAGGCTCTGGCCGAGTCCAACCGGGTGACCACGGCCAGCATGTTCTTGCTCGACGCGCGCGGGACCTCGCTGGTGCTGCTGCGCGAGATCGGAGAGCAGCCCGCCAGCGTGACCCGGCTCGACGTCGCCAAGCGCCGCCCGCTGCTCGAGCGCATGCGCACCCAGGGGCCGCAGCTGCGCGACGTGCTCGAGCGCGAGCGCGAGCGCGCCGGTCGCGACGCCGAGGTCGAGCTGCAGGACTGCCTCGACATCTTGGTCGAGCTCGGGGCCGCGCTCGCGGTGCCGATCTTGTCGGTCCCCGACCGCCCCGAAGATCACGAGTCGAGCGGCGTGCGTGGCACCGGGTGGGCCCTGGCGCGCCGGGATCCACAGCAGGCCGACAGCGACCGGGGCCGGCGCGAGCTGAGTCGGCGCGAGCTGATCGGGGCCCTGTTCGTCAACGACGAGCGCCTGCTCGAGCCGTTCTCCAGCGAAGAGGTCGAGCTGTTCGAGATCCTGGCCTCGCAGGCCGCGGTGACCCTGCAAAATTCGGCGGTGTGGGAGCAACGCAAGGAGCGCGAGCGGCTCGCGGCCCTCGGCGAGATGGCGGCCGGCCTGGCCCACGAGATCCGCAACCCGCTCGGCGCGATCAAGGGCGCGGTCCAGGTCGTCGAGCCGGGCCTCGTCAACGCCGACGACCTGACCCGCGAGTTCCTGGGCGTGATCGTGGAGGAGGTCGATCGCCTCAACCGCGTGGTCACGCAGTTCCTCGGCTACTCGCGCCCGTACTCGGGCGAGATGCAGGCCCTCGACCTCACCGAGGTCGTGCGCGCGACCTTGCGGCTGCTGCCGAGCGATCGCATCGGTCGGGTCTGGGTCGACTTTCGGGCCTTCGTCGAGCACTCGCGCGAGCTCCCGGCCGCCGAGGCCTCGCACGCGAACCTCACCCTCGAGGCCCACGCGCCCGCCGTCCGTGGTGACCCCGAGGCGCTGCGCCAGGTCCTGCACAACCTCGTGCTCAACGCCCTCGACGCGACCGAAGAGCAGAGCCCGCCCGGCAAGGTCTGGATCGAGCTCGAGCACCGGGTCCGCGGGCTGCCAGACACCGACGCCGTGGCGATCACCGTGCGCGATGATGGACCCGGGTTGTCGACCGCGACCATGTCCAACCTGTTCGTGCCATTCCACACGACGAAGAGCGGTGGCACCGGGCTCGGCCTCCCGATCAGTCAGCGGATCGTCGAGAACCACCGGGGCATGATCGAGGTCAGCAACAACCCCGACGCGGGGGCCAGCTTCACCGTGCTGCTCCCGGTTGATCTCGGCATCACGAGCACGAGTCAGTGAGCGCCACGGAGCGCCAGTGAGCGAAGCTGGTGACGCACGCTCGGCGAGCGCGGATCGGCGCGCGTCGTCTGCGAGATCGGGTACCATGCGCACGATGGCCGACGTTCCCGTGCCCTTCCACACGACCAACGGCGGTGGTACAGGCGGGGATTGCCGATCAGCCCGCGCATCGTGGAAAATCAGCGTGGGATGCTAGAGGTCGGCAACAATCCCCGCGGGGGGCCAGCGCTGCGGTGCGGCTCCCGGCCGATCTCGGAATCACGAGCACGAGTCAGTGACTGAGCCCAAACCACGCGTCCTCGTCGTCGACGACGAACCCAACCTCCGCAAAGTTCTCGCGGCCATGCTTCAGCAGGCAGGCCACGAGGTCGTGACCGAAGCCGACGGCGAGTCCGCGCTGGCTCGGGTCAAGAGCTCGCCGCGCGGCACCTTCGACGTCGTCATCTCTGATCTGCGCATGCCCGGCATGGACGGCATGCAGCTGCTGCGGGCCCTCGTCGAGGAGGACCCCGGGTTGCCCGTGATCATCCTGACCGCGCACGGCAGCGTCGACACGGCGGTCGAGGCGGTCAAGGCCGGCGCCTTCGACTTCCTCGAGAAGCCGTTTGATCGGGCGCAGATCGACAAGATCCTGGGCAAGGCGATCTCCACCCGTCGGCTCTCGGGCCCGCGCACCGAGCCCGTCGCGGCGCCGGGTGCCGCGGCTCCGTCGGTCGACGACGGCATGGTCGGGCGCAGCGACGCGATGACCACCGTCAAAGAGATGATCCGAACCGTGGCGGCGAGCCCGTCCACGGTCCTGATCACGGGCGAGAGCGGCACCGGCAAGGAGCTGGTTGCTCGCGCGCTGCACCTCGGCTCCGAGCGCCGCGCGATGCCCTTCATCCGGGTCAACTGCGCGGCGATCCCCTCGACCCTGGTCGAGAGCGAGCTGTTCGGCCACGAGCGCGGCGCGTTCACGGGCGCGGTCTCGGCCCGCCAGGGGCGGTTCGAGCTGGCCGACGGCGGCACCTTGTTCCTCGACGAAGTCAGCGAGATCCCGCTCGAGATCCAGGTCAAGCTGCTGCGCGCGATCCAGGAGTCGGAGTTCGAGCGCGTCGGCGGGGTCAAGACCCTGCGCGTCGACGTCCGCCTGATCGCCGCGACCAACCGCAACCTCGAAGACGAGATCAAGGACAAGCGGTTCCGCGAGGATCTGTACTACCGCCTCAACGTCGTGCCGATCCACCTGCCGCCGCTGCGCGAGCGACCAGAGGACGTCGAGCCGCTGCTCGAGCACTTCTTGCATCGCTCCAACGATCGGCTCGGCAAGGACGTCAAGGGCTTCGACGCCGACGCGCTCGAGGCTCTGCGTGGCTACAACTGGCAAGGCAACATCCGCGAGCTCGAGAACCTCGTCGAGCGCATGGTCTTGTTCGCCAGCGCCGATCTGATCGGTGTCGGGGAGCTCCCGGACTCGTTCACCAGCGTCGACGGTGAGCACGACGACGAAGACGACGACGAGGGCGGTCTCCCGCGGGCGATCCGGCTGCCGCTCGACAGCCTCGGCCTGGATCTCAAAGAGGCGGTCAAGGCCGGCTCGCGCCGGATCGAAGAGGCGCTGATCCGCGAGGCGCTCGCCCAGACCGACGCCAACGTGACTCGGTCCGCCCGCAAGCTGGGCATCTCGCGGCGCAGCCTGCAGTCCAAGATGAAAGAGCTGGGCTTGCGCGAAGAGATCCAAAAGCAGGGCGGCGTCTCGTCGCCCGGCGCGACCGAAGACGAGCTCTAGCCGGTCTCGACCCGACCGCAGGCCCGACCTCGGGAGCGGGCCTGCGGGGGCAGGGACACAAAAAATCGGCGCCTCCACCCACCTGCGAGCCGGTCCAATCGCGGTCGCCGTCGGCCAGACTCGACGGTCCGATCCGCGACCGCGTTGCGTGGTCGCCATGGACCCATGGTCGACTCGCTACTCTCGAAACACCTGGACCCACAGCTCGAGCGTCGGCTCGAGACCTGCAAGACCGCCGCTGGCTGGACGCTCGCGGACCTGACTCGATGTGGGCGGGCCTACCCGAGCTGCAAGATCGGCGTTCATGTGGGCGACGCCGAGTCCTACCAGGTGTTCGCCCCGCTGCTCGATCGCATCATCGCCGACGTTCACGGCCAGAGCTCGGGCGCGCCCGGGCGCTGGACCAACGAGGTGCCCCGCGTCGATCCGCAGCTACGCGACGACCTGGGCGTGCTCTCGGTCAGCGTGCGGGTGACTCGAAACCTGCGGGCCTGTCAGTTCCCCGCGCTGATCAATCGCCGCGCGCGGCTCGAGGTCGAGCGCCGCACGAGCACCGCCCTGCGGGCGCTGAACCGACGCTTCGCCGGTCAGTACTACCCGCTCGCCGAGCTGCCCGGGCCACGTCGCCGCACGCTCGAGACCCGGGAGCTGTGCTTCGACGGCGACGATCGCTACCTCGAGGCCGCCGGGATCACGCGAGACTGGCCCGAGGGTCGCGGGTTGTGGTGCAGCGACGACCGTCGCCTGGTCGCGTGGGTGAACGAAGAGGATCACCTGCGCTTCATCGCCAGCTCCGAGCGCGGTGATCTCTCGTCGTGCCTGACCCGGGTCCGCGAGCTCGCGTGGGCGCTCGAGGATCTGCTTGGGTTTCACCACGATGAGCGACTCGGATATCTGGCCAGCTGCCCGAGCAACGTCGGCACCGGCCTGCGCGCGAGCGCGGTCTTGCGCCTGCCTCGACTCGCCGGTCAGCCCCGGCGCCTGCGTGAGATCGTCGAGACCCATGGCCTCGACCTGCGCGGTCGCGCGATCTCCATGTCGGACCCCGACCACGGCGACGCCCCGCACCGCGACCCCTCACATGACGCGGGATCTTGCGTGTTCAGGCTCAGCAACCGGCGCTGCCTCGGCGCGTCCGAGGTCGCCAGCGTCGAGCGCCTCGCCGAGGGCATGTCGGCGCTGCTGGGCGCTGAGCGGTCCTGCTGAGCTCTCTCGCGCGTGGTCGTGTGACCGATCCAAGCGTGCGTTCACCGCGAAACAGTCAGGATCTCGACCCCGCGAGACCAGCGCGAACGCGAAACTGTCCCGCTCGGCGCCCAAGTGTGCGAAGCTGCCCGTGATTCTTGACGTTCGACCACGTGCGCTGGTAGCGTGCCCTGGCTCGGTCTGTGTCGTGAGCGTGCCTTTTTCTACCCGGAACCCCATGCGGAAGCTCCTGCGATTCTTGCCTGCCTTTGGCCTGGTGCTGGGTTGGAGCCAGGTCGCCAACGCCGCCGAGGTCACCCGCGTCGCGTCGTCCTTTGACCAGGACTTCAACGACAACGCGTTCGACCTCCACTTCGGCGTCTCCTACGACTTCGACTTCAAGAAAGCCGCGATCCTGCGCGAGTGGGGGGCCGGCGGAAGGAACAACCTCGCCCGCGACCTCGTGTATCGGCAGTTCCGGCACACGGTCACGCCAACCCTCGAGATCGGCCTGTGGCACGACTTGTCGGTCTACGTGGCCATGCCGGTCGTCGTCTCCGACACGCGCAACTACCAGTTCGATCAAGAGCAAGGTGGCGACTGTGTGTTCCCGGAGAACCCGTCGACCACCAACTTCGAGTCCGGCTCGGCGACCTGCGTCAACAAGACCAACTCGACCAGCATCCGCGACGGCGTGATCCCGCGTGATGGCTTCGACGCGCTCGAGGACAGCAACCCCTACGGGCAGTTCACCGACGCCGAGACGGACATGATCTTCCGGGCGCCCGTGCGCCGCGGTCTCGATCAGATCCACGTCGGGCTCAAGATCGGGATCCTCAACCAGGAGCGCAAGTCGCATCTGCCGAACTGGTTGATCGGCCTCGAGGGGCGGTTTGCGATCGCCAAGCCCATGACCTTCAGTCGGTCGATCCAGACCGACGATCCCTCCGGCAACCACCGGGTCGGTCGGGGCATGCACGAGCTCGGCGTGTGGACAGCCCTGAGCCGGCGCTACCGCTTCTTGGATCCCTTCTTCGGCGCGCACTGGCGTCAGGCGGTCCGCGCGGGCAACACCCAGTTCGACAACTGGGGCTCGACCCAGGGCGACGTCAACCCGCAGTCCGAGACCGGGGCCTACTTCGGCGCCGAGATCGTCCCGTGGGAGAACAAGGCCCAGGGCAAGCGCTTCTCGATCGTGCTCATGGGCTCCACCGCCCTGCACTACAACGGTCGCGCCTACTCCGAAGTCTGGGAGCTCCTGGCCGACAGCCCCGCGCTCGTCGGCGACTACAGCCCCGGCGACTCGCAAGGGTGCAGCGCTGGCGCAGCCTTGGCGCACGCCGCCGCGAACCCGCTCGACCCTGCACGCAACGGTGGCTACGTCGCCGCTGGCGGTCAGGATTGTGCGTCGTACAACGGCATCACCACGATCAACGACTTCGGGACGTTCGGGCTCAACGCTGGGCTCAACTTCCACATGAGCAAGTACGCCCGGCTCAACTTCGGCGTCGACATGTCAACCGACACGCGCCACTTCGTGACGGCTGCGAGTCGCGGTGATGGGTCGAAGAGCGGTGATCCGGATCTGGTCGAGCCGGACAGCGTGGACGTCAACCCGGTGCGGCGGGACGTCGTGGACAACGTGGGTCGTCGCTACGCCGTTGATGATGTGTTCAACATCAACGGGTACCTCAACTTCATCGTTACGTTCTAAAGATTCGCCTGGGCAGTGCCTCCCCAGGCAAATCTCTAAAACTCTGGGTTTTTATGGAGGCGTCCATCAAACTGGGGCAGATCTAGCCTGCGGCCTGCGGCCTGCGGCTGCTGAGAGAGTGCCCAACTTAGACCAACCGGCCGCGCGCAGAACCAGCGCTGTTGTCGGGCGCAACACGAGTTGCGGGGGGGGGCAGCTTGGGTGGGCAACGCTGGGGAGGCGGCGGCGAAGCGTCCCGCGGTGGAACACCGTGATCGGAGCATCGCGCAAGCAGGCTGGTCGGCGCACACCTTACGCGCGCAGGACGGGCTGACTGCCGACGATCAGTTGTGGCAAGTCACCTTGCCGTCATCCATCGTCCAGCTGCTCTCGCAATACAGTATCTTTTGGCACTGGGCGATGTACTCTTTAGGGACGAGCTGGCAGCCCTCGCCGCTGGGCGAGTTGGGGCTGACGGACTGACAGCAAAAGTGCTGATCCTCTTGGATCTCGTCGGGCGGCTCTTTTTCCGGCTCTTCGGTCGCTGAGTTGGGGTTGGCGCCGCACGCGGCGGCGAGCAGGGTGAACATGATCGCTTTGGTGAGCATGATTGCAGGGTAGTCACTAGAGTGAGCTGTCGCTCACGCTTCAATTGCAGGTGTAGTGGGTTTGCTGCGATCGGTCTGCGTAAAAATGGAAGCATCGTGTTCGCCCTGCTCGCCGCTGCGTGCGTCGTCCAACCCAACTGCCGACGTGTCCAGCACCGCGACGGCGCGCGAAGAGCCGTTCTCGTGAGTCCAAGCCACGTGGCTGCTGAGAGAGTGCCCAACCTAGAGCACCGACCAGTTTGAATTCACGACGCCAGGCACATCTGGGGCCGCTCCTGCCGTTGTCGACTCGGCGCTCGCAGTATGCCGGATACAGCTTCGGCCTCGCTCCTAGGCAGGAACGGCCCCAGACGCACCTGACGACGCGACTCCAAACTGATCGGCGCTCTAGCAGTTCGAGGCTGGGCCTAAGTCGCCAAGCGCTCGTAGAGGGTGCGGGCGTCGAGGCCGGTGAGGGTGGCGAGGGCCTTGGCGCGGGCGCGGGGCTTGAGCGTGGTGTCGAGCATGACGTCGAGGACGGCGCGGGCGGCTTGCTCGGCGGGGGCGACGTCGCTCGAGCTATCGCTGGGTGGGGCCCCTTCGATCACCAGGGTGACCTCGCCGCGAAGTGGTTCGGTGATCTGAACCGCCAGCTCGGCCGCGGACCCGCGCAGCATCTCTTGGTGCAGCTTGGTGAGCTCACGGGCGACCAGGACGCGACGCGTTCCGACTTGGGCCGCGAGCTCGCGCAGCAACGCGGGCGTTCGGTTGCCGGCTTCGTAGATCACCACCGCGCCGGTCTCGTCGGCGAGCTGACCGAGGATCGCGTCGCGCTGCTTGCCGCCCCGCGGGATGAACCCCAAGAACCGCGCCCCCTCAGCCACGAACCCCGAAGCCGCCAGCGCGCACGTGCCCGCCGTGGGCCCCGGGATCACGTCGACCTCGAACCCAGCGTCGACCGCCGCCGCGACCAACAACCGCCCCGGGTCGCTCCACACTGGCAGCCCCGCCTCGCTGACAAACGCCACCGTCTGCCCGGTCTCCAGCCGCTCGAGCAGCAGCGCCACCCGCTGGTGCTCGTTGCCAACAAAGCAACTCACGCGCTCGGGCAGCGCCACATCAGGCAGCAGCCGCTGCGGCGAGCGAGTGTCCTCGCACAACAACAGATCAGCCTCGAGCAAGCTTCGCCGCGCGCGATCCGACAGATCCTCGCGGTTCCCCAACGGCGTCCCGACAAGGACTAGCTTACCCCCAGCCATCAACCCCTAATCCTGGCCAAGAGCGATCTGCACGGCGTCGCCGAGCTCTTCCTGCAAGAACTCCCGCAGCCGCAACACCATCCGCTTCTCCACCTGCCGAGCCCGCTCGCGGCTAACCCCCCACCGCTCACCAAGATCCTGCAGCGTCACCGGTTCATCCGCGACCAAGCGATCCGTAAAAATCTCCGCCTCACGCCCAGACAGCGTGGCACCGAAGGTCCGCAGCTTGTCATGAAGCAAGCGCTTGAACTGGTCACCCGACACCTGATCCTCAGGCCCCCCCGCGTCGTCCTCGAGCGTGTCCATCCGCGTGCGCGCGTTGCCCTCGTCGCCCCCAGATCCAAGCGGAGCGTTGAGCGACGCGTCGGGAGCCGCCATCCGCTTTTGCATCTCGACGACCTCTTCGGTCGAGACATCGAGCTCCTTGGCGATGTTCTCGGCGGTCGGATCGACGCCCGCGCGGATCAACGCGTCGCGTTGCTTGCGAAGGTTGAAGAACAGCTTGCGCTGGTTCTGGGTCGTGCCGATCTTGACCAGCCGCCAGTTATTCAGGATGTGCTTGAGCACGTAGGCGCGGATCCACCAGCCCGAGTAGGTCGAGAGCTTGACCCCGCGGTACGGGTCGAACTTCTGCACGGCCTTCATGAGCCCGACGTTGCCCTCTTGCACGAGGTCGAGCAGGTTCTGGTAGCCGCGCCGATACTCGTTGGCGATCTTCACGACCAGGCGCAGGTTCGAGGTCACGAGCCGCTTGGCGGCCTCCTTGTTGCCGTTCTCGACCCACTCGACCGCGAGGTCGTGCTCCTCTTCGCGGGTCAGCAGGGGGTAGCGGCGGACCTCGGACATGTACGCGGCCATGGGGTCGCGGACGGCCAGGGCGCGGGTGCCCTCCGGCGCCGAGCGCGGGAGCTTGGCCCCGGCGAGCGAGGCCGCGATCTGGTCGAGCTCCTCGTCGGTCGCCGGGCTGACGTCGGACAGCACGCCGTCATCGCTGCTGTCGGCGTCGTCGTCGTCGTCGGTCTCGTCGGCGTCGACGTCGACGACCGCAGGGACCGCCTGCTCACGCTTGGCCGGGAGTCGCTGTTCGGCGTCGACCTCGGTCGACTTGGACTTGGACTTGTCCATCTCCGCGGAGTCTACGCCAGAGTGCATCGCGGTACGAAGTTAGACGGTCACTGCCGCAGATCTGACTGGGCCGCGCGCGCGCTTGGATCCGTTCCTGGCTCATGGGTACGCCCGGGTCTAAACTCGCACGGTGGTGAATCGCAGCGGCTCCCAGGCTCGTCGTTCTTGGTCCACTCCAGCTGTCGTGCTCGGCTCGTTGGCGATCGCGCTGGGGCTGACCGCGCTGGGCGACACGGAGGCCCAGGCCGGGCGCGGCGACCTGGGCGATCACGCGCGGCTCGGCGTCGACGAAGATCCCACCGATCTGCGCGTGCTCGACTGGACGCTGTGGAACATCAGCAAGTACTACGTGGAGCCGCAGCGGGTCGATCCCGCGGTCATGACCATGGCCGGGCTCGAGGCGCTCGAGGCCGCGATCCCCGAGGTCCTGGTCAAGCCGTCGGGCAACGGCAAGGTCAAGGTCCGCGTCGGCACCACGGAGCGCGAATTCGCGGCCGACGCCAACGCGCTGTGGGCCGTCGGTCCCCAGGTCCGCGAGGTGTTCTCGTTCATCAACGACCACGCCGCGCTCAGCGAAGACGAGCAGCGCGAGGCCGAGTACGCCGTGGTCGAGGGCGTGCTCTCGACCCTCGATCCCCACACCAACCTGCTGCGCCCCGACGCGTTCGAGGACATGCGCACCAACACCTCGGGCCACTTCGGCGGGCTCGGCATCGAGGTCGGCATGCGCGAGGGCGAGCTCACGGTGATCCGGGTGCTGCCGGGCAACCCCGCGAGCAAGGTCGGCCTCAAGGCCGGCGATCGCATCGTCCAGATCGACGACGAGTCGACGGTGACCATGACCCTCAACGAGGCCGTCGGCCTGATGCGCGGCCCGGCCGGCAGCATGATCGCCGTCTATGTGCGCCGCGAGGGGCTCGAGAAGCCCAAGAAATTCTCGATCGAGCGGGCGCTGATCAAGCTCGACAGCGTGGTCGGCGAGATCCTCCCGGGCAAGGACGCGCAGGGCAACGACGTCAAGATCGGCCTGGTCCAGATCACCCGTAACTTCGCCCAGACCACCGGCAAGGAGCTGCGTGACCAGCTGGCCGCGTTCGAGAAGGCGGGCGTCAGCGGCGTGGTCCTGGACATGCGCGACAACCCCGGCGGGCTGCTGACGGCGGCGGTCGAGGTCGCCGACGCGTTCGTCGACCGCGGCACGATCGTGTCCACGGTCGGTGTCGCCTCGGCCCGCGACGAGAGCAAGGCCACCGGCCAGTACCAGTTCGCGGACGTGCCGTTGGTGGTACTCGTGGATCAGGGGTCGGCCTCGGCCACGGAGATCGTCGCGGGCGCGCTGCGCAACCTCGACCGGGCCGTGATCGTCGGACGTCGGACCTTCGGCAAGGGCTCGGTCCAGGTCCTCCACGATCGTCGCGTGGCCGAGACCGAGCTCGCGCTCAAGCTCACGATCGCCCAGTACCTGACCCCGGGCGACGTCTCGATCCAGTCGGTCGGTGTCAGCCCCGACCTCGAGACCGTGCCCGTGTTCGTGGGCGACGAGTACCTGGCCTACTACGGGCGCAAGCGCTTCGATCTGGTCCGCGAGGAGTCGCTGTCCTCGCACCTCGAGAGCGCCAAGACCAAGCAGCAGGTGATCACGGCCGGGCCGCTGTACTTCCTGCAGCAGGGCTCGGCCAACGACGGCTCGAGCGCGCTGACCCGGGTCGAGCTCGAGGAGAACACCGACAAGCGCGTGGACCTGCTGCTCGAGGATCCCGAGCTTCGGATGGCGCGGGACCTCGCAATTTGGGCGCCCAGCTCGCGGCGCAGCGACATCCTCGCCGCGCTGCCGCAGTTCACCGCGGCCCAGGCCAAGCTCGAGGACGCCCGCATCGCCAAGAGCCTCTCCACCCAGAAGATCGACTGGTCCGAGGGCCCCGCGCCAACCGCCGACGCCGCGCCTGCGCTGTCGCTCGCGCTGAGCACCGACAAGCCCAACCACACGATCCGCGGCGGTGAGCACGGGGTCCTGACGGTCGAGCTGACCAACACCGGCGACGCGCCGGCCTACCGCGTGCGGGCCATCTCCGACAGCGACTACAACTACTTCGACGAGCGCGAGCTGCTGTTCGGCAAGATCATGCCGGGCGAGACCAAGAAGGCGACGCTCAAGCTCTCGGTCTCGGCCTACGAGCTGTCGCGGGTCGATCGCATCGACTTTCACGTGCTCTCGCAGGACGGCGAGGTGCTCGAGCAGGGCGCGCGCACGTGGATCGACATCGCCGCCGAAGGGATCCCGCGCCCACGGTTTGCCTACGGCTACCAGGTGCTCGATGACCCGGCGCACGGCCACGACATCAGCGGCAACGGCGACGGCTTGCTGCAGGTCGGCGAGCGGGTCCAGCTGCGCGTGTGGGTTCAAAACTCCGGCCCAGGCGACGCCCAGGACGCGCGGGTTCAGGTGCGCAACGGCTCGGGCGACGCCGTGTTCTTGCACGATGGCCGGGCCAAGCTCGGCGCGCTCGCGGTCGGCAAGTCGGACTTCGTGGAGCTCAGCTTCGAGGTCCAAAAGGCCGTCGACGAGGTCGAGCTGCAGCTCACGGTCAGCGACAACAAGATCGGCGAGTACGTGACCGAAGAAATCGTGTTCCCGATCAGCAAGTCGCTGGCCTTCGACACCGCCAAGCAGGGGGTGACCTGCACGTCTGGCGGCGCCGCCGTCGATCTCTACGCCAGCCCCGACGCGACCGGGGCGATCCTGGCCCGGGCGCCCAGCGGCACCCGCTTCGCCTCGCTCGGCTCGGCCGCCGGGTGGCACAAGATCGAGCTCGGCAAGGATCAGTTCGCCTACGTCGAGGGCACCCGGGTCGAGCTGGGCAGCAGCGCGCCGCGCAAGCCCGGCGCCACCACGCCCGTGTTCTCGGTCTCCCCACCACACATCGAGCTGGCCCCGATCTCCGCCCAGACCGCGAGCGACACGATCACGATCAGCGGCACCGCGATCGACGGTGAGCAGGTCCGCGACGTCTACATCACCGTCTACAACCCCTCGCGCAACCTGTTCGGCAGCGCCGAGAAGGTCTACTACGAGGCCGCCGTCGATCCCACGACCGGTCGCCTCGAGTTCTCCGCCGAGGTCCCGCTGCAGCCCGGCAACAACATCATCGACATCCACGCCCGCGAGAACGAGCAGGTCACGGGCGTCGAGCGGATGTGGGTCCTGCGGACCTCCGGCCTGGCCGAGGCCCGCGCCGCCGAGCGAAGCTTCAAGTCCAACGGCAACCTCGCCGTCGACACCTTCAACAACGGCCGCTGAGGCTGTTTTCAGCTCGGGCCAGGCTGGAGCTCCTACTCGCTGCGGCAGCAGGCGAGGCGTAGGGCGATGAAGACTGTGTGGATCGGCTCGAGCCGGGTCGTGAGCCGGAAGTCGTAGTCGACTCCGACGCGGACCTGGGGTGCGCGATGGAAGGTCAGGCCGGCCCCGACCACGCCGCCGATCGCGGCTGCCGTGTTGAGCAGGCTGTGGTCGCGCGGGATCCCACCCACGGCGCCCAGACCGGTGCGCAGGTACACGGGGCCGAGCACGACGGTGGAGGTCACGTCGGCGCCATAGCTGGGCGTCTTGCGCTCGTAGTAGGGGGTGATCTGGGTGGCGACGCCGAACGACAGCGCGAGGTCCCGAAACTCGTGCTCGAGGGTCCCGCCGAACTCGAGCTCGAAGCGGGTGTTCGGGTGAAATCCACGATGGTGCAGGGTCATGCCGGGGGCGATGCCGAGCCCGAAGTAGCCCGACTGCAGCTCGAGGGTCGTGCGCTTGTCGGGGCCGGGGTCGTAGGTCTCGTACGGCTCTTCGTAATAGTCGGGCTCGGCGATGTCGTCTTCGAGAAACTCCAGGGTCTCGGGTGCCGGCTCGACGGGGGGCGCGACGGTGGTGACGTCGGCGGCAACCGGAGCTTCGGCGGGGCTCGCATCGGCCGGCGCCGCAAAGGCAGTCACTTCGATCGGGGCAGGGGCGGGAGCTGGCTCGGCCGCGACATCGGCAGGCGGCGCGGCGGCGACCAACCCAGGAGCAAGCAGTGAACAGACCAGAGCGGGAGCGAGCATTGCCGTGCGTTGAACCATCGTGCGACCTCGTGGCGGGTTCAACGGAGTCGCCTGCTGGAGGCTTCTATTTTGGGCGTACAAAGGTGACGCCCTGCACACGATGGCTGCTCACGGGAACAACCCCGGAGCCTCGCCCGAGCTGAAAACAGCCGTTCGCTGCCAACGAGCGGTCCAATAGCCAGTGGCGTCCGCAGGCGGGCCAGAAGCCTGGCCCGAGCTGAAAACAGCCTCGAAATCGACCGACAACCGACAACCAAAGAGAAGGCCCGCGCTAGCGCAGGCCTATCTCGTTCGCGTGGCCAGATGGCCAACTGGTGTCTAGCTCAGCTAGCTTCTTTCTTGTCCTCGTAGACCAGCACCGGGCGCTTGTCCTCGGTGATCGTCTCCGCGTTGATGTGGACCTCCGCGATGTTGTCGACGCTCGGGATGTCGTACATCACCTCGAGCATCGCTCGCTCGAGGATCGACCGCAGCCCACGGGCGCCTGCGCGCTGATCCTTGGCCTTGCGAGCGATCGCATGCAGGGCGTCCTCGGCGAAGGTCAGCTCCACGCCGTCCATTCGCATCAGCCGCTTGTACTGCTTGACCAGCGCGTTCTTGGGCTCGGTGAGGATCGAGACCAGCGCCTCTTCGTCGAGCTCCTTGAGCGGCGCGACGACGGGGAGGCGACCGATGAACTCCGGGATCAACCCGAACTTCATGAGGTCTTCACTCTGGGCCTGCTGCAGCAGATCCCAGTGGCGCTTCTCTTGCTTGCGCTGAACCTTGGCGCCGAAGCCCATGGTCTTGGCCGAGACGCGGGACTCGATGATGTCTTCGATGCCCGCGAACGCGCCGCCGCAGATGAACAGGATGTTGGTCGTGTCGACCTGCAAGAAGTCCTGCTGCGGGTGCTTGCGGCCGCCCTTGGGGGGGACCGAGGCGATCGTGCCCTCGAGGATCTTGAGCAGCGCCTGCTGAACGCCCTCGCCCGAGACGTCCCGGGTGATCGAGGGGTTGTCACCCTTGCGCGCGATCTTGTCGATCTCGTCGATGTAGATGATGCCGCGCTGGGCCTTCTCGACGTCGTGGTCGGCGTTCTGAAGCAGCGAGACGATGATGTTCTCGACGTCCTCACCGACGTAGCCGGCCTCGGTCAGGCTGGTCGCGTCGGCGATCGCAAACGGCACATCGAGGATCCGCGCGAGGGTCTGGGCGAGCAGGGTCTTGCCCGAGCCGGTCGGACCGAGCAGCAAGATGTTGCTCTTTTGTAGCTCGGGCTCGTCGGCGGTGTTCTTGACGTTGATCCGCTTGTAGTGGTTGTAGACCGCGACCGAGATGATCTTCTTGGCCCAGTCCTGACCGACCACGTAGTCGTCGAGGATCACCCGGATGTCCCTGGGCTTGGGCACCTTGCCCGGGCCCTCTTGCCGCTCTTCCTTCTGGACTTCCTCGGCGAGGATGTCGTTGCACAGCGAGATGCACTCGTCGCAGATGTAGACGGAAGGACCAGCAATGAGCTTCTTGACCTCTTTCTGCGATTTCCCGCAGAACGAGCAGCTCAGGTTTCCGCTTCCCTTGTTGTTGGCCGGCATACTTATCCCTGTTCTTGGTCCGTGCCCGGGGCGTCGTCGACGCGCCGGAGGACCTCGTCTACGAGGCCATACTTCTTGGCCTCGTCTGCGCTCATGAAGTTGTCGCGGTCGGTGTCGGAGAGGATCTCGTCGACCGTGCGCCCGGTGTGCTTCGCCATGATCGCGTTGAGCATCTCACGCAGTCGGAGAATTTCGCGAGCTTGAATCTCGATATCGGTGGCCTGACCCGAGGCCCCGCCGTGCGGCTGGTGGATCATGATCCGCGCGTTCGGCAGCGCGAAGCGCTTGCCCTTGGCGCCACCTGCGAGCAAGAACGCGCCCATCGAGGCGGCCTGGCCGAGGCAATAGGTTGCGACCTGGCAGCGCACATACTGCATGGTGTCGTAGATGCCGAGGCCGGCCGTGACGACGCCGCCTGGCGAGTTGATGTAGAGGCGGATGTCCTTGTCGGGATCTTCCGACTCGAGGAACAACAGCTGCGCGATCACCAAGCTGGCGACGCGGTCGTTGATCGGGTCGCCAAGGAAGATGATCCGATCCTTGAGAAGGCGGCTGTAGATGTCCCACGAGCGCTCACCGCGGTGGGTCTGCTCCACGACGAAGGGGATGCTCATGGTATGCGGAGTGTAGTCACCGAAGACGGACATTCGTAGGCTCCGTTACAGTCTCTCGTATGTTGAACGCGAGAGCGCTGGGTTGCAAGGCTGAGGAAAATCGCGAACGAGTCGCCGGGCGTGGGGCAAGGTGTGGCATGCCCGGAGACAAGAGAACCGGTGCGTGCATTTTGCATGCAGCGGGCGCGTAGCTGACGTGTCGCAGCAGCGTTGCGACGTCTGGCGTCGTGAAGCGGTGGACGACGACGTTGGACGGTCGTGCAGCGGGCACACGATGATGGGTGCCACGCTCGCGCCTGGCAAGCGAAGTCGATCCTACCAAAATGGGGAGGGCCGTTGCAGGCGCGGGGCGGATCGGGGCGTTGGTTGCCAGCGGTCATGGCGGCTGGCCTCGGAGCTGGTCCGATGGCCAGGCCTGCTGGACAGATTGGCGGGCCGGTTCAAGCCGATTCAGTGGATGGCTCGGCTTCGCCCGCGTCGGCGTCGCTCGGCTCGACGGGATCGGGCGCCTCAGTGACTTCCGAGGCACCCATGAGGAAGTCGAGGACCCGCTCTTCTCGCATCTGCGCGCGCAGAAGTAGCAGCTGGTTGTTCTTCTCCATCGTGGCACGCAGCCGGGCGGGGTTTTGCCCCTGCGCCTCGGCCATCTGCTTGACCTCTTCCTCGATCTCCTCTTCGGGGACCTCGATGCTCTCGGCCTTGCGGATCGCCTCGAGCAGGAGGAAGGCCTTGACGTTGAAGGTGGCCTGCGGGCGCATGTTCGCGGCCATCTGGGCCTCGCTGCTGCCGATCTGCTTGAGCGTCAGGCCCTGCTGGGCGAGCTGGCGCTTGAACATGTCGACCTGCGCCTGGACCTCACGCGTGACCATGGACGGGGCAGGGTCGAACTCGTTTCGCTCGAGCAGGGCCTCGACCAGGCGCTGGCGGGCCTCACGCTCGGCGACGTCGGCGTCCTCTTCGCTGACCTTGGCGCGGATCTGCTCTTTGAGCTCGTCGAGGGTCTCGGCCTCGCCAGTGTCGCGGGCGAACTCGTCATCGAGCTCGGGGATCACAGTCTCGCGGACATCACGCAACGCGAGCGTGAGCTTGACCGCCTGGTCGCGGAACTGCGGCTTGACCCGGTCTGCGGGCGGCACGAACACCACCTCGCGCGACTGGCCGACGACCGAGAGCTCGAACTTGGCGATCTCGGCGCCGAGCCCGGGGACGAACTCGGTCTCGGGCTTGCCCAGCGTGATCTCGAGGTCTTTGCGGCTGATCGGCTCGTCACCGATCTTGCCGTCGACGTCGAGGGTCCACACGTCGCCGTCGCGCGTCATCGTGCGGGCGTCGTCGCCCTCGCGCTCGATCGGGCGGATCTCCGTGAACTCTTCTTGCTTCTTGGCCAGCTCGGCCTCGACCTTGGCCTCGTCGGCGGCGGCCGGGCGACGGCGGACCGCGACGCCCTTGTAGTCCTTCGGCTCGATCTTCGGGGCGACCTCGAAGCGGGCCGCGTAGACGAAGTCCGTGTCCTTCTCGAGCGTGCTCGACTCGAGCATCGGCTGCGTGATCGGGTTGGCCTCGTGCGAGGTCATGGCCGTCTGGAAGGTCTCCTGGAACAGCTCGTTGGCGAGCTCTTGCCGGGCGCTCTTGCCAAACATCTTCTCGAGCACGCGCGCGGGCACCTTGCCAGGTCGAAAGCCCGGGACCCGAGCCCTCTGTCCGAGAGTGCGAAGCTTGGTGTCGAGTCGAGGGCCGACCGTCGTCCACGGAACCGTGACCCGAACGCGGCACTCGACAGGGGTAATCTGCTCGATCTGGCTGTCCATGGCGGAAGAACGGGCGCTATATCATACCCCCACCGGGATCCTGCACTCTGCGATGCACGACCGGTTCGGCTTGGGTCGCTCGCCGCACACGCTCGGTCCCGAGCCGATCTGCGCCCGATGCAGGTGTGACCCTCTAGGAGGGGGCTATCAACTCATTTTCGGCGAGCGTGGGCAGCGCTGGATCGCGCGGCGCGGAGCTCTGGGCCTGGGACTTGGGAAACTCACATCTGGTCGAGGGCGGCGAGCAGGTCGGCGCGGAGATCTTCGAGGTCCTCGATCCCGACGCTCAGGCGGATCAGGCCCTCGCGGATGCCGAGGGCGGCCCGGCCTTCGGGGCCCTGGTCGTAGAAGCTCATCAGCGCCGGCTGCTCGATCAAGCTCTCGACGCCGCCGAGGCTGGGCGCGATCTTGGGAATTTGCACGGCGTCGACCAGCCTGGTGCCGGCCTCGAGCCCGCCGCGGACCTCGAAGCTGACCACGCCGCCGCCGCCGGACAAGTAGCGGGTGGCCAGGGCGTGGTCCTGATGCGAGGGCAGCAGCGGGTACCAGACCTGGGCGACCTTGGGGTGCTCGTCGAGCGTGCGCGCGAGCGCCAGCGCGCTGTGGTTGTGCCGCTCGATCCGCAGCGCCAGGGTCTTGAGCCCGCGCCCGAGCAAGAACGCGTTGTGGGGGTCACACACGGGCCCGAGCGTGCCGACTTGCTCACGGATCGCCTGAATCAGCCCGCTGCGCCCGACCACCGCGCCGCCCAGCAGATCGTTGTGGCCGCCCAGGTACTTGGTCGTCGAGTGGATCACCAGGTCCACGCCCAGGTCACACGGGCGCATGTTGATCGGCGTGGCGAAGGTCGCGTCGACGATCGTCTTGATCCGGCGCGGCTTGGCCAGCGCGACGATGCCCTCGAGATCGACGACCCGCAGGTAGGGGTTGGTCGGGGCCTCGGTGAAGATGATCTTGGTCTCGCTGCGAACCGCGGCCTCGATCGCGGCCAGCGTTGGCTCGACGATGTCGACCGCGACCCCGAACTTGTCGAGGTAGGTCCGCGCAAACACCCGGGTCTTGCGGTACACGTCGGCGGTGAAGATCACGTGCTGCCCAGCGCGGAGCATGGCCAGCAGCGTCGAGGTGATCGCGGCCATGCCCGAGGCCATCAGCACCGCGCCAAACCCCGCGGCGCCGCCGGCTTCGAGCGCGGCCAGCCGGGACTCGACCGCCGCGACCGTGGGGTTGCCGTAGCGGCCGTACTCCTCGGCCCGCTCAATCTCCCCCTGCATGAAGGCGTGCAGCTCGGCCGTGTGCTCGAACGGGTAGGTGCTCGCCAGCACGAGCGGCTCGGTGACCGATCGGCTGGGGCGAACGTGGGGCTCACCACCGTGAACCGAGAGCGTGGACGGACCAATCTTTTTCATGATGAACCCGAAGCAGCCCGAGCGAGCAAGCGAGCGAGCGAGCGAGCGAAGCGAACCCCGCCGCGAAGCAAAAAACGAATGGAGCGCCGCCCCAGTAGCCGTAGGTGCCCAGACAAGAGCCCCCTTCCAGGGGGCCAATGATGCCACCGCGCACAAATTAACCATCGGGAGCGAGCGAAGCGAGTGACCTGCGAAGTGCGAAAGCGTCTGTGGGGGTCTAGTGCGAAGCGACTGTGGGGGTCTATTCCAGCTCTTCGAGCCGATTGTCGCGGTCGCGGTAGCCAGGCTCGACGCGCTCGAGCGCGGCCTTGGCTTGCTCGAACTCACCGATCGCGAGGCTGACCATGGCCAGCTCGTAGTTGGCCTCGCAGCGCTCGTCTTTGGTGCGGGCGGCCTCGACGGCCTGGGCGAACAGCTCGACGGAGGCCTCGAGATCGCCGCCTTGCAGCCGCAGGTTGCCCATCATGACCAGGGCCTTGGCCTGCCAGCGAGGGTCTCGCGCCGCGAGCTCGTACTCGGCGAACGACTTGTCGTGCAGGCCCATCTCACGATAGGCGGTGCCGAGATCGAAGTGGTCGCTGGCGTCGGCGTCGGTGACCTCGTGGGTCTGGATCGCGACCTCGCGCTGCTTGCGTTGGGTCGGGGCGGCGTCGTCGAAGATGCCGGCGAGGAAGTCGTCTTCGTCCTCGTCCTCGTCTTCGAGGTCGAGCAACGGAGCGGCGGCGGCGACCTCGACGGCGTCGACGCCCGCGCCCGCGGCGTCTGGGAACCGGTGGGCGATCTTGGCGAGCTCGGGGTGGCCGGGGAACAGCTCGAGGAGGTCGTTGTAGGCCGCGAGCGCGTCTTCTTCGAGATCCTGAGCGAGATAGAATTCGAGCTCCTCGAGCTCGGCGCTGAGGTCGAGCCAGTCCTCGGGCTCGGAGTCTGGCTCCGGCTCTGGCTCGTCATCGTCGTCGGGGACCCCGATCGCATGGGGCTCGGAGTCTGGCTCCGGCTCCGGCTCTGGCTCGTCGTCGTCGTCCCCGAACGGGTTGTCGTCGTCCCGATCGCCAGCGTCCTCGTCGGGCTCGATGCGGCCGATGATCGGCGCGGGCTCGGGGGGAGATGGGTTGAGGTGATCGTCGGTGTCGCCGAGGTTCGGCTCGGCGTCGTCGTCGTCACTGCCGAGACCGAACCGATCTTCGTAGCGGATCTCGGCCTGTGACTCGTGCTCGGCCCGCTGATCGAGCGAGATCGCGAAGTCCGAGCTGTCGTCGACGAGCTGGTTGAGCTGGCCGTGGAGCCCGGGGTCGGCGGACCGGATGTCGATGCCGCTGTCTTCGGAGTCGTCGAGCGGATCGTCGAGCTCGGCGCCGGCTGCCCCGAGCGCGTCGCGGCCGAACTTCGTGGTGATGCCGTGATCGAGATCTTCGACGTCGCCGATCAGCGAGTCGCTGGCCTCGATCGGGCCGAGCATGTCGTCGTCGAGATCGAGGGAGCCGAGCGGGTCGTCGTCGCGGGGCAGCGGGTCGTCGTCACTGGCGACGCCGACGTCGACGCCGGACATCTCCGACAGCCGCTCACCGAGCTCGGTGGCGAGCGGGTGGTTGGGGATCAGCGCCAGCGCGAGCTCGACGTGACGCGCGGCGCCGGACGGGTCGCGGGCGATCAGCTGGGCCGCGAGCCGGGCGCGGGCGTCGGCGGCGTCGTCGTTGCGGCCGAGCGCGGCGAGGATCTCGGCCGCGAGCTCCAGGCCCTGGGCGTGCTTGGGCGAGGCCGCGAGGATCTGCTCGGCGTGCCCAAGGGCGTGCTCGAACAGGTGGTACTTCATGAGTACGCGGATCTCTTCGAGCTGCTTGTCGGTGTCGATCTCGGCGTCTTCGCTGCCGGCCTGGGCGCCCTCGGAGATGACCTCTTCAGTCAGGGTGTGACGCCGCGGCCGGACGGTCGCGGTGTCGTCGGCCTCCGGTGGTGGCGGCGGACGATGGGCTGGAGCTGGCGGGGCCACCGGAGCTGCCGCCGCGTCGTCGTCGTCGTCCTCGAGCTCTTCGAAGTCCTCGATCTCGTCGAATTCCTCGATCTCGTCGAACTCCTCGAATTCGTCGTCGTCATCGTCGTCGTCGGCTGGGATCGCCAGCGCGTCGGGATCTCGACGCGACGAGGGGGGCGTCGGTGGCGGCGTCGGTGGGGGCGTCGGTGGCGGCGTCGGCGTGGGCACGTCGCCGAGCTCCGCGAGCGCCTTCTCGAGCTTCTTGTTGTTCGGAACCCAGGCGAGCGCCTTGCGGAGCACGCGGACGCTGGTGCGGATCCCTTCGGGCCCAGCTTGGCGCTGATGCTTGACCAGCTCGAGCACGACCGAGCAGGCCTTGTCGGCCTTGCCCATGCGCACGAAGGTGTCGGCGAGCAGCTCGAGCCCCTCGGGGTCGTTGTTCTGGCGCTGCAGCAGCTCGTTGAGCTTCATCAGCGCGCGGCGGGGCTGATCGAGCTCGAGGTACACGCGCACGAGCTCGCGGGTGACCTCGTCGAGCGGGCGGTGATAGAGCAGGCGCTCGGCGACCCGGACGTATTCCTCGGCGCGCCCGGCCTGGCGCAGGAAGTCGGCGCCGGCCGAGAAGTGCCGGACCGCGTCGTCGACCCGGCGCTCGCGCGAGAACAGCTCGGCGAGGCGCAGGCGCTTGGCGATCTCGCGGGGCATGAGATCGGCGACGCGCTCGTAGAGCTGCAGCGCCTCGCGGGTGTTGCCGCTGCGCAGGTACACGCCCGCGACCTTCTCGTACAGCGCCACGGCCTCCGGGTAGCGGCGCAGCTGCTCGAACGCCTGGGCCGTGCGCATGTGGATGTCGTAGCGCTCGGGCGCGAGGTTGAGCGCCTGCCGGTAGATCTGCAGCGCGTTGGGTAGCTCGCCGGTCTCGAACAACAAGTTGGCCGCGTGCACGTAGCGGTCGACGGCCGCGTCGACGTCGCCCGCCCGGTGCAGGGTGTCGGCGAGCAGCACCCAGGTCGGTGCGTCGTTGGGCTGATGCTCGACGACGCTCTGGTACTCGCCGACCGCGGCGGACAAGTCACCACGGGCAGCGTGCTGCTGAGCTGCCTGAAGAGCCTTGTCTCGCCGAAACGACACCGCCTAGCACCTCGTGGATCAGGCGTGAGAGTTGAGCTCGGCCCGGACTCCGTCGGAGTCGAGGTCGCGCTCGAGAAAGTGGGTGTCGTAGACGCCCGTGACGAAGGGCGGCTGCTTGAGGATCCAGCGGTGGAGGGCGATGTTGGTCGAGATCCCCTCGATCACGCACTCACCGAGCGCGCGTCGCATCCGGGCGATCGCTTGCTCTCGGGTCGGCGCGTGAACGATCAATTTTCCGAGCATCGAGTCGTAGTACGGGGAGACGGTGTAGCCTTGGTACACGTGGGTGTCGACGCGCACGCCGGTTCCGCCCGGAAGGTGCAGCGCGGTGATGGTACCCGGGTGTGGCGCGAAATTCACTGGATCCTCGGCGTTGAGCCGACACTCGATCGAGTGACCGCGGGGCCTGAACTCGCGCTGCAGGTGACCGAGCGGTTCGCCGGCCGCGAGCCGGATCTGCTCTTGCACGAGGTCGACGCCGGTGACCATCTCGGTCACGCAGTGCTCGACCTGGACCCGGGTGTTCATCTCCATGAAGTAGAAGTGATCCCCGTCGAGCAGGAACTCGACCGTACCCAGCGAGTGGTAGGAGATCGCGCGGGCAGCGGCGATCGCGGCCTCGCGCATCTTGGCCCGCACGGCCTCGGGAAAATTGGCCGCCGGGGCCTCTTCAATGACCTTCTGGTGACGGCGCTGGACCGAGCACTCGCGCTCGAACAGGTCGATCACGCCGCCGTGCTTGTCCGCGACGATCTGGATCTCGATGTGGCGCGGGCTCTGAACGTAGCGCTCGAGGTACATGTCGCCGCAGCCGAACGCCGCTTGGGCCTCGGCCTGCGCGGTCTCCAGCGTGGAGGCGATCTTGTCGATGTCCCACACGATCTTCATGCCCCGGCCGCCGCCGCCGGCTGAAGCCTTGAGGATGACCGGCAGGCCGATCGACTCGGCGGCCGCCCGGGCCTGCTCGCCAGACTCGAGCACGCCGGTGCCCGGGAGCACCGGAACGCCGGCCTTTTGCATGGTCTCGCGGGCCTGGACCTTGTCGCCCATCAGGCGCATGTGATCGGGATCGGGCCCGATGAAGGTCATGCCGCACTTTTGGACGGCGTCGGCGAACTCGGCCCGCTCGGACAAGAACCCGTAGCCCGGGTGCACGGCGTCGGCGCCCGAGATCTCCGCAGCGGCGATCAGGTTGTGGATGTTGAGGTAGCTCTTGGACGCCGGACCGGGGCCGATACACACCGCTTCGTCAGCGAAGCGAGTGTGCAGGGCCATCTCGTCGACCGTGGAGTGCACGGCGACGGTCTTGATGCCGACCTCGCGGCAGGCCCGAATGACACGCAGGGCGATCTCCCCGCGGTTGGCGATGAGGACCTTGCGAATCTCGGTCACAGGCGGCGCACCCTGAACAACTTGGTCCCGAATTCGACCGGCTGTTGGTTGTCGACGAGGACCTCTTCGATGATGCAGCCGAACTCGGCTTCGATCTCGTTGAACAACTTCATGGCCTCGACGATGCACACGGTGGTCCCGGCGGACACGGTGTCGCCGATCTTGACGAACAGCGGGGCGTCGGGGCGAGGGCTGGTGTAGAAGGTGCCCACGAAGGGCGAGGTGATGTAGTCGCCGGAACCGCTGGTCTCCGCGGCCGCCGGCGCCTGGTTGGCGGCGGGCGCTGGCGCTGCGGCGGAGGCCACAGGCACCGGCGCCGGCATCGGCAGCTGTGCGGAGGTCGTGAGGTCGCCGCGGCGCATCAAGATGCGCTGCTCACCGGTCTCGATCTCGAGCTCGTCGAGACGGAACCGTTTGAACAACTTGGCGAGCTCGCTGACGTAAGCGATGTCGGGCAGCTTCGAGTCTTGGTCGGACATGTCGGAGTTCGGAAGCGAAGTTCAGCCGTGGAGGCCGGGCCAGTCTAGAGAATTTGCAGGCGCGGGCCAGGTTTGCGGCTCGCTTGCAGGCGCCTCAGGGTACTGGAGCGGGGGCCGGCCGCGAAGAGCTCAGCGGCGCGAACCGGGCGTTTTTGGCTCGCCCTGCTCACCTGGCTCGTCCGGCACGAGGCGTGCGGCGAGGGCGTGAAGCGCGAGGCGATACGACTCCGACCCCAGCCCCATGATCACGGCTGTACACGCCGCCCCGGTGATGGAGGTGTGACGCAGCGGCTCGCGGGCGTAGATGTTCGACAGGTGGACTTCGATGGTGGGGAGCCCGACGCCAGCGATCGCGTCGCGGAGGGCCACCGAGGTGTGGGTGTAGCCGCCGGGGTTGATGATCAACCCGCGGGCGGTGTGCGGAGGATCCACACTTTGGCCGCCCGCTCGAGGGTGTGCAGCGGGGATCGCATGGCCGTCGACCAAACCGGCAAACAAATGGATGCGATCGATCAGCTGGCCCTCGCCGTTGGCTTGGTGGGTCTCGACGGTGACGCCGAGCTGATCACCGAGCGCGACCAGGCCCGCGTCGATCTCCGCCAGCCCCGTCGCGCCGTAGATGTGTGGCTCGCGGACGCCCAACAAGTTCAAGTTGGGTCCGTGCAGAACCAGGACCCGCGGTCGATCACCAGCCATCAACCGTCACCGGGCCGCGCACTCGCGATCAGCCAGGATAGAGATCCGAGCTCAAGGCGCTGGCCTGCGAGCGCAGCAGCCACCGGCCCTTGCCCATGTGGGCCGCGTTCTCGAGCAGGACTGTCACGAAAAATTCTTGCGAGAGCACGCGGACCAACACGGTCCCGTACTCGGCCTTGATCGTGATGTCCGAGATCATGCCCATCTCGAGGCTGTGGGCCGCGTCGCGCAGCTCGAGAAACCGAAACGAGAACTCCATCGCCATCGACTCGATGTCGAGTTCGTTCTCGAACTGCGGCTTCACCCACTGCTCGACGGTGATGCCGTCGAAGCCCATGAGGATCGCGCCCTTGGCGCCAGGCGTACTCTCGACGATCTTCTGCAGGATTTCGTCCATCGGCGCTCTCCCAAGAGATTCGCAGCCAACCCCAACCCCGGTCAAGGGGGTGTGGGGGTCCTAAAAATTCACGGAAAGGCGGTAGCGGCCTTTGCCTGCGCCGAGCTGGTCGACGACCAGGTAGGTGGTCGTCGAGCTTCCGAAGTTGGCGGAGGTTGAGGGTCCGCAGGAGAGCTCGCTCTCGGTCGCGCAGTCGTTGCGGAGCGAGACGATCGGGACGATGTCGCCCTCGATCGCTTCGACGGTGGCGGTGACCGTGCCGCCGCCGGTGAGCACGAGGTCGAAGATGTCCTCGTCGCCGGGCGCCGAGCAGGTGCTGTCGAGCCGGCCTTGCTTGGGCTCGAGGCTGGCCTCCCACACGAAGTTGCCGCCGGGCATCAGCTCGATCGCTTGCTCTTCGACGGCGTCGTAGCAGTCGCCCTCGAACGCTTGATCGCCGAACCGGACCTCGAACGCATACTTGCCGGACTCGCCCAGCTCGGTGTCGACGATGATGAAGTAGGTGTCGCCGCCGCCCTGGTCGTAGAACCCGCGACCGGGCACCGAGTTGACGATGTCGGCGCAGACCTCCGACTCCTCGATGCCACCCTCGGCGCAGGGATCTTCGCCGCGCACGACCCGAAGCACGGGGTTGAAGTTGGTCTCTTGCGGCAGGAAGTCGACGAACACGTCGCCGGACACGGAGCCGATCCGGTAGACGTCCTCGGCCCCGGTGCCGCCGCACCAACCCTCGACGCCCGAGCAGCCGCCGAGGCTGCCGCGCACGACGATGGTGTCGCCCGCGGGCAGGTCGATCGGATCCTGGCAGGAGCCCACGCGCGGCGCCGTTGGGATCCCGCCGGTGTCACCCGTGCCGGTGTCGCCCGTGCCAGCGATGGTGCTGTCGTCGACGCACACGGGGCTGTAGTCGGGATCGGTTCGCAGGCCACAGCCGAGCAGGCAGGCAGCGAGGCCGAGCGAAGCGAGGCCAACACGCAGGGTCATCGGACGATCTTGCACGGGCCCCTGCGAGTCGTCAAAGCCCGTTTTGCCCGCCCCGCAGCAGTCCAAGGTCGCCGCGCGGGGCCGCCTGTATGTCCGCGAGGGCGAACTCCTTCACCTGACCGAGCGACCTGGCCCAATGCGCAGCTGCTGGGCCTAGATCACCCGTCGACGCAGGCCACCGGGGTCCACTGGGCGGCGAGGTTGGTGCACGGGTGGGCCATGTTGCCGATCTCGATCGTGGTGCCGTCCATCGGGTCGACCTCGTACAGGTGACCGTCGGTGCACGCGTACAAGATCCCGTTGCCGGGGTGCCACTCGATCCCGACGGTGCCGAACGGCACGTCGAGCGGGGTGGTGTTGGTGGCGATGCCGGACAGGATGTCGACGTCGTACAGATCGTCGTCGGTCCCGTTGATCATGAACAGCCCCTGGATGTCCGACGAGAAGGTCGAGCCGTGGGTGCCGATGTTGACGCCCAGGCCGTTGCCGACCTCGACCGCCATCGCGGTCTGGGTGCTGATGTTGAGCAGCACGTCCTGCACGTTGGTCATGCCGAACAGCTCTTGGACCTCGAGGCCGTTGGCGGTGATCCCGTTGATCCCGGTGTAGCCCATCGGACCGATCTGGGTCGTGCTGCAGTCGCAGGTGTCGATGATGTCGAGGAACTGACCGCTGCGTGATCCGTAGAGCTCGCCGTCGAGGCCGAAGGTGATCGATGGGTAGGAGACGTTCACGCCGAAGTCGCACAGCTGGGTCTCGTCCCCGGTCTCGACGTCGATCTTCACGAGCGTGTCGATGTCGTTGCGGACATGGACGAGCACCAGCGGCTGGTTGGGATCGCCGTCGCCGTCGCCGTCACCGTCGCCGTCACCATCGCCGTCGCCATCGCCGTCGCCATCGCCGTCGCCGTCGCCGTCGCCATCACCATCACCGGGATCGCCGTCACCTGGGTCGCCATCGCCGGGATCGCCATCACCTGGGTCGCCGTCGCCGTCGCCGTCACCCGGGTCGCCGTCGCCGTCGCCGTCACCGTCGCCGTCGCCGGAGATCGTGTCACCGCTCTCTTGGGTATCGTTTGTCTCGTCGCCAGCGGTCGCGGTGTCGGTGTCTCCGTCGCCGCTCGAGCCCTCGCTGGTCCCGTCATCTGCGCAAGCGATCGCGAGGCCAAGCCACGCAAGTGAAGCCCACAACAATTTTTTCTGTACCATGTCATTCATTCCGATCCGGCGCGCTCGCCAGATCCAAATGGTACGACACGACAACGAACAATAGGTCACGCACCGCAAACTCCCCAGGAAGCGAGTTCACGGTGCGTGGGTCGGTGGTGGCGCAGTGTCCAGAGGACTATCCAGAGGACTGGGTGCTCATTGTTTGCCCCAAATGAGCCCCCTGCGCGGATTTGCCGCGTGCGCCTGTCCAGGACGCACACGAGCCGTGTAACGTTCGAGATTGGTTGTGTCTCGAGCGGCTGATTCGGTCATGAAAAAGATTGGGAGCAGCCCAACTTTTATGGCGACCCGCGGGCCCAAACCTGGCCGCGCCCCTAAATGTCCCGAGGATCAGTGCGCGGTCGTCACGGTTCGAAGCATCGCGCGATAGCTCGACGACACGTGACAGCCAGCTAGCGCCCCGCGTTCACGCAATAGCCGGTGCATGCGCGAAACCGAGTAGAGCGGAACGGTGGGCAGCAGGTGATGCTCGAGGTGATAATTGACGGCGTGCGGAGCGACGGTGAGTCGCGCGATCAGATTGGCCTGCGTGGTCCGGGTATTGAAAAACACCGTTGCGCGCGGAGCTGGGCCCGACTCCGCGGGCGGCTGCGTACACGCATGCTCGGCCATGGCGCGGATCCGCAAGAACAGGCTGAAGCTGGTCAGGTAGGCCCCAACCCACAACATGTACAGCTCACCGTGGCCGGCGGCGCGCAGCAGCAAACCTAGCGCGACGTTGGTCAGCAAGACCGGTCCAAAATTGCGCAGACCGCAGCGAGCCACGTCGACGACCGAGCGCCCACGCTGGTCGATGCGCGTGATCGTGACCGAGGCCGTGTACTCCAGCACGCCAAAGTCCATCGCCAACAGCGCGACCACGCGCTTGAGGCCGGTCAACCCCGAGAGATCCCGGGCAAATTTGCGGGCGAGCGAAGCCCGCGAGATCGGAAACGGGGCGACCAGCGCGAGATCGGGATCATCGGGCTCGTTGGTGTGGGCGTGATGGCGCAGGTGGTGCGCGCGGTAGCGGGCCAGCGAGGTCCAGCCCGGCGCGGCACACAGCCACTGACCGATCACCAGGTTGAGACGGCGCGTGCGAAACAACGACCGGTGGGCCGCGTCGTGCATCAAGATCGAGAGCCCCAGCTGGCGACCTCCGATCACGATCAGCGCGATCACGATCGTCCACCAGCGCGGGTGCAGGCCGACCAGCGCGAAGCTGGCCGCGATCATGCCCCAGCTGGTCGCGACGGCCATGAAGCCGCGCGCGTCGCTGCGCTCGGTCAGCTCGCGGATCTCGGCGGCCGTGAGAAAGTCGGTGACCCCCCGCGGGCGCGCCCGGGTGGTCATGCGCGCCCGAGCAGCCAGCTCATGGTGCTGCGCAGCGCGTCTGCCATGGCCGTGCGTGGCGCGTAGCCGAGCAGCTCGCGGGCGCGGGTGATGTCGGCGCGGCTGTGGACGATGTCGCCGGTTCGCGCAGCTTCGTGGCGAGGGGCGATGCCCTGGCACGGGGCCCCGAGCTCGAGCATCCCGGCGTGGACCAGGTCATAGAGCTCGAGCAAGGTGGTGCGCCCGCCCAGCCCGATGTTGAACACGCCCTCGCTGGGATCCCCCGGTCGCTCGCGCAGCTCGGGGGCGACGCGCTCGGCCCAGGTCGCGGCCAGCAAGTTGGCCTGGACGACGTCCTCGACCGGGCAAAAATCGCGGGTGTGCTGGCCGTCGCCGAAGATCACCGGCTGCTCGCCCTTGCCCAGCAGCGCGACCCACTTGGGGATCACCGCCGCGTACGCGCCCTCGGGATCCTGGCGGGCGCCGACGATGTTGAAGTAGCGCAGCGCGACCACGGACAGGCCGCTCGCGCCGCCAAAGGTGCGGTTGCTGGTCTGGCCGAGGACCTCCGCGATGTGCTTGTGCGCGGCGTAGGGCGACAGCGGACGGCCGATCGTCTGCTCGCGCTGGGCGCCCGTGCCGGGCTCGCCCGGGCAGTCACCGTAGACCGCCGACGACGAGGCATGCACGACGCTGCGAACCCCCGCCTGGCGGGCCGCCTCGAGCACGTGAAAGCTGCCGTCGACGTTGACGGTGAAGCCCTCGATCGGCTCGGCGATCGTGCGCGGGACCGAGGCGATCGCGGCGTGGTGAAGCACGTGATCGATGCCCTCGCACGCGTGCAGCACCGCGTCGAATTCGCGCACGTCAGCCTCGACGACCAGCAAGCGATCGTCGGCGTCGGTCGCCCCGCGAGCGACCGCGCTGCGGACCAGCGCTTCGATGTTGGCGTGGGTGCCGGTCTCGAAATTGTCGAGACCCACGACCTGTTGATCGAGCGTGAGCAGGTGCTCGACCAGGTGCGAGCCGATGAAGCCGGCCGCTCCGGTGACCAACCACTTGCGGGGTGTCGCGCGCAGGTGGGCTTCGACGGCTTCGATCTCGGGCTTGCTCATGAGGTGGTTCAGACGCCTTCGGTGGCTTCTTCGTGCGGGCGATAAGTGTAGTACTCGGAGCTGTAGCGGCGACCCTCGTCGCGCGCGTCGAGCTCGTTGAGGATCACGCCGAGCAGGTTGTTGTCGCCCTGGCGCAGCTGGGTGAGCGCGCGCTGGATGTCGGTCCACGTGGTCGAGCGGCAGCGGGCGACCACGATCACACCGTCGACCTGGGGGGCGAGAATCAACGGATCCGTGACCGGTAGCGCGGGCGGCGAGTCGATGATCACCACGTCAAAGCGCTCGCGCAGCTCGGCCATGGTCTTGCGACAGGCGGGCGACTCGAGCAGCTCGGCCGGGTTCTCGGGCACCCGCCCACAGGTCAACACCTGCAGGGTCTCGGGTGCGCCCTCGAGCTGACCCTGCAGCGCGTCGACCAGCAGGTGCTCGCCCTGCAGCACCGTGGCCAGGCCGTAGTCTTCTTTACCGACGACCGAAGGAAACACCTGGTGCAGTCGTGGGCGGCGCATGTCGGCGTCGACCAGGCACACCTTCTTCTTGGCCTGACAGTAGCTCACGGCCAGGTTCATCGCGGTCGAGCTCTTGCCCTCCGCCGACGCCGGCGAGGTCACGAGCAGCACCAGCGAGTCAGCCTTCGAGGTCATGAACGCCAGCGAGGTTCGGATCCCCCGGCAGCGCTCGGCCATCAGCGACTGGGGAAACAGGTGCGAGTAGAGATCGCGGCGGCGACGTTGCGCGCGGACGTTGCCGACCCCCAGGGCGGGATCGGCGGGCAGCAGCGGCAGCTGACCCAGGGTCGGCAGCCCGAACGCAGACAGCGCGCGCTCGAGGTCCGCGACCGAGCGGATCCGGTGGTCGCGCAGATCGATGATGACCGCGAACACGGCCCCGAGGCTGAGCCCGGCGATCGCCGCGATCGCCAGCAGCAGCGGCTTGCGCGGACGAACGGGGCGCTCGGGCAAGGTCGCGAAGTCGAGCACCTCGACCGGCGGGATCTCGACGCGGTTGCTGACCCCGATGTCGTCGGTCCGGCTGCGCAGCTTGGCGTAGGCGTCGGCGGCGTTTTGGGTCTCGCGCTCGAGCTGGCGGTACGCGGGCTCGAGCCGGCCGAGCTCGATCGCGTCGTCACGCTCGGCCGTGAGCGCGGCTTCGAGCTTTTGCTCGGTCTCGGCCGCGGCTTTGTAGCGGGCCTCGATCGTGCGGATCATGGCCTTGCTCTCCCCGTCAATCCGCTCTTCGATCAGCTCCACGCGCCGCTGGGACTTGCGCCACTGCGGGTGCTTTTGGCCGTAGCGCAGGTCGATGTCGTTGAACTCGCGCTCGGCCTCGAGCCGCTCGGCCAGCATCCGATCGAAGATGATGCGCTCGCCGCTGCTGAGCAGTGACGCCCCGGCGAGGCTGCCCTGCTCGCGGAGCTTCTTGGCCTGGCGATAGACCGCCTCGATCCCGATGCGGTCGGCCTGCGCGGCCTTGGCCGATGCGGTCAGCGTGGAGATCCCCTGGGCGATCAGATTCTGGCGATCTTCGAGGGAGATCGAGGTGATCCGGTGCTCGCGCTTGAACTGCTCGAGCGCCTGCTCGGCCGCCTGAAGATCCGCGTTGGCGCTGGCGAGCTCGGCCTGAAGGTCGGTCTGGGCCTTGTCCCCCGTGTCCGAGCGGCGCCGATTGATGTGGGCCAGGTAGGCCTTGGCGACCTCGTTGGCGATGTCGCGGGCCAGCGTGGGGTCGGGATACTCGGCCGAGATCGCCATGACGCGCGAGCCACGGACCTCCTCGATCGTGATCATCGACTGCAAGCGCGTGACCGGATCGATGCCGGCCTCGGCTTCATCTCGGAGATCGGCGTCGCGGATCCCGTCGGTGCCCAGAAACGTGGGGTCATCGGCGAGCCCGAGCCGCGCGAGCGCGGCCTCCTGGACCTTGCGGCTCGAGATGATCTCGCGCTGGGTCTCGAAGTACTGCTTGAACGCGAATCGGTCGGTGCCCTGCTCCTCGTTGACGCCGCGCACGTCGTCGAGCACCTGCGGTCCGCTGGGGTTGATGACCATGGTCGCGGTCGCGCGCCACTGCGGCTGCAGCAGCGAGATCGCCAGCACGCCGGTCGCGAGGGCGAGCACCGTGGTGACCGCGACGACCAGCCAGCGACGCCCGAGGATCGACGTGAGCTCGAGCAGCGCGTCGAGAGCATCCTTCGCGCCCTCGTCATCCTCGCCCCCGCCGCGTGGCGTGATCGCCCGATCTGCGCCTGCTCGAGGCGCGGCGTACGGCCGTGGGCTGCCGGGCGGCTGCGTCATGTCTTCGCGCAGCTTAGGAGCCACGCTGGGGGATGTCCAAGACGCGGCGATCCTTCTCCCGGCCGGCCTGCCCGGCGGTTCTGACGGGCTTCGCATGCACAGCCTGAACATTGGGGGGACGCAGCGCACGCTCGTCGGCGTTGGGTAGGGGTCTCGACTGACTGCGCGGTCTCATCGCGTGGTCCAGGGCCCGAGAAACTCCGCACCCAAAGACGGTGCAGCTGAGCAGTGACCATTTTGAGTCACCAGCCTGCGACGAGTCGACTGGAGCTAACCGGGGTCGGAGATTTGGGGGTACCATGCGAGCGTGCTGGCGAAACGGGCGGGCTCGGGCACAAGCTGGCGTGCCGCTGGCCGCCGCCGCGGGTTGGGTCTAAGCGGGCGAATCCGCGCACTGAGACCTTCGCACTTTCAACGGTCTTAGGTACACTCTCGAACTGTCACCTTTTTGGTGCTGCCTCCTCCGCCCACACATGGACGTCCGCGAACTCGACGACGACCGCTTGCTCATCGAGCACGAACACGGCCACGTGGAAGTGCGTGAGCTGGCACCTGCGGTCTTCATCACTCGGTACTACGGGACCGCACCCGTGATCGTCGTCGATCCGGTGATCTCACGCTTCAATGATCGCATCGCCGCTGGTCATCGGATCAGCCTGTCGATCGACGCCACGGATCTCGCGTTCTTCGAGGCGGAGTTTCGCCGCCGGCTGACCGACTGGATGCGCGAGAACAAGGCTCACCTCGACGACGTGCACCTGCTGTTCAGCTCGCGTCTCGTCATGATGGGCGCCGCGCTGGTCAACGCCACGATCGGGCCCAAGATCAAGAGCTTCGCCGAGCGCGAAGAATTCGACGCCGCGATTCAAGCCGCGATCGCAGCCCGCCAAGCCGTGAAGAGCACCGGCTCGGTGTAGCAGCATTTCCTGCGATCTGTGGGTGGTCCGCGATTCGTGCGTGCGATTGGTCTGGGTAGCAATTGCGCTGCGGATTAGTTGACACGTCACCATGGTTGATGTCCGCTGCGCGTATGAGGACTGCCCGTACTTCATTGCTCACCCTGTCTGTCGGCCTCACCCTCGGCGCGTGCCAGACCGAGCCGCTGGAGGCCGATACCGGGACCGAGGCCGAGACCGGGACCGGGACCGAAGTCGGAGATGGTGACGGGGACACGGGTGACGGGGATGGCGACGGGGATCCAGGTGACGGCGACGGCGACGGCGATCCAGGTGACGGCGACGGCGACGGCGACGGCGACCCGCAGGCCGAGTGCGGCAACGGTGAGCTTGACGCGGGCGAGGCCTGTGACGACGGCAACGACGTCGAGGAGGACGCGTGCACGAGCGCCTGCGAGCTCGCGGCGTGTGGCGACGGCTATGTGCAGCCCAGCAACGACGAGGTCTGCGACGACGGCAACACCGACCCGGGCGACGCGTGCACGGCCAGCTGCGTGGTGCCTGGGGCGGTCGTGTGGGAGTCGATCCTCGACTACGACGACGCGGGTGACGACGACGTCGGGGTTCAGGTGGTGCTCGACAGCGGCGACAACATCGACATCTTGATCAGCACCAACGGCAATTATCGCCTGTCCGAGTACGCGGGCGACGGCACGGCGCTGTGGAGCTATCCCTCGCTCGCAACCTTGGTCCCCAGCCTCGCGGTCAGCCCCGATGACACGCTGGTGGTCGGCGGGAGCAACGGCAACCAGGGCGCGACTCGCATGTATGACACCGACGGCAATTCGCAGTGGACGCAGAACGTCCCGGTCAACAATTCGCGGGTGCTTGGCGTCGCGGTCGACGACATGGGCTTCATCGTCGCGGGTGGGTACCACGCCAACGACAAGGCGCTCCTGTTTCGCGATGACAACACCGGGACCGAGGATTGGAGCAACTTCGACTCGGACGGTGTCTCGATCCGGCTGGTCGCGGTCGGCCCCGACGGGCAGAGCTGGGCGATGCGCAGCAGCCCGCGGCAGCTCGAGACCTACACGGCCGCGGGTGCACCTGCGTGGGTCTCTGCGCCGCTCGACGACGCTGTCTATGCCGACCTCGCCGTCGACGGCGAGGGCAACAGCTATCTGCTCTCGGCCGCGAACGACGGCTCGCTGCTGACGATCAGCAAGTATGACAGCAGCGGCGAGCTGAGCTGGACCGTGGACCACGATGACCCCGGCCAGCTCGAGGCCGCGGGCGGCCTGGCGGTGCTGCCCGGCGGTGGCGTGCTGGTCAGCGGCAGCACCAACGGCGGCCCCGACGGCGCGGACGGCCTGCTCGCCTGGTACGACGCCGACGGTGACACCCTGATCCCCGACATCGTCGTGGATGGTGACGCGGCCGTGGATCTCGACGTGTTCGTCGACGTGGTCATTGGAGACGGCTACGCGGTCGCTGTCGGTGGTCACCACGCGGACGGGCAAGACGGCGATCTGTGGATCCGCAAGTTCGAGATCTAAGGCTCCTCAAACCAAGCGCCAGCAACCAAAATTTGACACGCTCGCGCGCCGCTCGTCAGGATCGTTGGATGTCGAGCTCGCTCAACCGTCCCGTGTTCATGGCGCTCGTCGTCGGCGCGCTGATCTGTCCGGCCTGCGGTGACAGCTCGGCCCGCGACGGCGACGGCGACGGCGACGGCGGCAGCGCGCCTGGTGACGGTGACGGCGACGGAACCTTGGGCGACGGGACCCTGGGCGACGGCGACGGCGATCCAGCGGGTGACGTTGGCGAGGCAGAGGGCGACGGCGATGACGATCCTGGCGACGGCGACGGCGATCCGCCGCTGGGCTGCGGCGACGGCCAGCTCGACCCTGGCGAGGCCTGCGACGACGGCAACAACGAGCCCGGCGACGGCTGCTCGGCGTTCTGTCAGCTCCCCGGCGCGCTGATCTGGGAGCGGTTCATCGACATCGACGATCAGCAGGGTGACGACGTCGGCCTCGAGGTCGTCGTCGACGCCCAGCGCAACATCGACGTGCTGATCTCGATCGACGCCAGCAGCTACCTGCTGGCCGAGTTCGACGTCGACGGTAACTTCGTGTGGAGCGTGAGCTCGCTGCAGACCGACAAGCCCAGCTTGGAGCTCACCGGGCTCGACGAGCTCGCGGTCGGCGGGCTCCTGGGCAGCCAGGGGGCCACGCGGGTCTGGGACACCGACGGCGACTCGGGCTGGACGACCCTGGTCGACGTCGGCAACTCGGGGATCCTCGGCGTCGCCGTCGACGGGCAGGACTTCGTGACCTCGGTCGGCTACCACAGCGAGAGCGGGTTCCTGGCTCGCTACGATCCGCTCGACCTCGAGTCCTGGGCGCAGCTGCAGGTCACCGCCGGCTCGCTCGGTCCGGTCGGGGTGTCACCGAGTGGCGAGATCTGGGCGGTCCGCGGCGACGCGGCGCTGCTCGAGCGCTACAGCGTCACCGGGGATCCTGGCTGGACCGCGCCGATCGAGGGTCAGGCCGACCACGTGTTCGAGGAGCTGGTGATCGGCGGCGGCGGTGAGGCCTACCTGCTCGCTCGGGCCGCGGATCAGAGCTCGTTCACGCTGAGCAAGTATGACGCCGCGGGTGCCCTCGAGTGGTCGCAGACCCACGATGGCGGCGGGCTCGAGCACGGCGCCAGCGGCCTCGCGCTGCTGCCCGGAGGGCTGGTGGTCGCCGGGTACACGAACGGCTCGGGGGGCGCCGCCGACGGGTTGTTGAGCTGGTACGACGCCAACGGGGGCGAGCTCGCGGCCGACGTGGTGCTCGACAACGCCGATCTCGATCGGCTCTACGACGTGGTCGTCACCACCCACAACTACGCGATCGCGGTGGGCGCTCACGCGAGCGGGGGCGAGGACTCGGATCTGTGGATCCGAAAATTCGAGATCTGAGTTAAAAAAGCTCGGGACCCTGTCGATCGGGCGTGAGCTCGTGCGTCGAGGGGATGAACCTTCACCACCAGGAGACACCGACGATGCAATACCTACTGCTCATCTACGCCAACGAAGCCGCCGAAGCCCAAGTCCCGCAGGAACAGCGCCAGGAGGTGTTCGGCGAGTGGATGTCCTACACCAACGACATGAAGGCCGCGGGCGCGTACGTCGCTGGTGACGCGCTGCAGCCGGTCTCGACCGCGACCTCGGTCCGGCTGCGCGATGGTGAGCGCATGATCACCGACGGCCCGTTCGCCGAGACCAAAGAGCAGCTCGGCGGCTACTACCTGGTCGAGGCCGCGGATCTCGACGGCGCGCTCGAGTGGGCCGCCAAGTGCCCCGGCGCGCGGACCGGCACGATCGAGGTCCGCCCGGTCATGGTCTTCAGTTAGTCGGGGTCATCGCGGATGATCCCGGTCAGCGTCGCGGTCGAGCGGGTGTTTCGGCGCGAGTCAGGCGCGGTGCTGGCTGGGCTGATCCGCATCCTTGGCGAGTTTGATCTGGCCGAGGATGCGCTTCATGACGCGCTGGCCAGCGCGCTCGAGCGCTGGCCGAGCGACGGGATCCCCGAAAACCCTGGCGCGTGGATCACCACGACCGCGCGGCGCAAGGCGATCGATCGCCTGCGTCGCGCCGCCACCCGTGGCGCCAAGCAAGCCAGCGTCGCCGCGCTGATCGAGCTCGAGGCCGACGAGCGCCGTGACGCCGCGTCGCTGGATCAGCCGGACATCGCCGATGATCGACTGCGGCTGATCTTCACCTGCTGTCACCCGGCGCTGAACCGCGAGGCCCAGGTCGCGCTGACCCTGCACACGCTCGGGGGCCTGAGCACGGCCGAGATCGCCGCGGCGTTCTTCGTCCCGGTCCCGACCATGGCCCAGCGCCTGGTTCGGGCCAAGGCGAAGATCCGCGCGGCCAAGATCCCGTATGTCGTTCCCAGCGCGCAGGCCTTGCCCGAGCGGGTCGACTCGGTCCTGGCCGTGGTCTACCTGGTGTTCAACGAGGGCTACTACTGCGCGACCGGTCCCGATGGCGTGCGCCGGGATCTGTGCGACGAGGCGCTGCGGCTCGGCCGGCTGCTCGCGCAGCTGCTCCCCGAGCGCGCCGAGGTGCTCGGCCTGCTCGCCCTCGTGACCCTGCACCACTCGCGCCGAGCCGCGCGCGACCACGTGCTCGACGAGCAAGATCGCGGCCTGTGGAACCACGCGGAGATCGCCGAGGGCATCGCGTTGACCAAGCGCGCGCTGAGCATCGGCCCGGCCGGCTCGTATCAGCTGCAGGCCGCGATCGCGGCCCTGCACGCCGAGGCCCCGAGCGTCGACGCGACCGACTGGCGGCAGATCGTCGCGCTCTACACCGAGCTGGCGCGTCGGCATCCGTCGCCGATCGTCGAGCTCAACCGCGCCGTCGCGGTGTCTCGGACCCACGGCCCCGAGGCCGGGCTCGCGCTGCTCGAGGCGCTCGCACACGACAGCTCGTTGGGTGACTACCAGCCCTTTTACGCCGCGCGGGCTGACCTGCTTCGCCGCGCCGGGCAGATCGACGCCGCGGTCGCGGCCTATCAGCAGGCGATCGCGGGGGCGCCCAATCAGGTCGCGCGCGACTACTTGGCCAGGCGCTTGGCGGAGCTGGACCGTGGCTCGGGCGGCAGGTAGGCGACCACGATCGCGGCGAGCAGCGCCACGTCGCGCAGCAGCAGCGGCCAGCCGACCGCGCTGGCCTGCGTGGCCTCGCCAAAGCAGCCGCAGCTCAGATCGATGCCGCGGACGATCACCGACAAGATCAAGCCAATGAACGCGACCGTCAGCGCGCCCAGCACCAACGAGCCGGCCCGCCGCTTGAACCCGGTGATCAGCGCGAGGCCCCCGAGCAGCTCGGCGATCGGGACGACGGCCGCCGCGAGGTTCCAGGTCCAGTACGGAAACGCCTGGTAGTTGGCGATGTCCTGGGCGAGCGTCGCGGGGTCGATCAGCTTGAGCACCCCCGCGTAGATGAACACGCCGCCCGCGATCAGCCGCGCGGGCCAGCTGGCGAGGATCATCCACCTGGGGGGGGCTTCTCGCCCGCTTGCGGACACCTGCTTGGACTGGTCTACCGAGCTCATCCGGCTGCCTCCGGCGCGACGCTGGAGCTCGGCGCGTCACCAAAGCGGGTGTCACCGCTGACCATGGGGCCGCCCGCGGCGACCCAGGCCTGCCAGCCACCCTCGAGCACCCGAACTTTTTGGCACACGTCACGCTCGCGCAACAGCAGCCCCAGGTACTCCGACTGCTCGCAGCGGCCGCCATCGCAGTAGGTGATCACGGCGCCCTCGGGCGGGATCGGCAGCGACTGCATGTCGAGCAGACCCTCGGCGTCCTCGGCCGGGAGGTTCATCGCGCCGGGGATGTGGGCGGCGGCGTAGTGGTAGGCCGGGCGGGCGTCCACGAAGGTCACCTGCGCCTGCTCGAGCAACACCTGCGCCTCTTCGATCGAGACGCGATCGACCACGGGCGCGACGCTGGGGATCTCGTCGACGCTGCAGCTGCCCTCGTCCGCGGGCGGGGTCGCGATCCACTCGAGGTCGGGGTGGAGCCCCAAGAACACCACGCCAGCGAGCAGCGACGCCCCGCCGAGCAGCAGCAGATCGGTGAGCAACTCGAGCTGTCGCGCGAGCGCGATGGTTGCCACGAGGAGCGCGGCGATCAGGAGCAACGCGAGCACTGGGACTACCTTAGACCCGAGCCGTTCAACCGCCCAACGCGATTTTGGGCGTAGGCGGGTGTTCGCGTAATGCGCCGCGATCATGGAGTGGGCCCGTGCACAGCGCGTACTCCGCGAAAGTGGCGAGCAAGCGCGCTACAGCGGCCCCGAGCAGCCTCGCGCACAAACACGCGCTGGCATAGAAGCCGCGCCAGTGTTTCACTGACGGCGCGTTCGCCATGCCTCGATCTAAGCTTCACCGCCGACCCGTCTTGCGTCGATTGCTGCTGGCCTTGGTGCTGATCGCAGTCACGCTCCCGCTCGCGAGCGCTGCCCTCGCGGCGCCGCCGTCTTCTGGCTCGGCGTCTGGCTCGGCGTCCGGCTCGGCGTCACCGGCGGTGTCCGGTCGCGGCGGACCAGGTGGCACCTACAAGTCCGCCCCGTCGGGCTTTCAGCTGCCCGACTTCGTCTACGGTGGCAACGCGGTGTCGCTGCTCGCTCCGGTCCAGATCGGCCTGACGCCCAACGGGTACATCCCGCGCGGGCGGATCGGGTTTCAGTACGACCGGCAGCTGCACCGCGCCCACTGGCTGCACATCGGCGCCGCGGCGCTGTTCGATCGTGGCGACTGGCAGACCTTCCGCATGGACTCGTGCGGCCTCGAGGCGCAAGTGGGCACCTGCCAGCCCGGGACCACCTCGGGCCTGGATCTGTGGGTTGGCTACACGCACAAGCTGTTCATCGAGAAGCACCCGTGGATCGTGCCGACCTTCCGCGCGGGCGTGGCCGGCGGGTTTTGGTACTACCCGCGGCTGAACGGCACTCGGGAGCAGACCCGCGAGCTCAGCTGGATGCTGGGCCTGCAGGCGGCGGCCGGGGTCCGGTTCTTCCTGCTCCGCGAGCTGGCGCTCGGGATCGACGTCGAGCTGCGGCCAGGCTTCGTGATCCACCGCGAGCGGCTGCCCGCCGTCGCTGAACCCAACAACAATCCGGCGTTCATCCTGCCGCTGCAGATCCTGCCGCTGGTGCTCGAGTACCGGTTCTAGGCCAGCACATGCTCGCTCGGCTCCGGCAGGGCATCGTCTCGCTGTTGCGGCTCAACGCGTCGCCGCACGGGATCGCGCTGGGGTTCACGCTGGGCTTGGGGCTGTCGCTGTTCCCGATCCCGCTCGCGGGCATGTTCGCGGCGCTGGCGTTGGCTCCGCTGCTCGGCGCGAGCCTGCCGGCGGTCTATGCCGGGACCGCGATCGTCAACCCGCTGACCGGCGCGGCGATCTACTTCGCGGAGCTGTGGCTGGGCAGCGTCGCCCTGAGTGAGCCGCTGCCGGGCTGGGCGGTCGTGCGGACCTACGACTGGCGCGGTTGGTGGGAGCTGTTCAGCTCGAAGGTCCCCGCGTTCTTGCTGGGCGCGGCGATCCTGATGACGGGGATCTCGGCGCTGTGCTACCCGATCCTGCGCCGGATCGTCGCTGGGTTTCAGCGCCGCCACCCACCCGCGTCGGTCACGGAGCCAGCTGATCCGCCGGCAAGCCAATGACGAGGTCGGTCATGCCACCCATGGAATTGTGGCAGTCGGCGCAGAAGAACACCTTGGCGCCGTTGCCGATCCGCCCGTCGATCGGGGTGCCATCGCGCTCGACCAGCGCGAAGAACCAGTCGTCGAAGGTCGGGTTGTAGCCTTCCTCGAACTTGGCGAGCACCTGCATGGCGTTGAGCGGGGTGCCCTGCGCGCTGTAGCTCTCTTTGACGAACACCGCCCCCCGCGGCATCTCGAGCGTCTGGGTGGGGTCGGTGACATCGATGGTCCGAAACACCTCGGCGCCGATCTCGTTGGCCCACATCCTCGCTGTCGTGCTGCCCGTGTCGTCGTGCTTGGTGATGACCCCGTCGAGGTCGAGCCGCACGTAGTTGGCCTCGTAGTCCACGGCCTCGGCGATGATCGCGTCGGGGTCGAAGATCTGCGGCTCGGGCTCGGGCTCTGGCTCGGGTCCACAGCTGACCAGGCTCATCAGGCCGATCAGGCTGACCAGGCCGATCAGGCTGACCAGGGACAAGGACTGACCGATCGCAGTGAACCGCAGCTGGGACATCCCCCGCGAGAGTACCGCAACTGCGAGCGGCTCATCGCCACTCGCGCGAGCGGCTGATCGACATCAGCATCCCGAGCGAGATCATCAGCGTGACCACGCTCGAGCCGCCGTGCGAGAAGAACGGCAGCGGCAGACCCGTGTTCGGAAAGAACTCGAGCACGACCCCGACATTGAGGACCGCGTGCCACAGGAACATCGCGCCAATTCCAACGCACAGGCACGCCGCGAACCGATCGCGGGCCTGCGAGGCCAGGTTGATCGCCCACAGCACCAGGCTCATGTACAGCGCCAGTAACATCGTCGAGCCGACGAAGCCCCACTCCTCGGCGAACACCGCGAACGAGAAGTCGGATTCTTTGTAGGGCACGAAGTCGAGCACGTTCTGGGTGCCCTGACCGATCCCCCGCCCAAAGAACCCGCCGTTGCCCACGGCCGTGCGCGCCTGGACGATCTGGTAGGCCTCGTCCGGGTGTGACTCGGGGTCCAGCCACACGTCGATCCGCTTGGTCTGGTAGCCCTGCATGAAGAATGACCACGCGACCATGAAGCTGATGCCACCAGCGACCAGCAGCGTCAGCAGGGTCTTGAGGTCGAACTCGGTGATCGCCAGCATCGACAGCGCGATCAGGATCAAGATGATCCCGGTGCTCAGATCAGGCTGCTGAATGACCATGAACGCCGGCGTCAGCACCAGCAAGCCCGGCAGCACCAGGGTCTGGACCAGGGTTCGACGCGTGTCCTTGCGCGCGAGCCGGTGCAGGTAGCGAGCCAGGCCGATCACCAGCAGCAGCTTCATCAGCTCCGACGGCTGAATCCGCACGAACGCCAGGTCGAGCCAGCGCGTGGCGTTGTTGATCGTGGTCCCGACGATCGGCACCAGCAGCACGAAGCCGATGCCGATCGCGTAGACCGGGTACGCGACCCGGTAGTAGACCCGGTAGTCCACAGCCGCGACGCCGATCATCAAGAGCGTGCCGATCGCCACGAACCGGAGCTGATCGCGGACCAGCTCGCCGCTCCAGTCGCCACCCTCGGCGCTGTTGAGGTTGATCAGCGCGAGCGTGATGATGCCGAAGGTCAGCGTGATCACGACCCAGTCGATCGAGCGGCGCAGCTCGGTCCACCAGGTCTGCGGCCCCGTGATCAACGGATTGGTCACAGGCCCTCCTCGATCTCGGCTTGGCGCTGGCGCTCGGTCTCGCCCGGGAGCGGCGGCGGGACCCCGGGCGCGCGCGGGTGGGCCGAGAGATCGCCGTCGGCGCCCTTCGAGCCCAGGTAGTGATCGATCACGCGCATCACGATCGGCGCGGCCGCGTCGGCGCCGATGCCACCGTGAGCGACGAGCGCGACGACCACGATCTCGGGGTTCTCGGCCGGCGCGTAGCTGGCGAACCACGCGTGGTCCTTGGTCACGTCCCAGCCCTCGATCAATTCTTCACCCTCTTTGGGATCGATCCCGACCTGCGCGGTGCCGGTCTTGCCGGCCACGGTCACGCTCGACAGCCGCTCGCTGTAGGCGGTGCCGAGCTCGCTGTTGACCACGCCGATCAGCCCCTTGTGGATTCGCTGGCGATCGAAGGGCGCGATCACGGGCTCGGACTGCTTGAACTTGGGCTCGGTCTGCAGGACCAGCTTGGCGTCCGAGGTCTCGACCCGATCGACGAGCGAGGGCGTGACGACATACCCGCCGTTGGCCAGCGCCGCGTAGAGCACCGCGATCTGCAGCACCGTGGCCTTCACGTTGCCCTGTCCGATCGCCGAGTTCAGCCGGACACCCCGCTGAAACGTGCCCTGGCGGGCCTCGGACGCCTCGGTCGGGACGACCCCGGGGACCTCGGCGTTGATCCCCAGGCCGGTCCGCTCGCCCAGCCCCAGCCGCCGGGCGACCTCTTCCATGCGCGCGAGCGTGAGGTCCTTCTCGATCGCGAGGTGATAGAAGTACACGTTGCAGCTCTGAACGATCGCTTGCTCGAGGTTGATGATCCCGTGCCTGTGCGTGTCGTTGAAGCGGCGGCCGCCGTACTCGACGTAGCCGTCGCACTCGATCGTCTCTTCGGGGTTGAAGTTGGGCTCCTCGAGCATCGCGAGGGCCGAGACCACCTTATAGGTGCTGCCCGGGTAGAAGTTCTCCTGGACGGTCTTGTCAACGAACGGCTTGAACGGGGAGTTGAGCCAGTCCTCGTACTGCTGCCGGGTGATCCGGCCCTCCCACACGTTGGGGTCGATCGCGGGCGCCGAGACCATCGCGATGATCCGACCGGTGTGGACCTCCATGGCGATCGCCCCGCCCGCGCGCTTGACCGCGCCGGTGCCATCGAGCCCGCCGATCGCTAGACTCTCGCCGCCCAGCCCCTCCATTGTCTCACCCGCGAGCGCGGTGGCGGCGACCCGCTGCAGATCCAGATCCAAGCTCAGGTAGATGTCCTGCCCGGGGATCGGCTCACGGTCGGGGGGCAGCGCCGCGGTCGCGGCCGGCGGCGGCTCGGCGACCTCGCGGCCGAGCGCGTCGACTACTCGGGAGCGCTCGCCAAGTCGCCCGCGCAGGTAGTTCTCCCACTGCCGCTCGATCCCGGTCACCCCGATCCGATCGCCGGGTCGGTAGTCGATGTAGCGGCTGTCCTCGAGCGCGCTGCGACCGATCTCGCGCATGAAGCCGGTCACGAACGCGGTCAGCTCGCGCTCCGGGTAGTAGCGGCGCGCGGACTCGCGGATCTCGACCCAGGTGTCGAAGCCGCGGGTCTGGATCCGGGCGTTCTCGTCCCACGAGAGGTTGTTGCGCACGGCCACGGCGTAGCGACCGTTGCGCTCGTCGGCGCGCAGGCGATCGAGCTTGTCGACGAAGCTGGCCCGGTCGTCCTCGTCGACGAAGTCGATCAGCGCCCCGAGGTCGATGATCTGCTGGTCGTCGATCGGCATCCGCACGATCTTGGGCTCGTCGCCGGGCTGCTCGGGCTCGACCTGCACGCGGGGGATCGCCGTGACGTACAGGGCGTAGGTCGCGTGATTGGTGGCCAGCGGCCGGCCCTTGGTGTCGAAGATCCGACCGCGCGGGGCCTCGACGTCGATCGTGTCGACGAAGTTCTGCTCGGCCCGGCGGGCGAAGTGCACGCCCTCCAAGATCTGCAGCTGGAACAGGCGGACGATCAGGCTGAGGAACACCAGGCCGCCGACGATCACGAACACCTGCAGCCGGCGCTTGAGCACGCGGACGTCGTCGGACGGGCTGCGCCGCGAGAGCTGCTTGCGCTCGCTGCCGGAGCCCGAGCCAGCGCCAGACCCCGAGTCGGGGCCGGAGCCGGAGCCGGACACGGAGCCAGACCCCTCCGCCAAGCGCTGGGCGCGACGGGCGATCGCCGCTCGAAATTCCTTGCTCGAGAACCCCTTGCGCGGCTTTTCCTTGTCGCGGCTCACCGAGCGGCCTCCGTTGGCTCGGGCGTCGGGGCCTGCTCGAGTCGCAGGCGGCGGAGCAGCCACGTGGTCAGCAGCCAGACCGGGTGCGCGACCAAGAACGTGGCGGCCAGGTGCCAGCGGGCCTGCCACAGCGACACCATCAGCGCGTCACGAGGGATCCGCATCGGATCCGCGAGCACCATCAGCGTGCCCCAGGTCGCGAGATCGATGACCGCGACCGCGACCATGGCCGCGGCCGCCCGCGACAGCCAGCCGTGCAGGGCGAGCCGACCCGAGGCCCAGTACAGGGCCAAGAACGACAGCTGATGGGCTAAAATCAACGTGCCGAGCGGCCCGCCCTGGTGAAGGTCCTCGAGGTAGCCCAGCACCGTCGCTATCGCGAGCTTGGCCGGCAGCTCGCCCTCGCGGGAGAACGCGAGGTGGACCAACAGCACCGCCGTCGTCGACGGCAGCATGATGCTCAGCTCGAACACATGCCCAAGCCCAGCCACGGCTGCCAGCAGCAGCCAGCCGAGCACGATGTAGGCGAGGGCACGAAAGAACATGTCGAGGCTTCGCGGCGGGATCTTAGGCTGGGCGCCCCAAAAGTCGAAACACGACCGCGCCGGGTGGCGTCGAGTGCGGGATCCTGGCGCGCGAGGGGGGCGACGTCCGAGCCTCGCTCGGGATTCCCGCCGCCGTTGGCGCGCTCGCGCGCGTGGTTCCAGGTTACTCGAACAGATCCGACTGGGGCGGCTCGGGGGACCCGCCGTCGATCTCCAGCGGCTGGTCGAGCGCGTCGGTCTCGACCACGTACAGGTACTCGAGGTTGCGCAGGTGGCTGACCGCGCCGACCTTCTCGCCGCTCGGGTTGTAGATGCCGATCTGCGCGCCGACGTAGCGCTTGTAGTCGTGGCTGAGCACGGTCACCCGCCCGCGGGTCGAGAGCATCGCCTCCATCTGCGCGCGCTCGATGTAGCCCTCGTTGTTGAACGAGACCAGCAGGACCTTCCCCTGGACCGCCGCGATCAGCTCGGCCAGCGCCGCGTGGAACTTGCGCTTGGAGTTGTAGGGGCTCTTGCGGGTCCGGCAGTCGACCCGCTTGCACGCGATGCCATAGACCTCGGGCTGATCCCACAGGACCAACGACTCCCACACGTGATAGTTCGACAAGTAGCTGTGCTGGTTGTAGGGCGGGTCGAGGTACACGACGTCGGCCGCGAGCGTGCGCGCGGCCTCGAGCGCGTCCATGCGGTGGGCCTCGCTCTTGCCCGCGGGCGCGCGCGGGACCAGGTCGGGCAGGCGCAGGCTCAGGTCGTTGTGCGATCGCGCCGCCCACTGCTTGAGGTACGCCATCTGTAGCCCACAGGTCGAGTCGACCCGATCTGCCGCCTCCATCAGCGAGACCAGCAGCACGGCCTCGAGCTCCGGCTCGAGCTGCTTGGCCGCGATCGCGTCGCGGATCGCGTCGACTCGGGCGCCGTTCTTGGGCTGGAAGAAGCGCGAGCGCTCGCAATAGGTGTGCGTGAACCACCCAGGCTGGCCCGGCAGCGCGTCGAGTTCGGCGAGCAGGCGGGTCGCGTCGCGCTGCAGCTGCTCGAGATCCGCCGCCACGTAGCAGCGGGCCAGCGTCGCGGCGTAGGTGTTGTGATCGTTGGCCAGCACCCGGTAGCCCGCGCGCTTGAGCGCGTGCCCCACCCGCGAGGTGCCCGAGAACAGGTCGATGACCGAGGTCGCGCTAGTGACCGCTGCGACGGCGTCCAGCACGACCGGCAGCAGCGTGCGCTTGGAGCCGATGTACTTGATCACGAGCCGCCCGCTTGGCGCCAAGGCTACGAAGGAAGCCTGGTCGCGTCTAGTGCGTGTATTGGCCACGAATTGATCGTGGCCAGCGAATTCATAGCAATGCGACGTTGTATGAATGCGCGTCAACCAAATACAAAGGCCGCCAAATCGGCGGCCTGTGTATGAGCCCGGGAGGAATCGAACCTCCAACCCGCGGATTAAGAGTCCGCTGCTCTGCCAATTGAGCTACGAGCCCGGAAGGAGTCGCAACCTACACGAACCATTCGCCGATGAAACCCCCACGGCGTTGCGGTAGCTCACGCAGTCGCGGGTGACCCGACGCGGACGCTGGCTCCGCTCGCGTCCATGAACTCGGCCTCGCTGACCCCAGGCGCCAGCTCGACCAGCTCGAAGCCTGCGTCGCCCGTGCGGTCGACCTTGACCACGCCGAGCTCGGTGATCACCAGATCCACGCAGCGCACGGCGGTCAGGGGCAGCGTGCAGGCCTCGAGCAGCTTGCTGCGGCCCTTGCGGTCGCGCTGCTGCATGACGGCGATGACCTTGCGTGCGCCAGTCGCGAGATCCATGGCCCCGCCGATCCCGGCGACCTTCTTGCCGGGCACCATCCAGTTGGCGAGATCTCCGCGTTGGCTGACCTCCATGGCCCCGAGCACGGCGACGTCGACGTGGCGGCCGCGGATCATGGCGAAGCTGAGCGCCGAGTCGAAGGTGCTGCCGCCCTCGTTGATCGTGACCGTCTGCTTGCCCGCGTTGATGATCTGCGCGTCGACCTCGTCCTCACGCGGGAACGGCCCCATGCCGAGCAGGCCGTTCTCCGAGTGCAAGCAGATGTTCTGCTCGGGCCGCAGGTGGTTGCTGATCAGCGTGGGGATCCCGATGCCAAGGTTGACGACGCTGTCGCTGGGCAGTTCTTGCGCAGCGCGAGTGGCGATCTGATCTCGGTCCCAGGGCATTGCGAGCTATATAGTCCGACGGATGCGTCGCGCTTGGCCAGGGATTGCCGCTCGAATTATTGGAGCCATCGGGCTGTGCCTGTCGGGGTGTCTGGCGACGCCGCCGTCTGGCACCCAGGTCGCCACGCCGCAGGAGACGGTGAGCGAGGCGGGCGAGCTCGTCGAGCCGGCCCGCGCGCTGGCCGGGCTGTACAAACCAGGCGAGATCCGCGGGTTCACGTTCATCCAGGTCGGTGACGAGATCGGCCGCTCGTACGGGCGCTACGACGGCCCAGTCGAGCGCGACGGTCAGACGCTGCATCGGTTCACGACCCAGGTCGAGCTGCTCCCACCTGGCGGCAAGCCGCTGCGCTTCGCGGCCGAGCTCCTGATCGATGAGCGCGGCGACCTCGTCGAGGGCTGGGAGCGATCGATGGCCGCCGAGCTGCGCTTCGAGGTCAAGCCCGAGCAGTCGCTGCTCCACATCCAGGCCGACGCCGGGCTCAGCGCGGTCGAGCAGGCCGAGCTCAGCTACGAGCCGGGCACCGCCTACATGGGCTACATGTCGACGATCCACGAGGAGCTGATGCTGGCGCTGCGCGAGCTCCGGGTCGGCGACAACGAGTGGCGGCTGATCAGCCTGTCGGCCGGGCGCGCGGATCCGTGGTCCGCGAAGGTCGAGCGGCAGGGCGACACGGTCGTGCTCGACACCAGCTTGGGCGAAGAGATCTGGCTCGAGAACGGACGGATCACCCGCATCGAAGTGCCCGACGACGAGCTGGTGGTCACCAGCATGGCGCATCCGCAGTGGCCGGACTGGGAGGTCACCGGGCCCACGGCGCTGACGTACAAGCCGCCACCAGGCGCGAGCTTCTCGATCCGCGAGGTCGAGCTGCCGGGCCAGGCCGACGATCCGGTCCTGCGTGGCGATGTCTTGGTCCCGGATCCCGCCGTTCACGGGCCGGGGCCGCATCCGGGGGTGGTGTTTCTGGGCGGCAGCGTCTCGGCTGATCGCTACGGGTTCGCGGGGCCGCCCGCGGTCGACCTCGGCTATCACGAGATCACCGACGCGCTCGCCAACGCGGGCTTCGTGGTCCTGCGCTACGACGAGCGCGGCGCGGGTCAGAGCGAGGACGCGAAGCCGAGCTGGGTCGGCCAGCGGACCGACGCGCGCCGGGCGTTTCGGACCTTGTTGGTCCAGCCCGAGGTCGACCCGGATCGGATCATCGCCGTGGGCCACGCCGAGGGTGGCTGGCGCGCGCTCTCGCTGGCGGCCGAGCGACCGCGCGAGGTCATCGGCGTGGCGTTGCTGGCGACCCTGGGGCGCAGCTATCGCGAGCTGTTCGCCGCCCAAAAAGACATCCTCGAGGCGCTCGAGACCGGCAAGGGACTGCCCAAGCAGCTGCAGCCGATGGCCGACTGGTACGGCGAGATTCTGGTCGAGGACCCCGAGGCGCTGGTGTTTCGCGCGCTGGTGCCCATGTGGATCGCCCAGGGCGGCAAGGACTTCGAGACCGATCCGGTCAAAGACCTCGCGGCCCTGACCGCCGCCGTGCGCAAGTACAAGCGCGACGCCACGATCGAGCGGTTTCCCGACCTCGACCACCACTTCAAGCACGAAGACGGCGTCTCGAATCAGACCAGCTACCTCGACCCCCGACCGGTCGACAAAGACTTCCTCGCCGCGCTGGTGCAGTGGACCGAGGGCATCGCCGCGAAGGCCGGCGCCAAGTCCAGGCCCAACAAGCCCAACAAGTCCAAGGCCCAGCCGACCAAGTAGTCGGCCCTCCGGGGTGCTAATCTGACGCAGTGATCGGCCCGACTCGACTGCACCGCTACACCTACGCGGACTACGTCGCCCTCGAGCAGACGAGCTCTACCAAGCACGAGTTCCTCGACGGCGAGATCTACGCGATGGCCGGCGGCTCAGAGGAGCACTCGGCCCTGTGCGCACAGGTCCTGCGCCTGCTCGGCAACGCGATCGGTGATCGCCCGTGTCGGGTTCACACCTCCGACCTGCGCGTCTACGTCGAGTCGGCCGGCTTGGCGACCTTCCCGGACGGCTCGGTGATCTGCGGGCCGCTCTCGCAACACGAGCCCAGCCCCACCTCTACGGCGCTCAACCCGACCCTGTTGCTCGAGGTCACGAGCGACTCGTCGGAGGACTACGACACCGGGTTCAAGCTCGAGGCTTATCGCAGCATCCCCTCGCTCGAAGAGTACGTGGTCGTCTCTCACCGCGAGCGCCGGATCACCGTTCATCGCCGAGCGCCAGACCGGGGGTGGACAGCCACCGTCGGTGTTCGCGGCGGCGCCGTCGAAGTGCGGAGCTTGGGCACGACCTTGACGATCGACGAAGTCTACCGCGCGAGCGCGATCTGCTGAGCGCCGCCTCGCGTTGCGCGGCTCAGCCGGGGCTGAGGTTGAAGGGGTAGAGGACCTTCATCTCGCCCCCATCGGGGACCTCGGGGAACTGCCACGTCTCGGCCGCCTTGGCGATGCACGCGCCGACCGCCTCGTCGCCCGTGTCGTTCCTGTTGACGATCGCGCCCCTGACCTCGCCTTCGCTGGTGATCGGGAACTCGATCGTCACCCGGCCGGACAGGGTCTTGTCCCTGGCCAGGCCGGCGTCGTAGCAGCTGCGCACCTCGTTGATGTGGGCGCGAACGATCCGACGGATGATGTCCTCGTCGAGGCTGCCCGTGACCTCGGGCCGGGCTTGCCGGACCCGAGGCGCTCGCACCTCGCGTCCGCCGAGCGCCGCGCCGAGCCCCTCGGGGGTGCCGTGGCCGTAGCCACAACCGTTGCCCGTGCCGATCAGTCCGAGCTCGCCGATCCGCTGGGACTCGCCGACGAGGTTGGCGAACGGCTGCACGACCGGTTGCGTGCGATCGTCGTCGGGCGGCCGCGTGTAGATGCCCTCGAGCTGGCCGTCGATCGCCTCGACCGGCTCGCTCTGATCAGTCTGATGAGGGACGCTCGCCAGGCTGTCGTCGATCTCGGCGCCATGGGGCGTGCACCCGACCATCGCGACGGACAAGACAAAATCGGCGCCCGGACGAGAGATCCAGGCGCCGGTCAGGCGGGGGCGGGGAGGCCAAGACAGTCGCTGCGTTGGCATGGGGCGCACTCGCTGGCCCCTGACAGCGATCGCGCAGAACGGTTCCCCGTCGTTCCGCGCTAGAAGCTGTCGAGCAGCGTGGCCTTCTTGGCCGAGTACTCTTCGTCGGTCAGCAGCCCGGCCTCGAAGGCGGCCTTGAGCTTGAGCAGCTTGCTCTGCAGATCGTCGGCAGCGGGCGCCGCAGGTGCGGCTTGCTGATCAGGCGCCGGGTTCCAGCCGGCTTGCTGCGGCGGAGCTTGGGGCGGCTGACCCTGGTACTGACCCTGCTGAGGCGGGTAGCCCTGCTGAGGCGGGTAGCCCTGCTGTTGCTGCGGGTAGCCTTGCTGAGGCGGGTAGCCCTGCTGCTGGGGCGGGTAGCCCTGCTGCGGATAGCCCTGCTGAGGCGGGTAGCCCTGCTGCTGCGGGTAGCCCATGTTCTGCGGGCCCATCATGTTGCCCATCATGTTGCCCATGCCGAAGCCCATGCCCATGCCCATGCCGGCGTTCATGACCCCGCTGCCCGAGCCCTTGTGGGCGTTGGCGGCGACGTCTCGCATGGCTTGCATGCCCTCCCAGGCCATCGTGTTGTCAACCCCGCGAGCTGCCTGAGCGGCGGCGTCTTCCAGCGCTTTTTGGATCGCTGGCGGGAGCGTGATGCTCTCGATGATGAAGCTGGTCAGCGCGATCCCGATGCCGGTGACGTCGGCCTGGATCCCGTTCTTGACCTCGCTGGCGAGGATGTCGACGTGCCCGGCGATGTCGCCGACGCTGACCTTGGCCTGGTTGGCCGCCTTGCCAAACGCCTGCAGCACCCGGCTCTTGATGAAGCGCTCGATCTCGTCGGTGGTGACCATGCTGTTGGTCCCGACGATCTCCTTGAAGAACGTGCCCGGGTCGGCGATGCGGAAGTTGTAGCTACCGAACGCGCGGATCGGCACCCGCCCCGGCCGGTTGCCGACGGCAAACTCTGGATCACGAATGATGATGGGGTTTGGCGTGCCCCACTTCTGATCCATGTATTGCTTGAGGTTGATGAAGTAGATCTCGACCTTGAAGGGGCTGTCGAACCCGTACTTCCAGCCCTTGAGGGTCGACAGGATCGGCGTGTTCTGAGTCGAGAGGGTGTGGGTGCCGGGGCCGAACACGTCGGCCATGACGCCCTCGTTGACCAGCACCGCCGCCTGCCCTTGACGGCACACCAGCTTGGCGCCGTTCTTGATCTCGTGATCCTCGTCGGGGAACCGCCAGACGAGGGTGTAGTTAGTGTCGTCGAGCCACTCGATGATCTCGATGAGCTCGTTGCGGATGAAATCCATTATCCGTCCCATTGACTCTCCTGTCCTGCCTCTCGTGCCTGGTGTGCCTGCGTCTGTGGGTGAGGGGTTCGGCGCGCCCCCCAACTGCGATCACGAAGCGTCATTCCGCCGCGAGCCCGACCTTCTTGCCTTCTTGCTCGATCGCGCCGAAGTCGGCGTTGCTCATGCCGAACACGTCGGCGAACTCGCCGATCGCGTTGCGCTCGTTGTCGGTGTAGACGCCGTCGGCGTGAACGAGGGCGACCGCGACCTTCATGAAGATGCGCCGCAAGAACGTGGTCTCGAGCACGGTCGCGGCCTCGATCGGGGCGAAGTCACCGCGGGTGACCTCGTCCCACTTCAGGTCGCTGTTGGCTTCGTCGAGAAATTCCCGGATCAGCGCTTGCTCGCGGGCCTCGGCTTCGCCGTCGATCGTGGCGAGGTACCAGAGCCCGCGGGCGAAGACCTCGACCTCTTGGGGGCGTAGCCCGCTGTCGTTGTTGTCCGCCATCGCCTGAATGCTACGGCCCAGGTGCGTTCGGATCTAGAGCGCCTCGCGTTACGAGCTCGGTGTGAGAAAAAGCTTACGCCCGTGGCCAGATGGCCACGGGCGCAATCATCTCGACTCGACTCGACTCAGGACGGATCAGAACACGAGAAGGGAACTCAGGAGTGGTGGGTGGCGAGGGCCTCGAGCGCCTCGACCGTGAGGATCTCGAATTCGCGCTCGAACACGAGGTTTGGGCCGCCGGGGTCCGCACCGTAGACCTCGACCTTCCAGACCCCGGTCTGCGCCAACGGGTCTGGCTGTTGGTCTGGCTGCTGGTCCGCCCGTGGGTTTGGCCGTTGGGCGGGCGGGGTCATGCCCTCTTCCACAAACCGGGCGAGGGGCAAGCTGGCGGCCAAGGTCAGGGTCTCGGAGGGCTGCAGGAAGCCCATGGTCTCGCGGCGCTGGTCACCATGCAGCCACACGAAGGTGACCGGGCGGGGCTGGGTGAGCCCGTCCGCGCGCAGGTGCAAATAGATGGACTCGCTGTCGAGCGCGAACCGGGTCGCGTCTTCGAGCGCGCCCTCGGCCTGGGCGGCGACCAGGCCAGTGACCTGCAGTCGCTCGGCGACCTGAGCCTTGGGCCGATTGGTCTCGCTCGCTGCGTGGACGCTCTGCTGGGAGTCAGCTGGTTGCTCCCGGAGCTGCCCGTCGGCCTGCAGGTCCGCGGCGGTAATTGGAGCGTCCGCGCAACCCGCGGTAAAGACCCCAGAGAACACGATCGCGGCGGCCAAGAAGGAGGTACGCACTGCGGCCCCCATATGCGGTTCTCATGCCACATGCCAAACTCGATGATCTCAACAGCTTACGAGCCTGGAGATCATGATTTTGACACGATTCACTGCATTGTTGCTCCAAAACCTATCTTTGCCGGACCTTTACACAGCCAGAGGTGGGGTCGGGAGCACCCCAGTCAGCTGAGCGGGGGCGAAGCCAGCTGGGGTCGCATTACGAGCTATGATGCGCCCGAATGCGCACGCTGCGACGTTGGTCTGGCGCGAAACTTCAAGCCCTGATCTGCCTGCTCGCGCTCCTTGTGTTGGCGGGTGGGTGCAAGAGCAAGGCGGCCAGTGAGGACGAGGGAAGTGGGTCGGCGACGGACCCCAAGCCCGAGATCGAGCCGGATCCGAGCCCCGGCGAAGAAATGTTCGCGCAGCTGCGGCTCGACGAGCGCAGCTTCCCGCTGCTGATCTGGTCGGCCCATGTGGTTCGTGTCGACTACTTCGACAAGGAGCGGTTCGATCCCAAGGGCCAGCTCGCGACGGCGATGGACTACATCGGGCTCAACACCCCGGAGTTCTTTGGCAAGCGCGAGGGTGACGAGCTCGAGGTCACGGTGCGGTCGCGGACCCAGCGGTTCTCGCTGGCCGACGTCGACGATCTCGACGCCGCCGCCGATGTCATGGAGAAGGTGCTCGAGTTCGCGGCCGAGGTGCTCTCGCTCGAGGACGAGCCGCTGCACGAGCTCGAGTACGACGCGATCAACGGGCTGCTCGCCTCGCTCGATCCCCACACGATCCTGCTCACGCCCGAAGAGAGCGCGGAGCTGGGCGTCAAGACCCGCGGGAGCTTCGGCGGGATCGGGGCCGAGATCGCGGCCAACGAGCGACGGATCCTGGTCGTGCGGGTGCTGCCGGGCTCGCCAGCCGAGGCCGGCGGGCTGCTCGACAACGACGTGATCCTCGAGGTCGACGATCAGTCGACGGTCAACCTCAGCACCGACGACGCGCGCTCGCTGCTGCGCGGGCCGATCGACAGCGCGGTGATCCTCAAGGTCAGGCGTGGCAGCGAGGTCAAGCGGATCGAGATCACCCGCGGGCTCATCGCGATCCCGACGATCAGCGCCGTGATGTTGCCGGACCGGGTCGGCTACGTGCAGGTCACGACCTTTCAGGAGGACACGGCGCAGAAGCTGAAAGAGGCGCTGGAGGGGTTCTTGGCCGAGGGCGAGCTCGCCGGCCTGGTCGTGGATCTGCGCGGCAACTCGGGCGGTCTGCTGGCCCAGGCGGTCGGAATTCTCGACCAATTCGTGACCGGCGGCGAGCTCGTGATCGTCCGCTCGGCGCACGGTCGTGAGCACCAGGACGCGACCGAGGGCATGGTGATCCCGATCGAGGCGCCGATCGTCGCGCTGGTCGACGAGAACGCGGCCTCGGCCTCGGAGATCGTCGGTGGATCGCTCAAGCACCTCGACCGTGGGGTGATCCTGGGCCGCGCGAGCTTCGGCAAGGGCACCGTGCAAGAGCTGCGCAAGGCCACCCCCTACGGCCGCGAGGTCGCGCTCAAGCTGACGATCGCGGAGTACCGGGTGGCCGGGGATCGCCGGATCCAGAGCGTCGGGGTGATCCCGGATCTGCGCCTGCTGCCCGTCGATCTCAGCAGCTTCGAGGGCATCGCTCGCATGTATGACGTCGAGCGCTTCGAGCGTCAGCGCGAGCGGGCCCGCACGGCGCACTTGCCCTCGGCGGTCCACGACGCGCACGTGGACGCGGAGCTGGCGATGTCGCGCAGCGAGCTGTCGCTGCGCTACTTTGGCGGCGCGAGCACGCCGAGCACCCCGGAGACGGGCGACGCCGGTCCGCGCGAGCTGCAAGATCCCGAGATCCGGCTCGCGCGAGCGGTCGCGCTGGCGCTGCGTGGCAAGGTCGGGCGCCGGGCGCAGGTCGAGGCGCTGCCTGGGATCGTGCAGAGCCTGGCGCAGAGCGAGGATCAGCGGATCCTCGAGGCGATCGCGCCATGGAAGATCGACTGGACCGGGATCGACGATCCAGCCGACGTCGACGCCCCGCTCGGGGTCGCGGTCTCGATCGAGGGCGACGGCCCGCACCCGGCTGGCCAGCCGTTTCGCCTCCACATCGAGGTCGAGAACCCCAGTGATCGCGCGCTCGAGCGGGTCCACCTGATCACCGACTGTGCGCGTGACGAGCTCGACGGGATCGAGCTGTTGATCGGTCGGCTCGAGCCCGGCGCGGTCCACAGCCGCAACATCGATCTGCAGGTCATGGCCTGGCACGAGAGCTTCGTCGACACGCTGGCGGTCCACGCCCACGTCGGCGAGCCCGGCCCCACGCCCGACGGCGAGGCCACGCTGCAGTTCGCGGTGAGCGGGGCGCCGCGGCCGAGCTTCTCCTACGACTACTGGGTGATCGATGATCCGCGGCTCGTCGCGCAGGGGCCCAAGCGCCCCGAGCAGCAGCCGTTCCCGGGCGAGCAGCCGTTCACGGTCCAGGGCAACGGCGATGGCTTGCTGCAGCCGGGCGAGCGGGTGTTGCTCGGGTTCTTGGCCCACAACGCCGGCGGCGCGGCGCCCGACGCCCGGGTGTTGCTGCGCAATCTGTCGGGCCGCCAGGGCCTCCTGGAAGAGGGCCTGTACGTGGGCGGCGCGCTGGCTGACGGCGAGTCCTTCGTCGGCGCGTTTGGGGTCTCGATCTCGCCCAAGGCCGATCCGGCGCTGCCGCTGGAGCTCGAGCTGATCGTCGGCGATGGCGTGCTGCACGAGAGCGTCGACGACAAGCTGCGGTTCCGGGTGATCCCGGGGCGCGACGGCGTGGTCGAGATCGACGGCGATCCCCGACGCAGCTTTCGGGGCGATGGGCAGGGCCGGGGCGGAGGCCCGGGCGACGGGGTGCTGCGGGTCTATAATGGTGCCGATGGGTCGACCCCGATCGTCGCCGAGCTGGCCGCGGGCGCGGTCGTCGAGGTCACGGACGTGGCTGGCGAGTGGCTGGCGATCCGTGGCGAGCGCGGCGAAGGCCGGCGCCTGTGGATCCCCAGGGATCTGGTCGCGGTCGGGGGCAAGGGCGCGCTGGCCCGGGTGCCACGGGACCACCGCATGGTCGATCCGCCGGTCGTGTCGCTCGGGGAGATCGCCGGCGTCGTCACCGGAGAGACCGTCGAGATCCATGGGATCGCGCGTCACCACCAGCGCGTGCGCGACGTGGTCGTGACGGTCCGCGCGTCGGGCCCCGCCCAGCCCGAGCGCAAGGTGTTCTACCTGGCCAACCGGGCGCTCGAGGGTGAGCCCGCCAAGTCCCTCGAGTTCAGCGCGACCGTCGAGCTGAGCCCGGGGAGCAATCGCATCACGGTCTTGGTCCGGGACCAGGACAAGGTCGAGCGGCGCCGCGATATCTGGGTGTTCCGGGAGTAGCGGCCGGCTCGCGCGTTCTGGAACCTTTATTGGGGTCTGGCGTCGATGGCCCGGTGCGCGCAGCTAGTCAGTCCGACCCGTGGTATAGCGAGGTGCCCGTGAGCGACGAACAGGATCCGGACCGCGAGGACGACATGTCCCCGACCGCCACCAACCCATCCGAGGGGGAGGAGGCGGACGGGGCCGGAGCTGAGCATCGACCTGATACCGAGGACGACGAGGACGATGACCTCGAGGCGCTCGACGGTGACGGGTTTGATCGGGTGGTCGCGCAGGCGCGCGCGCAGGCGGCGGAGCCAGCAGACGAAGGTGAATACGACCCCGAGCTCGACGGGGAGCTCGACCCCAATCGCGGCGAGCGCCCCTACACCGTCGAAGAGGCGGGGATCCGCAGCAAGGTCGGATGGGGTCGCTCGCCGATCGTCTCGGCAGCGGTCGTCGTCGTCGGGTTGTTCTTGCTGGCCGCGACGTGGAGCGACTTTCGATATTTCCTGCGCAGCCTCCAGTCCGAGCCGCGCGACCTGGGCCTCGTCAGCGACATCTACGTGGACGGCGAGTTCGTCGAGCGCTACGACAACACCTGGGTCGTCCTCGAGGGTGATCCAGACGTTCAGCACGCGGCGCGCATGCAGGGCCGTGAAGGTTGGATTGGCTTCATGCGGCTGATCGAGGCCGACGCGAGCCTGTTCGTGGCGATCCCCCGGGCCACGCAGAACGTCGACAACGAGTTTCCTGGCCGCTTCGAAGGCCGAATGCGCCGCATCGACGAGGTCCCGCAGTGGGAGAAGCTGCAGACCTTCTTCAACGCCGAAGAGCTGATCGACATCGTCGATCTCGAGCCCGCGGCGGTGGTCGCCGCGGTCGCTGGGGGCACCAACAAGGCCGCGCTCGCGGGCGGTGGCGAGGTCGAGCTGGGCGCCAACGATCGGCTCCGCGTCGTGGTCGCGCAGTCGGCCGCCATGGTTCAGCTTGGCCGCACGACCTGGCCCACGCGCGAGGCCGCGGATCAGATCATCGGCGTGCTGGGCAAGCCGTGGGCGTTCGTCGAGAAGCGCGACACCGTGTGGGTGTATGCAGTCGAGCTCGGTTCCAGCGGGGGCGCCAACGCCAACGTCGAACTCTACCAACAGCTGACCCGAGCGCTGAACAACGGCGAGGATCTCGCCAGCGCTGATCCAAAGGTCGGTGGTCTGGTGCTCCCGCGTCGCGCGACCTATCTGCTCGACTTCAAAGATCTGACGGCGTCCGGTGCTGAGCTGTCGTTCACTTATGGCGACAACACGGCTGGAACCGGCTGGCAGGTCGACCCCAGCACCCAGCAACTGGAGCCCGTGGCGCTTCGCGACGGGCGCCTGACGGTCCCGACGGCCGACATCGTGGCGGTGCGGACCGAGCGGCCGCTGGCTGCGGACCCCGACGGCTACCTGCTCATGGTGGATCAGCACCCTCGGGATGTCTGGCCGTCAGCGGTGATGTTTGGGGCCGTTTTCGGGGTGGTGCTGCTCAACGGCTGGGCGCTGGCGGCTGCCCTGCGCCGACGGCGTGACCAACTGGCGGACGCGTAGTCGCCCCGGCCGCAGCGCACGGACGCGGCCATAAAAACTGGTTCTGCTTTAGATCGGCGCCGGACGCTGTACACTGCCACGGCCGTGGTCGACGGCTTACCCATGACGCTGCGCTTCCTCGGATCCGGGGGGGCCTTCTCGCGCCGCTACGGGACCACCTGTTCAATGGTGAGCTTCCCCAACGGCGAGCGGTGGTTGATCGACTGTGGCCGCCAGGCGCCGGATCAACTGTGGGACGCGGGGATCAACTGGCACCAGATCGACGGCCAGATCGTCACCCACGTCCACGGTGATCACATCTTTGGGCTCGAGGACTTCGCGTTCCAGCGCTACTACCAGGCTTGCGGCGGCGCGCGGGCGATCATGACCGGCGGTCGGCGGCCCAAGCTACTGGCGCACCGCGCGGTGAGAGACGAGGTGTGGGAGTCGCTCGCGGCTTCCCTTCGCTACCTCAAGGTTGGCGACAATCCCCGGGCGGGCACGCTGGACTCCTACTTCGAGATCGTCGAGCCCAACGGCTGGGAGGAGCCCGGCGCCAACGCCTGGCGCCACAGCGAGCGATTCGACTGCAACGGGCATCAGATCGTCGCGCGCGAGAGCGAACACGTGCCGGGCAAGCCGTCGTGCTCGCTCGAGATCGAGGTTGGCCACGGGGATCGGATCGCGTGGTGGAGCGGTGACTGCACCGTCGACGCGGACTTCTTGGTCTCGATTGAGGCCCGGACCAGCGTGTACTTTCACGACTCGACGTTCACGGACTACCCCGGGCAGGTTCACGGGGCGTTCTCGCTGCTCGAGAAGCTGCCGGAGTCGGTCCGACGCAAGATGGTCCTGATGCATCACGAGGACGACATCGAGGTGCATCGCGCGTTGGTGGAGGGGCTCGGATTTCGGATCGGGCTGCCCGGGCACGTCTACGACTTGGTCTCGGGCAAGCGCGTGAGCCCCGTTTAGAACAACAGCTCGGGAAAGTTGCAGGGGCGGTGGCGGCTGTCGAGCTGCTGGGCGAGGATGTGATCCCAGGCGGTTCGACACGCGCCCGGTGAGCCGGGGAGCGCGAACACCAGGGTCTGGTCGCACAGCGCAGCCTCGGCGCGGCTCTGGATCGTCGAGGTCCCGATCTCCGCGTAGGACAGCCAGCGAAACAGCTCGCCAAACCCGGGGATCGGCTTGGTCACGAGCGGGGCGAGGGCCTCCGGGGTGACGTCGCGCGCGGTCAGGCCCGAGCCGCCAGTGGCGAGCACGACCTGGACCTCGGGGTCGGTGATCCACGCGGACAGCTGGGCGCGGATCAGCAGGACTTCGTCGCGGATGATCTCGCGGGCGACCAGCGAGTGGCCGGCAGCCTCGAGTCGCTCGATGAGGATCGCGCCGCTGCGATCGTCGTCGATCGTGCGAGTGTCGGACACGGTCATGACCGCGATGCGGACCGGGATGAATTCGCGCTCGCTCACCGCTGGACCATATCTCGCCAGCACGAGGCTGCCGGTTCAAATCGACTGAGGCGCGGCTGGCCCGGTCTGCCTCCAGGTCGCGATTGGGCCGCAAGATCGTTCAATTGGCCGCTACGTGGCGCGAGAGCTGCGCGCAGCGACGAACGCACGAGCGGGGGCCCGGTGAGTTTTGCGCTGCGCGCGACGGCGTGGCATGGCTGGGGGATGCTCGTCGCTGCGGTCGCGCTCTGGAGTCTGTCGGTGTTCGGTCCCCCGGTGCTCCCCCCAGACATCGGCGACCTGCCACCCACGCAGGATGTGGAGCCGCCGAGCGAGGACGCGGCGCCGCCGAGCGAGGACGCGGCGCCGCCGGCCGAGGACGTCTCACCGCCGAGCGAGGACGTAAACACCGCTGAGGCCGACGACGCTGGCGCGCCCGAGCAACCACTCGAGGACGAGCCGATCGAGGTCGAGCCCGATGACGAACCCGCCGCGCCTGAGGATCCGGCGCCAACCACGGACGCGGTCGAGGTCGCACCGAGCGACGCGGGCGCTGGCCCGGCGGTGCAGGAGCCCGCCGTGCAAACGCCTGTTGCTCCGGCCGCCGTCGCGCCAGCACCAACGCCACCGACGTCGAGCGTCGAGGGCCCCGCGCCCGCTGCCGAGCCCGACAGCGCGGCCGTCGAGCCGGAGCCCGAGGCCGACCCGCCCGAGGAACAGTCCTTCAGGCCGCTCGGCGGCGTTCGCTTGATCCGCCTCGGCCTCGCCGCCCGGGTTGGCTACACCCACGGAACCAGCGCCAAGAACGGGCTGTTCGATCGGGACAAGTCGATTCAGGACTCGGTCAACAACATGATGGTCACCACCTCCGGGGCGGGGGATCTCGGCAAGACCCGCTTTGGCGGGTTCGACTACGGGTTCATCCTCGACGCCGAGGTCGTGGGCATCAACGTGTGGCTCGACTTCCACAAGTTCTTCAACCCCGGCGGGATGTGGAGCTTGCTGCTTGGCTACGATCACGAGTTTGGGTTTGGCAAGCGACTGCGCCTCGACGTTGGCGTCGCGGGCGGGCTCAACCATGTGTTTCTGGGCTCGGTGCTCGAGGACCTCTACTACGACAAGGAAAACCCCGAGGCGGTCAACATCGGCACGCTCGGGGTCGAGGGCCGGGGCATGGTCGACCTCCACATCAAGCTGGTCGGGCCGCTGTACACGGGGCCGTATGCGCTGATCGGCTACCACTACCTGTGGTCGGCCAACGTCGAAGAGGTGACGGCCGAGAAGGGCCTGCACTACAGCGCCGGGTGGTCGCTGCGCCTGGACTTTGCCGCGCCCAAGCTGCTCGGCGGGCGCAAGAAAAAGCCTGCGGCCAGTACTGCACCAACTGAGTGAGAGCCTGCTAGGGGTTACACAGCTCGTCCGGGACGGCCATCGTCACCGTGCGGTCCCAGGTCAGCGTGTAGCCGTCGACGACGTCGAGCTCGGCGTGCAGCTCACCGGTCAGACCGTGGATGTCGCACGGGTTGGTCAGCTCATCGGGCACGAACAACGTGATGTACACAAACTCGTAGGTGCCATCGCTGAGCACCGTGAACGGGACCGGGTAGTTCGACAGCCGCTTGAAGTGCCCGCCAAAGTCGAGATCGAAGCCATCGATGTCGAGATACATGTCGAATTTGGGCGTGCGGGGGTCCGTGTAGTCGCTGGGATCCGGGGCCAGCGTGAACCCGGCGCCCCGCAGCGGCATGGGGAACATCAAGAGCCCCTGGCCGCCGAGCACCATCAGCAATTCGTCGCCATCTTCGACGGGGTTCCAGCCCGCTTCGCCCTGGCCCATGGCGATCCAGCTGCCCGGCGGGTTGTTGCCGGAGTCGTTGCTGGTGTCCGCGCTGTCGTCGTTGCCACCGTCGAAGATCGGGCGCGAGGGATCGCAGGCCGCGAGGGTGGCGAGAGCCAACAGCGACGCGCAGGCGCCACTGGCGAGACGGACGTGGCAAGTCATGTCTTGAATGTGGTCAAATTGCAGGGCCGAGGCAAGCGCGGCGAACAATTCGATCACACGCGTGATCGGAACACCGCGCTGGTGAGACTACCAGACTGGCGAACGACTCGCGTCTACCTTCAGCGCTCGTAGGGCGAGCGCGCAGCCGGCAGGGCCTTTTGTCGATCGTCGGCCTCGCCGCTGCCGTCGGCCTCGCCGCTGCCGTCGGCCTCGCCGCTGCCGTCGGCCTCGCCGCTGCCGTCGGCCTCGCCGCTGCCAATGTACTCGCCGATCGCGACCGGCGAGCCGTGGTCAGCCTCGATCATGGCGTTGGCCGTGACCGCGCGGGCGTCTCGGATCGCGCGCTGTCGGAGCGCGACCATGCTGGTGCTGCCCAGCGCGGTCAGACCGATCGCGCCCGCGATCAGGCCCCAGCCGATCAGCCCCGGGATGATCAGCCCCGAGATCGCAAACAGTCCGACCGTCGCGCCGAGGCCCATGCTGGTGAGCACTCGGCGGCTCCGCAGCGGGGTCGGATCGATGTCGACGCGGACCATCGAACCCTGGCCGCCGTCGCTCTCGGCCTGGACCCGATAGATGATCCCCGCGACCTCGTCGTAGATGTCGGCTTCGGTCGAGCCCATCATGTGCCCGGTGCTGCCGATCTCGCGCTCGATCTGGCGCTTGAGGCTGCGGACGGCTTGCTCGGGCGGGTAGGGCAGGCGGGTCTCGGCGTTGGCGACGCTGACCCCACGCGGCGAGGGAGGAACCATGCCCGCGCCCTGCATGCCCGTGGCACCGCGCCGCGCGATGGCTCCACTGCCCGCTTGCTCTGCCAGCGCTGCGCGCAGCTCTGCGGGAGATATCCCGGCCTCGGCCGCCGCCTCTTCGATCTCGGTGTCGGACAGCTGGCTCATGCTCGGACGGACCCGCGTTAGAGTACGGCGGCTGCACGGCGGCTCCAAGCCGGGCGTGATATAGCGGTGAGCTGTGAGCGAGGCACTGTCCGACACTGTCGCCGATCTCGAGGCCCGGCTAGCGACCCTGCGCGCCCAGGGCGTGACGATCGTCGATCCCCGCCAGACCTTCGTGGGTCCAGAAGTGGCGCTGGACCGGGTCCAACCCGGCGTGGTTTTGCATCCGGGTGCGCGGCTGCACGGGGCGCGTTGCTTCGTCGGCGCAGGCGTCGAGCTTGGCCGCGAAGGGCCCGCGGTGATCGTCGATAGCGCGCTGGCTGAGGGTGCATCGGTTGCGAGTGGATACGTCGAGGGCGCGGCGTTGTTGCGTGGCGCCCAGCTGGGGGCAAACGCCCACGTGCGGCCCGGCACCTTGCTCGAGGAGCAGGCGTCGACCGCCCACTGCGTGGGGCTCAAGCACACGCTGTTGCTCTCGTTCGTCACGCTCGGCAGCGTGATCAATTTTTGTGACTGCCTGATGGCCGGCGGGACCTCGCGCAGCGATCACTCCGAGGTCGGCTCGGGCTTCATCCACTTCAACTTCACGCCGTGGGGGGAGCGCGGAGACAAGGCCACGCCCTCGCTGATCGGCGACGTCGTCCGCGGCGTGTTCCTGCGCGAGCATCGGATCTTCCTGGGCGGGCTCGCGGGGCTGGTCGGGCCGACCCAGGTCGGGTTTGGCTCGGTGGTCGGGGCCGGCCAGATCGTCCGCCGCGACGTCGACGACGGCTCGTTCGTGCTCCGCCAGACCCGCAACGTCGAGCGTCAGCTGCGACCCGGGTGGACCGATCGACTGCAGCCGCGGCAGCGTCAGAACATCGCCTACATCGCCCAGCTGTTCGCGCTGCGCGAGTGGTATCGCAGCGTTCGGCTCGCGCGGCTGGCTGCCGACGACCCGGGCCGGATCCCCGTCGCCGCGGGCGCGGAGATCATCGAGCTGGCGATCGCCGAGCGCCGCAAGCAGGTCGATCGATTCGTGGTCGAGCGAGACGGCCGGGCGCCCGACTTTGACGGGGTCGAGCTGCCGGCTTGTCCCTGGTCGCTGGCGCCGGGCGGGCCCGAGCACGTCGAGTGGGTCCAGGGGCTGAGCGCCGAGCAGGTCGCGGTCGGCCAGGCGTGGCTGGCCGAGATCGTCGCTTGCGTGGTCGCGTGGGCCGAGCGCTCGCCCGGGTCTTGAACTCGGTCGCTCAGGCGTCGGCGAGCGACGCCCGCAGCAGCGGCAGCGCGCGCTCGCTGCCCATGACCGAGATCAAGGTCGTGAGCTTCGGCCCCTTGGGGCGGTCGATCAGCAGCTCGTAGACGACCGGAAAAAAATCTTTGGGGCCGAGCTCGAGCCCTTCGAACATCTGCTTCATGTGCGGGACCAGTTCGGCGTCGCTGGCCTGCGGGTGCTGCTCGAGCGCGGCGACCAGGCGCTGAAGGGCGATCCGCTGCTCGCCCTCGAGATCGAGCATGGCGGGCACGCTGCGGATCCGGTAGCGGAAGTCTGGCGGGGCGAACTCGTCGATCCAGTTCCACACACACTGGGCGCGCTGCTCGAACAGCACACCCTCGCGCTCGCTGACCAGCTCGCCAGTGGACTCGTAGTGGGCCCGCGCGCGGGTGATGTCGCCGTCGTAGATCTGCAGCAGCATCGACAGCGGTCGGAACGGGGGCTGAAACGGCGGCGTGGTGCCAGGGACCACGCGCTCACCCGCGGGGTCGGCCAGGTCGAGGGTCCGCCGCGCGACCTGACGCTTCTTGTCCTTGCGGCCGCCGTCGTCGGGCTCGTGCGCGAGGGCGACGGCGCGATCGTACTCCTCGTAGATCCGCAGCACGTCGAGGTCGAAGCTGATCGCAAACTCGGTGTTGGGCCGATACGAGGCGAACAGCCAGCGCAGCAGCTTGGGCTCGTAGACCCGCAGGCAGTCGCTGACGGTCACGACGTTGCCCGACGAGCTGGAGATCTTGCCGCCCATGCCCTTGATCGAGACAAAGTCGTAGGCGACGTACTGCGGGGCCCAGCCGGCGTAGACCTGCTCGACGATCTGCTTGGCGGTGTCGTAGCTGCCGCCGTCGGAGCTGTGATCCTTGCCGCCTGGCTCGAACATCACGCCCTCGACCGACCAGCGCATCGGCCAGTCGATCCGCCACGGCAGCTTGATGTCGCCGCCCTCGCGCAGGTCCACGGCCTGCTCGCGACCGGTGCTCGCAACCGTGTACGTCACGGTCCAGTCGCCGTCCCAGCGAAACGACAGATCATCGCGGCCGGTCTCCGCGTCGAACCCGGCGAGCGGCAGCCACTCCGCGGGCAGCGGCTCGCGGCGGTACTGATCGAGGATCTTGCGGATGTCGTCCTGGTGCTCGAGCGCCTTGCGGATGCCCGCGGCGTAGGCCCCCGCGCGGTAGCGCTTGGACTGGCGGATGAACTCGCAGTCGATCCCGAGCGGCTCGATGCTGCGCTCGAGCGCGGCGATGTTGTGCGAGGCGTAGCTGTCGTGGTCGCCGTAGGGATCGGGCACGTCGGCGATGCTGCGCCGCAGGTTGTCGCGCAGCATCTCCTGCTGCGGCATGCCCTCGGGGACCTTGCGGAACACGTCGAAGTCGTCCCACGAGTAGATGAAGCGGACGGTCTTGCCCTGCTCGCGCAGCGCCCGAGCGACGAGGTCGACGGTGATGATCTCGCGAAAATTACCGACGTGGACCACGCCCGACGGCGTGATCCCTGCGGCGACCGTGTAGACCTGCGCGTCTGGATGGGCCGCGATCGTCCGTGCGGCCGCGAAATCGGCCCAGTGCGAGAAGTACGGGTCGGGCGGGGCTGCCATGGGGCGCGAAGCATGAGCGATCGGCCCTTGTCTGTCGAGCGTGTGTCGGCCAAGACTGGGCCCGCCCATGTCCGCCTCACGCACCCGTCGCGCGCGACTGACCAAGCCGCTCGAGCGAGCGGTGAGCGGTGGACACCCGTGGATCTTTCGAGACGCGCTGGTCGAGGTCGAGCACGGCGCCCTGGCCGAGCCCGGTGAGGTGGTGACCGTGCTGGATCGCAAGGGGCGGTTTTTGGCCCGGGGTCTGGTCGAGCGCGGGCCGATCGGCGTGCGGGTGTTCACCACCGTCGATCGAGCGCTCGACCGCGAGCTGGTGCGCGAGCGCCTGGATCAGGCGCTGCAGCTGCGGGCGCGCCTGGCACCCCCGAGCACCGACGCCCTGCGGCTGGTTCACGGCGAGGGCGATCGGCTGCCGGGCGTGGTCGTGGATCGCTATGCCGACCACGCGGTGCTGCGCTGTGACGGCGAGGGGATCGAGCGCTGGCGCCCGACGATCGAGGCGCTGTTGTCCGAGCGTCTGCCCGGGCTGGGCGTGCACACCTTGCTGCGCCGCAGCGGTCGCGGCGAGCACAAGCGCGTGTCGCCGGTCGTCGGCGTGCTGCCCGAGGCACCGCTCGAGATCCGCGAGCACGGCATGCGCCTGCTCGTGGATCTAGTCCACGGGCAGAAGACCGGGATGTTCCTGGATCACCGGCCCAACCGCCTGCGCGTGCGCGAGCTGGTCACCAGCCTGGTCGCGGCCGGGCTCGCGCCGCGGGTCGCCAATCTCTATGGGTACACGGGCGGGTTCTCGCTCGCGGCTGGACTCGGTGGCGCGGCCAAGGTCGTGACGGTCGACGTCGCCGCGCCAGCGCTGGCGCTGGCCGAGCAGGCGTGGGCGCGCAACCAACTTCAGCTGGGCAGCCATCACGGCGCGGCCGTCGAGGTCGAGCGGTGGCTGGCCGAGCAGCGCCGCGACTTCGATCTGATCGTCGCGGATCCACCCAGCTTCGCGCCCAGCCGGGCGACCCGAGATCGCGGGCTGGCTGCCTACCGAGCGCTGCACACCGCGGCGCTGCCTCGGGTCGCCGACGGCGGGCTGTACCTCGCGGCCTCGTGCTCGAGCCAGGTCGATCGCGCCAGCTTCGAAGACACCCTGCGCGCGGCCGCTCGCGCGGCGCGGGTCGACCTCGCGGTGATCGAGCGGGGCAGCGCGGGCTTCGATCACCCGGTCCCGCTCGGGTTCCCCGAGGGCGAGTATCTGGTCGCCACGCTGTGTCGCGTCTCGCGGTGATCCTGGACCCGCCCCGTCGCGATCACCGACCGCTGTGGCTCAGGCCGGATCGCCAGCGCTGGCGATCGCCTGGACCAGCGCCGCTGGCAGTCGGTGCTGGCCGGTCTCGTCGAGCGAAAGCGGCGCGGCCTCGAAGATCGCGTCGAGCCCGATCTGCCCGTAGAAGTGGGGGAACAGCTCGCGGCCCGATCCCACGCTGACCGGCTCGTAGCGGAGCTGGTCCTCGCCCAGACGATCCCCGCAGATGCTCAGCAGCACCAGATCCTCGCGTCCGGCGAAGTGGCGCCGGAGCGTGTCGGGCACCTGCGCCGCCGTCGACAAGTGTACGTAGCCGTCGCGCTGATCGAGGCGACTGAGCGGCAGCCGCCCCTCGGCCGTGGTTTGAATCCAGTCCGAAGCCGCACAGATGCGATAGACGCAGTCAGGCACGTCGAGAAGGTGGCAGCTTCGGCTGCCCGACGCGAGTGGATCGGCGGAAAACCGCGTCCCGATGGGTCGTTCGTGCCTGAGCGCGCGCAACCGGTGCGGCTCTGCGGGCCAGCGCGTAGACTGCGGCGGTGGACCAGTTGATCGCCTGCCTCGCCGTCGTCGGCTTCGTCGTCGTCCTGTTCTTCTTTGGCGACCGGCTGCTGGCGGGTGACCGCAAGCGCGAGCTCGGGGGCTGGCTGATCGACGAGCTGCCGGCCGAGGTCCGGGTCGACGCGCTGCCCAAGGCCTTCATCGAGTGGTTCGATCAGCTGTTTCGGACCCGCTCGGTCCGCGTGTTCGGGGCCTCGCTGCAGCTGCCGAGCTTCTGGCGCTCAGCCCTGGCTTCGTTCTTGGCCCTGTGCGCGGCGTCGGTCGTGTGGGTCGCGAACAAGGGGGGATTCTCGCAGCCGCCCACGTCGTCCACCAACCTCAGCCTGCTGCTGCTGCTCTACGGCGGCGCGACGGTGGTGACCAACATCATCCCGGACTACCTGTCGCTGGTCGAGAGTCGGTTCGTGCTCGGCAAGATGAGTCAGACCCGCTCGCTGGTGGGCAAGCTGGCCTGGCTCGCGGTCGACGTGGTCGCGACCGCGGCGATCGTGTTCTGCTTCTTGTGGGGCTCGGCCTACCTGCTGTTGCCACTGGTCCCCGAGGACTCGCTCTACGCGGTCGGCTGCCTCACCCGCGAGAGCTTCGACCTCGATCGCATGGTCGACATCGCGATCGCCGGCCTGACCTTCTCGACCCCGCCTGGGACCATCAACTACGACGTCTCGGGCATCTACATCTTCTCCAGCTTCTTCACCTCGTTCTGGGTGTGGCTGTATCTGGGCTCGAGCTTGTTGGTGCGCCTCGCTCAGCTGATCCCGGGACTGCGCGGGTTCCTGCGCCGGGCCTGCCGGGTTCAGGACTACCCGCTGCGGGTCCTGGCGGTGGTCTCGGGCATCGTCGCGTTTGGACTGTTCTTGCTGCCCTCGGTCGTGAACCCGATGCTGCCCGAGTCCCGTCGGGGGACCAACGGCATGGACGGGAACATCGGTCAGATCGAGCTGTGCATGGACATGCGAGCGAGCCGGCTCGGCATGCGCGACACCGGATACTGGGCTGGGTACGGCGGCTACGCGTCCGAGCCCCCGCGGGCGAACTTCGCCGAGCTCGCGAGCTGGTCGGCGGAGCTGCAGCGCTGGACCGAGTATCGGCGCGCCGAGCTGCAAGCCGAGCAAGAGATGCGACGCTGGCTCGAGCACGATCAACACTGACAGGCAGGCTCAGCGGGCGGCAGCGGCGGCTGGCAGCGAGCGCTGGAACAGCTGGGCCAGGTCGTCTTGCAAGGTAGGGTCGATGCTGATGTCCGATGGCCGCACGCGCAGGCGTACGCCGCCGCCGCCGTCGCGCTCGCACACCTGCGGCCAGAATCCCGGGAGCTGGCGCTCGAGCGACTTGCGGACCCGGCCCAGCGCCTGGCGGTGGCCGCTGCCGAGCCCGGGGATCTCGCGTGGCGAGAGGAACTCGCCCGGGCGTCGCTGGGCGTGGGCGCACAGGTGCGCGAACAGGTGAAACTGCTGGCGGGCGAGCGCGAGTCGGTGGCTGTCGATCTCGAGCTCACAGCGGCGTCGGTGCTCGTTGCCGATCAAGTGGATCTCGGTTCCATGGCTGGGATCCGGCACCAGCGTCAGCGATGAGCGGTTCATTGACGCGGCTGGCGCGATCGAGCGCAGCCGGGGGTGATCCGAGAGCAGCCGACGGACCCGCGGCGCCGGCCACTCGGACTCGACCGCGTAGGGCTTCTTGAGGAAGTCGTCGGCGCCCGCGTGGAAGGCCCGCCGACACAGGTCGTGATCGGCCCCCAGCGCGGTCGTGGCGATCAACCCAGGCCGGCGCGCGGGCGGGAGCGTGGACGCGTGGTGGATCAGGTTGAGCCCCCGCTCGATCCGCGGCGAGCGGCCGCGGGCCCACGGAATCTCGAGATCCACGAGGGCATAGTCGTACAGCGTGTCCTCCAGGCGCAGCTCGGCTTCGTGCTGCGACGACGCCAGCTCGACCCGGTGGCCGAGCGCCTCGAGAGCCTCGGCGGTCAGCTCGCGCTGCTGTTGATCGTGGTCGACGACCAGGGCGACAGGGCGGTGACGTGTTGCGGTCATGCGCGGGGCTCGGCTTGCGGTGGGGATCGTCCGCAGGGTGTGTCTGCCATTGCCCCGCGCCCTCGTCATCCTGTTCGCGCGATTGGCTCAACCCACGATGGGCGGCCACGCGGACCGCTGACACGCGCAGATCCTCGGGTCGAACATCGCTCACGAGCCGTGCAAGCCAGCGCAGGCCGAGCAGCTGCTCGATCTGCAAGTGCACACAATCGCTCGCGCTGTGATGCAAACGAGCGATCATTCACCAGTCTCGAGTCGGGCGTCGTCGCGGCCCGCGGCGGGGCGAGGGCGCTGGAGCTCGAGCAAGCTCGCAGGTCAGAGGGTCCCGCGGCAGGGCACACCCGACCCCGACCGCGGTATCAGGCACATATTCGCGCAGCCGCGCAGCGATGAGTGAGAGCCGGCCCGCGCTACAGCTTCGGCCTCGCACCTAGCCAGGAGCGCCCCCAGACGCACCTGACGACGCGACGCCAAACTGGTCGGCGCTCGAGCGAGCCCTGAGCTACGCAGCGCCGCACTTGATCGGCAGCGCTGGAGCCCAATCGCGCGCCTTCAGCGTCGGTGCGCGAGCCGGAGCGCTTGCGCTGCGCGGTACAAGATAGCGAGTTCGCGCTGCCATTGATGCGACAGGTCGCGGTCCATCCCCAGCCCAAAGTGGCACCGGCCAGATGGGCCGCTCCACGGCAAGTTGGTTTGCCGACGCGCCGCAGGCAGGGCTGCCGTCCGCGCTTCTCTTCATGGCGCGAAATATTCGGTGTGGGCTGCTCGCAGTCACGATGCTCTAATTTACTCGCGGGTCGATCGTGCGTCCATGAGGACTCTGGCGTCGCCGTGCCGGGAGTAGCACGCAAAGGGTAGTTCGCCCGGCGCAAGGGGGCGCGGGTCTGGTGCTGTCGTCTTCTGAAGCCGCGAGCCTGCCACGCGTTCAACAGCCTGACATTCGTCTTCGCGGTCCGAAGGCCGACCGCGGTATCAGGCACATATTCGCGCAACGACGAGGGCCCCGATCGTGATGGGCACGACCGGGGCGTTGTCCGATGGTTTCCGCTCCTTCCTGTCAGCCTTGAATGGCGATCTTCCGCGCCTGCGCCTCGGCGCGCTTGGGCAGGTGAATCTCGAGCTCACCGAGCTCGAGCCGGGCCTCGACCGCGTCGAGGTCGACGTCGTCACCGAGCGCGAAGTTGCGTCGGTACTCGAGGGTCTCGCTCTCGGCGTGAATCTCGAGCTGGCCGCCGTTGACGGTGATGTCGAGGGCATCTCGATTCACGCCGGGTAGATCGGCGAGCAGCAGAAATTCACGCTCGTTCTCGAGGACGTCGACCAGCGGGTGGACGACGGTCTTGGTGGACGGGGTGGTGGTCTCGGTGGTCTGCGTGGACATGGTCATCGCTCCTGATGTGGTTGGGGCCTCACGCGGCCTGGACGGCGATCTGCCGGGGCTGCACGCTGGCGTGCTTGGGCAAGGTGACGGTGAGCACGCCGTCGCGCAGCTGGGCCGTCACGTTCTCGGCGTCGACCCGCTTGGGCAGATTGACGCGTCGCTCGAATTCGTAGCTGTTGCGCTCCCGACGGAGCGGCGTGTAGCCCTCGGGGTATTGGGTCTCGCGCTTGGCTCCGAGCTCAATCCAGTCCTCGCCAACCGAGAGCTCGAGCTGTTCGGGTTTGAGACCCGGGAGCTCGGCGCGCAAGGTGAAGGCCTGCTCGCTGTCGTCGAGGCTGACACGCGCCGGCTTGCGCACGAAGTGGGTCGCGCGGCGCCCAGGCGGCATGATCGCGTCAAACAGCATGTCCATGGTCCTGAAGTGATCGGTGGGGTTGAAACGATGAATGAGCATGGTCGACTCCTGTGATGGGTGCGTAGGTGTCCGGTGTCGGCGTCCGAGCCCTCGCGCAGAGGGCCTCGGTGCCGAGGTGAGAGCGGCCTGGTGGCGGCCTGAGTGGGCGTGTGCCCGACTCGGCCGTGAACGTGTGCCCGTCGATCACGACGTCAACCCCTGTCGTGCAACCCAGTTGGGGGGCGCGACGATCGAGCTGGCTCACGCCCGAGCAAAGACCAGCTGGCGCTCGACCAGTCAGATCTGGACGGCGTCGATCAAGTCGTGGTCGAGGCGAGCCCCCGGCCACACCGCAGCCCGCTCTAAGTGGAGACCCGGCGCGACGATCGCCCCGGCGCCGATCTGCACGTGCGGGCCGACCCTGGTGTCGGCACCGATCGTCGCGCCGGGGCCGACAAAAATGCGCGCATCGAGCTCGACGCCGGCTGCGATGGTCGCCGAGGCGTCGACCCCGATCACGGGCCGCTCCGCCCACGGCAGCGCGGCGCGGCCGTCGAGCACGTTGGCGATGCCCTGCAGGTAGCGCGGCTGGGTCGAGTGCTCCCACCAGTAGCCGGCGTGGGTGTGGACGTCGATGCCGCGGGGCTCGTCGAACAGCTGCCGGTACGCGGTGCGGACGATGCACTGCTCGCCGGTCGCCGGCACGCGATCGATGAAGCGCGGCTGGATCACGTGGATCCCGGTGAACATCATGGCCGGACCCGGCTGGGCGTCGGGTCGCTGGCGGCCCAAAAAGGTTGCGAGCGTGCCGGAGCTGGGATCTGCCGCCAAGCTGCCGCCCCACACCCCCTCGGCGTCGGCCCGCAAGACCATGGTTGCCTCGGCTTCGCGGCGGGCGTGAGCGTCGAGCACGGGGGCCAGATCCAGATCCACGAGGATCTTGCCGTTGACGACGATGATCGGGCTGTCGTGCCCGTCGTCGAGCAGCGACTTGGCCTGGCGCAGGCCGCCGCCCGTGCCGAGGATCAACCCGTCTTCATGAGAGTACGCGATCGCGAGCCCGAGCGCCGAGCCGTCACCGAGCTCCGCCTCGATCTGCTCACCGAGGTGATGAAGGTTGATGACCAGCTCGCGCACGCCCTGGGCCCGCAGCCACAGCGCGGCCCAACGGACCAGCGGAGCCCCGCAGATCGGCAACATCGGCTTGGGTCGAGCCTGGGTCAGCTCGCCGAGCCGAGTCCCGAAGCCGGCGGCGAGGATCATCGCGCGGGGTCGGCGTGTCATCGTGGCGGACGGTATCAAGGGACTTGGCGACTGGCCACCAGCCCGAGCATGACGAGGTGGGGGTCGGCGCCCGTTCGGTCCTCACATCGAACACCGATCCATGGCGCCGACCCCCCGGCTGTTTCCACGTACACCTCCCAGACCGTGAGGCAGGATGTGAGCTGGTCTCTGATCAGCCTGGCGCGGCTGATTTGGGACCCGTCCACTCGAACGCTCCGAGGTACAAGAGCGAGACTGCGAAGCAGGCAGCGGTGGCGACGATGGTGTTGAGTGACATGATCATTGTGGACTCCTTGGCTCCTTTTGCGTTGTTGTGGGTTGGTTGGCTGACAAAGAACTATTTGATGGCGCCGACGCTGATCGGGCGGAACTTGGCGAGCCCGAGCGGCAGCTCGCGGGTCCCGTGGACGAGGACCACGGGCTGGTGAAGGTCGATGTGGCTGCGGAGCTGTTGGGTGAGCCCCTTGCTGTCCGAGGCGAACGCCAGCGCACCAGCGAGGCTGCCGAGGATCGCGGTGAGACCGACAAACACAGCGCCCGTGGTCAACGGCGCGAGCAGGGACGTGGGCGAGAGTAGATTGGCGGTCCACAGTCCTGCGGCCAGCGCGAATGCGCTGACGAACCCGACCGCGAGCGCGCCTCCCCAGGCGCCCGCCCGGGACTCGGTCAGGGCCAGGGGGATCACGTGATGGGACAGCCAATCGGGGGAATCGACCGTTCGAATGACGGCCGACGTGCCGAGTCGGGCTTGTAGCCAACGCTGCGCGTGATGGGCGGATGCTGCACTGCTGAAGACTGCGTAGGATGAGTTCACGATGCACCTCTTTGTGACGCACCCTGAGTGCGCGGTTGATCGATGGGGTTGCAGGCGGGCCAGAGGCCTGGCCCGAGCTGATTGTTGTGTTTGAATGCCGGTCAGTGAATGTCGATATCTAAATGCTAGCGGTAGACCTGAACTTGGCAATGATGCGTATGTGGCTGTGCGTATGCGCCGCCGATCGGCCGCCGGAGCCTGGAACAACGTCAAACCAGCGGCCAGCTGGCCGCCAATCGCCGCGGAATGTGCGCAAAGGCACCTCCGTTTCGTGTTGATTGCGTAGTTGTTTCCACAAAGAAAGCCGCAATTCAGTGGTAGAGTACGAGCGGCATCGGGCGAAGTGGCCATTGAATGCCGTAAAGTGTGCATCTGGAATTGCCCTGTATACCTCGTGTGAATGGCGCATAACGCCACAGTGGTGCGCCAACGCTGCACACTGTGGCGATTTGACTCGGACGGTTCGTGCAATTGACGGTGTGTCTAAATGAGGTTTCTAAATTGACGTGCTCCAGCCCCATTGCAATAAAGACAGGTTCGAGTGATCTCCCCGAAGTTGGTCAGCGAGCCAGCGCTACGCCCAGACCAGGCTCTCGAGCATCGCGACCGTCAACAGCAAGGTTGCGATCATGAACACGACGGTCAGCATCCCGCGCGCGAGCATCTGGCGGCGGGCCTGAAGGATCGCGCGCGACTGGTCTTCGTAGGTCTCCTCGTCGAGCGGGCTCGGCCCGCCCGCGACCAGCCCCAGCGCGACGCTGGTCTGGGCCTCGAGCCGTCGCTGGTTGCGCCAAACCAACGTGGACATGACGAGGATGAACAGCCCGCCGCCGCCAAGCAGAAACCAGCGGATCCCCAGCGTCCAGTTGCGCTTGAACGTGGCGAGCGTCTGCTCTTCACGACTGCGGGTGTTGAGCGACTGTGGTGGGCCGTGGACGACAGCCTCGAGGCTGCCGATCAAGAACGCCCGCGCGCGGGTGATCGCGTCGGCGTCGAGGACCCGCGCGTCGAGCTGAGCCTGGACGTGAGTCAGGTACGCGCGCTCACGGCCGATCTCGAATTCTCGGTCGACCCGCGGGAGCGAGAGTTGCTCGCGCTGGCGGTCGATCAACGGCCGAAGCGACGCGCTGCGCTGCGCCCCGCTCGGCGCGAGCTGGATCCGGGCGATCGCCGACGAGTCCTCGGGCCGCAGCATGCTCTGATACGCCTCGAACTGAACGAAGGGCGCGTCGTTGACCGCGCTCGTGAGCTGCTGGGGCACGGTCCAGTCGCGATCTTGGGGCACCTGCAGCGGCGGCGTCATGGTGTCCAGCCACGCGCCCGCGGGGCCGTGGACGTCGACGAACACGGGCTTGCGCGCGCTCAGGGCTTCGACGGCGATCGTGATCGTGTCGCCCGGGTGGGCGAAGTCGGTGGTCGCGGTGATGCGGACGGTGCCAGCATGGCTGACGAAGCGAAGCCGCCGCTTGGGGCCGCTGAGATAGCGCGTGTCGGTGGTTGGTGGGCCATCGCCAGGGAGCAGCTCGCTGGGGAGCTGGGCTGCCGCCGGCCCCTCGCTTGGGTCGACCTCGGCGGACTGGGGGTCGGTGTCGCTCGTGTTCGCCCCGTTGGCCGCAGCCTCAGCGGCGAGCGCCTCGGCCGCCTGGGCGATCTCGGTCTCGCCGGTCAGCCGCACCTCGAAGCGGACCACATCCGAGCTCAGGACACCGTGGAAGCTAGCGAGCCCCAGCGCGTCGACGGGGCCCTCGTAGAGCACGGGCGGATGATCGAGCGCCCCGACGGCGTCGTTGAATTCACCGCTGATCAGCAGGACCTGGATCGTGGCGGGCGTGGGCGGCTTGGGTGCCCACGGCTGGCCGCTGGGATCCGTGACGCGCACGAACAAGCGATTGTCGAAGCCAGCGAGCAGGCGTCCGTCCGGGCGGAGATCGATGCGGACCCCCTCGGGCTGCGGATCGGTGTCGTCGGCCCACTGCAGCATGTTCTCGGACACGACCTGACGACCGGAGCCGACCCCACGCTTGCTGACGATCTCCACGGGAACCCGCTCGTCGAAGCTGTCGGCGTTGGGGACCGAGACGTGCAGGACCAGCTCGCTGGCACCCGGCGCGACCTCGGGCACGCTGATCACGCCCTGCGACAGGCCTGGCCCCACCAGCTCGAGCGCGCCGAGCTCATGAGTGCCACCCGCGGCGTCCTCGAGGCGCGCCGTCACCTCGACCTCACTGGCCAGCGGCGCCAGCTCGGCGTCGACGATCTGGGTGCGGATCGCCAGCTGCTCGCTCGCGACCCAGATCGTCTCGACCTGGATGTTGACCGAGTGGTCGAGCTTGCGGCTCATGCTCCACAGACTCAGCACGATCGCAAGCGCGAGCCCGAGTGGTCCAAGGACCATCAGCGTCCGGTGAAGACGCGGGGCCCGCTCACTCCCGATCACGTAGTCGCCGGAGACCCCAGCCGCGCCCACCCAGGCCGCGGGAGCGTCAATTTGATCCTGGAGGCCAGGCTGATCGTCGTTCTCGGAGTGCATCGCTGGTGGTGGGCTGGCGGACCGACGGCGGGCCGGGAGGTTTCGGCGCGAGGCTCGAGTGACGGGCGTGTCTCGGGAACGGCGCGCTCGCATGGCAGCCGCCCCCACATTTTCGTATCCTCTGCCGCCAAATGAAAGTCAGCGTCATCGGGACTGGGTACGTGGGGCTCGTGGCTGCGGCGGCCTTCGCAGAGCACGGCAACGACGTCGTGTGTGCGGACATCGACGCGGCCAAGATCGCGGGCCTCGAGAACGGGGTGATTCCGATCTACGAGCCGGGGCTCGAGCCGCTGGTCAAGCGCAACGTGGCCGCGGGTCGGCTGCGCTTCACGACCAGCAACCCCGAGGCGGCCAAGCACGCCGAGGTCGTGTTCCTGGCCGTCGGAACGCCGACGGGCGGCAGCGATGGTGCGCCCAAGCTCGACTACCTGTTTCAGGCCGCCCGCGACATCGCGCCGCATCTGAACGGCTACACGGTGATCGTCAACAAGAGCACGGTGCCGGTTGGAACCGCCGAGCGGGTCACGCGGATCATCGCCGAGCAGAACGCCGCCGCCGAGTTCACGGTCGCCTCGAACCCCGAGTTCCTCAAGGAAGGGGTCGCGGTCCAGGACTTCATGCACCCCGACCGGGTGATCATCGGGACCGAGGACGAGCGCGCGCGCGAGCTGCTCAACCGGCTGTACAAGCCGTTCTTTCGGACCAGTGAGCGGCTCTTGTACATGAGCGCGCGCTCGGCCGAGCTCACCAAGTACGCCGCCAACGCGTACCTGGCGGCGCGCATCTCGTTCATCAACGACGTCGCCAACCTGTGCGACGCGGTCGGGGCGGATGTCGAGCAGGTCCGGCGTGGCATGGGCACCGACGCGCGGATCGGCAACAAGTTCTTGTTCCCGGGGCTCGGCTACGGCGGCTCGTGCTTCCCCAAGGACACCCGCGCGCTGATCCGCATCGCCCGTGAGCACGGCATCTCGATGTCGATCGTCGCCGCGGCCGACCGTATCAATGAGGCGCAGAAGCTGGTCTTGGTCCGCAAGGTCCGCGGTCACTTTGGCGGTGACATCAGCGGCAAGAACCTGGCGATCTGGGGGCTCGCGTTCAAGCCCAACACCGACGACATCCGCGAGGCCCCGGCCCTGACGATCGTCCGCTCGCTGGCCAGTGACGGGGCCAAGCTGCGCGTGTGTGACCCCGAGGCCGGGCCCTCCTTCATGGAGGCGCTCGGTGACACCGCCAGCAACTTCGACATCGAGCTGGTCAGCGATCCCTACGCCGCCGCCGCCGCCGCCGACGCGCTGGTTCTGTGTACGGAGTGGCGGCAGTACCGAAGCCCGGACTTTCGCCGGCTGGCCGAGATCATGCGCGGCAAGGCCTTGTTCGATGGCCGCAACCAGTGGGACCGCGACCACGTGGAGTCGCTCGGCTTCACCTACTCCGGCATCGGTCGCTAGCCTTTTATAGGCTACAGGCTTTGACCGGCCGGGGTGGGCGTGCCACCGTTGCGCGATGGCTGACGGCAACCCACTCGGTCGTGTGCTCGCGTTTACGCTCCTCGCGGGCTCGGCCGTGCTGTCGTATCAGGCCTGGTCCAACGCCAAACTGACCGTCGAGACCATGGACCTGGGCAAGGCCCACGCGTGCGACCTGGACTCGAGCTGCATCGTCAAGGACGCGAAGCCACGGGTCGGTCAGGCCGACGTGTTCCGCCACCGGTATGAGTTCGACACGACTCACGGGGTGATGACGGTGACCTGCAAGCGGGAGCTGGTGTTCTTCGGCGAGTGGACGTGCAGCCCCGAAAAAGGCCGCATGATCTCCGACCGGGTGTGATTATGACCCCCACAGGGGGCTTCGCACTTCGCGGTCACTCGCTTCGCTCGATATGACCCCCACAGGGGGCTTCGCACTTCGCGGTCACTCGCTTCGCTCGCTCTCATCGGGCTGGCTGTTTGCGACCGCATGTGTGGCCCCCTGGAAGGGGGCTTGTTGTGTCCCCCACAGGCGACTTGGCACTTCGGGGTCACTCGCTTCGCTCGATATGACCCCCACAGGGGCTTCGCACTTCGCGGTCACTCGCTTCGCTCGCTCCCATCGGGCTGGCCTGCACCGGCAGTTCTAGTTGTCGTCGACCGGCAAAAATAAATGTCGTCGATCACGTAGGGGGCGGCGGCAATTTGTGCACGTGGTGCCTGGGGCGAGGCAAAAAAGCTCGTTTTTGAGCGTCCAAGTGCGTTTGCGCTAGATATGCGGTGATTGCTGAAGAGCGCGAACAGCGAGACACTGGGTCGGCAATCGTGAACGCGAACCAAACTCTCGACGACGCGCCGGTGACCAGTTTGGTCGTCGGGCGTGAGCAGAGCTTCGAGTGGATCATCCGCCGAATGCCGGGCGTCGTGTACCGGTGCTCGGCCGATCCGCAGCTCACGATGCACGCGCTGACCCACGGCGTGTCCGACCTACTTGGCTATCCCGCGGGCGACTTCATCGACAACGCGGTGCGCAGCTGGGCGAGCGTGGTCCATCCCGAAGATCGGGAGCCGCTGATCGAGCTGCTCGGCTCGATGCTCGAGAGTGGGACGGCGCAGCCCGATCAACTCGAGTACCGGCTGATCACCGCCGACGGCAGCGAGCGGTGGGTCCAGCACAAGGCCTGGGTGGTGCGCGATGACCAGGGCGTGCCGGTCGGGCTCGAGGGCTTCATCTTCGAGGTCACGGAGCACCGGCTGCTTCAGCTCGCCGAGGCCGAGCGGCTCGGGGCGTTCGAGCGGCACCAGCGAGCACTGGTGACGCTGGCGACCAACCCGGCGGTGGCCGAGGGCCGCTTCGAAGCGCTCGTGGCCCTGACCAACGAGCTCGTGACCGAGGCGGCGTTGGTCGAGCGCGCCGGCGTGTGGATGTTCGACGAGCGCCGCACGAAGCTCGAGCTGGTCGATCTGTACCTGCGCACGCCCGAGACCCACGAGTGCGGAGCCACGATCACGGCGGCTGACTTCCCGAACTACTTCGCGGCGCTGAACAGCGGCCGGACCGTGGTCGCGCATGACGCCGTCCGGGATCCGCACACGCTCGAATTCACCGAGACCTACCTGCTGCCCAACCAGATCGTGGGGCTGCTCGACGCGGCGATCCGCGTTGGCGGCGAGGTCGTCGGGATCATCTGCCTCGAGCAGGTCGGCGAGCCGCGGATCTGGCAGCGTCACGAGATCGAGTTCGCCGGGGAGATCGCCGACCAGCTCGCGCTGGGCCTGCACAACCGCGCGCGGCTCGCTGCCCAGGCCCGTGAGCAACTCCTGCAAGAGCAGCTGCTCTACAGCCAGAAGATGGACGCGCTCGGGCGCCTCGCGGGGGGCGTCGCGCATGACTTCAACAATCTGCTGATGGCGATCAGCGGCAGCGCCGAGCTGCTCGAGATGCGGCTCGAGGACGCCACGCTGCGGTCTTCGGCGCAGGACATCATCGGCGCCAGCAAGCGCGCGGGCGAGCTGACCGAGCAGCTGCGCGCGTTCTCGCGTCAGCAGCCGCTGGCCCTGCACAACATCGATCTGTGCGTGGCCGTTCGCAAGCTCGGTCGCATGCTTCGGCGCTCGCTCGGGCGCGGGGTCAAGCTGGTCGTCAACCTCCCCGACGAGCCGGTGATCGTCAACGCGACCGAGGGGCTGATCCAGCAGCTGCTGACCAACCTCGTCGTCAACGCCCGCGACGCGGTCCGTCACGACGGCCGCGTGGAGGTCGAGGTCGAGGTCGTCGAATTCAGCGAGGACGTCAGCGATCTGCCGGAGTCGGTGCCAGCTGGTCGCTACGCCAGCTTGTCGGTCGAGGACGACGGCGTCGGGATGCCGCCCGAGATCCAGGCCCGGGTGTTCGAGCCCTTCTTCACGACCAAGCCCGCCGGAGAGGGCACCGGGCTCGGGCTCGCAACGGTGTACAGCATCGCGCGGCGGTGCGAGGGCACGGTCAAGCTCACCAGCGAGGTCGGCGAGGGCAGCCAGTTCTTCGTGCTGTTGCCGCTGGTCGACTAGCTGGTTTTAGACCCCCACAGACACCTTGGCCCTTCGCCGACTGCAGCCGCTGGCGCGTCTGGTCGCTTCGCTCCTCGGGGCTGTTTGTTCGCAGGCGCATGTGTGGCCCCCTGAAAGGGGGCTCTGGCTCGCTTTCCCGTGTCCATGGGGTGCACGACGTGCGGAGAAATCTAGTAGACGCAATTATCCGAACAGGGTGCGCTTGGCCGACTCGGACACGGCGACCACGCCGGGGTGCTCGAGCCGGCGCTCGACGGTGATCGCGTAGAACCGCTCCTGGATCGTGTCGGTTCGCCCGATGACCCGGACGCCGTAGTCCTGCTTGATCTCGGTCTCGATCGCGGTGGGTCCGGCGAACACCCCGACGCCGCGCTGGCCAAACACCTTGAGCAGCGCGCTGTCGTCGAACTGTCCGACGATCTCCGGGCGCAGATCGTGCTCGTCAAACCAGCGATCGAGCTCGCGGCGGACCGCGCTGCCGGTCATCGGCAACAGGAACGGCGCGCCGTCCAGCGACTTGGGGAACCCGCGCTTGTATTTGGACGCGAGCGCGGGCTCGGCAAAGAAGGTCACGCCGCTCGAGCCGAGCAGGTGATTGAAGGCCTTGACCGAGATGTCGGGTCCGATCGGCACGTCGGACAGCACGAGGTCGAGCTCGTGGCGGGCGAGCTGACCGAGCAGGCGATCGAAGCGGTCCTCGCGGCAGACCACGTGGAGCTGCTCGGACAGCCCGAGCGCAGGCATGAGCAGCCGGTAGGCGATCAGCTTGGGGATCACGTAGGTGATCCCAACGACCATCTGCAGGGGCCGACCGGTGGGGCGCTCGTGGAGCACGTCGACCATCTCGCGGCCGAGGCTGAAGATGTCTTCGGCGTAGCGGAACGCGACCTGACCCAGCTCCGACAGGACCAGCCGCCGACCCGAGCGATCGAACAGCTCGACGCCGAGGGCCTGCTCGAGCGTGCGGATCTGGGTGCTGATCGTCGGCTGCGACACCCGCAGGCGCTTGGCCGCGTCAGCGATGTTGCCTTCCTTGGCGACGGTCCAAAAGTAGAGCAGGTGGTGGTAGTTGATCCACTGCATGGCGATGCTGGGCGCTCGGCTGACTTTCAGAAAAACTAAGTGATTGTATTCTATTTTCTATTTGCTGAAAGTCAGTTCGAGGCTAGATCATCCGCGAGTTCGCAATGCTGCCAGTGACCGAAGCTGATACGCTCGAAGACGCGGGGGTATCGCCCGTGCAGGCGCTGACCCAGGTGCTCGAGCTGGTCGCCGACTCGGCTGGGGTCACGCTCGCGCCGCGGGTCGCCTGGGAGGCCGCGACCGACGGGCTCGCGCTCGGGGGTGACGATCGGCTGCGAAGCCTGGGGCTCGCGGGTCGGCGGGCCGGGCTCCGCCTGGGCAGCGTCCACCTGCGCTGGCCCTGCGACCCGGCGGAGCTGCTGGCACTCAGTGGCCCGGCCCTGACCTGGCTGCCCGCAGCTCGAGCGGGCGAAGGCGGGCGCTGGCTGGCGGTGCTCGGCCGTCGTGGGCGGGGCGTCGAATTTGCGGTGATCGACGAGCTCGGCGGCCAGCAGCGGCGGCGCTCGAGCGCGCGAAGGCTGGCGCAGTGGCTGCAGCTCGAGCTCGAGACCGCCGGTGTCGAGTCGCCCCGGTGGTTTCGCGGTGAGCCGCTGCTGCCGCTCGCGCCGCTCGAGGCCGCTTCGCTGCCCGGCACCGCGGGCCGGTTCGCGGCGATTCGACGGCTGTTTGCGCTCGCCCGGATCGAGCGCGGGGACCTGGGCGTCGCGCTCGTCTACTCGATGGCGATCGGCGCCTCGAGCCTCGCGGTCCCGATCGCCGTGCAGGCGTTGGTCAGCACCGTGGCGTTTGGCTCGGTGCTCCAGCCCCTGGTGGTCTTGAGCGCCATGCTCGCGGTCGTGCTCGGGTTCGTGGCGGTCCTGCGGATCCTCCAGGCGATGGTCGTCGAGGCGCTGCAGCGCAGGTTGTTCGTGCGAACCGCCGCGGACTTCGCTCGTCGGTTCCCGCGGATGTCGTTCGAGGCCCGCCGCACGGTTCACCTGCCCGAGCTGGCGAACCGCTTCTTCGACGTCGTGAACCTGCAAAAAGCCGGCGCGACTCTGCTGGTCGACGGCTTGTCGCTGGGCCTGCAGATGCTCGTGGGCATGATCCTGCTCGGGTTCTACCACCCGATGTTGCTGGCCTTCGACCTCGCGCTGCTGGTCGCGGTCGTGCTCGTGGTGTTCGTCGCCGGACGGGGCGCCGTGGCCAGCAGCCTGGCCGAGTCGAACCGCAAGTACGCGGTCGCGGCCTGGATCGAAGACCTCGCCGCGACCCCGCTGCGCTTCGTCGACTCGCGCTCGCGCTCGTTCGCGGACGCCCGGGCCGAGCTGCTGATCCGCGAGTGGCTGGTGGCGCGAGGTGAGCACTTCACACGCTTGCTCCGTCAGCTCAGCGGCGGCGTCGGGCTTCAGGTCCTGGCGAGCACCGCGTTGCTGGGGATCGGCGGATGGCTGGTGATTCGCCGCCAGCTCACGCTTGGCCAGCTGGTCGCGGCGGAGCTGGTCGTCACCGCGATCGGGGCCGGGCTGGGCAAGCTGGGCAAGCAGCTCGAGAGCTTCTACGACGCGACGGCCGCGGCGGCCAAGCTCGGCAAGGTCGTCGACATGCCGCTCGAGCGCAGCGGTGGTGAGCTGCTGCGCGGCGCGGGTCCGCTCGCGGTCGAGGTTCGTGAGCCGACGGCCGCGGGTGGGGTGGAGCCGCTCGCCCTCGCGCCCGGGGACAAGCGCGTGCTGGTTGGAAGGACGGCAGCCCGCTCCGATCTCTGCGACGCGTTGCTCGGACTGGGCGATCCATCCACGGTCGACGTTCGGATTGACGCCAGTCCGGTCCGGGAGCTCGATCTCGAGGCGCTCCGCGCCGCCGTGGTGCTGGTCCGTGGGATTGATCTGGTCGCCGGATCGGTGCACGACAACCTGGATCCGCAGCTGAGCCCCAGCGAGCCCGCGACCGTCCGACGGGTGCTGGAGATCGTCGGTCTCAGCGACCGAATTCACGCGCTGCCCCACGGCTTGCGGACCTCGCTGATGCCCAACGGCTGGCCGCTGCGCGAGCTCGAGGCCCGGCGTCTGATGGTGGCGCAGGCCCTGCTTCGACGCCCGCGCCTGCTGGTGCTCGACGGCAGCCTCGATGGTCTGGGGCTCGACGCCGACAGCCGCGCGCGGCTCCTGGACCACCTGTTCGGCGCGGACGCGCCGTGGACCCTGCTGGTGATCACCGAAGATCCTGCGCTGCTGGAGCGAAGCCAACCATGAACGCCGACATCGACCACTACGCCTTTGGTTCGCCGCTCGACCACGCGCGGCCGAGCTTGCTAGCGAGCCGCTCGCCCCGCGCGGCCCGGGTGTTCGCGCGGATCCTCGGCGTCGGGTTTGCGCTGGTGGTGCTCGCGCTGGTGTTCGCGCCGTGGCGCCAGAGCGTCGCGGGGCAGGGAAGGGTGATCGCCTACGCACCGCTCGAGCGGCAGCAGGTGATCGAGGCCCCGATCGAAGGGCGGGTCAGCACCTGGCACGTGCAGGAGGGGGAGCGCGTGCGCGCCGGAGATGTCATCGCCGAGATCTCCGACAACGATCCGGAGATCCTGGCCAGGATCGAGCGCGAGCGAAACGCGGTGCTGGCCCAGGCGATCGCGGCCGAGGGGGCCGTCGAGGTCGCCGAGGCCAAGATCGCGGCGCTTCAGCTCGCGCGCGAGGCCAAGGGGATGTCCGCCGAGCTGCGCGTCGACATGTCCCGCAACCGGTTCGACGCGGCCGAGCAAGCCGTCAGCGCGGCCGCGGCCGCGGAGCGAACCGCCAGCCTCAACCTCGAGCGCCAGCGCGCGCTATTTGATGAGGGGCTGACCTCCAAACGCCAGGTCGAGCTGGCGCAGATGGAATTCGAGACCAAGCAGGCCGAGCACGGCCGCGCCCGCGCGAGCCTGACCGCGGCCAAGCGCGAGGTCGGGGCGCTCGGGGCGGATCGTGAGCACGTCGGAGCCGACGCCAGCGCGTCGATCGAGGAGGCCCGGGCCTCGCTGCGCAAGGCCGAGTCCGAGCTCGCCAAGGCCACGGCCGAGGTCCAGAAGATCGACTCTCGCCAGGCCCGCCAGCAGCGGATGTCGATCGAGGCGCCGCGTGACGGGACGATCCTGCGCATCATCGCCAAACAGGACGCGCAGATGCTCAAACCTGGCGATCCCGTGGCGGTGTTCGTCCCGGAGCTGACCGCGAGCGCGGTCGAGCTGTGGGTCGACGGCAAGGACGGCCCGCTGATCACGCCGGGTCGCCACGTTCGTCTGCAGTTTCAGGGCTGGCCGGCGGTCCAGTTCGTCGGGTGGCCGTCGGCCGCGGTCGGGACCTTCCCTGGCGTCGTCGAATTCGTCGACGCGACCGCCGACGAGCACGGTCGGTTTCGCGTGGTCGTCTCGCCCGCGGGCGGCGATGAGCCGTGGCCCGACGCTCACTGGCTGCGCCAGGGCGTCCGCGTCAACGGGTGGATCCTCCTCGATACCGTGCGGCTGGGGTTCGAGCTGTGGCGCCAGTTCAACGGGTTTCCACCGGTGGTGGAGCCGCTCGCCATGGATGGCGCAGGCAAGGAGGGGACATGACTCGCCGAGCGTGGGGGCGCCTGGCAGCGTCGGCGGCGGTCGGTCTGGCGATCGGCTTCGCGCCCGGCGAGGCGCTGGCGACTGCACCACCCAAGCCGGCCCCGGCTCGTCCCGCTGACGACTTTCGCCGCAGCGATCCCGCCGAGGCCGAGCTCGGGCCCGTCGCCGAGAGCTCGGGGCTCAACGATCTGAGCGCCGCGCAGCCCCGCGCAGACATCCTGACTTTGGGCGAGGTCCTGAGCTCGCTCGGCGGGGCGGATCCCCGGCTGGTCGCCGCGCAGGCCAAGATCGCCGTCGCCGACGGCAAGCTGCTCGCCGCGCGCGGAGGCTTTGACACCAAGGTTGCGATGCGCGGGCTGATCCAGCCGCTCGGCTACTACCGGCATGGGATCGTCGACGTCCGGGTCGAGCAGCCGACGCCGCTGTGGGGTCTGGGTGTGTGGGCGGGCTGGCGAGTCGGGCTGGGCGAGTTCGCGGTCTACGACGCCAAGCTGCCGACCGCCGACGGCGGAGAGCTGCGCGCTGGGGTCAGCGTGCCCGTGTGGCAGGGCGGCCCGATCGATCGCACCCGCGCCGACATCGAGCAGGCGCGGATCGGACAGCAGCGCGCCGAGCTCGAGCGCGACGCCAAGCAGCTCGAGCTCGGGGCCAAGGCGGCCCAGGCGTACTGGACTTGGGTGGCCGCCGGGCTCGCCCTCGAGATCGAGCGCTCGCTGCTGGAGATCGCGTTGTCGCGCGACGTTGGGCTGCGCCGCCAGGTCGAGCTCGGCGACATCGAAGCGATCGTCGCAACCGACAACCGCCGGGTGATCCTGGCCCGCGAGGCCCGGGTCGTCGGGGCCGAGCGCAAGTTTCAGGCCGCGACCCTCGAGCTGTCGCTGTTCCTGCGCGACGTGGGCGGCGAGCCGCAGCTGGCCGGGGCCGAGCGGCTGCCGCTCGCGTTTCCCCCGGTCGTCCCGCCGCAGCTCGTCGACATCGACGCCGAGATCCAGGCCGCGCTGGATCGGCGCCCGGATCTGGCGGCGGTTCACGCTGCGCGCGAGCAAGCCGAGGTCGAGGTCCGCCTGGCCAAGAACCTGCGCAGCCCCGAGATCGATCTGTCGGCGTGGGCGGCCAAGGACATCGGGCCGGGCGCCCCCGAGCAGCTGCCCGTCGAGCTCGCCGCGATGATCGAGATCCAGATCCCCATTCCGCTTCGCGGGGCCCGGGGCAAGCTTCAGGCTGCGCGGGCCGAGCTCGGAGGGATCGACGCGGAGCTCCGCTTCGCCCGGGATCAGGTCGCCGTGGATGTCCGCGACGCGCACTCCGCCGTGGCCGCCGCCTACCAACAAGCCCAGCTCGCCGACGAGCAAGTCGAGCTGGCCCAGACCCTGGCGAGCGCCGAGCTGCGCCGGTTCAGCCTCGGCGCGGGCGACCTCCTGCTCGTCAACCTGCGCGAGCTGGCCGCGGCCACGGCCGCGCGCGAGCAGGTCGAGGCGCTCGCCGCCTACTTCATCGCCAAGGCCCAGCTCGAGGTCGCCCAGGGCAAATTTCCCTAGCCGATGTCGTAGTCCTTGATCTTGTAGAGCAGGGCGCGGTGGCTGAGATCCAGCAGCTTCGCGGCGTGGGTCCGGTTGCCGGTCGTCTGCTCGAGCGCCCGCAAGATCAGCTCGCGCTCGGCCCGTCGCTGCGCACGCTTGACGGACAGATCATCGGCGGAGAAGCGCAGCGTGAACCCGAGCTCGGACGGCTCGTCGGTCGTCGGTCGGCGCTGGCGGCCCAGGCGTTCGGGCAGCTCGTCGGGCCCGATCACCGCGCCCTCGGTCATCACGGTCGCGTGCTCGAGGCTGTTCTCGAGCTCGCGCACGTTTCCGGGCCAGTCGTAGGCGAGCATGATCCGCTTGGCCTCGGCGTCGAGCCCCTGAACGTTGGTCCCGAGCCTGCGGTTGATCGTGGTCAAGAAGTGCTCGGCGAGCATCGCGATGTCCTCCCGACGCTCGCGCAGCGGCGGGATCCGCAGGGGCATCACGGCCAGCCGGTAGAACAGGTCTTCGCGGAACTCGCCGTCTTCGACCATCTCCTCGAGCGCGCGCGAGGTCGCGGCCACGACCCGCACGTCGATCGGCCGCTGGGTGTTCTCCCCGACCCGGCGGATCTCTCGCTCCTGCAGCGCGCGCAGCAGCTTGACCTGCACGCTGATCGGGAGCTCGCCGACCTCGTCGAGGAAGATCGTGCCGCCGCGGGCCGCCTCGAACAGGCCGGGCTTGTCGCTGCTCGCGTCGGTGAACGCACCCTTGCTGTGGCCAAACAGCTCCGACTCGAGCAGGCCCTCGGGGATCGCCCCGCAGTTGACCGCGACGAACGGTCCGGCCGCGCGGCTGCCGAGATCGTGCAGCGCGCGGCTGACCAGCTCCTTGCCGACGCCGGACTCGCCGAGCACGAGCACCGTGGTCTCGAACCGCGCGACCTTGCGGACGGTCTTGGCGACCTTGCGCATCGCCCGGCTGTGGATCAGCAGCCGCCCGATCAGCTCGATCCCCTCGACGGCGCCCGCGCCATGCTCGAGCTCGCTCACCCGGGCGCGCAGGTTGGCGTTCTCCCGCCGCAAGCGCAGCCGCTCCTCGGCCTTGCGCAGGGTCAAGATCACCTCGTCCTGCTTGAAAGGTTTGGAGATGTAGTCGTAGGCGCCGCGCTGCATGGCCTCGAGCGCCAGATCCACGCTCCCAAACGCGCTCATCATCACCAGGGTGATCTCCGGGTGGGTGGCCGTGAGCCGCTCGGCCAGGGCGAGCCCATCGAGGCCGGGCATGCGCACATCCGAGAGCACGACGTCGATCGCCTCGCGCTCGGCTAGCTCGAGGGCCTGCTCGCCGCTCGCCGCGCTGATCACCTCGAAGCCCGCCCGCCGCAGCAGCAGCTCGAGCATGTGGCGCATGGGCTCCTCGTCGTCGACGATCAGAATCCGCGAGAAACCCGCACTCGTACCGTCGTCGCTCACCAGAGCATGTTACCCACCGCGAACCTGCTCAAAAAACCAGTTATAGGTCGGTATTCGCGGGGTTTTTTTGAGGGGACCCGCTCTGCGTGGGAAGCTAACTGACGCAGGGTCTCCCCCGCTGAGCCAGCCTCGTGAACGTGTCAGTAAACTCATTCGCCGTGCGTCGCCACGACGAGAACAATCCGGCGACGGGTCGTGCGGCTGACTGCTTAAAAGACACATCAAATCCCTATCACTTGCACTCAATTAGGCATCATTTGGGCAGCACGTGGACGTTGACTCCCACGCCCTGGACCCCGACAATGTTCGGGCACGAGCGCGCTGAGGCCGGTCTGGGCCCAACCCTCGCGCCACAGCCCTGCGGTCCCGATGAAGTCGCCAGCAAAACCCGAGCCCAAGGCTCGCACCCTCATGGGCAGCGACTCACAGGACTCGCCGGACTCCCAAATGGACGACACACAGGAGTTCCAGCGCCAGTCTGCGGTGTCGGAGATCGAGACCGAGGCGAGCGCGACCGAGCGCGAGCCCTCGGCGTCGACTCCCCCGGAGCCAAAGAAGCCGAAGTCGGGGACGTCGGGTGTGAAGCTGGAGTCGGCGCCCGAGATTGTCCGCGAGCCGGCACCGGTCGCCAAGCCGGAGCGCGCCAGCAAGAAGTCGCGTGCGCGCTCACGCTCGGGCATCGAGCCGAACAACGTACGCAAGCTTCGCCAGGAAGCGATGATGAGCAAGGCCGAGCTCGCCCGTCGAGCTGGCGTCTCACCGCTGACGATCGATCGCGTCGAGGCGGGTTGTCCCTGTCGCATGGACACCAAGCGCAAGATCCTCGAGGCGCTGGGGCTCAAGCCTTCGGCCCGCGCCGAGGTCTGGCCCGACATCGACGCGCAGAGCTGAGCGCGGGTATCGAGTCGGGGCTTGGGGTTGGATCGGGGGTTGGATCCGGCCGCGAGTCTGGCCTGGTCGTGTCGCTCGTGTTCAGGGCTCGTCGCGACGCCGCGGCGAGTCAGAAAAACTCAAAAATTATGCCGAATTCACGCGAATTCAGCGAAGTTTCACAATTCGTCACGCGCTCGTTCGAGCGAGGAGCGAGGAGCTGATGGCGCGCCAGTGCATCGGCCTCGACATCGGCTCGAGCTCAGTGAAGCTCGTGCAGGTCAAGGCGTCCCGCAAGTCGTTCAGCTTGCAAAACTTCGGCATCGAGCCGCTGCCACCGGGCGCGATCGTCGACGGTGCGATCGCCAACCACGGCGCGGTCGCGGAGTCGATCCGCAACCTCAGCAAGCGCATTCACCTGCGCGGCAAGGACATCGCGCTCGCGGTGTCGGGCAACAGCGTGATCGTTCGTCGCCTCCACATCCCGGCGATGCAGGGCCCCGCGCTCGCCGAGCAGATGGAGTGGGAGGTCAAGCAGAACATCCCGTTCGCGCGTGACGAGGTCATCGTCGACTGGGAGGTCTTGGTCCCGCGCACGTCGGACGGCCAGATGGAGGTCGTGCTGGTCGCGGCCAAGCGCGAGATCGTCGAGCAGTACTTCGAAGCGGTGAAGGCGGCGGGCCTCAACCCGGTCGTCGTCGACACCGACGCGTTCGCCATGCAGAACGCGATCGAGAGCGCGACCGGCTTCACCGACAACGAGACCGTCGCGGTCATCAACATCGGCGCTCACTTCTCGACGATCGTGATCGTCAGCAACGGCAAGCCGGTGTTTCACCGCAACCTCGCGGCCGGCGGCGACACCTTCACGGAGGCAATTCGCCATCGGTTGGCCGTCGGTATGGATGGTGCTGAGGCTTACAAAGTTGGCGGTGGGGGATCGATGGGCGCGGCCGAGGTGGTCCCGCAGGAGGTCCACCGGGTGCTCGCGCAGGTGTCCGAGCAGGTCTCGAGCGAATTTCAGCGCACGATCGACTTCTATTTGGGGGACGCGGTCGGCGCCAACCTCGCCCGGGTGTTCCTGACGGGCGGAAGCGCGCTGGTACCCCAGCTGCCCAAGGCGATCCAAGATCGTGCTCGGGTGCCGGTCGCCATCTTCGATCCCTTCGCCAGTATCGCGGTCGACGCCAAGCGCTTCGATGTCGAGTACCTGCGCGCAAATGCGCCGGTGGCCACGGTGGCCTTTGGCCTGTCGCTGCGACGTCCGGGGGACAAGTGATGGGAGCCGAACAATGATCCGCATCAACCTCTCGCCCACCGTCAAGCGCAAGCCTCAGTCGACCCGGGCGATCACGGCCGTGCAGATGGTCGTGCCCTCGACCAACGTGTCGAAGGGCAGCATCTACGCGGTCTTGATGCTGGTCGGCTGGGTCGGTGTTGGCGTTGGCGCGTGGGTGCTGCAGAGCGGCGTGGTCGAGGACACCGAGCGACTCAAGGCCAAGGCCAGCGTGTTGGTCGAGGACACCCGGGCGATCAACGAGAAGATCGACGAAGAAGATCTGCAGGCCCGGTTCAATCGCTACGAAGAGCTGACCGCCGCGGCCGAGGCCCTGCAACAGAAGCGGCGCACGCCGGTCTACGTCTATCACGAGCTGACCAACGTGCTCACGACCGGCCGGATGCCGGACATCGACGAGGCCGAGCAGCGCAAGCGCGTGGCTCTGGATCCGCAGGCCCGGCTCGCGCTCGACTGGGACGCAAACGCCGTGTGGCTCACCAGCATGCAGCAGGACGGCGACAACCTGCTGCAGATCACGGGCAGCGCCCGCGACCCCGACGACCTCAGCGAATTCGTCAAGCGCCTGCGCGCGTCGGCTCGGTTCGCCCGGGTCTCCCACCCCGAGTTTGCGCTCGAGGAGGTCACCCCACCGACGACCAGCGGGGCCCCCAAGCCGCTCAGGCCCGGCGAGGCGCTCCACAACCACTACACCTTCGAGCTGAACGCTCAGGTTCGCTACTGGGATTGAGACAATGGCTGAATCTGCGCTCGATCAACTCGATAAGTACCCGGCCTGGCAGCTGGGCCTGGCCTGGGTGCTAGGCGCAGGGCTCGTCGTTGGCGGCTGGTACTTCTTGTACTTCTCCGACATCCTCGCCGCGAAGACGGCGGCCGCGACCGGGGTGACCCAGGCCGAGGCCGGTCTCGCCAAGGCCAAGGACAACCTCTCGAACTACGAGCAGCGCGTCAAAGAGCAGGCCGAGCGCGACAAAGAGCTCAAGAAGACGCTCGAGGTCGTGCCCGTCGACTCGTCGACGATCGACCACCTGATGAGCACCTTTCAGCGTGAGGCGCGGGGCGTCGGTCTGGGCATCGAGGCCTGGAGCCCGCAGGCCGAGCAGTTTCACGACTTCTACGCGAAGATCCCCGTCGAGGTGATCGCGCTCGGTTCGTGGCACGAGGTCGGCGAGTTCTTCCGCCGCGTCTCCGAGATGAAGCAGATCGTCAACATCGAGGACGTCAAGATCAGGCTCGGCAAGGACTTTGACGAGAGCGGGTTTCCGCAGCTCAAGGTCGGCTTCACGGCCAGCACCTTTCGGTTGTTGACCGAGGACGAGCAAGGCGGCGGAGGCGAAGCTGCAACCCGACGCAAGGGTAAGGGAGCCAAGTGATGAACGGCGTAAAGACCTCTGGCCGACTCGCGGGGCTGCCGGCGCTGGCGCTGGTGTTGCTCGGGCTTCCGAGCGCTGGGTGTGGCGGCGACGAGGCCACGGTCACCCAGCAGCGCGGCATGCCCAACCAGCAGCCGATCGTCCAGGGCGGCGGGAAAGCTGGCGCCGGGGCTGGAACCCGTCGCAGCGGCGGCAGTGGTGGCAAAGGGGCCCCGGAGGCCGAGCCCGAGCTCGAGCGGCCCGATCGCCCGCGCCCAACCCTGACGCGTGACGACTTCTCCGGTCGCGCCCGCGATCCCTTTCATAATTACCTCGCCGCCGAATCCATCGAGGCGCCCGTCCCCGTTGAGATCGTCAAGAAGCAGCGGGCCGTCAAGCTGTCGGAGTACACCTTCGAAGAGCTGCGTCTCATCGCCATCGTCAACGCCGGCCGCAGCGTGCCGCCGACCGCGTTGTTCTTGGCCGGCGACAACAAGTCGAAGAGCGTCAAGCAAGGCGAGTACTTCAGTAGCGCCGAAGTTTTGCTCGCTTCGGTCAATCGCGATTACATCGAGATCGAGATCATCGATCCCGAGCTGACTCCTGGCTGGAACCTGGAGCGGGGCGAGCGGAAGGTCATCTACCTCAAAGAGCGCTAGCCCGTTTGTAGCTCCCTCAGCCAACTGAACCGATATCCACCTCGCCGGCCGTGCCGGTGAGACCGGGACCCCGCGCGCCTCGAAACCAAGCCGGCGACTGGAGACCACCATGAACTCCCAGCCTCATAAGCCCCCACATACCCGCTGGTCGCTCCAACGGACCCTTCGTTCACGCAAGTGGTCCCCGCTCGGGGTCGTTGCTCTGCCCGCGCTCTTGCTGTTGGCCCTCGATCCCGGCGCAGCCTCGGCTGGGCCGCCCAAGTCCAAGAAGTCGAGCTCGAGCAAGACGACCAAGGCCAGCACGCCCGAGGTCCAGCCCGAAGCCAAGCTCGAGGTCCGCAAGGCCGTCAATCAGATCGACGGCCTGACCGTCGAGGAGCTCGACGACGGGACCACGATCTTGCGCTTGCTCGGTCACGTCGAGCCCACCTTCAATGTGTACAGGCTGTCGGATCCCGACCGGCTGGTGGTCGATATCGCCAAGAGCGAGCGCGGCAAGGCCGTGCCGCACGTGCCGGTCGACTCGTGGGCCGTTGGCCGCGTGACGATCAGCTCGGTCGAGGAGCACGACAGCAAGATCGCGCGGGTGGTCGTCAACCTCAAGCGCGAGTCGAGCTACATCGTGGTGCCCAAGGGTCGCGATCTGGCGATCACGCTCACGCCCCGCGAGGTCGCGCCCGAGGCCTACTTCGCCCGCAAGAGCGCCGGCGAGCGTCAGGCCGAGATCGAGACCATGAAGGCCGACGCGCGCAAGCAGGCCAGCGCGATCGAGGCCAGCGCCAAGGCCAAGGCCGACGTGCAGGAGGCCAAGGCCAGCAGCGCCGAGGCCAAGGCCAGCAACGCCGAAGCCAAGGCCACCGACGCCGAGCAGCGGGCGCGCAGCGCCGAGAAGCGGGCTCAGCAGGCGGCAGCCAAGGCCCAGGAGGCCGACCGTGACGCCGCCAGGATCCGCGCCGAGGCCGAGAAGATTCGTGCCCAGGCCGAGGTCGCGGCGGCCCAGCGACAGCGCGAGGCCGAGGCCGTCGCGGCCAAGCAAGAGAGCGAAGCTCAGAGCATTCGCGCGCGCGCCGAGGCAGCCGCGTCGAAGCGCGAGCGCGAGGCCGAGGCGACCGCGTCCTCGCTCGAGAGCGCGGCGCAGGCTCGGGCGTCGTCGCTCGAGGCTGCCGCGGCGGCCAAGCTGTCGGAAGCCCAGCGGCTCGCCGACGCCCGCAGGTCGGCGCTGGCCAGCGCGGAGCGGGCGGCGAGCGACGCCGAGAAGGCCGCGAGCGAGGCCGAGCGCAAGGCCAAGCACGCCGACGAGCGCGCCGCCGAGGCCAAGGCCGAGGCCGAGGCCGCCGAACTCTACGCCAGCCGCGTGCGCCAGAGCGCCGAGGCCAAGGCCAAGCAGGCCGAGCTGTTGCTGAGCCAGGCCGAGTCGGCCATGCACCAGGCCACCGAAGAGAGCGAGCAGGCCGTGCAGGCCCACGCCGACGCCAAGCAGGCGCTGAGCGACGCACGCAAGGCCGCGCGCAAGCTCGGCAAGCACGACGACAGCGGGCGCGAGGAGCTGCAGCGGGCGGTCGCGCAGGCCGAGGCCGCGACCGCAGCCGCCAAGCAGCGCGAGGATCAAGCCAACGGTCGGCTCGCCGAGCTGCAGCGCGATCACGACGCGCTCTCGCTCGCGCTCGAGACCAAGCAGGCCGAGGCCAAGCAGCTGCGTGGCGAGCTCGAGACCAAGCAGTCGGAGCTCGCAACCGTCAACGACCAGGTCCGCCAGGCCCGAGTCCAGTACGAGAAGCTCGGCGGCGACGAGGGCCCCAGCGAGGGCGACAAGCGAGCGCACCGCAAGGCCAAGTCCGAGCTCGCCAAGGCCGAGACCGAGCTCGGCAAGCTGCGCAAGCAGACCGAGCTCGAGCAGGGCAAGCTCGAGGCCCTGCAACATCAGGTCGCTGTCGCTGGCGAGCAGCTCGGCGAGACCCTGGCGGCCACCCAAAAGCGCCGCTCCCTGACCCAGCAGTGGGAGCAGGAGCGCGAGGCGGCCGGCCACGCGACCGTCCGCGACGTCCGGTTCGAGGACGGGGCCGACGGCGCCCGGGTGATCGTCGAGCTCGACGGCCCGGTCGTCTACGACGCCAGCAGCCTCACGCCCAACATGACCATGCTCGAGCTGCGCGGCGCCAGGATTCCGTCCGGGCTCGAGCGCAGCCTGGACACCACCAGCTTCCACGGGCCGATCGACCGGATCACCAGCTTCCGCGAGGGCAACGACGTCAAGATCGTGGTCGCCTCGGCGCTGGGCGACCCCGCGGGGATCGAGCTCGACCGGGCCGCCAATCGGCTAATCTGGAAGTTCCCCAAGCTCGCCAGCGCCCGCGATGCGGCCCCGCTGGTCGCCAGCGACACCACCCCCGAGCGGACCGAGGTCGTGAGCCTGGGCGGCAACAAGGTGTCCGGGTTCTCGACCCCGACGGTCCTGGCCGCGCGACCTGGCACCAAGGTCGGCAATCGCTCGCGCTGGCGGGGTGAGCGGATCGACATCGAGCTGCAGGACGCCCCGATCAAGGACGTGCTGCTGCTGTTCTCGGACATCGGCCGGGTCAACATCATCGCGGGTCCCGAGGTCTCGGGCACGGTGACGATGAAGCTCTCCGCGGTGCCGTGGGATCAGGCCCTGGACATCATCTTGCGCTCGCTGACGCTGGGGATGATCCAAGAGGGCAACGTGATCCGGGTCTCGACCCAGACCAAGCTCGAGGAAGAGCGGCGCAAGGCGATCGAAGAGGCCAACGCCGCGGTTCAGCTCAAGCCGCTCGAGACCCGGCTGATCCCGCTGTCGTACGCGACGGTCGACGAGATGCTGCCCAAGGTCCAGAGCGTGATGAGCTCGCGCGGATCAGTGACCCCGGACACCCGCACCAACACGCTGATCGTGATGGACGTGGCCGAGAACATCGCGCTGGCCGAGTCGCTCGTGCGTCAGCTCGACAGCCAGACCCCGCAGGTCTTGATCGAGGCGCGGATCGTCGAGGCGCGGACCAACTGGCTGCGTCAGCTCGGCATCCAGTGGGGCTTCGACTTCATCGCCAGCCCCGGAACCGGCAACCCGACCGGGCTGCTGTTTCCCAACGCGATCGGCGTCGGGGGTGGCTCGGGCGGCAACCAGTCGCCAGTTGGCGGCTTGATCCTGCCCGGCGCAGCGGCCAATCCGAACTACGCGGTCGACCTGCCGGCCCCGGTCTCGACCGGCACCGGTGGCGCGATCGGGTTCAGCTTCGGCAGCCTCTCGGGCAACCTCAACACCAACTTGCGGCTGTCCGCGGCCGAGGACGAGGGCGAGGTCCGGATCATCTCGGCGCCGAAGATCGTGACCCTCGACAACACCGAGGCGCAGATCGAGCAGGGCGTGCAGATCCCGATCTCGCAGGTCTCGGCTCAGGGCGTCAACACCCGCTACGTCAACGCGACGCTCGGGCTGCGCGTGACCCCGCACGTGACCAACGAGGGCGCCGTGATGCTCGAAGTGCAGGTCCAGAAGAACGAGGCCGACTTCGTCAACACCGGCGCGCGGGGTGATCCAACGATCTTGACCAAGTCGGCGCAGAGCCAGCTGTTGATCGTCGACGGCGACACGGCGGTGATCGGTGGGATCTACACGCGCAACCAGGCGATGAACCACAGCAAGGTGCCGTGGTTCGCGGATATCCCGATCATCGGGTGGTTCTTCAAGAACAAGGTCGAGCGGGACGATCGCTCGGAGATGCTGATCTTCTTGACGCCGCGGATCGTGAATCGCTCGACATCAATCGGCGGGTGAGCTCCGCTCCAGCGCTCAGTGGCGGGAGCTGGCTCGACTCCAGCACTCCCACTGGGCGTTGCAGCTGTGCTCGCGGGCGCACTCGGCGTACTCCATCATCGCCTCCGCGCCCGGGTCGCAGCCGTACATGCACGATCGGACGTCCTGCTCGAACTGCTGACTGCGGCTGTCCACTTGGTGCAGCGGGCGGTCGTAGTGGTGACAGGCATACATGCCACCGCACACGAGCTCGCAGGTGCCGTAGTGGGACGGCGCCGCGTCGATCTGGGTGACGATGACGGTGCGGGCCTTGGCGGCGGCGTCCCACTCCTGGCGCGTGCAGTCGAGCAGCGGATCACAGCTATCGCGGCTCTCGCACCCACGAAACCGCTTGCCGGCGTCGCTGGTGGGGCTGACGTTGACGCACAGATCCAGGCAGGTGAGCTCGAGGTGCCCGGCGTCGCGCAGGTGGCTGGCGTCGCTCTTGTCGCCGCGCTCGCGCAGGCAGTCGCCGACCCGGCCGCACATTCGCTCGCACGGTCGCGCGCCCTCCGGAGCGCTCGCCAGGGGGACCAGCGCGTCGGGCTGACCCGGGGGCTCGGTCGCCTTCGCCGGCTTCACGGGGTGACCCTTCGCGGATAGCCCGGTCTGCGCGTCGGCCGACGGCCCGCCGCCGGGCTCGGGCTTGTTGGCGCACGCGAGCGCTGCGAGCACGCTCGCGAGCGCGGTCAGGCGGAGGAGCCGGGCCATCCGGTCCATGGTAGAGGGGTCCTCGTGTTCACGCGACCCGTGTTCTTGCTGGGGATGATGGGCGCCGGCAAATCCAGCGTAGGCCGCGAGCTCGCCCGTCGGCACGCGGCTACCTTCATTGATCTGGACCTGCGGATCGAGCGTGTGTTCGGAGCCAGCGTGGCCCAGCTGTTCGAGCTGGGGGAGGCTTACTTTCGGGCGTGTGAGCGGGCCGCGCTCGACTCGCTGGTGCGCGAGCCGGGGTTTCCGATAGCGCCGGCGGTCGTCGCAACCGGCGGGGGGATCGTCACGGACCGCGCCAACCTGGCGACGATGTCGGCGGTCGGGCAGCTCGTGTACCTGCGCGCCGACGTGCAGACCCTGAGTCGACGGCTGGCGGCGCCGAGCGAGCGAGCCGCTCGGCCGCTGCTCGCTGCCAGTGAAGCCGCGCTCGCCCAGCAGCTGACCGAGCTGCTGAGCGCCCGCGAGGCCGCGTACGGCGAGGCCGCGGTGAGCGTGGATGCCTGCGCCAGCGTCGACGCGGTCGCAACCCTGGTCGAGCGCGCGCTCGCCTGAACACCCTCGCCGAGGTCAGCGCTCGCTCGCGCGGGTGCTGCTCGGCGCCGCCGCGACATCCATGAACTCGCTCATGTCGATCGAGGTGGTCCTCGCGTCCAGCGTGACGAGCTCGGCGGCGTCCATCCCCATCAGCTCCATGTCGAGAGAGGTTGTCGCGTCGGCTGCGGGTTGCGGCGGCGAGCCGCCTGGTTGAATGATCCCGAGATCTTCGTAGGTCGAGTACAGCGTCCGCTCGTCCTCCCAGTAGACGGGGGCCGCCGCGGCCACGGCCGCACTCAGCCGGCGTCGCCGCCACAGCCACAGCCACCACACGCCGCAGCCGATCACGGCCAGCGACGCGCCGACGAAGATGAACATGCTCGCGTGACTCAAGACTTCGGGTCCTCAATTATTGTCATGTCGACATACCGATAAAACGAGCACTCGCCATGGAGCGTGAGGCACGGAAGGCGACCACCATTGTTGATCTCCCACCCCATGACGAGGCCCGAACTCGTCGTGATTGCTGTTATTTGGAGACCGCGGGTGGGGGAGGTGGGCCGCGCCGCGCCCGAACACCGGGGCGGCGCGTTCCACCGGCGTTGCGAACCGGCGTGGTCTGAACCCTGCTGTGGGAGCTGATCGGCGCGTCGGGCTCGACGCTCTCGAGATCGAGCGCCTCGGTGAGGATCTCGGTCTTCTCGGGATCCTTCTTGAAGAAGAACATGGTGCGGGCCATGTCGAGCTCGCCGTCGGCGTTGGGCATCAGCTCGGCGACGGGCACCAGCTGAGACTGCTCGAACAGCTCTCGCTCGGGGGAGGGCGGCGCCGTTGGTGCGCCAGGCTGGGCCCAGGCCATCCAGTGCTCGGCGCCGGGCGGCGGCCCGAGCGGGGGTCCTTCCACGCGCGGGCCCTGGGTCTGGGCCGGGGGCACGGGTGCCTGGACCCACAGCCGCCAGGAGAAGCTCAACAAAAATACCGTCGCCGCGAATCCGACGATGATGATGACGACGCTCTCGATGGTCATGTGGAGCCTGGACGGATCAGTTGACTTGCACGACCTGAAAGCCGCCGGGCTTGGTCATCAGGACTTGATAGTCGTGACCGGGGCGCAGGCGAAGCCGCCCGACCTTCTTGTAGTCATCTGATTTGTTGGTGCGCATGGAGATCGTGTGGCTGCCCTCGCGCAGCTCGAGCTCCCGCCTTGGCTCGAGCACCAGCTCTGTCCGCCCAACCTTGAGGTAGACGAAGGTGAAGGCGTTGGCCAAGAACAGGACCTTGACCTTCTGCTTGGGTGCTTGAACCTCGGTGTGCTCGGTCGGTTCGGGCGACTCGGGCTCGACTGGCGTGGGTGGCACGAGCGGCTCGGGTGGCTCGGGTGGCGGGTCCGGCTCAGGTGGCGGCGGGGTTGGCTCGAGCTCGAGTTCGGGCTCGGGCTCGGGCTCGGGCTCGGGCTCGGGCTCGGGCTCGGGCTCGGGCTCGGGCTCGTGGTCGAGCTGCGGGCTCGGTCTTGCGGGCGGTGAAGTGGCCTCGGCCACCAGGTCCGGCGCGGGGTCGGAGTCAGCGTCGGCGTCCGCGGGGGACCTGTCCATTGCGAAATAGACAGTCATGCCGCCGAGCGAGAGGGCCAGCGCGGCGATCGAAGCCGCCAGCGCGCGCGTGAGCTGTGGTGTCCGCTCCGGCCACAGGCTCCCGACGTTGGTGTCGTCGACCGCCTCGCCCTCGAGGTGATCGTGGGTGGTGTCGGTCGAGGGGTTGACCCCGCGCTGGCTTCGCTGACTCCGCTGGCTCCCCGAGCTTGCGTGGGCGGCCGCGTAGGCGGCAGCCCGCGCCGCGATCCGTGCTTGCGCGTCCCCGCCCGATCCGGGACTCATGGCTGGCGCGAGCGGAGGGACGAGGTCACGCACGCGCGTCACGTAGGACTCGAGCGTGATGGCAGCGTTTCGATAGCCTGGCCACTCGGTCAGCATGCGCAGGGCCCCGCGGGCCGTGCCAATCCGCAGATGTGCGTTGGGCTCCAGCAGCCCGTGCATGAGCTTCACCAGCTCCGGTGGCAGGTTCTGTGCGTTCGTGAGCGGCGGGATCGCGCCGTTCATGATCATCGTGAGCAGCTGCAGATCATCCCAGTCATCGCGGAACCGGCGACCCTCGAGCATCTCGTGAAACACCGCCCCGACCGCGAATAGATCGACGGTGGGCTCGCGCGACATCCCCTGCAGCTGCTCGGGTGGCATGTAGCGCAGCTTGCCCTTGACGTTGGTACCCGCGGTCTCTTCGGTCGAGAATCGCGCGACCCCAAAGTCCATCAGCTTGACCTCGCCAGCGACCGACACCATCACGTTTTGCGGTGACACATCACGATGAACGATCGACGCAGACTCGGGGGTGCGAACGTTGTGGGCGTGATCGAGGGCCCGCAGGACCTCGCCAACGATGTACGCGACCACGTCCAGCGGCAGCCACTCGCCGTGGTCCCACAGCGTCTGGTTGAGCTGCGACAGGTTGATCCCGTCGACCCACTCCATCGCCATGAAGCACTCGCCCTCCCACTCACCCGCGTCAAAGACCTGCACAATCGAGGAATTGTTGAGCGACATCGACAGCCGCGCCTCGTCGAGGAACATCTGGCGGTACTCGGGCTTCTCGCGTGACGCCCCGTTGAGCAGCTTGATCGCCACCGTCTTGGACGCCCCCATTGCGTGGCGCTGGGCCATCCAGACCTCGGCCATGCCGCCCGAGCCGATCTTGTGGCTCAGCGTGTAGTCGCCCAGCTGTTTGTTGAACTCAGACATTTGCTCCCGACGTAATCACGCGCTTGCGTGCTCGCGGGGACAGTCGCGGCGCGGGGCCGAGTGTTCGTTTGACGGCCAAGGCTTGGCGCTGAACACAGCGCTGGGGTCGGCGACTCAGCGTCGACCATCGTCAGCGCGCAAACGCTGCCGACAGGCTGATCATGAAAGAGACCGACGCAGAGGACGACCTCGACGATTCAACGAAGCCATTGACGCACGCGCAGATCGGCGAGATGCTCAACGAGGCCGAGCGCCCGCCCGTTCAGCGGGAGTACCCGGTTGATCTCGACTATTTTCTGGGGTTTGGCGACGCTGGGACCCCCACCGGAATGATCGGGAGTCACGCGAATCATGGGGGGCCGGCGGTCTCCGGGTTTTGTGGTGATCGACCTCGGCCGCCACGCGTGGAGGCACGGGCCCCGCAGGCGTCGATCCTGGCCGACCTCGATCTCTATCCATGGGGCCCCGCGCCAGCCGAGCTCGGCGGCGCACCGGAGGCGGTGAGTGAAGCGCCGGTTCCGTGGAGCTTGCCCGAACCGGTCACCCCGCCAGTCGCCGCGGTCGCGTCAATTGATCGGGATGACGCGGGGCAGGAGGATCTGCGCAGGGCTGGGTTGCGAAGTCGGACCGGGCTCGTTGCTGGGCTCGCGCTGCTGTTGGCCTGCGGTCTTGGCTCGATTGTGTGGTGGGTGATTCTGCCCGAGCGCGCGCCGCCCCCGGAGCCGCCCGAGCTCATCGCCGCTGTCGTGACCAACTACGAAGAGGACGAGTTTGACGCAGAGCCGCCCGAACCTACTGAGAATGTGGAGACTGTCGTGGGTCGCGTCAGCGTGGAGGGCCCCTCCGAGATCGAACAGATCAAGCCGTGGAAGACCGAGCGCTGTGCGACCCAGCGTGAGCACGCCGACGACGCCCTGCGCAAGGGCGAATGGGATCGGCTCGAGGAGCTGAGCCGCGAGTCGAAGTGCTGGAGGCCAAGTCGCAAAGCGAAGGTGCTGCGGATGAACGCGCTGTTCGAGCTTGGTCGAACTGACGAGTGTGTGCGGGTGGGCGCGGGCTCGAGTCACCCCGAGATCAAGAAGTGGATGAGGTTGTGCACGCGCAGCCGTGACCCGAGCTGAGACCTTCGTGCCCGGCGTGAACGCAGCGCGGTGGCCAGCGACTGACTGTCACGAACGCACCTTCGCATGTCGCACCCCCTTCCATCGTTTCGCGTGGACGACCTCGATGAGTCGACGCGGCCATACACGCACGCGCAGATCGACGACATGCGCAAGCTCGTCGCCAGCGGGCGGCAGGGCGGCAGCGGTCCAGTGCCGCGGCGGGAGTTCAAAGTGAACCTCGAGCGGTTTGCCCACTTTGGTGAGGCTGGGACCCCGGCGGGGATGATCACGTGTCGAAGCTCGGCGTCGGTGGTTGGCAGCTGTGGGGCCGGCGTGGAGGGGGTGCCCGAGCGGGCGTTGTTGCGCGCGCCGTCGCGGTCGTTGTCGGGGGCGCCGATTGTGAGCCCGCAGGCTGAGGGATTGGGTACCGAGGGCTGGGGGCCGCCGGCTCCTGGGGTGGATGACGACGGGGTTCCGGTCGCGCGGGTTGGCGAGCTGGAGTGGGCGCCGACGCTGGCGTATGGCGCCGCTGCGCCTGAATCGAGCGACGTGGAGATGCCGACGGCGACGCTTGGGTTGCCGGGCCGCGAGCTCGCGGCGCCGGTTGCCGTGCGCGAGCGCGAGGACTCGGCAGAGCAGGTCGATGAGCAGCCGCAGCCGGCTTCACGCAAGAAGTGGGCGGTTGGCGTTGGTTTGGTGCTTGGATTGGTGTTGGTCGGGGTTGGTTGGGTTGCAGGGCGCGGGGAGCCGGAGCCGGCTGCTGTGGTTGTTCAGGAGCCAGTTGCTGTGAGCGAGGAGTCGCAGCCGTCTCCGGCTCCACCGGAGCGGGTCGCGCCGAGCGAGCTCGTCGAGGTGCTTCAGGTCGAGCCGCCGCCTGCTGAGCAGATCGAGCCCGAGCAAGTCGTTGAAGAGCCGGCGCCTGTGGTCGCGCGCGAGCGCAAGGCGCAGCCCCACGAGGGCAAGCAGTGCGTGGACACGCGCGAGCAGACCGTGAACGCGACGACCGCTGGAGACTGGAATCTCGTCATGACGCTGACCAGCAAGAGCAAGTGTTGGTCGAAGGCGGATAAGGTCGACCTTCAGGCCGCGCGCATGATTGCGCTGTTTGAGCTGCAGCGGTCGGGGGAGTGCGTAAAGGTGGGGCAGGGGAGCAGTCACCCGAGGATCGTCACATTGAGGAAACGATGCACACTCGCTCAAAGATGAAACGCTGCCTGCGTTGGTACCCGGCGTTGTTGGCTGCGGTGTTGCTGATTGGTGCGGCGACGCGAGCACGGGCTGCGTCGCCAGAGGCGACGGGCAGGCAGGTCAGGTTGGTCGTGGATGTTGGGGCGCTCGAGGTCGTGCTGGCGCAGCGCTTGAGTGTCGCGCTGGACGAGCAGCTGCGCGATGGACTGCGCGAGGAGGGGGTGGTCGTGGTCGATGACGCGATGGAGTCGATGATCGCGGTGCGCGTGGAGATGCCGAACGTCGAGCTGCGAGATTATGTGGTCACCGTGGAGGTGATCGTCAATGGTGAGAGCGAGCTGGTGGCCGACGCCGAGCCGTGCGACACCTGCACGGAGACGCAGGTGGTCGAGCTGGCCCTGGCGAAGCTGCCCGACGCGCTGACGCGGGTGCCCGATCCGGTGGTGGTGGTGCCGCCGCCTGAGCCGGAGGTGGTCGTGGATCAGATGGGACCGCGGGTGAGGCTGGACCTCGGGCCGGTTGGGTTTGCTGGGATGGGGGCGATTGTTGGTGG
>NZ_PVNL01000100.1 GCF_002994635.1 Enhygromyxa salina | reverse complement strand
CAGCCCAAGGGGAGCGAGCGAAGCGAGTGACCGCGCAGTGCGAAACCCTCTGCGGGGGTCATACCAGAGCCCCCTTCTAGGGGGCCAATCATACCCCCGCGCACAACCAGCCCACGGGGAGCGAGCGAAGCGAGTGACCGCGCAGTGCGAAACCCCCTGTGGGGGTCATGACTAGTCCGAGGGCGCCGACTGGCACAGCGGGCCTGTGTAGCCCGGCGGGACGTTGTTGCGGAAGCTGTTGCTGGTCGCGGTCTGCCAGTGTGGCTGCTGCTCGACCGGGACCGTCGCGTCTTCGCGGATGTTGGTCACGTGGTACGCGTGCTGGTTCCAGATCCGCCGCGTGGGGGCGAACCGGTCGTCGGCGTTGTGCACCAAGATGACGCTGGCGTGCTCTTCGAGCTCGCCGTAGCCGTCGATTGGCTCGCTGCCCACGAGGATCAACTCGGCGGCACCGTCATTGTCGGCGTCTGCGATGACGGGGTTGGCGGCCGAGGGGCGGGCCCGGCGCTGAATTTGCGCGATCGCGTCGCCCTGCGCGCCGTAGATTCGCACCCACTCGAGGTCTGCGAACACGGTCTCGGCGGTGCCGTCGGCCAGGAAGTCGAAGCCCGTCGCGGCGCCGCTGGAGTCGTTGTTGACCTTGACCGACCACAGGGTCTCGCACTGACCGTCGACGATCGTGCTCGCGCGCAGCCATGTGCCGTGCCGGGCGAGGATCTCCGCCTTGCCGTCCGAGTCGATGTCGAGGATCGAGACCGGCATGCCCTTGCCCGGGCCCGCGGCTGGACCACAGTCGATCTTGGCCTGCCCGTCGTGCTCGATCACGTAGTGGCGCGCCGCCTGGATGTAGATCTCTGGGTACTCGTCGTCGTCGAAGTTGGCGACCGCGGCGACACCCAGGTTCTTGTTGCCGGGCAGCGGAAGCTCGAACAGCTCGGTGCCGTCGGCGGCGTAGACACTGCGGCCGAACAAGACCTCGAGCGTGCCGTCGAGGTCGAGGTCGGCGGCGATCGGGACCGAGTCCCCAGGTGGTGGGTCGAGCGGCGCCCACAGCAACACGCCGTCGGCCGAGAGCACGTGCTCGGGGGCGAGGATCTCGGGGCTGCCGTCGGCGTCGAGGTCGGCGATCGCCAGGGCACCGCCGCCATCGGACCAGACCCAGGTGTCGCTGACCCAGCGCACGCTGCCGTCGGCGTCGAACGCGATGACACGTCGCTCACCGACCTGGCCGAGGACCTCTTCGCTGCGCTCGAACGCGAGGATCTCTGGGATGCCATCAGCGTCGAGATCGGCGAGGGCCGGGGTCGCCGTGGCGTCGACGGGGTGATCGAAGACCAGCTTGGACTGACCGGTGTTGGAGTCGAGCAGGTAGATGTGACCCGCTGGCGGCGGATCGCCTTTGTTCTTTCCGCCGCCCGACAGATCGACGGCCACGACCAGGACGTCGGGCCGATCACACAGATCCACGAGGCCGTCGGCGTTGTCGTCATCGAAGTTGCCGACCAGGGGTGTGACGATCACGCTGTCTTCGCCCGCGGGGCCCGTCCACTTCCACGCGACGACTGGATGCATGTCGACGCTGGTGGGCCCGACCTCGCACGGAAGCGGCGCGTCGAGGTGGCTGTCTGGGACCACGCACGCCTGCGCCACAAACTCGTCGTCGCCGGGGTCGGGCAGGTCGAGCGAGGGCGAGCCGCTGGTACCGCCGTCGTCTTCGGGGTCCGTGTCGCCGCCGTCGAAGCCCGACTCTGTCTCCCCCTCGATACCTTGCTCGCTCGTGCCCTCCCCGCTCGCGCCATCGTCGAGGCCGGGCAAGATCGCGATGCCCTCGACCGTGCACCCCGCTACGCCGAACGCGACCGCGCAGGCGAGGTGCGCGGCGAACAGCGGGGCGGTGAATCGAGCAGCCATTGGTGACACTGGATGATATCGCAAACGCAGCCGAGCAGCGAGTGGAAAGTTCGCTGCCCACGGTTGAGCCGTCTATCGAATGGCGCCTGCAAGCGGGCGAGAAGCCTCGCCCGAGCTGAAAACAGCCTCATGGCCCTTCGGCCGGCAGCGGCGCGGGAATGCACATTTCGCCTTCATACACGTGGCTATTGGTACGGAAGCTGTTCTCGGTGTGCCAATGCGGGGGCTCGAATGCAGGGACCCGGCCGATCTCGTCGATGTTGCTGTGGTGATAGGTGTGTTGATTCCAGACCCGCCGGGTGGGCGCGAACCGATCGTCGGCGTTCTGCAGCACGATCAGGCTGGCGGTCGCCGACTTCGCGCCCAGCGGCGCGCTCGACACGATCAGAATTTCGGCGGCGCCGTCGCCGTCGACGTCGGCGACCACCGGGTTGGCGATGCTCTCGCGCGCGGTGTGGGCGAGCTGAAACAACAGCTCGCCGGTCGACGAGTACAGCTGGATCCGTGAGCGGTCGGCGTAGATCGCCTCGGCGTGACCGTCATCGAGCAGGTCGAACAGGGTCCCGCTCGACATGCCCTCGACCGCGTCGGTCTTCTTCGACCACTTGACGATGCAGGCGTCGGCCTCGAGCGCGAGCACGTAAAATTTGTCCTGGAACCCGAACAGCAGCTCGGCTCGACTGTCGCCGTCGAGGTCGTAGATCGCGACGGGGTAGCCACCCGCGCCCGAGATGTCCACGTTGCCGGTCGGGCACACCGCCTTGACGCTGCCGTCGTGCTCGAGCACCGCGTGCTCGCCGTCGTGCTGCACGTAGAGCTCGGGGAACTCGTCATCGTCGAAGTTGGCCACGGCCACGCTGCCGCGATCTTGCGGGACGGTGGGCGTGTCGAACCGCCAGCTGCCGTCGTGGTCGTAGGCGGTGCCGCCGAACAGCACCTCGAGATCGCCGTCGAGATCGAGGTCGACGGCGACCGGCATCGAGAGCGACATCGCCGGGTTGCTGGGCGCCCACAGCAGCTGCCCCGCCGCGTTGGTCACGTACTCGGGGGCGAGGATCTCGGGGCTGCCGTCGTTGTCGAGATCCGCGATCGAGATCGCACCGCCGCCGCGGGAGACCTGCCAGTGTTGGCCGGCCCACGCGAGCTCGCCGTCCGCGTGAAACGCCATCAGGCGCCGCTGTGACGGCTGGTACGGGCTGTTTGGACCCTGAGCTTGCAGCGCGACGATCTCGACGACGCCGTCGCCGTCGAGGTCGGCGAGCGCCGGGTTGATCGAGGCGTCGATCGAGGTGGGGATCACACGAGTCGTCGCGCCGCTGGCTCCGTCGATGACGTGGAGGTGCCCGACCGGCCACGGATCGGTCTTGCCAGGTGGCAGCTGCACGGCCGCGACGACGACGTCGGGCCGGTCGCAGAGATCGACGAAGCCGTCGCCGTTGTCGTCGTCGAGGTTGGCGACCAACGGGGTCACCACCACGCTGTCTTCTCCGCCGGGGCCCGTCCACGTCCACGCCGTGACCGGTGCGATCACCTCGCTCGGGGCCGCCAGGTCACACGGGAGCGCGCCGTCGAGCTGCTCCGGGCTGATCGTGCACACGGGCGTGGGCTCGAGCGCGGGGTCCTCGGGCAGATCCGACGGGGCCCCGCCGTCGTCGGCTTCGCCTGAATCAGCGTCGGTCTCGGTCCCGGTCGCGGTCACCACCCCCGAGTCGCTGAGGCTGCCCTCGCCGGTCTCGGTCTCGGCTGCCAAGATTGCGTGACCTGGGACGCTGCATCCAACGCCAACCACCAACAACGGCGTCAGCAACAGGGAGGTGGAGTTCGAGCCCATGGCCAGGTGCTAGGCAGCTGCGGAGCAGCTCACCGTTCAACATACCACCGGGTGACACAACTGGGGCGCGCTCGAGCTCACTCGATCACGGGATCGCGTCGCGCTGCAACCGATGTACGGGTGATCACAACCCGGACGACGACGCTCAGATCCAAAACTCCAGGCCCAGCGACCCGGTCGCAAACGGCAGCCCGTAGCCCGCGACGACCTCGTCGACGAACACGATGGTCGGCTGCGGCAAGATGACGCCGACGTAGCTGTCGAGCCTGGCCCACAGCCGGGGCGTGAGCTCGAAGCCCAGCCCGAGGTGCGCGTGGGAGGCGAAGCCGGCGAGCACGGTCGTGTTGCTGCGAAGCGGTGGCGTGGCGGCGCCGACGATCCCGGTGATCGCCGCGCCGAGCCCGAGCCCGAGCTCTGGATGAAACCACGACGCGCCGCCCGGCAGCCGCAGCTGCGGCTCGATGAACGCCATACCCACGAACACGCGCGCGCTGCCCTGCTCGTTGGCCACGCTGTTGCCGAGGCTCGGCAGCCAAACGGACACGCGCAGCGCAAACCGTTCGCGCGGGGTCCAGCGGCCGGCGAGCTCGATGTGGGTGGTGGCGCCCAGCCCACCTGGACCGCCGCCGATCATCGGGGCGAGGCTCAGGGCGCCGCGGGCCGGCTGCGATCGGTCTGGGGGCTGGTCGGGGACCGGAGGCCGCTCGCTCTCGGTCGCTTGCTCGCCCGGGTCATCGGGCTCCGGTGGATCGCCGCGTGGGGCGTCACGGGCGAACTCGAGGCGTGACGCTCGCAGCAGCTCGACCGCCGCGATCGCGAGGGTCCGCGGCTCGGCCTGCTCGGGATCGAGGGCGAGATCGAACCGGCGCGTGAGCGTCTTGCCCGTGGCCCCGTCGGCGACCCAGACCTCGATGCGTTGCTGGTCGATCGCAATCTCGATCGCCGCGCTCGCGCCCGCCTGCTCGAGCCGATCGAGCAGCTCGGTGCCGAGCACGGGCGCGTCATCGGGGACGTCGAGCAGCTCGGTGTCGAGCGCCATCACGTCGAGTTCGGCGCGCAGCCGAGCCGTGACGTGCTTGTCGTCGGGCACCACCCGGATCAGCACCAGCTCGGTCTGAGCTGAGCTCGGCACATCGCTGGTGGGCTCGGGCGGTGTCGCTGCCGCCGCCACGCTCGCGCACATGAGCAGCGCGCACACGCCCGCGAGCACCACCGTGGACCGCCAGCGTGTCGCTGTGCTCGCCCGAGCCGAAATCAGTTCGCTGCCCAAGGTGAACCAGTCTACGACGGTGCCTGCAAGCGGGCGAGAAGCCTCGCCCGAGCTGATAACAGCCTCGCCCGAGCTGATAACAGCCTCGCCCGAGCTGAAGACAGCCCGCTGCCCTCAGCGGGCGAGGATCTTAGCAGCCTTGTCGGCGTGCGGGCCCTTGGGGAATCGGGCGAGGTAACGCTTGGCTGCTTCGCTCGCGTCACCCTTGCGACCGAGAGCGTCGTAGCTGTCGATCAAGCGGGCCAGCGCGTCACCGGCGAGTGAGCCGTTGGGCAGCTCGACGAGGTACAGCTCGAACCAGCTCGCGGCCTTGGCTTGTGAGCCGCTGGTGGCGGCGAGCCGACCGAGCGCGAACGCGGCCTTGCCTGCTTCATCGCTGGCCGGGAACCGCTCGCGCAGCTGCTCGAGCAGCTTGCGCGCGTCGTCGCTGTGCTTGGTGTAGTGGGCGACGTCGGCGAGGTCGAGCAGGGTGTTCGCGTTGGCGTGGGTGGCCTCGGCGTGGATGCCTCCGGACAGCTGGGCGAGGGCCTGCCACGCCGCGGCGTAGTCGCTGTTGTCGAAGTGCTGGTCCCAGCTCAGCTGCTTGGCCTGCGCAGAATTGGGCTTGCTCGCCCCGGTGTCTGGATCTGCGCTGGCGACTGGGCCGAGCGGTTCGTCGCTGACTTCCGTAGCCTCACCCTGACCGACGCCCTCACCCGTCGGGATCCCGCCGGGATCCGCACCGATCGGGTCGGCGATCAGGCTCTCGGGCTCGATCGTCGCCTTGCCCCGCTCGCGGATCAACGTGTCGCCGCCGCGCAGGTTGGTGACGTCGCCGTCGGGTCCCTCGACGCGGACCGAGCCTTCGATGACCGCGACTCGAAAGCTCTGGACCGTGGGCTCCCACGCGACGCTGAACTGGGTGCCGGTCACGTGCACCTGCCACGGCCCGGCGTCGACCCGCCAGCTGGTGTCGCGCTCGTGGTGAACCGCGAGCGCGACCTCACCAGCGTCGAGCACCACGACCGCGCCGTTGCTGCGGATATCGTCGAGGTGCAGGCGCCCCCCGGGCGACAGCTCGACCGCCGTGCTGTCCGAGAACGCGAGCAAGCGGCTGGTCTGCTCGGCTGCGATCACGTCGCCGAGATCGTCGGAGGCGACCTCGGCCCCATCGAGCTCGAACACCAGCGCGTGAGCGGAGGACGGATCGCCAATGGGATCGGTCGAGCCGCTGGGCCAGCTCACGATCAGCGCGAGCGTGCACGCGGCCGCGGCCAGCGTGCCGACCCCCAGGCGCCATCCGAGCCCGCGCGCGCCTGTTGCTGGCACCACGCCAACACGGCTGCTGGCGTCGACGGCCTGCAGCAATCGAGCGCGAGCGCGGGCGTGCTCGTTGGGATCGTCGAGTCGCAGCGCTTGGTCCTGAGCCTCACGAACGGCGGTCAACAGCCGGGAAGTCGAGTCTTGATTCGTGTTGCCCATTAGCTTTCGTCTCCCAACCAATCGCGCAAGATAGGATCTTTCTTGGCCAGTCGATCAAAGGTCTTTCGTGCTCGGGCCAGCCGGCGCTTGATCGTGGACACCGAGCAGTCGCAGGCCTCCGCGATCTCGGCGAGCTCCATCGCCTCGAATTCGCGCAGCGCGAACGGGATCCGCAGATCCGCGTCCATCAGATCGAGCGCAGCGTGGGTCCGACGCAGGACCTCCGCCGTGTGGGGGCTGGGCTCCTTGGAGCTCAGCTCGGGCATCTGCGCGGGGTCGGCCGAGCGGAGCCACCAGCGACGCTTGCGTTTGCGCAGGTAGCCGCGAGCAGTGAACACCGCGATCCGGCTGATCCAGGCCTTGAGCTGCGCGTCGTCGCCCTGGTAGTTGGGCCCGCTCCGGTACGCGCCCAAGAATACGTCTTGGACCATGTCTTCCATCTCGGCGTCGCGCCCGATCGTGCGGATCAGGACGCGCTCGACGTGCCCCCCGTACAGATCAAACAGCTGGGCGATCGCTGCTCCGTCTCCGGCACGCAGCGCCTCAGCGAGCTTGCTGTCACTCGGTGCCGAAATCATGTCGACGGAGGCCGGGTGGTCTTCCGGTTCCGCTGCAGTTTCGACCGGAAAGGGGCGTGAGCTCATGTCGACGCCGGGTCGGCTAGTGTCCCACACCGCCCGCGACCTGTCATGAGTGTCCTTTAGACCAAGTACGCTCGCAAGCCGGTCCACCCATGGGCTCGCGGGGCGATCGTTGATCCGACGATCATCGCAGCCCATCGCCCCGTGCGGGTCGATTGGCTGCGAAGTCAAAGCCTCGTCGATGGTGTGGCACTGCATGAAGGTGAGGGCTCGGCGTGAAAGGGGGCCTGGCAGTCCCACCTGAGTGTCTTGCCCGCCAGTCTGGAGTTCAGAAAAATACCTTGCGTAGGCTTACATTAATTACCTGGTCCAAAGGACAGTAGCGCGAACACTGGACTCACGGTGGACACGCAAGCCTCGATTCCCGCTCTCCTCCCGCTCCGGCCCCACTGTGCCGCTGTGCCGTTTGCCCAGGCGCTGAGCGGATCGCACGCGATCTGCCTGGCGCTGCGGCCCCAGGCGCTCATCGTCGACGACTGTCGGTTCATCGCCGAGCGCATGGCCCGGGCCCTCGAGGCCAAGGGGTTCGACTGCACGATCGCGTCCGACGGCTACGACGGGCTCGAGCAGCTGCGCCGCCACCCGTTCGACCTGTTCGTGCTCGCCGTCGACACCCCGCGGGTCGATGGGTTTTGTCTGCTTCGCCAGCTGCGCCGGGACCCCGTCCACGCGGGGGCGCCTGTGCTCATGCTCAGCGCGGCGCACTCCAGCGCCGACCACGACCGGGCGATTGCGCTCGGGGCCGATGCGTATATGACCAAACCACTGCAGCTGCGACCGCTCAACGCGGTGATCGACGCCATGGCTTCGGCGCGAGGCATTCGCTGACGCAGTGACGAATGGCGTCTGCAAGCGGGCGAGGAGCTTCGCCCGAGCTGAAAGGAAGCGAGCAATGTACCGACGGTCCAAACACGAGCGGGCGCTTCGGCCGATGACGCGGGAGATCGAGCGCCAGCCACCGCACGCGGAGCTGTCCCGCGAGCTCGACGCGGTCCGACGCACGGTGGGCGGTGCTCGACCCCGCGCGCAGCGACGCCGCTATCTGTACGAGATCGAATTCTTCGACGCCCACCCGGGCCGCCCACGAGCGGCACTGGCCAGCCAGCTAGCGGTCGACGAGTCGGACCCGGCCCGCCCGCTCGATCCACGCTTGCGCGAGATCATCACCGCCGCCGCGTGCGGCTGGGTGATCGGCAGCGTCAAGATCTAGTTCTGGTGAAGAATTCCCAGGCTCTCGAACCCGCAGGTCTTGGCCAGATCCATCGCGAAGACCAGATCCTCATGCTTGCTGTTCTTGTCGGCCCGGATGTGGAGGGTGCGCTTGCCGTTGTTGGACTGGGCGCACAGGTAGCTCTCGAGCCCGCCTGGATCAACGAGGATCTGGTCGACCTCGAACGCCCCACGCGAGCTGATCGAGACGATCACGGCCTCGGTCTTCTGAGTTTTTTGCTGGTTCTTGGCGCGGGCGAGATCGACGTCGAGCGAGGAGCTCTCTTGAAACGTCGCGGTCAGCAAGAAGAAGATCAACAGCTGAAACACGATGTCGATCAGCGGGGTGAGATCGACGACGCTGCTCTGCTGGCGTCGGCGGTGGCGGAGGTGGCCCGAGTCGCGCGAGGCGATGCTCACTTGCCGGCTCCGTCGTCACTCCCGTCGCTGCCCCGGTCGCTCGCGCGCTTGCGCTGTTGCTCGAGCAGGCTCTCGTCGAGCAGCCCGACGATGCCCAGCGCGTCCTCCTCCATCTCGACGATCAGGCGATCGTTGCGGCTCTGCAGGAACTTGTAGAGGATCAGCATCGGGATCGCGACCATGAGGCCGTACGCGGTGGTGATCAGCGCGGTCCAGATGCCCTCGGCGAACACGTCGGGGGTCGCCTTGCCCTCGGCGTAGGCGTCGACGAAGCGCTGGAACACCTGGATCATGCCGACCACGGTGCCGAGCAGGCCGAGCAGCGGGGACACGGAGGCCACGGTCCCGATGATCTCGACGTTCTTGTCGAGGTGCGCGACCTCGCGCCCGCCGACCTCCTCGACGGCCTCCTTGATCTCGGCGCGGGACTTGCCGTCCGCGAACGCCTGCAGGCTCGCGACCATCATCCGCGCGATGCTCGACTGGTTCTCCTCACACAGCAGCTGCGCCTCGCTGGTCCTGCCCTTGGCGACCATCGCCCGGATTCGGTCGACAAACGCCCGGGGCACCACCCGAGCGCGCTGCAGCGAGTACAGCCGCTCGAAGAACACGAACAGGCCGATCACGGCGGCCGCGAGAATGGCCCACATGAGCGGGCCGCCTTTTTCGAAGAAGTACGCGAGATCCATGGCAGGCGGCTTGGGCCGGCAAGCATGCGACCCCGCCCGTGCAAGGGCAAATTCAGCTCTCGCGCTTTTTGCGCTCCATGTCGCTATGGACGTAGGGGCCCGCTTGCGCTTCGATAGGGGCATGACTTCTCTGCGGTTGACCGTCTCCACCATCTTCGCCTCGATCGCGCTCGGCTGCTCACCCGCGACCTTTGGGATCGGGGACACGGGGCTGGGCGAGGATGACACCGACGCGGGCGACACCTCCGAGGGAGCGACACCCGGGAGCGAGGGCAGCGAGGCCGAAGGTGGCGATGGGGATGGCGATCCCGGCGACGGCGATGGCGACCCAAGCGGTGATGGTGATGGTGACGGCGACTCCGGCGATGGCGATCCAAGCGGTGACGGCGACGGCGACGGGGACACGGGCGGGACCTGTGGCGACGGGACCGCGCAGGCGCCCGAAGAGTGCGACGGTCAGGACCTCGGCGGCCGGACCTGTGAGAGCGTCGGGTTCCTGGGCGGCGAGCTGACCTGCACGGGAAACTGCACCGTGGACACCTCGGGTTGCTACGAGCCGGGCTGCGGCAACGGGGTGGTCGAAGATGGTGAAGCCTGCGACGGCGGCGACTTCGGCGGCCTCGCCTGCGCCGACTACGGCGAGGGACCGGGCCAGCTCGCGTGCTCGCAGGAGTGCACCGTCAGCCTCGAAGACTGTGGGATTGAGGGCGACGGTGAAGACTGCGGCAACTGGGGCGCCTGTCCCCACGACGATCTCTACTGTCACGAGGGCAAGTGCTGGGACGGCAGCGTCGGCGACCCCTGCTTCGGCAACTGGCAGTGCGTCACCGACAACTGCGACGCGTTCGACACCGGCCTGTGTGAGTGATCCGGCTCCTGTCGGGGTCAGTCATTCATGGGTGTCCGCCATCGTGGAAGTCGTCGACGCCGCGCAAGGTCGCGGTCGTGGGTAGCGAGCGCGTGTCCCAGCTGCGGCCGGCGTCGCTGGTGATCAACGGGGTCCCCGCGCCGCCGACCGCCTGTCCGTGGCCATCGTGGCGCAGGTGCAGGCCGTACAGTCCCTGCTCGGCGTCGGGGAGCTCGATCGCCTCGGCGACGCCCTGCTCGACGCGGACGACGACTCCGGCCTCGCCGACCGCGATCGTCAGATCCCCGTCATGGCTCACGCGGACCGCATGCAGATCGCGCGAGGTGGGTAGATCGACCATCGTCCAGTCCAGCTGCTCGGCGTCGCTGCTGAGCATGAGGCCGCCGGCACCGACGGCGACCCGACCATGGTGGGAGAACGCGAGCCCGTGCAGCGGCGCGGCGGCTCGAGTGGTTGACCGAGCTCGAGCGAGTCCCAGCTGGCCCCGGCGTCGCGGCTGCGCAGCAGCGTCCCGCCCGCGCCGACGACCCAGGCCGTGTGGTCGCCGATGCAGGCGATCGCAAGATCGCCGCACGAGCGCCGCTGCGGCCGGCTGCGAGGGCTGCTGCACCAGTTTGAATCCATGGCCCAAGCCCGCGAGGCGCCGGTTCGAGGCCAGCTCTTTTGATCAGGGTGGGAGTCGACTATGCAGGTCGAGGTGAGCGAGCAGGCCAACCAGACCCAGTACGACGTCGCTGTGATCGGCGGCGGGTTGGTCGGGAGCATGGCCGCGATCATGCTGCGCAAGCGAGGGCTGCGGGTCGTCGTGCTCGAGTCGCGCGCGCGCGGGCAGGGGCTCAAGACGGTGGTCGGCGAGTCGCTGACCGAGGGCACCAGCGTGTTCTTGCATCACGAGATCGGCCTGGGCGAGTGGCTGCGCGAGCACTCGTTTCGCAAGTTCGGGTTCGACTTCGTGACGGCGCCGCGCGACCGCCCGGCCCCGCGGGTGCTCGACGAGTGCCACGAGCTGCTGCTCTCGCTGACCCCGCTCGAGCAGATCGCGGGGGCGTTTCCCCGGCTGATCCCCACCTACCACGTCGACCGCCCGCCGCTCGACGCCGAGGTCGCGCGGCGAGCCGAGGCCGCGGGGGCCGTGTTCATGTACGCCAGCTCGGTGCGTCGCGTGGAGCTCGGCGATCGTCACCACCGGGTCGTGGTCCAGGCCAACGCGGGCGCCGACGCCGACGCCGACGCCGAGCCATGCGTCGTCACCTGCAAGTGGGTGCTGGACGTCAGCGGCCGCCGCCGGGTGCTCGCTCGCCAGCTGGGCATCACCCACGATCTCGACGGGCTCGAGACCGCGGCGATCTGGACCCGCTTCACCAACGTCCGCCACGACCCCGAGTTCTGGCAGACCTTCCGCGGGATCGATCGTCGCCGTCACACGATCCACCTCAGCGGGCCGGGGTTTTGGTTCTGGTGGATCCACATCGACGACCACACGACCTCGGTCGGGGTCTCGTTCGACAAGACCCAGCACCAGCCTGACATCAAGTCCGACGATCGCGGGTTTTGGGAGATGGCCCAGAAATTCCCGGCGTTGGTCGAGGCGCTCGCGGGCGCCGAGCCGACCGAGCCGTTCTCGTACTACGCGAAGCTCGGCCACCGCACCGAGCACTGGGTCTCGCCCGCTGGCTACGCGCTGATCGGCGACGCCTCGGGCTTCGTCGACGCGCTCTACTCGATCGGGATCGAGATGGCGTGTCGGCAGCTCGTCGCGGTCGCGCCGCTGATCACCGCGGCCTGCGCGGGGGAGCAACCGTGCACCACGACGATCGCGGGCCTCAACCGCGACCACGAGCTGATGCAGGACTCGGTCCGGCTGCTCAACAAGTTCAAGTACGAGCAGGCCTGGCATCAACCGCACGTGCTGATGCAGACGGCGCTCTACGAGCTCGGTGAGATCGCGGAGCTGTACCACCTGCACCCGGCCGAGCTCTGGACGCCCAAGCTCTTGGCTCGGCACTATCGCCTGCAGTGGAGCAGCGAGACCCGGCGTCGCCGGTTGGTGCGGTTCATGACCGCGGCCCAACGTGACGGGGGTCGCGAGGGTGTTGGCGAGCGCGGGCCGCTGCTGGCCAAGGCCCTGCTCCCGGGGCGCCTGGTCTACGCGGTCACGTGGCCGCTGTGGCACCTGCCGAGGGCCCGCCCCTACTTCTTTATCATTACCCGGCTGTGGGGCTACATGGAGCGCCTCGCTCAGCGCCTGCGACTGTGGCCCGACTTCCTGAAGCTGATGGCGGGGCCGCGCGGCGCTCGATCGCCGCAGCTCGATGTCCACCCCGAGCCAGCTGGCGCGGACGGTGAGCCGAGCACGTGAGCGTCCGACGGCCTGATCGGGAGTTCGAGGCGGTCGCGGATCTCGACGCGCGGCTGGTCCCGCAGCTGCGGGCGATTCCGTACTTTCGCGAAGCCACGGCCGCCGAGGTCGACGGCTCGTTCGCGGCGTACCAGCGCGGCGATCCTGAAGCGCTGTGCCGGGTCTGGGCCGAGATCGCCGAGCCGACCCGGGCCACGCTGCCGCCCGTGATGCGGTTCGCGTACGCCCGCGCGGGTCTGGCCCCGCGGCTGCTCAACGCCGCGGTGTTCCTCGACTCGCTGCGCGCGGTGCTGGGGGCCGGCGAGCGGTTTCGCGGGCGGCTGCGGGCCGACGTCCAGGCCGCGCTGCGCTCGGAGTTCCCGTACCTCGAGCGACGCCACGAGCACATCCCGGCCAGCGAGCCCCCGTCGGCGACGCCACCGTTCGAGTTTCCCCAGGTGTTTGCGAGCTATGTCGAGCATGTCGAGCTCGACGCCAGCCGGGCCCGCTGGCAGCTCGCCGTCGGCCTCAACGAGGTTCAACAGGCCTGCTACTCCGACTTCGCGGCGCAGTTATTTCGGCTGCCCGAGCTGCATCGGCACGCGGCCCGCGAGCGCGAGCTGGCCTGCAATTACTTCGGCCACTGGGCGCCGCGATGCACCCTCGATCTGTGGCGCGAGACCATCCTCGTGCTCGATGCCCTCAACGCCGCGACCTTCGAGCTGGTGTGCGACCACCTGCTCCCGCGCGCGATGGCGCCGGCGCAGTTGGTCGGCAGCCGGACCCGACGCGCGCAATGGCGCGAGTTCGTGGCGAACCTCGACACGCCGCAATGGTTGCTGCCAGTGCCCGAGTGAGCCGCGGCGTCGGGCCGCGCGATCGTGCGCAGTGGCGCGCCGGGTGGGTATCGCGCGTCGCATGAAACGAGCTCACCGCCCACCCGCGGTGTAGTGTTTGTGATCGATCAAATGCACGCGATGGGTTCCTGCGCGGAGGGGACTTGGGATAGAGTCTCGAATCCGTGTGGTCGAGCGCGCGAGGGTCGGCGTTGAGCCGCCCGCCCCAGACTCTGGCCGAATTGCTGGAGCTGCGAGCCGTGAGTCACTCCGGCGAGGGCTATTCGTTCTTGCTGAGCGCGGACGTCGAGGGCCCGCGCGCGCAGCTGAGCTACGCGCAGCTGTATACGCGGGCGCGGACGGTCGCCGCGATGCTCGACGCGGCTGGGGCTGGCGGCGAGCGGGTCGTGCTGGTGTTCGGTCCGGGGCTCGAGTTCATCGTCGGCCTGTTCGCCTGCTCGATGTGTGGCGCGGTCGCGGTCCCGGTCTATCCGCCCAACCCCTCGCGGCTCTACAAGACCTTGCCCGTGCTCGAGGCCATCGCGATCGACGCGCAGGCTCGGTTCGGCCTGACCAGCGCGGATCTGATGGAGATGACCCGGGCCGTCGCGCAGCAGTCCGAGGGCCTCGCTAAGCTCGAGTGGCTGTCGACCGCCGACGCAGGTGACGCCGCGAGCTGGACCCCGCCTCCGCTCGATCCCTCGCAGCTGGCGTTCTTGCAGTACACCTCAGGCAGCACCGGGGAGCCCAAGGGCGTGATGCTCAGCCACGCCAACTTGCTGCACAACGAGGCCATGATCCAGGCCGGCTTCGGGCAGCGCGACCGGGCCCGGGTCGTCGGGTGGCTGCCGCTCTATCACGACATGGGCTTGATCGGCACGGTCATCAACCCCATGTGGGTCGGCGGCAGCGCGCTGTTGCTGTCGCCGATCGCGTTCCTCAAGCGACCGATGCTGTGGCTCGAGGCGATCTCGAGCTTCCGCGCGCGGACCAGCGGCGGCCCCAACTTTGCCTACGATCTGTGCGTGGATCGTCTGAGCGTCGATCGGGTCGATCGGGCCGAGCGGGCCGAGCAGCTCGAGGCCCTCGATCTGTCATGCTGGGAGGTCGCGTTCAACGGCGCCGAGCCGGTCCGCGCGGCGACCATGCGGCGGTTCAGCAAGGCGTTCGCGTCGACGGGCCTCAACGCGCGGGCGCTGTTCCCCTGCTACGGCCTGGCCGAGTCGACGCTCGCGGTCACGGCCGTCCGCGTCGGCGGCGGGCCGACGGTGCTCCACGCCGATCGAGCCGCCCTCGAGGCGGGCCGCGCAGAGCTTGCCGACTCGGCGGGTTCAACGGTTGGGGTCGATCTCGTCAGCTCGGGCCGACCGCTGCCGGGCTCGGAGGTCGCGATCGTCGACCCGGAGGTGCTCGCGGTACTCGACGACGGGCAGGTCGGCGAGATCTGTGTCCGCGGCTCCCACGTCGCCAGCGGCTACTGGGGCCGGCCGGTGCTCTCGCGCGCGACCTTCGGGCTGGAGCTCGTCGGTGATCAGCAGGGGCCGTGGCTGCGCACGGGCGACCTCGGGTTCATGCACGAGGGCGAGCTTTATGTGTGTGGCCGTCGCAAGGACCTGCTGATCGTCCGCGGCCGCAACCTGCACCCCCACGATCTCGAGCAGGCGATCGGCGACGCCCACTCGCAGGTGCGGCCCGGCTGCGTGGTCGCGTTCGCGACCGAGCACGATGGCCTCGAGGAGGTCGTGATCATCGTGGAGGTGCGCGAGTCGACCCCCAGCGATCGCTATCAAACGATCCTCTCCACCGCGCGCGAGGTCCTGGCCGACGGGTTTGGCGTGCGGCCGCTCGACGTCCTGCTGGTCCCCCCCCACACCCTGCCCAAGACCTCGTCCGGCAAGCTCCGGCGCAGCGCCGCGCGCGAGGCCTGGCTGGCCGGTCGGCTCGAAGCGCTCGCGCACAGTGACAGCCAGGATCGCGCGGCCCAGGAGACCCGAGCGGGCGGGGTCGATCCGCCGCGGGATGTGGTCGAGGCCTGCGTGCTCGACATCTGCGCCGAGGTCCTGGGCCACCCCGGGCTCACCCGCACCGACGACTTCTTCAAGCTCGGCGCCGACTCGGTCGCGATCGCGAGCATGACCGCGAAGCTCGAGGTCATGCTCGGCCGCGAGATCACGCTGGGCGCGGTGTTCGACGCGCCCTCGGTCGCCGGTCTGGCCGCGTGGCTGCGCGAGGAGGGCTACGACACCACCCAGCTGCGCGCGCGCGAGCTGCCGCTGACGGCCGACATGCAGCGGTTGTTTCGGGTAGCGAGCGGATCGGGGGCGGGCGCGGCGGGGCTCCCGGCCGACACGCTGTACCTCGCCGCCGCGTTCTCGCTGCGCGGGGGCGGGACCGACGGGCTCGACAGCTGGGCGGAGACCTGGGGCGCGGGCCGAGCTGGGTCCGAGCCCGACGTCGTCAGGGCGCTCGAGCTCGGGCTGCAGGCGTTCGCGGCTCGCCACGCGGCGCTGCGGACCTCGTTCGTGCTCGACTCGATCGAGCACCCCAACGTGATGTGCCAGCGGATCGCGGCCAACGTCCAGATCACGCTCGAGCGCGAGCCGCTCGCGGGCCTCGACGAGTTCGAGGCCGTGTACGCCGAGCAGGTCCGTCGGCCGATCGCGCTGGACCGCGCGCCGCTGTGGCGGTTCGTGCTGCTCGAGCATCCCGGCGCCGAGCCGGTCCTGTGCGTGGTCGCCCACCACCTGGTCTCGGATCACGCGTCGTTTCGCGTGCTCGTCAACGAGCTCGAGGCCGACCTTCACGGTGAGGCGCGCGCGCCCGGGCCCCCGGACGACGGCGCGCTCGCGCGGCTCGCAACCGAGGCGCACGGGGACCCGCACGGGGCCCAGTTTGGGGCTCAATTTGGGGCGCAGTTTGGGACTCAGGGCGACGCCCTCGAGGCCGAGTCGTTCGCGGGGATCGAGCCGCTCTCGTTCGTGAATTTCACCGGCCGCTCGCCCGACGCTGGCTACGCGGCCAAGTCGTTGTTCGTCGAGCTCGACGCGGCGACCCACGCGGGCATCGACGCGCTCGCGCGCTCGCTCGGGGTGCTGCCCGCCGCGCTCGGGTTCGCGGTCCTGCAGCTGCTGTTGCACCGGGTCTGCGGGGTCGAGCGGTTCGTGGTCGGGGTCCCCGTCGATCAGCGCATCGCGCTGGGCAGCCCCGACGCGGTCGGCTACTTCGGGGTCCCGGTCCCGATCGCGTGCCGCGTCAACGCGAGCGACACCCCGCGGGTCCTGGCCCGTCGCTCGCAGGGGCAGCTGCGCCGGGCGATGGACTCCCCGGGCCTGCCGGTCTCGGTCTCGGCCTCGCTCGAGCGCGCGCTCGGCTGCGTCCCCGGGGTCCCCGTGCTGCAGGTGCTGTTCAACGTGCTGCCGGCCAACGAGCACGCCCGCGGGGCCAGCCTGCGGCGCCTGCCGATCGGCCCGGTCTCGATGGACATCGATCTGTCGCTGTCGCTGGTCCGTGGGCCGCAGGGTGGATCGATCGAGCTGCACCACCGCGCCGACGTGCTCGATCGCCAGGGCGCGCGGGCGCTCGTCAACGCCTACGTCGAGCTGCTCTCGACGCTCGCGCGCGACGTCGACACCCCGCTGTCGCACCACGCCTGGCCAAGCAGCTGCCCGGCCGCGCCGACCCGCCGACGGATCGCGCTGGCCGCCACCTTCACCGCCGAGCCGATGATCCCGATCATCGTCGGCTGGGGCCGGCTGTTCGAGTGTCCGTTCGAGGTCGAGCCCGAGCCCTACGCCCAGGTCATCCAGCCGCTGCTCGATCCCGCCAGCGCGCTGCGCTCGGAGGACGTCGTCGCGCGGGTGCTGCTGGTCCGGCTGGTCGACGTGTTCCGGGCCCGCGCGGTCCCGCCTGGGCTCGACGACTATCGCGACTGGTGCGCGGACTTGCTCGACGCGGTCCGCGAGGCGGCCAGCGCCGGCCTGATGATCATCGGCTTGCCGCCGTCCGACGCGTCCGAAGATCTGCTGGCGCTCGAGCGCGAGCTCGGCGAGGGCCTGGCCGCGATCTCGGGGGTGCGGGTGCTCGGGCCCCAGGCCATGCTCGCGGCCCTGCGGGTCGAGTCGCTGTTCGATCCCCAGGCCGACGCGCTCGCTCACGTGCCGTTCACGAGCCCCGCCTACGCGGCGTTCGCCACCGCGATCGTGCGCGAGCTGTGGCGCCACGATCGGCAGATGCTCAAGCTCGTGGCGGTCGACGCCGACAACACGCTGTGGGCCGGGGTCGTCGGCGAAGACGGGCCCGCGGGGCTCGACCCCGCTCCGTTCGCGCCGCTGCATCGACGCCTGAGCGAGTGCCGGGCGGCGGGGGTGCTGCTGGCGATCGTCAGCAACAACGATCCCGATCTGGTCCGCGCCGCGCTCGAGCGGCCCGAGCTGCCGGGCGCCGACGACTTCGTGGCGATCGAGGGCGGCTGGGACAGCAAGGCCGCGCGGCTGATCAACCTGGCCGAGCGACTGTCGCTGGGCGTCGAGAGCTTCTGCTTCCTCGACGACAACGAGGTCGAGGTCGCGGCGATGCGCGACGCGTGCCCGGAGGTGCTCGCGTTCGTGCTGCCCAAGCAGCAGCTCGCGGGCCAACCCAGCGACGGGGGGCCGGGCTTCATCGAGCGGCTGTGGGCGCTCGACGTCGACGCGCGCACCAACGCGGATCTCGAGCGTCCGCGTCGCTACGCCGAAGAGCGGGCCCGCCGGTCGTCGCGTCGGGCCGGGCAGGGCCACATCGAATTCGTCCGCAGCCTCGAGCTGTCCGTGGTCGCGCGCCCGCTCGAGCGCCACCTCGAGCGCGCCGCCCAGCTGAGCGCGCGCACCAACCAGTTCAACCTGCGCAAGCGCCCCCGCACCGCCGACGAGCTGGCCAACGAGCTCGAGCAGCCCGACGTCCGCGCGACCGTGTTCGAGGTCCACGATCGCTTTGGTGACTACGGGATCGTCGGGCTGGTCGTCGCGCGCCTGCGCCAGGCCGAGCTGGTCGTCGAGACCCTGCTGCTCAGCTGTCGGGTGCTCGGGCGCGGGGTCGAGCTCGAGCTGTTGAAGTGGCTGGCCGAGCAGGCCGAGCAGGTCGGGGCCGCGACCGTGCGGCTGCTGGCCGAGCCCTCGCCGCGCAACACCCCCGCGCGTCGGTTCGTGCGGCGGGTCGGTGACGCGGGCGCGGGTGAGTTGGTCGAGGGGCTCGGCGGCGCGCTCGAGCTGCGGATCCCCGCCGCGGGGCTGCGCTCGATCGGCCTGTCGGCGCTGCTCGAGCGGGTCGAGCACGCGGCCGGCGACTCGACCTCGCGCCGGCTCGACATCGATCGGCGCCTCGAGGCCAAGCGGCTCGGGTGGATCGCCAGCGAGCTGGTCACCGGTGAAGACGTGCTGCGTGCGTTTGGCGTGCGCTGGCTGCAGCCGGGGGTCGGCGGCTCGACCACGTCCGAGGCCGGAACCACGCTGGCCCGCGAGATCGCGGCGCGCATGGCCGCCCTGCTGCACCTCTCCCACTTCGATCTGGACGCGGAGTTTCTGGCCGCGGGGGCCAGCTCGCTGACCGCCGTCGAGCTGCTCGCGGATCTGCGCCGCGAGCTGGGGCTGCAGCTCACGCTCGACGACCTCGTCAACGCACCCAGCGCGCGGGCGCTCGCCTCGGTCGCCGCAGGCACCCTCGACGCGGGTGTGCCTGCCCGCGAGCTCCCGCTGCCCGAGCGGATCGCAACCGACGCGCAGCTCGATCCCACGATCTTCCCGGCGGGGACGGGGGCATGGGCGTGGAGTGGGCCCGGGGCCAACTCAGCGGGTCCGTCAGCGGGTCCGTCAGCGGGTATGGCAGCGCGTCTGCGGCCGGGGTCGAGCACGACGGCGCCCGCCGTGCTGCGCCGGGTCCTGCTCACGGGCGTGACCGGCTTTGTCGGCGCCCACTTGTTGTTCGAGCTGCTGCGCCAGACCGACGCGACGGTCGTGTGTCTGATCCGAGCCCGCGACGCAGAGCATGCGTGGGAGCGGCTGCGCGCGGCGGTCGAGCGGGTCGAGCTGCCGTGGTCGATGGCCCTGCGCCGCCGCGTCGAGGTCCAGCCGGGCGATCTCACGGCACCGCGGCTCGGGCTCGGCGGCGACAGCTGGCGGCGCGAGGCCGAAGAGCTCGACGCGATCTATCACTGCGGCGCCGCGGTCAACTTCGCCCAGCCCTACGAGCTGCAGCGCGGGCCCAACATCGAGGGCACGCGCTCGCTGATCGAGCTGGCCTGCGCCCAGCGGCCGACGGCGATCCACCACGTCTCGACGATCGGCGTGCTGGTCGGCGCGGGCTGCCTCGCGCGCGACGTGCTCGACGAAGACACCCTGCCGGGGCCCGGGGCCGCCCTGCCGATCGGCTACCAGCAGAGCAAGTGGGTGGCCGAGCGCCTGGTGCTCGAGGCGGGCGCCCGCGGGCTGCCGGTCGTCGTGTATCGGCCGGGCACGATCGGGCCCCACTCCACGACCGCCTGCCACAACCCCGACGATCTGTTCATGCTGTTGCTGCGCGCGTCCGATCGCCTGCGCTGTCTGCCGGACATCCGTGACGTCGACGTGGCCCCGGTCGACTGGATCGCCTCGATGATCGTCGCGGTCTCGCTCGGCGGCGCGAGCTCGGGCGACGTGCGCGGCCGGATCCTCCACCTGGTCAACCCCGCGCCGGTCTCGATCGCGCAGATGCACCAGTGGTACGAGCTCGGCGGCAGCGGCATGCGGATCCGTGACTTCGAGGGCTGGCTCGAGGCGGTCCGCGCCGAGCTCGGCGAGGATCCCGACCACCCGCTCTCGGCCCTGCGCGCGATCCTTGGCAGCGACAGCGGCCGCGAATTTTGTCGGCTCGTCAACCTCGCGCCCCGGACCGACGCGCGCCGGGCCACGCAGCTGGCCGCGCAGCTCGAGCTGCCGTGTCCGCCGCTCGACGCCGCTCAAATGATGCGCTGGGATCGAAAGCTGCGCGCGGCCGGGCTGCTCGAAGATCGCCTCGACGCGGCTGGCGTTCCGGCCCGCTACATGTGGTTTCGCGAGCACCTGATCGGCGCGGCCGCCGGCCCGAACGGCCAGTCCACGCCGCTCGAGCTCGACTTCACCGCCTCGGTCACCAGCTTGCGGCAGCTGCTCGACGATCGCCGCATCGACGTGTCCGGGCGGGTGCTGTGCCCGGCGCTACACCCGGCGCCGCTGCAGGTCCGCGACGGGCACTGGTGGGTCCGGCCCAACTCCGGGCTCGGCCGCCCGCGCTCGAGCGAGGCCACGCTCATGCGGATCCGGGTCGAGCTGGTCGACGAGGACGGCCGCGAGCTGTGGCTCGAGGGCCACAAGGTCGCGCGGCCCCGGTTTGATCTGTGGCGTCAGAGCCGAACCTTCGAGCTCGAGCTGGGTGACGCGAGCGGCACCCTGGTGTCTGGCCAGGCCGCGGTCGAGGGCAAGACCTGGGTCGAGGACCAGGTCTACAACGTCGAATTTCACCCGGACGTGCCCGAGGCCGAGCGCCGCCGCGCGCGGCTGTTGTACCTCGCGTGGCTCGGCGGCAACATCGGGCGGACCTTCTACGATCTCGCGCTGCGGCTCGGGGTCTCGGTGGTGTCAGGTAAATGACCGCGCTTCGACCCCTGATCGCCGACGTCGACGCCGAGCTGCGCGAATTCCCGCTGCTGACGGACGACGGGCTGACCCTGGGCCTGACCCGATTTCGCCGCGGCCCCAGCGATCGCAGCGTGGTGCTGATCCACGGGCTCACGACCTCGACCGACATGTTCGTGATGCCCGAGCACGACAACCTGGTCGAGTCGCTGCTCGACGCGGGCTGGGGCGACGTGTGGTCGATCGACTGGCGCGGCAGCTTCCGCCTGCCCTACAACACCGACGCGCGCGGGTTCAACGTCGACGACGTCGCGCTCTATGATCTCCCCGCCGCGCTCGCGGCCGTGCGCCGTCACAACGGCGGTCGGCCGGTCGCCGTGATCGCCCACTGCGTCGGGGCGCTGGCGCTGAGCATGACGATCGCCGCCAAGCTCGCGGGGCCGCTCGCGGGCGTCGTCGCCAACTCGACCTTCCTGACCCCGAACCTGCCCGAGTTGTCGCGGCTCAAGCTCTCGCTGCTCCCGCGCGTGCTCGAGCGGATGCTGCCCGAGGGCTACCTGCCGATGGACCTGGCCCAGGTCGGGCTGTTGTCGCGGCGGGCTGCCCTGTTCGCGTTCGCGGCGGCGGGGTCGAGCTGCAAGGACCCGACCTGTCAGATGATCTCGTTCGCGTGGGGCTCGAGCTTGGGGCTGGCACCCGGGCTGGGGCCGGGAGCCTCGGGCCGGGCAGGGGAGTCGGCGCTGTACGAGCACCGCAACCTCCACCCCGTCACCCACGCGCGGCTGCGCGAGCTGTTTGGGCCGGCGCCGCTGAGCTTCTATGCCCACCTGCGCAAGATGGTCAGCGAGCGCGCGGTGGTCCGGCATGATCTCGCCGATGCCCGCTACGATCGCCTGCCTCGCAGCGCCCTCGACGGCCTGGCCGACTGGGACACGCCGCTGCTGCTGGTCGACGGGATGCTCAATCGGGTGTGGACCGGCTCGATGGCGCTGTGCCACGGGTACCTGGCGGATCGCCACCCGCAGATCGACGCGACCTTGATCGAGATCCCCGGGTACGGGCATCAGGACACGTTCATTGGTCGGGCGGCGGCGCTGGATGTGTACCCGCGGATGATCTCCTGGCTCGACGAACGGCTCCCGCCGTGAGACACGAGCGGGCGTCGCTTGGCTGCGCTGCCGCGTGATCGAGACGCGGCAGCAGGCGGTGATCACAGCTTTGTCAGCGAGTGACGAACCTCGTAGGTGGTCCCATCGCGGGTGTAGCGGATCGTGGAGGTCTCGGTGTCTCGATCGATGGTGAGCTGGGCGCCGAGAAGGTCCGTATATTGCGGATCGAGGCGATCGTAGATGGTGTCGTGGAGCCGGTACACGCCAGACTCGACCAGATCGAGCGTACCGCAGTCGTAGGTGATACAGCTGGCCACTTGGGCGGCGCCCGCGAGCAACACGAGGCAGGTTGTGAGTCGAACAGTCATCACTATTCTTCCTTCTCGAGTTCGAAGCCTTGGTCGTCTACGTGCAGCACGCGTGGACCGTCGAGGTAGATCTGGCCGATGCTTGACCAGCGGTCCTGCTCCTCGGTGGCGTCACCAGGGCCGTCTATGACGATGAGCACCGGATCGACGAGTTCGAGGCCCTCACCCCCCGGACATGACACGGCCTGTGCGGGCAAGCTGCACAACGTTGCCGTCGTGAAAAATGCGGAGAACAAGAACGCGACTCGGTGTCGCAGCGGGTGCGGGGTCATGGGTGCCGAGAATGTCATCGGGACGCTCCGTAGTGTTCGTAGTTGGCGGCGTTCCAGCTCGCTCGAACGGGTTTCCTGGAGGCGAGCTCTTGAACCTCGTCATGGAGGCTCACTTTTGAGCCGTTGAGCCGCTTGTCTCCGATTGCATTGATGTTGTGAGAGACCTCGTGCAGGATTGTCCCACCGTTGAAGATCTTGCTATCGTACCGCGGTGTGCCATTCGAGCGAAACATTCCCCGCCTGCCGTTCTTGCACACGCGAATCCACGCATGCCAAGACGAGTGCGTCCAGGCGGACGAGTCCGTGAATCCACAGAACTCACCCGTGCTGCGGCACTTGAAGGTGATCACGTTCTTCGAGCAACGACGAACGATCTTGCGATAGTTCCACTTGATTCGGTGAAACCGGGTGTTGTCGTAGTTCCCCCACCACAGCCGGCCATCGTTCTTGTTCTTGTTCCAGTCTGTCTTGCGACGCTTGCGCTTGCGCTCCGCCTGTCCGTCAAACCAGCTCCGCGCTCGCCGGGCTTGGCGCTCGGCCTCGCCGAGCCACTGCTCGATGTCGTACCTGGCGCCGTCGTGGCAATTCTTGATGTGCGGCTTCTTCCACTCGCCGGTCGGATCCGTCGCGCTGCCGGGGGTGTTGGTCACGTAGGTGTAGCCGTTGCCCAGGTTCTCCTCGTCAGCCCAGATCCCAAGGCTGTCGCGGGTGATGAAGCGGCCGGCGACGGGGTCCAGGTGGCGCGTACGCAGATCATACAGGCCGATGCTCTGCAACCACCGTCGGCCCGCGAACAGATAGGGATTCCCGCTGAGCGAACTCGCCGCGGGTGAGCCGGCCACGAAGAAGCTTGGCTCGCCGAAGTCCTGGTAGCTGTAGCGCTCGACCAGCAACGGCCCGTCCGAGGGCTTGTGACCGAGCGCGGTCGTCGAGCCGGTCTCGTCGTCGAAGAACCACCACGAGTCTTTTCGGATCATTTGTAGTCGGCTGTCGAGCCCGTCGCCGTAGAGGTACGTGGCGCTCGGTGTCCAGTCCGCGGTCGTGTATTCCTCGATCACGTTCCAACCGTCATAGACGTATTGCTCCGTGACGCTCGAGGCTCCGTGGGTAGACGTCGCCCGGATCTTGCGACCCAGCGCGTCGTAGGCAAATTCGATCGCAACCTCGTCGGGAGCACCAGGGCTGATCACGACATGGACGAGCCGCCCGTGGTGGTCGTACTCGAACTCGCGATCGGACCCGTCGCTGGCCGTCGCGCTGGTATCGACCAGGTGGCCGGCGGGGTCGTGCGACCAGGCCTCGCACGGAGTCAGGGTGTACTGGTTGAGCACCGCGTCTACGCCGACCTGCGTGTAGGAACCGGGGCACTTGCTTCCGCTCGTGCTGGTTCGGTTGCCAGCGCCGTCAAACATGTAGTCCACCGAGCGATCGCCCGCAACACTACCGCTGACGTCGCTGCCCACCATGCGGCCAAGCGAGTCGTGCGTGATCGTCCAACGCCCGCCCAGGTTACCGAGTGTCAGATCCTGCTCGGATTGCTTGTTGTTCGCGTCGTCGAAGCCGTAGATGCGTTGGTCGACTACGTCAGTGACCACATCACCAACGAACTCGACGTGTTGGCTGCCCACCATGCGGCGGGCGGGGTCGTAGCTGTAGTCGCTCCGGGTGCTGGGTTCGAGGTAGGTCCGGCGCAGCACGCTTGGGCCAAGGTACTCGAGCTGCACGAGCTCGGAGCCGCCCTCGCTGATCGTTCGAGTGCGAGCGAGGCGGTCGAAGCTGCGGTCGATCACTCGCCCCGCGGGATAGGTGGTCGTCGTGGGGTTGCCGAGCGCATCGCGGACGTAGCCGAGCTCACGCGCGGGTCCGCTCAGATAGGTCTGAGTCTCTGCCAGTATGGCCCCCAGCGAGTCGTGACGCCGCGCGACATGGCTGTCATCGTCGTCCGCGCCGACGAGCAGGGAGCGACCGTCGAAGGTGTAACGCTCGAAGGTGGTGTCGGCGCTCACGCCATGTCCGGGTGTGATCGCCACGCTGACGCGGCGATCGAGTCGATCGTAGCCGAAGACCAAGGACGTACCGCTCGGGTCCACGAACTCGACGATATTGCCATGATCATCATAGGTAAATACATTGAACCGGCCGTCGGCGTACGTTTCGCGCGTCACCCGATTCAGCGAGTCGTATTGATACTCCGTGAGGTTGCCGCCAGGATCCTCCCGGGCGATCAATCGATCGCTGGCGTCCCAAAATTGTCGTGTGACGGCGACGCTGACCACGCTGCCGGCCCCGGTCCCGTCGTCCGTCAGCTGGTACGCCGACTCGGTCAGGCGTCCGGTGCCGTCGTAGCTGTAGGTCGTACGGTTCTGGCGTGGGGCGACCGTCTCCGCGAGGCGACCGAGGGAGTCGTAGCAGCTGTGGGTCGTGCTGCCGATCGGGTCCGTGGTCTGGACCAGGTTGTCCTGCTCGTCGTAGGCATACGTCCAAACACCGACCAAAGCAGCGCCTGCCATCGTCGGGGCGTCGGTCAGCTCGCGCTCACTGACGTTGCCGTTGTCGTCGTACGCGAGCTCCACGGCGTTCCCTTCGGCATCGACAGTACGCCACGGTCGGCCGACGGCGTCGAAATCGTGGGTGGTCTGGCCGCCGCTGTCGTCGGTCTCGAGGATCACCCGCGACTCGCCATCATACGCAAGGGTGGTGACCGATGCGCCGTCTCCGATCTGGGTTTGGGTCATCGGGTCAAAGTGATCCCGCGTCGTCACGACGGGCCGGTTCATCGTGTCGTAGCTGACGGTCGTCCGCCGCGAGAGGAGGTTGCCCGACGCACCGGGTAGATCGACGAGCTCCCCCTCGAACCGTTCTTCGACTCGGTTGCCGGCCGGATCGTACCGGTACGTCGTCTGGTTGCCCATCGTGTCTTGGATCGAAACGAGTCGATCGGCACAATCGTAGACATAGTTGGTCACGCGCGTCGGGCCCTCGAGCACGCGCCGCTCGTTGCCGTTGGCGTCATAGTCGTGCTGGGTGGTCTGCGCGAGCGGTGAGCCCTGTCCGCGGATCTCCTGATACAGCAGGCCACGCTCGTCGTAGACTGAGCTCACCGTGTTGAAGGGATCCGTCTGTGACACGGCCTCCCCAAGCTGTTGTGTGGTTAGCTCGCGATTGGCGTCGTAGCTGAGCAAATTGACGATCGCCTGGCCCTCGTCGAGCTCCGCGCTGGTGAGCGTCAGCTCGTTGAGGATGTCGTACTCGAAAAACGTCGAGATCACGGCATTGGCCTGAGGGTTGCCTTCGCAGTCGAGCGCCTCCTCGTCGACGCGCACCAAGTTCATGTTGGCGTCGTAGATGCGATCGGTGTAGGCCCGCGTCGGGGTCCCGCCACCGCAGGTCGCCGAGCAGGTGGTCAGCGGGCTCAGTTCGCGAACCAACTCGTCGTGGGAGTTGTAGCTGTAGAGCTTGTCGTTGCCGGCCGGATCGATGCGTCGGACTTCATTGCAGGCTGCGTCGAACTCCGTCGTCGTTGTCAGCGCGAGACCTTGGGGATCCTCGATCTCGCTGCGGAGACGGCCCTCATGTTCATACGTGAAGGCCAGCTCGCGGCGGGCGCCATGCTGATCTTTTGGGAATCGGTGACGCGTCAACTGTCCGAGCACGTTGTATTGCATGTCCTCGCGGGTGTCTGGCTCTGGGTAGATGATCGATATCCGGTTGCCCCTGCCGTCATGGCTGGTCTGTGTCACGTTGCCCCGGGGATCGGTGGCGCGGGCCACGAACTCCTGCTGATCGTGTTCGTTGCCCAGTCCCGGCACGTATTCGAAGTACTCGCTGATCTTTGGTGCGCCGCTGTCGCAAGCTTGGATGTCTAGGCCTAGGTGACGCTCGCGCAGGTTTCCGCGGACCCGCGGCGACGCGGCGGCGTTTAGATCTCCCTCGTACACCGAGACAGTCGCGTTGCCGCGCGGGTGGGTCACGCGGATGACGTGACCATCCACATTGTACGCGAAGCGCGTCTCGAAGAACTCGGGGTCGTCGCCGCGCAGCTTGTCCCCCGGCGGGTTGAACCCGTCGCTGGACGGCAGGTCCGGGCTGGCGAACCCGGTGTATTCGCGGCGCAGCACCAGGTGGTTGCCGCCGTCGAAGAAGTGGGAGCTGACCCGGCCGACCCGATCGTTGACCCAGGCCATCGTGATCGCGAAGTTGTTGGTGGCTGAGGGCTCGACGCTGGCGTAGATCATGCTGATGCGATCATTCGAGTTGCCCCATGCCTGCGTGAGGAGTCGATCAAAGTTGAAGTCTCCGGGGTCCTGGGTGTCGGAGTAGGTGTTGCGCAGATAGATCTGACCCAGGCTGTCTTCGATCGTCAGGAGATTGCCGTCGAGCTCCGTGTGTCCGGTGCCGGTCGCGTAGGTGTAGGTCGTGCTCGTTCCATCTGGGAAGTCGTTGCCGGTGACGGTGCCGACGATCGGCGGGAGCGTGACGCGGCGAAGGTCATGCGGGTTGCCGCCGGGGTCATCGGCCGCGTAGCGGTCATAGTGAATCGTCCGCGAGGTGTCGGGGCCGAGCTGCGCGGTGACCTTGGTGATATGATCGGTCGCGTCGTACTCGAAGTCGAGGGACTGCCCGACAGCGTTGACGACCTGCTCGAGTCGGTCATTGTCGTCATACTCGAGCTCGACGATGTTGTGGTTGCGATCCGTAATTCGCCGCAGCTTGCGCGTGCCCACCCGAGCCGAGTCTTGCGCGGCGTTGAACGTCCACGTGCCGCCGTCCGCGAAGGTCAGCACAAAGCGGCCATCGTCATCGAACGTGCCGACCCGATGATAGCCAGGCGCGGTCCACTGGTGGCTCGAGTCGAGCGAGAATTCGGCGGGACGTGCGTCGCCATCGTAGATCATGATCGGCTGACTTGGACCCGCGCCGAGCTCGATATAGATGTTGTAGCTGTGGTCCCAATTATTGCCGAGCGGCGTCTCCCCAGGGTGGCGACTCACGCGCGACCGATAGCGACGGGCCCACACGAGGTCGAGCCCCACGGTGCAGCTTTGAACCCGCAGGTCGACGACCCGTTCGTGGAATTCGCCTGAAAACAGGTAGGCAGCCTGCTCCCGCGGACAGGCGCCCTCGGGGCAGTCAGTGAAGGCTCGCGGCTCGCCAGGGGCGTGCCCAGGCGGCTCGAGTCGGTGTATGTCCAAGGTGCTGCGCGGCTGCGATTCGGGAACAACCGGCCGCTCTACACAGGCACTCGGGAGCACGCTACACGCCGCCGTGACGACAAAGAGGAGCTTCCGCGCGGCCGACATCGCCATGCGAATCTATCACGCGTGCATCCTCGAAAACTGGAAACACAGCCAAGCCCGCCCGGCAACTTTCACGTCACGTATGGTTGACGGCGATCGATCTGCCGCTGGAATGACGTGACTCGAGTTGGACACCAGGGTTGCGAGTCCAGTCGATGCCGTCACCCCATTCGGCGCCGAGTCCGGCTCACGCGACCGATCCGCGGATGTCGTTTGGCCTGACGTGGTTCCCGAGGTGCGGTCGAAGATGAGGATGGTCTGGCCCGCGTGCTCCGATGGCGCCGCCACGTCGCCGTGACGATCGCATGGGTGGAGCGGGGACGGGCGCTGGGTTGACGCGAGCGTCGTCCCGCGCAGGGCCTCCAGTCGCCCGTCCGCGTCATCGCGTGGGTTCCGCTGTCTGGAGTCGCTCCGACACCTGATCTCCTGGCTCGACGAACGGCTCCCGCCGTGAGACACGAGGGCTCACGCCCATGCTCGACGATCTCAGTCTCGACTCGTGCTTCGATGTCGCCGGCCTGCTGGCCCCGGCGCTGATCTACACCGCGATCCTGGCGCTGCACCTGCTGCTCCCCGCCCGCGTGGTCGACGGCTACGTCCGCGATCCCGACACGGGTGAGCCGCTGCGCTATAGGCTCAACGGCCTGGGCGTGCTGTTCGTCGCCGTGCTCGGGTGGGTGGTGCTCGGCTGGATCGGGTGGCTGCCGTTCGACTGGCTCTACCATCACCGCTGGTCGGGACTGATCGGTGCGTTCGGGCTCGGGGTCGGCTTCACGCTGTGGATCGTCCTGACCGCGCCGCCGGCCGAGCACGCCGAGCCGTCCGCGAAGTCGCTGGCCGCCGATCTGTTCTTGGGTCGGCGCGAGAACCCGCAGTTTCTCGGCGGCCGCGTCGACGCCAAGATGCTCCTGTACTTGGTCGGCGCGGTCATGCTCGAGCTCAACATCCTGAGCTTCGCGGCCCATCACTACATGGTCTACCCGGGCGATCCCTCGCCCGGCGTGGCCCTGCACCTGGCGCTGCTGAGCTTCTTCGTGTGTGACTATCTGTGGTTCGAGCGGGTCCACCTCTACACGTATGATCTGTTCGCCGAGCGGGTCGGCTTCAAGCTGGGCTGGGGCTGCCTGTGCTTCTATCCGTACTTCTATGGGATCGGGCTGTGGGCGCTGGCCGATCGGGGCAACCCCCACGTCAGCCCGGTCCTGAGCGTGGTCGCGGCGCTGGTGTTCTTCGCGGGCTGGGCGCTGGCGCGCGGGGCCAACCTGCAAAAGTTCACCTACAAGACCGATCCCGAGCGGGTGTTCCTGGGCGTGCTGGCGCCGCATGTCCTCACCGATGGCGCCCGCTCGCTGCTGTGCGGCGGGTTCTGGGGGGTCGCGCGCCACGTCAATTATCTCGGCGAGATCCTGATGGCGACCGGGCTGGCGCTGGCGCTGGGCTGGCTCGGCAGCCCGTGGCCGTGGCTGTACCCGCTCTACTACGTGGCCCTGCTGGTGCCGCGCGAGCGCGACGATGACCGCCGCTGCGCGGCCAAGTACGGCGAGCTGTGGACACGCTACTGCGAGCGGGTGCCGTACCGGATCATCCCGGGCGTGTATTGAGCTGATCGAGCCAGGCCTGGGCCGCGCTGGTGTCGACGCCGCTGTGGGCCAGGCCGGGGAACACGACCTCGGTCAGGCACTGCACGAAGATCTCGCGGCGGTTGGCCCGGGGCAGGCCGCCGAGCCCGTCGAGCTGGTCGCCCGCGCCCGGACCGTCGGCGAACAGCTCGGGGGTGTCCAGGGTCCCGCGGAGCATCGCGGGGAGCCGTGAGCCGAGCCAGGCCAGGCTCGGGCCGCGCCTGGCCTCGTGGGCCAGGTGGAGCCAGCCCAGGCGCGCGTGCTGAACCTCGTCGCGGACGATCTCGTGGACCACGGCGCGCACCCGAGGATCCTCGCAGCGGGTCTGGATCTCCAGCAGCAACGCGGTGCTCAGCGACTCGGTCACGCACGACATGCTCACGACCTCGTAGAGCATGCGCTCGCGCGGCTCGGTGAGATCGCAGCGCAGCGGCTTGGCCGGCTGCTCGCGCGCGCCCGAGGGCTCGCCCCCGAAGTACGCGACGAGCTCGTCGCAGCGGACCTGGTGGCGGCGCTCGTCGACCGCGGCGGACTGGGCCAGCTCGATCACCTGCGCGGGCGCGTCGAGCTTGGCGAGCTCGTCGGCGAAGCGTGAGAAGCGCGCAGCGGCCTCGAGCTCGGCGTGGGCACGCATGGTCCACAGCTGCGCGGCGTGGCGCCGCCGGGTGGGCTCGAGCGAGGGGTCGACCGGCATGTCCCGAGCATGGGGGCGAGCCGGGCGGGACACCATCGATATTATGGATACCCAACCATGAACGAAGACTGTACGATCGAGGGCGGTCGCCCGACCCGGCGCCCGACCCGGGATCAGCCCACGCGAGGCCAGAAACCGCGGTGCAATGCCTCGCGCCGCCTCGCCTGGCCACGCCGAAACATGCGTACGCCCGGTGCAACTGGGTCGCGGCGCCTCGCCCTCGGCGGAAATTCCGGTGCGAGGCGACACGATGCATTGCACCATGAGGTCCCGACGACGCCGCGTTGGATAGTTGCTATCGTTTGCGCGCGTGGAACGTCGAATCGTACTGGTTGCGGTAGATGCGCGGTGGCGGGATCCCAACGGGACCTTCTTCTCGTTCTCGTACGGGATCGAGAAGCTCAGAGCGTCGATCGTCAGCGCGCCCGATCTCGCCGACACCCAGATCCTGCTGCTCGATCTCGCCAGCGGTGACGCCGAACAATTCTTCGAGGCGGTGCGCGCGTTTCAACCAACGATGGTCGGGCTCTCGACCTACGTGTGGTCGCTGAACATCTTCGCCGAGCTGACCCGGCGCCTGCGCGAGGACCAGCCCGATCTGGTGATCGTCGCGGGTGGGCCGTCAGCCCGGCGCTCGGTCCTGGATCTGCCGCAGTATCACCCGCTGCGCGATCGGGTCGACGCGGTGATCCCGGGCGAGGGCGAGGCGGTCATTCGTGAGCTGGTGCGCCACCACCAAGCGCCCGACTGGCGCAAGCGCGTGGCCGGGCTGCAGTTCCCGACCCGCGGGTTGTGGCGCAGCAGCGAGGTCGCCGAGCGGCCGGCGATCAACGAGTACCCGTCGCCGTATCAGCTCGACTTGGGGCCGCTGCACAAGACCGGCTACATCGAGACCTTCCGCGGCTGCCCGATCCACTGCGCCTTCTGCCAGTGGGGCGAGCAAAAGTCCGACCGTGTTCACGACGCCGCGTACCTCGAGGCCCACCTCGAGGGTCTGCGCCGGGCCAACGTCCCCAACGTGTTCTTCCTGGACGCGGCGTTCAACCTGAGCCCGCGCGCGTTTCGGGCCCTGGTCGCGGCCGAGGACCAGGTCGGGGTTCTGGCCGGCTCGGTCGTCCACGGCCACCTGTATCCGACCTTCCTCGAGGACCACCACCTCGAGTTCTTCGATCGGATCAAGCAGGTCCAGGCCAGCATCGGGATCCAGAGCTTCGACGTGGACGTGCTCGAGCGCCTCGGTCGGCCGTTCGACGTCGCCCGGTTCGAGAAGGTGCTCCAGCGGATCCGCGGCCGCCTGAACTTCGACATCGAGCTGATCTTCGGGCTGCCCGGCGACAACCCCGAGTCGTTTCGGCGCACGGTCGAGCGCTCGCTCGAGCTCGGTGACACGGTCAAGGCGTTCAAGTGCCTGGTCCTGCCCGACGCGCTGCTCGAGCGCGCCGCGGATCTGTCGATCGAGTACGACCCGGTGACCTTCCAGATCCTCTCGTGCGAGGGCTGGACCGCCGACGATCTCGCGCGCGAGTGGGAGTGGCTCTACGACCTCGCGGCCCAGTGTGATCGGCCGATCCTCAACGACGACTGGGTCGGGTTTGCGATCACCACCCAGACCGGCGAGGTGGCCAGCGGCGCGGAGCCGCGCCGCGAGCGTGGGGCCGAGCCGGCCGAGCCGGTCCCAGCAGTCAGTGTCAGGCCCGAGCACCGCGCCCTGGGTCGGCTGCGCGACGCGATCGCGCAGCAGGCCGTCGGGTGGGGGCTGTCGGCGGTGCGCGGTGAGCCCGGTGGGGTGTTCTTCGATCTGCTTGGTCCGCAGGGCGCGGTCGTGCTCGAGGTCGTGCGTTTCGAGCAGGGCGCGCGCTACTTCGCCGAGCGCGACGGCTTGGCGTACTCTCACCGTGGGCCCGTCGATCGCGTCAGCTCCCCCGGCTTGCGGCAGGTCATCGACGTGGTCCACCCCGAGGCGCTCAACCTCGTGGCCGCGCCCCGACACCGCACGTGGACCACCTAGTACCCAGCGCGAGCACGCAGTCACTGATCGAGCATGGGTTCGCCGTGCTCCCCGGCAGCTACGCAGCCGCCAAGGTCGCGCGGCTCCGCGGCGCGCTCGAGCAGGTCTACCTGCGCCTCCACGAGCCGCCGCTGTGGTCGGACGAGCCGCAGTGGCTCGGCGACGACCTCGAGGTCTCGGGCACGGGCCTGGTCATCCACAAGCTGCTCAAGCTGTGCCCGGATCTGCACCGCGACATGCTCGAGGACGACGCCGTGCAGGTGCTGCGCGGCGCGCTTGGATCCGACATGCGGCTCGAGTTCGCGGGCGCGGTGGTGACCAACCACACCCGGCCGTTCTTCAAGTGGCACAACCACGTCGGCGGCATCGAGGACGAAAAATTTCGGCGGCTCGGGCTGCGCCCGCCGATCGAGACGCCCGAGCGCGTGGCGATGATCGTCTACCTCGATGAGATGGGCCCCGAGACCGGGCAGCTGCTGATCCATCCGCATCGGGTCAGCGGCGCCTCGGGTCCGCCCGCGCCGGTCGAGCAGCCAGACTGGGACGGGCGCTACGAGGTCGTGGGGCCGCCGGGCACCGTGGTCATGCTCGATCAGACGACCTGGCACGCCGCGCTGCCGCGGACCGTCGACCACGAGCTGCGCTTCTTCTTTGGCCTGTGGTTTGCGTCCGCGAGCGCGCCCGCGGCCGAGCGGGTCGACGAGTCGCTGCTGAGCGTCGACACCCGAGATCCGCTGCTGCGATCGCTGCTGCCGGGGGGGCCGCGTGCTTGACCACGCGGCGCAGCTGCGGGCCAGCGGCTACACGCTGCTCGACAGCCTGTTCTCCGTGGCCGACGCCCAGCGGTTCGCCGCGGCGCTGCGGGCCGAGTGGGTTCGGCTCGGCGAGCCTTCGTTGTTCTCGCAGGCCGACGTGGTGGTCGAGCCCGGCGTCCACGTGAGCCCGGTGGGCATGACCTGCATGGGGCTGCTCGACCGGATCCCCGAGACCGCGCAGATCCTCCACGAGCCGCGCTTGCTCGCGCTGCTGACCGAGCTGCTTGGGCCTGGGTTCGAGCTCGAGTTCAGCGCGGGGGTGATCAGCGACGCGACCCGCGGGTTCTTCTTTTGGCATCACCACGTCGGGGGGATCGACGCCGAGGACATGCGCGGCGCCGACTACCCCAGCTTCGATCAGATCGAGCGCCTGGGCTTCACGCTCTACGCCAGCCCGCTCGACGATGAGCATGGGGTCATGCAGGTGTGGCCGCGCGATGTCCTGACCAGCACCGCGCCCCCGCACCCACCCGGGCGCGATCCGTGGCCCGGCGCCGCGCAGGTGCGCGCGCCGATCGGCTCGGTGATCATGTTCGAGCAGGGCACCTGGCACGCCGTCACGCCCATGACCCGCGCCGGCCAGCGCTGCTTCTTCGGGTTCTTCGTGCGCCGGGCTGGGCTCGCGCCGACCAAGCGCCGCGACGAGCGGACCCAGGCGGCGGTCGCCCGCGACGGCGCGCTGCGTCGGATCTATAGTGGCGGGGGTGGCCGGGGCGGCCGGGTACGTGATCGGGGCGCGCCATGAAGGTGCTGTTGCTGTTCTTCACCGATCCCCGGCGGGCGTTCAGCTCGTCGGTCGCGGCGCTGTCGGCCGTCGTGCGCGAGGCGGGGCACGAGCCGATCGCGCTCGAGATCTTTCGCAAATTCCGCATCGACCACGTCGCCGCGTACATCGACGAGCTGCAGCCCGACGTGATCGGGGTGTCGAGCATGACCCGCGACTGGCCGGGCGCGAGCGCGCTGTTGTTGGCGCTGGCGCGTGATCGCAGCGATCAGCCCCGGCCATTCGTGGTGGTCGGGGGCTACCACGCCAGCCTCGCGCCCCACGACGTGGCCGGCTGCGCGGCGGTCGACGCCGTGTGCATCGGGGAGGGCGAGCGACCGCTGCGAGCCCTGCTCGATCGCGTAGCGGCGGGTGAGCGCACGCTGGCGAGCACCCCCGGGCTGTGGGTGCGGCAGGGCGACGGGTGGACGGATCCAGTCCCGCCTGCCGACCCCGTGCCCGACATCGCCAGCTTGCCGCGCTGGGACTACGAGGTGTTCGGCGAGGTCAGCCAGATCATCGACGACGGCATCAACACCTTTGGCCCGCTGGCCGACGGCTTCTTGCCGACCCGCGCGGGCCGGGGCTGCCCGTTCACGTGCGCGTACTGTTCGGCCCCGCGGTGGGGCAAGCTGCAGGACTTCGCTGCCCGCGACAAACGCAACGCCCGCCCGGTCGCGCACCTGTGTGATGAGCTCGCGGACCTGCGCGATCGCTACTCGCCCGAGGGCTTCGAATTTTGGGACGAGCACTTTCCGCTCGACCTCGCGTGGCTGCGCGAGCTGGCCGGCGAGTACCCGCGCCGGGTCGGCCTGCCGTTCAAGGTCGAGATGCACCCGAGCGCGGCCAGCCGCGAGCGGCTCGCGTTGCTGGCCGAGGCCGGCTGCGTGCTGTTTCACTGCGGGATCGAGGCCGGCGACGAGGGCTTTCGCCGCGACGTGCTCAACCGCCGCACGCCCGACGCCAAGCTGCAGCAGGTGTTCGACGACTGCCGAGAGCTCGGGCTCGAGACCAGCGCGTCGCTGATGACCATGCTGCCGGGCGAGACCCGGACCCACACCCGATCGACCACGGATCTGCTGCATCGGCTGCGGCCCGGGTCGTTCATGTGGTCGACCTACCACCCGCTGCCCGGGACCGTGCTCGGTGACGCCGCCGTCGAGCGCTGGCCCAGCCCCGCGCGCGAGACCTTCGACGACTACGACGAGGTCCAGACCCTGACGCCGCCGCTGGTCGACGCGACCGAGCGGTCCGAGACCTTCCTCGAGCTCGGGCAGCTGCAGACCCAGCTGGTTCAGATCGCGGCCAAGCGGATCGACGACAGCGACAGCGCGCTGGTCGGGGACGGGACACCCCGTCGTCGCGCGCGGCCGATCGAGATCCCCATGCCCAAGCGGCCTGCGCCCCGGGGTCTGGCGGCGCTGCTCGGGCTCGCGAGCCCCGACGCCGCGCTCGAGCGGGCGCGGGCCGGCCTGGTGTCGTTCGAGCAGGGCGTGCTGCGGGTCGAGATCGATCATCCCAGCTTCGTCGGGTCGGCGGCGTGGGAGGTGAGGGTCGCTCCGCTCGATGGCTCGCGGCACTTCATCGAGGCCGGCAAGGTGGGGCTGTCGTATCGCGGCCGCGAGGCGCCGACCGAGCTGCTCGACACGATGCGGAGCATGGCGGTCGCGCTGCGTGACGTGGGGATCGAGCAGCTGCGCGACGCGCTGGACTGAGCGTGCGATCGGCGAGCGTCCGACTGCGGGCCGCGCCGCGCGAGCTGGTGGCCGCGCTCGCCCGCTGATAACCTGCAACGGTGAGCACGCGCGACGCTGAGCTCGATGCCCACGTCCACGCGCTGCGCGATCGCGGCTTCACGATCGTCGAGCGCAGCCACAGCCCCGCCACCGTCGCGTCGCTGCGAGCCGCCCTGACCGAGCTGTACCAGCGCTCCGGCGCGCCCACGCCCTACTCGGCCAAGGGCGAGCAGCTGGGCGCGGACGTCCAGCTCGCGCCGACCGGGTTCGTGGTCACGCGCTTGCTCGCGCAGGTCCCCGAGCTCGCCCACGAGCTGTTGTCGCCCGCGGTCGTCGAGGTCGTCCGCCGCTTGCTCGGTCGTGACATGCACCTCGAGCTGACCGGCGCGGTCTTGTGTGACGCCGCGCGGCCGTTCTTCTCGTGGCACAACCATATCGGCGGGATCGACGTCGAGGACTACCGGGCCCGCTCGACTTGGCCGCGCTTCACCGAGTCGCAGCGGGTCATCGCCGTGCTCTACCTGCACGACATCGACGCGCGCGGGGGTGAGCTGCGCGTGTACCCGCGCCGGATCGGCGACCCGACCGAGGCGCCGCACGACGAGATGACCCCCGACTGGCCCGGCCATGAAAAGCTGCACTTCGCAGCCGGCTCGACGGTGATCCTCGAGCAGTGCACCTGGCACGCGGCGATGCCCCGACTCACGCCGGGCCTGCGGATGTTCGTGGGCGCCTACATGACCTCGGCGCGGGCGCCCAAGACCGACGCTAGCGATGATTCACTCGCCGGGTTCACTGGCGGTGGTCCGCTGCTGCAGTCGGTGTTGCGCCGTTAGTTTGCTTGGCGCGAAGTCGAGCGAAGCCGATCGCGTGGCCGCGGACGGCGCGGTGGGTGTAGAGTCGGATCGCGATCGTCATGCGAGACTGGACCACATCCTGGCGGACCCTGGCCTGGTTTCAGCTGATCGAGGCGCCGTTTGTCGTGCTCTTGGCGCTCGGCTGGGCGACGCTGCTCTCGGTCGAGCTGGCGGCCGTCTGGGTCCCCGCGGTGGTGGTCTCGGTGATCCGGTGGTTCACCACGACGACGTACTTGAAGCTCGAGCTCGCGCCGATCGACGGCTGGCGCGACGCGGCGAGCAGCCACGACGACGCGCGCCTGCTCGCCGCTGGCGAGGCGCTGCAGCGGGCACCCACACGATTCATGCGCGTGTTCTCGCTCGCGTGGGTGGCCTCGTTCCTCGTCGCCACGATCTACGTGTGGGTGGGGATGGCCGAGACCGCGCCGATCGGCCGCGGCGAGCTGGTGGCGGTCGGCTTGATGCTCGTCGCGATCCTCAGCGGGGGCTGGTCGTTCGCGTTCTCGGTCACGACCAAGCTGCTCAACCGCGAGCGAGTCGCGGTGTCTCGGGTGCTGACGGAGCGGGGCCTGCGGGTCAGCGCCCCCCGGACGTCTCTGAGCGCGCGGCTGATCTTCTTGATGCTCTGCTACGTCACCGCGGCGGGCTCGCTGATCGCCGTGGTCGGCGTCTCGACCAACGCCGCGTTCAACCGCTACCACGGGGTCGCGGAGCTGGTCCGGCTGGGCTCGGTCGAGGCCGATCGAATCGCAGCCGGGCGCGCACCCGAGCGCGGTCGGATCGTCGACGCCGCTGGGCTCCCACCGGTGCCGGTCAACGCCGCGCTCGACCAGCTCCCCGAGCTTCCCGTCCACCCGATCCACGGCCCGACGCGGGTCAGCCTCGATCGGCGCAGCGCTCGGGCCAGCGTGGCGATCCCGCTCGCCGCCGGGCGCTGGCTGGTCCTCGAAGGACCCCTGACCCGCGACGACGATCACTACGTCCTGATGCTGCTGGTGTTCGGGCTCGTCCTCGCGATCTGGGGCCCGATCACCGCGGTGCTCACGACCGACTCGCTGATCGATCCGCTCCGCCAGATCGAGGCCTCGATGCATCGCCTGGTCGAGGTCGGCGACGTCAGCGAGCTCGAGCCGCTGCCGATCATGCAAGCGGACGAGCTGGGCGCGCTGACCCACTCGTTCAATCGCGTGGTCGACAATCTGCGGGGCCTGTCCTCGGCCGCGCTGGCGGTCGCGCGCGGAGATCTGTCGATCGTCATCGAGCAGCCCGGCGAGCTGCCCGACGCGTTCCGGGGCATGCTCGAGCAGCTCCACCAGATGGTCGTGGAGATCCGCGACACCGCCGTCGAGGTCGCCGCGGCCTCGGCCGAGATCCACGCGGCGGCCCAGGTGCAAGAGGCGGCGGCCGGGGAGACCTCGTCGAACGTCAGCGAGATGAGCGCGACGGTCAGCTCGCTGGCCGAGTCGGCCGAGCGGATCACGATCAAGGCCAACGACGTGCTCGACAACGCCGAGCGAACCCTCGCGACCACCGACGCGATGGTCATCAAGATCAACGACCTCAGCACCCGCGCCGGGGGGGTCGGCGAGCTGCTCGAGGTCATCCGCGACGTCGCCGATCGCAGCGATCTGCTCGCGCTCAACGGCTCGCTGGAGGCGACTCGGGCCGGGGAGGCCGGGCGGGGCTTCGCGCTGGTCGCCGCCGAGATGCGTCGCCTGGCCGAGCGCGTGACCGGGACGGTCGCCGACGTCCGCGGGCAGGTCGCGGGGATCAAGGGCTCGAGCGCGAGCACGGTCATGGCGACCGAAGGCAACCGCAAGCTGGCCAACGACACAGCCAACGCGGCGCGCGAGATCTTCGAGGTCACGCGCAGGCAGAGCGAAGCCACCGGGCAGGTGTCCGAGACCATGCAGACCATGGCGCAGTTCGTGATCACAGCCTCGGCCGCGACCTCGCAGACCCGCGCCGCCGCCGAGGGGCTGCGCCAGCGCGTCGAGGATCTCGATCGGCTGACCCGACAGTTCGAGCTGCGCGACGGTGCGGCGGGCGAGGCCCGGCCCAAGCTACCGGCCCGCTATCGCCTTGGAGATCAGCCAGACCCCGACCGCGACCAACACGATCGCGATCAGCGCGAGGTGTCGCGCCGTCGGCAGTGACTTGGTCCGCTTCGCGCCCAGCCACGCGCCCACGAAGGTCGCGCCGCCGACGGTCGCAAACGCGAGCAGGGAGACCCGCCCGCTGCCGATCGCCCCGAGCGCTCCAGCGACGCCAGTGAAGAAGCCGATCGCCATGTTGGTGCCCGCGGCCTTGGGTGCGCTCACGCCCAGGCGAAGCATCGCGGGCAGTCGCAGGGTCCCGAGCAGCAGGCCGACCACGCCCGAGAGCGCGCCGAGGGCCACACCGATCAAGACCTCGAGCGCGAGCAGCCCGCCGCGTAGTCGCGGTGGTTCGGCGGGGCTGTCGGTCGCGCCGGGTGGTGCGTCGCCCCCTGGCAGGTCCGACTTGGCGGGGCTCGACTTGGCGGGGCTCGGGTCGGCGGGGCTCGACGTGGTCGCGCTCGACCGGTGGATCTTCATGGCCCTGCGGGTCAGCGGCAGCGCCGAGATCAGCAAGGTCGCGCCGATCACCGCCTCGATCCACCACGCCTCGAGCTTCTCGACGCTGCGCGACGACACATACGCCGCGATCGCCGAGGGCACGCCAATGCTCAGCAACAAGCGCAGCTCGACCCGGCCTTCGCGGGCGTGGGCGAACGCGCCAGTGCCCGCGCCGAGCGAGGAGATCGCCAGGTTCGAGGCCGCCGCGGCCGGAGCGGAGCCAAGCGCGACCACCAACAGCGGCAGCCGAAACTGGCCGAGCACGAGCCCGACCATGGCGCCCACGTAGGCCATGATCCCCGAGACCAGCGCGGCGGCGACCAGCCACACCAGCGCGGGGTCGATCGCGGCCGCGCCCGCTTGCGGGCCGAACACAGCGGCGAGAGCGGGAAGCGAGAGCGTCGTGCCCTGGATCATTGATTGCGTCCAAGCGTGCAGAGCACCACGGGCGGCCAGGGGCGCGGTCGAGCGGAGCATACACGCGCTTGACACCTCGCTCCAGCGCTCGGCATCGTCGCTGCCGCAGTGAGCGATCCAGACCAAGATGATCAAGCTGGATCGACGCGCGGCCCAGGCGTCGTGGTGCTGCACTGGTCACCGGCGAGCGCGGGGTTGATCGACGAGCTCGCGCGCACGATCACCAGCGTCGGCGTGAACCGGATCACCTGCGTGCGCGATGGCAACGCGCCGCTCACCACCCACCACGTGCAAGGGGTCGAGGTCCGCACCCTGGCGATCGACGTCAAGCCGGGCTCCGACGCGTATCCAGGCCGGCTCGTCAGCGACGTCGACATCGTCGCGGCTCGCTCGGTGATCGTGCTGCCGCGCGCGGGCGTGGACGAGCCCGACTCGGCCTCGCGCCTGACCTGCGCCGCGATCCGTCGCGCCTGCGGCGACGAGGTCGGCCCCAACGTGCTGGTCGAGATCGAGGATCCCGAGGCGGCGTTCGAGTTCGTCGGGCTCGGGGTCTCCAACGTGTTTTATCCGGGTCACCTGCGCGCGGCCCTGCTCGGGCAGGCGTGCGTGGATCTGGGCGTGTTTCAGTTCATCGTGGGCCTGCTGAGCGGCCGCCACCATGTCCGGAGCCTGGCGATCCCCGAGGACCTGCGCGCCGGTAGCTTCGCCGACGCCGCGCTGACCCTCGAGTGCGACAGCGCCGGTCGGGCGATGACGGTGATCGGCGTGGCCAAGGGCCGCGGCGAGGGCGGGCAGCCGATCGACGTGGTCGTCAACCCAGGCCCGCGCACGCGCCTGAGCGAGTGTGTGTGCCTGATGGTGTTGGTGTCGGGCGACGAGCAGGATCAAGCGGGCGAGCAGCCGGGCATGCAGGTGGGCGCGTGAGTCGGCCGGCCAAGCTCGCGGCGTTACTGGTGGCTGTGCTTGTGGTCTGGATCACCTGGTGGACCCCGGTCGCCCGCGCCCAGGATCCGGCAGCCGAGCCGGCCGAGCTCGCGCCGCTGCCCGCGGGCACGATCCGGTTTGGTGCGGGCAGCAAGGGCGGCGGCTTCTCGCAGACCGGCGACGCGCTCGCCGACGCGCTCGCGCAGGTCGACGTCAGCACGCGGATCCACGTCGAGAACACCGGGGGCTCATGCGACAACGTCCGCAAGCTCGCGCGCGGTGAGGTCGACGCGGCGCTGGTCCAGTACGACGTCGCCGCCGAGGCGTTCGCCGCCTCGGCGGTCGGGGATCATGCGCTCGAAGACGGGGCCCAGAGCGGGTGGATGTGCGAGCTCTCGTCCGCCGAGCTCGCGGGCGTCGAGCTGCAGCTGGTCGCGGCGATCGACGACTCGGCGGTCCACGTGATCGTCCGTCGACCGGTCCGCCTCGACGACTTCAGCTCCGTCGGCGATCGCCCGATCTTCGTCGGGCAGCTGGGCTCGGGCAGCATGGAGACCTCGAAGGTGATCCTTGGCGCCGCCGGGCTCACGCTCGACGACGTCAACTCGCTGCCGATCAAGAACAAGGCCGCGATGGCGGCGATGCAAAACGGCGAGCTCCTGATGATGCTACGCACGACCGAGATCGGCGACGACGCGATCGCGGGCTTGCTGGCCTCGGGCATGGCCGGGCTCAACGCGCTGCCCAGCTCGGTGATCGAGCGCCTGATCGACGGCTTCCCCTACTATCGAATCTGCCAGATCGACGCCCATAGCTATCCGGGGCTCGAGTTTGGGGTGCCCAGCGTGTGCGTGAGCACGGTCGTGCTCACGGCCCGCCGCGACGGCGTCGACGCGCTGAGCGACGCCCAGGTCCAGGACCTGATCGCCGGGCTGCGCTGGATCGAGCACAACCCGGTCGAGGGCCTGCCGCCGGTGGCGGTGCGCTGGCGCGACTTCGCCGAGCGCGAGCCGGTCCCCTTGCACCCTGGCGCGGGCCTGACCGAGCGCCGCGACTTTGCGATCTACTGGGCCAAGGTGTTCGCCGCGCTCGCGCTGGCCGCCGGGCTGCTGGTGTTGCTGCGCCGATTCCTGCGTCGCAAGGGCCTGCTGGGCAACCCGCTCAGCGGCAACCTCGAGGGCCAGCTGTCCAACCCGCTCGTGCCCTTCGCCGGGTTCTTGCTGATCGTCGTGGCCGCGACGATCGTGGTCTGGAACCTCGAGCACGACAGCAACGCCCGAGTTCGCACCCTCAACGACTCGTTCTGGGAGATGAACATGTTCGCGACGGGCAACTTCGACAGCGAGTCGCTCAAGACCTCGACCGCGCGGGTGATCGGCGCGGCCGCGACGATCGCTGGCTTGGGCTTGCTGGCGTGGTTCACCGCGGCGCTGACCAGCATCTTGTCGCGCGACCAGATGCGCCTGTTTCGGCGGCTGCGCAATCACATCGTGATCCTGAATTTCCGCGAAGAGATGCTGCAGCTGGTCCGAGTCCTGCGCAGCCCCGGCCCGCTGCGCCAGCGCTCGATCCACGTGGTCGTGTCCGACACGCTGCCGCCCCGAGTCCGCCAGCAGCTCACCAAGGTCCGCGGCCTGACGATCTACCAACAAAACCCCGAGGTCCCGGAAGACCTCGTCGATCTGCGCCTGCCCCGGGCCGCGCGGGTGATCGTGCTGCAGGGTGGCTATCACCCGCTGCGGATCGCTCGCGCCGTTCACCACGCGTGCGTGCGCCTGGATCCCGGCGCCCGGCTCGAGGCCAGCAAGCACGCGGCGCTGGGCGTCTCACCCTCGGTCCACTCGCCCGCGCTCGCTGGCGACGACGCCCGCGGGGCCCGGGCGACGGTGCCCGTGACCCTGGTCGAGGCGACCAACGGCGACGCCGCCGACGGCCTGTTCGATCCCTTCTCGCGCTGGCTGGTCCCGGTCCCGGCCCGCCAGCTCGCCGACGCGTGGCTGGCCACCGCGTGCGTGGATCCAACCTTTGGCGAGCTGTTCAACGACATCGTCAGCTTCCGCGACGACAACTCCGAGCTGTACACCGTGGAGCTGTCGGAGAGCTTTCACGGCAAGACCTGGCGAGAGCTTCGCAAGCTGTTGTTCACCGCTCAGGGCCGGGCCGGGATCGTGCCGATCGGGCTGTACCGTGGGCACCAGGGCCGGCTCGCGTACGAGGCGTCGGACGTGCAAGACAGCAGCCCGCAGGCCGCGATCGCCCGGCGCCTGCGGGTCAACCCGCCGCTCCACACCGTGCTCAGCGCGGGGGATCGGGTGCTGGCGTTCGCCGAGGACGAGGCGGACCTGCGCAAGGTCTTGAACCGACGATCCAAGTAGCGCGGACGCTCGATCAGTCAGCTGGTCCACAGCTCGAGCGCGGCGGTCCGCACGTCGAGGTCAGGGTCTTCGCGCAGCCGGGCCAGACGAGCGGTGAAGGGGGCGCTCCAGCCCGAGCGCGGGCCGAGCTCGCGCAGCAGCGGCAGCGCGAGGATCCGGGCGTTGGCCTCGCTGGTGATCAGCTGATCGATCAGCGCGGTCACCTCGTCGTCGGTCCACGCGCGGGCGCTGGTCCGCGCGGCCTCGCCGACGGGGCCGTCGAGCAGCAGCGCAGCCCGAGCCGTCGGGGCCGCCGCGACCAGCTCGAGCAGCGTCGAGCCGAGCGCGCCGTTGGCCGCGGCCGCGAGCTTCAGCCGAGCCCCGAGCAACCACCAACGCGGGCGCGCGAGCAGGGGAGCCGCGAGCCGCTCGAGCAGCTGCAGGCTGGTCGGATGGCGGTCGATGATCAGGGCGTCCAGCAGGCCGCGCAGGCGCTGGTGAGCGGCCTGGTCGAGCTCGCCCGCAGGCGCGACGTCCAGCTCTGCAGCCGCGATCAGCCGGTCGAGCAGCGCGGCGCAGGTCGAGTGGGTCTCGGGTGAGCGGGCGCCCTGGGCGACGACCTGCGCGGCCTGACGCCATGGATCCGTTGGACCGGCCGAGTCGAGGGGATCGATCCGGCCGACCACTCGCGCGCCCAGCTCGGTCGCGCGCGCTGGCGCGACGCTGGACCAGCCGCCGTACAGCGCCGTGAACAAGCCCGCGCGGGCGATCGGGCTGGCATGATCGGCGACCGCCCCCATCACCTCGAGGTAGCGCGGGCGATAGACCGCGGGCACGCTGGCCAGCGCGACCTCGACCACGGCGCGCGCGATGTCTGGCTCTGGATCCCGGGCCGCGTCGTTCAGGATCGCCCACGCGTCGGCCTGACTGGGCACGGCGCGGGCGGCATGCAGGGCGGCGATCCGCACGTCCCGGTGCAGCGGCTGGGCCCAGCTGGCTCGAAGCAGCGCGAGCGCGGGCCCGGTCGCGAGCTGGCCCAGCAGCCGCAGGGCCTCCTTGTGAACGGTGACCTTCAGCCGCGGCCGCGCCAGCAGCTGGCCGATCGCGTCGACGAAGCGATCGCGCGGAACCAGCCGGGCCAGGCGTGGCATCGCGTACATGGCGACCCGGGCCCGGTCGCCGTCGAGGTGCTCGAGCAGGATCGGCAGCGCGGGCGCGGCGTCGTCGAGCCAGACCAGGGCCCCGAGCGCGGCCTCCTGCAGGTTGACATCGGTCGACGCGAGCGCGGCCTGAAGATCGTCGACGCGGGTCAGCGGCACGCGTGCGCGCATGGCCACCAGCGCCGCGCGGGTCTGGGAAAATTGTTTGGGCGAGGCCTCGGCCGCGTCGATCAGATCCAGATACTGACGTTGCAGCGCCGTCGTCCACCTGCCGAACAGGCGCTCGTCCGAGATCATGGGGACGACGACGACCTTGCCGTCGTGGAAGCGCCCGCGCGGCGCCGGGCTAGCCAGGCGATCCACCAGCAGGGCCTGGCGTCGGCGCAGGCAGTGCTCGAGCACGGCGTGCAGGTACAGCGCCGAGCGATCGCGCTTGACCAGCTCGCGGACCCGGACGTCGCGGGTCTCGGGATCCTCGATCCAGCGCTGCGCCGCGTGGCCAGCGTTGCGCTTGTGCCCGTGCCAGATCAGCTCGCCGAGCGCGGCGCCGAGTTCGGGGACTCGCCAGGCCCGCTTGCCCAGCGCCGTCCACAGCCGAACCAGGTGGGTCTCCTGCTCGCGCTTGGCGGCGGCTTCGATCCACGGCATCAGCACCGCGACGATCGCCCGCTCGGCGCCGCGCGGGAGGTTGTGGTCGAGGCGCGGCAGATCCAGCGTGCCGCCGTGCCCGGCCAGCCGCTCGAGGATGCTCACGCCCAGCGAGAACAGCGGCGACCCGGGCTCGGTCGCGTGGGCGCACAGCAGCCGCTGGGCCACGCGCGCGGCCTTTTGGCGGGTCGCCCACGAGGTGTCGCGGGCCTCGAAGATCGGCGCGAGCACGGCGTCGAGCGCCGCCGGGTCGTCGAACCGGGTCGCCGGGATCTCGGCCAGACCGGACAGCACCGCCAGCCGGACCGGGTCTTGCTCGTTTCGGGTCCGCTGCAGCCACGCGAGCGTCTGCGGCATGCCCTCGCGCGAGCCGGCGCTGCTGTGGATCAGCGCGAGATGGGCCTCGGCCCGCTCGCTCGCCTGCGCCGAGCGGCCCTCGAGCTCGAGCAGCGGCCGCGCGAGCTCGATCCAGCGCAGGCCGAGCAGGGTTCGGCGCCAGCTCCCGTCGGTCTGCGCGCGACGAAGCTCGAGCATGCGCGCGGCCTCACGATCGCGCAGCGACAGCGGCAGCAGGGCGAGCAGCGTGGTCGGCCACTCGATCCGCGCGAGCTCCAGCGGCGCGACGGCCAGCTCGAACAGCCGACCGCGGCGGACATGCGGCATCCCGGACACCAGCTCGCCCAGCCGCGCCGGAGCCGTGGCCGCGAGTCCCTGACACAGCGGCACCAAGGTCGCGTCATCGAGCCGAACGGCGCGCTTGGTCAGCCCGCGGGGCAGCCCGTTCGCGCAGGTCCAGGCGATCCGCGAGCTCAGCCACGCGACCACGCGCTCGGGCGACCAACAGACCAGCCACGGCAGCGCGGCGTGCAGCGCTGGCGGCAGCGAGTCGGCGTCGGCGAAGCGGTCGACCCAATCGGCCAGCGTCGCTGGTTGCGCGCGCGCGAGCTCGCGCCACACCCCGGCGTCGAACTCTCGCCAGATCAGATCCGGGCGGGCGACGTCGGTCGTGAACCGCTCCTCGATCCGCGCGGCCAACAGCGCCGGGTGATAGCGGGCGACCCGACACCACACACCGTCGGGCCAGGGGTGGTCGAGGCGCGCGGCCACGGCTTCGGTCGAGCACACGCACAGCAGCCGCGTGGCCTCGATGAAGCGCTCGCGCGCGATCAGGCCGTCGACCAAGACCTCGGCGAGCTCGGCTCGACCATGCCGCGCCACCTGCATGTACACCCGGCCGAGCGTCAGCGTGTCGAGGGTGTCGAGCAGCGTCACCGGGATCGTCTGGGCCAGCCGACCGATGAGCTTGGCCGCGCACCCTCGCAGCGATCGCGCAGGATCCTCGAGCGCGCGCCAGATCAGCTGCATGTCGTCGCACTGCTCGGCGACCACCAGCGCGAGCATGCGTTGATGACCATCGCCCGACCACAGCTCGCGGGCCAGCGCCTGCGCCTGCTCGGTCGGCAGCTCCCGCGCGTGAGCGACCAAGGTTGCGACGCGCTCGCTGTGATCGAGACGCGCGAGCTGGCGAAGGAGCACCTCGGTGCGCATGCGCGCCAGTGTAGCTGGGCGTCACGCCGCTCGGGCGGCGCCGAGTTGGGTTCGAGCAAACAATTTTCCGCGCGCCCGTCAGACTCGGGGCCGCGCGCCGCAAGGGGAGGTCGAGCCCGAAAGGCACAGCACCCGCATGTTCAAGCCCATCTCCCTGTTCACCGTCTCCCTGCTCTGCATCTCGACTCTCGCCGGCTGCGGCCTCGACGAGCTCGACGACACCACCACCAGCCAAGGCTTCCGCTCGGTCGTCGTCTCCGACAGCTGGGACATCCACGAGGACGTGGCTTTCCCCGAGGTCAACTCCTGCTTCGACTACTGGAACGACCGCTGCGTCGATCTCACGCCGAGCCAGTGCACGGTCGCCAAGAACCGCTACACCTGCACCGAGAGTGACGAGGGCCTGAAGATCTCGGACACCTACGGCGCGCGGGTCGAGGCGCTCGAGTGGGTCGGGTACAGCGTCGGCGACGAGCAACCGGTGACCACCACCAAGTCACCGTCGGAGCTGTGCGAGCAGCTCCACGGGGTCAAGATGCAGCGGTGCCTCGGCCTCGGGTTCGCGGCCTCGCTCGCGGCCGAGCGGGCCCCCGATCTGATCGAAGCGTTCCCCAACGGTGGGTTCGCCACGCTCGCGGTCCGCGAGGACAAGCTCGTGCTCGAGCCGCTCGTCGACGCCGAGGACGACACGGTCTACGCGACCGCCGAGGCGCTCGGATGGCGGGCGCCGCTGATCGACGGCGAGTTCACGCTCGGCGAGGCGCCCGAGGTCACGCTGGTCCCCAACACCGTGATCACGATTCGACCCAACGGCACGGTCGGCGTCTCGACCGACCGCGTGACCCTGCTTCAACGCCCCAAGCCGCTGCCGCAGCCCCCGTCGAGCTTCCTGTTTGGCTACTCGATGAGCGCGCCCGGGGCCAACTATTACCAGCAGAACGTCGAAGTGGTCGGCGGCTGGTCCCGCTACGCCGCGCTGTGGAAGTCGTTCATCGACGCCAACGTCGGCTCGGTCCACGTCGCCCATTGCTACGGCGGCAACAACCTGCGCCCGCTGCTCGGGGCCGAGCAGAGCCTCGAGTCCCACGAGGCCAACTTCTTCACGGACATCTGGGGCGATCCCTACGACCCCAACGGCACCTGGATGAGCGCCGACATCAACGACCCGCTGACCGGGCTCGCCTTCGCCGCGATCGTGATGCACTACTGGCAGAGCCCGGTGTTTTTCACGGGTGATTGGGCCCCGCCGCTGTCGATCGCGCCCAGCGGCTCGTGGTACTCGGACATCGCCCTCGAGTCGATTCGGTTCCGCAGCAACACCCACTCCAGCCTCCACGCCGCCTGCGGGATCAGCTCTACGGTCTCGGCGTCGACGGCCCTGAGCCAGATTCAAGGCTGCTCGTTCGCCGGCCTGTCCGTCGAGGACGCCGTCGTCACGGCGTGGCTCGGCGACTACTCGCCCTCGAACGCGCCCGTGCTCCTGCACCACCAGAGCATCAACGCTGGCGATCTGCTGGGTGCCTACGCGCGGGGCTTCTCGTACAGCCACGGGAACTCGAGCGGCCGGGTCGGCGAGCTGGTGTTCGACCCGCCGCCCGAGGCCGACCCCGAGGAGGTCGCGGCGGTCTACGCCCTCGCCGAGTTCATCGCGGCGGAGATCGAGGCCCAGGCGCCGATCGAGTAGCGAGGCGTCTCCGCACCCGCCCACGCGCAGAGGAGCCGAGCATATTGCTCGGCTCCTCTGTCTTCGTACTCGAGGCGACCCCGCTCAGGGGACGTCGTTGGGATCGGCGGGATCACTGCACGCGATCAGCTCGTCCCCGTCGCGGTGGCCGTCGGCGTCGCGGTCGACCCCCAGCCGGAACCCAGACCCGGGCGCGACGCACGAGAAGGTCACGGGCGAGGCCTTGGCGAGGGCAGCCACGTGGAAGCTGCTCAGCTCCGGCAGGTTCTCGAAGCTGGTCGTGTACCCCCAGCCCGTGTAGTAGAGCCCGAGCTCGACCAAGCCGAGCTGGACCTTGGCGATCAGCTCGCACTCGCCCGCGTCGGCGCGCTGACGCAGCAACGCGATCCGCGGGTACACCTCGGCGCCGTTTTGCTTGGACAGCGTGACCTGCTGGCCGACGATCGGCCTGAAGTTGGAGTCCATCGCGAAGATGAACTCCGCGACCTGGCGCATGGTGTCGGCGTCCTGAAACCCCTCGGGGGTCTGGGTGAAGAAGTTGAAGAAGCGCATCGGCGTGTCGATCGAGCCGTCGTGGATGAACCCGAACGACCGAATCTGATCGCCCTGGTGTGACCCGTCGTAGAACGGCACGTCGGGGTTGTTGAACACCGGGTTCTCGTCAGCGAAGCCGAAGGTCCCGACCTTGGTGTAGAGGTTGCGCAGCTGCGGTATCTTGAACGTCTGCGAGAACTCAGCGAGCGCCAGGCGACCGTCGGAGCCAAAGAAGCCGGGGTGGTCGACGTCGTACTCGGCGTTCCCGAGCCGATCGATCTGATGACAGGTCGCGCAGGTGAAGGTGCTGCCGTCGCCCGGGTTGGCGAGCGAGATGTTGGTCGTGAAGAAGTCCTCGCCCGCTTGTTGATCCGCGTTGAGGGTGTTGTCGAGGGCGCGGATCGGGTTGGGCGGGTACATCACCTGCAACGCGAAGTCCGTGAACGCCTGCATCTGCGCGTGGCTCAGCTCCTCGTCGCGGCCCAGCAGGCCCGGGAACGCGACGTTGAACGCGTTGAAGGCCTCGACCTCGCTGAACGCCCCGCCGTCTGGCTGCGCGGTCGGGCTCAGGCCCTCGCCGTTGCGATCGCCGCGCCAGTGCAGAGGCCCGTGGTTGTCGAGCCCGCGCAGGCTCTGGGTCGTCATCGGCCCCTTCATGGGGTGATAGTCGACGTCGCCCACGCCAAAGTTGGTGATCGCGTTGCTGGCCGCCGGGGTGACGTCACCGTCGGGGTCACCGAGATCCCACGCGAGCTCGTCTTTGTCGCCGAACACGTGACACGACGCGCAGGACTGGTCGCCGTGGCTCGAGGTCAGCGCGGCGTCGTACAGGAACCGGCGCCCGGCCACCAGTGACGCCGGCTCGGGGTTGTGCATCGTCAGGTGGTCGATCTCTTCGTGGGTGTCCGTGTCGATGATCGAGATGCCGTTGTCGAACCGCGTCAGCACGTACAGGCGGTCGTTGGCCTCGTCGAGGACCACGCCGGTTGGCCCGCCGCCGCTGACCGGGATCTGGTCGCCGGCGTCCGGGTAGAATTCGTCGTCCTCGAGCTCGGCCGTGTAGTGGAGCGTGACCTTGTCGTTGCCGAGCACGGCCGTGTAGAGCAGCTCCCCGTCGCTGGTGATCGCCATGCCCAGCGGCTGCGACACGCTGAGGCTGGTCTCGTCGTTGGGGATCGGGTCGCAGCAGCGCTCGTAGTCGATGTGCTTGTTCAGCAGTCGGGGGTGGACGCCATCTTGGTCGAGCACGGTGATCCGGTTGTCGACGGTGTGGCCGCGCACGGTCGTGTTGGCGAACAGCCCCGGGCCCTCGAACCGGACGTGGTTGAGCGCCTCGGTGTTGGTGACGTAGACCTTCCCGCTGACCGGGTTGACGATCATGTTGAACAGCGTGGTCCCGACGCCCGCGAAGAAGCCGTCTTCGCCAGGCACGAGCTCGGGGGTCGGCGCGTTGGCGTCGATCACGAACACGTCCTTGTCTGGCAGGTTGAACTTGATCTGGTCGTCCCACTCGCGCCCGAGCTCGTCGACCCAGTGCGCGCCGTCGAACTTGACGATCAGGCTCACGGCGGGCTCGGGGACGCCGCCGTGGTTGACGTTGGGGAGCGGGATTCCGCCGTCGGCCTCACCGGTGGGCGGGATCGCTAGCAGGTTCACGACCGCGGTCTGATTGCCCGAGTTGAACGCCGCCGCGTAGACCCGCGAGCCGCTCGCGTCGACCGCGAGGGCCCTGGGCACATCACTAAAGAGGTTGATGATCGACAGCGGCGTCCCGCCCAGATCGTCGCCGAGGTCGTTCGCGTCGAACACCCACACATCGGCTCGACCGACGCTGGGCGTGGTCAGCTCGGGGGCGAATGGGGCATTTTGCCCTCGATGCGCGGCGGTAATGAACGCGCGAGAACCACCCGGACCCGCGAACACCACGTCGCGGGGTTCGTCGCCGACGAGCAGGGTCTGGGTCACCTGCGAGGCGAGTCCATTGACTCGGACGACGCTCACACTGTCGGACAGGTGGTTGACGACCCAGACCTCACGGTTGCTCCGGGCCGCGACCGCGACTGGCTCGAGCCCAACCGGGACCGACGCCTCGTGAACCAGCCCTTGCCCGTACTCGAGGACCCGATAGATCTCGAGCCGATTGTCAGGGGTGTTGACGACGAACAGCCGCTTGCCATTGGGCGAGAGCGCCATTGGGCGGACCTGCCCGCTCTCGAAGGCTGGGTACGGCTCCGCGGCTTGGGCCGTGGCAGTCAGCCCACAAACTAGTAAGGCGGCAGTCAGGATGGGAGACCAAATCTTGCGCAGTGCCATCAATGGCTAATCGTAACTCTCGTCGTTCGAAATGCCAGCGGGTAATTGGTCTTTCGGACAAAAAAACTGCACTTCGTCGAATGCGGTCAATTCGCGTCCACTGATTCTCAATTGTGCATATTCGGGCCTGTGGCGGCTCAGTGGGTGCTGGGAGGGGTTCTGCTGGGGTTGTAGCCCGCACGACGTGCGTAAAAATTACAGTCAGCCATCAATTGAGCGCAAGCGTCCAGGCAGGTGTCGGTTAGGGTGTGTGTATCGGTCTGAACGCGCAATTGGTGCTCTGGCGCGTGTATATGTGGATTGATTACAGGCAGGCTGTACGGCGACTGTGGCATTTTGCCGTTCGCAACACCTGCGTGACGCTGCATTCCAATAGCGGCCAGCCGGCCGGCTTAGCATTGCTTGCATTCTCGCTGTTCCCGGGCTGACGTGGGTGCCACAGCCCACCGTACTGAATCCGGCCGGCCAGCCGGATTCAGTACTGTGGGTAATTGCCGAGCGCGAGCTCGCCTACCACTGAGTCTGACCGGCCGCCGGGCCGACGCCAACCACCACACGTCACCAGCTTGTCGTCGGCTCAGCCCAGCACGGAGCGAAGCAGCTCGCTGGTCTCGGGCTGGCTCGCCAGCTCCGACAGCTTGTCGTCGGCCCAGCCACCAACGGGCGCGTCGCGAGCCGCGTAGGTCAGCCCAATGAACATCCGCAGCGCGTCCTCGGTCGTCGGCGGGATCGCGTGCCAGGTGCACTCATCCACGGCCACCAGGCTGCCCGCGGGGAGCCGCAGCTCGACCTGTCCCGGCCAGCTGCGGGCGTCGGGATCGTGGGGCGGCGCGATCGGATCGCCGACCTTGCGCGGGTAGATCAGCATCGGTCCGTTGTGCTCGCCGAGATCCTGCAGGTAGGTCAGCGTCATCACGCGCTGGGTCGTGCTGACGCTGGGCCACACGCCCGTGCGCCGGTACACCCCATCGTCGACGCCGCCGACGTGGGTGTGCCAGGCGAAGAACGGCCGCGACGTATCGGACACCACGCAGCCCGCGATCTCGAGCGTCATGTCCTGACCAAGCGCCCCGCGCAGCGCCGCGACCACCTCTGGCTTGACGATGTCGTTGGCCCAGCGCGGCCGCACGTGCAGCAGCCGGCGGACGGCCATGCCCGCGGCGCACAGGTACACGTCGTCGGCCAGGGCCTCGTTGCCAGCGGCGTGACAGCGAGGCCGACCGTGCTCGGCGTGGATGCCATCGATGTCGGCACGGATCGCCGCGACCCACTCGGGATCGTAGGCGCGCTCGAACACGGTGTAGCCGCGCTCGATCAGCGCTGTCGTGTGATCTGCGGGGTCCATCCGTGCTGCTCGGCCACACTATCAGCGCGCAGGTGCGCCCGAAAGCTCGTTGCTCGCGCGTGCGCAGCAACTTGTTTAGAATTGGTGATCCGTGCTCGACGCGTCGCTCAGCCCTCGGCACCTGTTTGAGTTGCTGAGTCCGCATCTGAAGCTGGACGACCTCGTGGTCGCGGACTATCGGCTGTCGGACTGCTATCGCCTCGACGAGGGATCCCCGCTGTGTGTCGAGCTACGCACCAGCAGCGGCGATCGCATCGCGGTTGATATCGCGCCGGTCCCCGCGGCCGGGGAGCCCGCTCACGAGCTGCCCCAGAAGGTTGCTGGGCTGGGTCTGAGCTACCGCAGGCCCACGTCGAGCGAGCTGGGGTTCGCGGCCTGTGCAGCCCTGGCCGCGCCGCTGGGCGCGAGTCTCGGCGACGCGCCGCGGCGCTGGACGCTGGAGGCGCCGTCGATCGGCGAGCTCGCCCCGTCGATCCTCGCCGAGGTCAGCAGCGAGCCGGCGACCCTCGACACCGAGCCCGATCGCGCCCTGCTGCTGCGCGACTTCGATCACTACGAGCGGCTCTACGGCGTGCGCCCGCAGGTCCGGCGGGTCCACGTCAGCGCCGAGCCGGCCGCGGGCGTCTCGGTCCACTATCCCGCCGCCCGGAATGGGCGCGTGCCCAACTCCGCGGCGGTGTACGTCGCGTCAACCCGGATCTCGCATCGCCGTCGCATGCGTCGCTACTTCGCCGCGCTCGGAGCCAGCTTTGACGTCGAGGGGGTCCCGCGCACGGTCCCGACCGCGAGCACCTACGCCCGCGCGCTGGCCGGGCGCGAGGGCGTGGCGACGATCCGACCGCGGATGATCGCGGGGGTCGGCGCCTCGATGCGGCCGATCCACTGGGGTGTGCTCGTGCGTCGGGGCCTGCTGCCGATCACCGTCGCGCCGACCTGGGCCGTCGAGCTGCATCGGCGCACGCGAGATATCCAGCTGCTCGCCAATATCCCGTGTGACGTCGGCATGACCGTGCACGACATGGGTCTGCACGCGCTGGCGCTCCACGCTGTCCCGGCGCGAGCGTGGGACGAGCTGGTCGAGCTCGCGTTCGAGCGGGTGCGCGCGCGTCCGCTGAGCTTGCTCGCGGGCCCGTGGGGCGTGCTCGCCCGGCTCGCTGCGTTCTTCGAGGGCCCCGTGACCACGCGCTGCTGGAACGCGTGGCGCGACGCCGATGAGCCCGAGCAGTTCGAGCGCACGTTTGAACCCCAGCTCGAGGCGCTGCGCGAGCAACTTCGGGACCTGTGAGCTCGAGGTGGTAGAGTCCGCGCGATCATGTCCAAGCCGGCCAAGCCCCTCTGCGCGCTGTCTCTCGTCACTTCACTCATGCTGCTGGCCTGCGGCACGCAGTCACCTGCGCCTGCGCCCGCGGCTCAGGCCGAGGTCCAGGCCAACGCCGACGCGAGCACGGACACCGACACGGGCGCGGCCGAGCAGCAGGGGGCGCCCAAGATCGCGTCGGACGAGGCGACCTACGACTTCGGCGCGATCAAGCCGGTCGACTCGATCGAGCACGTGTTCAAGATCAAGAATGAGGGCACCGCCGATCTCCACATCGAGCGCGTCCAAAAGACGTGAGGCTGTACGGCAGCCGCCTTGTCGGCGGATGCGATTCCCCCGGGTGGGGAAGGGGAGATCAAAGTCACCTTGCGGCCGAGGGGCAGCCACGCGCAGATCATCAAGCGGATCGTCGTGCACACCGACGATCCCGTGCAGCCCGCGTTCACGCTGACCATGATGGGCGAGCTGCTCGTCGACGTCGAGGCCGCGCCAGCGTCGGTCAACCTGCGCGAGATCAGGGTTGGCAGCCGCGGCACCGGCACCTTCGATCTGAAGCTGAGCGAGACCACCGACGCGAAGATCGTCTCGGTCACGCTCGAGGACACCAAGAACTTCGCGCTGCGGCGCACCGCTGGCGAGCTCGAGGGCGACTCGAGCTACGAGGTCGAGTTCCGCGGCGCCAGGCAGGTCGGCACGGTCTCGACCACGATCGAGGTGGTCACGACCGGCGAGATCACGCCCAAGCTCTCGATCCGCGTCAGCGCCACCGCGGTCTTGAACCTGCGCTACCAGAAGAACATCCGATTCACGCGGCGCGCGGGCCAGCTGCAAAGTCGCGTGCTGCGGATCTCGTCGCGCGAGGGTGAGGCGCCGAAGATCAAGAAGGTGCAGGATCCCGACGGGCTGCTCGAGATCGAGGTCCTCGATCCGCAGGGCGCGATGGCCAGCATTCGGGCTGCCGTCAACGAGGCCAAGTACGCCGCGCTCGACGACGAGGCCAAGCTCGGCGTGCACGAGCTGATCGTGCTGACCAGCGACGAGGACGAGCCGCGCCTCGAGCTCGAGTATCAGATCACGCCCGAGTCGAGCGTGCCTCGGGCTGGCCCAGCGGCTGGCCCAGTGACTGGCCCAGTGGCTGGCACCGTGCCTGAGACCGCCGCGGTCGGCAGCGACCCTCACCCCCAGTGAGCGGCTGGCTCACTTCATGGGGCCGTTGAGCACGCGCAGGCTCTTGACCCCGACCTTGGGGCCCTTGCTCTTGGGTCGGGGCCGAAACGCCTCGGGCCCGACCAGCCCCTTGCGCTGATCGAGGCGCATCCCGCCGGGATCGCGGGCGATCACGGTGTTGACCGCGTCCTTGACCAGCGCGGTGAGGGCCTCGCGGATCGGCCCGTCGCCCAGATCGCCCTGCAAGTTGCGATAGTGCAGATCAAACGAGGCGCTGTGGGCCAGCGCGTGGCCGTTGGACCGGGCGCTGAGCAGGATGTCCACGCGGGTCTCGGGCCCGAGCTCGAATCGGTACACGCACGCGCGGCGCTGCAAAATGACCTCGCGCAGGCGGGCGTCGTGGCGCTCGGCGACGCCGTCGATCAGCGCCGTCCACAGCGGTTGATCCGTCGCGCTCGCGTCACCCTCACCGGGGCGATCGGAGCCGACCCACAGCCCATACTCGGGCTCGTCCCACTCGGTCGTGCGCGGGTAGGGGACCAGCAGCTGCTCCTCCCAGCCGTACTTGGTGATGTAGGGGTGGTGCAGGCCCAGGCACGACTCTGCATATTCGCACTGGGCCTCGTGGACGCACGCGAACTTGGGATAGATCTCGTAGAACTCTTCGACGATCACCACGTCGGGCTGGGTGTTGTCCTGGCTGGCCGCGTCGTCGCCGAGCAGGCAGCGGGGCACATACTTGACCGCGGTCTCGATGCCATGGGTGCGCGCCCGGGCCAGCGCCTCGCGCAGCGCGGGCGCGAGGTCGTCCATGCACGCCAGCAGCTCGCGCTCGTCGGAGTAGTCCTCCATCGGCAGGTAGTTCCACCACTCCATCCGCGTGGGCGCGAACGGCCGCACGGTCTCGACGATGTCGGCGAGGTGCGCCTGGTTGAGGGTCGTGAGCACCGTGTTGGTCATCAGGCACACGCCGAGCTCGACCAGGTTCTGCATGCCCGCGATCGCCTCGTCAAAGCTGCCGTCACGCTGCGAGATGTAGTCTTGGGTGGCCGCGTCGTGGCCGTGCAGCGAGACGAAGAACTCGTCGATCCCCGCGTCGACGAGCCGCTTGGCGAACGCCTTGTCGGCCAGCAGCCGGCCGTTGGTCTGCAGGCGAATGTGCTCGAAGCTGCCCGACTCACGCGCGTAGTTGACGTAGTCGAACAGCTTGCGCTCCATCGTGACCTCGCCGCCCGTGAAGGTCACCCGGCGGTAGCGGCCGGTCGTGCGGTTGTCGTCGACCGCCTCCGTGTACAGCTCCCACGGCACGCCCTTGAAGTAGTTCATGCCCTCTTGCACGATGCAGAACCGGCACGCGCTGTGGCAGTGAAAGTCGACGGTGACCGTGAGGTCCTCGAAGCGGGTCGGCTCGAATCGTCCTTTGTAGCTCTCCATCTCAGAAGCTCCCGTAGTAGCCGGTCTTGGGGTACGTGACGCGACCCTCGACCTCGCGGTATTCGATCGCTACATCGAACAATAGGTGCTCGAGCGCCGCCTGATTCGCGGTCAGGAACTCGAGCATCGGCGCCGGGTAGTCAAACCGCTTGTAGGTGAACGCGAGCTGCTCGACGTTCACGCCCGAGAAGCACAGGCTGTCGCAGGTCGGGCGCTTGGCCACGTGCAGGCGGCGGCACGCGAACAGCTCGGGGATCATCACGCGGCCGAGCAGGCGCGGCTGGGCCGTGAAGTTCACGAACTCGCTGGTCTTGATCGCGGGCAGCACCTCGTTGATGTGGCGCTTGGGCTCGCGCAGCAGCTCGCTGCTGACCAGCTCGCGGGTGGTGCTGGTGACGCGGTAGACCGAGGTGGTGGGCGAGCCCGGCTCGCGCTCGTGTAGCTCGATCGCCTCGATGCGACCGGTCGCCATGGTCGACGGGTCGAAGCGCAGACCAAGCACCGCGTAGGGCCCGAGCGCGTCGAGCCCGGGCGCCAGCTCGAGCCACGGCCGCAGGGCTGCGCGGAGCGGGTCGAGCACGCCGAGCGGCGCGCCAGGTTGGTCGTTGAGCAGGCGCAGCTCCCACGCTAGCTCGCTGGTCTGGAGATCCACGAACACGCCCCAGATCGAACGATCGACGCCCAACCGACGCTGGATCGCGTGCAGCGGATCGTCCCAGGCGTCGAGCTGCCCGGCGTGCAGGAGCGAGTGCCACAGCAGGTTCTCGCCGCGGACCTTGTCGGCGAGCGGACGGACCGGGCGGTAGGCCTCGAAGCCGACGTTGAGGTGTCGGTCGCGGTTGCTGGCCGGCACCAGCTCGCTGGGGGCCGGGGCCGCGGGGTGATCTTGGGGCGACAACGCGGTCAAGGGTACGCCAGCGGCTCGCGCGTGAGTAGCGGGGGGCTTCGGCGCCGTCGGTTTGGGGCGTGGGTGTGAAGATCTGTGACGGCAGGCCGATCGCGCCGGTCGCGAGGCGGGTGGCGTCCGTAATTACCCGGTGCATGCCTCTGAGGCCCGACTCTGCATGCCGAAATCCCGCCAAACCCGAGTCACCGCGGGTTCAGAGACAGCGCCCCGTCATCATTCGCGGCGATCGTCGCGAGCACCGGCCCCACAAATTCCGCGATCGCCAGCTCCGCAGCCGGCCCCTCGACGTCGGTATACGCGAGGTTGAACGAGCGGCTCTGCGTGAACGTGCGCGCGTCGTCATCGCGGGCGGTCAACACCAACACAAACCGGGTCTGATCAGGCATCTGCATGGGGTAGCGCGCCTCGGTCCGGGTCAGCGACACACCCGCGACCAACGACGCGTGCTCACCGAGGAGCTCGAGCCAGGCCGCGTGTCCGCGCGGGGTCGCGTTTGCGCCCGCGCCCAGCTCGACGCTGCGGTCACGCTCGCGCCACGGCTGCGTTCGGGGGCTGGGCTGCAGCCGCTCGAGCTCCCAGCCGTGGGTATTCACGTACGCGTGGTGCAGCCCGAGACAGGCCTCGGCGTGCCCGCACTTGGCCTCGTGCAAGCAGTTGAATCGCGGCAGCGGTCGCCCAGGCCGAATACCCTCGAACGCGTCGGCCGAGCCGTTGTCGAGCGCGTCGCTCATCTCCGCGAGCAGGCACGCAGGTACGTGCCGAACGACGACCTGCACACCCGCCGCGCGACACTGCGCGATCGCCCGCTTCACCGCAGGGATCAGCGCCTCGAGGCTCACGATCAACGCCCGCGCCTCGGGACTGTCACGATCGGCGAGGTAGCTCCACAGCGCGATCCGCTGGGCCCCCTCCGCGATCGCCAGCGCGACGATCCGCGGCAGCGCCTCGAGGTTCGTGGTCGTGACCACGACGTCGACGAGCACGCGCACGTCGTGCTTGGCCAGCCGACTCAGGCAGGTCGTGACGTCAGCGAAGTCGCCCGCGCGCCCGGTCAACGCGTCGTGCAGCGCGGGCGTGTCGCCGTGGAGCCCGACGCTGAATTCGTTGACGCCAGCCATGACCACGGCCCGGACTTGGGCGGCCTCGGTGAGCCGGCGGGCGCTCGTGTCCAGGCGGATCCTGGTGAACCCGCCCGCCTGCGCGGCCATCACGAACTCGAAGCCGTGCTGCTCGAGCGCCGGGCCGTCACCACAGAAGATCACCCGCGCGTGGGTGGGCGCCTGCGCGTGGTGCTGCGCGAACGCGGCGAAGCGCGACAGCTCGACGGCCGCCGGCCGGCCGTCTGCACGCGGGCGGCCAGGCAGCGGCGCCTCGGAGTCGATCGTGACCAGCAGATCGTCGGACATGAGCGAGCTAGAGCGTAGAGTAGTACCCGGTCTTGGCGTAGACCAAGCCCCCGTCGGGGCCGGTGTGATAGTCAATGCCGACGTCGAACAGCAAGTGCTCGAAGCGCTCGCGCTGCTGCTCGACGAACGCTCGGACCTCGGGCGGGTACGCGAACCGCTCGAAGAACCACAGCAGCTGATCGACCGTGATCCCCGAGTAGTAGATCGCGTCGGCGAAGCGCTTCTTGGCCACACAGATCTTCTGGCACTCGAACAGCTCGGGGATCACGATCTCGGCCAGCCGCGTGCGCGTGAAATCGACGTACATGCTGCGCTGCACCTGATGCAGGATCGCGTCGATCTCGAGCTTCGGCCGGTGAAAACGGTAGGTGTTGCGCAGCTCACAGGCGCCCTCGCGCACGGCGTAGGAGTGGCCGCCCTGGCCCTCGTGGAACTGCAGGTACACGTTGAGCTCGTCGACCTGGGCGCGGGCGAGTGACCCGGCGTCGAGGTCGAAGCTGTACATGAAGTAGCGGATCTCGTCGGGCACCCGCACGCGGATGTCGAGCTCACCGACAAGCGCGTCGCGCAGGCCGGCCGCGGTGATCTGGGTGTCCTCGCGCTGGGGGTCGTAAAAATACAGCTCCCACGACAGCCTGGCGTCGAACCACTTGACGCCAAACACCGTCATGTCGCGGCCGGCGGCCCGCTGGATCGCGTGAAAGATCGCGTCGTCACGCGCGGGCAGGCCCGCGACCTCGAGGCTGTTCCACAGCAGGCTCTCGCCGCGCAGCTTGTCGGCGGGATCGCAGCGCGGCTCGTAGATCTCCAGGCAGTAGTCGAAGAAACGATCGCCGGGCGTGCTCGGGATCAGCAGCGTTCGTGGGTGGTTCATGGCGGGCGGCCTGCGCGGCGGGCACGGAACCTCGCGCGCACGATAACACGCGCCCGACTGCCCGGGCGTGATCGAGCAAGGTAGGCTTGCGGGCCGTGGCCACGCCCAGCCCCATGCTTCGAGCCTTGCTGTCCGCCGGTCAGGATCCCCCTGACGAGCTGCTGTGCTTCGACGAGCTGGCCCGCGCGGGCGCTGCGGCGCCGAGCTTCGAGGAGTACTCGGCGCGGATCGGCGCGCAGGCGTCGGTGTGGCGGCAGACCTGCTATTTCGACGTGGCCAGCGATCCCAGCCTGGTCGCGGTCGCCAACGAGCGCCTGCAGCGGATCGCCGAGGCCCTGGCCGTGCCACTCCCCCCGCGCATGGTGGGTGTGCTGGGCGACGGCGGCGTGTCGGGGCCGGAGGTCCTGCAGATCGTGCTGGGCATCGACGCGGCCCCCGAGCGACCACGCCTGAAGTACTACCTGATCTTTCGTGACGACTCGGCGCGCTGCGTCGAGCAGCTGCGGGTGGCCCTGAATGCGCCTCCGCTGCCGAGCTCACTGCGGCCTGGCGCCGTGTATATCCTGGGTCTCGACTTCACGCGCGAGCGGCTGTCCGACTTCAAGATCTACGTGCGCCTGGACCCCACGCGGGTCCGCGCGGCGATCCGCAACCTCGCGCAGTTCGAGCCGCTGTGGCGCGGCAGCCGGTACCTCGTGTTTCAGCGCTGCTTGCTCAGCGCCGGGCGGCAGGTCTACTTTCACGCGTCGTCGCCGTTGGTGCTCGATACCTGGCTGCGCGGATGGGCCGCGCGTGCGCCCGCCGTGCGGGGATTTTGCGGGCAGGTCGAGCTCATGAACAAATCACTGAGCGAGCAGGGGATCGCGCCATTGCGTCCGTGGATCGCCTCGCTGCCCCACGCCAATGGTGCGCTGCAGCACACCCCCTCCAATGTCTACTATCACTTCACCGATCACGAATAGGGGGACTCAGGCGCTCGCCTCCCGGAGCCGTCGGAATGCGTCGACGCCCTCGCGCTCGAGCGCGACGCTGAGCGGTAGACCCTCGCGCCGGGCCAGGTCCAGAGCCCAATTCAGCCCGCCCTCGAGCGTGCTGTGGACCGTGTGCGGAGCCGAGAGCCGCGCGACCCAGAACACCGCTGTCAGGGCCCCGCGCACCACGATCGAGGGCATGATGAACGCCGCGCCGACCAGGCAGCCATCGAGCAAGTCGCCCGATGCATTGATCCAGTCGGCGTAGATGCGCCGCTGCACCGCGGTGATCTTGGTGCTGATCGAGCAGTCGACCACCGAGATGCAGCGACCGCCATTACGCTGCATTCGCGCCCACATCGCGGTCTGGCCGGCGAGGTACTCGCGCAGGTTTTCATCGGTCGTCGCCTCGACCTGGGTGCTGAGGTGAATTGGTTCAAAGCGTGTGATGATCTCGTACAATGCCATCGGGGGACCTCGGGATGTCACGGCTGTCGGCCAGCGGGGAGGAGTCTCGCCCGCGCCCTGCCTGGGATCTTTGTGCACCCATCGCACGACTTGCTTCAACCTGCGTTACAAGCTCGCCCGACCATACCGGCCAGCGCGGCCGGATCGCCGCGAGCCTGATCTCGTCAACCAGTGAATACAGTGTTGGAGAGGGTGCGGTCTGAGCACCCGGCCTCGCCGAGTTGGTCAACGGTCTCTGAAGCTGCGGGTGCCCACGCCGATCACGTGGTTGGGTGCGCCCCGACCACCCGCGAGCGCCGCGGACCAATCTACGCTGGCGCTGCGCTGGCGGGGCGCAATGGGGCATGTGGGCGGGGCCGTTGTCCCCGAGTGGGGCGCTGTCTATTCTGCCGGCATGAGCACGGGCCGTCTTCACTCGTTATATGCTGCGTTGGCGATTGTGGTGGTGCCAGCAATCGGCTGCGCCGATCCGAGCAAGGTCGCGGACGACGACACCAGCACGACCGGCGACGGCGACACCGGGGATGGCGACGGAGATCCGGGCGACGGAGACGGCGATCCGGGCGACGGAGACGGCGATCCGGGCGACGGAGACGGTGATCCCGGAGACGGAGACGGAGACGGCGATGGCGACGGCGATCCCCCGCCCGCGGTCTGTGACCCCCCGCTGGCGCTCTACGACACCTCACAGCCGACCGCGGTGATCGGCACGGGCAGCCCGGCGAGCTGCACGGCGGCCGCCCTGACCGCGGCGGCTGAGGCCGGCGGCACGATCACCTTCGACTGCGGGCCCGATCCCGTCACGATCACCCTGGACCAGACGATCGTGCTCCCGATCGACGTCGACACGATCATCGACGGTGAGGGCCGCGTCACGCTGGACGCTGGCGGCCAGGTTCGCCACTTTTCGTTCAACCACCCCGACTGGATGAACAACCCGACGAAGATCGTGCTGCAGCGCATGACCTTCATCAACGGGGCGGCGCAGGCCGGTGAGTATTTTCCCCAAGATCCACAGAACCCCGATTGCGCGTACGGCTACAAAGAGGGCTCGGGCGGGGTCATCTACGTGCGCAACGGCGTGCTCCACGTGATCGACTCCCACTTTCAAGACAACGCCGCCGCGCTCGAGGGCCCCGATATCGCGGGCGGGGCGATCTATGTGCTCGGGGTGCCCGAGGTGATCATCTCGGGCAGCAGCTTCATCGACAACCGGGCGGCCAACGGCGGCGCAATTGGTATGCTGTTCGCCAATCCCCAGATCTACAATTCAGTGTTCGAGGGCAACACCGCGCTGGGCGTCGGGCAGAACTATGTCGAGCCGGGCTGCCCGAACTTCAACCACGACGAGCAAGGCGGGGCAGGGGGCAACAGCGGCGCGATCGTGTTCGATGGCCTCAACGACGAGGACGAGGTCTACACGATCTGCGGATCCGTGTTTCGCAACAACAAGGCCAACGAGCTGGGCGGCGCGCTGTTTCGGACCCCGAACGCGGGCCAGCGCCAGATGTTGATTGACCAGTGCGTGTTCGACGGCAACACCGGGCGGCTCGGGGGCGTCTCGTTCATCAAGGACAACGCGGTGACCGTGCGCGGTTCGACCTTCATGAACAATCGCAGCGGCGTCAACGTGGCCGGTGACGAGCTCGGCGGACCGCTCGGTGGGCTGTGGATCAACAACGGCACCATCGACCTCGAGAACAGCACCTTCTACATGAATTCGCCGTCGGGCCTCGACGTCGACAACGGCGGCACGGTGACCAACGCGACCTTCGTGGGCAGTCGCGTTGGGGGCAGCTTCAGCGTGAACAACAGCCTGTTCGTCGATACGAGCTGCGGCGACCCCATGACGGGCGCGAACAACCTACAGTGGCCGGACCAGGGCGCGTGTGTGACTGGAATCAGCTTTGCGGATCCACAACTGGATGCCATCGGGGATCACGGCGGCGCCACGCCCACGCTGCTGCCCGCGGCCGGGGGCGCGGTCGAAGGGGTCGGCGTGGACTGCCCGGCCATGGATCAGCGGGGCGAGCCGCGGGATCCCTCGAGCTGCGCCGCCGGAGCCGTCGAGCCCTAACGGTTGTTGTGACCCCCACATGGAGTTCGACACTTCGGCGACTGCAGCCGCTTCGCTCCTCGGGGTCGCTCGTACTCGACCGCATGTGTGGGCCCCTACCAGGGGGCTTGTCGTGCTCCACATGCAATTTGCAGCTCGCGGAGCGTCACTGCTCGAAGCAGTAGATCGGGAGCGCCTGTTCGCACCCGGCACCGCACATTGGCACCAGCGTCCAGCTCTCGTTCATGGCCTTGATGTAGCCGACGCGGCCTTCACCAGTCGACACGGTCCAGCCGCTGCAATTGGCCGCCAGGGTCTGACCGTTGGTCGAGACGCCGGTCCACACGACCGCGGTGTCGCCGTTGCACCCCAGCGGCGCGTCAGCTGGCTCTCCAAATTCGTTGACGTAGATCGGAAAGTCCAGCGTACCGTCGAGCAGATCTGCCCAGCTGTTCGCTACGATTGTACGGCCGTCTGGGAGCACGAAGTAGCCGTGCTGCGTGAAGGTCGACGCGGGGTTGTTGGGGCCGACGCCGATCCACGCCTTGAATTGGCCTTCGAGCTTGGCGTCGCCGGCCCGCTCGTTGCACTTCGCGTCGGCGCCGTCGAGCCCGCCGAGCGCACCCGTGTAGAACTGCGAGGTCACGAACACGACCCGCGCCACGCCCTGCGCGTCGACGCACTTGCTGCCCTGACACATGTGCTCGGCTGGACAGACGTCGCCACAGCCGCCGCAATTGAGCGGATCGTTGGCCGTGGACACGCAGGTGCCCTCACAGTCGATCGACGGGGGCGTACACATGTCGCCGTCGCCGTCACCCGGACGCGTGGTGCTGGGGTCGCCGTCACCATCGCCGTCGGTCTCCGGATCGTTGTTGGTGTCGGCGTCGTTGTTGGTGTCGATGTCCGTGTCGGTATCGGCGTCGGCGTCGAGCCGACCCTCAGTCTCGGCGTCGTCGAACGCGGGGTTGGGCAGCGTGCACGCTGCCGCGAGCGCAGCCACCAGCAGGCACGTGACGCGCGCGCGAATTCCCTCGAACATCGGCCGAGCATAGCCCGATGTTTCGCGGTGCACAGTGGGGATCGAAGCGTGCCGAAGCCCATCCGCGCGCGGACGAGCACCTCGTGCTCACGCCGCGCTGCGAAGCCCACCGAGCATCCACTCGAGCGCGCTGCGCAGTCGCTCGCGCGCGTCGGCGCCCTCGATGGACTGCCCGTGAGACATGATCACCCGAGAGAACTCGAGCTCGAGCATGCGCGCACAGCAGCTGGCGGCGACGGCCCGATCTTTGGTGACGCGCCGCCACAGCTTGCTCTGGGTCGTGCGCTGCCAGGCGCCGACCATGCGCAGGACCAGCTTGGTCAGCGCGCCGGTTGCCTCGTGCATGTTGAACACCAGGTCACACAGGATCAAAGTCGCGCTCTCGCGGTGCAAGAACACGAACTCGCTGAGCGCGGGGGCGCCCGCGATCTCGAGCACCTCGATCTCGCCCGCCCAGACCTCGTGACCGTCGACGAGATCCACGTCGATGCGCAGATCAGCGCGCTTGCGGCGAAGCCCGACCGGAGCGTAGACCGTGGCGTCGGGCCAGCGCGCGCTGGCCGGGCCCATGTGCAGGTGGTGAAAGCTGTTGGGCGCGACGAGGTGCCGGACCGGACCGAGCGCGTCGATCTGGGCCGCGAGCGCGTCGTCGATCGCAACGGGCGAGTGGATCCACAGACCGCCAGGCTCACCCGACTCGCCCGACAGGCGCACGATCGTCATGCGCGCGGGGAACTGGACGCCAGCGCCGAGGCGCTGGACCGAGTCGACACACCACAGATCGCCGTCGAGTTGGTTGAGCATGGGATGATAGTCAAGCAAGCCTGACTAAATTGTCAAGGAGACTTGACTAAAATTTGGCAGGCGCCAAGATCGCCGCTGCGTGGCCAGGACCGGCAAGAAACGGGGCAACACCCCCGACCAAGATCCAGCGTTCGTCGAGCGGCTCGAGCAGGCCAAGGCCGCCAGCGTCGCCCAGCTGCTGTTCAAGTGCGCGCGTCTGCTCAACGAGCAGGCGGTCGCGCGGCTCGAGCAGCCGCCGGGCGTGCCGCGGATCCGGCCGGCGCACACGAGCGTGTTTCCACACCTGGATCTCGCGGGCACACGTCTGACGGAGCTGGCCCGGCGGCTGGGGATCAGCAAGCAGGCGGTCGGCCAGCTGGTCGACGAGCTCGAGCAGATGCAGGTCCTCGAGCGGGTGCCCGACCCGAGCGACGGGCGGGCCAAGTTGATCCGGTTTGCCAAGGCGCCCGGTCGCTCGCTGCTCGACGGACTGGCCCACCTACGCCGGTTCGAACAAGAGCTCGGCGTCGCAATTGGAGCCCCGCGAATGGCCGCGCTGCACGACGCGCTTGGTGCCTTGCTGGTCGCGCTCGAAGATCGCAGCACACCGTCGGCGTAGGCTGGGGCGCGACCTGACCTCGTCGACGATCAGCGGGCGCGAGCGCGCGACCATCGCGGCCGATCACGCGTTGATGCGCGAGCACGACGGTGCCCCATGAGGTCAATGCTCACGGGGATCGCGTATATGGGCGGCAAGCTCGATCCGGGATTGCGGCTGATCGCCGACAAGGCGCGGCCCTGATCAGGTTAATCACGCGCGGCGGCGATTCGTGATCATCGCCACGGGCGCGGGCTTCCACGCTGTTGTGGGGGCCCGCGGCCGAGAGTAGGGTGCGCGCCACGAGTCCCGCATGCGCTTTGACCATGTCTCGATCTGCAGCGTCGCCCACGTTGACGCGCCGGACCGGGTGACCTCGGCGGAGCTCGAGCGTCGCCTCGCGGGCACCATGAAGCGGCTGCACGTGCCGACCGGGCTGCTCGAGAGCCTCACCGGGATCACGGCCCGACGCATGTGGCCCGAGGGCACGCAGCCATCCGACGCGGCCACGCTCGCGGCCTCCCGCGCGCTCGCGGCCGCCGATCTCGATCCGCAGCGGGTGGGCGCGCTGATCAACACCTCCGTGTGCCGCGACTACGTCGAGCCGTCGACCGCGTGCCTGGTCCACGCCAAGCTCGGGCTCGCGCCGACCTGCATCAACTTCGACGTCGGCAACGCGTGCCTGGGGTTCCTCAACGGCATGGAGATCATCGGCAACATGATCGAGCGCGGCCAGCTCGACTATGGGCTGGTGGTCGACGGTGAGAGCAGCCGCTATGTGGTCGATCAGACCATCGCGCGGCTGTCCAGCGACACCGCTGATCAGGCCGCGTTCTGGGCCAACTTCGCGACCTTGACGCTTGGCTCGGCCGGGGTCGCCATGGTCTTGACCCGCTCCGATCTCGCGCCCAACGGGCATCGCTTCCTGGGCGGGGTGACGGTCGCGGCGACCGAGCACAGCGATCTGTGTCGCGGCCAGGTCGATCGCATGGAGACCAACTCGGGCGATCTACTCAACACCGGGCTGGAGCTGGCGCAGCGGACCTGGGCCGCGGCGCAGCGCGAGCTGGGTTGGAGCCCCGGCTCGCTCGACGAGTATGTGATCCACCAGGTCAGCAAGGTCCACACCGACAAGTTCCGCGCGGCCTTCGAGATCGACCCGCAGCGACTGCTCGCAACCTACCCGGAGTACGGCAACGTCGGCCCCGCCGGGGTCCCGCTGGTGCTGTCCAAGGCGGCCGAGCTCGGGCGCCTGCGCGCGGGCGATCGCGTCGCGCTGATGGGCATCGGCTCCGGGCTCAACTGCGCCATGGCCGAGGTGGTGTGGTGAGCGTGCGGGTCTCGGCCCGGCTGTACCCGTTCGCCGAGCACTGGCTCGAGCTCGCGCCCGGCGTGCGCATGCACTACGTCGACGAGGGTCCGCGCGACGGGCCCGTGGTCTTGATGCTGCACGGCAACCCGACCTGGTCGTTCTACTGGCGCCGGTTGATCAAGGCGCTGTCGCCGACCCACCGGGTGATCGCGCCCGACCACATCGGCTGCGGCAAGTCGGACAAGCCCGACGACTCGCGCTACCCGTATCGACTCGCGCGTCGGATCGAGGACATCGAGCGCCTGGTCGACGAGCTCGGGCTGGTCTCGCCATCCGATAGTGGGGCGGACAGCGGGTCCGGCAGTGGGCTGACCCTGATGGTCCACGACTGGGGCGGGATGATCGGCATGGGCTGGGCGCATCGCCACCCCGCGTCGGTCTCACGCCTGGTCCTGCTCAACACCGCCGCGTTCGGCCTGCCGTCGACCAAGCGGATGCCGGCCTCGCTGTGGCTGGCCCGCAACACCGGGCTCGGCACGGTGTTGGTCCGGGGCTTCAACGCGTTCTCGCGCGGGGCCACGCGGCTGTGCGTGACCCGGCGGCCGCTGTCCGCCGAGGTCCGCGAGGGCCTGTGTGCCCCCTACGATAGCTGGGACAACCGCCGCGCGGTGCTGCGCTTCGTGCAAGACATCCCGCTGCGGCCCGCCGATCCAGGCTTCGAGATCATCACCGAGGTCGGCGAGGCGCTCGGGCAATTCGATGATCGGCCCGCGCTGATCTGCTGGGGCGCGCGCGACTTCGTGTTCGACGATCACTTCTTGCGAGAGTGGCAGCGCAAGCTGCCGAGCGCGGAGGTGCATCGGTTCGCGGACGCCGGCCACTATGTGCTCGAGGACGCGGGCGAGGAGATCGAGGCGCTGGTCACCAAGTTCCTGGGAGTCACCACGTGAGCGCGAGCGCGGCGGCGACCGTCGCCGACATGCTCCCGCGCATGGCGGCGTCGCAGCCGGACGCGACCGCCATCTACTTTCCGACCAAGCGCCGCGACGCCAACGGGCTGCTCGAGTACGTCCAGGTCTCGTACCGCGAGCTCGACGAGCGCAGCGATCGGATCGCCGCCGGGCTCCACGCCGTCGGCATCGCCCGGGGTGATCGGGCCGCGCTCATGGTCAAGCCCAGTCCCGAGCTGTTCGCCCTGACCTTCGCGATGTTCAAGGCCGGGGTCGTGCCCGTGATGATCGATCCGGGCCTGGGCCTGCGCGGGCTCGCGTCGTGCCTGGCCAACGCCAAGCCCAGCGCGTTCATTGGGATCCCGCTCGCGCACGCCGCTAGGATCGCGCTGGGCTGGGGCCGCGAGACCGTGAATCGATGGGTGTGGGTCGGCGGCTGGTTTGGCGGCCTGGGCTCGGGCGGGCACACGCTCGCGCAGGTCGAGTCGCTGGGGGCCGCGCGCCTGCGAGCCGGGCACCCGCTCGGCTCGACCGGGCCCGACGAGATCGCCGCGGTGCTGTTCACGAGCGGCAGCACCGGGCCACCCAAGGGCGTCGTCTATCGGCACCGCACCTTCGTGGCCCAGGTCGAGTCGATCCGCGCAATGTTTGGAATTGAGCCGGGCGAGATCGATCTGCCCACGTTTCCGCTGTTCGCGTTGTTTGATCCGGCGCTCGGCATGACGACCGTGCTGCCGGACATGGACTCATCGAAGCCGGCAAAGGTCGATCCGCAGGCGATCATCGAGCCGATCCAGCGGTTCGGCGTGACGACCATGTTCGGCTCACCCGCGCTGCTCAACACGGTCGGTCGTCACGGCGAGCGCGAGCGCGTGCGGCTGCCCAGCCTGCGCCGGGTGATCGCCGCGGGTGCGCCGCTGCCCGCCCAGACGATCGGTCGCTGGCACGGCATGCTGGGGCCTGACGCCGATCTGTTTCCGCCCTATGGCGCGACCGAGTCGCTGCCGGTCGCGTGCATGCCCTGTCGCGAGATCCTCGCCGACACCTGGGCCTGGACCGAGCAGGGCGCGGGCGTGTGCGTGGGGTCGCCCGTGCCGTCGATCGAGGTCCGGATCATCGAGATCACCGACGACCCGATCCCAAGCTGGCGCGACGAGCTGGTCCTGCCCGACGGCGAGGTCGGCGAGATCGCCGTGCGCGGGCCGATGGTGACCGACGCCTACTTCAATGACGTCGCCAACACCGACAGGGCCAAGATCCTCGACGGCGAGCAGATCTGGCACCGCATGGGCGACGTCGGCTGGCGCGACGAGCACGGTCGGATCTGGTTTTGCGGTCGCAAGAGCCACCGCGTGGTCATTAGCGACGGCCCGACCATGTTCACGGTCTCGAGCGAGAAGGTGTTCGACGCCCACCCCGACGTCTATCGCAGCGCGCTGGTCGGTCCGCGGCAGGGGCCGAGCCTGTGCGTCGAGCTCGAGCCTGGGTGCGCGCGCGCGTGGTCGTCGATCGTGTCGGAGCTGCGCGAGCTGGCCGAGCGGACCCCCGAGACCGAGGGGGCCCGCGGGCTCGGGGGTGCATCGCTCGCGGGCATTCAGCATTACTTGCGCTACGACCAGCGCGGCGGGTTCCCGGTCGACATTCGCCACAACGCGAAGATCGGGCGCGAGCGGCTGCGCGCCTGGGCCGAGGAGCAGCTCGCGTGAGGGGGTTGGCGTGACGGTGCTCGTGACTGGCGGAGGCGGCTTCCTCGGCAAGTCGATCATTCGCGCGCTCCTGGATCGCAACATTGCGACCCGCAGCCTGTGCCGGGGCGACTATGCGTGGCTGCGCGAGTGGGGCGTCGACGCCCGCCAGGGAGACGTCGCCAACGCGCAGGCGGTGCTCGACGCGGTCGAGGGCTGTGACGCTGTGTTTCACGTGGCCGCGCGCGTCGACATCTGGGGCCCCTACGCGCAGTTCTACGCGACCAACACCCAGGGCACGCTCAACGTGATCGACGCCTGCCGGGCCCACGGCGTCGGCAAGTTGATCTACACGAGCACCCCCAGCGTGGTCCATGGCGGCGACGCGGTCTCGGGCGTCGACGAGTCGGCCGCGTACCCCGATCACTTCGAAGCCCACTATCCCGCGACCAAGGCCCTGGCCGAGCAAGCCGTACTCGCGGCCAATTCACCCGAGCTGTCGACGGTGGCGATCCGACCGCACCTGGTCTGGGGCCCCGGCGACACGTCGATGATGCCGCGGGTGATCGCCAAGGCCCGGGCCGGGCGGGTCCGCATGATCGGCGCGCCGCAGAAGATCGACACGGTGTACATCGACAACGCCGTCGACGCGCACCTCGCTGCCTATGAGCGACTTGGGCCGAGCGCCGCGATCGCCGGGCGGGCCTACTTCGTGACCCAGGGCGAGCCCCTCGAGGGCCCGGCGTTCATCAACGATCTGCTGGGCGCGGCTGGCCTGCCGCCCGTGACCAAGACCGTGTCGGTGGGCGTGGCCCGAGCGATCGCCGCGGTCGTCGAGGGCGTGTGGAGCCTGCTTCGACTCGAGGCCGAGCCGCCGCTGACCCGGTTCGTGGTCAGTCAGCTTTCGACGGCGCACTGGTACGACATTTCCGCCGCGCGGCGGGACCTGGGCTACGCGCCCAAGGTCTCGTACGCCGAGGGCATGGAGCGACTGCGAGCATGGGTGCAAAACTATCCTCTCTAGACATGGCCGACGTCGACGTGACGCAGCTCGACGCGGACGGCTCTCACGACTTCGAGGCCCACGGCGCAGCCGCGAAGGGCTTCGACCTCGACGCGTTCGCGCGCGATCTCGATGAGCTGCAAGAGCAGCTGCGCGGGACCGCAGGCGAGGCCGATCGTCGGCACCTGCGCAAGATCGAGATCTGGGGCCGGCTGGCCAGCTTCCTCGGCTACGCGACCGCCTGGCTGGCCCCCAACCCGGTGTCGATCTTCGCGCTCTCGTTTGGTCGGTTTGTGCGCTGGACCGGCGTCGCGCACCCGGTCTGCCATCGTGGCTATGATCGCGTCGAGGGGATCCGGCCCAGCCGGCGGGGCTCGGTGTTCGCTCGCGGTTGGCGGCGCGCGCTCGACTGGCTCGACTGGATCGATCCAGACGCGTGGCACGAGGAGCACAACCTCCAGCACCACTATCGGCTCAACGAAGAGGCCGACCCCGATCTGGTCGAGCGCAACCTGGCGTGGGTCCGCGACTCCGGCATGCCCCGGTGGCTGCGCGTGGCCTTGATCCCGCTGATGGCGGTCAGCTGGAAGTTTGTCTACTACGCGCCAAGCACCCTCGACGCGCTCGCGCGGGCCGAGGCCAGGCGGGCCGGGAACACGGGCGGGCCCTCGGTCGAGGACGAGCTGCGCGAGCGCTGGTCGGCCGGCGGCGTGATGAGCTTCAAGCCGCGCTCGAGCGCGCGGCTGTGGCTGCGCGGGTGGGGGCCGTATCTGCTGACCTACTTCTTTGTGGTGCCCGCGCTATTCACCCCGCTCGGAGCGTGGGCGGTGGCCAGCGTGGTGATCAACTCCGTGCTCGCCGAGCTGCTGACCAACGCGCACGCGTTCGTGACGATCGTGCCGAATCACGCGGGGGAGGATCTGTATCGATTCGAGGGTCGAACCCGCAGCCGCGGGGACTTCTATTTACGGCAGGTGCTGGGGACCGCGAACTTTCGCACGGGCGGGGATGTTCGGGACCTCATGCACGGGTGGTTGAACTATCAGATTGAGCATCACCTGTGGCCGGACATGACGATGTTGCAATATCGGCGCGCGCAGCCGTTGGTCCAGGAGATCTGCGAGCGGCATGGCGTGCCCTACGTGCAGGAGTCGGTCTGGCGGCGATGCTGGCGGGCGGTCGAGATCATGGTCGGCGATGGATCCATGCGGCGGTTTGGTCGCTCGCCGTGAAGTTGATGATTGAGTGATCAGGCGCGTACGAGCCGAATCAACGGGAGCTCGGGGCGACAGCAAAACCGCGCGGGGACCAAGCTCGTGCCTGTGCCCTTGCTGACATACAGCGGGCCCATCTGCGTCTCGTACCAGCCGGCGACGAACCGGCCGCTGCCGGGTGGCAGGATCGGCGCGAACGATCCGGCGCGGATCTGGCCGCCATGGGTGTGGCCGGCGAGGCATAGATCGAAGGGGCCCGCCGCTGGTGGGGCAAGCTCGTCGACGAACGCGGGGCTGTGGGTCAAGAGCAGCGCGATCGAGTCGGGGGTGGGACGGGCAGACAGCGGGCCCGGGGCGCCGCCCGTGTAGTCGTCACTCGCGTAGATTGCGAGGCCGCGATCGTAGGGGTGCCACTCGTCGACCAGCAGCTGCGCGCCCGAGCGTGCGTAGCTGCGAGCCAATTTGCCGCGCGGCAGCTGGCCCCAGTGCTCCCAGTTTCCGAGCGTCGCGATCACGCGCGCGCCGAGCTTGGTGAGCTCGGCGCACAGCTCGGCGAGCACGCCGAGCTTGGTGCTGTCGTCGATCAGATCCCCGGTCAGTACGACCAGCTGCGGCGACGCGCGGCGCAGCTCGGTCAGGATCTGGGTCTCGAGCCGGCCGAGCCCGGTCAGGTGAGCGTCGGTGATCTGGGCGATCACGAAGCCCTCGAGCGCGGCCGGGAGCGACGGGATCGGCACGTCGTGGCGCGTGACCTGCAGCCAGCGCGGCTCGACGCCCAGCGCGTCGACGCTGACGATCGCCGCTACAATTCCGGTGGCGCCAAGCAGCTTGCGTCGGCTCAGGTGGCGCTCTCGCTTCATCGATCAGCTGCTGTTGTATCAGCTGCGCCGATCGAGCTGACGAGCTTTGAACTCATTCAACGATAGCGAGCCGCGCGGGCGCGGGCGCTGGCGCTGACGTCGAGCTGCTCGAGCAGCGAGTGGGGCAGCTCGGCCGCGTCCAGATCAGCCGCCGTGAGCTCGACCAGGCGCTTGTTGGCCGCGCGCTGGCTGGCTACGAGCGCGCCGATCTTTCGATAGGCCACGCGAAACGGGACGCCCTGGCTGACCAGGTGCTCGGTCAGATCCGTGGCGATCGCGTCGCCACGCTCGAGCGCGGTGACGCAGCGCTCCGCGAGCAAGTCCAGGTGATCGAGACCCAGCGCGACCATCTTCAGGCAGCCGAGCGTGCCGTCGACGCTGGCAAACAGCGCCTGCTTGTCTTGCTGAAGATCGCGGTGATAGCCGGTGCCCAGCCCTTGAAAGGTGCTCATCAGGGCGACCAGCTCGCCCTGGCGCAGCGCCGCCTGAGCGCGGACGAGCTCGAACAGATCGGGGTTGCGCTTGTGCGGCATCATCGACGACCCACACGCGACCGCGCCGCCGAGGGTCACCAGGCCGTCGGAGCTGAGCTCGACCACGTCGGCGCAGAACCGGCCGAGGTGCTGGCCGATCCGGGCGCAGGCGAACGCGAGGGTCAGGGCGTGGTCGCGCGAGCCGACCGCGTCGATCGGGTTGGTCGGCGGACTGGTGAACCCGAGCTCGCGCGCGGCCACCCACGGATCAATGGGCAGCGTGTTGCCACCGATCGCGCCGGCTCCAAGCGGCGACTCGGCGATCTCGGCCTCGACGACGCCGAGCAGGTGGCGGTCGCGGGCCAGCGGCGCGCGCAGAGCCGCACCGACCCACAGCCGGGCGAGCACCGGGATCGCGACCTGGCGGTGGGTATAGGCCGGCATCGGGGTCTCGCCGTGGCGCTCGATCCAGGCGTCGAGCCGCGCGTCGAGCCGGTCGAGCGCCTCGAGCAGCTGACCGAGCGCCTCGCGGGTCCACAGCTTGAGATCGGTGGCGACCTGATCGTTGCGGCTGCGCCCGGTGTGGAGCTTGTCGGCCAGCTCGCCCACGGTCGCGCGCAGCCACACCTCGACGGCCATGTGCACGTCCTCTTCGAGCGGGAGCTCGACGTCCCCGCGGGCGACCTTGCCGGGCAAGCTCGACAGCGCAGCTTGCAGCTCGTCGCCCTCTTCGCGGGTGAGCAGGCCGCCCGCGACCAGTCCTTCGACGTGGGCGACGCTGCCAGCGACGTCGACGCCGAGCAGGCGGCGGTCGATCGGCAGCGAGGTCTGCCACGCCAGGAACTCGGGGTCGAGGGTGCCGCCGGTCGCTTCGGTTCGCGCGATGGAGCTCATGCCGGGCGTTATATGCGTCATGCGGGCGCTGTGCACGGCGGGCCCAGGCGCGCAAATCCGACCGGCGCGCGCCCACCTCCGCGCGCTATCGTGATGGCATGCAAGATCCTGGCGTCTGGACGCTCCTCAGTCGATTGGGCCTCGCGGTGGTGTTTGGTGCCGCGCTCGGGTGGGACCGGGAGGTGCGCAACAAGCCTGCGGGTTTGCGGACGCACATGCTCGTGGCCCTGGGCGCGGCGGGCTTCACCGTGCTCGGGCTCGGGCTGTTTCGCACGATGGCGGAGGTCGATGGGGCCGGGAGCGTCGACGTGATGCGGGTCCTGCAAGGGATCATCGGTGGCGTCGGGTTTCTCGGAGCCGGGGCGATCATCCAAGCGCGCGGCGAGGTGATGGGCATGACGACCGCGGCGGGGATCTGGGTGACGGCGGCGATCGGGATCGCGTGTGGGCTGGGTGAGCTGGTGGTTGCCGGGCTTTTGACCGGCGCCGCGATGGTCGTGCTCACCCTCGCGGTGGGGCTGGATCGACTGATCGAGCGCCGGATCAGGAAGCAGGAGGCCGAGGACGGGTGACGCCGGGCGCTGCACGGATCGACGGTGGGCGGTGACAGATCGCATCGGCGCTGGCACCCTGTGGGTCCCGTGTTGCTCACGATCGCTACCACTCACCAGCTGGCGACCGACCTCGGCTACTTGCTCGGGAAGAGGGTGACAGGACCTTCGGGACCGGGACAACACAGCACAGATGGGGCATAGGTGCCCCTCAATGGGGTTGCGCGACCTCCGCCGGGTTGCTGGCGCGTGACGTGAGCAGGACCTTCGGGCAGGACTTTTTTCCCGGGAAGGACTTTTTTTCCCCAACCTCTGCAAAGCCAGCCCACGCGGGCCGACAGCCCGTGTGTGACACCTCCGCGATTCATCCACGAGGAGCAGACCGCCTTCATCACGTGTCGGGCCGTGGGCCGGAGCTTCCGGTTTGTGCCAACCAAGGAGGTCACCGAGATTATCCTCTTCGCGCTCGCCTACACGTGCTCGAAGTTCGACGTTTCGTTGCACGAGGTCGTGTACATGAGCAATCACTTTCACATGCTGTTGACGGCACACACGAAGTGTTTGCCCAAGTTCATGGAGGAGCTCAACTCACTGACCTCGCGCGCACTCAATGCCCATCGCGGGATTAGCGGGACCAATTTTGAAAAAGGCTACGGTCTGGTCGAGCCACAGGATGAGGCGAAGTTGCTCGAGCACGTGGTCTACACGCTCACCAATCCGTGCGACAGCGATCTGGTCACCAAGGCGCGCCAGTGGAAAGGGGTGACGACGGCGCGCATGCGATACGGCCAGGAGCTCGTCGTGCCAAAGCCGAAATACGGGCTGTGGGAGCCGAAGAATCCAGCGAAATCGGCCAAGAAGCGAAAACGACCCGATGCACGGACACGCTCGAAACGGGACCGCAGCACGCTTCCCGCAACCGCGACGCTTCGCCTCGTGCGGCCACCCTTGCGGCCCGAATTGACTGACGACGAGCTACGCGATCTCGTGCTCGAGCAAGTCGCTACACGGGAGCGCGAACTCGAGGACGTCCGGGAGAGGCAAGGAACGAAGGTTCTCGGGATGCGCAAGGTCAAGGCGCAGCATTGGGCAGCGATGCCTGGACCAGAGGACCTGTTTGGGGTGCGCCCGACAGTGTCTGCGAAAGACCGGCGCAAGCGAATCGCAGCGTTGGGTGAAAAAAAGCGGTTCGAGGAGGCGTACGCGTTGGCGTGGGAGCGGTGGCGCGGAGGGGAGAAGGACGTGGAGTTCCCTGCTGGTACATGGTTGATGTGTCATCGCTACCGGGCACGTTGCGCTGCTCCTCTATAGGGTGGATCCGAGCGGGAGTGAGCGGTGGGCACGATGACCCGCCCATCGGTGCTGGTTGGGCTTGGTGATCGGGCTCGAGTCGGCCGATATTGTTGGGTTTGGGGCATCGTCAAGCGTGGGTAGGCAACCCAATTCGGCTGTGGGAAGCGTTTCTGCGTGCCGCCAATGCCCAACTCGGCCCCCTGCTCTCCGGCGGTCGAACAAGACCTTCGGGCAGGGTACCCGGGCACAACTCGGCCCCCTGCTCTCCGGCGGTCGAACAAGACCTTCGGGCAGGGTACCCGCTCTCCGGCGGTCGAACAAGACCTTCGGGCAGGGTACCCACGTCCGGCGCGGGCAGGGTACCCGGGCACGGCGGTCGAACAAGACCTTCGGGCAGGGTACCCCCGGCGTCACGCCACGGCGGCTGGCCGTCAAAGCTCAGCCAGCTCAGCCAGCGCCAGCGCCAGCTCCCCAACCCGCCCCACCGACCGCGGCATCACCACCACCGTATCATCCCCAGCAATCGTCCCCAGCACATCCGGATGCCGCAACCCATCCAGCTCCAACCCAACCGCCTGCGCCCGCCCAACCCGCGTCCTCACCACCACAATCACCTCATTATGCTCCACGCTCAACACCATCCCGGCAGGAAAGCTAGTACGCCCAGCCGACTCCAGCCGATACACAAAGCTCCCATCCTCCCGAACCCGCCGCTGCGCCCCAAGCAGCTTCAGATCCCGAGACATCGTACTTTGCGTCGTCACCACCCCCCGCTCCGCCAGCGCCTCGACCAGCTGCGTCTGCGTGCTCCCGCCCCGCCCAGACAGCAGCAGCTGCCGCAACATCTTCCGCCGCCCCTTCGTCTCACTCATGGCGATCCAACCCGACCCTCACCGAACCTGCCGAGTAATCAGCGTCCCCACGCCCTGCTCGGTGAACAGCTCAGCCACCAGCGCATGCGGCAGCCGCCCGTCAATCAAGTGCAGCGCCCCCAACCCCTGTCGCGCCGCGTGCCGAGCAAACGCCAGGTTCTCATCCGCGTCCGTCGTAAACCGACCCCGGTCCAGCCCAACCAGCGCCTGATCCGGACTGAGCTCACTCACCAACCCCCCAGCGTCCCGCAGCCCCTGGTCATCGGCCAGGCTCAGCAGCTTCGCAACCCCAAGCCGGACCCCAAGCGCGACCAGCTCCCCCGGGTCCGGCCGGCTCTGGATCAGCACACACGCCTGGCCCCGATCCAGCCGCGCAGCGATCCGAGCCGGGTCATTCGGCACCTCGGCCAACCGATACGCCCCATCGGCAAAATCACCGCGCAGCCCAGCCAGCACCTCCACGTCAGGCACGACAACCAGCACCCGCAGCTCAGCGTTCAGCATCAGCTCCAGATCCCGGGCCACGCTCGCAAGCAGCATCGGCTTGCGGGCCGCCGAGCCAGACAAGTGCACCATCACCCGAAGCCCAGTAAAGCGCCGCACATAAGACAGCCCATCAACCAGCAGCTGGTGCTTGAGGATCGGCGTATACGAAGCCAGGGTCACGTTCCGCCCGACCTGCCCATCAGCGTTGACCACCACCTGCAGCGCCTCGTCGGCGTTGATCCGCACGTAGTCATAGGAAAAGTCGCACCCCAGCGCAGTGAAGCTGGCGGGCCCCTGGCCAACACGAATGTCCCAGCGCACGGTCGGCTCTCGCAGCCGCCGCGCGAGCTCGCCAAACTCCACTTGCTCGAGCGCGGCGCCCTCGCGCACGAGCGGGACCCGCTGGGCATCGATCTCGATGTGACTGACGTCCAGATCGACAAACCCAGCCTCGAGCGCGGCCTGACCCGCGGCGGCCCCGAGCCGCCCCCAGCCGGCCTCACCAGCGAACACGCTGCACTTGAACAGCGAGCTGCGGCAGCACCCACGCGCGATCGCCTTGGCGATCACAGGATCGGGTGCGCCGCTGACATGAACCTCGAGCAGCCGCGTCGCGCCCTCACCGTCACGGGCGATCTGCTCGGCGAGCGAGCGGAGCACAGCCTGCAGCGCGGCGGCGAACGCCCTGCGAGCGCCGCCGTCCTCCTCACCACGGCCGATCTCCACGCCCGCCTCGCCGCTCGCTAGCACCAGCACGGTGTCGTTGGTCGAGGTGTCGCCGTCCACGGTGATCGCGTTGAAGGTCGGCTCGATCGCCGCGCGCAGCAGCTCGTGCAGCAACCCAGGCTCGAGCGCGGCGTCGGTGCACACGAACCCCAGCGTGGTCGCCATGTTGGGGTGGATCATCCCGGACCCCTTGGCCACGCCGAACAGCCGGACCGTGCGCGCCTCGCCGCCGCGATCCTTCAACACCAGCGATCCATGGGCGACCTTGGTCACGGTGTCCGTGGTCAAGATCGCGGCGGCGAATCCTCGTGGATCCTCGCTGAGCCCGGCGCACACGGCCGGCATCGCGTCCACGAACTTCTGCGGATCCAGCGGAACCCCGATCACGCCGGTCGAGCAGGTCAAGATCGCGGAGGCGGGCGCCTCGAGCGGGCCGGCGGCGGCCTGGGCCATGGCGACGTTGACGGCGACCCCAGCGGCGCCGGTCATCGCGTTGGCGTTGCCGCTGTTGACGAGCACTCCCCGAACGCCGCTGGCAGGCACGAGCGTGGCGCAGCGATCGACACACGCGGCGCGGACCAGGTTGCGCGTGAACACCCCGGCCGCGCTGGCCCCGGCCACGCTGGTGCAGCGGATCAAGCCGAGGTCCTTGCGCGAGCGCTTGATCCCGGCGTGGACGCCAGCAAACTGGAACCCGGCCGGCAGCGCGAGCTGGCCGTCGAGAGAGGTCGAGACGCTGAACGCGGTGGTGTCAGTGGTGTCGCTCATGATCAATCCCTGGCTGCGGTTGAACCCAAACTAGAAAACGCCGGGGCCACCCCGGTAGGCGAGCCGGCGAGCGGCGGCGGAAGACCGAGCCCAGGCGCCAGCTCAAGCCACAAATTCAGGTTGCACAGGGCCTGGCTGGCGGCGCCGCGCATCAAGTTGTCGATGCTCGAGAACACCGGCACCAGACCGCTGCGCTCGACCGGCCCGACCGCCAACAACGCCTGGTGGGTGCCGACGACGTGGCCCAGGCCCAGGCCCTGATCGGGCTGGGCGAGCACGCTGACCCACGGGTGCGACGCGTAGCGCTCGACGAGCGCGTCCCGAAGTCGCTCTGGCCCGACCCGGGGCGCCACGAAGCTGGTCACGATCATGCCCCGCACGATCGGCAGCAGCTGGGTGACGAAGCTGACCGCCGCGCCGCCGCCGAGGTGGTGCTCGATCTCAGGGACGTGCCGGTGCTCGCCCACCTTATAAGGAAAGCTGTTGCCAGCGAGGTTGCAGAAGTGGAGGTGGTCGGCGAGGCCCTTGCCAGCCCCCGACGCGCCGCTGGTCCCGAGCACCGCGATCGGCGTCGGGCTGATCAGCTCGCGCTCGATCAGCGGCCGCAGGCTCAGCAGCGTGGCCGTGGGATAGCAGCCCGGGTTGGCGACGATCCGGGTGCCCGCGGGCGGTGCACCAAACAGCTCCGGCAGGCCGTAGTGGGCGGTCGGATCGCGCCGTCGGGCGTCGGAGAGATCGAGGATCTTGGCGACGCCGAGCTCCGTGAGCGCGTCGGTCCACTGCGTCGCTGGCTCGCCAGGGAGCGCGAGCGCGACGACCTCGCACGCGCGCAGCTGCTCGCGCCCGCGATCGTCGAGATCGCCGGGGTTGCGAGTCTCCGGGATCACGGCATGCATGCATGGATGCTGCATGATGAGCGCATGGAGGACTTGCCCCGCGTAGCCGGAGGCGCCGATGATACCCACCTGGAACTGCTGGTCTGCCACGGCTGCTGGCGTCTATCGCAGAACCCGGACCGGCCGCAAGGGCCGAGGACCGCATGCTGCATACTCGCATACCATGCGTGATCACATGCATCGGGACCCGACTGGGGAGGAGCGTGAGTTGGGCCGGTATCGGAGCCAATTTTCAGGCTTGACTCGCGGATGCGCTCGGGTAGAGTCCGCAGCCCAGACGCGGGAGTAGCTCAGTTGGTAGAGCGCAACCTTGCCAAGGTTGAAGTCGCGAGTTCGAATCTCGTCTCCCGCTCAAAGCCCGGTTTCCCAACCGGGCTTTTCTTTTTGGTTCAGGTTGGTTCAGGCTGGTCCAGATTGGTTCAGGCTCGCCAAGCCAGACTGGGATCACGAGGGCTGATTTTTGCGTCTGTCCCAACACCCGCGTTGGTGGAGGTGATCCCGGCGCTGTTGGCGTCGTGTGACAGGTGAGCGAAGCGCCTGATCTTGGCGGAGCGCTGACGCTTGCGCACCCGCGCGAGCGCGGATAGCCTCACCTGCGAACGTGCGCATTGGTTTCCACAAGCGGTCGATGCTGGCCATCGCGCTGCGAGTGCTCGGGGCCGCCCTGATCCTCGTCGCGCTGGTGTTCCCGCGCGCCGAGGCCCGCGCGGGCCAGGCCAGCGCGTCGCCAACCGCAGGTGCGCCGCAGCTCAACCTCGGCGAAGACGGTGGTGAGTGCGGCGAAGATCCGCAAGTCGAGACAATCGATTGTGGCGACAAGCTCGCGCAGATGGACCGGCGCTTGGACGAGCCCCTGGTGATCACGCTGCTGCGCGCGGTCGCGCGACCCACCTCGAACGAGTCGACCGACTCGAGCTCGTTGACCGACTCGAGCATGTTCAACATGAGCGAGCGGGCCTGCACGGAGCTGCTGATCGACATCTGGTCGCAGGAGTCGTGCGCGGCCCAGAGCCGCGAGTGCGGCAAGATCAACACGGGCGCGCCGCCTGGTCCCGCGCCCAAGCTGGCGTCGAGCTCGTCGAGCGCGCAGTCGTTCTTGGCCGGGCTCGCGCTCGGTGGCGCGGCCGCTCGTCGGCTCGGGCGCCACGTCAGCGTGGCGGGACCAAGCTCCCGCGATCTCGAACCACCGGTTCCGCCTCCTAGGCTCCCGTCGCACTGATCACTCGTCAATTCGACGCCCCGCGTGCCAAGCGTGCAAACCGGCCAGGGGGCGCCGAACTGGCGAGAGGTAGGTCGAGCGTGTCTCGACCTCGAGTCAGCGCGAGCGCCCGGTCGACCCGACCGGACCACCCAGAGCCAACGACAGCGGATCCATTCATGACCATCTCACTCGAGCCTGCTTCGGCGGGGCTGCCACGCTTGGCGTGCGCGGGGTTGCTGTTTGCGTTGCTGGGGCCGCTGGTCGCGTGCCCGGCCAAGCCCGACCAACACCAAGCGGCGGTCGACATCGATCTGCGCCGGTTCGTGGTCCAGACCGGCGAGAACGACTACGCGCTCGGCGGCGACCAGCCGCTGGTCACGATCATCTTGTGGACTGACTACGCCTGCGCGCCGTGTGGGCGCTCGTGGCAGGTCATGAAGCACCTCGTCGAGGACTACGGCGACGATCTGCGGGTGGTCTATCGCGCGGGCACCGTGCCCGGGTTTCAGCATGGCGAGCGGGCGGCCGAGGCCGCGTTCGCGGCGGGTGGCCAGGGCAAGTTCTGGGACATGCACTGGCGCCTGTTCGAGTACCCGGACGACTTCTCGCGTCCGATCCTGCGCAAGCACGCCGAGGCGATCGGCCTCGATGTGCCGCAGTTCATGGACGATCTGGACACCGGCCGCTACTCGTCGCCGCGGGTCCGAGATCGACGACAGGCCGCGGCCTTGGGCCTGAGCCCGCTGCCCGCCGCGTTTGCGAACGGCCTGTTCGTGCTCGGCTTCAAAGACGAAGCCGGCTGGCACGCGCTCATCGACCGCGAGATCGCCAGCGCCCGCAAGATGATGCAAGACGGCATCAAGCGCGCTGACGTCTACGAGGAATTCATGCGCACCGCCAAGCGCGGTCGGGTCGACGACAACGACGAGGCCAAGCGCTTGCAAGCCCAGCGGGGGGCCGCGGCCGAGGCCGCCGATCCAGCCCGGCTCGACGGCCCCGACTCGAAGGCTCGGTATGCGGTCCCGACCGGGGCCGTGGCTGGGTTCGGGCCTGCGGACGCGCCGGTGGTGGTCGTCGAATTCGTCGACTACCAGTGCCCGTACTGCCGCAAGGCTCACGATGAGGTGCTGCCCGCGCTGCGCGAGCGGTACCCCAACGACGTGCGCGTGGAGATCCGCCACCTGCCCCTCGAGATCCACCCGGCCGCCGCCGCTGCGGCACGGGCCGCGATCACGGCGGGGGAGCAGGGCAAGTTCGGCGAATTTCATGCGCGACTGTTCGCCGACGACATCGGCGGACTGGGGTTTTCGACCTTCGTTCAAGAGGCTGAGAAGCTCGGCCTCGACGTCGAACGGTTCAAGCGCGACTTCCAGACCCGCGAGGTCGGCGACAAGCTCGCCAGCGACGTGCTGCTCGCACGTCGGCTCGGGATCCAGGGGACGCCAGGCTTCTTCGTCAACGGCCGCTACATCGACGGTGCCCGCAGCGCGGCCACCTACACGGACATGGTCGACGAAGAGCTCGCGCGCGCGAAGCAGCTCGAGGCTGAGGGTACGCCCCGGTCCGAGCTCTACGCGGCGCTCATGCAGGGGGCGCTCACGCCCGATCAATTTCCCAACGCTCACCTCGCGGTCGCACCACACGATGCGGCCCCGAGCCCCGAGCAAGACCCAACTCCACGACAAGATCCCGCGCCAGCCAACGACGCTGGCCAACCCTGATCGACTGATCATCAGACAAGGACAATCATCATGAAGCGTTTTGCACTTCAAACCCTCATCGCCGCCGGGCTGCTGTTCGGACTTGGCGCGACCGCTACTACTGGCTGCGTGGCCCCGCCACCCAAGGCTGGCGCCGCGCAAGCTGGCACCGGCACCTTCGTGACCATGGACGAGGTCGACGCCTCGATGAACGACAAGGTCACCGGAGAGCGCTACCAGATCACCTACGAAAAAGATGATCTGTGGCACGGGGCGCCGGACGGCGCGCTGGTGACGATCGTCGAGTACTCGGACTTCCAGTGTCCGTACTGCTCGCGCCTGGCTAACTCGCTCAAGCAGATCTCCGAAGAGTACCCCGACGACGTCCGCGTGGTGTTCAAGCAGTTCCCGCTGCCGATGCACGACCGGGCCAAGCCCGCGTCCGAGGCAGTGCTCGCCGCTCACGCCCAGGGCAAGGGCTGGGAACTCCACGATCTGATCTTCGAGAACGCTCGCCAGCTCAGCGACGAGGATCTGATCCGCTACGCCGAGCAGGTCGGCGTGCCGGACATGGCCAAGTTCAAGGCCGATCTCACCGGTCACACCTTCGCCGCGAAGGTCGACGCCGAGATGGAGCAGGGCCGGAAGTTTGGCGTTGGCTCGACCCCGAGCTTCTTCATCAACGGTCGGCCCGAGCGCGGGACCAAGAGCCCCGAGCAGCTCAAGGAGATGATCGAGGCCGAGAAGGTGATGGCCCAGGCGCTGCTCGACGCCGGCTCCAAGAAGAGTGAGATCTACGCGCGGATCATGAAGGCCGCCAAGGCCGAGCGGGCGGCGCCCGAGCGTCCGGCCGCCGCGGCCAAGGGCAAGCAGCAGCAGCAGGCCCGGCCCGGCAAGCCCGATCCCTCGAAGAACTACGCGGTGCCCGTCGATGACCGCCCGCAAAAGGGTGAGGCTGGCGCGCTGGTGACGATCGTCGAGTACTCGGACTTCGAGTGCCCGTACTGCCGCAAGGTCCTGCCCACGCTCAAGCAGATCGAAGAGAAGTACGGGGCGGACGTGCGGGTCGTGTTCCGTCAGCAGCCGCTGCCGATGCACAAGGAGGCCGTGCCATCCGCGAGCGCGGCGCTGGCTGCCCATCAGCAGGGCAAGTTCTGGGAGATGCACGACGCGCTGTTCGCCAAGGCGGAGACGCGTGGGCTCAACGACGCGGCCTACGTCGAGATCGCCAAGCAGCTCGGCCTGGACGTCGACAAGTTCAACGCCGATCGCAAGAGCCCGGCGATCGCCGAGCTGATCGCCGGCGACCAGAAGGTTGCGATGCAGTTCGGCGCGGGCGGGACCCCGGCGTTCTTCGTCAACGGCCGTCCGCTCTCGGGCGCGCAGCCGTTCGAGGCGTTCGACGCCGTGGTCAGCGAGGAGCTGGCCAAGGCCAAGGCGTACATGGAGGCCAACGAGGTCGAGCCCGAGAATCTCTACGAGGAGATGTCGAAGGGCTGGGAGACCGAGGTCAAGCCGCCGCCGGTCGCCGATCACACCCGCCGGGACATCGACGTCTCGACGCTCGCCGGCAAGGGCAACCTCGAGAACCCGAAGCTGACCCTGGTCGAGTGCTCGGACTTCGACTGCCCATACTGCACGCGTGGGGCCGAGCTGGTCGACGCCGTGTTCGCGGACCCGAGGTACAAGGACGTCACCGCGTTCTACTTCGCCAACTTCCCGCTGCCGATGCACAAGACCGCCGAGGCGGCGCACCGGGCCGCGATCGCGGCTGGCAACCAGGGCAAGTTCTTCGAGATGCATGACCTGCTGTTCGCGGATCGGACCAAGCGGACCGAGGCCGACTTCAAGGCGATGGCTGCCCAGCTGAGCCTCGACGTCGACAAGTTCATGACCGACTGGAACTCGGAGGCGACCAAGCAGAAGATCGTCGACGACAAGGCGCTGTGCTCGAAGCATGGCGTGTCGGGGACCCCGAACTTCTTCATCAACGGCCGCTCGATGCGGGGCGCCGTGCCGCTGCAGATGGCGGCGACGGCGTTCGATGAGGAGCTCGCGGGTGGCTTCGAGGCCCTGGCGAAGGCGGATCCGGCCGCCAAGCCTGGGGACAAGGCCGCCGAGGGTGACGACAAGAAGCCCGCCGCCAAAAACGAGAAGGCCGAGAAGCCCGCGAAGGCCGAGAAGCCCGCGAAGGCCGAGAAGGCCGAGAAGGAGGGCTAGCCCTCCCCGGACCCACCGGTCCAGCGACTCGCTGGTCCGGTGCGGTCCTGGCGAGCATGGCTCACGACACGAAGCCGTGAGCCGGGCTCGCCAGGGCTGGTTTCAGCGCTACCAAACAGTAAGCTTCCGCGACCCTGGGCCAGGCCCCGGGTGCCAACTCGGAGTCACAGATGTCCGAAGACGACAAGCAAGAGCACGAGCCCGACACCGCGCCCGACACCGACGATCAGACGATCGAGGAGTCGTCGCTCCATGATCGGAACGATCGGAACGATCGGAACGATCGGAACGATCGGAATGATCGGAGTGACCAGAAGGACGCGTCCGAGCCGCCCAAGCCCGACGCCAAGCCCGACGCGGGAGCCAAGGTCAGCGGCGCCGGTGACAAGCGCAGCAAGCTGCTCGGCAACCTCGTGTTCGTGCTCGGGTTCCTCGCGACCTTGGTGCTCGGCTACTTCGTCGGGCAGTGGGTGCGGGTCAAATTCGGCGACAAGCCGGTGCCCGAGACGGGCGATCGCTACCACGTCGAGCTGCGCGGCGACGAGCCGCAGCAGGGTCCCGACGACGCGCTGGTGACGATCATCGAGTTCGCGGACTACCAGTGCCCGTACTGCGCCCAGTCGGTCGAGCCGCTGGCCGACGCGATGTCCAGCTACGAGGGGGACGTGCGCCTGATCTTCAAGCACTACCCGCTGCCGGGCCACCGGGCCGCGGCGCCGGCCGCCTACACGTCGTGGGCCGCTCATCAGCAGGGTGACTTCTGGGTGTTCCACGATCGCCTGTTCGAGGCCAAGGCTTCGATCGAGAAGGTGCCCGACTGGGTCAAGGAGCGGGGGCTCGACGCCAGCAAGTTTGGCCGCGACATGGAGTCCCCCGAGGCCAAGGCCGCGGTCGACTCCGACATGCTCGCGGGCTCGAAGGTCGGCGTCACGGGGACCCCGGCGTTCTTCGTCAACGGTCACCTCTACCGCGGCAAGCGCAGCGCGATCGACTGGCGGAAGATCATCGAGGCCGAGCTCGAGTACGCCAAAGAGGTCGTCGACGACGGCGTCCCGCGATCCGAGCTCTACGCCCACCTCATGAAGGACGCGCTCGATCACCAGCCCGGCGCGCCCACGCGGCCGCCCCAGGCCAAGCGCGAGCGGCGGGCCGGCGAGCCCGACGACACCTCGGTCTACAAGATCCCCGTCGAGGGCCGGCCGATGAAGGGCCCCCACACCGCGCTGGTCACCGTCGTCGAGCTCGCGGACTACCACTGCCCGTACTGCTCGAAGGTCAAGACCGACCTCGATCGTCTGCTCGAGGCCCACCCGGACGAGGTCCGCCTGGTCTACATCCAGCGCCCGCTCACCTCTCTGCACCCCAAGGCCCGCGACGCCAGCAAGGCCGCGCTGGCCGCCGCGCAGCAGGGCAAGTTCTGGGAGATGCACGACAAGCTGTTCTTGCGCCAGCTGACGTCGATGCAGCAGTTCGAGAAGGTCGCCGAGGAGCTCGGCCTCGACGTCGAGCAGTTCAAGGCCGACTTCGACGGTGAGGTGGTCAACAACCAGCTGACCGAGGATGAGCAGCTAGCTGACAAGTTCGGCGTCAACGGCACGCCGGCGTTCTTCATCAACGGCCGCTATGTCTCGGGCGCGCTCGGCTACCAGGCCTTCGAGGCGCTGTTTCAAGAGCACCTGGCCGAGGCCAAGCAGATGGTCAGCAGCGGCACCGCGCCCAGCGAGGTGTACGGCAAGCTGATGGCCGACGCGAAGACGACCGTGGACTGAGGAGCGCGATGCAAGACCCTCCCAGCGTGCTGATCCCCGCCCCGGACCCGATCCGGTCCAAGCCGGCACCGGGGCGGCTCGACCCGCTCGCGGTCGCGGCGATGATCACCTTCGTCCTGGTCGGGGGTCTGCTGGTGTTCGGGTTCGCCCAGGCCCTGGTCCCGGCGGTCGAGGCCCAGCAGGGGGCCGCCTGTCGCCCGCTCACGCCCACGCCCAAGTCAGGCGCGATCCCGGACCTCGAGCTCGAGGAGCTCGACGGCACGCCGGTCTCGCTCGACGAGTTTCGCGGCAAGTTCCTGGTCGTGAATTTCTGGGCGACCTGGTGCGAGCCCTGCACCCGCGAGTGGCCGGACCTGCACGTGCTCGGCTCGCGGATGGCCGAGCGTGACGACGTCGCCGTGATCGCGATCAGCGTCGACCAGGAGCCCGAGTTGATCGCTCCGTACCTCGAGCGCATGGGCCTGACCGAGACCCCCGTGCGAGTGCTGCGGGCCAAGGCCGCCGACGCGCAGCAGCTGTGGGGCAGCGAGAAGATCCCCGACACCTACTTTGTCAGCCCGACCGGCGAGTTCGAGGCGGTGTTCGTCAACGTCCGCGAGTGGGGCAAGGCCAAGGCCGTGCGCTGCGTCGAAGCCAGCGCCGGCTAGCAGGCCGGGGTTCAGCCCGCGCTGGCGCGGCTCACAGGCAGGCGCACTCGTCGAGGTTGGGGCCGACCTCGAGGTCGACCATGAGGGTGTAGTCCCCGTAGTCGCCGAGCCCCAGGCTGCGCCCGTCCGCGACGATCGTGAACCAGTCGGACTTGAGCGCGGTGTACTCGACGGTCGCCGGATCGGGGGTGTCGCTGCAGACCTTGGCGTTGCCGACACAGTCCGCTTCGTCGTGGACCTTCAGGATCGCTACCCAGTTGTTGGGGTTTTGCGTGACCGTGATCGTGTCGCCCATGACCAGCCAGATCCTGAAGAAGTGATCGTGGCCCTGATCGAGGTTGGCCGGGATGTCGACCGGCCCGCAGGCGCCGCTCTCGTCGTTGGTCGCCGACTGGGTGCTGCCGCCAAAGAAGAACCCGGCCTTGGCCGCGGTCCGGCCGATCACGTAGGCGCCATCGCAGGTGTTGGGGGTGCTGTCGATCTTGCCGTCGCACTTCAACATGCACGGATCTTCGGGCTCGCCGTCGCCATCTCCGGAGTCGCCGTCGCCGTCGCCGTCGCCCGGGGTCGTGTCGGCGTCGCCATCACCCGGGTCGCCGTCCCCCGGCTCGGTGTCGGCGTCCCCATCTCCCGAGTTGTCCTCGTCGCCGTCGCCGTCGCCGTCGCCGTCGCTGTTGCTGGCGGTGAAGCTGGCGCTGAAGCTGGCAGGGGACTCCTCGCCCTCGCCGCCGGCACAGCCGAGCGACAGCCCGGCGCACACAGTGAACAGAACAGACAGCTGGATCGAAGGTTGGGTCATGATAGGTCTCGCCAAGGTCAAGGACACACGCGCGGTGTGACCCCCACAGTCTCGGCTTCAGCCCTCCGCAGGGCAAGCTGCGTGTCGCGCCCAGGCGAGGAGCCCCGCCCGAGCTGAAAACAGCTCGCTGCCAACGGCGAACCGGTCCACGCATGGCGCCTGCAAGCGGGCGAGGAGTCTCGCCCGAGCTGAAAACAGCTCAGATGGCGGCGCACCAGGTCAGCACCTGGTTGAACAGGCCGAGCTCGCCGGGCAGCCCGAGGTCGAGGTTGGCTGGAAATCCGACGTGGCCGCCGCGGCGGGCCCAGCGAACATCGACACCGGCGCCCGCGCGCGTGAGATACGGACGCAGCGTCTCGGCGGGGACCATCGGGTCACCGGTGGCGGCGACGACCAGCAGCGGAACGCTGGCCTCACGCAGCCGCGGGCCCGCGGTCTGCGATCGCCAGTAGTGCTCGACGCTGTCGAACCCGAACCGAGGGACCACCGTGGCCATGTCCCACTGGCGGATCGAGCGAAACCGCGGGCTGTGGCCGTGGACCTTCACGTGGATCTTGCTCAGCCCGTCGAGCACGTGGCGTCGGTAGATCCACGCGCGGGGGTGGTCGATCAGCTCGACGGTGCGCGCGAGATCGAGGGGCGCACAGATCGCGACGACGGCGGCGACGCGCGGATCGGGTCGAGCTCGCAGCGCGAGCTGAATGCTGACGTGGCCGCCGAGCGAGAATCCGAGCACGAACACCCGCGCGTGATCGGCCAGCGAGGGGTCGCCGAGCACGCGCTCGAGATCCGAGGCGAGCCCCGCGTGATAAAAGTCGGCGCTGCTGCGGCCGGCGCCGCGCATCGAGATCCGCAAGCTGGCGTGGCCGCGCGCGCGGACTGCCGCGGCAGCCTCGCGCATGTAGGGCCGCTCAGCGTCACCCCCGAGCCCGTGGACGAGCAGGTAGAGGTCGCCCGAGCGCGGCCCCCCGCGCAGCCCCGCGAGCGTCACCGGACCGCCCGGACCCTCGCCACCTTCGGGATCGTCGATCAGCAGGGACCATGCTTGATCGTCGAGCTTGGGTGCGCGGACGCGCCCGCGCACGTCCGAGGTAATCGTCCACCAGTGTCCGTGCGGTGTCGCGGGCAAGTCGGCGCGATGATGTTCGGCGCCCCCGCGAGCCGCAAGTCATGAGCCCACGGCGTGCATTGCAGGTGTGATCGAGCGTGCCGAGTCTCGCAAATGTTTCTGGCTCGGCTCGCGTTGACCTGTCCAACGGTGCCGAGTAGGTTCGGCCCGCGTGGCGAGGCTCAATGATGGGCAAAATGCCCATACCGAGGATCGTGAACGGCCCCTCGCGGCTGATCCTGCTCCCGTCGCCGCGCCAAAACTTGGTTTAAATGAGGGTTCGAGTGGTCCCAACGTCGAGCCCGACAACAGCCTCAAGTACGTGTTCAGTGCGATCGCGCTGATCAGCGTGGTCGTCGGCGTGCTCGGCTACTGGCGCTACGCGAACTCGGAGCGGTGGGTCGCGCAGGGAATCTCGAACATGGACGCGGTCGGTGCCACGCTCGACGCCGAGGGCTGCGTCGACGAGGTCGTCGGCTGGTATGGCGCCTGCGATCAGCACGACGCCAACGCGGCCGTCTGTCTGCAGGGTGTCGGGATCTTGATGCAGCACTGCTTGAGCGCGCGCGAGCGCGACGAGACGTGTGAGCAGTATCTCGACCCCACGTCGGACAAGCACGCGGCCAGCGACGACATGCTCGAGCGAGCGCGAAACCCGGCCACCGCGGGTGGGAGCGGGCGCTGGGTCTACGCTCGCTGCGAAGAGCGGGGCATGGTTTGCCGGAACAAGCGCGAGTGCGCATGTGCCGAGGCCTATCGAGCCATTGACTCTTTCTGCCGGACAGGGCAATCGGCGGTCCAGCTGTGACCAATCCAGCGGATCCGAAGACCAGCCCCGTGCGGGACTACCTGGCGCTGACCAAGCCCGGGATTGTCCGCATGTGTCTGATCATGACGGCCGGTGGGCTGTGGCTCGCGCCAGCTTCCACGCCGGGCGCGAGCGGCTGGATCGGTTGGAGCGGTTGGAGCGGTTGGATCATGTGGGCGGCCGCGCTGATCGGCTCGGGCCTGGCTGTCGCGTCGGCCAACGCCTTCAACATGATCGCCGAGCGCGAGGGCGATCGCAGCATGGCCCGCACGCGCAACCGTCCGCTCGCGGCGGGCCGGCTGAGCGTCCGCGGTGCCACCTGGTTTGCGAGCGGGCTCGGCGTCGCGTCGATGCTGGTTTTGGGCCTGGGCACCAACCTGCTGACGGCCGGGCTCGCTGCGTTCGCGCTGCTCAGCTACTGGCTGGTCTACACCCCGCTCAAGCGCAAGACGCCGCTGGCCTTGGTGATCGGCGCGGTCCCGGGCGCGGTCCCGCCAGTCCTGGGGTGGACCGCGGTGACGGGCTCGCTGGATCTGCCCGGCGCCGTGTTGTTTGGGATCTTGCTGGTCTGGCAGATGCCGCACTTTCTGGCGATCTCGATCTTCCGCAAGCAAGACTACGCCGACGCGGGGATCCGCGTGGTGCCGGTCGTGCGCGGCGAGACCGTCGCCAAGGTCCAGGCGATCTTGTGGGCGGCCCTGCTGATCCCCGTGAGCCTGGCGCTGACGCCCCTCGGGGTCACCAGCGAGGTCTACATGGTGATCGCCGGCGCCGCTGGCCTGGTCTACCTGGGCTTTGCGATCAAGGGTCTGACCACGCACGAGCACTCCGCCGAGCTGCGCTGGGCTCGGCAGCTGTTTGGGTTCTCGCTGATCTACCTGCCGGTCGTGACGCTGGCGCTGGTCGTCGATCTGTTGTGGTTCTCGGCGTCCTCGGGGGGCCTCTAGTGACCGCGCCCGCCGAGTCCGCCGCTGGGCCCCAGCCGTGGGATCAGCCCGCGCCGTGGATCCTGTTCCTGCGTCGGCACATCTGGCTGATCGGGATCTTGTTCTTCCTGACCATGATCACGGTGATGCGCCCGCTGCTGGTTCGGCGGCCGCCGCCCCCAGAGGTGGTCGGCGAGGTCCCGGCGTTCACGCTGGTCGACTCGAGCGGCGACACCTTCGACCGCGGCGAGCTGCTCGCGGCCGACAAGACCTGGGTGGTCGGGTTCGTGTTCACGCGCTGCCCCAGCACCTGCCCGGCGATCAGCCGCGCGATGCTCTCGTTCCAGGACCAGGTCAGCCGCGCGCGGCTCGACGATCGGGTCGAGCTGCTCACGGTCAGCGTAGACCCCGCGTACGACACGCCGGAGGTGATGGCCGCCTACGCCGAGTCGATCGGGGCCAACCTCGACAATTGGCGGTTCATCACCGGCGACGAGCAGGCGATCGAGGACTTCGTGGTCGGCGGCTTCAAGCTCGCCGTGGGCGACGCCGAGCAGGTGGCCGGCCGCGACCCCGGCGTGATCGACATCGCCCACTCGACCAAGCTCGCGCTGGTCGATCGCTACGGCAATATCCGCGGCTACTACTCGACCGACGAGGACGGCCTCAACGAGCTCTTTCACCGGACCCTGCGGGTGATTCGGATCGAGGAGGGCGAGTGATGACGGCCGGGGTGACGAGCGGTCTGGCGCTGGGCTTGGTGTTGCTCAGCGGCTGCAACTCTGGCGCGCCCGCGTTCACCGAGCCGATGACCCTGGGCGGCAGCGAGGTCTCCCCGGAGGCGCTCAACCAGGGACGCGATCTCTATCGAGTGCATTGTGTGTCTTGCCACGGTGACGCCGGGGCAGGGGACGGACCGGCGGCGCGCAACCTCAAATTCCCACCGGCAGACTTTCGCGCTGGTCAGTTTTCGTTCGTCGCCGAGGGCGAGCTGCCCACCCACGAGCAGCTGACCGAGCGGATCCAGGTCGGCGCGCCGGAGCGGGGCATGCCCAGCTGGAAGGGCATGCGCCCCGAGGACCTGTCGGCCCTCGCCAACTACATCAAGACCTTTTCGCCCCGTTGGTCCACGCCTTCGGGCAAGGCCGCGTCATGAGCATGGCATTCGATCATGCAAATTACGCGGTTCACCCGCATCAGCCGAGCCAGCTAAACCGGATGGCTCAGCTGGATCAGCGGGTTCCCATGCACCGCGCAATGCGTACCTACCGCACTGCGATCATGGTCGACTGGTTTGCGGATTGGCCGCAAATGGTTACCTGCACCCGGTATTCGGGAGGTTGCCACCAGGACGACCGACTGATAGTTTCCGCGCCCGGAGAGCTTCGTTTGGGCGCGAATCACAGCGTTTTGGCGATTCCTCAGCCGAATTCGGGTGGTCGGGGGACTTCCTCGTACCGCAGCCCGATCACCCGCGGTGTCTCGAGCGAGCTCTGCCTCGCGCCCGCCTGTGAAAGGTGAACTCTCGTGCCGGCCATCTTCCCTCGCTGGACAAACAAAATCCCCCTCGCCATCGGTGTCGTCGCGCCATTGGTTGGGGCCTTCCTCATCTTCGCCGTCTGGTACTGGTGGTCTCCGCTGTACACGGACATGGGCTACCGGCCCAAGCAGCCCGTCGAGTACAGCCATGCGCTGCACGCTGGCGACATGGGCATCGATTGTCGGTACTGCCACAACACGGTCGAGGTCTCGCCCCACGCCGCGGTCCCGCCCACGCAGACCTGCATGAACTGCCACTCGCAGGTGCAGACCGAGAGCCCCCGGTTGGCGCTGGTCCGCAGCAGCTACGAGACCGGCGAGTCGATCCCGTGGGTCCGGGTGCACTTGCTGCCTGACTACGCGTTCTTCGATCACCGGCCCCACGTGGCCGCGGGCGTCGGCTGTGCCACCTGTCACGGTCGCGTCGACAACATGGTCGTGGTCGAGCAGGCCGAGCCCATGTCCATGGGTTGGTGCCTCGACTGTCACCGCAACCCGGAACCCAACCTTCGGCCGCTCGACCAAGTCACCAACATGAATTGGGACGGGTCGCCAGAGCAAGCCGCCTACGACGCCACCAAGGACCTCGAGCGCAAGCGCATGCCTTCGCCGCCGGTCCACTGCTCGGGGTGCCACCGATGACTAGCCAGCCTAGCACCAAGAAGCCCAACCAGGCGCTCAAGAACTACTGGAGCAGCGTCGCGCAACGCAAGACCAAGCTCAACGTGCTCGGCAGCCATGCGGCCGGCGCAGAGTTTCGGCCCGGCGCCGACGAGCTCGTGGTCGAAGGCGGCGCCTCGCGGCGCAAGTTCATGGGTCTGCTCGGCGCCTCCACGGCGCTCGCGGGGCTGACCTCGACCGGCTGCGTTCGCAAGCCGGCCCAGAACATCATGCCCTTCGCGAAGCGCCCGGAGGATCTGATCCCCGGCGTGCCCACGTACTACGCGACCGCCGTTCAGGTCGGCGCCACCGTCATGGGCTTGCTGGTCGAGTCCCAAGATGGGCGGCCGACCAAGATCGAGGGCAACCCGCAGCACTCGGGCTCGCAGGGCGCCACCGACGTGTGGGCCCAGGGCACGATCCTCAACCTCTATGATCCCGAGCGCTCGGTCACGCCGCGCTCGAAGACCGTCAGCGCCCACGCGTTCGCGGCCCCGGGTCAGGGGGTCCAGGCCAAAGAGCAGGTCGCGCACGGCATGTGCGAGCGCCTGCGCGAGCTGACCTTGGCCGACAGCAAGTCGGTCGACGCCGGCAACGCGGCCAAGGCCAAGTGCGAGGCCCTGATCGAGAGCGGCGGCGCCTGGAACGTCTACATCGACGAGCAGGGCCGCGAGGTCACCGAGCTCAGCGTTCAGTGGGACGCCCAAGTCCCGACCAACTGGGGTGACGCCTGGGCCGCGCTCAGCGAGGAATTCGCCAAGCTCCACGCCAGCGGCGGCGAAGGGGTCGCGCTGGTCGTGCCGGGCAGCTTGTCGCCCAGCTTCCGCGCCCTGCAGCAGCGCTTCGTCCAGACCTACCCCAAGGCCAAGGTCGTGCTCGACGACCCGACCTATCCGATCAACTCGATCCGCGCCGCCGAGATGGTCGCGGGCGAGGGGGCCCGCGCGTTCCACAGCCTCCAAGAGGCCACGGTCATCGTCGCGGCGGACTCGGACTTCCTCGGCGTCGAGCAAGATCACGTCCGCCTGGCCCGCGAGTATGTGCAGCGGCGCAAGCTCGCCGGCCCCGAGGACACCTCGGGCATGAACCGGCTCTACGTGATCGAGCCGCACCTGACCAGCACGGGCGCCCAGGCCGATGAGCGCCTGCGGCTGCCGGCCGGCGACGTCATCGACTTCCTCGCGGCGCTGCTCGTCGAGCTGGTCGAGACCCACGGCGTGACGCTGCCGCCCGGCTCCGAGCAGTTCGCCTCGGTGATCGGCGCCCGCGGTCAGTTCGACGCCCGGACCCAGCGCTTCGTCTCGGTCCTGGCCGAAGATCTGTTCGCGCGGATCCAGCCCGGCGCCCCCGACCAGGTTGGTCAGTCCAAGACCGAGCGGGTCTGCGTGCTCGTCGGTGAGCGTCAGCCGCCGCTGGCCCACGGCCTCGCGTTCTTGCTCAACGCGACCTTGCTGTCGGCGAGCGCCAACCCACCTGGGCCGCTGCGCTTCAACCACCGGCTCGACACGGTCCCCTACGTCGACCTCGCGGAGCTGGCCGCCGGGCTCGAGGCCAAGACCATTCACACGGTCCTGTGCCTCGGCACCAACCCGGTCTACGACGCGCCGGGGCAGCTCGGCATGGCCGACAAGCTGGCCACCGCCAAGCTGCTGATCCACGCCGGCACCTACCACGACGAGACCGCCCAGGTCGCCCACTGGCACCTGCCGCTCTCGCACTTCCTGGAGGCCTGGGGTGACCTCGAGGCGATCGACGGCACCGTTTCGATCCAGCAGCCGCTGATCGCTCCGCTCCACGACACCCGCAGCGCGCTCGAGATCCTCGCGATGTTCGTGCCGCACCAGGACGCGGCCAGCGGCGAGTGGGCGCTGAGCACGGTCGAGAAGCCGGGCGACCAGCTGGTCCGCGACTACTGGGACGGCGAGATCGCCAGCGCCAGCGCGCGCACGCCCAACCCCGCGACCTTGTCGGATCGGGTCTGGCGTCGCTGGCTGCACGAGGGCCTGGTCTCCGGGATCCCGCGCAGCCCGACCTCGGTCCGGCCCAACAAGTGGCAGCCGTTCGCGGACCTCATGGTCAGCCGCCGCGTCGAAGAGGGCCCCTACGAGATCAACTTCCACCTCGACGCCAAGGTGCTCGCTGGCGAGTACAGCAACAACGGGTGGATGCAGGAGCTGCCGCACCCGATCAGCAAGCTGACCTGGGACAACGGCGCCTACATCTCGGCCCGCACGGCCACCGAGCTCGGGGTCGAGAACGGCGACAACCTGGCGATCAAGGTCGGCGACACCAGCATCTCGATGCCCGCGTGGATCGCCCCCGGCCAGCACGATCGCACCGTCTCGGTCGCGCTCGGCTACGGCCGGCGGGGGATCGGGTCCGTCGCCGACGGGGCCGGGTTCGACGTCAACCCGCTGCGCCGCGACCAGGCCCGGTGGTTCCACCGCGGCGAGGTCAGCCGCGGCTCGGGCAACTACCTGCTGGTCTCGACCCAGGACTACGGCCTGCTCGATCCCGACGGGGCCGCGGGCACGCCGATCCTGAACTACGAGCCCCGCCCGATCTACCGCGAGGCGACCGTCACCGGGTTCAGGAAGGACCCCGAGTTCTCCAAGAAGGGCGACCTCATGCCCAAGGAGCGGCTCAAGGAGCCGTGGGCTCGCTACGACCCCGAGGTCAACCCGACCTTGTCGGTGCCGATCCTCCACGGCCCCCACCAGTGGGCCATGAGCATCGACCTCAACAGCTGCATCTCGTGCAACGCGTGCGTGATCGCCTGCCAGGCCGAGAACAACATCCCGGTCGTCGGCAAGAAAGAGGTCTCCAACGGCCGCGAGATGCACTGGATCCGCATCGATCGCTACTACACCGGCCCGGAGGACAACCCCGAGGCCGTGGTGATGCCGATGCTGTGCCAGCACTGCGAGACCGCCCCGTGCGAGAACGTATGCCCGGTCGCGGCCACGGCTCACAGCCCCGAGGGCCTCAACGACATGGCCTACAACCGCTGTATCGGCACGCGCTACTGCGCCAACAACTGCCCATACAAGGTCCGGCGCTTCAACTTCCTGCACTACAACGAGGTCATCCCGTTGACCGAGCAGATGCAGAAGAACCCCGACGTCACCGTCCGGTTCCGCGGCGTCATCGAGAAGTGCAGCTACTGCGTGCAGCGCATCAACGCGGCCAAGATCGAGGCCCACGTCGACGGCCGCGACAAGGTCCGCGACGGTGAGATCGTGACCGCGTGCGAGCAGGTGTGCCCGGCCGAAGCGATCGTGTTTGGCGACATCTCGGACCCGACCACCCGGGTCTCGGCGCTCAAGTACTCCACTCGCAACGAGGACTACCGGGAGCGCGAGCAGAGCCCGCGCGACTACGCGGTCCTGCAAGACCTCCTCACCAAGCCGCGGACCACCTACCTGGCCCGCGTGCGCAACCCCAACCCCAAGCTCGCGTGAACCCGGCGTAGCAGGCGTATCATGGCTTCCAAAGAACGCGATCCTCTCGACCCCGTCCGCGGGCGCAAGCTGCTCGTCGAAGGCGGGCCGAGCTTCCACGACCTCACCGAGCAAGTCTGCACGCCCGTCGAGCAGCCTGGCCTCGCATGGTGGTTGGCGTTTTTGCCGGCCCTCGGCGGCCTGTCCATCTTCGGCGTGTCGCTGTTTTGGCTGCTGTGGCGGGGCGTCGGCATCTGGGGCCTCAACAACCCGGTCGACTGGGGCTGGGCGATCGTCGACTTCGTCTTCTGGGTCGGCATCGGTCACGCCGGTACGCTGATCTCGGCGATCCTGTTCCTGTTCCGGCAGCAGTGGCGCACGGCGGTCAACCGATCGGCCGAGGCCATGACCATCTTCGCGGTCATCTGCGCCCTGACCTTCCCCACCTTCCACACCGGGCGGCCGTGGGTCATCTACTGGGCGCTGCCGCTGCCCAACCAGATGCAGATGTGGCCCAACTTCCGCAGCCCGCTGCTGTGGGACGTGTTCGCGGTTTCTACCTATTTCACCGTTTCGCTGCTGTTCTGGTACGTCGGCCTGATCCCGGATCTGGCGACCATGCGCGACCGCGCGACCACCAAGATCCGCCGGTTCGCGTACGGGCTGTTCTCGCTCGGCTGGCGCGGCTCGACCCGCCACTGGCAGCACTACGAGAAGGCCTACCTGCTGCTCGCCGGCCTCGCGACCCCGCTGGTGCTCTCGGTCCACACGATCGTCAGCTTCGACTTCGCGGTCTCGCAGCTGCCCGGCTGGCACACCACGATCTTCCCGCCCTACTTCGTCGCGGGCGCGATCTTCTCCGGGTTTGCGATGGTGTTGACCCTGCTCATCCCGATCCGCAAGTGGTACGGGCTCGAGCACATCATCACGATCAAGCACCTCGAGAACATGGCGAAGATCATCCTGCTGACCGGCAGCATGGTCGGCTACGCCTACGCGATGGAGTTCTTCATCGCGTGGTACTCGGGCAACCCCTACGAGTCCTTCGCGTTCGTCAACCGCGCGTTCGGGCCCTACGCCTGGGCCTACTGGATCATGATCAGCTGCAACGTGATCACGCCGCAGCTGGTGTGGTTCAAGAAGATCAGGCGCAGCCCGGTCGCGCTGTTCGTGCTGTCGATCTTCGTCAACATCGGCATGTGGTTCGAGCGCTTCGTGATCACGGTGACCTCGCTCAGCCGCGACTTCCTGCCGTCGAGCTGGGACTACTACTCCGCCACGATCTGGGACGTCGGCATGCTGGTCGGCTCGTTCGGGCTGTTCTTCACGCTGTTTTGCCTGTTCATCCGCTACCTGCCCATGATCGCGCTCGCCGAGATCAAGGCAGTCATGCCCGCCGCCAATCCACACCCCCCAGGTGACGACCACTAGGAGCTGACTGCCATGGCCGAGCCCAAACAGGTTTCCAAGCAGGCTTCCAAGCAGAAGAAATTCGGCGTGCTCGCCGAGTACGACAGCGCCGCGGCGATCTTCAAGGCCTGCGAGAAGGTCCGCGACGCCGGCTACAAGCGCTGGGACTCCTACACGCCGTTCCCGGTCCACAACCTCGACAAGGCCATGGGCATCAAGCCCTCGGTGCTGCCGTGGATCGTGTTCGCGTGTGGCATGACGGGCGCGGCCTCCGGCCTGCTCTTGCAGTGGTGGTCGTCGACGATCGCCTACCCGCTGGTCATCGCCGGCAAGCCGCTGTTCTCGTTTCAGGCCAACGTGCCGGTGACCTTCGAGCTCGGGATCCTGTTCTCGGCGTTCGGCGCCGTGTTCGGGATGCTGGGCCTGAACAAGCTGCCCCAGCTCTACCACCCGCTGTTCAACATCGCTCGGTTCGCCCGCGCGACGGACGATCGCTTCTTCATTGCGATCGAGGCCAGCGACCCCAAGTACGACCTCGAGAAGACGCGCAAGCTCCTCGAAGAGACCGCGGCGGTCGCGGTCGAGGAGGTGGACGACTAATGCGTAAGCCATCCAAACCCGCGCTACACAGCGCCGTCCTCGGCCTCGTCGGTGTCGTCGCGGCGGGCACCCTGACTGGCTGTTGGGGCAACCGCTCCGAGGATCCGCCGGTCCACATCGTCTGGAACATGGACTTCCAGGACAAGTGGGACCCGCAGGAGCGGACCGAGATGTTCGACGACGGGCGGGTCATGCGGTCCCCCGTCGAGGGCACGGTCGCGCGCGGCTACCTCAAGGACGACGACCTGCTGTGGCGCGGCCGCGACTTCGACGGCCGCCTCGCCGACCAGCTGCCCGAGAGCATCAAGCTCGACGCCGCGCTGCTCGAGCGCGGGCATGAGCGCTACGACATCTACTGCGCGCCCTGCCACGACCAGAGCGGGCAGGGGATCGGCCCGGTCACCCAGCGCGGCGGCGGCTTCAAGGTCGCGCCGGCCAACCTGCATCAAGAGCGGCTGCTGCCGATGCCGCTCGGCTACTTCTACGAGGTCATCACCAACGGGAAGCTGCCCAACATGCTGCCTTACGCGGCGCAGATCCCCGTCGAGGATCGCTGGGCGATCGCCGTGTGGGTCCGCGCGCTGCAGATCCACGGCAAGGACAAGGGCTGGGCGGCGGCGCCCGTGACCGCGAGCGCGGTCGTCGAGCCCCCCAACCCGCACACGGTGAAGGAGGGCGCGCAATGAGTGCTCACCATAAAAAAGTCTCGGACATCGAGGACAAGCAGATCCAGATCGACAAGGCCAGCCTGTGGGCCAAGCTGCCGATCATCGGCGCGGTCTTGGCTGTGGCCGGGTTCGCGCTCGGCTACTTCTCGCCGAGCCCCGGCGGGGTGTTCGCCGAGGACGCGCACCTGTGGCACGCCAAGCAGTGGACGGCCTACCTCAACGGCTTCATGTTCGCGCTCTCGCTCGGGTTTGGCGGGATGATCTTCGTGATCATTCAGCACCTGGTCCGCGCCAACTGGTCGATCGTGGTCCGGCGCCTGGCCGAGAACGCGATGTTCACCCTGCCGTTCGTGGCGCTCGGCGGGCTGCCGCTGCTGATGGGCGACACCGGCAAGAACGTGTTCGAGTGGATGCACGTCGAGGAGATGCTCCACGACCCGATGCTGCAGGCCAAGGCCGCGTACCTCAACACCGACGCGTTCGCGGCCCGGTTCGCCCTGTACCTGTTCTTGTGGGGGGTGGTCTGCCTGTTGTTCTGGAAGTGGTCGCGGGCGCAGGACAACGCCAAGACCACCGAGGAGGCCGACGCGCTCTCGTACAAGCAGCGCTTCTTGGCACCGATCGGGCTGGTGGTGTTCGCGCTGTCGATGACCTTCGGGGCGTTCGACTTCATGATGTCGCTCGACCCGCACTGGTTCTCGACGATCTTCGGCGTCTACTACTTCGCCGGCATCGCCCTGACCTTCCATGCTTTCCTGGTCATTGTCTGCTTTTTCTTGCAGCGCGGCGGGATGCTGCAGGGCGTCGTCACGCCCGAGCACTATCACGACCTGGGCAAGTTCATGTTCGGGTTCACGGTGTTCTGGACCTACATCGGGTTCAGCCAGTACTTCCTGATCTGGTACGCGAACATCCCCGAGGAGACCGACTGGTTCCAGTACCGGGCCCACGGCCAGTGGCTGAGCCTGAGCATGCTGGTGATCTTTGGGCGCTTCGTGCTGCCGTTCTTCCTGCTGCTTCGGCGCGGGTGGAAGCGCAACCCGAACTACCTGGTGTGGATGGCCTTCTTCGTGGTCGGCATGCAGTTCATCGACATGTTCTGGCTGATCCAGCCGCCCTTCGCCCACCACGCAGCCTCGGCCGCGCACAAGGCCGGGGCCGTCGAGGTCGCCGAGTACTTCCACAACAGCATCACGCTCACGGGCGCTGACTTCGGCTACTTCATCGGCTTTGTCGGCCTGTTCCTGGCGCTGTTTGGGTGGTCCCTGACGACCAGCAAGCTGGTTGCGATCAAAGATCCGCGGCTCGAAGAGTCGCTCAACCACGAGAACTTCTAGGAGCCGCGAACATGTCAGACCACGGACATCACGATCCCGGCGGACACGAGCTCGAGGCGATCAACACCAAACTGTTGTTTCGCCTGCTGGTCTCGCTCTCCTTCATCACCCTCCTGGCCTGCGTGGTGGTGGTGCAATGGTTCTACGCCCAGCGGCGCGAGCTCGACGCGCAGTACGCAGCCGACGGCTCGACCTTCCTGCTCGAGTACAAGGCCAAGATGGCCACCGACCTCGAGGGCATCGATCGGGTCGCGCAGGATATGGCTGGCAACCCGGCGCTGCTGGCTGCGCCGCCGGCCCCGCCGGGCTGGATGCACCCCGACGATCTCGTCGCGGGCGTGGCCGCGGCCCCCGCTGGCTCGCACGACGATCACGGCCACGACGAGCCCGATCTCGACGCGCCAGTGCCCGTCGAGCCGGCCAACGGCGAGCCGGTTCCCGAGGGCGAGGGCGAGATCGATACTAACGATGATGACGCCACGCCCGAGCCCGCAGAGGCCGACAGCGGCGACGAGGCCGCGCCCGCCGACAAGCCCGACAAGCCGGCCGACGACCAAGACGCGCCGAAGCCAGCCAAGCCCAAGCCGGCCAAGCCCGCCGAGCCCGCGCCCGCCAACGACGGCGAGTGAGCTCCCGATCCACCCCGATCCTCATCGTTCAGATCACCAGTCGCGTCCCATGACCACCCGCACCACAGCCGCCAAGCTGCTCGCCGTGACCATCACGTCGATCGGGCTATTGGTTGCGGGCCTGCTGGTGTTGGGGACGGCGCAGGCCCGGCCTGGCCGCGACGGTCCGCGGCTCGGTGACGCCCGCGCGGGCAAGAACCTCTCGCCCGAGGCCAACGAGATCGCGGTCGACGAGATGCTCGGCGGCCGGCTCGACATGGATCTGGCGTTCGTCGATCACGACGGCAAGTCCGTGAAGCTCGGCGACTACTTTGACGGCGAGCGGCCGGTGCTGCTGACCCTCAACTACTACCGCTGCCCAACCCTGTGCAGCCTGCAGCTCAACGGCCTGACTCGGACCCTCGACCAGTTCGACTGGCAGGCCGGCGAGGAGTACCGGATCGTCACGGTCAGCATCGATCCCCGCGAGGGGCCCGAGCTCGCGGCCAGCAAGCGGGCCTCGCACCTCGAGGCGCTCGGGGTCACGGATCTCGACTGGAGCTTCCTGACTGGCGACGCCGCGCAGATCCGCATGCTCGCGGCCCAGCTCGGGATTGGCTACGCCTACGACGCCGAGCAAGATCAGTACGCGCACCCGGCCGTGCTGATGTTCGCCTCGCCCGAGGGCAAGGTCGCCCGGTATCTCTACGGCCTCGAGTATCAGCCCAGCGACGTCAAGTTCGCGCTGATCGAGGCATCCGAGGGCCGCGTCGGCAGCCCCGTCGACAAACTCATCTTGTCCTGCTTCCACTACGACGCGTCGTTGGGGGAGTACGGACCGTTTGCAATGGGGATAATGCGCCTTGGCGGCGCGTTGATGGTCCTCATTGTCGGAATTCCACTGGTCTTCGTCTGGCGGCGCGAGCGTCGTCGGCGGATTCACCCCCTGGGTGGAAACCCCAGCGAGCTGGAGGCTACGGCGTGATCGCTACTTTCATCCCTCCCGAAAAACTCGGCACCCCCAAGATGTCGGACACCCCCTGGGAGCTGCTCCCGACCGCCTCGAACCATGCGGCCTCGCTCGATGGCCTCTATGTGTTCTTGACGATCATTTGCGGCATCTCCTTCGTGCTCGTGATCGGCGCAATGGTGTACTTCATGGTGAAGTACAAGAAGCGCAGCGACAACGACAAGACCTCGCCGCTGACCCACAACGGCAAGCTCGAGTTCGGCTGGAGCGCGGTCCCGGCGGTGTTCTTGATGCTGTTCTTCGTCTGGGGCGAGCTCGACTTCGTCAAGCTGAGCGCGCCCCCGGCCGACGCGATCGACATCCGGGTCACCGGTCAAAAGTGGTACTGGACGATCGAGTACCCCGGCCGGCCCGTGGCCGCGACGACCGCGGCGCTCGACGGTGAGGTCGCGCCCCTGCTGATCGTCCCGCTGAATCAGCCGGTCCGCCTGCTGATGACCAGCAAGGACGTCATCCACTCGTTCTACATCCCCGCGTTCCGGGTCAAGAAGGACGTGGTCCCGGGTCGCTACGCCTCGGTGTGGTTCACGGCGATCCAAGAGGGCACGTTCCCGGTGTTCTGCACCGAGTACTGCGGCGACGAGCACTCCTCGATGCTGGCGATCGTCAAGGTCGTGCCCCCGGACCAGTACGAAGAGGCGGTCCGGGCCGCGACCACGCTCGAGCAGGGCGAGGGCGAGACCGTCGAGCAGTTCGGCGAGAAGGTCTACAAGTCCTTCGCCTGCAACTCCTGCCACAACACCGACAGCACCATCAAGGTCGGCCCCGGCTTCGGCGGCGTGTTTGGCAAGACCGAGACCTTCACTGACGGCGCCAGCGTGGTCGTCGACGAGAACTACATCCGCGAGTCGATTTACACCCCCAACGCGAAGGTGGTCGCGGGCTTCACCCCGCAGATGCCGTCATTCGCCGGGCAGATCAACGACGAACAGATGAACGCGCTCATCGCGTACATCAAGTCGCTCGAGTAATCGGGAGATAGAGCATGTCTGACGACAGCAAGAAATCCCAGTCGGGGGCCCAATCAGGGGCCCAGTCCGAGGCCCAGTCCGAGGCCCACAAGCCGGAACCCAGCTATCTGACCGCCCAGCGCGGCCTGATGTCTTGGGTGGTCACCATCGACCACAAGCGCATCGGCCTGATGTACCTGACGGCCACGCTGTTCTTCTTCTTGATCGCTGGCCTCCTGGCCATCACCTTGAGGACGGAGCTGTTCACCGGCCAGCAGGACTTCATGTCGGCGGCGACCTACAACAAGGTCTTCACGCTGCATGGCGCGATCATGGTGTTCTTGTTCATCATTCCGTCGGTCCCGGCGGCGATGGGCAACTTCGTGCTCCCGCTGATGCTCGGGGCCAAGGACGTCGCGTTTCCCAAGCTCAACCTGCTGAGCTTCTACATCTACTGCATCGCCGCGGTCATGTTGATCCTGACCCTGGTGTTGGGCTCGCTCGACACCGGCTGGACCTTCTACACGCCCTACTCCAAGACCACCGGTACCGCGGTGATCATGGCGACGATGGGCGCGTTCGTGGCCGGGTTCTCGTCGATCCTCACCGGGATCAACTTCGTGGTCACCACCCACAAGATGCGCGCGCCAGGCATGACCTGGAACCGCATGCCGCTGATGGTGTGGGCGCTCTACGCGACCGCGCTGATCCAGGTGATGGCGACCCCGGTCCTGGCGATCACGCTGTTCTTGCTGGTCATCGAGCGGACCTTGAGCATCGGGATCTTCGATCCCGCGATGGGCGGCGACCCGGTCCTGTACCAGCACTTCTTCTGGTTCTACAGCCACCCGGCCGTCTACATCATGATCTTGCCGGGCTTCGGGATCATCTCGGAGCTGATCACGGTCCACAGCCGCAAGCACATCTTTGGCTACCGGGCCATCGCGATGTCCTCGGTTGCGATCGCGGTCATCTCGTTCGTCGTGTGGGGCCACCACATGTTCGTCTCGGGCCAGTCCGAGCTCGCGGGCATCGTGTTCTCGTTCCTGACCTTCGTGGTCGCGGTGCCCACGGCGATCAAGGTGTTCTCGTGGGTCGCTACGCTCTACGGCGGCTCGATTCGCTACACCACGCCCATGTGGTACGCGCTGGTGTTCCTGTGGACCTTCACGATCGGCGGGCTCACGGGCGTGTACCTGGGCACCCTGTCGATCGACGTGCACCTTCACGACACCTACTTCGTGGTCGCGCACTTCCACTACGTCATGGTCGGCGGCACCGTGGTCGCGTTCCTTGGCGGGCTGTTCCACTGGTGGCCCAAGATGTTCGGCCGGATGTACAACGAGACCCTTGGCCGGATCTCGGCGCTGTTGGTGTTCATCGGCTTCAACACCACCTTCATGACCCAGTTCTTCTTGGGTCACCAAGGCATGCCGCGTCGCTACTACGCGTACCTGCCCGAGTACGAGGCCATGCACCAGGTCTCGACCATCGGATCCTGGATCCTCGCGGTCGGGCTGTTCCTCGTGCTGTTCACCCTCATACACGCGATCAAATACGGCGAGCGCGCCTCCAGCAACCCGTGGAACGCGGTCTCGCTCGAGTGGCACACCGCGAGCCCGCCGATCGAGCACAACTTCCACACCACTCCGACCGTCACCGGGAGTCCCTACGACTTTCCGGAGATCGACAAGACCGGCAAGCACTGACATGCGACTGCGACTGGAGCGACTTCCATGAGCACCAAGGCATCAGAACACGAGGACCGTCCGTGGTTCCTCGCTCACCACTTCGACACCGTTGGTCAGCAGGTCAGCTCGGCCAAGCTGGGCATGTGGCTGTTCGCCTGCACTGAGGTGCTGATGTTCAGCGGCCTGTTCCTGGCCTACTTCATCATCCGGCAGCTGTACCCGGAGATGGTGCTGACCGCGTCCGAGGAGCTCAACAAGACCGCCGGTGGCTTCAACACCATCGTGCTGTTGACCTCGTCGTTCACGATGGCGCTCGGGGTCCGGGCCGCGCAGACCAACAACAACAAGGCGCTCCAGCGCAACTTGTTGATCACGATCGGCTGCGCGATCGCGTTCATGATCGTCAAGTACTTCGAGTACACGGCCAAGATCGAGCACGGGCTGCTGCCGGGCGAGTACTACAGCGCGCTCGAGCACGGCTACATGCTGCCCAAGTACTCGCGCGTGTTCTACGGCGTGTACTTCACCATGACCGGGCTGCACGGCGTCCACGTGTTGGTCGGCATCGGCGTGCTCTCATGGATCTACATCCGCGCGCGGCGGCGCGAGTTCAGCTCGGAGAACTACGTCGCGGTCGAGAACGTCGGGATCTACTGGCACATCGTCGACCTCGTGTGGATCTTCCTCTTTCCGCTCCTCTACCTGGTGAAGTGAGGCAGTCATGGCGCACTCAGACTCCACTCAAAACTCCACCGTTTATCTGAACGGAAAGCTGGTCGAGAACCCGCACGAGGACACCCACCACGTCAGCCCGGTGTGGGAGTTCTCGCTCGTGTTCGGCGCGCTGCTGTTCCTGACGATCTTGACCTACCTGGTCTCGTACGCGGGGCTCGGCCCGGCGAGCTTGCCGGTCGCGATGCTGATCGCGTTCATCAAGGGCTCGCTGGTCGTCGGTTTCTTCATGCACCTCAAGTATGAAGACCGGTTCTACGCGTTCTTGCTCTGCGTCACGATCTTGTTCGTCTCGATCTTCTTCACGTTCGTGTTGTTCGACATGAGCACCACCGCCGAACTCAATGAAGAGGCGGGCATCGAGTACAAGCGGCACGTCGAAGACAGCGCCGAGGCGGCCGAGGCCGCCGCCGCGCGACAGGCGGCCGAGGCCGCGGGGGCCGCACCTGCACCCGCGGCTGCCGGTCACCACTGAGCTCGAGCGATCGATCGAGCTGTCTCGAGAGCCCGGCCCTGCGCCGGGCTCTTTTGTTTTGGTTGGCGCTGGTTGGCCCAGCGAACTCGGCGCCTGTGCCCGTTCGCGCGGATCCTGGCGCAACCTCCCGTGTCCGGACGGGTGCGGGTGGGTGCATGGATCCTCGCGCTGTGGCAAGCTATGCGCGCGAATGCGGCGTTTTTTCTACGTGTGCGCCCGTTCTGTGCGGACTTCAGCGGGCGTATGCCCTCACGCTCGCGTGGGGCGACGCGCCACGGTGCGGCCATGAGGCTGGTTCAGCTGCGCAAGCCTGCCGCCGTTTTGGCGGCCGGGCAGTCAGTCGGGGCAGGGGACGACGGTCCCGTGCTCGTCGATCGGCTCGAGCGCCGGGTTCGGTACCTGCGGGTCTCGCTGACCGATCGCTGCAGCATGCGCTGCACCTACTGCATGCCGCCCGAGGGGATCGAGCACGTCGATCGCAGCGAGGTGCTCAGCCTCGAGGAGGTCGCGCGCATGGTCGCAGCGTTCGCCGCCTGGGGGGTCGAGCGCGTGCGTTTGACCGGCGGTGAGCCAACGTTGCGGCGCAACCTGACGTGGCTGGTCCAGCGCCTGACACAGCTGCGCACCCCCAGCGGCGCGCCGCTGCGGGTCGTGATGACGAGCAACGGCGAGCTGATCGAGCGGCTCGCCGGGCCCCTGAAGGCGGCCGGGCTCGAGACCCTGACGATCAGCCTCGACAGCCTCGACCGCGAGCGCTTCGCCGCGATCACCCGGCGCGACAAGCTCGACCAGGTCGTGGCTGGGTTCGCGGCCGCCCACGCGGTCGGGCTGCCGCTCAAGCTCAACACCGTGGCCGTGCGCGGCTTCAACGACGACGAGCTCGGCGCGCTGTGTCGGTTCGCGTGGCAGCACGACGCGACCCCGCGCTTCATCGAGCTGATGCCGATGGCGGGCGGTCGGCTGTTCGTGCCCGGCGAGCTGATGCCAGCGGCGGAGATCCGCGAGCGCGTCGGCGCCGAGCTCGGCGCCGTCGTCGAGCTCGCGGACCAACCGCAGGGGCCGTTTGGCCCAGCTCAGTACTACGTGCTGCGCGGCGGCGCCCACGACGGCCGGCGGTTCGGCACGATCGCCGCGATGACGGAGAATTTTTGCGGGAGCTGCAACCGGCTGCGGGTCTCCGCCACCGGCCAGCTCCACGCCTGCCTCGCCCGCGACGACGCGGGCGATCTTCGCGGTGCCCTGCGCAGCGCGCAGGGCGAAGCTGGAGCCGCGGCGCTCGAGCGGGTCGTCCGGACCGCGCTGGGTCACAAGCGTGACGCGCACGGGTTCGAGCAGACTGGCGAAGGCGGCCCGCGCAAGGCAATGATCAGCATCGGCGGCTAATCGGAGAACCACATGGCACTCAGCACAGGCACCCAGATTGGCATCGGCTTGGCCGTCATCGGCGCGGTCGCGTTCTTGGTCTTCTCGTCACCCGACGAGGGCGTGCTCGAGTACGTCTACGCCGACAAGGTCGTGGCCTCGCCCGACGACTTCGTCGATCGCGAGTTCAAGGTCCACGGCAACGTCGTCGAGGGCACGCTCGCGCAAGACCCCAGCGACGACACCTATCACTTCGTGATCGAGTTCAAGGGCAAGCGCCTCAAGGTGATCTACGACAACCTGCTGCCCGACACCTTCGTCGAGGGCGGCGAGGTCGTGCTCACCGGCACCTTGGATCCCCAGGCGATGATCATCCGCTCGACCGAGATGACCGCGAAGTGCCCCTCGAAGTACGAAGAAGAGGAAGCCGCGCCCGTCAAGCGCAGCTGAGCCACCATCATGAGCGTCGCGACCCTCGGCACCATCACCCTCCTCGTCCTGTTTGCGGTGTGTCTGACGACCATCGCCCTCGCCATGATCGGCGCGCACCGCAAGTCGGCGCGCCTGGTCGAGGCCTCGGTTCAGGGCATCTACGCCGTGGCCACGCTCGCGGCGTTCAGCTCGTCGCTGATCATCTACGCGTTCTTGGCCGACGACTTCTCGATCCAGTACGTGCACCACACCAGCGACTCGGCGATGCCGCTGTTCTACAAGATCACCGCGTTTTGGGGTGGTCTCGACGGCTCGCTGCTGTTTTGGGTGCTGCTGCTCAGCGTGTTCTCGGCGCTGGCGGTCAAGGCCAACCGCCGCCGCCACGAAGACATGATCCCGCACGTGATCTGGATCCTGGCGGCGATCGATCTGTTCTTCATCGCGGTCCTGATCTTCACCAAGAACCCGTTCGAGCCGTTCATCCTCGAGCCGGAGCTGGCCGGGAATTCGCGCGGGCTCAACCCGCTGCTGCAAAACTTTTACATGATCATCCACCCGCCGAGCCTGTACCTCGGCTACGTGTCGCTGGCGGTGCCCTACGCGTTTGGCATGGCCGCGGTGATCACCGGGCAGGTCGACACAGCCTGGCAGCAGAGCGTGCGCCGCTGGACCTTGTTCTCGTGGACCTTCCTGGCCCTGGGTCTGATCCTGGGCGGGCTGTGGGCCTACGAGGAGCTGGGCTGGGGCGGCTACTGGGCCTGGGACCCGGTCGAGAACGCGGGGCTGATCCCCTGGTTCACGGCGACCGCGTTCCTGCACTCGATCATGATCCAAGAGCGCCGCGGCATGCTCAAGCGCTGGAACATCTCGCTGGTGATCCTCAGCTTCTGGCTGAGCATCGTCGGCACGTTCTTGACCCGATCGGGCATGGTCCAGAGCGTGCACGCGTTCGGTAAGGATCCGCAGCTCGCGTGGATCTTTGGCGTGTTCCTGATCGTGATCTTGGTCGGCAGCTTTGGCGCGGTCGCCTGGCGCTGGCAGCTGCTGCGCTCGCACGCCGAGCTCGAGAGCCCGCTCAGCCGCGAGTTCGCGTTCCTGCTCAACAACTGGGTGCTGCTGGCCATGGCCTTCTTCGTGCTCGGCTCGACGATCTGGCCGACGATCAGCGAGTGGCTGCTCAGCGATCGCATCACGATCCGCGAGAGCCACTACAACCACTACATGGGCCCGGCCGGTCTGGCCTTGCTGTTGTTGATGGGCATCGGGCCGCTGCTGGCGTGGCGCCGGACCTCGACCGAGAGCTTGCAGCGGCAATTCTTGATCCCGCTGGTGTTCGGGGTCCTGACCACGCTGCTGGCGATGGGGCTCGAGTGGCTGCGGCTGCGCGAGCAGCTGGCGGTGATCGGCGCGATGCCGAGCGCGGCCGAGCTCGGCGCGGCCTGGCGCGACCACGTGTGGGCGCTGTCTGGGTTCGGGCTGTGCGGGTTCACGCTGGCCACGATCATTCAGGAGTTCGCGCGCGGGCTCGCGGTCGCCAAGCGCAACAACCCCAAGCTGTCGCTGCTCGACGCGGGCATCCGCCTGCTGGTCCGGGCCCGTCGCCGCTACGGCGGCTACATCGTCCACCTCGGCGTGGTCTTGATGATCTTCGGGTTCATCGGCAAGGCCTACGGGATCGAGCGCAAGGTCAACGTCGTGCCCGGCGAGGTGGTCCCGCTCGGCGACTACGAGATCAGCCACATGGGCCTGCTCGCAACCGAGGACTGGCAAAAAGAGATGATCACCGCCGAGCTCGGGGTCCTGCGCGACGGCGAGCTGGTCGACGTGCTCCGGCCCGCGCGCTGGTGGTACTTCCAGCTGCCCGACCAGCCGACCACCGAGGTCTCGCGCTACATGACCGTCAGCGAGGATGTCTACGCATCCATGCAGACCGTCGACCTGACCACGGGCAAGACCCAGCTGCGCCTGTTCATCAATCCGCTCGTCAACTGGGTGTGGCTGGGCACGGTGATCATGCTGTTCGGCGCGGCGATCTGTATTGGGACCCGGCGCGAGCAGGGGGCCAACCATGGCTGACGCCGGGCAAAAGCCTGGCGCCGAGCCGCGCGACGGCAAGTCGTTCTGGGTGTTCGTCGCGCTGTCGCTCGCCGTCGCCCTGGCGGTCCTGCTGGGCCTCGCGTTTGGGGCCGGCGCCGAGCTCGACGCACCCACGCTCGCGCTCACGGTCGCCTGCGTCGTGATGATCTGGGCGCTGCGGGCCATGTGGGGCATTGTCGTGGCGCTCGCGCGGCCGGGCGTGCAGAGCCTGATCGTCGAGGCCGACCTCGGCGCCGATCACTCCACGCTGACCGAGCTGCGCGAGGAGAAGCGCCGGGTGCTGCGGGCGATCAAGGAGCTCGAGTTCGACCACGCGATGGGCAAGCTCTCCGACGAGGACTTTCGCAAGGTGGGGGATCGCTATCGCGTGCGCGCGATCGAGGTCATGCGCCAGCTCGCTAGTGACGACGACCTGCACCCGCAGCTCATCGAGCACCTCGCCGCGCTGGGCGTGAAGTTGGCCGCGGCGGGCCAGGCGGTTGGTTCCGACGCCGAGGCCGATGCGAAGCATGAGCCTGAGCCAAACACTGAAGCACAGGCCGAGGCGGTGACCTCATGAGCCGCCACTGCCTTCGCCGCGTGCTGCTCGGGGCGACCCTGACCTGCGCGGCGATCTCTCTGGCGACGCCGGCTGTCACTCACGCCGCGCCGCCGCCGGGCATGCCCGACCCCGCTCAGATGTCCGGGATCCCGCGGCCGGATCCCAACCTGATGCCCGGCACCGTCACGGTTCGCTGCCTCGACGGCGGGTTCGCCAACCCGGAGCTCGGCGTCGAGGTTCGGCTCGAGATCTCGACCGCCGCGGGCCAGCAGATCCGCACGGCGACCACCGCGGATCAGGGCCGGGCCATGTTCACCGGGCTCGACGAGTTCCTGGGCAACCAGGTGGTCGCCACGGCGACCGTCGCCGGCCAGAGCTTGCGCTCGCAGCCGTTCAACCTGGGCCCGCAGGCGGGCGTCGCCCTGTTGTTGGTGGCCACCGATGCAGGCGCTCAGGCCACGCCCGACGCCGCGCCCGGCCAGCCGCCGCACGCCCAGCCAGCCGATCCCCACGGCGGGCAGGGGGCTCAGCCGCTGCCGGGCATGCCGTTCCCGCTCGCGGGCCGACCCCCCGGCACGCTGATCGTCGGGGCTCTGGATCTCGGCAGCGCCGATCCAGCTGTGGGCGGGATCGCGGGCCCGCTCGCCAACATCGAGGTCACGCTCACCGCCACGATCCCCGACTCGGATCAACCGCACGTCGAGGTCGCGACCACCGACGTCGACGGCCGGGCGATGTTCGAGGAGCTCGACCAGCGCCTGCCCGAGGGCGCGACGATCGTCGTCGAGGCCGTGCTGCAGCCCGGCGAGGCCCCCCGGCGCTCACAGAGCTTCAGCCTGGGCGAGAGCGCCTACGCGCTGATCCTGACCCGCGGTGAGCAGGCTGCCCAAGCGCCGCCTCCACCACCGCAGCCGCAGCAGGGCCGGATGCAGGTCCCGCCGCCCCGGGTCGATCGCGGTCTACAGCCCGGCCAGGTCCGGGTCCTGGTGTTCGACGCCCACGATCAGCCGGTCGCCGATCAAGCGGTGATCATCAACAGCAGCCAGGCGACCGGCGGCGCTGGCAATCGGGTCGGTCACACCGACGCGCAGGGCATGGCGATCATCGACGACGTGCCCGTCGAGGCCGACATGCTCTCGCAGGTCCGCGTGATCCACGAGGGCGCGCCGTACTCGAGCACCCTGTTCGAGATGCCCACGGACGCTGGCGCGGTCGTGATGCTGCGGGTGTTTCGGCCGACCGGTGACCGCACGCGGGTCCGCAGCGCCCTGCAGATCGATGTGTCCCCGCGCGAGAACGACATCGCCGCGGTCAGCTTCAACTACGCCGTGTACGTCGACGGTGACGAGGCCTTCTGGGCGCCGGGTGGCATGACCCTGTTCGGCCCGCCGGGCACCCGCAGCATGCACATCATGGAGGAGTCGAAGGCGTGGCTCCTGCATGACGGCGAGACCCCGTGGGCCCAGCTCGACCGCCCGCTCGAGCCCGGCGTCGAGCTGCGCCTGAGCTTCGCGGTTGGCGTGGCGCACGACGGTGAGCTCGCGATCGAGTGGAGCACCCCGTTTCCCCTGGTCGAAGACGCCTCGCTCGTCAGCGTGCCCGAGGCGCTCGCGGTCACCCACGGGGTCGCTGGCACGCCCGAGGTCGATCCCCACGCGGGTCGCGACGGCGGCCCGATCGAGCTCTACGAGCTCGGGGCCCAGCCGTTTGCGATCGGCGTGTGCGACCTGCTGGCGCGGGCCGGGCACGGCTGCCCGATCGCCGGGTGGGGCGGGTCCGACGTCTCGATCGTCGTCGAGGGCCTGCCGACCCGCAGCCGGGTGTGGCCCTACACCGCCTGGGGGTTGCTGGGCGTGACCGGCCTCGGCGTCGCGATCAGCATGCTCTTGCGTCGCCGGGTCGGGCCCCGAGAGGCCCTGCTGACCCGGCGCGACGCGTTGATCGCCGAGCTGGTCGCGCTCGATGAGCGAGCCGACGACACGCCGAAGGTTCGGACCCAGCGGGCCCAGCTGCTGCTCACCCTCGACCGGGTGTACCGTCAGCTCGAGGCGCTCGGCTCCGAGGGTGGGGCTGGTCCTGGTGCTGGTCCCGGTGCTGGGCCCGGGGCTGGGTGAACTCGACCGCGAGCCAGGCCTCGATCTTGCCGGTCGAGCTGCGCGGGGTGACCTGCCGGTTCGGTCGCAAGGCGGTGCTGCGTGGCGTCGAGATGGAGCTGCGCGCGGGCGAGATCGTCGGCCTGCTCGGCCAAAACGGCGCGGGCAAGACCACGCTGTTCACGATCTTGGTGGGCCTGCGCCAGGGCGACGCGGGCGCGCGGCTGTTCGGGGGGGTCGAGCGGCGCGAGGTCGAGCTCGAGATCCGCGCGCGCCTGGCCTGGCTCGCTCACGATCCGCAGCTGTACCCGCTGCTGAGCGCGCGCGAGAACGTCGAGCTGTTCGTGGATCTGGCCGGCAGCACCCGCCCGAGCGGCGCGCCCACGCCCCGCGCGGTGCTCGAGCGCCTGGGCCTGGCCGACGTCATCGATCGTCCGGTCGGCACCTTCTCACGCGGCATGGCCCAGCGCGTCGCGCTGGCGCGGGCGCTCGCGCTGGAGCCCGAGCTGCTGATCCTCGACGAGCCATTCACGGCCCTCGATCGGGCCGGGCGTGAGCTGCTCGCCGACTTGCTCCGGGCCGAGGCAGCTCGCGGCGCCGCGGTGTTGCTGTCGAGCCACGATCTCGACGTCGTCGCCGAGCTCGTGGATCGGGCGTTGCTGCTCGACGCAGGCGTGATCGCGCTCGAGGTCCAGCGCGAGCGGGGCCAGACCACCGACGAGTTTCGGCGGCGGCTGAGCGCGAGCTTGTGAGCGCCTCCGCCCGCGCGCGGACGCCTTGCGCAAGGTCACACGCTCGAGCTGGCCGGCGGCCAGAGCTCGAGCCGCCGCCACCGCCGGGACCGCTGACCCGCTTGGCATCGGCTGGGCGCTGGGCCCCGCGTGGCGTACCTTCCTCCGCAGCGCATGCGCCTGCTGCGACAGACCTGGCTCCTCGCACGCAACGACCTCCGCCAGGAGGCGCGGCGGCTCGAGCTGGTGTTGACGGCCGGGTTCTTCACGCTGGTCGTGGTCGTGATGTTCGCGCTGGCGTTCTTCGCCCTCGATGGATCCGTGCAGCGCAAGGCGATCCCGGGCATGGTGTGGCTGTGTATCGCGTTCGTCGGCGCGCTGACGCTCACCCGGGTGTTCGATCGCGAGCGCGAGTCGAACACCCTCGCGGCGCTGCTCGCCGCCCCGGTCGAGCGCCTGGCGATCTATCTGTCCAAGCTGCTGGTCACGCTGGTGGTGTTGCTCTCGTGCTCGGCCCTGCTGGTGCCCGGGCTCGGCCTGCTGTTCCCCAGCTCGCAGGTGTTCAGCGCCAACCCGCTCGCGCTGGTCGCCCTGATCGTGCTCGGGTGCCTGGGCTACGCCGCCGTCGGCACCCTGTTCGCGGCCGGGCTCGCAACGAGCAGCGGCAAGAACGTGCTGCTGTCGGTGATCCTGTATCCCCTGACCACGCCCGTGCTGCTGTTCGCGCTGGTCGCGACCCAGCGGCTGCTCGAGGGGCACCCCGAGCTGTGGGGAACGCTCTCGCAGATCGCCGCGCTCGACGTCGTGTTGATCGGCGTGGGCGCGTGGCTGTTCGAGACGGTGCTGATCGGCGCGGCGCACTCGAGCCCCGCGCACTCGAGCCCTGCATCCAATGGGTCCGCTCGCGCCGCTGCGGTGTCCGCCCGGGCTCGATCCAAACCAGTGAACTGAGGAGCTGAGCGCATGAAGTACATCCCCTACGCGCTGTTGGTCGGCGCCGCCGCGCTGTTTCCCTACTGTGTGCAGCGCGTGTTTCTGCACACCCCGATCGAGGCCGAGATGGGCACGGCCCAGAAGATCTTCTACTTCCACGTGCCGCTCGCGTGGATCTGCATGCTGTTCGCCGTGATCTGTGGGATCGCGGCCGGCGTTCAGCTGCGACGCCGATCGGAGCGGGCCGAGGCGCTCGCGGTCGCGGCCGGCGAGATGACCGTGCTCGCGGGCGTCGGCGTGCTGATCACCGGGCCGATCTGGGGCGACGCGACCTGGGGCACCCCGTGGACCGGCGACGCGCGCCAGGTCTCGACCGCGCTGCTGTGGCTGGTGTTCGTGGCCTACCTGCTGGTCCGCGAGTACGGCCCGCCCAACTCCGAGCGGATCGCCGCCGCGCTGGCGATCTTTGGTGCGATCGACGTACCGATCATCTACTACGCCGTGAAGATCTGGAAGACCACGCACCCGCAGACGGGCGTGGTCGGCTCGCTGCCCCAGAGCATGTGGAACACGCTGTTCATCTGCCTGGCCGCCCTGATGATGCTGAGCATCGCGCTGGTCTGGATCCGCGCCGCGCAGGCCCGGCTGGCGATCGCCCTCGACCAGGCGTGGATCGCCGCCGACACCCAACAGCGCGCCGCGCAGCCGGCCTGAGGAGCTTCTCATGGACGAACTGAATGTCTTCGAGCAACCCGAGCAACCCGAGCAAGCCCAAGCTTCGACGGAGGCGCCTGGCGAGGCACCCGGCACCACGAAGGTCGAAGGCCGCGACCCGGCCACCGTTCGGCTCAAGCGCGCCTACGAGGCCGAGGTCGAGAACAAGGTCGCCTCGGACTACAGCCACATCGTGTGGGCCTACGGGGTGATCTGGGCGATCTTTGCGATCTACGGCGCGATCTTGTGGCGTCGCGCCAGCGCCCAGCGTGCCGATCTCGCCGCGCTGCAAGCCAAGCACAAATGACGCTCGGCCACTTCATCTACATCCCTGGCATCTTGTTGCTCGGGATCGTGATCGGCTACGTGATCGGTGGTCGCCGAGCCGAGCTCGCGGCCGATGATCAAGGCGAAAAAGATCAGCGCAAGGCCGCCCGCGACGCGCGTCGACGGGCCCGCGATCGAGTGAGCGAGTGACCGCGCTTGCGACCATCCGGTGCTGCGGCTATCAATGCCCGCCCGAGTCCGAGCAGGTCCCATGTACAACCCACAGATCAGCGACGAGCAAAATCAGCTAGTCGACACCGCGCGCAAGTTCACCGCCGAGGTCATCATCCCGGCCGCGCACGAGTACGACGAGTCTGAGACCTTCCCCACCGAGATCTTCCGCCAGGCCTTCGACCTGGGCCTGATGAACGTCGAGATCCCCGAGGCCTACGGCGGGCTCGGGCTCGGCACCGTCGAGGGCTGCCTGATCTCCGAGGAGCTCGCCTACGGCTGCCCGGCGGTTGCGACCTCCATGATGTGCAATCACCTCGGCGCGCTGCCCTTGATGGTCGGCGGCAGCGAGGAGCAAAAGCACACCTGGCTCGAGCGCCTGATCGAGAATTTCGAGTTCATCAGCTACGCCTGCTCCGAGCCCGACGCCGGGTCCGACGTCGCGGGCATGAAGTCGCGCCTGATCGCCAAAGACGGCGGCGGCTACTCGCTGACCGGGCAAAAGCGCTGGATCACCAACGCCGGCCAGGCCAGCATGTACACCGGGTTTGCGACGATCGACCCGGCCCTCAAGCACAAGGGCATCACCGCGTTCGTGGTCGACCGCAAGACCAAGGGCGTCAGCGTCGGTCGCAAAGAGAAGAAGCTGGGCCAGCGGGCCTCGGAGACCTCCGACGTGCTGTTCGACGACGTCGAGATCGCCGAGCAGAACATCCTGGGCGAGCCGGGCAAGGGCTTCTATATCGCCATGGAGGTGTTCGATAAGTCGCGCCCCATGATCGGGGCCTCGTGCGCGGGCATCATTCGTCGCTGCCTCGACGAGTCGCGCGCCTACGCGCTCGAGCGCAAGACCTTTGGGGTGCCGATCGCCAATCACCAGGCGATCCAGATGATCCTGGCCGACATGGCGATCGCCTACGAGGCCACCCGCGCGCTGTACCTCAAGGCCGCGTGGGAGGTCGACAACGACGTCAAGCGCACGATCACCTCGTCGCTGGCCAAGTGCTTCGGCGCCGACGCGGCGGTCAAGGCTGCGACCGACGCCGTCCAGGTGTTCGGCGGCTACGGCTACACCCGCGAGTACCCGGTGGAAAAGCTCTACCGCGACGCCAAGCTGATGCAGATCTACGAGGGCACCTCGCAGGTCCAGCGCATGGTCATCGCCAAGAACCTGCTCCGCGGCTGATTCGGGGAAGCGCCCCGGCTCCCTGCACGTCGCCAACGCATGCCGGATCCACTCAGTCCGATCGGCGTGTTCGACAGCGGCGTCGGGGGCCTGACCGTGCTCGCGGCGCTGCGCGAGCGGCTGCCGAACGAGCGCTTCTTGTACCTCGGTGACACGGCCCGGCTGCCCTACGGCAGCAAGAGCCCCGACACCGTTCGTCGCTACGCCCGCCAGGCCGCGGGCAAGCTGGTCGAGCGCGGCGTCAAGCTGCTGGTGATCGCCTGCAACACCGCCTCGGCCGTCGCCGTCGACGATCTCGCCCAGGCGTTCGCGCCGCTCCCGGTGATCGGCGTCGTCGAGCCCGGGGCCGCGGCCGCGTGCGCGGCGACCCGCAGCGGCCACGTCTTGATCACCGGCACCGAGGGCACCGTATCCGGCGGCGCCTACCAGCGGGCCATGCTCGCGCGCCGCCCCAACCTGAAGATCGACGCCGTCGCGTGCCCCATGTTCGTCGCCCTGGCCGAAGAGGGCTGGATCGACGGCCCGATCCCCGAGGCCGTCGCCCGCCGCTACCTCGAGCTCGAGCTCGCGGGCCCCGAGCGAACCCGCGTCGACACCGTCGTGCTCGGCTGCACCCACTTCCCGGTGCTGCGCTCGGTGCTCGAGCGCGTCTGCGGCCCCACCGTCACCTTCGTCGACTCGGCCCAGACCACCGCAGCCGTCGTCGCCGACGTCCTCACCCGCCAGCGCCTCGCCAGCTCGACCCCCGATCCCAGCAACCCCGTCCAGCTGCTGGCCACCGACGCCCCCGCCCGATTCGCCCGCGTCGGATCCGTCTTCCTCGGCCACCCCCTGACCCCCACCGAAGTCGAACTCCTCGACCTTTAGCGGAGGGATCTCAGCAACGTCCCCAACACTGGCCAGGTGTACCGGTACCCACCCACGCCCGCTCACGATTCATCCCCTCACGCGTTCGCCAGTCCGCCCACGAACCAAGGCCCCGATCCGCGGATCCGCCCGCAAGTGGGCCAGAAACCTGGCCCACGCTTATATAAGCCTGGCCCACGCCTCCATAAGTCTGGTACACAGGGCCTGTAAGTCGGCGACTGGCGACCCGTTGCCCGACGAGCCAACACCTCTCGCGCAGCCGCTTGCACGCCGCACGAGATCGCGTCTTCCGAACCACTACATCTTCGATCCAGCGTGCGCGGTTCGAGCTTGCTCGCTCGGCATGTTGGCCGTGGATCGCCCCCGTATGCGCTCGAACCTGTCCTCTGTGTCCCGAATGATCATCCCCGGCAGCACACGAACCGGTAAACAGGTCGGGGCTCTTGTGATATATCAGGCCGCCTCGGTTACTACCCGTGCGGCTCGTCCGACTGGTTTCGCACCGACAAGGAGCCCCCTCCTGTGAAGCGTTCCCTGCTCAAGTCCCTGATCTCCGTCTCGCTCGTGACGGTCCCTGGCTTCGCGCTTCTGCTCACTCCAGAGTTAGCAGAGGCTGCGCCACCGTCCAGTGACAAAGGCGTCATCAACGGCGTCGTCAAGAACTCGACCAACAGCCAGCCGATCGAAGACGCGATCGTGATCCTGCAGTGCACTTGCCTCAGCGGCGAGATCGAGCGCAGGACCAACAGTCGCGGCATCTACTCGTTCGCGGATCTGCCTTCGGGCAACTACACGATCCAGGTGCTCTCGGGTAAGGCCAACGTCTCGAAGATCACCCAGCTGCCGCGTGGCGCCAAGTTCCGGGCCAACTTCGCGCTCAACCCCGAGCAAGATCAGGTCATCGAGATCGTCGTCGAGGCCGCGCCTGTCGCCTCGAACCCGGCGGCCGCCATGACCATCGGCATGGAGGAGGCCAAGCAGCTCCCGGTCGGCTCCAACACCAGCCGCGACTTCACGGCCGTGGTCGACATCTCGCCCACGGCCAGCCGCGACGCCGCTGGCATCTCGCTCGCGGGCACGACCGGCGCCGAGACCAAGTACACCGTCGACGGCGCCAACATCACGAACCCCGCGTTCGGTACGGTCGGCGCGTCGATCGTCCAGGAGTTCATCCAGGACGTCGAGATCAAGGAATCCGGCTACGACGCCGAATTCGGCGGTGCCTCGGGCGGTCAGGTCTCGGCCCGCCGCGTCGCTGGCACCAACACCCTGCGCGGTGAAGCCGGCGTTCGCTTCACCCCACGGCTCGCCGAGCCCCGCCTGATCACCGCGACCGACGAGGCCCTGCGCGTGACCCAGGTCGGCGACTTCCAGGCCCAGGCCTACGCGGTCGTGTCTGGCCCGATCAAGAAGGACAAGGTGTTCTTCACGATCGGCCTCGCGCCCGGCGGCACCCAATTCACGCTGACCCAGAGCTTCTATAACCGCCAGGATCTCGACGGCTCGGGCGGCTACGAAGACTGCCCCTACGAGAACGGCACCAACGACTGCGTCGAGGGCGGCAACTACATCGCCTCCACCAAGTTCGCCTCGCAGAAGTTCCGAACCGGCGCGATCAACTTCCAGTACATCGCCGGCATCGACTGGGCCGTGACCCCACGCCACAAGATCGGCGTGACCGCGCTCGGTGGGCCCAGCTTCCTGCGCACCACCTACCGGCTGCCGTTCAGCTTCGATCCAAACGCGTTCGGCACCAACCCCAGCTCCGATCCACTCGGCGGCGCGGCCCGCATCGCAACCGGCGTCGTCAACGATCACTTCGGGACCACGCTCGGGCACACGACCTCGGTCGGCCTCAACTACGAAGGCCGCGTGCTCGACGACAAGATGGAGATCGACGCGGGCGTCTCCTACTACCAGTCGGTCTACGAGGACGCCTGGCGGCTCGACAACCCCAACCTCAAGAACCTCCCGGCCACCCAGGAGCAGGACTCGCAGGGCCGCAACCTCTACGAGTTCCTCGATCGCGCTGGCGCGGTCGGTGACGTCGAGGGCGTCGACGAGGCCTGTAACGGCGCGGATCTGCCAGGTATCGCCTGCCCAACTCGGCGCTGGCTGTCGGGCGGTATCGGCGAGTACGACCGCGACATTCAGCGGCGCGTCCAGGCCAACCTGGCCTTCACCCACTTCTTCGAGGCCGCGGGCTCGCACCAGGTCAAGTGGGGCGGCGCGATGTCGTGGGACAACCGTCGCAGCATCTACACCTACTCCGGCTCCAACGAGGCCAGCTTCTACGACAACTGCGCCGCGGGTGAAGAGGGCGGTGGCGAGTACTGCTACAACCCCGCCGACAACACCTACGAGTTCGATCGCGCGACGCGGGTCAACAACCACCGCTTCGTCCGGGTCGACACCGACAACCCCGATAACCGGTTCACGCGTGGGTTCGGGTCGGTCCGCCACGAGCAAAAAGATCTGCGCGCCATCGCCGATCCGCTCGGCCGTGGTGTCCGCATGGACAACTACGACGAGACGCTCTCGACCTTCAACTACGGCGTCTTCCTGCAAGACAAGTGGGCGATCTTGTCCAACCTCTACATCAGCGGCGGCGTCCGCTGGGAGGTCCAGGACATGCGCGACATCTTCGGCGACACGAAGATCCTGATCTGGGACAACGTCGCCCCGCGCGTCGGCGTCGTCTACGACTGGACCGACGAAGGTAAGAGCCGCCTCTACGCCAGCTACGGGTGGTTCTACCAGCCGCTCCCGCTGCAGCTGAACAGCCGCGTGTTCGGTGGTCTCGTCGGCGTCAACCGGTTCTACAACCAGAGCGACTGCTTCAACCAGACCACCACGATCGACGGCGTCTCGCATCCGCGCGTCGACGACCAGGGCCAGCCGACCGAGTACTGCGTCGACACCAACCAGGGCACCACCGGTCTGACCGAGGGCGCGATCGTCCCGCGGCTCAAGGGCAACTACAACCAGCAGTTCCAGGTCGGCTACGAGCAAGAGGTCGTCGAGGACCTGGTGCTCGGGTTCCGCTGGCTGCACACCGACCTCGGCCGCGCCGTCGAGGACGTGTCCGTCAACGGCGGCCAGACCTTCATCATCGCCAACCCCGGCGAGGCCGTCAGCAACAAGCACATCGAAGAGCAAAAGTCGCTGTGCTCGGATCTGCAGGCGCAGTTCGACGCGTTCGACCCGAACGACGAAGAGAAGAACACGATCGCCCGCGAGCTCAACGCTTGTAACAACAAGTCCCTCGCGTACGAGCAGATCAACGAGCAGTTCGACAAGCCCACCCGCAACTACGACGCGTGGACCTTCCAGCTGCAAAAGCGCTTCGCCAAGAACTGGCTGCTGCTCGCCAGCTACACCTACAGCCGCCTGGTCGGCAACTACGACGGCTTCGTCGACCCGATCAACGGCTCGGTCAACATCGGCGCCAGCGCCCAGTACGACACGCCCGAGCTGGTCCGCAACAGCTACGGTCCGCTGTCCAGCAACATCCCGCACCGCGCCAAGATCGACGGCTTCTACAGCTTCGACCTCAAGCAGGCCGGTCGCCTCACCCTAGGCACCAGCTTCCGGTTCCAGTCCGGGTTCCCGGTCAACGTTCGCTCGGACACCCCGAACTTCAACTACGCCGGGTCGTTCCTGATCTACATGCTCCCGCGCGGAGCCGGTGGCCAGGTCCAGCCCAACTATCAGTGGAACCTGAGCGCCGGGTATGCCTACCCGCTGCCCAAGGACCTCGAGATCGAGTTCAACGCTCGCGTGTTGAACGTGACCAACGCCAAGGCTGTCTTGCGCGTCGACGACATCTACACCTTCCAGGCCTCGCGTCCGATCGCCGGCGGCGACCTGGGGGATCTCAAGCACGCCAAGGTCTGGGCCCAAGGTGGCGGCGCGGACAACTTCTTCGGCCGCACGATCGTCCAACCGCAGGGCAACTACGGGGTCGAGACCTCGTTCCAGCAGCCCCTGTCCGCGCAGTTCGAGCTGAAGCTTCGGTTCTAACTCCAGGCTCACCTGCTCCCAAAAAGGGCGGCCTCTCGAGGTCGCCCTTTTTGTTGTTGTTGTTTTCAGCTCGGGCGAGGAGCCTCGCCCGAGCTGAAGACAGCCTCGCGTAAGTCGGGCTGGATGAGCGCGTTGCCGAGACGAACCCGCTGCGAACCGGGGTTGAACGCTCAGGGCCCGAACGCGAGGCCAAGGTGTCACGAATTACGCTTTCGAAGCTTGCGGTGGTTGCATCACTGCTGGCTACCGGGATCTGCATGCTCGGATTCACTGGCGAGGCCCAGGCCGCGCCGCCATCGAGCTCACCCGCGAGCACGAGCGGGAGGATCTCGGGGGTCGTCAGCGGCGGCGATGACAAGGCACCGGTCGCCGAGGCGCTGGTGGTGTTGTCCTGCGCCTGCCTCGGGGCGGAGATCCAGGTCTACTCGAATGCGCGGGGGGTGTACTCGGTGGCTGGCCTGCCGGCCGGGCAATATGTGGTGCAGGCTTTCTACGACGACGCGACGGCCACCAGTCGCGTGGACCTGCCGCGCGGCGGCAACCTGCGGGCGCATCTGCGGCTGCGCGGGGATCGTCTGGCGGATGAGACGACGATCACCGTTCGTAGTCCCGTCGACACCCGCACGCCCGCGACGATCATGCGAATTTCGGGCGAGGAGCTGGAGCTCCAAAATGGCGGGAGCGCGGTCGACAATGGCGCGTTCTCGGGCGTGATGGACTCGGCTCCGACCGCGAACGACAACGGACCGCGCAGGCAAATGATCGGGCTGTCGGACGCGGAGCAGAACTACTCGATCAATGGCCACAACGCGAATGACGCGATTGGCGGATCGGCCGGGACGGATCTCATTCGCGAGTTCGTCAGCGAGGCCGAGGTGCTCGAGGCCGGGTACGAGGCCGAGCACGGCAACGCCTCTGGTGGGCAGATCAACGTGCGCCGGCTGGCGGGGACCAACCAAGTGCGGGGGACCGCGGGGCTCCGGTTCTCGCCGCGCTTGGCCGAGCCGCGCACGATCCTCGCGACCGACGAGGCGCTGCGCGTCACGCAGAACCCGGATTACGGGGGCGCGGCGTATGTGGCGATCTCCGGGCCGATCGTCAGGGAGCGGTTGTTCTTCTCGGTTGGGCTCAACCTGGCCGGCGCCAAGCACACGCTGACCCAGAGCTTCTATCATCGAGTGGATCTCGACGACTCGGGCGGATACGCAGATTGCCCCTACGAGAACGGGACAAACGACTGCGTGTCGAGCGGCAATTACATCGCCTCGCAGAAATTTGCCGATCAAAAATTTACGACCGGTGGCATGCAGGTCAGCTGGCTGGGCGGCCTTGACTGGCGTATTCGGGCCAATCACACGCTGGGGCTCACGGTGCTCGGCGGGCCGAACTTCTCGAAGACGAGCTATCGCTTGCCCTTCTCCGTCGACCCCGTCGCGTTTGGGACCAACCCCGACGCCGCGCTGGGTGGCAGCGCTCGGATCGCCACGGGGATCGTCAACGATCACTTTGGCACCGATCTCGGTATCAGTAACTTGGTCGGGCTCGAGTATCACGGTCGCGCCAACGAGGGCCGGATGGAGATCGACGCCCAGGTCAGCTACTGGCAAGGCTCGTCGCAGATGGCCTGGCGGCTCGAGGATCCATCCCAGCGCAACCGCCCGGCCACGCAAGAGCAGACCGCGAACGGCCGCAGCCTGATCGAGTACCTCGACCGCGAAGGCCGGACCAACCTGGTCCCCGGGGTCGAGTCTGCCTGCAACGACGCGACGCTGCCCGGCAACGCGTGTCCGGTCCGGACCTGGGTGTCGGGTGGGCTCGGGCAGTACGAGCGCGACGTCGCCCGGCGCGTGCAGGGGAGCCTGGATCTCACCCACTTCCTCGAGTCCGAGCAGGCCCGCGGCGGCAGCCACCAGCTCAAGTGGGGCGCGGCGGTCAGCTGGATGCAGCGCCAGAGCAGCTACCAGTACTCGGGCAGCAACGCCGACGACTTCATGGATCACGGCTGCACGGCCGATGAGGACGGGGGAGGGGAGTACTGCTACAGCGACGCGGGCGGGTACCGCTTCACTCGCTCGGATCGGGTCAACAACCACCGCTACGCGCTGGTCGACGGCAACAACCCCGACAACATCACCACCTTCGGCTACGGCACCGCCCGCCACGAGACCGGTGAGCTGCGGGCCCTGGCTGATCCGCTGGGGCGCGGGGCCCGGGTCGACGGCTACCAGGAGACCCTGTCGACCATGAACTACGGCGTGTACCTGCAAGATCGCTGGGCTGTCACGCCCAACTTGGTGCTGACCGGCGGCGTGCGCTGGGAGCTGCAGGACATGCGCGACATCTACGGTCGCAGCCAGGTGCTGATCTGGGACAACGTCGCGCCGCGGGTCGGGGCGGTCTACGACTGGACCCAAGAGGGCCGCAGTCGGCTCTACGCCAGCTATGGGTGGTTCTATCAGCCGCTGCCCTTGCAGCTCAACAGCCGCGCCTTTGGTGGGCTGGTCCAGGTCACGCGGAGCTACCAAAACAGCGACTGCTTCAATCGCGTGACCCAGATCAACGGTGAGAGCCATCCGCGGGTCGACGATGGCGGCCAGCCGACCGAGTGGTGCGTCGACGGGGGTGGCTCGACCACCGGCCTGACCGGCGGGGCCGTGGCGCCCGGCCTCAAGGGCCCCTACAACCAGCAGTTTCAGCTCGGCTACGAGCAGGAGCTGATCGAAGATCTGGTCATCAACATGCGCTGGGTCCATCAGGATCTCGGCCGCGCCGTCGAAGACGTCTCGACCAACGGGGGCACCGACTTCATCATCGCCAACCCGGGTCGCGAGGTGTCGAAGTCGGCGATCGCGGCCCAAGATGCCCTGTGCGCCGAGCTCGAGGCCACCTTCGAGGGCCTGCCCGAAGACGCTGACGCCCGCGGTCAGCTGGCCCGCGAGCTCTCGCGCTGCGAGTTCACGGCCGACGCGTTCCGCGAGATCGGCAGCATGTTTCCCAAGCCGATTCGCAACCTGGACGCGTACACCGTGCAATTGACCCGCCGCCTCGCCAAGGGCTGGAGCGTGCGCGCGAGCTACACCTATTCGCGCAATGTCGGCAACTATGACGGGTACACCGATCCCGTCAATGGCTCGATCAACCTCGGCGCCAGCACCCAGTACGACACGCCCGAGCTGGTCCGTAACAGCTACGGCCCGCTGACCGGGACCGTCCCGCACATGCTGAACCTCGACGGCATCTATAGCTTTGATCTGCGAAAGTCGGGGCGGATCACGCTCGGGACCAACATTCGGGTCCGCTCGGGCGTGCCGATCAGCGTGCGCACCGACACCGCGAACGCGCAATACCGCGGCGCCTACCTGACCTACCTGCTGCCGCGGGGCGCGGGCGGGCGAGTCGAGACCAACTACCGCGTGAATTTGACCGCCTCCTACACCTATCCGCTGCCCAAGGACCTCGAGCTCGAGTTCATCGGTCGGATCGTGAACGTCACCAACGCCAAGGCCGCCCTGCGCGTCGACGAGGTCTACAGCTTCGACGGCGCCCGCCCGATCGCCGGTGGGGACCTCAGCGATCTCAAGCACGCCAAGGTCCATCGCCCCGGCGGTGGGGCAGGGTTCTTCAACCGCGAGATCGTCCAGCCGCAGGGCAACTTCGGGGTCGAGACCCGGTTCCAGCAGCCGATCTCTGCCCAGTTCGAGCTGGCGCTGCGGTTCTAGCGAGAGCGGTCTAGAAGGGGACCGGGCCCGAGGGTGGTGGCGCGCCGCCGTAGTCGGCCCCACCTTCGTCCCCGTCGCCGTCTCCGCTGGTCGTGTCGCCGTCACCGTCGCCGTCGCCGTCGCCGTCGCCGTCGCCGTCGCCTTCGTCGCCATCACCATCACCGGGCCCACCGTAGTCGGCGCCGCCCTCCTCCGCGGTGGTCTCGGTCGTGTCGGTCGTCTCGCCGATGCCGCTCTCGCCGCTCTCGGACTCGGTTCCCGTGTTCATGCCGGTCGTCATGCCGGTCGTCATGCCCGTGGTCTCGGTGGTGCCGTCATCGCCACCGTCGCCGCACGCGAGCATGCTGAGCCCGACGACCAGCACCATCGCGCCGAGCCGCACGGGACTCGGCGCCGCGACGGTTCGGATCCCGGCTCCGCAGAATGGACACGCGGACTCATGAACTTGAACGTGGCGATGGCAGCCATTGCAGACGAGCATGGCCAGAGCATACACAAAACTCGGCGCGCTTACCGGGTCGTGGCACCCAACGGGCGCAGATCCCCGCTCACGCGTCGAATGGAACCCGGCCGTCTGGCAGCTCGTCCGCCCGGATCGGTCGGCCCGACCCCATCTCCTCGACCAGCCGAGACACCCGCGGCTCGGTGATCTCGACCGGCCCCTCGGCCTCGCGCCGGGCTGGATCCTTGTGCTCGCGAATGATCCGAAACAACCCATTGTCGAACGGCACCCCCTGCGCGGCCGCGACCGGCTCGATCCGCTCGCGCATGCCCATGCGGTCCATCTCGATCGCGCGGTGGTGGCAAAACGGGTTGTTGCCCGGCCGGCCCAGCAGCGGCTCGTTGGCGGCGGTGCACCCCGACATGCAGGTGGTCGCGTAGTAGCACTCGCGGCAGTAGCCCCACAGATCGTCGATCGTCCGGCGCCGGATGTAGGTCATCTCGGGCGCGCCCTGCCAGATCGGATCAAAGCCGTGCTCGCGCCACGAGCCGGCGACGTTGGCCGGGCCGCCCAGGCTCGGGCAGTTCTTGAGCATGCCGTTGCTCTCGATCCCGATCGTCGATTTCCCGGCCGAGCAGCCGCGGTAGTGCAGCTTTTGGTAGCGGCGGAGCTTGGCCTCGAACGGCCCGAAGTAGCCGAGGTTGTTGGCGGGCCAGATCCGCACCTTCAGCTGGTGGGCCCGATCCGCGATCCGATCGAGCTGCTCGAACAGCTCGAGGAACCGGTAGGGCTGCAAGATGATGTCGGCGTTGTCGGCCGCGTTGCCGTGGGCGACCGTGATCTGCAGCTGCCACGAGTGCGCCCCGGCCTTGGCGATGAGCTCGAGCAGCGGCTCGTGGTCGCCGAAGTTGACCTGGTTGATCTGCGAGTTGACCGAGACCTTGGCGCCGGCCTCCCGGAGGTTGCGCATCGCCTCGAACGCGCGCTTCCAGCTGCCTTCGCGGCTGCGCAGTCGATCGTGGGCGGGCTCGAGTCCGTCGATCGACACCGACACGCTCTGGATCCCGGCCTCGACCATGGCGTCGGCCCGGGTCTTGGTCACGCCGAGCCCGCCCGTGGTCAGCGTGCAGGTCATGCCGCGCTCGCGGATCCGGCGGATGACCAGCAAGAAGTCGTTGCGCAGGTATGCCTCGCCGCCGATCAGCACGACCTCGCCGACGCCGGCCTCGGCCAGGTCATCGACGAGCCGCAGGGCCTCGTCGGTGCTCAGCTCGTCAGGCCGGGCCTCGCCGGCTCGCGGCCCACAGTGGATGCAGCGGTGGTCACACGCGAGCGTGAACTCCCACACCGCCAGCGCTGGGCGGGGGGCGTCCTCGTTGGTCATGAACTTGCGCCCGCGGCCCTTGGGCAGCGAGGTCACGACGGGCAAGCGCTTGCGGGCGTCCTTGAGGCGCATACCGAATCATACGTGATCGCGCCGCGCCGTGCGGGCCGCCTCGCGGCCGACCAGCTTACTCCAGGCCAATTCAGCTCAATGCAGCGCGAATTTGAGGAGCACGAAGGTGCCGATCAACACGACGGTGAACCCGATCGTCACCAGGTTGAAGTAGCGGTCGATCAGGTCGCGGGCCTGGTCGCCGAACCGACGGATCACCGCGGCGACCAAGAAGAATCGAGCGCCCCGGCCAATGATGCTGGTCCCAATGAACGCCGGGAGGTTGATCTTCGCGACTCCGGCGGCCAGCGTGAACACCTTGTAGGGGATCGGCGTGAACCCAGCGGCGAACACGATCGGGACCCCGTGCTGGTTGTAGAGATCCGTGACCTCCTCGAACTTCGCGGCCGAGAACACCGACGGGATCAACAGCGGCTGAACAGTCGTCCAGAGCCCGTAGCCAATGTAGTAGCCGAGCACGCCGCCGATCACCGAGCCGGCTGTACACCACGCGGCGAACCGAAACGCTCGAGTTGGAGCCGACAGCGCCAGGGCGATCAGCAGCACGTCGGGCGGGATCGGGAACACGCTCGACTCCGCGACCGCCAGCAGGAACAGCGCCGCGACCCCATAGGGCGAGTCCGCCCAGCTGAGCACCCAGTCGTAGAGCCGCCGCACGACATTGGGCTTCTTGGCCGACTTGGGGTCCGGCTGGGAGCCCGGCTCGGTGGTGGGGGCCTGCTCAGGGTCGTTCACGGGGCGGGAAGGTAGCACGGGCCGCGCCGTGTTCGCGAGGGCGCAAGTCGCAGGTCGCGAGACCGCGCGAAACGGTCGCAGCGGGGTCCAAGCATCCATTCTTCGCAATCTCGGCCCAGCCGAGATACTCTGACAACCGGCCGCGGATCGCCGGTAGGCCGCGGAAGTTACACCTTTGGACCAGGCTCACCCTGTGCAGGACTACCTCAAGATCTTCTTGATCTCGCTCGTCACCTCGGTGGCGGTGCTGTTCTCACTAGGGCCATTCATGCTGCGCATGCAGGCCGCCGAGGGCCCGCGCGCCCAGGCCGAGGCCCCCGCGCAGCCGGCCACGGTCGAGACCCAGGCGCAGCCGGCTGCCCCGCAGATGACCGCGCCCAACCTGCAGGGTCTGAGCCTGCGTGACGCCCGGGACCGCTGGCGTGAGGGCGGGATCGTGATCATCGAGGACAGCCAGCGGGTCGACGCGAGCGTCGAAGTTGGCACGATCTTATCGCAGAGTCCGGCCGGCGGGGCCCCGCTGCAGACCAAAGAGATCCGCGTCGTGGTCGCCGCCGCGCCCGAGCTGCTCACTGTACCCAGCGTGATCGGCAAGTCGGCGATCTCCGCGACCGAGGCGCTGGTCAAGGCTGGCTTCGAGGTCCCCGCGCCGCAGTCCGAGCCCTCGAGCGAGGCCGCGGGCGTCGTGTTGCGCCAGGAGCCCAACGCGGGCAGCAAGAGCGAGAAGGGCTCGCTGGTTCACCTCGTGGTGGCGGGCGACGGTGGAGCTGGGGCGATCGCCCCGGGCGAGGCGCTGATCGAGGTCCCGAAGCTGCGCAACCAGACGGTCGGGAGCGCCCGCAAGAAGCTCGAGTCTGCCGGCCTGAGCGTCGGCACCGTGCGCGAGCGCGAAGACCCCGAGCTCGGTGGCGGCCGGGTGCTCTCGCAGGATCCAGACGCAGGCACCGAGGTCGCCCCCGGCACGGCGGTCGACCTCGTGATTGTCGCGCCGAATTAGTCGGCGATCACTGCTGAAAGCAGTAGATCGGCATCAGCACGTCGCACTCGATCTCGCCGCAGCTCGACCACTCGGACATGTTCGAGGCCGAGCGCCCGATCGTGCCGAAGTCGCTGGCGACGCCCGAAGAAAAGTCGAGGCATGTGCTGGCGCCTGGGGTTCCGAACTCGGTCGTGCCGGTCCGGGCCAGGCGGGCACTGCCGCCGCACATCACCGCGGTGTTGACCGACATCGCGCCGGTCTCGGTCCGCGCGACGGCGAAGTCGAGGCTGCCGTCGATCAGATCGGCCCAGTCGTCGGCCACCTGGTTGGCGTCCGGGAGCACGTAGGGCACGGTCGACTGGGTGAAGCGGGTCGCCGGGGACTCGTCGACCGTCGACAGCCACGCCATGTAGGTGCCCGGCAAGCCGGCGTCCTGGGCGAGCATGTTGCAGATCGCGTCGGCGCCCGCGAGCCCCCCAAGGTCGCCCGTGTGGGTCGTGCTGGTCGCGAACGCGAGCCGGAACTCCCACCCGCAGCTGGGCGAGCAGCCGTCCATTGCCATCAGGTTGGCGTCGTCGCACTCCTCGCCGACCTGCACGAAGCTGTCGCCACAGACCGCGCCCACGCAGGTGTCGTCGCAGCCATCGCTGTTGTCCATGTTGGCGTCGTCGCACTCTTCGACGCCGACCTGCACGAAGCCGTCGCCGCACGTGGCCGCGCTGCACTCGACGCAGTCGTCGTTGTTGTCGTCGTTCGTGTCGTCGCAGTCTTCACCCGGTTGCACGAAGCCGTCCCCGCAGCTGGCGAGCTCGCACGTGCTCGTGCACGTGTCGGTGTCGTCGATGTTGCCGTCATCGCAGGTCTCGACGCCCTCCTGGACATAGCCGTCGCCGCAGGTGGCCGGTTGGCAGAGGACGCAGTCGTCGGTGGTGTCCATGTTGCCGTCGTCACAAGCCTCGACGCCCTCGTGCACGAGGCCGTCGCCGCAGCTTGCGAGGGCGCACTCGTTGGTGCAGGTGTCGGTCTCGATCGTGTTGCCGTCGTCGCAGGCCTCGCCGGACTCGATGATGCCATTGCCGCAGATCGGGTCGACGGCGTCGCCGTCACCGTCGCCCGTGCCCGACTCGGTGTCGGTGTCGGTGTCGCTCGTCGCGTCGGGCGGGTCGGAGTTGCAGGCACCGAGCAGGGAGCACAGCGCGGCGGCGGTGAGGAGAGACTCTAGGCGGGAGTTAAGCATGGAGGGATTGGAGCGGATCTCGGGTGCTCGCGTCCAGTGTGATGGTGGGGGGGCGGCGCGAAGGAAGCGCACGACGTGTGAGCGAGTCACTCTCGATCTGCACCCTCAGGCGCGCAGGCGGCTTCGGCCGTTGAGGATCCGCGAGGCCGAGGTACCGAACATGTCACGAAAGCCGTGGCTGAGGTGCTGGGAGTCGGCGAATCCCGCGGCGAGGCCGGCTTGGGTCAGGGTCTCGCCCGCGGCGACGTGTTGAGTCAGCAGGCGCATCCGCTCCCACACTCGGTAGCGGCGCACGGGCACCCCGGCCCCCGCCTTGAACAAGTGCATCAAGCGGGTCGGTGAGAGCCCCACGGTGTCGGCGAGCTCGACGAGGGACAGCCCGTCGCTGGCGTGCTCGCGCACGAGCGCGGCGGCTCGCAAGACGCGGGGGTCGGGCGCCCGAGCGAGTCGTGGGCCCGAGAACAGCTCGGCTTGCAGCCGCGCCCGCGTGGTCGCCCGAGCGACGTCACCCCCATGAACCGCGACGAGGGTCGAGACCAGCGAGGGCGGGAGCGTGAGGTCGAGGCTGGGTCGCTGGGGATCCACGCCGAGCCCGGCCGCGAGCACCTGCGCGTCCCCGGTGAGCGGGAACATGTAGAGCGTCGTCATCAGCGTGTCGTGGCAAGCGAGCTCGTGGGCCACGCCAGCGGGCATCCACGCTGCGTGGGTGCGTCGCCAGCTGTCGGCCCAGCGCAGGTGGAACGCGCCATCGAGACCAACCAACAACGCCGCCGCGGCGTGCCGATGCCACCGCACACGACCGAGCTGGGCCACGACCAGGGCGCGATCGGGCCACAGATCCACATGAGCGGGCGTCCGCGGGCGAGCCATGGCGCGAGTCTATCGCTGTCGTCGGGCGACCGCAGCGACAGGTTTCGACAAGCGCCAGGCCAGCGCGCGTGGCATCCACACACCCGATGCAGCTCCCTGAGAAATTCGCGCTGTGCTCGGCGATGATCTTCTTCCTCGTTGGCCTGATCTCCGGGGTGTGGAAATACGCCAAGATCCGCGGGAGCACAGACGCCAGCGCGCCCGTGTATGTGGACATCTGTCACCGGGCTTCGCTGTTGTATGCGTTCGCCTGCCTGCTGCTCGAGCGGATGGTCGAGGTCGGCACGCTGCCCGTCGTCGTCGAGCTCGCCGCCTTGGCGGCGCTCATCGGCTTCTTCGCGTTCGCGGTGTTCGGCTACGCCCTGCACGGCTGGCTCGCGGACACCGACAACCAGCTGCGTCGGCCGCATGTACTCGGTCGCCGCACGCTCGCGCCGGGGTTCGTCCATGCCAGCATGATCGCGCTCGTCGGGGCGGAGCTGGGCGGCTTCGTGGTCCTTTGTGTGGGGGTGTGGCAGGCGTGGTGAGCGATCAGCACGCCGCGAGTGCCTCAACTCGGGAGCGCGCAGATACCCACGTTCTCGAACCCTGGCTGTTCGACCTCGAAGAAGGGCACACACTCCTCGTTGCCCGTGCAGGTCGCCGAGCCGTCGAGCGGACAAAAGGGGGTGCAGCAGCCAAACTCCATCACCGCGCAGTCTTCCTGGCTGGCAGCGGCGGCGCAGGAGAGGCCCTCGAGACAGGCGTTGACGTAGTCGCAGGGGGCCCCGTCCTGTCCGCCACCCTTCGCATCGGGGTTGAAGCAGATGAAGGGCGGCTGGTCGGTGCCATAGCAGGCGGCCTGGCCCTGGCAGTCTTGCAGCAGTGGGTCGCAGGTCGCCAGGCAGATCGGCAAAGCACCGTCGTTCACGACAATGCAGACACCATCGCCCCCCGAGGTGTTGGGGCAGCTCATGTCCGCCGAGCAAAACTCGATGCAGGCACCATTCTCCTGGTTTTCGTCAACGTTGAGGCAGATGTAGCCTTCGGCGCAGTTGTCGATCCCCGTGAACATGTCGGGGCCCTCGATCGCGCACTGATCCCCCGCTACACCGCCGTTGGCCGGCTCGGCCACGCACTGATTGGCGTTCCAGAGACCAGAGGCATCCTTGTCGAAGGCCGTGCACTTGAAGCCGGCGGGGCAGTCTTGAGCGATCGGGTCACACTCCTGCATGCCGCCGCCGCTGTCGTCCGTGGTCGAGGTGTCGGATGGATCGCCCGCCTCGGTGTCGGTGTCGGTGTCGGTCGTACCGCCACCGGTCTCGTCGGTCGCCCGGGTGTCGCCGCAGGCGGCAAGTAGAACGAATAGCCCGACGGCACGCCAACGCTCGATGTTGTCGAGGATGGAGCGGCGGCTTTGGGGGGTGGGCTCGATGTCGAGGCTCATCATTCCCCCGTGGTTCCGCTGGCCATCGTTGAGATCACGGCCGGACGAAAAATTGCCGCGCACGAGTGGACCGACTGGCGGGGTGACCAGGCGCGGCGCTGCGGATGGCCGACGCTGCTGCTTCAGCGGGGCGACGTGGCGGGCGACGAGCGAAGTCGCAGCCCTCGTGGGTCACCGCTGCATCTCGGCGTAGAACTCACCCGACTCTGGGTGGAAGTAGACGTTGAGCACGTCGTGGATCTCGACGTCGAAGCGCTCCTTCCCGAGCGGGTACCGATTGAGCTTGAGGACGAGCTCGTAGCTGCCCGGGTCTTCCATCAAGCCCAGGCTCTCGAACCCGCCGTAGACCGTGGGGTATCCGCCGAGCTGGCAGTGGCCGCCATCGTTGTTGGTCAGCCGCCGACGGAGGTCGTCGAGCTCCGCCTCCCACTGCCAGTCACCCAGTCGCTTGTCGTAAGGCAGTTCTTTGCCGTCGTTCAACACCAAGGCGCGGGCGGGAATCACCCGAACTCCGTCAGGCGCGCGAACTGGCGCGAGGTCCTCTCCTGCACCGTGAGCCCAGATCGTCACGTGATCGGCGTCGCCCCACTCCACGTATCCCTCTGCTTCGTTGAGGAAGACCGTGATCCAGCGAGCGTTGCCCGGGGACCAGGAGTCGGCGGCAAACCCGAACCGGCCGAGACAGGTCATGGCGTTCGGCCAAGCCGTACCCGATGGTGCGAACGGGGTCCCGCCCAGATACGAGGTCGTGGGGTCGACGCTCGCCTCGGCCCCGGGATGGAAGATGGTCACGTCGCGGACCAGTGCGTTCAGTTCTGACTCGTTCGGCATCTTGTCTCTCCGCGTGAGGCTACCAGTCCGCAGGGAGAAGGGGCGAGTCAGACCGTAGCGTGGGCACATCTGCGCGCTCGGTGGGGTCTGAGCAGGGGCGAGATGGGCTCGAGTGGCTCGACGTGAGTCAACCGACGTCGTGCAGCGAGGGTGGGCCCGAAGCCGAGTCGATGCGTGTGTGGCGAGTTGAATGTGTTCGTCGACGTCCCAGCCGCGCCGAGACGATTGATGCAACGCAATCGAAGAACACCGTCGGCACGAATACGAGTCGCCGTGCCAACGGCATCTCTAGAGCTTCTTGCCGAAGCGGTACAACACGCCGTTCCTGGTCGAGACGAAGCGCGTTGGGCTCACGAAGTGAACCATGAACTCGTCACCATTCGAGATCGAGCAGGCGTAGGAATGGTCCGAGCCGGGGATCAGCTCGTACTTGCCGGTCCAATGTGGCGACGCGTTCATCGTCCCGTCATCGGCGAAGGCCCAGGGGGTCGGGTGGAAGCTGCCGATCGCGCCGCTGTCGTTCATGGCGGTGACGGACCAACGTGTATCTGCGGGGTTGAAGCTCATGACTGTATCCTGGGGTGTGATGATGGGGACGGAATTTTTAGCGTTGCTCAGAAACTGCTCGCGCAGGACCGCGTAGAGCTCGAGGATCTTGGCCTGGTAGTTCAGATCGCTGACCGTGAAGGTCCCGTCCGAGTTGGCCGTGAGCGCGTCGATCGGGGTCTCGACCGACGAGCCGGGGATCCCCTCCTCAGGGTCGAGGCGCGAGAATTCGTAGTCGTAGACCTGCTGCGTGGTCGGCTTGCCGTCGCGGTCCACGACCTGGGACTGGGCGTTCGTCAGCAGCTTGCACGTGAGCTTGTACTCGGACTTCGTGTCGCTGGCCGAGGCGTTGATACCCGGACTGGTCCCGTTGCTGGGCTCGAGGAACATCTGGCTGAAGTTATGGGTCCGCGTGGTCCCCCCGGTTCCAGTCAGGTGCGGGGCAAAGCTGAGCGAGTCGGCGGTCGCCCGGTCCGAGCCACCAGCGATGTCGAGGACCGTGTTGTAGACATCGATGATATGGGCCGGGGAGGCGACGGTCCGCGCGGAGCCTTGGATGTAGCAGGGCGCCTTGCCCGCGAGCAGGCCGCCGTCCGCGACGATCATCGGGACGTGGATGCCACCGATCGACTCGGTGCTCTTATCGTCGCCGAGCCGCTTGTCGACGCTCTGGTTGGTGTCGGCGTCGCGGTCTTGGGTGCCGTTGTCGCCGACGAAGATGATCACCGTATTGTCTAGCTGCTCGTCGATGGCCTGGAGCAGATCTCCGACGTAGTGGTCCATCGACTCGAGCATCGCAACCAGCATCTCCTGGACCGTCGGCGCGGCCGGGTTGGTGATCGTGTCGGCCCGAAAGGTCCCCGGCGGGGGCACGTGGAAGGGGTCGTGTGGCGTGATCAGGTTGAGGGCGACGCACCACGGGCGTTCGCCGGCCTGAGCAGCGATCCAGCGCTTGGCGTCCTCGACCTGGTCTTCGGTGGCGTAGGGGTAGTCCCGCGCGCTCGGTGGCTGGTTGGCCTCGACGGTGCCGTCGGCTTTGACGATGTCCTTCTCCCAAATATAGAAGCGCAGGTCGGGGTTGTTGGCCAAGAATGTCTCGTCGTACTTGGCGGCGAGGACGTCGGCGGCGGCCCTGCACTTCTCGGCTCGACTGCTGCCCTCGGCGTTGCGCAGCCGATCATAGCCGATGCGCGAAGGCGGCGGCGGAAAGCCGTACTGGCGGACACCATCGACGCGTAGGCCTCCACGGAAGATCCCGGCGAAGTAGTTCCAGCCCCACTCGACAGGGTTCTTGCTCGGCCCGAGGTCCCACTTGCCGAACATGGCGCAGCGATAGCGGTCGCCGAGGGCCTGGGCGAGGCTGACGACCGGCTCGCCGGTGACAGTCTGGTCTGGAAGCTCATCGCCGCCGCCGGTCGGATAGCCGAGGCCGGTCCTCCACGGCTGGGTGCCCGTCCACAAGCTGGCGCGCGTGGGCGTGCATACGGGGTGGGCCCAGGCATGCGCAAAGTGAACACCGTTGGCGAGCAGATTCGAGAAGGTCGGCAGGCGCACCGGACCGGCGGTGTCGCTCTCGCCCTCGACCTTGGCGAACACCGTCTTGGCCTGTGGGTTGATACGAAACGCATCGACGCCGATGTCGTCCGCGAGGATGATCAGAATGTTGGGGGTCATGTCGCTTCTCTTTCGTGACTTCATCCAAGTAGATCAGCCGTGCAGCTCCGATCCAGGTTCTCCCGATCAGGCTCATGACCAGGCTCACGCACCCGCCGGACCCGCACCGCTGCGGACCAGTCGGGGCTCACGATCACCAAGGACGAACGGCGCTGCCTCGGTGTGCCACAGATCATGACCCGCGCCAACGCGCAGTGAGACCAACATGCCCGGCCACGTCCAGGCGGGGCGCGACGCGACCTTCGAGGTTCAGAGTCAGAAATTCGAAGGCGGACCCATAGGAGAGACCTACGAGCTGGGGCACGGGCGCGCGCGTGTTCGCGGTGGCGTCCGTCAGCGCGCTGTCGACGCGCGTATCCGCAGGTTGGGTGATATCGTTCGCGGGTTAGATGTCTGCTAGTTCCGGGTCTCCAGGAATCGGCCCCCGATCCACCAGCGGGAGTTGTCACTCGCTCGGACGGTAGCGAGCGAGCTCTCCAAAAAGGGTAGCGTCCTCACGCTCCACTGGCCCTGATGATAGTGAAAGATCTCGTTGGAGACCATCGCGCGAGTCCAGACGTCACCCGTTTCGTCGAGACCCAGCACGTTGAGGTTTTCGGGGGTGAATGGGTTCGGGCTGATATCGTGCTCCGTCCAATCGAGACCGTCCCACTGCAACACCGTGTCGTTGCCTCCGACAATCCAGATGTTGTCGGGTCCGGTGCCCTCGATCGCCGAAAAACTCGCGTTGTTGTCGAGTGGGATGTTTGGAACGACGGCCCAATCACTTCCGTTCCAATGATAGAGGGTCGCGGCGCCAGAGAGCATGTAGGCGTTGTCTGTGTCGATCGCGTAAACTCGGCCGCCGTTGAGGCCGGGGACAGTGGCGTCTGACCAAATGTTGTTCTGGAGGCGAAGTAGTCGGTAGACTCCACCGGAAGAGCCGGTGGCCCAGCCTTGCCCTTCGGCGAAGATCTCCAGCGACGAGATCTGCACGGTGGCGACCGGTACATTCTGTGGGATCCAGGCGTTGCCATCGAACTTCCACATCAAGCCGATGGGACGGGCGATCCAACCAGTATTGCCGAAACCGTCGATCCGCAACAGCTCTCCGGTGTTTAGGTTTTGTGTCTGAGTCCAGTCACTGCCGTCATAGTGGACGACCCTCCCGGTGGTGCTGCTAACTGCCCAGATGTCATCGTCGCTGCGGCGCCAGGCCCCACGCATGGGGAAGCTGAACTGATCGGATAGTGGGACTTCCGTGAGCCATCCGCTCTGCGGGCTGAGGCTCTGAATGCCGCCTTCTTCGTCCGTCGCAACCCGACGCTGGTCGTCGAGCTCCGTCATCGTATCGATCCAGTCCGTGGTCGACGCGGGCTTGACGTGCTCCCAGAAGTTTCCGTTGAAGCAGGACATGTACCCCTCATCGAACTCGTTGCCACCAACGGTGCAGCGCTTCCCCGGAGCGGGCCACCAGATGTCGTAGTACGCGTACGTAGGTAAACCGACATTCTTCCAGATCTGTCCGTCCCACTCGCGCTGAATACCGGTGCTCGTCACCGCCTGAATGTTGTTCTCATCAATGCCGCGGATGCGCACGAACCCCTGGTTGACCTGATCGTCGATTGCCCAGGTGTTGCCATCCCAGCGCAGGACCGTCCCCGAGGTCGTCACCGCCCAGATGTTGTCGTCGTCGGTGCCCCATAAGCTCGACACGTCCTCGACGACCGGGCAGGGGACCTCCTCCCACGTGTTGATGATGGTCCTGCGCAAGATGATGCCGTCTTCGGCCCCAATCCAAATCACCCCGGTTGGGCTACGCCAGACTCCCTCGACGTTGTAGGGCTGCTCGAAGTCGACGACTGCCCACCCCGAGCCGTCGTAGTGGTACATCTTCTGGATCTCGGTCGCCCAGATGTCGCCCTCCGGCGTGACGGCGTGGTCGAGCATCCACAAGCCTTGGCCAAAGGGAACTTCGTAGGACGTCAGCCAGCTGCCGTCGAAGTGGACGACGGATTGGCCGAGGAACCACACGTCATCATCGGCCAGGTTGACGATGGTTCGGAACCGATGGTCACTCCTCCCACCCCACGTGTTGGTGCGAAACAGCCAGTTGTTGGGTGGATTGGGCTCGGTCGTGCAGATCTGTGAGCAGCCGTCGCCGCCCACCATGTTGCCGTCGTCGCACTCCTCCAACCCCAGCCACAAGAAGCCGTCACCACAGATCGCGTTGGCGCACTGCGACGAGCAGGCGTCGTTGTCGTTGTCATTGTTGTCGTCGCAGTCTTCGACGTTTGCGTACTCGAAGCCGTCGCCGCAGTAGGCCGCGATGCAGGTCTCGGGACACGCGTCGGTGTTGTTCGCGTTGCCGTCATCACACTCCTCGTTGTTCGCCCATGTGTACCCGTCCCCGCAGCTCGCGTTCACGCAGGTGTTCAAGCACGCGTCGGTGTTGTCGAGGTCACCGTCGTCGCAGCTCTCGCCCGGGTGCAGGACGCCGTCGCCGCAGGTTGCGAGCGCGCACGCGTTTGTGCACTGGTCCTCGTCGACTGCGTTGCCGTCGTCACACCCCTCGCCAGGACCGAGATAGCCGTCGCCACATATCGCCTCGACGCAGCCCAGCACACAGTTGTCAGTGTTGTCATCGTTGGCATCGTCGCACTCCTCGTTGCCTGCCCAGATGTGTCCGTCGCCACACTCCGCGGACTCGCAGGTCTCCGTGCATGCGTCGGTGCTGTTGAGGTTGGCGTCGTCGCACTCTTCGTTGTCGGCCCAGGTGTAGCCATCGCCGCAAGTCGCGTGCGCACAGAGTTCTGGGCAGTCGTCGGTGTTGTCGGCGTTGCCGTCGTCGCAGGCTTCGAAGCCGGCCCACACGTGTCCATCCCCGCAGCTGGCTACGACGCAGGTGTTCAAACACTCGTCGGTGTTGTCGGTGTTGCCGTCGTCGCAACCCTCTCCGACTTGGACCATCCCGTCGCCACACGACGCCAACGCACACGTGTTGGTGCACGCATCGTCGTCGACCATGTTGCCGTCGTCGCAGCCCTCACCCGGCCCGACGTAGCCGTCGCCACAGGTCGACTCGAGGCAGTTGTCGAGGCAGTTGTCGGTGTTGTCGCTGTCGCCATCGTCACACTCCTCGTCGCCCTCGACGACGCCGTTTCCACACTCCTCCACAGCGTCGCCGTCTCCATCTCCGGGGTCGCCATCGCCGTCCCCACTCTCGTCCGCGTTGCCAGTGTCGGTCTCACCGCTCGTGCCAGCGTTGGCGACGGTCGTGTCATCGGTACAGGCAAGACTGCAAAGGAGAACGGGGAGGACGAAGCAGCGGGCAGTGTAGGGAGAGCTTCGACCGGGCATCGGCGCACTCTAGCTCAGCCGAAGGGCGTCGATCAGTTTGAATTGTGAATGAATTTCAATCGAGCCAAGCGAGCAAGACTGCGCATCAGCCCCCGACAAACACGGGACGAGCATCAGTCAGGTCCAGCAGCACGCGTACATGGCCGGGTCGTCCGGATTGGGCGACGCCGGGATCGGCTCGTCGCAGCCGAGGTCGAGGAACATCCCCCACTCACCGGTCATCGGGCACCAGGGATCCCCACCCAGGGCCGTAGCGCCCCCGCAACCACCTGCGACACAGGTCTCGCCGAGTCCTGCACAGACGTCGTCGCAAGTCCGCTGTGGATCCCAGTCCATGCAGCCTTGCCAGCATGGCTGGGCGGGACCCACGCAGCCGCATGTTCCGGGCGGATCACCATCGCCATCACCACATGGGCCGCCGCCGTCGTCGTCGCCGTCGCCACTCCAATCGCTGTCGCCGTCGCCGTCGCCATCACCGTCGCCGTCGCCGTCGCCATCCCCATCGCCGTCGCCGTCGCCGTCCCCGTCCCCGTCTCCGCCCTCCAACCCGGTCTCCGAGTCTCCACCGGCCTCGTCGACCGGTTCCACGACGCAAGCAGCCGCAAACGGTCCCAACGTGAGCAGTGAAATGCGCCTCATCTCGACCTAGTGCCAGCGGCCAGCGTTTCGATCATCACCCGAGCATCATTTATCAGTCGTCGGCGCGAGTTCGCGCGCCACCGATCCCGTTGGGTCCATCGACGAGTCACTCGGCTCGCGTGACGCTGCCGTCGACGTCGATCATCCAATGAGCGCTCGATCCGGTCATGACGGCGAGCTTGATCCGATAGTTGAGGGCAACCCAAACGTGCAGCTCGGTCGGGATCGGGTCGAGCAGGTGCGTGACGACGAGGGCCTCGAGGCTCGCGCCCTCGGGCATGCCTGCCGGGCGCAGCTCGAGCGCCAGCGCGGTCTTGCTGAACGCCCGCCAGTCGACGACCTGCGCGCCGTCGGCCGAGACCAGGAACTGATAGTGACGACCGAGCATCGCGAGGTTGGGATCGACGGTCGCTGCGATCATATAGACCGCCCAACGCGAGTCGGCGGTCGGGACCACGACGTGGTTGTAGCGCTCGGAGGTCGGCTCGAAGCTCGGGTGCTGGCTGGCGGTCGCGACCGCGCGCTGCTGCGCGGCGTTGCGCTCGGACAGCGGCGGCGGCTCGGCGGGCCGCTCGACCGTGCAGGCGCTGGCCTCGCTACAGCGCACGCGCAGCAGGCTGTGCGGCCCACCGTCGAGCTCGGCGACGAAGTGGACCAGGCTCGGATCATCGGCGTCGAGCACCCAGCCGCGCAGGACCTCCGCGTCCGCGGCCGTCAGCTGGGGCACGGCCGCGTCGCTGGCCCACCACGCGAACATGTCGCGGCGATGGATCTCGCGACCGGTCGCGGTCACCTCGGCGAGCGCGGACGCGAGCTCGGCGGGGTCGTCCGCCTCGGGTCGGTCCGTCGAGCGACCGCGCTCGCAGCCCAGCGTGTCTACGCCGACGACCGCGATGAGGGCCGCGATGAACAGACCTGTCCCATGTGTTCGCACCGTCGCAGCATCGCACGAGTCACGCGCAGCTTTCACGCCGTTCGCAACACCCGGGCGCTGTGCACCGTGACACTGAAAGCCTGCGTCTCCGATCCGGTTGCTCGTCGTGCCGTTCGCTCGCTGGATCGGGGTGGAAACACTCGCGCTCGTCCTGGCCGTGGGTGGCTGCACGCGAGATCGTGCCTCGCTCGAGCCGACGAGCGCCGGGCTCGAGGCCAGGGGTTGCGAGCGGCTGCTTGTGATTGGGATGCACGGGGTCGAGCGCTGTGTGCCCGAGCCGGGGCCTGATGAGATCCATCTTTGCGGGGTCAACGTGCGGCGCGACGCGACCGAGTTGAGGTGCCCCGACCTCGTCGAGGCTGACGACCTCGAAGGTGTCGAGCAACTCGAGCGGCTCGAGGTTCTGATCTGCGAGCATCGCTACTCGCTCGCCGACCAAACTCTCGAGCGGATCTCCGCGCTCTCCCATCTGCGCGAGCTTCGGCTGACCCGCGGCCAGATCACCGATCGCGGCCTGCTGTCGCTCCTGCGGCTCGAAGAGCTCGAGGTCCTCGATCTCGCGAGCACGAATATCACCGACGCCGGAATGGCGACCATCATCGGGCTCGCGCCGCTGACCGAGCTTGGGCTCCGGCACACGGCGGTGACGGATGCGGGCATGACGAAGCTCGTCGATCTGGGTGAGCTGCGGCGCCTCGACCTGCGTGGGACAGCGGTGACGAACGCGGGCTTGATTGAGCTCGAGCACACGCCGCAGCTCGAGGTGCTCGAGCTCGAGGACACGACCGTCGCCGACGCGGGGATGGTCGCGGTCGGCAAGCTTTCCCAACTGCGAACGCTGGGTCTGAGGGGAACCCCTGTTGGCGATGATGGCGTCGCTGCGCTCGCCCAGCTCGGGCGCCTACGCGAGCTCGACCTCGGTCACACGGCCGTGACGGACGCGGGCATGGCCACGGTCGGGCGTCTGCCTGTGCTCGAGGTCCTCGACCTACGTGGGACGCAGCTCGGCCCAGCGGGGGGCGCCGAACTCGTAGGCCTGACACAGCTGCGCGAGCTCGATCTCGACGGTGTGCCGCTCGGGGACGCGGGGGCGCGCCACCTCGCAGCGCTCGCCGGCTTGGTCAGCCTGCATGTCCACTACACCGGACTGAGCGACGCGGGCGCGGCTCGGCTCGCGCAGCTGAGCTCGCTGCGTCGACTCGACATCGGCGCGAACGACCTGACCAACGCGGGCATGGCTTGGCTAGCGAGGCTGACTGAGCTGCGCGAGCTCGACGTCAGCTCGAATGATCTGACTGGCGAGGGCGGGCTCGATCACCTCGCCAACCTTCGGGAGCTCGAGTCGCTCGGTCTGCACGACACGCGGATCGATGGCTCGGGCCTCGTGTACCTGACCGGGCTGGCCTCGCTGCGCAGGCTCGACCTTTCGTATACCCGGGTCGTCGATCGTCAGCTCGTCCACGTCGCTCAGCTCGAGCGACTCGAGTGGCTAGATCTCATGGGCGCCCGCGTCACTGGCCGCGGCCTCGTCCACCTGCGCCGGCTCACGCGCCTGCGCGAGGTGCTCGTCGAGTGGCAGCAGCTGCCCGCCCGCAGCATCGAGCGGCTCGAGCGGGCGGTGCCGGGCTGCGCGGTCGTCGAGATCTCGAGCAGTGATTGACAGGATGGGGCGGCGATCGAACTGGCCCGGCGCTCGCCGGCCACCGCGACTGACACTCCCAGGCGAAGTTGGCTCAGGTCGCGCCCCTACCCAGCCTCGCGCAGCGCCGCGGGCTTGGCCTCGAGGGCCAGACCGTCCGCGCCCGGATCCAGCGTGACCACGACAATGTCCCCTGGACTAAAGTCCCCCGCCAGGATCCCCCGCGACAGCGGCTCGAGGATCCGCCGCTGCAACAAGCGCTTGAGCGGTCGGGCGCCGAACTCGGGCTCATACCCACGATCCGCGAGCCAAAGCTTGGCCTCCTCGCTGACCTCGAGCTCGAGCTCGCGCCCGCGCAAGCGCTTGGCCACGCGGCGCAGCTGGATCTCGAGGATCCCCAGCATGTGCTCGCGCCCGAGCGGGTGAAACTGGATCACATCATCGAGGCGGTTGAGAAACTCGGGCCGAAACCGCTGACGCAGCAGCTTGGCCCGCGCGCGCTCGAGTTCGTCCTCGGGGAGCTCGGCCGCGAGCAGCTCGGATCCAATGTTCGAGGTCATCAAGATCAGCGTGTTGCGAAAGTCGATGGTCCGGCCCTGGCTGTCGGTCAGACGACCGTCGTCGAGCACCTGCAGCAGCAGGTTGAAGACCTCGGGGTGGGCCTTCTCGATCTCGTCGAGCAGGATCACGCTGTAGGGCTTGCGGCGCACGGCCTCGGTCAGCTGGCCGCCCTCGTCGTAGCCGACGTAGCCGGGCGGGGCGCCGATCAGGCGTGAGACCGAGAACTTCTCCATGTACTCGCTCATGTCGATGCGGACCACGTTGCGCTCGTCATCGAACAGGAATTCGGCGCAGGCCTTGGCGAGCTCGGTCTTGCCGACGCCGGTCGGACCCAAGAACAAAAACGATCCGATCGGGCGGTCGGGATCGCCGAGCCCAGCTCGCGCCTGACGGACGGCGGACGCCACGGCGGCGATCGCCTGGCCCTGGCCGATCACGCGCTTGTGCAGGTTGTCCTCCATCGCCAGCAGCTTGGCTTGCTCGCCCTGCAGCATCTTGGCGACCGGGATGCCCGTCCACTTGCTGACGATCTCGGCGATGTCTTCGTCGGTCACGACCTCGCGCAGGAACGAGCCGTCGGCCTGGGCCTCGTGGAGCTCGTCGCGGGCGGCGACGCGCTGGGCCTCGAGCTCGCGCAGGGTCCCGTAGGTCAGTTGTGAGGCGCGCTCGAGATCACCAGACTGCTGCGCTCGCGCGGCGTCGGCCTTGACCCGCTCGATCTGCTCGCTCAGCTGCTTGATCGCGCCGAGCCGGTCGCGCTCGGTCTGCCAGCGCCCGCGCAGGGCGGCCGCCTCTTCACGCAGGCCAGCGAGGTCCGACTCGACGGCGCGCAGCCGCTCGGTCTGGCGCTCTTGCCTCTGCTTGTCCTCGTCGCTCTGGCCGCCCAGCATCGCGCCCAGCTTGTCGCGCAGGCCGCCGCCCTTGGCCTCGCGCTCGAGCGCTTGACGCTCCATCTCGAGCCGCGTGATCCGACGCTCGAGCTCGTCGATCGGCAGCGGCACGCTCTCGACCTCCATCTTGAGCCGGGCCGAGGCCTCGTCGATCAGATCGATCGCCTTGTCTGGCAAGAACCGATTTTGGATGTAGCGATGGCTGAGATTGGCGGCGGCGATCAGCGCGGCGTCCTCGATCTGAATGCCGTGGTGAGCTTCAAATCGATCTCGCAGACCCCGGAGGATCGAGACGGTGTCCTCGACCGAGGGCTCGTCGATCATCACGGGCTGAAACCGGCGCTCGAGCGCTTTGTCCTTCTCGATGAACTTGCGGTACTCGTCGAGCGTGGTCGCGCCAATGCAGCGCAGCTCGCCGCGAGCCAGCGCAGGCTTGAGCATGTTGGCCGCGTCCTGGGTGCCCTCGCTGCCGCCGGCGCCAACTAAGGTGTGGAGCTCGTCGATGAACAGCAAGATCTGTCCATTGGCCTGCTCGATCTCGGTGAGCACGGCCTTGAGCCGCTCCTCGAATTCGCCGCGGTACTTGGCGCCCGCGACCAACGACGCGAGGTCGAGCTGGACAAGCCGGCGATCTTTGAGCGACTCGGGCACGTCGCCGGCCGCGATCCGCAGCGCGATGCCCTCGGCGATCGCGGTCTTGCCGACTCCGGGATCGCCGATCAGCACGGGGTTGTTCTTGGTCCGCCGCGACAACACCTGGATCGCGCGGCGGATCTCCGCGTCGCGACCGATCACCGGATCGAGCTTCTGGGCCCGGGCCAACCCGGAGAGATCACGGGTGTACTTGGCGAGGGCCTCGTAGGTGCCCTCGGGATCTTCGGTGGTGACGCTCTGGCTCCCGCGCATCTCTTGCAGGGCCGAGAGCACCAGCTCGCGCGAGGCGCCGAGCTCTCGCAGGATCCGCGTGGCCTTGATCTGCGCCTTGTCGGCCCTGTCCGAGAGCATCGCTAGGACCAGGTGCTCGCTGCTGATGAACTTGTCCTTGAGTGCCTCGGCCTCGTCGGCGGCGAGATCGAGGGTGGCGTGCAGCTCGCGCGAGACGCTGAGATCCGCGCCGCTGACCTGCGAGCGCTTGCCGAACTCCGTCGAGACGGCCCGCTCGATCGCCGCTCCGTGCACGCCCGCGCGCTCGAGCAGCGGACGGACGAGGCCGCCGTCTTGCGAGATCGCGGCGATCAACAGGTGCAGGCTGTCGACCTGTGCGTGGTGGAGATCGCGGGCCATGGCCTGGGCGTGGGCGATCGCGTGACGGGTCTTGACCGTCGCCTTCTCGGGATTGAATGCCGCCATTGTCGATAGCTCTCTCTGCGCCCGTCCGGACGCGGGGTTGGGGGCTCGCTGGACCGGGGCCCCTGGTGCGCCGCGAACGTGGGCATCTGATCTGCCGACGCAACCCCAGCGTGACCTGACGCGCGAGCTTGCCTCAGTTGGTGAACGCGGCCATCCTGGGCGCAATGTTCTCGCTCTTCGCGACCGTGCTGTGGGCGGGGACGACGATCGCCGCGGCGCCGCCCGGGGACGAGCCGCCGCCCGGTGGCTACTGGACCCTCGGTGAGCAGCGCGAGCGGCAGGGCGAGCCGCACGACGGTGAAGACGAGCTGACGATCGGCGCGGTGCTGTTCTCGCTCGGGCTGCTGCGGACGGGGGCCGGGGTGCTGAACATCTGGATGGCCGACCAACCCTCGATGTGCTCCGACCCTGAGCAAGGCTGCTCGTCCCTGCGCGCGTTCGGCTGGGCCGGCCTGGGTGAGGGCGGGCTGCTGACGGGCACCGGGATCGTCTACCTCGCGATCGGTGCGTCGCGTCGCTCCCAGCATCAACGCTGGGAGCGAGGCGAGCCGCTCGTCCAGCGCTTGCAGCTGAGCCCATGGCTCGACGCCTCGCGCGGGCCGGCGGGCTCCGTTCGGCTCACGGGCGGCGGCGCGTGTGTTCAGCTGCGCTTTTGAAGGTCCACGCTGAGGCGCTGCTCGGGCTCGGCGGCCGCGAGCTCGGCCGCGGCGGTGTCCTGCGCGGCGTCCAACAGCAGCGAGAGGACCCCGGCGTGGGTCAACCCGTAGCAGTCGGGCTCGCGGCTGGCTGCGATCCACAGGGCCATCAGCGCGAGCGCCAGGTTGGGCTCGGGTCGCAGCAGCAGCCGCTTGGCTTCCTCGAAGTACGCGCTGGCCTCTGGATCAATGACCCGGCGCTCGTACCTGGCGGTGAGCCTCGCGACCGCGGCCCCCTCGTCAAAGCTGAGCTGCACGAGCGTCAGCACCGATTGGAGGTGAGCGCTAGCGCGCTCGACGGTCTCTTGGACTAACATTAACTCGGGCATCGACCTCATCAGTGCTGGCTCCTATGAGTTCGTTGTCGCATCAGGCTGTATGATCGGAAATTGGCACCTGAGAATACTCACTGTCCCAGAGTGGGCCGGTTTGGCACGGTCAGCGCAAGGTCTACGGGGCAAATGAGGGATTGTGTAGGTGAAAGCTTTGCTGTGATTGACCCAAAGATCACTAGTGGCGAATTGCCCCGTTCGTTGATGTGATTTGGCAGACGTCTGCTCGCGCGGGCATTTGGGCGCAGCATTTACTCACTGTCGCGGTGCTCGCCACCCTGGGTTCGCTCGGTATCGCGACCCAGCCGCTGGGGGCGCCAGCCCAACGCGCGACGGTGGGCCGGCTTGCGGTGGGCCTGGCCAGCTGGAATCGTCCCGGCCAATGTCGGCCACGATCGACCACCCCAGCTTTCGCGTCATCGATGATTTCCTCGAGGAGGACGCGTGGACCGAGGTCTGGAGCCACTTTCAGTTCCTCGAGCTGCTCCCGGTCACTCGCAGCCGCGGCGCGTGGAAGCTCGACGATGGCGTGCCGCTCGGCGGCCACGAGCTGTGTACCGACGACCGCAGCGCCGAGCCGCGCCACGATCCGGGGCGACCGCAGCGCTACCCGAGCCAGACCCCGATCGATCGGGTCATCCACGCGCTGCTGACCCGGCCCGAGCTGTACGAGGGTCTGGTCGCCGACACCTGGGACCGACTCAGCGCCCGCCCCTACGTGTACCCCCACGGGACCGGGCTGTCGTGGCACGTCGACGATCACGAGCTCTATGCGGGCGCGTTCATCTATTACGCGCACCCGCACTGGAACGCGCACTGGGGTGGGGAGCTCCTGATCGGCGAACTCGGCGAGCTCGGAGATCCCGACCCCGAGGCAGACGCCGAGCCCGAGCTCCCGATCATGGCCTATCGGTTCGAGACCGAGCCCTACTCCGAGCGCCTGCTCGACATGGGCTGCGGCAGCTTCGTGATGCCCAAGCCCAACCGCCTGGTGCTGCTCGCTGGTGCCCCCCACATGATCGCGCCGGTCAGCCCGGCGGCCGGGCACAACGTGCGCGCGAGCGTCTCGGGCTTCTTCCTCGAACGCGTCAGCTGAGTTTTGCCTGACGTCGTGCGATTGAGGGACACATGAGGCACGATGGAGCCCGCCCATGGCTCGCCCTGTTCCCGTCTCGCTGTCCAAGCTTCACCCGGTGCGCTTCCCCGACCGGTGCCCCGTGTGCGGCAAGGCCTCGCCTGGGCACACGCTCGCGCTCGTCGAATTCTTTGGGTTCTACCGGCCGGTGTCCGATGACGTGCTGGCGCGCTGGCAGTCGCAGCTGCCGGTCTGCAAGGATCACGTGAAGCGACTTCGGCTCGCGCGGCTGAGCGATCTGCTCTCGGTCGCCGGGTTCGCGCTGGCCGGGTTCGCGGGGTTGCTCTACCTCACCGACCGATTCGAGTGGTTTGCCGCAGGCTGGTGGTCGTGGGCGTTGGTGCTCGCGGCCGGGCTGCTGCCGATCGGGTTGATCCGGCTGGCCCTGCGGCCAATCTTCGACGTCTCGCCCGACGACGACCTCGTCGAGTTCGAGCTGCGCAGCCCGACCTACACCAAGGAGTTCATCGCGCTCAATCGCTAGAATTTTCGCCCGAACCGCAGGGTGTCTGGCAGCGGCATCGCCGGTATGCTGCGTGTTCATGCCGTTGCTTGCGCTGGTGCTCGCTAGTACGTGGTTCGCGGGGGGCCCGATCCCCGGTCCCGGCCACATCGATCACGATCCCCCAGGTCCGTTGATCTACGGCGGTGAGGAGGTCGAGCCGGGCGCGTGGCCGGCCGTGGTCGCGGTCCAGACCGACAAGCTGTGCACAGGCACCTTGGTCGCGCCCAACCTGGTGCTGACGGCGGCCCACTGCTTTGACCCGGCGCCCTCGGGCGAGGTCCGGATCAGCTTTGGTGACGACCGGCTCAGCGGCGTACAGATCATGTCGAGCGAGTGGGGGAGCCACCCGGAGTTTTGCTTGCCGTCGGAGTGCGGCGAGGATCTGCACGACTTCGCGTGGGTCCGGCTGCCGGGCGACATGCCGATCGCCCCGATCTTGCCGATCACCAACCAGGCCGAATTCGACGAGCTGATGCAGGTCGGTCACGAAGCGATCTTCGTGGGCTTCGGCGAGGACGAGGACGGCGTGGTCGGGATCAAGCGCGAGGTCGAGGCGACGCTGACCTCGTTCAACGAGTCGGGTCGAGAGTTCCGGGCCGGCGGTGGCGGCAGCGACACCTGCCGCGGGGACTCGGGGGGCCCGGCGCTGGTCAAGCTCGCCAGCGGCGAGTGGCGGCTCGGTGGCGTGATCTCGCGCGGGGGCGACTGTGGGCTGGGTGGCATCTATGGCGTGCCGCTGCCGGAGCTGTGCTGGCTGCGTGACGACAGCGGCGTGGATCTGCTGCCCAGCGGCTGCGACCAGTGTGACTGCGTCGCGCTCCTGGGCGAGCAGGCCGACGACGGCTGTGGCTGTGAGACCCGCGGCGGGTCCTCGCCGGACACGCCCCCGCGCATGTCGTGGTGGGTGCTGCTGCAGCTGGGGCTGGTCGCGGGTCTCGGTGCTAGGTTGTGGTGGCGACGATGACGACGACGACGACGACGAACTACGAGGTCGACAACCACGAGGGCGCGGTCCCGGTCAAGCGCTGGACTCACGGGGTCCCGATCGAGGACGCGGCGCTGCGGCAGCTGGCCAACGTCGCGCGCTTGCCCTTCGTCCACAAGTGGGTCGCGGCGATGCCCGACGCGCACTGGGGCATGGGCGCCACGATCGGCTCGGTGATCCCGACCAAGGGCGCGATCGTGCCAGCGGCGGTCGGCGTGGATCTCGGCTGCGGGATGATGGCGGTCGAGACCTCGCTGCGCGCCGAGGATCTGCCCGACACGCTCGCGCCCGTGCGCGCGGCGATCGAGCGGGCGGTGCCCCACGGTCGCAGCAACAACCGCCGCAGTCGCGACAGCGGCGCGTGGGGCGACATCCCCGACCGGGTGGGGAAGCGCTGGGCGACCGAGCTGTCGGCCCGGTTTGACGTGATCGTCGACAAGCACCCCAAGATCGCCGACGCCAACCACGTCGTGCACCTCGGCACGCTCGGGACCGGCAACCACTTCATCGAGCTGTGCCTCGACGAGCGCGAGAAGGTGTGGGTGATGCTGCACTCGGGCTCGCGCGGGGTCGGCAACCGGATCGGCTCGTACTTCATCCGGCTCGCCCGCGAGGAGATCCGGCGATGGTTCATCAACCTCCCCGACGAGAACCTCGCGTACTTTCCCGAGGGCACCGATCACTTCAACGACTACGTGCAGGCGGTCGGGTGGGCCCAGGACTTCGCGCGGATCAACCGCGAGCTGATGATGGCGGCGGTGCTGTCCGCGCTCGAGCAGGCCCCGGGGCTGCGGCCATTCTCGACCCCGAGCGTGGCCGTGAACTGTCATCACAACTATGTCGCGCGGGAGCACCACTACGGCGCCGACGTGTGGGTCACCCGCAAGGGGGCGGTGCGCGCCGGGGAAGGGGAGTACGGGATCATCCCCGGCAGCATGGGCGCCAAGTCCTTCATCGTGCGCGGCAAGGGCAACCCCGAGAGCTTCTGCTCGTGCAGTCACGGGGCCGGCCGGGCGATGTCCCGGACCGAGGCACGCAAGCGCTTCAGCGTTCAGGATCACGCCGAGGCCACCAAGCACGTCGAGTGCCGCAAGGACGAGGGGGTGATCGACGAGACCCCGGCCGCCTACAAGCCGATCGAGGCCGTGATGGCCGCGCAAGCCGACCTGGTCGAGATCGTCCACACCCTGCGTCAGGTCGTGTGCGTCAAGGGCTGAGCGGGCCAACCGACGCGTCACGGGGTGTGGTAAGGCTGCCGCGATGGCAACCAGTCGGACCCGAGACAAACAGCTCGTCGTCGTACGCAAGCTCCGCAAGCGAGATCTCGAGCAGGTTCGAGACCTCCAGCGGGAGTGCTTCCCCGGCATCGCGCCCTGGTCCAAGGCTCAATTCAACCGTCTGATCGAGCTGTTCCCGGACGGCCAGATCTGTGTGGATCTCGACGGCAAGATCGTCGCCACGTCCAGCTCGCTGCTCGTCAACGGCGCCGCGTACACCCAAAACCACACGTTCAAGGACGTGGAGATCATGGGGACGGCGGCCGCCTTCGACCCCGAGGGCGACACGCTGTACGGCATCGACATCGCCGTGCGCCCGCGCAGCCGCGGTCAGCGGTTCGCTCGACGCCTCTACGAAGCTCGCAAGGAGCTGGCCCGAACCCTCAACCTCCGGCGCATGCTCATTGGCGGGCGCGTGCCCAATTTCCACAAGCACGCCAGCGAGCTGTCGATCCACGACTACGTGGCGCAGGTCGTCCGCAAGCAGATCCGCGACGCGACCCTCAACGCCCAGCTCGCCAACGGGTTTGCGATCCGCCGGGTGCTGCCCAACTACCTGCCCTCGGACACCGAGAGCTGCGGCTACGCGGTGCTCATGGAGTGGCTCAACCCGCACTACACGCCGCCCCAGGGGCTCGCGCCCGACTCGGTCCGGGTCGCGACGGCGAACTACCAGATGCGCTCGGTCGGGAGCTTCGAAGAGTTCGCGACCCAGTGCGAGTTCTTCATCGACACGGCGGCCGACTATCACTGTGACTTCGTGCTGTTCCCCGAGCTGCTCACCAACCAGCTCCTGGGCCTGTTGCCGCCCGAGCGCCCGGCGCTGCAGGCCCGCAACCTCGACCGGTTCACCGAGAAGTACATCGACTATTTTCAGCGCAGCGCGATCAAATACAACGTCAACGTGATCGCCGGCAGCCACCTCACCGTCGAGAAGGGCCGGCTGTTCAATATCGCGTACTTGTTCCACCGCGACGGGCGGGTCGAGAAGCAATACAAGCTCCACATTACCCCGGCCGAGCAGCGCTGGTGGGGCGTCGAGCACGGCAACGACGTCCAGGTGTTCGAGACGGACATGGGCAAGGTCGCAATCTTGATCTGCTATGACGTCGAGTTTCCCGAGCTCGCTCGGGTCGCGGCCGGTCGCGGGGCCCGGATCATGTTCATCCCCTACAACACGGACATTCGCGCGGCCCACATCCGCGTGCGCTCGTGCGCGGCGGCCCGCTGCATCGAGAATCACGTCTACGCCGTGCTCTCGGGCCCGATCGGCAACCTCCCGCAGGTCGAGGGCGCCGACATCCACTACGCGCAGGCGGCCATCCTCACCCCCTCGGACATCCAGTTCCCGCGCGATGGGATCGCCGCGCAGGCCAACGAGAACGTCGAGGCGCTGATCATTCACGACCTCGACATGGCCGTGCTCCGGCGCACCCGCAAGCTCGGCAGCGTGCGGCCGTGGGTCGACCGGCGCACGGATCTGTACAAGGTCATGATCAAAGACGGGGACACGCCGACCGAGTATTGACGAGCCCGCAGTCGGGCTTGCAGTCGGCCTGGTGCGTCAACGATGGGCGACGTGACAGGTCGGCTGACCCGCAGCCTTGGCGGGCAGCTGTGTGGGCTGAGCGGTGTCCGTGGCGCCGCTGGGCGGGGCTTCGATGACATCGAGGGTTGGCCTGTCGACGGCCGGCATCACGGATTTGTCGGCGGCGAGCAGCTGCACGAGCAGCACGAGCACGGCGATGAGCAGGATCAACGCCGTCGCGCCGCCAACGAACGCCAGCCAAAACGACCAGGTCAAGCTGTCGTGGCTGTGGTCGGCGCCAGTGCGGGTGTTGGCGTCGGCGAGCGGGGTCGACACGCTGTCCTCACCGGTCTCGGACAGCTCGTGCTGCTCGGCCCGGTCGATGTGTACGCGGAGACTCGACTGGGCTGGCAGGATCTCGGTGGCCTCGATCCGATCGTGGTGATCGCTCCCGTGGGTGGGGCTGACGGCCAACCCCGTCGGTGGCTCCGAGGTGGGGCGACGCGGCGGATCGGGCTCGGTGATCTCGCGGTGCGGATCGGGCACCGCTGAGCCGCTCGCGCCCGCATGACTCGAGCGGTTGGCGGGGCTCGAGTCCGCCGGGTCAGGACCGACCTGCGCGGGCAGCCCGTGCACGTGGACGTCATCACTCGCTTGCAGCAGCTGCGTGACCCCCGAGCGGCGCCGGCCGATCAGGCGCGCGTAGCTGGTCTTGAGCCGCTCACCCGCCGCGAGGTAGCGGGGGCAGTGTTCGATCAGCACGGCTCGCGCCTCGCTGGCGCGCGGCCGATCCCGGTGATCGGTCGCAATCATCCGCCGCCGCAGCGCATCGAGCCAGCCGGGGACGTCAGCGCGGGAGAGCGGCGGCGGCGGGCCATGGAGCACGCGCTCGCGAAATTGATCGGGGGTACAGCCGTCGAGGAAGCGCTTGCCGTCGAGCATCTCGTGGAGCACGACGCCGAGCCCGTAGATGTCGGTCTCGCGCTTGGGATCGCCAGACAGCTGCTCGGGCGACATGTATCGCGGGGTCCCGATCGCCCGGGCCATGGGGCCAGCGGTGGCGGCGAATCGTGCGATCCCAAAGTCGGTGAGCTTCACCTCGCCGCTCGACGAGATCATGATGTTCCCGGGCGTGACGTCCGAGTGGATGATGCCCGCGTCCGCGCCCCCGACCGTGCGCTCATGGGCGTAGTCGAGGGCGGCCAGCACCTCGCCGACGATGAAGGTGGTGATCTCGATGTCGAGCGGGACCTGCTCCTCTTTCTCGGCTTCTTTGAGGAAGCTGCGCAGGTCGATGCCGTCGACCCGCTCCATGACCAGGAACGGCCGCCCGCCCTTGTCGGTGCCGATGTCGATGACCTTGACGATCCGGCTGTGGTCGAGCTGCGTGGCGATCCGGGCCTCATCGAAGAACAGCTGCCGCTCGCGGGTGGTCTCGGTGAAGTCGAGATGCAGCAGCTTGATCGCGCATGGCACCACCACATGGTTCTCTTTGATCCGCGCGGCCTCCCAGACCTCGCCCATGCCCCCGCGGCCAAGCCGTCTGAGCAAGCGGTACTCGTTGTTGAGCATGTGCATGCGAGTGCGCCGAGAGAACAGGATGTAGCCGATACGGGTGAGCGGGGAGCAGAGCTTATTCCAAGATCGAAAAGTGGCATTGATCCGCTCCACCTGCAAAGCCGGCTGGCCACGCGCAGGACGGGGTTCCGTGCGTGGCGCGCGGTGCAGCAGCGCCGCGGCCGTGAGTCGCAATGGTTCACGTTAATCGGCATTTTGACAGTTCGGGCGATCGCACGGGGTGCGCAATACGAGCGGCGATGACCGGTCCGACGTCGAGAACGTTGTAGGCACGCCGGTTGCGGCCGGCCGTGCGCGCTGGCGGCGTGGCGCAAGCGGTGCTGATCAGGGCCGGCGCGGACGCGGATGCGGGTATGGAACGCTCCCACCATTCGTATGTGGCGACTACATCGAGATCGAGATCGACGGCGAATACCTCGGGTCCGGTAGCAAAGATTGCAGAGACCGCCCACGCGTGCGGCAGCGATTGCCGTCAGCGGCAACGCAGATACTGGTCAACGTGGCGGCGCGCGAGCGTCGTTGGCGGGTGGCTGACCCGGTCCCCCGGGGCGACTTGCAAACGAGTCCGAAGTCCTCTCGCAGCGTCGCTGCGATCTCTGGATCTCTAGATCTCTAGGCCCGCGCGGCGCATGCACACAAGCAGCGACGCGTGGCTGTGGGGTCTGCGGTTACCTGATACGATCGGTCCGCCATCATGATCGCCTCGGTACAAGCCAACCGGTCGCAGTGGTCGGGTCGCGGATTCGAGATCTGGTTCTTCGTCGTGCTCGTGCCCGGGGTCGAGCGAGCGCTGTGGGTCCGCTTCACCCGGTTCGCGAGTGACAGCTCGAGCGACGCGCGAGTGTGGGCGGTGGTGTCCGAGCGCGGCACGACCACGGCCGCGCGCGAGATCCACTCGCTCGGCGCGATGTCGACCGAGGCCGCCGCGGGTGAGTTTCGGGTCCGGGTCGGCGACGCCGAGCTTGGCCACGGGCACTCCAAAGGTAGCTGTGTGGGCGGCAAGTCGGCGATCCGCTGGGACCTGCGCTACGAGGCCACGGAGCCGGTGATCGAGCGCGTGCCCAAGCTGCCGGGGTTCGTGCCGGTGGGGACCCACGCGACCCACCCGCACGCCGACGCGGCCGTGACCGGCTGGGTCGAGCTCAACGGGCAGCGGCTCGATCTCGACGGCGGCTTGCTCACCCAGATGCACCTCTGGGGTCAGCAGCGGCTCGAGTGGCTGCGCTGGATCTGGGCGCCGCGCTTCACCACCCACGACGCCACGCTCGAGCTGACCGCGGTCGCGCCCAAGGCAGGCGGCGCCAACCTGTGCGCGCTGTGGGCCCAGATCGACGACGAGGTGGTCGACAACACCAGCTTGACCAAGTCGGCGCGGGCCAGCGTGGAGTCGATCCGGGCGGGCGTGCTGCATCACGCCACCACGTACTCGGGCGGACGGCTGCTGCTGCGTGGGTGGGCTCCGGCGGCGACCTACGCGGGCTGGGACTATCGCAAGCTCGCGGGCGGCGATCTTCACGTCGCGCAGACCAACCTCGCGCAGGTCGAGATCGAGCTGTACGAGCGGGTCGGCCTGGGCTGGCTGCCGAAGACCCGACTGCGCTCGACCTGCGCGGCGATCGAATTTCATGGGCCGGAGGACTACGAGGACTTCGCGTACGTCGGCTGGGACGAGACCGAGGCCAAGCCGCGCGCCCGGGCGGTCACGTCGACCTCGCCGCCGGCCGATCCAGCAGCTGGGCCGCCGGAGCCGGGCGAGTGGATCGACACGCCGGCGCCCGCGGCGATCATCGCCCTGGGGCTGACGTACAAGGCCCACGCCAAGGAGACGGCGAGCGGGCTCGACCCGGTCGTGTTCGCCAAGGATCCCGCGGTCTGGAGCCCCGGTGATGGCGAGCTGCTGCGGCCGTCGTCCCCGCGCCTGCGCGCGGTGATCGAGGCGCTCGATCCTGCGCTGGCCGAGGCCATGCGCCCGTTCGGGTTCGTGCCCGCCATGCTCGACTACGAGGTCGAGCTCGGCCTGGTGCTGCTCGATGGCCTCGAACACCCGAGCAAGATCGACGAGCTGGCCAGCGGCGGTCGGGTCGCGCTGGTCGTCGCCAACGATGTGACCGCGCGCAGCGTGCAGATCCTCGGCGAGGGCCAAGACGATCGGCTGGCGTACTGGACCGCGGCCAAGTCGCTGCCAGGGTTCGCCCCAACGACGGCGCGGGCGTTTGTACCCGAGCAGTTCAACCTCGACGCCTGGCCAGCGCTGCGGCTCGAGACTCGGGTCAACGGTGCGGTCCGGCAGGACGCCGGGCTGGACCTGCTGATCGAGACCCCGCGCCAGATGTTGAGTCGTGTGTGCGAGGCCCGCGGGGCGATCTCGCCGGGCACCTTGTTGCTGACTGGGACCCCATCTGGCGTCGCGTTCTCGGTTCCGCGGTGGAAGCGGATCATGGGCGAGCGCCTGCTGGACCGGCTCGGCAGGTTGCGGGCGGCGATCGGCAGCTTCAGCGCGTCGACCATGTTCCTGCGGCCCGGCGACGTCGTCGAAGTTCGCGCGGGCTACCTCGGTTCGATCGTGCGCGTCGTCGGCGTGGAGCCGGATGGGCTCGGCGGCGACCCGCACCCGCGCTGACGGTGCCGCCGGAGCCAGCGGTCGGGGCCAGCGAAGAGCGGTACACTCCGACCCCAAGGATGGTCGAGTCCCGAGATCCACCCGCTGGCGCAGACACGATCGTGAGCCCGGCGGCGCACGACGACGCGACGGTGACGGCGGACGCAGACCAGGCGACGATCGTGGGGTCGGACCAGGATCTGACCGGCCACCAACGAGTGGGGCCGGGCTCGATGCTCGGCGCCTACAAGCTCGATCGCAGGCTCGGCGCGGGCGGCATGGGCGAGGTGTTCGCGGCCCGCAAGGGCAAGCACGGCCCGTTGGTCGCGCTCAAGGTGCTGTCGGACATTCACGCGGCCCGCCTGTATCGATTCAAGCGCGAGTTTCGAGCGCTCGCGGACGTCAAGCACGACAACCTGATCGCGCTCGACGAGCTGGTCGTGCTGCCCAGCGGCCAGGCGTTCTTCACGATGGAGCTGGTCGACGGCGAGTCGTTCGTCGACTACGTCCGCGGCGACACCCCCGAGGGCCAGCTGCCCAACCTGGTCCGGCTCGAGCTCGCGCTCGGTCAGCTGATCGCAGGTGTCCACCACCTCCACCTCGCCCGCTGCGTCCACCGGGATCTCAAGCCTTCGAACGTGCTGGTCACCCGCGAGGGGCGGGTGGTGATCCTCGACTTTGGGGTCGTCTCGGAGCTGTCGGAGGTCGACGACGGCATGACCCGCGAAGGCCAGATGATGGGCACGCCGGCCTACATGGCGCCGGAGCAAGCCGGCGGTGAGGTGGCCGGGACCGCGGCCGATTTCTATGCGCTGGGCACCATGCTGTTCGAGTGCCTGACCGGCGCGCTGCCGTTCACGGGCTCGGTGATCGACATCCTGGTCAGCAAGCGCCACGGTGAGATCCCCGATCCGTCGTCGCGCCTGGATCCGGGGGTGACCCGCGGTGGCCAGGTCGAGACCCTGCTCGATCTGTGTCGCCGCGCCCTGCAGGTCGCGCCCGAAGATCGTCCGAGCAGCGAGGAGTTGGTCGCGTACGCCAGCCGGGTGTCGGCGTCGCGTGTCAGCCCGGCCGAGCGTCGGGCCAAGACCACGCCCCCGCCGGTCGCGGGCGGCGGGGGGACCCCGGCGGCGCCGTCCGCCG
>NZ_PVNL01000099.1 GCF_002994635.1 Enhygromyxa salina | reverse complement strand
GCTCAGGTACCCCGGACCCGCGGGCGATGGCGCGGGCTTGGGCGCGGGGGCGATCGGCGCGGTCGGGGTGCGCGAGACGGTGACGGACGGCTGCGGCGCGACAGCTCGAGCTTGTCGCGGCGCGGCCTCGACCTGGGCAGGCATGGCCTGCAGCAGCATCGAGAACTCTTGCGCGGTCGCGAGGCGCTCGTCCTTGTGCTTGGCCAGCGCGACGTGCAGTAGCGCCTCGATCTCGGCCGGGGCGCCGCGTCGGATCAGCTCGGGCAGCGGAGCGGTGACGTGGGCGTTGGCGACCTCGACCGGATCTCCCACGAACGGCGGCGCGCCAGCGACCAGCTCCCACAACATCACGCCGAGCGCGTAGACGTCGGCGCGGGCGTCTGGGGTCTCGTCGCGAACCTGCTCCGGGGCCAGGTAGGCCGTGTTGCCGGCCAGGGGGCTGACGTTGGTGACCGGTTGGCCAGCGGGCCGGGTCAGCGCGGGGGCCAGGCCAAAGTCGACGACGTGGACGCCGTCACCGGGGTCGAGCAGGACCCGCGAGAGCCCGAGCGCGCCGTGCAGCACGCCCTTGTCGTGGGCGGCCGTCAGCGCCCCGGCGACCTGCTCGATGATCGCCTTGATTCTCGGCCACGTGAGCGCCGCGTCGAGCTTGTCGAGGCCGACGGCGTCGTCGACCCAGGGCGTGATCAGGAACAGGCGGCCGTCGAGGTCCTCGCCGTAGTCGATGAAGTCGACCACGCGGGAGTCTTCGACCTGCGCGGTGCTGCGTGTCTCGAAGAAGCTCTCGCGCACGCGGGGGTGGCTGAACTCGCGATCGAGCCGCATCACGCAGACGCGGGCTTCCATCGCCGAGTCGTGAGCCTCGTAGACCTGGCCAAAGCCCCGATCGCCGCGATAGCCCACCACCCGGTAGCGGTGGGCCACGACCGTGTCTGGCTGCAGGTGATCGAGCGGGGTGCTCATGGCATGACTTCCAACACTAGCGGGCTCCGAATCAGCGTAACAAAGATCCGCTGAGCGAGGACCGCAGATGTTGGTATTGCTATTTTGTGTGAGCAACGTGAGCGGCATCGCAAAGTGTGCAGAACGAGGGCTCGCTGGTGGTGCGCGCTCTTCTTGTTTCGTGCTTGGTCGCTCCGTTGGGGGTCGTGTCCACGGCGCCGCGTCGTGCCGCGCCGCGAGTGCGACGGTCGAGCTTGGCTTGGTTTTGCGACGCCCGAACTCGCGGTCAGTCCTGCCGAGCTGAGTACGATCAGTCCTGCCGAACTGAGCGCGATCAGTCCTGCCGACCCTTGACACCTATCGCGCAGTCGCAGCTTCGGGCGGCTTGCTCATCGCGCGGAGCTGATCCTCGAGAGCGTTCTCTCGAACCACCGGCCTCACCCACACGCTCGGGCTCGGCGCGGGTGCTCCGGCCTCCCAGCGACTTGGTGCTCGCCATCAGGCACGTTGGCGGATGTCAGGCGTGGTAGCGGGTCGACGATCGCGTTGGTGGCATGTGCGGCGGGCTGAACGCCGTGGGTGCGAGAACTTGGACGTGCGGCGTTGGAATGGTGCTGTCGGGGGCGGGTAGGGAGGCGCTTGCTCATCGCATGCACCTCGCGTAGCTTCCGCGGATGATGGCGGACTCGCGGTGGCGATGGCACAAGAGCACCTGGTGGGGATGGATGTGGGGGCCGATTCCCGTCGCGTTCATGCTCCTCGTCGTTGGGTTGGCGGGAGCGTTCTTTTATTTCTACGTCGTCGCTGAATAGGAAGTTCTTTGATGTTGGTCATTACTCGCGTGATGATGTTGAGATACGGTTCGGGCATGGTCGAAGACAAGCCGTGGCAGTGGCGAAGAAGCCCCGATGTGGGGGCCGATTCCGGTTGGGTTTATCTTCACCATTGTGATGCTGGCGACCTTCCTGATTGTTGGCTATTCGAGCGAGTGGTAGGGGGCTCATCTGGGAATGTCCACAAGCGGCAAGGCTTTCCCGATTTCGAGGAGTTGGCTGCTCGAGTCTCCGCGCAAGGGCTCGACTTGCGCGCCCGGCTCCGAGACACAATTGATGTCCAACCGACCTCATGGGTTTACGCAACGGCTGCTGCCGCCCAACGAGAGCACCTTTCCTGGCGCAGGCGGCGCCTTGAAGTCGGCCGGGTGGGGGCGAAGCTACTGTTGTTGTCGCCCCAGCCTCACTGGCGACGTCCGAGGGTCACAAAATTCTGTAGGGGTTCGTTACCCTTGCTCGTGTCACGGCGTTGAGATAGGTTTGGGCATGCCCGACGAAAAGCAGTGGCGGTGGCGGTGGAGCCCTTGGTGGGGACCAATGTGGGGGCCCGTTCCGATTGGGTTCATCGTCTTCATTCTGATACTGGCAGCCATCATGATCGTCGGGTACTCTCAAGAGTGGTAGGTGGCAAGAGTGGTAGGTGGCAAGAGTGGTAGGTGGTTTTCGCGGAGTCTGCGGATGGCGCCAGGCACGTGCGCTATTAGGAGTTTGGCGGTGTTTCAGCCGGGCCGCAGCGCGACAGGCACATGAACTCATCAGTGAGCGTGCGAGAGTATTTGTCAGATGCGATCTCGCTGACAATGCGAGCGTAGTCGTAGTCGACGGCCGCATCATCGGCCGCCAACAGCGCCCCAATACACGCCGATCCCCCGGCGATGAGACCAGCAGGCCCGAGGAGGGCGCCGATGGCGCCAATGGCGCAGGATGCCCCGGCTACCTTGAGTCGGTTCTCGAGTTTACGGTGAGCCTTCTGAAAGGAGGCGTTAGCTTCCCGGAGAGCACTCCAAGCAGCATCGTTCTTTTCTTCTTCGTCTTTGCAGGACATCTCAAACCCTCCCGGGTGTGTTGAAGAGGTTCATCTCGTCTTGATAGAGCCGAAAGAAAGGTCGCATGCGATAGGCGACGTCGTCCAGCCAGCTCAACTTGCGCAATTTTGACAGGCTGACGCGATCGATGTCGATCCCGACCTCATTCTCCTCGAGCCATGGCTGCTGTCGCCGAATGAACCCACGAATTGTGCAGCAGGCTCCCTCGACCAGACCGTTCCTCGCCAGGCTGAACATGTGCGCGCGGAGCCGAACGCTGGCGCCCTCACCGAAGGCTCGGAGCACGACAAACGAGGAGAACTTGGGCGGATTGGGATCGTGGTCGAGGGACAGGCTCTCGATTCGCCCTTCGACTTCTACGAGTACATCATTCTCAAACTGGCCAATTGCGCCAATCTGTGCCTTTACTCCGGTTGGCACCTTCGACAACGCATCGCGCGTTGCAGCTTTGCGCTCGCGCGCTAGCCAAGACTCCGCCGCTAGCGAGTGAGCGTGCCCGAGTACGTTGGCCGAGTAGGCGACGAGCAGCCCGAGTCGAGCGCCCGCTTCGGCCAAATCCACGCTGACGGGGCCGAGTTCGGCGAGGAACTCGGGCGGGATACCGTGGCACGACAGGTTGCCCAAGACTTGCGCAATCGAGTGCCCGACCGCGCCCGTCTGGTCGAGAACGGTTCGCGCCAGCAGCCGAGCGTCTGCAATTGACGGGTTGTCCCCCGCGAATAGCTGGTAGAACTGCGAAAATCCGTCGTCGACAAACGCGGCGGCCTCCTCAGTGAATGTGGTCACATTTGCCGCGCTTGCCTCATCGAGTACGTAGAGGCTGATCGTCGGGCTCGACCAGCCATCGACGATCGGGGCGGTGCTGTCTGTGGCGAAGTAGTTCTCGCCCTGTCCGAGCAGCGACAGAAGCGGCAACAAGATCGGCGTGCCCACGCCGAGCGCGTGGAACGCGGGGCGCGGGCGCCCAACTCGGCGAAAGCCCTCGAGCACCCCCGCTGAAATCTCGATGACACGCAAGTAGGGCCGCGGGACCGTCGCCGCTAGCTCAATGACCTGGCCGTCCTCGACGCGATAGTCGACATAGTTGCGATCGGTGAGGGCCCCGAACAACCCTACAGTGATCCCGTCGAGCCCTGCCTCGGCGGCGACACGGCCAGCGAGCACGGCGGAGTCGTAATCGAGCGCGTGAAGTCCAGCGAGAACCTTGCCATCCACCTCGCCAAACTCGCCGTCGATCGTTCGCCGTGTGAAGGTCACGGCCCGCTGCGCTCGTTCCTCAAAAAAGCTCGCGGGGAGGTCGACATACTCTGGCTCGAGGTTGAGCCCACCCATGGTGCCCACGGTGAGATCCTCCATCCCGACGAGCAGGCTCGGATCGATCGATACCTGACGGCGGACCGCGTCGCGAGCGAACGCGTCCGTGGTAATCGACTCGCTCCTCACCGCCATCGCTTGGGCGAGGGTGCGAAACCGACTCGACAGCTCCACGGGCAGGTCTTGGGGTCTCGCATAGCGGCCATTCGCTGTTTCCCATGCGCGACGGTCATTGTCGAGTTTGGCAGCGTCGGCCGCAAACTCTTTGCCAATGCCCCGGAAGACGTCCATGTTGCCGTTGTCGGCGATCAGCACCCGACCTTCGGTTCTGACGAGACCGGCTAGATCGGCGAGCCCCCGGGTATAGTCGGCCGAGAGTAGGTACGCGTCGAAGCGGCCTTCGTCGGCGTCCTCGACCAGTGTGTAGGGCTTGAGATTGGGGACGAAGTGAAACATGGGTTCAATCCTCAGCGGATCCAGTTTCGTCGCTATACGCAGCAATCACCAGGCGAGCCAGAGGCACTGCATTCTGGGCAACGACGGCGCGGCCCAGAGATGGACGAGGCCGTCCCAACGTTGGACGTCTGATCGAGTCAGCAACAGCACACGCAAAGTTGGCTGAACCTACCATCACGGTGCGAGACGCGCAAGGGGCCGCGGGCGGTGATCTGGATATAGCGAGTCGAACGGGGTCGTGGAGAGAATCACGGCTGCATACCGTCGCGTTCAGCCGGGCCAACCGCGAGGGATGCTGCTGTCTCGCAGACGTCCGAAGCGTGGCCAAGCACGGCTCGTCGGGCTGCGTGAATGGGTGTGGGTAACTCTGCATCTTGAAGCGAAGGCAAGAGCGAGAACGCGGTGCCCTACATCGCCGAACAGGGGCTACATCCTCCACGTCCTCCCGAACCACCGGGCTCACCCATACGCTCGGGCTCGGCGCGGGTGCTCCGGCCTCCCAACGAACTCCCGGCGGGTACGCGGCGTACAGGTCCCACGGCACGTCGCCGCTGGCGTGGTCTTGCTCGCCCGTCCCCCGACCCAGGGGGACCGCGGAGCGCCCGGGCGATCTCCAGGTCGGGTGTCCAAAGCTGCCGGTCGCCCGGTGTGGGTTCATATTCGCTCGCGGCGCGCTCGGCCTTGGCCTGGATATCGCCCTCCCACACCGGCTCTCAGATCACGTACAGCCGCACGTCGGCATGCAGTGAATTCACGGCTCGCAGCGCCAACCTGGCGCCGTCTCGGCAGACCGGTCCCGAGTCGAACGCGATCGTGGAGAGCATCACGGCTGCGTGCCGTCGCGGTCTCGACCGCTGTAGCCACACCAACCCGAGGGACGCTGCTGTCTCGCAAACGTCCGAAGCGTGGCCAAGCTCGGGTCGTCGGGCTGCGGGAGTGGGTGTGGATGACGCTGCGGTGCCCCACATCGCGCAGTTTCAGGCGCAGATCGTCGCCGTCCGTTTTGTTCACTCCCCGCGGTCGTGCGCCCTCACGGCTCGCTCGTGACTCGAGAATGAACCGCTAGCGCCGATGCGGGACCAGCTGAGCATGCTTGGCTTGCTCGCTTCACTGTGGCTCGGCGTCGCGCCCCCGACCACGAACCCTGCCTCTGATCCAGTCGCGCTGACCCTGCCCAGCCCCGTCGAGGGTCCGGCGCCCGCGGACGCAACCCGCCCCCGTCGGACCAAGGGCAGCGGCTTGGTCATCGCCTCGGGCGTCACCCATGGTCTCGGCTCGGCGATCTTGTGGACCACCGCCGGGACCACTGGCTTGCTCGGGCTCGCCCGTCCTGGCGGGACCATGGGCGTCACCCTCGGCATGACCGTCGGCGGCATGGCCACGCTCCAGGGGGTGGTGCTCGCCGGAGTCGGCGGCCGAGCGCTGGCCAAGAACAGTCGTGGGAAGGACCATTTGGCCAAGCCGATGCTCGCCGGAGGCGGCGTCCTTGCTGGTCTGGGTGGCGCAGCTGTGCTTGGGACGGCGCTGATGTGGCCCACGATTCGCTCCCGCTGTCCGATCGGAATTGGCTGCAACCTCGCGGGCATCCAGCTCGGCGGCGCGGCGCTGAGCGTCGGTGTGGGCATGGTCAGCTACGGCGATGTGCTCCGCCGCCGTGATCCCGAGCATCGACGGCTCAGCAACAAGGCTCAGTCTCCGCTGGTCGCCGGGACCGGGCTGCTCGGGGTCGGGTACATCTTGTCGGCCGCCGTGGGCTTGGCGATCTGGCAGGACCAACCCGGCGACGCGCTCGCTCGTCGGACCCGCGACCGGTTGCTGATCCCCGTGGTCGGTCCGTGGATCCACGCCGCCGGGCCCGATGCGCCGCTGTTCATGGCCATGGCGACCGGTGGGCTCGGGGCGTTGCAGATCGGTGGCGCGCTCGCGCTGGCCGCTGGCGTGGGGATCGCAAAGCGTGAACGCAGGCGCGAGCGTGGCAGGGTCGAACTCTCGGTTGCGCCCAGCTTCGACGGCGTGACGGTCGTCGGTCGGTTCTGAGCGGGGACGCTCGGGCGTCTCCGTCAGGCTCGGGTTCCGCTGCGCTGCCTCGGACTCGAACGACGCAAAGGTCGAGCCCGAGTTTGTCGGGATGGATCAGTAGGCAGTCTGCTTGAAGGTGTAGGTTCGGCCTGTGCGGTACAGAGCCTTGTCCCAGTCGGGGATGTAATACTGGAACACCGAGCCAGACCCGAGCGAGGAGTTGGCGTGGCAGATGCCGACCGCCGCGGCGACCGGGAGATCCACGACAAACTCGGCGATGCCGCTGCGGTAGCCGTACTTGGCGCTGGGGCTGACCTGTGCGAGCCGCCATAGGGTCTCGGCGAAACGATAGGGGTTGGTGCCCATGTAGGACCCCCGCGCCTCTCGGGCGTCTTCTTCACTGAAGAAGAAGTTGCTGGCGCCGCCCATGCCTTGCCAGACCTTGGTCATGGGCTCGAGGCTGATGTCGAGCCAGGCGTCGACGCCGTAGCCGCTGCTGCTCTGGGCTCCTGCTGCGAGTTTTGCAATGCTCATGCTGTCTTTCTCCTTCGAGTTGGTGGGAGCATACGATGGGCGCGAGTTGACCGCACTGAAGGATTCGACCAGACTCGAGCGGGCGGGGTTTTGCCACGCGGGGGGCGTGGGTCAATGACGCCTGGTGGGGTCGCTCGGGCGTGCCTGCTCGACGCGCTCGAGCTGAGCGGTCGACGATTGGCCCAGTCGCCACAGCGAGCTGGATTTACTCGAGGACCAGCTCCCACGGCTGCGCTTGCATGAGCCTGAGCGAAGCCGGGTGCATGTCGTGTCCCGGCACCGCCAGGCGCTCGAGGCGATTGAGCTGACCCCGACGGCTGAGGGTGCCGAGGCAGCCGGCGGCGATGGGCCCGAACCCGCTATTTGGGATCTCGAACACTCGAAGCTGTTGAATGAGGCCAATTGCTGCCAGCTCATGGACGACCCACTCGCCGGCCTCGGGAAGCACGAGGGCGAGAGACTCGAGCGCCGTGAGCTCGGCGCCGTCTAACAACGCTCGGACGCAGCTCGCCAGCGTCTCAGCGCGGTCGCTCGCCCGCGAGACGATCGCCAGGGACTCGAGGCGCGGGAGCTGGGCCGGACGGCGCAGTTGCAGCTGCAGCGGCTCCTCGTGGGTTTGCAGTCTCAGCTCCCGCAATCGGGCGTGTTCGAGCGTCTTGCCACGCAGGCGCCCGTGCACATGCAGGCGCTCGAGCCTCGGCGCCCACGCGAGTAGCTCGTCGATCTGCGAGAGCCCATGGCCATCGTTGTAGCGGAGCTCCCTCAGGGCCAGCCGGGACGACGACGCGCGGATCAAGGCCCGAACCCCGTCGCGCTCGGTCGACGGCCGCGTGCCAAAGTCGACGGACAGCTGGGCCATGAAGCGCGAGAGCGGCGACTCGAGCACGGCCGCCAGTGAAGCGTCGAGGCCGGGCTCGTCATGATGCATGCCACCGTCGAGGCGCAGGCCGAAGATGAATCCGAAGCGCCAGTCGAGGTCCACGCCCTTGGGCGCCTTGCCGCGACGATCGAACAGGCGGGCGAGGCCCGGGTCGATCCACTCGCGCCGGTGGCGGCGATCATGGTCCCGCACCCGCGCGGTCCACATGGCGCGTTCGTCAGCCTGGCTCGCGTCGCGGTGCAGCTCGAGCAGGATCCGCTCGCCGAAGCGCGGAGCGTAGCCCGAGATGAAGTCGGCATAGATCGCCCATGCCTCGCGGTCGCGGGGGTCGTCGACCAAGGCCCGCTCGAGCGTGCGACCGGGATCGACCTCGAGCACGCTCCAGTCCATGGTCGGTATCCTACCCATTCGAGCCTGAGCCAACCCCAGTCATGTAGCCCGGCAGCACCAGCACTGGCGCGCCTTGCCCCTCGGGAGTGACTCCTACTTACGCCGGTTCTTGCGGCGCGCGCTCTTCTCTTTCTTGCGCTTACCCTTGTCCTTCTGCTTGTCCTTGGGCTTCTTCGCCCCACCCCCAGCGTCCCCAAACAAACTGGCGAGATC
>NZ_PVNL01000098.1 GCF_002994635.1 Enhygromyxa salina | reverse complement strand
GGCCAACGTAGGCACTCGACCATCGGCTACTGCTCGCCGGTCGAGTACGAGCGGAACTTCTACGCCGCGAACGCGGTGAGTCAAGCCGCATAAAACCAGGTGTCCGAATTTTTGGGGCAAGACCACACCACGCAAAAGACAATCGACGAAGCCGTAGCGAAAGCCGACCCGCAGTACATCGAGGTCGCCGTCTCGGCTCGCAACGAGACCGGAGGGCTCGCCAACTTGGGAACCGCAGCTCGGCTGACCGTCCTCACCGATGGCGGTCACGACTTCACGGTCAAGATGACCCTGGTCGATGACGACGCGAGCGTCAGCCCGGAGGCGTTCAGGAACCTGACCTACCGCTCCGCGCCCTGGGACAAGCTGTCGCCCACCGAGACCGCCACCATCGAGATGTGGTGGAACTCGGGCAAGCTGGCCGTGCTGTCGCTCGAGGACAACACGGCCGAGCAGATCGAGTCGGGACAGTTCCTGTTTGCAGACCCTCCGGGGGACGACATTCGCGTTCGAGCGATCAGCCCCGTGGCAGCGTTTTGGGCCGAATGGAAGGACTGGCTCCGGATCGTCATCGTATTGGCGCTGTTGGCCATATTTGTGCTCTTGGTCCAGGCGATGCGTCACGTGGCCATGCGACGCACGAGTCTGGCCAAGGTGCTGTGGAGTGGCCCCGACACGGAGGACCCACACAACCCGCCACGAGAGTGATGAATCGGTCGAGCTGTCCCAGCGCGTCAGCCTGCGACCAGCGCCGCGCCGGCCCCAAACGCGAGCAGCACCACCAGCGGCGTGAACAGCCGATCGTCCCACCGCGCGAACGCGCTGGCGTGGTCGCGCTTCGAGAACCCGACCTGCCGCCCGTCCCCCACCGCACGCAGCACGAGCAGCGCGAGCGCGGCGGTCAGCAGCCACCGCGCGAAGTAGGGCGCGCCGCCAAGGAACACGCTCGAGGTGAGCCCCGCGAGCACGAGCAGGGCCACGCCAACGGCAGCGGTCAGCCAAGCAGGTGGGCGAAACGCAGGTGCGTTCTCAGCCATCGTCGGGATCGCGACCGAGCTCCCCCAGCGTCCGCCCAGCGCCCAATAAAAGTGCAGGCCCGCGACGGCGATGCAGGTGATGGCGGCAACCAGCACCGCGCCGCCGAGCAGTGGACGCGCGAGCAATCCCTCGAGATGCAGCCCGGCAAACCCCGCCAGGGCGAACAGCGGCCAGGCCAGGTGGCCGCGCAGCATCACGAAGATCATCGCGGCCGACACGAGCGCCATCCCGGCGATGGCGATCGGCAGCGACAGCCCCAACACCGCCGCGGCCATGGCCAGCCACGCGACCGAGGTGATGTGCCAGGCGAAGCGCAAGAGCCGCTCCATCGCCCAGCGTGGACCGGGCTTGGTCCACGCCGCGTCGAACAGCGGGCGGAGGATCTGCGCTTCGCCGAGCGCGCTGTGGGCTCCGGCGAGAACGGCGAGACATGTAGCAATGACGATCTGGGCGGGTTCCATGGCGTTTTACCTTGGCGAAGGTCGAGGGCTCGGCCCCAGGAAACACGTGAGACGCGCGCTGTTTTCTCGGGGCATACGGCAGCGTATGTTCCATACGCTAGCGTATGTTCTCCCTCATGCCAAGGCCGACCGCATGGCTTCGCTGACCGCCAACGACTGGGCCCTCGCCGCGCTCGAGACCCTCGGCGTGGGCGGGGTCGCGGCCGTGCGGGTCGAGGTCCTCGCGCGGGATCTCGGCGTCACCAAAGGCAGCTACTACCACCACTTCAAGAATCGCAGGGCCGTGCTCGAGCTGGCGGTGCAGATGTGGGAGGACATCGCCACGGAGCAGGTGATCATTCAGGTGAACGCGAGCTCCGGCGATCCACGGGCGCGGCTGCTCCGGTTGGCCCGCGCCACGTTCCTCGAGTCCGGGCGGGCCGACGCGATCGAGTCCGCGATCCGGGAGTGGGCGTCCGCCGACACTGACGTGGCCCAGGTCGTCGCCCGGGTCGACGCGCGACGGCTCGGCTATGTGGAAGACATGCTGTGCGAGGCGGGGGTGGGTCAGCCAGGTTTGCGGGCTGAGTTGTTCTACCGCACGCTGATCGGCGAGTTTGTGTGGCGGCGCCACGGCGGCCCAGCGCTGTCGGCCGAGGCGATCGAGCTACTCGTGGGGATGGCGCTGACGGACGCGGAGCCCGTGCGGGGGGGCGATGGTTCTCGAGAAATTCCGTGCTGAGCGGGCGCCGCTCAGCCCCCGGCCGAGTTCGCTCGCTCGATCTTGTCCCGGTCGGGGTTGATGCCCATGCCCTCTGCCGAGATGCAGCGCACGAAGCCCTCGTAGACATGGCTGCCGACGACCCCGCCTCGCTGGCTCTGGGCCGCGCGCTCGGCCAGCACCATGTACTCGCCCTGGCATGCAGACCTGGCCTTGCGTCGCCACATCGACTTGAGCGTCGCTGCGGCCGTTAGCGCGGTGCCTTCTGTGAGCACGTAGACGGAGCCGTCTTCCATCGGTGCCGCGAGCGCCTCTGGTGCCGCTACGGCCTGGGCGATCGGTAGGGCCGCGAGTGGTCCACCACAGCCAACGAGGAGCAGTGGGACCATCAGGCCGGCACGGGTGGCGGCGCGCATGCACGGAGGCTGCCACTGAGGGGGGCTTGCGCCTAAAAACCTGGGAATTGCCGACGGGGGGCGCTCGCGCGGGCTTGGGTCTGCGGGGAAGCTCGCGGACGCCGTGATCGCCGAGGGGCCAGATCGCGGGTAGCATCCGGGGTCAGGATGCGCCGGGATTGTGAGAGGTGTCAGCGAGAGGTCGAGGCTGCCTACGACGATCCGCGGCTGCGTAAGTGGGTCAAGGGGTACTTCTTTCTTGGGCTTCCGTTCCTTCCCGCGATCCCGATCATTGGTTCGGACTTCGTGGTCATGCTGCCGCTGTTGATGATCTATGTGGTGGGGTTTGGGCCGGCGATCGGGTTTATCAAGGAGCCGCCGAAGTGCCAGGAGTGCGGGGCCGCGGTCGCGCACCAGGCCGCGGTCGCGCCGTCAGGCTTGGTTTGAGGTCAGTTCCCCCGCCGGCTACGCCTTGTAGCAGGGGTACGACAAAACTCATTCAAATTCCGCCGTGTGGTGGCCCCGTCGTGGCTGCCGCAGGGCCTGCTAGGCGAAGTCGGGGCCCGAACAGTAGCGGGGCCGTCTGCTACCCGCTCCGCACCCGCGTGCGCGAGGCCACCATGCACCACTGTCCTACCCGCTTCCCTCTCTCGCCGCGGCGGTCGACGTCGTGACGAAGGTCGAGTTTGCCAAGCGGGTCCAAGAACTTCGGGCGCGGCGAAAGTTGACGCAAGAGGCTCTCGCAGAAGCGTCAGGGCTCGCCGCGAACACGACTCGTCAACTGTGACCACGAGCCAAACTGTGTTCCGCTCTCTGAGTAGAGCCGACGGGGCCAAAGGCGCCGGCGGCGCAGTTGGCCCCGTGGCATCTCGACGATCCTCGCAGGCCTCGACGGCGACGACCTCAGTCCCAGCCACTTAAACTGTGACCGTCCCGAGCACAACGGATCGTGTGGCCGCACACGCGACAGTGCCGCTGACTTGACTCAGGCGGCAAACACCGACTAGAGTCGTCTCCAGTGTCACAACTTCTGCGTCGCCTCGGTCTTCGTGCGAACCCCTTCGCAACGCTGTCCGCAGAATTGGAACCTGACATCGACCAATACTTCATCCGGCCACCATATTACCGGTACGTAAACGAGCGAGGCCTTCGATGTCAGACGTTCATCCTGTTCGGCGAGAGAGGCTCAGGGAAAAGCGCGACGCGGCTCACTCTGAAGAACGAGGGATGGAAGAAGATACAAAATAATAGTGAAAACGCCGCTCTCCCTGTTACGCTGGATGACTACTCGGAAATCCTCTCTCGTGGAATTCGAAACGTCGCGGTAGGAGACTTTGTTCGTCGTGTATGTTTCCTGACTGTGGAGGCTGTGTTTGTATGGCTCGCAGCTCTCAGCTCGTCAGACCGAGAGGTTTTTGTGGATGGCCTTGACGAGGACGAGACCAAGCTAGTGGTTAGTGTAATTCGAGAGTTCTACTTGCCAGTCCCGGAGTTGGCTCGCCGCGTGTCGACTCGTCAGGCTCTCGAACTGCTCAATCAAGCGTGGCGACTTCGTACGCGATTATGGGCTGAACATCGATGGGATGCACTAATCAGTGTGGTGGCAAGTATCGCCTCCAGTATCGGGAGGAAGGTGGCCGATGTGGATATGCCTCTTGAGGAACACGTCGGAAAGTTGGTGGGCTCACCCGCAGGGAAAGGAGTCGATGTCAGTATATTTGCGCGAGCATCCCTTCAGCGAGTTGTTGATTTCGTGCGGCTCTTTGGGTTCAATGGCATAATGGTCCTCGTCGACAAAGTCGACGAGACCCCCAGTACTGATAAGTCGGCCCAGGCGACGGCTGAACTTCTTCACCCACTCCTCTCGAACACGCAACTCCTGGAAATTGACGGCCTTGGATGGGTCTTCTTTCTTTGGGATAAAGTGAACGATCTGTACTCAGACAACGGACCGCTGACCGTGCGACTAGACAAAATCTCGAACACCACCATTAGGTGGGAGGTTTCGAGTCTGAGGGCTCTGATTGCGCAGCGCTTGCAGTACTTCTCAGATGGGGAAGTTCAGTCTTTTTCGGATATTTGTGACGGCCATATTGACGCCGAAGAAGCTGTCGAGTCGATGATCTCGCTTGCCATGAGTTCCCCTCGCGAGTTGGTCCGAATCATGGATACTGTTCTCCGGGAACATGAGCAAGTTCACGACGACAGCAACGATACTCCTCTGGTTTCGCTAGCGTCGATCGAAGGAGCCCTTGATCGCTACGTGTCGGAGAGGGTGAAGGAGATCTATAAACCGGAAATTCTGAGGCAGGTCATTCGGCTTAATCAGATGACGTTTGTGAACAAAGATGTGCAGGCGAGGTTCAGGGTGAATGACTCGTCTGCGCGAAATCGCATTAAGAAGTGGGAAGACTCGGGTGTTATTGTTCATACTGGATCGCGGCGAGCCGAGGGGGTCGCTACTGCCGGAGGAAAACCAGCCTTTCAGTATACGGTGATCGATCAAAGGGTCCGCCGCATATTAGACCGAGAGATTCACCTAGGTGAGCAATTCGAGTTTGATTTCGACGAAGATGAGGGTGAAGAGAGCGACGGCGAAGAGGGTGAGGGCGAAGACAACTGACCCGTCCGTGCTCGCCGAAATTTGTCTTAGAGAATAGGACGGCGGACTGCGAATCCCGCGCGCGATTCGCATGTCAGTGGCGCATGTTGCGAGGAGTGCAGAGGCTATCGGTGAGTTTGCGATAGGTTCGCAAGGTCTGGTAGACGCCGACTGTAGCCTGCAGTCACCGAGCAGGGCGGACTCGCGAACCCAGCCGGACCCACGAGCACTCCGCCCTCGCCTCAGAACCCCATTTCGAGTGGCTATCGAAGTTCCACCGCCATATCGCAGTGTAACGTTTCGAGTATCCCGGGCTGGGAGCCGGTGGTGGGAATTTTACCGAGTCGGTGAAAATTTCACCGACCCAAGCTGGTGAGAATCTCATCGTGTCCCTCGCAACAAGTTGAAATCATTGACCTTCTCAACAGGCCCGCAACCTGCTCTGTCCCCCCTTCATCATGGGCAAGCTCATCGCCACCCCCCTCACCTCCCCAGCGCAGCTGCCCAAGCACGCCACCGTCATGGCCAACGACCAAGTCTGGATGGAGGCCGCCGCGCTCGACCAACTCGCCCGGGTCGCAAACTTCGAAGGCTGCACCCAAGCCGTCGGCATGCCAGATCTCCACCCCGGACCAACAGTCCCGATCGGCGTAGCGATCGCCTTCAAAGATCGCATCCTCCCCGCCCTAGTCGGCGGCGACGCAGGCTGCGGCGCGCGGGTGATCACCTTCGCCAAGCTCAAGCTCAGCGGCGATCGACTCGAGCGTCGCGTACGAGAGAACACCGAGACCCCGCCGCTCCCAAACGTCGACCCAACCGCCGCCCTCCAAGCAGTCTGGCGCGACGGCCCCCGCGGCCTGTGCAACCTACCCGGCGTCCCAACCTCACTAGTCGAGCTGGCCCAGCGCTTCGATCACGAAGCCGACCACCTACCCCCCAGCGGCGAGCTCCCCGAGGCCTTCACCGACTTCGCCGCCAACTACGGCGCATCCCTCGGCAGCGTCGGCGGCGGTAATCACTTCCTCGAGCTCTCCCAGATCGACACCCTGTTCGGCAACGCCGACGCCCGCGAGCAAGCCAAAGATCGCTGGGGCCTGACCCGCGGCGGCTTCGCGGTCCTCGCCCACTCGGGCTCGCGTGGCCTCGGTCGCGCGCTGGCGCTGCGCTGGGGTCAACGCTGCCTGACCAGCCCCGAAGATCGAACGGCGTACCTGTCCGAGCTCGCGGGCGCGTGTCGGTTTGCTCGCGCCAACCGCCTGGTCCTGTGCTGGCGCATGCTCAACGCGCTCGGCGTCGCCAAGCCCAGCCGCCTGCGCGGCAGCTTTGACCTCACCCACAACGACGTGAACCTCGAGCGCGCGTCCGGCCGGGATCTGTGGGTCCACCGCAAGGGCTGCGCCCCCGCCCACACCGACCAACCCACGGTCGTGCTCGGCACCCGCGGGACGGCGAGCTACGTGATGCGCGGCCACGGACACGAGGGATGCCTGTGTTCGGTCGCCCACGGTGCGGGCCGCCGCATGACCCGGAGCGACGCGCGAGCCAAGATCGCGCACAAGCACAGGCGCAAGACGCTGACCCGCACCGCGTGTGGCTCGCGGGTGATCTGTGACGACAAGAACCTGCTCTACGAGGAGCACCCGGAAGCCTACAAGGACATCGAGGTCGTGGTCGACAGCCTCGAGCAGGCAGGCGCGGCGACGCGGGTGGCCGCGCTGCTGCCCATGGTGACGGTGAAGCGATGAACACGAACCAAGAGTCAGGCGCGCTGCTGTTGATCAGCGCAGGCACGGGACCGCGAGAGGTCCGAATGTTCGTAGCAGCGCTCGGCGGCGCCCTGGGAGCGCTGTGCAACGAACGCGGGCTCGACCGCGGCGCGCCAGCGTTCATGGGCGACGAAGACCAGCCGCGCTCGCTCGAGCTCGAGCTGCACAGCCTCGCCGATGCCCAGGGCGCGCTCGGGGACCTGCTCGGCACCCACGAGCTGGTGATGCCGCGCCTGGCCCAGCGCCAGGGTCGATGCAAGGGCACGCGCAAGCGCTGGTTTGCCGGCGTCAGCTTGCACGCCCAACCGCCCGCGCTCCCGGGGGATCCCGAGCGGCTCCTCGATCCGAGCGAGCTCGAGATCCGCTGCGACCGCGCGGGCGGTCCGGGTGGGCAGCACGTCAACACCTGCGCGAGCGCTGTGCGGATCGTGCATCGACCGACCGGGCTCGGCGTGCGGGCAACCGGCGAGCGCAGCCAACACCTCAACCGCAAGCTGGCCCTCACTCGACTCGCTGGGCTGCTCCACGCCCAGGCCGAGGCAAGCATCGCCACTGGCGAGGCGCAGCGCCGGATGGCCCACTACAAATTCGAGCGTGGCAGCGCCGTGGCCCGCTGGCGGTTTGGTGGCCGCCACGGCGACCAACTAATTCGAGCGTGAACGGGAGTCGACCCAGATGCGATCCGACATGAACAAGCTGTTGTGCGAGCGCCCCCGCGGAGGCTGGAGGCTCAAGACCCACCGCGCGTCCAGGCACCGCCGGGACTGGGATTCCGAGCCCAGCCACGGGCGAATGCCGGGCAAGGTCCGCTCGAGCAAGTGGCTCAACGAGAACCTGCAGCCGCTGCGACGGTTCTTGCTGAGCAAGGTTGGCCGGCCGTGGGATCGGGTCTACTCCGAGCTGCGCGCGAACTTGCGGGTCCGCAAGGCGATCGATCTCCACATCCTTCAGCACCTCGATCGCATGGTCGCGCTCGAGGTTCGCTACGAGGCCCAGGTCCCCATGGTCCTGGACCGGGACGGCTGGCGGGCGATCCGAGGGACCCGCTGGGACGAGCTGTTCGTGTGCCCGCGGACCGGGCTGCTGCGCCGCTACCAACCCAAGCGTAGACGCTGACGGCTCAGAGCAGCCCGCGCAGCCCGACCAACCAGTTGCCAGCGCTGCCGGGCCCCATGCCGCCGGGGCCGTAGGTGTCGAGGTTGAGCGCAGCCCGATTGTCACCAAAGAAACCATTGCGCGGCACGATCGCGGCGTTCTGGCCCTCGCCAACTCGCGCGTTGCAAAGCTGCGTGCCGTCACTCGCAAGCTGAATCACCCACGGACGCGCGGCCGAGTTGATCCCAAAGTCATGGGTATAGGTGCCGGTCACCAGCGCGTCACCATTTGCGGCGATCGCCACGCGCGGCGAGATGAAGGGACCCCCTTCCTCCCACGGCAGCAGCTCGGGCGAGAGCTCCCACGCGAGCTGCTGATCCACATACATGAACGCGCCAAAGTGGTGAAACTGAGTCGCGGGCCCCATCACGTTGATGCCGATCGCAACCTCGCCGTTCTGGCCAGCCGCGAGATCCCAGATCCGCTGCTCGTACGCGTTGCCCGGATCCGCCAGCGGCACGCCCGACCACAGGGTCGCGCCGTCGCTGGGATCGAGCTCGATGATCGTCGACTCGAAGGTCTGCCAGTCAACCCGCACGATCCCCGCGAGCCACAGCCGATCACCCGCACCCACGGCGACCTTGACCGCCTCGTCGAGTGACCAGCCGCCGTTGAGCTCGCCCGAGTAGGTGGACGTCCAGACCTCGCTGCCATCGACAAACGAGCGGCGCTGGGCCTGGATGTCCTTGTCGTTGGGGGCGACCTGCTCGGTGCGGGTGACGACGGGATCGCCAGCCCCGAGCAGCGAGAGGTCCATGGGCCGAAGCTCGGGATCGCTGCCGGGCAGGTCCACGCGCCAGACCACGGAGAGGTCCGCGACCGAAAAGCGAGCCAGCCAGTAGGTTGTAACCGGCGGTTCATCAGCGACCAGCACCTCCGTGGTCGTCCCGAGCGCGAACAGATCTTCGCCGGCTGCGGTGATCTCGACGGCGGTGATCTGGTGAGTCTGGGGAAGGTCCATGGTCCCCGCGGACCCGAGCGGGGCGCTCTCCAGCGCGCTGTCGAGCTCGCTCTGCATGAAGCTGGTGTAGCGCAGTCGGCCCACGCTGCCGGGGATCTCCACGTCGCCCGCGAGCTCGATGCGCCCGAACGGCAGCGCCTGCATGGCCTGCACGTCGAACCACCCAGATGGGATCGTGATGTCGACCCAGTACTCGATCCCACACGCGGAGATGCACGCGCCCGAGCAACCGTCGCCATCGACCATGTTGCCGTCGTCGCACTCCTCGCCCTTGTCGAGGTTGCCGTCGCCGCAAAACGGCTCGGGATCGCCGGTCTCGGACTCGGACTCGGACTCGCTCTCCGACTCGCTGGTCGAGAGGGTCGACATCCCCGTCGGCGTCTCGGTGTCGTCCGAGGCGTCGCTCGAGCTGGTGTCGCTCTCGGTCGCCGTGGTGGCGGAGACGGCGTCGTCGTTGCAAGCGAGCGCGAGGCTCAGCGCGAGGCAGACGGACTGGGGCCGGATATTCACCGGGCCATCATGCCAGATCGCGTAGTCCAGTCTGCGACGATGCAGTCAGCCGATCGCTGGCCACCAACGACGCCGGTTTCGCTCACTTGCCCTTGATGAGCACGAAGCGTCCCTGACCGTCTCGGCTGACGCGCACTCGGATCCCGCGCTCGAGGTCGCCGGCTTTGAGCAGACGGATCGCGTGGGCAGCGTTCTGGACCGGGTCATCGCCGACTTGCTCGAGGAGATCGCCGGGCCGAAGTCCGGCCTTCGCGGCTGGGGACCCGGGCTGGACCTGCGCGATCAAGACGCCTTCAGCAGCGTCCAGCCCGAGCTGCTGCTGCAACTTCGGGGTGATGTCGTGGAGCCCGACCCCCACCTTCGCCGGCTCGCGGGCGGCCTCGCTCGCTGGCCCACCCGCGGGTTGGACCTCGGTCAGCTTGGCCTCGAGGGTCGTCGTCGCGCCCTGGCGCCAGATCTCGAGCTCGACGGTCGAGTCGGGCTGCGCGTCGGCGATGTCCTGCCGGAACGCGGCGACGGTCGTGACGGGCTGGCCGTCGAGCTTGGTGATGATGTCGCCGCTGCGAAGCCCTGCCTGCTCGGCAGGCCCGCCCGGGACCACGTCCTGCACGAGGATCCCGTCCTCGCCTTCAAAGCCGAAGCTCGCCGCCATCTCGGCTGACAGCTCCGAGATCAACACGCCGAGCTGGCCACGCACGACCGCACCGTGGTCGATCAGCTGGCTGATCACCTGCTTGGCCAGGGTCGCTGGGATCGCAAACGCGATGCCGTTGTTGCCGCCGCTGCGCGAGGCGATCGCGGTGTTGACCCCGACCACGCGGCCGCTGAGATCGACGAGCGGACCGCCCGAATTGCCGGGGTTGACGGCGGCGTCGGTCTGGATGAAGTCCTCGTAGTCGACGATCCCCATGTTGGCGCGGCCCTTGGCGCTGACGATGCCCGCGCTGATCGTCTGCGGGAGCCCAAACGGGTCGCCGATCGCCAGCACCCAGTCGCCGACCTCGAGCGAGTCCGAGTCGCCGAACTCGACAGGCTGCAGATCCGAGGCGTCGATCTTCAGGACCGCGAGGTCTGTCTGAGGATCGCTGCCGACGACCGTGGCGTCGAACTCCCGATCATCGGCGAGCTTGACCTTGACCTCATCGGCGCCGCGGACGACGTGATGGTTGGTGAGAATGTGGCCGGCCTGATCGACGACGAATCCGCTGCCGAGCCCCTGCTGCTGAAACTCGCGGGGCTGGGCGTCGGGGAACTGGAAGAAGAAGTCCAAGTAGGGGTCGCGGCGCATCGGCCCGCCGAACGGGCCGATCGAGACCGTTGTGGTGGTGTAGACCGAGACGACCGCGGGGCTCGCCCGCGCGATCGCCTGCTTGAACGCGGCCTCGACATCGTCGATCGCGCCGACAGCCACGACCGGCGGCGGGGCCGTCGGGAGCTGTTCCTCCAGGCACGGTGGCTCGCAATCGGCCTTTGTGGTCGCCGTCCTGCCGCATCCGCCGACCGCGAGAGCCAGCGCGAGAATTCCGTATGAATGATGTACCAACGCGACCATGTGTCTCCGGTGATAGAGACAATGGATCGACTGGCTCGCAAGGCGAGCGCAGCATTTGCCATGCAGAGCTTGGCAACAACGCGCGGTCAACCGCCGGAGCTGAGCTGCTCGGCGTCGGCGTGGGGGACTCGATCGTCGTCGAGATCATCGAGGTAGCCAGCCGGAAGCGCGACCTTGCGCTGGCGCCCTCGCTTGCCGCGGACCGCCCGCAGCGCGTGCTCGGGGAACGGCTCGTCGCCGTCGCAGCTGCGCAAGAGTGCGTCGAGCTCGGCGAGGGTCTCGACGTGCATGAGCCGCTCCCGCAGCGCCGCGCTTCCGCGGAAGCCCTTCGTGTACCAGCTCGCGTGCTTGCGAAACGCACGCATGGCGACTTGCTCAACGCTCAGCAGGCCGCGCGAAGGTGAGAGGGATTCACGGCCGTACCACGCGACCATGGCCTGCGCGTGCTCACGCATGATCGTGGCGACCACTGCAAACGGCGGCGGGGCGCTCGCCGGTTCGCCGCACATCAGCTCGACCAGCTCGGCGAACAACCACGGTCGGCCCAGGCACCCGCGTCCGATGATGACGCCCGCGCAGCCGGTCTCGCGCATCATCCGGGTCGCGTCGTGGGCCTCCCAGATGTCGCCGTTGCCAAACACGGGGATGTTCACCCGCGCGACGAGATCGGCGATCGCGTCCCAGTCGGCCCCGTCTTCGTAGAATTGCTCCGCGGTCCGGGCGTGGAGCCCAACGGCGGCGCAGCCTTCTTCTTGGCCGATCCGACCGGCGTCGCGATAGGTCAGCAAGCTCGCGTCGATCCCCGTGCGGAACTTGATCGTGACCGGGACCGCGCCAGCCGAGGTGACCGCGGCGCGGACGATCTTGGCGAGCAGCCTGGGCTTGACCGGGATCGCCGAGCCGCCGCCGCGACGGGTGATCTTGGGCACCGGACAGCCAAAGTTCATGTCGAGATGATCGATCCGACCTTCACCGACCAGGCGCTTGACCGCCTCGCCGACGTGCCAGGGATCGACGCCGTAGAGCTGCAGGCTGCGGGGCCACTCGTCGGGGCCGAAGCTGGCCAGCTCGAGGGTCTTGCGGTCGCCCTCGACCAGCGGACGGGCGGTGATCATCTCGCTGACGAACAGGCCCGGCGTGTGCTTGGGCGCGCGCGGTTGGGGGCCGCCCACGCGGGTGAAGGCCTCGGTCGCAAACCGGTGGCACAGCGCGCGAAACGGGTAGTCGGTGACCCCGGCCATGGGCGCGAGCACGACCGGCGGCCACAGCTCGATGTCACCGAGCCACACGGGCTTGATCGAGATGGGGTTCACGTGCGCGATACTATAGGGTCGGTCCGGATCCTGGCCCGGCTGCGGACGGCGCCGGTTGTTGGGGGCAGAAAACGAAAGCCATTATCGCCAGGAACTGGGCTGGGAACTGGCTCAAACGTGAGCTTTTACCCACTGCGGGAGCGCGAATCGGGTCGGTGGGACCGTTGACCACCTCGCGGCTCATGGCAGACTGCCGGCCATGCGTTCCCTCCCAGTGATGCTCTCGATCGCCCTCGGCCTGACCACCCTCACCGCCTGTGACAAGAAGGCCGAGGAGAAGACCGACGCCAAGGCCGACGAAAAGACCGACGCGAAGACGGAGGAGAAAGCCGACGCGAAGAAGGCTGGCGACGAGGTCTCGGCCAACGCTGTCGACTCGGAAGAGGGCTGCATCCACGAGAACAAGCCGGCCGACCACGCCGCGGGCGAGGGCTGCGATCACGGTGGCACCGCGGCGCCGGCCGAGTCGACCGGCCACTTTGGCTCGGCGTTTGCGATCGCCGACGCGCAGCCGCTCTCGGCCGTGCTCGCCAGCGGGGTCCCGACCACCGCGGTCAAGGTCAGCGGCACGGTGGAGAGCGTGTGCCAGGCCAAGGGCTGCTGGATGGTCATCAAAGAGGGCGACGTCACGGCCCGCGTGCTGGTCAAGGATCACGCGTTTGCGATCCCCATGGACGGCAAGGGCAAGGCCGCGACCGTCGAGGGCACGCTCGAGGCCAAGGAGCTGACCGAGGCCAACGTCGCGCACCTCAAGAAGGACGGCGACGCCAACCTCGAGGGTGATGGCGCGCGCCAAGAGATCTTCTTGCACGCGACCGCCGTCGAGCTCGCCGCCAACAGCTGAGGCCAACGGCCTCGTGTAGACAAGCCGCCCCGCGACTGCGAGGCGGCTTTTTTTGTTAGATGTTTCGAGGGCCGCGAAGCTGCTACGTTGCAGCATGACTTCACGCATTGGCTTGATCAGGATTGTCTGTGTGTTGCCGTTGTTGTCGCTCGGGTGCGGCCCCGACGGCCCCGCATCCGAGAGCGATGGGAGCGAGACCGGTGATGGCGACGGTGACCCGGGCGACGGAGACGGTGACCCGGGTGACGGAGACGCCGATGGCGACCCAGGCGACGGAGACGGAGACGGTGATCCGGGCGACGGAGACGGCGACCCGGGCGACTGCGAGCCGGCTGGCGACGCATACTCGTTCTTCGCGCTCGACGCGGCCGAACCCGACGCGATGATCGACTGGGAGCTCACGTGCAAGTCCAGCGGCGTCAAGCCGGCCGACGGCGAGAGCGGCTACCAGATCGGCTTGGTCGAGTGTGTCAGCGAGGGCCTCGACCCGATGCCGCCGCCGACCGAGGTGGTCCTGACGATCGACAGCAGCCCCGCGACCCAACCCTTCATCGAGGTCGGCGTCGGCGTTCGCCTGCACTGGGTTCAGCGCCCGCCGTTCATCCCCGGCAAGTGGTTCACGCTGCACACCACCCCTGGCGACACCCAGGGCACGCTGCTGCTCGCGGGCGTCTCGGGTCCCGCCGTCGTCCCCCAGGAGTCGCCCAGCTTCGACTATGCCCCGCTTGGGGTCGGGCTGGTCTCGATCGGCTGTCCGACCTTCGAGCACGACTCGCAGTGTGGGCTCGCCGAGCGGCAGGCGTTCGAGGTCAGCTGGGACGGCGACACGGTCGTGGTCAGTGACCACAACTTTGGGTATGTCGGGCAGCTGATCAGCTATCAGGCGATCGTGGGTGAGGCGCTCGAGTTTCCGCAGCTGGACTGTGATGACTTCCCCGCGCGGATCCTGAGCGCCCTGTTCATGCTGATCCCCGAGGGCTAGGAGCGGCGGCGGCGGCGGAGCCCGAGCAGGCCGAGCCCCGCGAGCAGCATCAAGCCTCCGCGGTCGCGGGCTGGTTGCGCGGAGCAGCTGCAGCCCTCGCCGCTGCCGCCTTCGTTCGCGGCGCCGTCGGTTCCGGCGGTCTCGCCTCCGCCGTCGGTGTCGCCATCGCCCCCGCCGTCGCCGTCGCCGTCGCCCGCAGGATCGCCATCGCCATCACCGGGATCGCCGTCCCCGTCGCCGGAGTCGCCGTCACCATCCCCGGTGTCGCCGTCGCCGTCGCCGTCGCCGTCGCCGTCGCCGTCGCCCCCGCCCTCGGGTGGCTTGCTGGTGTCGCAGGTCCCGTCGCCGTCGAACTCGAGCGCGCCGAGATCATGGGTGCCGTCGTCGCGGATATTCGTGCAGTAGTCGTCGATCACCTCGGCGAGCGACTCGCCCTGATCCACGAACATGCTGCCGTCGACCAGCGAGAAGTCGAGCGCGTCGGGGTCGGTGAACCACGCCTGAAAGTCGCCGTTGCTGGCCATCTGCAGGTTACTGGCGAAGTTGGCCGTGGATCCGTCGCGGTTGCGAATTTGCCCGGTCATGAGGTTGTTGCGGACCTCCCCGGTGGTGGTCGCAAACCGCATGTCGATGCCGGTCGTGTCGTACAGCGTGTTGTTGTAGATCAGCGAGTTTTGGCCCTCATTGACGTAGATCCCGACGTCGGTCGGGCAGCGCGCGATGATGTTGTTGCGCATGATCCCGTCTTGATGCTCGGGGTTGCAGGTCATGTCCTCGCAGATGGAGTCGGGCCCCGTGCCGCCACCGCCAAACGACAGGCCCAGGCGGATCTGCCCGGTGTGCAGGTGCTCGCAGACGATCAGGTTGCGCTCGAACACCCCGTCACGCGAGTTGCCCTTGAGGAACGCGGCGTAGCTGATGTTGTTGCCGCCGCCCTTGGCGAAGTCGTGGATGAAGTTGCCGCGCACGATCCAGCGCCGCCCGCCGACCACGTCGATCGGGGTGACGGGGTTGCCGGTCTGGCGCGCGGCCGGGTTGTACATCTCGTTGTATTCGACGACGACGTCGTCGGGCCAGACCCGCTCGCCGTTGGGCCCGGTCTCGGTGCCGTTGGCCTTGAGCTGGGCGTTGAAGCCGTGGACCACGTTGTGGTGGATCCACGTGCCGTCGGCGTCACCGGTGACGTGGAAGGCGTGCTCGCAATTGTTGTCGTTGGCGCACACCCCCTCGATGTCGAGGTTGGCGAACTCCCAGTAGGCGCCCTGCACGTGGAAGCCCTCGACGTTGTCCATCTGCACGACCGCGTCGCCGAGGTTGTCGGCGCGAATGATGATCCGCTGATCCGCGGTGCCATCGTTGACGCAGCTGAGCTTGTTGGGCAGCAAGTAATTGCCCGGCGCCAGGATGATCTCGTCGCCCGGCGCCGCGTTGGCGACCGCGGCTTGCAGCTCGGCGACCGTGCTGACCGGGACCGGACCGGCGGCGGCTTCGCTCACCCACGCGCAGCTCAGCGCGGCAACGGCGGTCCACCCACACCAGATCCAAACGCGACTTGAACGATCGAGGTAGCTCATGGCCGCGAGTGTGCCAGAAGCCCGCGGGCTGCCGATGGTGTAGATCACTGCTGGTCGCATGTTCGGGTCGTCGTGACAGTCGATGGGCCGCGTGATAAGGCCGCGAGGCCGGCATGCGCCTCGAATTGCTCGCCTTCGACCTGCTCTTGATCGGACCGCCGACGGTCGCGAGCTTTCGCCGCTCGACCTTCTTCCTGGACCGCTGGGGGCGGGCGTGGGCCAGCGCGGGCTTGGTCGCCGTGCCAGCCCTGGTCTGGCTGGGGTGGATGTGCAGCAGCGGGGGACTGGCGTTCTCGCCCGAGCATAGCTTTGCGGGCTCGGGCGTGAGCTTGCGGGGGCTGCCGCCGGGGGCGGTCCTGCTGATGCCCGCGATCGCGTTCGCGTGTCTGTTCTGCTGGGCGGTCGGCTTCGCACGGGCCGCGGATCAGCAGCCGCCGAGGTCGTGGCAGTTTGGCCTCCACGCCGTGCTGCTCGCGGTGTTGGGCGCGGGTGTGATGGGGTTGGTCAGCGGCGGTCCCACCAGCGCGCAGCTGGCCATGCTTGGGATTGGGCTGCTCTCGCCGCTGGATCTCGCGCTGCGAACCCGGCTGGTCCCGCGTCCGCAGTTCTGGGCGATGCTGGCCACGGCCGGGCTGCTCACGTTGGTGTTTGGCGGGGCGCTGATCCAGCGCGGCATCGTGGTTCACGCGCCTGATGAGCTGGTTGGGTTTGCGCTGATCGGGGTGCCGGTCGAAGATCTGGGGTTCGCGCTCGCGCTCGCTGGCGCGGCGGTGTTGGTGTTCACGCGGCTCGAGCTGCGCGCCGCCGCGACGGCGCGCAAGGGCTGGCTCGCGCGCCTGATCGAGCGCCGGTTCGGCGGCTATCGCCACCTGCTGGCGCCGATCGACGAGCAGCTGCCGCTGCGGCTCACCACCCCGCGCAAGGTCGCGGTGATCGGGGCTGGGCTCGCGGGCATGGGCGCCGCGGTCAAGCTGGCCGAGCGCGGCTTCGAGGTCGTGCTGCTCGAGCGCAACCCCTACATTGGCGGCAAGCTCGGGGCCTGGAAGACGACGATGCCGGGCGGTCGGGAGATCGGCATGGATCATGGCTTCCACGCGTTCTTTCACCAGTATTACAATCTCAACGCGTTCTTCGAGCAGCTGGGGCTGGATCGCAACTATCGCAGCATTGGCGACTACATGATCCTCGCCCAAGATGGGCGCAGCTACTCGTTCAAGGACATCGCAACGACCCCGCTCATCAACCTGCTCTCGCTCTCGCGGCATGGCGTCTACGACCTGCGCGAGGTCGCGGGGCGCCAGACCGGGCTCGAGATGGAGGCGCTGCTGCGCTACGACCCCGCGCAGACCTACGCCACTCACGACGACGTGTCGTTCGCCAGCTTCTCGGAGCGCGCGAAGCTGCCGACCAGCCTGGGCCTGGTGTTCAACACCTTCTCGCGCGTGTTCTTTGCCGATCCCGACAAGATGTCGATGGCGGAGCTGATCAAGAGCTTTCACTTCTACTATCTGAGCAACGACTGCGGGCTGGTCTACAACTACATCAACGATGACTTTGGCACGTCGCTGCTCGGGCCGCTGCGCGAGCACATGCAGACCCACGGCGTCGACATTCGCACCGGGGCCGAGGTCACCCAGATCGAGCGCAAGCCCGACGGGAGCTTCGAGCACGACGGCGAGCGGTTTGACTACGTGGTGATCGCCAGCGACGTGGTCGGGACTCGGGCGCTGTTCGAGCGCTCGCCCTCGCTGGCCGCGGCCGCCCCCCAGACCGCGGCCAGGGTCGCCACGCTCGAGCCGGGTCAGCCCTACTCGGTGTTTCGCCTGTGGCTGGATCGCGGCGTGACGCGAGCGCTGCCGGGCTTTGTGATCACGGATCGCGTGAAGCTGCTGGACTCGATCACGCTCATGCACGCGATCCAAGATGAGTCTGCGCAGTGGGTCGCCGAGCGTGAGGCCGCGGGCCAGGGGGGATCCGTGATCGAGCTGCACTGCTACGCGATCCCCGAGGAGCTGTACGAAAGCGGGACCGTCGACGAGGCCCGGCTGCGCGAGCTGTTCATGGCCGAGCTGCACCACTTCATTCCCGAGCTCGCCGACGCGGTCGTGGTCCACGATTATTTTTACGTGCGCCGTGATTTTCCCGCGTTTCACGTTGGCACGCACGCGACCCGACCAGGCTGGGAGACGGAGCTCGACAACTTGTTCTTGGCCGGTGACTGGGTGGTCTTGCCATTCCCTGCGATGCTGATGGAGGCCGCATACAGTGCGGGGCTGCTGGCGGCCAATCGCATCTGTCGGGCCGAGTCGCTGCGTGAACAGCCGGTGTGGACAGTCCCCCAGCGGGGGTTCATGGCGGGGTGGCCGAAGCGGCCCTTTTAGATCCAGGTGGTCAGGTCAATGGTCGGTTCGCGCGGTACCTGTTAATGTGCGGTGGTGGAGAAGCTCGAGGTTCGCTATCAGACCGCGTATGAGATCTGCGCGAGCGTCGGTCCGATCGTGATCCGGATCTGCGATGGTGTCCGCACGGAGGTCGCGGATCTCGTCCGGCAGGAGCTGCTGTTCGACAAGCTGCTCGTGACCCACGCGAACATCGCGATGCTCGTGGTCTTCACCCACGGCACGCCACCGCCCGACGGCGCCGCGCAGCGGCACGCGAAGCAGTTCATGCGCCGCTACCGAGATCGCGTGGTGGTCTCGGTCGCGTTGCTCGGTCTCGGGTTCTGGGCTTCGGCCGTGCGCACCGCTCTGTCGGCGATCGTCAGGGTCGTCGGGCATGGGAGCATCTCGATCGAGGGGACCGTCGAGCACGCGATCTCGCGCGTGACGATGGAGCTCGTCGGCATCGACGCCAGCGAAGTCCTTCGCGACTACGAGCTGCTGTGGGCGAAACTCAAAGAGCCGCCGGCCCAGCCACGATCCGCAGCAACCGGCTGAGAACACGGTTCTGCGGGCTCATCCCGTGCGAACCCGTCTGCGAGGGGGCCTCAGAACCGGCCTCGGCGGCGCCAGCATCGGCCTGCGATCGTGGCTTGTCCGCACGCGATCGGGGGGCTTACCCTGATGGCCCCCCTCACTGAGACGAAAAGATGCACCGACTCGCAATTCGATCCCTGGTCCTCGCGGCCACCGCCCTGCTCTTGACCACCGCTGCCTGTGACTCGGGCGAGCCCAAGGCCGACGGAGCCAAGAAGGCCGACGGCGCCGCCGAACCAGCCAAGGCCGATGATGGCGCCGCCGAAGCTGACAAGGCCGACGGCGCGGCCGAAGCGGGCGTCGCCGCCGAAGCGGGTGCAGCGGGCACCGAGCCCGCGGAGGCCACCGGGGCCGACGCGGCCGACGAGACCGACGATGGTGGCGGCGACGAGACCGGCGAGGCCGCTCCGGCTGCCGGCGAAGAGGGCGGCGACGCGCCCCCGCCCGCTGACGACAAGCCGGTCGAGAAGAAGCCGGCCGCTGACAAGGCGCCGGCCGTCGCGAAGATCGACGGCAAGCCGCTGTTCGAGAGCAAGTGCAAGTCGTGTCACGGCATCGACGGCGCGGGCGATACCACGATCGGCAAGAAGGTCGAGATCCCCTCGCTGGTCAAGACCAAGCTCGGCCAGGCGAAGATCGTGTCGACGATCACCAATGGTGTGCCCGACACCAAGATGAAGGGCTACAAGGACAAGCTCTCGAAAGAACAGATCGACGCGGTCGCGGCCTACGTGAAGAAGCTGTAGCTGTCGGCGGTTGGGGGGCGGCGTCTCGCCGTCCCCTGATCATGCTCAGAACCGGCCGGACATCGCGACGGCTGCCTGCGTGGTGGATAGATCGAGCGAGACGTGGACGCGTCGGCGTTGTCGCTTGCGCTCGAGCACGGTGGCGTCGACTGCGAGCGCCGCGATGCCCAGCGCCGTCGTGACGCCGCCGCCGATGAGCAGGGCGGCGCCGACTCTGCGTGGGTCGATGTCGTAGTTGAGCTTGGGGAGGCTGATCAGCAGCGCGCCCGCGCCGATCGTCGCGGCGCCGCCGACCAGGGTGGCGACCCCGGTGAGGCCGAGTGGGCCGAGTCTTAGTGTTGGGGGGTGATCGTGATGTGGGGTTGGGCTGAGCAGGATGACCGGCGGTGGGGGCGTGGGCGCGGGTTCGGTGTTGGTG
>NZ_PVNL01000097.1 GCF_002994635.1 Enhygromyxa salina | reverse complement strand
GCCCGAAGGTCCTGTACCTTCACTGCCCCCTGCCCGAAGGTCCTGTACCTTCATATTCGAGCAGGTATACAGATGCACAGCACCCGGAGCGATTTGCGCACACGCAGACTATTTCAGCGTTTTTTGCAGGAGCCTGCAAAGCTCATCGCGACGGGCCGACAACCCTGGCGTGACCCCTCCGCGAATCATCCATGAGGAGCAGACCGCCTTCATCACGTGCCGGGCCGTGAATCGGAGCTTTCGCTTCGTGCCAAACGAACAGGTGACGCAGACGATTCGGTTTGTCTTTGCGTACACTTGCTCAAAATTCAATGTATCGCTCCACGAAGTCCTCTATATGAGCGACCACTTCCATCTGTTGTTGACGGCACACACAAAGTGCATCCCCGATTTCATGGAGGAACTCAACTCGCTGATGGCACGCGCGCTGAACGCCCTTCGTGGCATCTCGGGGACGAACTTCGAGAAGGGCTACAATTTGGTTGAGCCGCAGGATGCTGAGAAGACGCTCGAGCACGCCATCTATACACTGGTCAACCCCTGTGCCAGTGATCTCGTCACTAAGGCGCGACACTGGAAGGGTTTCACCACGATTGGGATGGAGTACGGACAAGAGATCCTGGTGCCCAAGCCCCGGTTTGGGATGTGGGAGCCGAAGCCAGCAAAGAAACCAAAGAAAAAGCCGCGCAAGCGTCGGGACGCTCGAACGCCATCAAAGTGTGGCCGCAGCACCATTCCCGACGTGGTAGCGCTCCGATTGGTGCGTCCGCCCGTGCGGGGCGAGTTGAGTGATGGCGAATTACGAGAGTTCGTGCTTAAGCGAGTTGAGGAGGAAGAGAACGAGTGCGAGGCGGTGCGGGCCGCCAAGCGCAAGAAGGTGTTTGGGATGCGCAACGTCATGCGCCAACACTGGGCGTCAATGCCTGGCACGGAGGATCTGTTTGGTGTGCGACCGACGGTGTCGGCGAAGCACAAGACGAAGCGCGTCGAGGCTCTGCGGAACAAGGGGGTGTTCGAGGAGGCGTACGCGATCGCGCGAGCACGGTGGCTTGCGGGGGAGACGGATGTCGAGTTTCCGGCCGGCACCTGGTTGATGTGGCGACGGTACGCCGCGAACTGTGCCGACTCGTCGTAGCGGGACCGAGGATCAGGTGGTGGGCGGGCATGGCGACCCGCCGGCTAGTGCTGGTTGGGCGTGGAGAGTTGCGCGTGGCGGCATATTTTGAGGCGAGATCACGGCCATTTTGCGCTTCTTGACGACAACTTCAGGGGCGTTTTCAGTGGTATTGCCGCTAAGCGTCGCCCCAAAACGCCGACCTTCAAGCAAGACCTTCGGGAAGGGAGGAGGCCAAACGCCGACCTTTAAGCAAGACCTTCGGGAAGGGGGGAGGCCTTCCTCAGTCCGCGTGCATGATCACGCGCTCCCACTGATTGTTCCCATTCAAGAACGTACTCCCACACCGATACCCACTAGTAATCTGATCCCCCCCAGTATGCCAGCACATCCGCAGCGTCGGGCTAGCATTCGCAGTATCACAAGAGTTCCGCTGCACCCCCGTCCCCAGGTCCGCAAACCCCATCGAATGCGACCCATTATAATACCAAGACACCCCATTAGCATCATGCGTAACGTTCCCGGTACCAGTATCAAACAACACATCCTCCCGATCCCCCATCGCCAGCAGCGTAAACGTCGCGGAGTTGACCGGCCGACAACCAACCAACAGCTTGCTCCCCGTACACTGCTGCCCAAGAATCGTCCCGCTCAGGCTCGGATACGTGGTCCCGTACAGCCCGCTCCAGCACTCCTCCCACCCGCCGAGATCCCCCTCGTCCACGTTCGTCTGCGGCCCCTCGACGAAGTACAGCAGCGAAATACAGTCGTTCGTGCAAAAGTCGTCTTCGACGTCGTTGCCGTCGTCGCACTCTTCCACGCCGACCTGCTTGACCCCGTCACCGCAAAACGCGGTGGTGCAGGCCAGGGTGCAGGTGTCGCCGTTGACGTCGTTGCCGTCGTCGCACTCCTCCATGCCCTCCCACAGCAGCCCGTCACCACACTGGGCGTGCTCGCACATCGCGGTGCAGCCGTCGGCGCTGCTCATGTTGCCGTCGTCGCAGGCCTCGACGCCGTTCTGCACGTAGCCGTCGCCGCAGAACGCGAGCTGACAGGCGGGGCACCCGTCGCTGGTGTCGGTGTTGCCGTCGTCACACTGCTCGCCCTCCTGCACGATCCCGTCGCTGCACGAGCCGGGCAGGCACATCGCGTTGCAGCCGTCCGAGTCGTCCTGGTTGCCGTCGTCGCAGACCTCGACACCCTCTTGCACGAAGCCGTCGCCACAGCTGGCCAGCTTGCAGCCGGTCAGGCAGTCGTCGGTGTTGGTGCCGTTCGCGTCATCGCACTCCTCGAAGCCTTCGTACACGAACCCGTCGCCGCACGACGCGATGTGACAGGTCGGGGTGCACTGACTCGACTCGCCGTTCTGCGAGCCAAGGTCGCACTCCTCGCCCACCTGCACCACCCCGTCTCCACAGTTGGGGTTGCCGTCCCCGTCGCCGTCGCCTGGATCCCCGTCGCCGTCGCCGTCGGTCCCGTCACCCTTGGTCATGGTGAAGGGGCTGGGCTCCTCCGGGGTGCACGCGAGCGAGGTCACCCCCGTCAGAGCAACGGTCACGGTCAGCGTCGTAAGTCCAAGCTTGCTCGTCATGCCCGGGATAATCGCCAAGCGCGGGGCCGGCGTCCAGCGACAAGGCGCCCGGCGGTGTGGGCTGCTATGGTGCCGGCCCGTGTCGACGATCACATTGGCGACGCTCAACGCCAAGTACCCACACGCAGCCTTCGGCTTGCGCTATCTGCTCGCGAACATGGGCCCGCTGCGCGAGCGCACGCGGCTGCTCGAGTTCACGATCAACGAGCGCCCGCTCGACGTCGCCGAGGCGATCCTCGCCACCAACCCCAGCATCGTTGGGCTGGGCGTTTACATCTGGAATGTCGAGCCAACCCGACAGCTGGTCGAGCTGCTCCGGCGGCTCGCGCCAGGCCTGACGCTGGTGGTCGGCGGGCCCGAGGTCAGCCACGAGATCGACGACCAACCATGGCTCGCCGAGGTCGACTACGTGATCAAGGGCGAGGGCGAGCTGGCCTTCGCGCAGCTGTGCACGCGCCTGAACGCCGGCCAACACCCGCTGACCCGGGTGATCGATGGCGGACTCCCCGACCTGGCCGAGCTCGAGCTGCCCTACGCGCTCTACGACGATCACGATCTGCGCGACCGTGTCCTCTACGTCGAAGCCTCGCGCGGCTGCCCGTACCGCTGCGAGTTCTGCCTGTCCTCGCTCGACAAGCGCGTGCGCGCGTTCCCGCTGCCGGCCCTGCTCGCGGCCTTCGATCAGCTGATCCACCGCGGCGCCCGTCAGTTCAAATTCGTCGATCGCACCTTCAACCTCGACCTCGAGCGCAGCGCGGCGATCCTCGAGTTCTTTCTGGCGCGCGTCCGGCCGGGCCTGTTCCTGCACTTCGAGATGGTCCCCGATCGCCTGCCCGACGGCCTGCGCGAGCTGATCGCGGCGTTCCCGGCGGGCAGCCTGCAGTTCGAGGTCGGCGTGCAGACCCTGGACGACGAGGTCGGCAAGCGGATCTCGCGGCGCCAGAATGTGGCGCGCATGTTCGACAACCTGGCGTTCCTGCGCGAGCGCACGGGCGTGCACCTGCACACGGATCTAATCATCGGCCTCCCCGGTGAGACGGCCGACAGCTTCGGTCGCGGGCTCGATCAGCTGGTCGCCGCCGACGTCCAAGAGGTGCAGGTCGGGCTGCTCAAGCGGCTGCGCGGCACGCCGATCTCCCGCCACGCCGAGCAATTCGGGATGCTGTTCGAGCCGCGCCCGCCCTACGGGATCCTGCAGAGCCACGCGATCGACTTTGCGACGATGCAGCGACTGCGCCGCTTCGCCCAGGTCTGGGACAGCTTCTGGAACCGCGGCGATCTAGCCAAGGGTATGCGGCTGCTATGGAGCGGCGGCTCCCCGTACGAGCGAACCTTGGCGTTCGCGGACTGGCTGTTCGCAACGGCGGGCCGCGTCCACTCGATGTCACTCGAGAACCGCGCCCGCTACCTGGCGCAGCATCTGATCGAGATTCGCAGCGAGCCGCACGATCTGGTGTGCGAGCTGATCGAGGCCGACTTTGTCAGCAACAACCGACGCGCGCCCCGGCTCGCGCGGCAGCTGCAGCGGGCCGAGCAGGCCGCCCAGGCCCAGCCCACCCAGCTGCCCGATCGCCAGCGACGACACCTCGGCCATGCGTGAAGCCCGGCTCGCGCTCGGCCTGTTCGCGCTGATGTTGCTCGGGTGCCCGAGTCCGCCGACGCCCGAGCCAGTCCCCGCGCCCGCTCGTGTCGAGCCACCCGCACCGCCGCCCGTCGCCCCGCCCGCCGTCAACAGCACCGACGCCGCGGAGGATCCGGGTCCTCCGCCCCCGACCCAGCGAGAGGTCATCCGACGGCGCTGCAAGCGAGGCTTCTCCACCTGCCACGGCGGTCGAGAATGCTGCAATGATCTGCTCGAGGTCTGCGGTCGCGACAATCGCTGCCATCCACTGGAGTGATCAGCAGCGATCCTCCCCGTCCGCTAGCCATCCTCGCGGCCAGCGGGTAGCGTCACCCTCGAGGCCGCTTGAAACACATCGCCACCACAATCGCCCGCACGTCCAACTGTCGCATCGACCGCTGCAGCTGTGGCGCCGTCCACATCTCCGTTGGCGGGACCACGGTCCGCGTCCAAGATGGCATCGCGCGGGAGCTCCGCGACATCCTTGGCCTCGCGATCGGCGAGATCGACAAGCAGACCAGCACCGCCCCCGCGCCGCCAAGCTTCCACCTGGTCCGCTCGCTCGGCGACGACGACGGCGATCCCGAATTGCACTGACCGCCGCGCGCGCAGTAGGGTCGCGGTCACATGTTTGAGCTTGCGACAGAGACTCACCATGCCTTGCTCGCGCTGTGTTGCGGCGTTGTCCTCGCCGGCTGCCCGGCGACCGAGCCGGCGGACACAGGGACCCAAGGAGAAACGAGCGGCGACGGCGACGGCGACGGCGACGGCGACGGCGACCCGGGCGACGGCGACGGCGATCCGGGTGACGGCGACGGCGACTCAGGTGACGGCGACGGCGACCCAGGTGACGGCGATCCGCTGTGGGTCGTGATCGACAGCGTCGATCTCGACGATAGCCACAGGGAGGTCCTGACGATCGACATTCAGGATCTCGACGTCGCCGGTGAACCGCAGATCCAGCTGAGCGGCGCCGCTGGCTCGGGGGTCGGCACCTCCCTCGGGGGCACGCCGTTTGGCTCCGAGCGGGTCCGCGACGGTACCGCCGACATGCCGGTGGTGCGGCTGCTCAACGTCGACGCGCAGGGAGCCTTCGAGATCGTGTCGATCGTCCCCGACGGGGTCCCGGAGTACGCGCCCTCGCCGGCCTGGAACGCGGACGCGAGCGCAGCCCTGATCCGCGCGCAGACCGACCTCTCGGACCCGGGCGCGCTCTACTGGGTCACCTTCGCGGACAAGCGGCCGGTCGAGGCGGTCGAGGTCAGCGGTGACCACGGCCCGACGCCCCAGTACGGCGGCACGGCCCTCGCCGAAGACGACAGCGGCTTGTTCTACGCCGTCGACGACGACGCCGACCAGACCTTCGAGCTGTACTACGCGCCAATTGATGGGAGCCCGGGCGCGCTCACCCAGATCGGCCAGCTCGACGAGCTGTCGGGCTTCGGCCCCCAACTCGACAGCGAGAAGCTCACCTATCGCTACGATCACGACCTCGACGGGTTTCGTGATCTGTGGGTCCGTGACCTCCATGACCTGATGGCGCCCCCGGTGCTGGTCAACACCGTGGTCGCGGGCGGGGAGGTCATCCGAACCGAGTGGTCCGACGACAACCAGAGCGTGCTGTATTGGACCGGCGACGGGTCATGGGGTGAGCTGTACCTGGTGAGCTTCGTCGGCGCGACGCCCTCGGCGCCCGTGCGCATCGACTCGGCCGAGCGCGCGGCCTGGACCAAGGACTTCGTCTTCGACGACCTCGGCCGGGTGCTGTACCGATTCGGTGACGCCGACGCAGACGTTCAGGGGCTGGTCCGCGTGGAGCTGGTCAACGGCCAGCCTGGTGCGGTCGAGGTCGTGACGGAGCCGCTGGCCGACGGCGCCAAGATCGAGAACGCCCGGCACTCGGGCGGCCGGCTGATCTACCAGGTCGGCGACAGCGTCAGCCAGACTCGCTGGCTGGCCTATGTCGATCTCTCGGGCCCCGTCGCCAGCGCGCCGCTGCGCTTCGTCGACGACATCCCCGACTTCTTGATCGCCTTCCACGTTCCGCGGGTGACCAACCGTGTGGTGTTCGCGGCCGACATGGGCAGCGGTCGCCAGCTGCTGGCCGTCGACCTCGACGACCCCGAATTCGCGCTGGTCGACCTGGCGGCGAGCTTGCCCGATGGCTGGGCGGTGCCGACCGGGGTCGACGTCGTCGACGATGAGCGCCAGGTCGTGTTCCTGTCCCGCTCGACGCGGTCCACGGAAGAGCTGCTGTTTCGGGTCCGCGCCGATGGCTCGTCCGACGTCGAGCAGCTGACGGAGCTCGGCCGCGACCTCTCGCCGCCGAGCTACATGCACCCCTGACGCTCGCTCAGGACGGCGGCGGGTCGGCAGCGGGAGCCGTCGCCGCCGGCTCCTCGGCCACGTCGGCGCCAGCGACGATGAACCGATCTCGCAGCCACGGATCGATCCACAACAGCGCCCCGAGGATCACGAAGTACCCCGCGAACGCGGCGCTCGAGGCCGTGTTGTAGTGGTACGGGACGCTCGAGGTCGCGGCGGCGGTCTTGGTCAAGAACGCGGCCGTCAGGCACAACAGCGCGGTGAGCAGCATCTGCTTGCGATCCTCGAACAGCTTGCGGTCGACGAGGATGAACAGCACCATCACCGAGTAGTAGTAGCGGGTCGCGATCGTCAGGGTGAAGAACCCGGCCGCGCAGAACAGCGCCGCGAAGGTGACCGCGTCGAGCTTGCGGACCGCGAGCAGCAGCGGGCCAAACAGCGCGGCCATGGTCAACAGATAGTAGTGATCGCGGGTATGAAACGACGCGGTCTTCTTGGCCCAGCCCATGAACCGGTGCCGCTCGGTCACGTTGCCGTCCATCATGAACATGTGCTTGAAGCCGACCCGGAACCCGCGGGTGTGCTCGGTGTGGACCTTCATGTTGGCCCACCAGTCACGCCAGTTGTCCACGCCGCCGCCGATGCTGTCGCTCATGGTCAGGCTCAGCCCAAACAGGACCAGCAGGCCGAACACGAAGCCCAGGCCAAACTTCAGGTACTCGCGGCGCAGCGTGCGGGTGGCGAGCAGCTCGACGCCCGCCTTGAACCCCAGCCCGACCGCGAACACGGCCGGGAACACCCGCTCGGCCGTCGCCCAGGCCACGCACGCGCCCGCGATCGCAAATTTGTCCTTCTTCATGAGCGCGAGCGCGATGATCAACATCGCAATATAGTCGAAGCGCAAGATCGACCCGCCCATGTGAATGTAGCGATTGGGAAAGTTCGCGCAGAAGAACAATATCGCGATCGCCGCGGTCTTCACGTCCCACGCCCACGCGACGCAGCCAAACGCGAACATCATCAAGAACACGTCGAGCAGCCCGAGCCACACGAGCTCGCGCTGGACGATGTCGACCTGGGCGGTGAGCTTGGACAAGATCCACGCGTGGAAGGGGGTGCCGTTGAAGCCCTTGTCGCCGAACAGCTTGTTCCACATGCCGGCGCCGCCGAGCTCGTGGATGTCGTCGATGTCCTTGGCGAATTGCTCGAGCCGCGCCTCGTCGGCGAACAGATCCTCGCAGTCCATTTCCCCGACCGCCTCGGCCGTGGGCAGGACCTTCAGGGTCTCGATGTCACGCATCTTGGACACCCGCCGAAAGTGGCGTTGATGCGAGGCGTCGATCTCCCAGGTGCACTCGTAGATGCGGAAGTAGCCGAGCTCCGAGAAGTACTTGGCGCCGATGACCTGGTGGTACAGATCCCAGCGGTGCAGCCAGTTGTCGCCGTTGCGCGAGCCGTAGAAATACTGGGTGGCGGACCCCAGCGCGGCGATCAGCAGCGCGGCGCTGATCATGCGATCGCCCCAGCGCAGCCACTTGCTGGGCGTGCCGGGGTCCGTGGTCTTGCGGCGGTGCAGCTGCAAGGTCCGCCACGCGACCGCCGCGAGCAGGACCGCGATCGCCGTGACGGCGAACGCAAACTGCATCTCGGAGGTCTCGGTCCGCGACGTCAGGTAAAACCACAGCTGCTCGCGCAGGGTTGGATCCTGGGTGATGAGCTCGGGCGGGGCGATCATGACGCGGCTCCTGGTTGATCGTCGCGCCCGGGGTGGGGCTCATCTTTGATCTTCACGGTGTCCGCAGAGGCGGCGTCAAAGGCGGCTTTCTCGGCGGCCTGTTCGGGGGTGAGCTCAGCGCTCGGATCCGCGGCCTGGGCTTCCGTAGCCAGCACGGGGATCGACGCGGGTGCCCCGGGCGGATCACCGTGCTCGCGCAAGCCTGGCAACAGCAACAGCGCGACGCCGAGTCCCAGCATCAGCGTGGTCAACAGGTGCGAATAGACCATGTTGAACAGCCACGGCTCGAACGGCTGGACCCGGAAGATCCCATGCATGCCCACGCACAGCGCGAGGCAGCCGGCGACCAGCACCGTCGTGGGTCGGCCCACGAGCAGCTCCGAGGGCGGGTGATGCTTGGCGATCGCGGCGGCGGCGAGCGCCAGCATCGGCAGGGCGATCCCCCACGCGCTGGCGTCGGTCGAGAACATTGCGAAGGTCGCGGTGACCCCAGCGATCGCCGCGAACGCGAGCGGCGGCAGGCGGCGCACCGCCAGCAGCGAGGGCACCAACAGCAGCACGCCGCACAGCAGGATCCAGGCGTGGCGGTCGGCGAGCCGCTGGGCCTTCTCTGGGTACCCGATCGCCTTGTCGCCGCCGAGCCAGCTGCCGTCGGGGACAAACAACCAGCGCAGGCCGACCTGCCGCGAGCCGTCGGCGTAGCGGTCCACGGCCACGCGGTCAGCCCACGCCGACCAGTTGCCAAACCCGCCGGGGAGCGTGGCGCTGAGCAGCATCAGCACCGCCGCGGTCGCGGCCGCGCCGATCGCAAACCGAACCAGCTGGGGCTTGCGTGGGCGACCGCCGAGCCAGTCGACGCCGAACGTGGCCAGCAGCGCGAGCACGACCAAGCTCGGCCACACGAGCTCCACGCTGGCGAACGCGAGTAGCCCACCCGCGAGCGCCCAGCGGTCGAGCTCGGCGGCGGCGAAGCCTGCGAGCACGGTCGCCAGCGCCAGCGTGGCGGCGATCCCCGCTCCGCTCGCTACCGGGCTGACGGCCAGCTCCGCGAAGCAGACGATCCCAACCAACGCAGCGGCCCGCAGGCCGTACGCGCGCCCGACCAGCACCAGCGCGCCCACGGTCAGCAGCCCGCCGAGCAGCGAGAGCACGAACAAGCTGCCGGCCGAGATCGGGACGACCGAGAACCACAGGCGCAGGCGAGCCAGCCGAGCCGGGGTCGCGGTGCTACCGTAGCTCTCGAACACGGGCGCCAGCTTGAACGAGCGCGCGTCTTTGTTGCGGCCCTCGAACCCGTCCTCGGGCCACATCGCCGCGGCCTTGGCCACGTCGGCTCCCAGCTCGGTCCAGCGGCCCTCGGTGAAGCGCGACTCACACTCGGCCGCGACCGCGAGCGCGCGCGTGGGCAGCAGCTTGCCGCCGACGTCGGCGGGCGGGCGCTTGACCTCGAGGGGGACCTCGGGCCTGACGGTGATCTTGCGCAGCTTGCCGTCCTTGGGCTGGAACGCGAGCTTGGTGTCGAGCTCGGGCCGGGCCTCGAGCGCGGGCGCGGGTCCAAGCTCGAGCGCGCGCGCCTTCTCGACCCAGGTGAACGCCCGCTCGGCGTCGTGGTCGGCCGCCCACGCGCAGGCGTAGAGCCGATCCCAGCCGAGCTCGGCGTGGTACTTGGCCTGGACGACCTCGTGGAACACCCGCTCGCGGTCGAGGCCGCTCCCGTCGATCCGGCCTGCCGTCATCGTGAACAGCGCGAGCACCAGCGCGAGCACGGCCAGGCCACCGTCGAGCAGCTTGCGCCCGTGCGTGCGCCACGTGGCTGGGATCGTGCGCCCCTTCAACCACGCCGGGATCACGAGATCGGGCGCAGGCGGCCGCCCAAACACGTTGCGCCAGGCGAGCGCGGTCAGGCACACGAGCAGTGCCAGGAGCCCCAAGCTGAACTGGACCTGAGCGTGACGAGCGACGTCGAGCATCCGGGCGTGAGGGTGCCATGAACGGCCGGTTCGATCGACTGGTCGACCAAGAGCTGTCGGGGCTCACGGATCCGAGACCGAGCGCGATGCGACCCCGCGGTGACTGGGGTATACGAACCTGCTGATTTTCACATGCCCGACCACCCCCACGCCCACTCCAACCCGCCCGAGCCGGTCCGGCGTGACGGCAACCTGGGTTTGGTGGTGTTCGCGCTCGCGGTCGTGCTGTTCATGTCGGCGCTGGATCAGACCGTGATGGCCACCGCGCTGCCGCGCATCGCCGCGGACGTCGGCGGGCTCGAGTGGTACGCGTGGGTGTTCACTGCCTATATGCTGGCGACCACCGCCGCGCTGCCGATCGCGGGCAAGCTGGGTGACGTCTATGGCCGACGCCCGCTGCTGCTGATCGGGATCACGGAGTTCTTGATCAGCTCGGCGTTGGCCGGGCTCGCGCCGAGCATGGAAGTGTTGGTGCTGATGCGTGCGCTGCAGGGCGTGGGCGCCGGGATCTTGGCGGCCAACGCCCAGGCCGGGCTCGGGGATCTGTTCCCGCCGGCCGAGCTGGGCAAGTACAACGGGATGATGAGCGGCGTGTATGCGCTGGCCAGCCTGGTCGGGCCGATCCTCGGCGGGACGATCACCGACGGGTTCGGCTGGCGCTGGGTGTTTCTCGTCAACATCCCCGTGGGACTGGTCGCGCTGCTCGTGGTCCTGCTGAAGTTTCGGCCGCGGGCGCCCTCGCCCCACGACGCGCCCCGAGACCCGCTCGATCTCGGCGGCGCGCTGATCTTGGTCCTCGCCGTGGTCGCGGCGCTGACGAGCATGAGCCAGCTCGAGCAGGGCCTCGACCAGCTACCAGCGACGATCGCCGCTGGCGTGGCGGCGCTGCTGTTGGGGGCGCTGTTCGTTCGGGTCGAGCGACGCGCCGCCGCGCCGATCTTGCCGCTTTGGATCCTCGGGCACCGACAGCTGCGGGTGATCCTGATCGTCACCGCTGGCACCGGCGTGGCGATCTACTCCGCCGCGATCTTCACGCCCTTGATGCTGCAAGGGGCGCTGGAGCTGTCACCGACCGCCGCGGGCCTGGCGATGACCCCGATGGTGTTCGCGCTGGTCGCTGGCGGTGTCGTGGGCGGCGTCTCGATCAGCCGGCGGGGTCGCTACAAACACGTGATCGTCGTCGGCATGAGCGCGGCCTCGCTCGGCGCGGCCCTGCTCGCCCACCACGCCAGCTCGCCGACCGTGCTCGGGACCGCGGGGTGGCTGGGGGTCATGGGCTTCGGCGTTGGCATGGCGATCCCCTCGCTGTTGTCGGGGGCCCAAAACGCGGTCGCCCACGCCGAGCTGGGGGTCGTGACGGCGCTGGCAAAGTTCGGCCGGACCTTCGGCGGTATCGTTGGGCTCGCCGTGCTCGGAGCGCTGCTGCACCTGCGGCTGGCGGCAGCGCTGGCGCGGCGACTGCCCGAGCGGCTCCCCGAGCTCGCTGACGCAGGCGGCTCCGCGCAGCTCGCCGAGATCCTCGCCAGTGATCCGGGCGCGCTGCTGCAGGGGGATCCCAGCCAGGCGCTGCACGCCGCCCAGCCCCAGCTCGCGACCGATCCCGAGGCGATCGCGAGCGTGCTGGCGCTGGTCCGCGACTCGCTGGCGCGCTCGACCGCGGATCTGTTGTGGGCGGTCGCGGGCTGCCTCGCTATCGTCGCGCTGTGGAGCGCGCGGCTGGCTGATCGGGAGCTGCGACGTAGCTTCGACGAGGGTCGCGAGGCGCCGCCATGACCGACAGGCTCGTCAGCTTCGCCGGCATCATCCCGCTCGCCGCCGCCCACCGCCCAGACTGCGGCGGCAAGGCCAACGGCCTGGCCAGCCTGATCGAGCACGGCCTGCGGGTGCCGTGGGGGTTTGTGATCGTCGGGAGCCACACCGCCCCGGATCCCGCCGCGATCGAGGCCCTCCACGCCACGCTCGGACCCGGCAAGCTCGCCGTGCGCTCGTCGGCCGCGGGCGAGGACTCGCAGGCAACCTCCTACGCGGGCCAGTACGAGAGCGTGCTCGAGGTCGAGGGCCACTCCGCGCTGGTCGCCGCGATCGAGCGGTGCCTGGCCTCGGCCAAGGCGGCGCGCGTGCAGGCCTACGCGGCCGCGACCGCCAGCGACGTCGACCCCGGCATGACGGTGATCGTGCAGCAAATGGTCGACGCTCGCTGTGCTGGGGTCCTGTTCACCCGCGACCCCGTGAGCGGCGACAGGTCGCGCTACGTGATCGAGGCCGTCGCCGGGCTCGGCGAGGCGCTGGTCTCGGGCCACGCCCGGCCTGATCGCTACCTGATCGACCCCGACAGCGCGCGCGTCGAGTCCGAGCTGAGCGGGCCAACCGCGCTGCTCGACGCCGACGCGCTCACGCAGTTGCTGGCCGGGGCTCGCCGCGCGCGGGCACGCTTTGGTCACGATCTGGATCTCGAGTGGGCGATCGATCGCTACGGCGCGCTTCACTGGCTGCAGGCACGCCCGATCACCAGCGCCGCGGCGCCGGCCGTCAACGAGCTCGACACGCCGATCCTCCTGCCCTCGCCGGGCTTCACTCGCTACAACGTCGGCGAGATCCTGCCCGGCGCGATCACGCCGCTGACCGCCTCGACCGTGGTCGCGTTCATCGATCAGGGCTTTCGCCAGGCCTACGCGCGGATCGGCGTGTACGCGCCGCCCGACACCGATGACGCGTCGATCGTCGTGTTCAGCGGCCACCTGTTCTTCAACATGCGCGGCCCCTATCTGTTCGCGGCCAAGGTCGCGGGCGCCAGCAAGGACGAGGCCGATCGCAGCCTCGCCGGGCGGGTGTTCGACGAGCTCGAGGGCCTGCCCAGGCGCGGGCCGCTGCGTCGCGCGCGGACGGCCGCGTGCGTGTTCCCGGCCCTGGCCCGCGCGCCCGAGCTGCTCGCCGAGCTCGAGCCGCAGCTGGCCGCGCTGCACGACTCGCACGCGGGCTTGGCCGAGCTCGGCGTCGACGAGCTGCTCACCCGCGTCGAGGCGCTGATCGCCTGCGGGGTCCGCCTCAACGAGGCCCACATGCTGGCCTCCACGCGATCGGGAATGTTGGCTGGGGTCGTCGACGGGATCGTCGGCGGCGGCCGCCCCCTCGATCCCGAGCAACGCACGGCGATCATCGGCCTGCTGCAGGGGGTCGGCGAGGTCGAGAGCGCCGAGATCGGCGTCGCCGTGCAGGCGCTCGCGACCTTGCTGCGGGCTGACCCGGCCACGCGCGCGCGGGTGCTCGAGCTCGACAGCGCGCAGCTGCACGCGTGGCTGCGCAGCGACGAGGCTGGCCAGGCTGGCCAGCTCTACGCCGACTTCATCGCGCGTCACGGGCACCGCTGTATCCGCGAGCTCGAGCTGCGCGAACCCGACTGGGCCGACGATCCAACCGCGCTGCTGGTGACCTTGCGCGCCGCGGTCTCGGCCCCGCCACCGCGCGCGCGCGTGCAGCCGCGCGACCCCGACACGCTGCCGCTGTCACGCGGGTCGAAGCGAGCGCTGCGCTGGCTGGTGCCCAAGATGCACGCCAGCATCCGCCTGCGCGAGCAGGGCAAGTCGCGATTGGTCCGGCTCACGCGGCTGCTGGCCAGCACCTGCGTCGAGCTCGGGAACCGGCTGGTCGCCGCCCAGCGACTGCCCGAGCTCGACCTGATCTACTTCGTGACCCGCGACGAGCTGCCGCGCCTGGCCCACGCGCCCGATGATCAGCGCCGCGCGCTGGTGCTCACCGCCACGGGTCGGCGGCGCTTGCATGCCCGCCAGGCCGCGCTGCGGTTCGCCATGGTCTCACGCGAGAAGCCGCAGCCGCTGCCCCCCGCCCCGCTCCCGGACGCCACCCAGCGCCTGCAGGGCACGCCCGTCAGCCCCGGTCTGGTCGAGGGTCGGGCGCGGGTGATCCGATCGATCCAAGACGCCGCCGGCCTGGTCCCGGGAGAGATCCTGATCGTGCCGTTCACCGACGCCGGGTGGACGCCGCTGTTCACGATCGCGGCCGGGCTCGCGACCGAGATCGGCGGGACCTTGTCGCACGGGGCCGTGGTCGCGCGTGAGCTCGGGCTGCCCGCGGTCGTCGATCTGCCGGACGCCACGCGGATCTTCACGACCGGTCAGCGCGTCCGGCTAAACGCTGACGCCGGCACCCTCGAAGCGCTCGACCAGGACGACGGTGGGATCGCATAGACTACCCGGGTCGATGTCGCCCCAGCTCACCCGTGTGCTCGCGCTGCCGATCTTGCTCGGCGGCTGCGTGTCCGCGACGCCGCCCGACACCGCTGACTCCAGCACCACCGCCGACAGCACCGCCACCACCACCGAGAGCGAGTCCGGCTCGGCCTGGACCGCCGACGAGGACACTGGCACCACCGACGAACCACCCGACCTCGACGAGCAGCTCGGCGCGCTGCTCGACGCCCAGCGGATCCCCGTCGAGCCGCTCGAGCCACCCCCGCCCGACGACCCCGCGCTGGTCGAGCTTGGCGGCGCGCTGTTCTTCGATCCGATCTTGTCCGGCCGCAAAGACACGGCCTGCGCGACCTGTCACCACCCCGCGTTCGGGACCAGCGACGGCCTGTCGCTCACGCTCGGAACCGGCGCGGTCGGGCTCGGGCCAGCGCGCGCAGAGGGCCCCCACCCACCGTTCGGCCCGCGCCACTCGCAGGCGCTGTTCAACCTGGGCCAGCCTGGATTCACGCACATATTCTGGGACGGCCGCGTGCAGCTCGACGCCCGCGGCCAGCTGCGCACGCCAGCCGGGGCCGACTTGCTGCCGGGCCTCGACAGCCCGCTCGCCGCCCAGGCCATGTTTCCCGTGCTCGATCGCCAGGAGATGCGGGGCGAGGCCGACGAGCTCACGCTGCTCGGCGAACCCAACGAGCTGGGGGCCCTCGCCAACGATGATCCCCAGACGATCTGGGCCGCGCTGATGCAGCGTCTCGGCGCGATCGATGGCTACCTGGACTTGTTCGCCGCCGCCTACCCGGGCCAGAGCTTCGCCGAGCTCAGCTTCGTCGACGCCGCCAACGCGATCGCGGCCTACGAGCGGCAAGCCTTCTCGTTCCCGAGCTCGCCGTGGGACGCCTACCTCGGCGGTGACCCAGGCGCGATCTCGGACGCGGCCAAGCTCGGTGCGATCTTGTTCTACGGCGCCGCTGGCTGCGGCGACTGCCACTCGGGTCCGCTGCTCACCGATCACATGGTTCACAGCACGGGCGTGCCTCAGCTCGGTCCCGGCACGCCGACCACGGCCCCGTTCGATCACGGCCGCGAGCTGGTCAGCAACGATCCCACCGACCGCTTCGCGTTTCGTACGCCGTCGCTGCGCAACGTCGCGATCTCGCCGCCCTACATGCACGACGGCGCGCTGCTCGAGCTGCAGCAGGTGCTGGTGCACTATGGATCCCCAACCACCAGCATCGCCGACTTCGATCCCACCGGCCTGCATCCAGAGTTGATCGGCACGGTGCAACAGGGCGCCGATCACATCGCGCAGATCCTCGCCTCGCTGTCGGAGCTGCTCGAGCTCGAGCCCAACTTCGTCGGGTTGTCGAACCTGCGCGAATTTCTAAAGGCGCTCACCGATCCAGACGTCGCGGGGCTGCCCGAGCTCCGTCCCGATGCGGTCCCCAGCGGCCTCGAGCCGCCGTGACGCAATGATTGCCAAATTTGCCCACATTTGACCGGCGCGCTGCCCGCTGCCGTGCCCGGTGGTACACATACGCAGCGACTCGAGTGGTTCCCAACTCGCCCAACTCGACCGAAACGCATGCAAATGACCCGCCGCATCCTCCCGTTCTTGGTCTTCCCCGCGCTCGCGCTGACAGCCTGCACAGGTGCCGGCGACGACGTCGGTGACACTGGGGAGAGCCAGACCGGCGAGACCTCGAGCGAGGCTGGGACCGAGACCGGCGGCGAGCCCCAGCTCGCCGGGATCCCGATCCTGGGCGACACCACCCACGACATCGCCAACCTCGACGTCACGGTGATCTCATCTGCAGCCGACGGCCTCGCGTTCCCGACCGACCTCGAGTTCAAGCCGGGCGTCGCGGGCGAGCTGTGGGTCACCAACCGCGAAGACTTCTCGATCGTCGTCTACCAAGACGCCGGGCTCTCCAGCCAGCTGGCGCTCAAGCTCCAAAACGAGTTCGACAACGGCGCCCACTTCCTGGCCAAGCCGGCCGCGCTCGCGTTTGGGGCCCCCGGCACGTTCGCCACGGCCCAGCAAGAGAACGGCGTGACCCAGCCGGGCGATCCACTCGATGGCAGCTTCATGGGCCCGACCATGTGGACCTCCGATCTCAACATCTTCACGGGCGGGCACCAGAGTCACCTCGACATGCTGCACAACAGTCCCCTGGCCTCGGGCATCGACTGGGAGGACGACAACACCTACTGGGTCTACGACGGCACCCACGGCTCGCTGACCCGCTACAAGTTCAACGACGATCACGGGCTTGGCGGCACCGACCACACCGACGGCGAGATCTACCGCTACGCCAACGGCGAGCTCGGCTACGAGCACTCGATCCCCTCGCACGTGGTGTTTGATCGCAGCACCGCCTACGTCTACGCCGCCGACACCGAGAACGGCCGCATCGTTCGCCTGGATCCCACGACCGCCAGCATGGGCAATCAGATCAACCCCAACTACGACGGCTGCGTCATGAACCGGATGGACGACGGCGAGCTAATCACGCTCGTCGACGGCGCCGAGCTCGAGGTCGAGATGACCAGCCCATCGGGGCTCGAGCTGGTCGACGGTGTGTTGTTCGTGAGCGACCCGATCCAGGGCCGCGTGTTTGGCTTCGACCTCGACGGCGAGCTGCTCGACTGGCTGGACACCGGGTACCCCCCGGGTAGCTTGATGGGCATGGCCTTCGACTCGCAAGGTGACATGTGGATCGCCGACGCGGCCGCGAATCAAGTCCGCAGGTTCTCGGTCCCCGAGTGATGCGCCGACGTCGGTCTGTGTGTCTGGGGCTAGCGATCGGGCTCGCGCTCGCGCCCGGTCTCGTTTACGCGCACCCGCCCGCGAGCGTGCGGACCCCCGTAGACTGGAGCGAGGCGCCGTGCGTGACGATCGTCGATCGTAGCCAAGATCCCGTCGCGGCGCTCGAGTACGACATTCCGCAGGAGGACGACGTCGACCTGGTCAACGAACCGCTCGACAGCCACACCCATCAATTTTTTGGGTTTTGCCGTGACCACGATCTCGACGAGCGACTGCCGAATTGGATCAACCAAGCCGATCTGGACAATTCCGCGCTGTTCGGCTTGGGCACGCTGGAGGGCGTTGATCCAGCCCGGGACATTCTGCAATCCGCCGCGCAGTGGGCCGGCTGCTTCACGCGGATCACCCCCGATGATCAACGCCGTCCGATCAGCTTCGAGGCCGCCGCCGAGCCGGTGCTGTGGGACACCAGCGCGCTCGCGGCCGGGACTTGGGTAGTCGAGGGCTACACCTACGAGCCCTGGTTCAACCTGTGGTCGCCGCACCCGGGGGTGTTCAAGATCGTCGATGATCCCGACCCGGCCGCGAGCCCTCCGGCGGCCGCGCTGTTATTCGAGGAGCAGACGGTGTTTGTGGGGGCGGCGGTCGAGATCAACGGCTGCGTCGACGCGATGCCAGGCTCGACGATGAGCCTGTCGTGGGTCGAGGCCAGCACGGGCGACCCGCAGTGGGAGGTGTTCGCGGGGGATCTGCCCGTGCGCAACGGGAGCTTTGAGCTGACGTGGGAAGCGCCGGAGGCCGCGGCGTCGCGGTCGATGCTCATCAAGGTGGACGTGGTGGATCCGCTCGGGCGGGAGTGGACGGCGCATGGGTTCTCGCGGATCGGGGTGATTGGCAGCGGGAGTGGGGGGACCGGGGATGAAGGCGGGGATGACGAGACCGGGACCGACGCTGGCGAGACTGACGGTGGGCCTGGTTTGGATGACGATGGTGGCGGGGATGGTGGCGGGGATGGTGGCGGGGATGGCTGTGGGTGCACGGTCGAGCCGGGGCGTGATGGGGTGCCGGTGGTGTGGACGCTGGTGGGGTTGCTGGTGCTGGGTTGCCGACGGCGTGTGATTGCGGGCCCGCGAGAGCGGGGTTGAGCGCTCGCGTTGGCTGAGGGCTGCCGGGCTATTGTCCCTCAATCCCCGAGGCTGCCGGTTTTCTTGCAATGTTGCCACGCGAGCTTGCAGGCGCTCCCCGGGTAGGCAGTGTTGCAGCGAACACGTAGGTTCGTGAGGCTCGGGATCTCGGTGTAGGGGCCCGTGTCTGAGACACCGCCGTGGAGATGCTTTTCGTACACGCTATTCACCCCCGAGTACCCAAACACGGACATGGTCTGCGGATACGAGGCGCTCTTACACACCGAACTCAGGGATGTGCACATCCTCACCCGGAACACCGAGGCGCCAAGCTGATTGTTTGTAACCAAGTTCTTGGTTACGCCCTCTCCAATGGTCGTGTAGCAAGGTTTGTCGGGCGTTGTGCAATTGAACGCGGGCGTGCATTGCGTCAGCAAGCCCTGGGTCCCCGCGTCCTCCTCTGTCGCCGAGACGACACCGAGTTTATCCAGAGGCTGGTCTGCCAAGTGCGCGGACATATCTTGGCCGTCGGTCGCCTCCCGGTCCTCGAAGCCACACGCGAGCGCGCCCCCCAGTAGGATCGCGATGACGCTGGCGCACGCGAGGGTGGATTTCCTGCCTTGGTCGTTCATGATTCACCTCCAAGTCATTATGGCCCACTTCTTCACTTCGCCCCGCGCGCGAGCGGCCGCAGCTGTCGGTCGCCGCTGAACGTCCTGATCGGACGACCCCCGACGGCGCGCAGCTTTTTCCGGGGAACCGTCTCGAGCTTGGACGCATGCTGCCCGCCGACATGGCCGGCAAGAAACGACACGTCTATGCCCTGTTCGAGGACCGCGAGGCGGCGGACGCCGCCCTCGACGAGATCCAGCGGCGCGGGTGCCGAGGCGAGCAGTGCAGCGTCTTGATGCAGCGATATCTGCTCGATGAGGAGGAGCTGACGATGAGCGAGACGGCCGCCAGGGAGGGGACCAAGAAAGGCGCGCTCGCGGCTGGAGTGGCTGGCGCCGTGGTCGCGGGGTTGGTCGCGCTGCCCGGCGGCCTGATCGGCTTTGGGCCGTTGGTGGCTGTGATCTTCGGCGCCGCCTGGGGCGCGACCTTCGGTGCGCTGCTCGGCTCAATCTCCGGCGCGAGCGACCCCGAGCAGGTCCTGCGCAAGATCGAGGCGGAGGTCAACGCAGGCAGGATCCTCATCGCCGTCGAGACCGACGATGAGCAACTCGAGGAAGCGGCGGACGAGGTGTTCGCGTCGCACGGGGGCCGCAAGGTCGCGTGATTATTTGGTGCGCGAACTCGGGCGCTGCGTTGTGGTGATTGATGGACCACATTGGGCTCCGGCAGGTCGCAGCTGCGCCGAGGCCAAGGCACGGACTTCACTGCGGAGACTCCCGGGGGTCCTTGCTGCCTTGCGAAAAGCCGCGACGGTGACCGTCTCGTCGAGCTCAAAAGGGGTAGCGGTGGAGCGGCGCCCTGAACCGCCCGTCCGCGAAGCCGAGACACCGCGACACACTCCCGCGCAATCGCGCCTTTCCTGCTCCAGCGAGGCTCCAACCCGTGGCCGCGAGCGGGCCTCCGAGTGTGACCCGAGGACCTCGTCGATCGGCGTGGCCGCGCCGCCAAAGGTCGCACGAAACCGGCGGTCGTCGATCACATAGGGCTGCTCCCACTGATAAACCATCTCCCGCAGCGCTCGGAGCATTGGCGAGACCAGCCCCGCGGTGGTCAGCGCCCGGGGATCGCCCGGACCGCGCCGGGCAAGCCGAGCGGCGCGGCGGCGCGCTCGATCAACCCCCGGGTGGACCCGGCCCACGCGAGCGGGAGATGGAACACCTTGCCGAGGGCCTCGAGCCGGGTCCCGAGCTCGGCCAGCGCGCGCGCGACGTCGGGTGTGTAGCTGTAGCCGTGCGGCTGATCGGGGTCACCAAACACCTCGACGGCCTTGCCCGCGCGCAGCCGCTCGATCGCCCGGGGGTTGAGCGCGACCGACGACGGCGTGCCGGGCCCGAAGAAGTCCGCCGCGCGGCCGCAGCTGACCTCGACCTCGCCGCGGCGGTGGGCCTCGAACAACTCCTCGGCCAGCATCGCGCGCAGCTCCCCCTGGTGGCTCGTCGGCCACCGGGCGCTGCGCGAGGTCCCGCGCGTGAAGGCGGTGTGGGACTTCTTGATTGAGCACGCCCGGGCTGGCGCGCGCTGACGTCCTCGAACTGTGCCGCGGTGGTCCCCGGGCACTGGGCGCTCGCGGGCACGCTACAGGTCTCGGCTTGGCCTCGGCGCCCTTGGGTTTCGCGGCAGGCTCATCGCCCTCTTGGCCCGCTTCCTGTTTCGAGTCGCACTCCGGGCCCGGTGCGAGCAGCGAGAGGGGAAGACCGAGCAGCGCGGTGGTACATCGCCTGGGTCGCCCCTTGATCCGCCCACCGACGCACTCGCAGGTTTGATAGTGTGCGGGCGTTGGAGCCGACGCGTTCAACGAGCACCGCGGGTCTTCGCCGCATGGACGCGCTCGTGCGCTGGTGGATGTACACGCTGCCGCCGGTCGACGGGCGCCTGCGCTTCGTCGTGTACGCCCTGCTCTTCGTGCTGAGCTGGACCCATGAGGCCGGGCTCCTCGCTGGCCCCGACCTCGTGTTCCGCACCCCAGCGTTCGCCTACACCCCCCGCGGCCTCGCGGGTCTCGTCCTGACCGGTCAACCCTCCGCCGACTGGGTCCTGCCGTTGCGCGCGGTCACGGCGATCGCGTGGGTCGCCGCCGCGATCGGGCTGTTCTCGCGCCCCGCGGCCGTGATCACGGCGATCGGGGCGTTCACGCTGCACGGGGTGACCGCCGGTGTGGTCGGCCAAAACCACGGCTGGTACCTGCCCACCTTCACTCTGATCGCGCTGACCTGCGCGCGCACGGACGATCGCTTCAGCGTGGACTTTCACATCCGACGCTGGCGCGGACTCCCCGAGCGCCCCGCCCATGCCAAGGACCATGACAAGGACACCTTCGAGCTCGGGCGCACGGGCTTCGCTCGGGTGCTGGTGCTCGTCGTCGCGATGGGTCTCCTGTTCATGGGCGGCGTCGCCAAGCTCTGGGGCTCCGGTCTGGAGTGGCTCGACGGACACACCCTCCGCGTCTACATCGAAGCCGAGCAGACCCCTCCGCTCAGCACGTTCTTGAAGCAGCACCTTTGGGCATGCGCCGCGCTGTCATGGGCCACGCTCTCGCTCGAGCTCGGGGCTTTGCTCGCGCTGCTGTCTCGCGGGGCGCGGCATGTCATCGTCGCGGCGGCGGCCTGCTTTCACGTCGGTGTGCAGCTGGTGATGGTCCCCGCGTACGCGCAGTACCTGGTTTGCTACGCGCTGTTGATCGACTGGGGGGCGATCGCGGCGTGGGCATCGGCGCGGCTGGGCCGGCCCCGCGCCCCGACGCGGCCCGTGGCGATGACGCCGAGCAGCCCCGTCGCGCGCGTGTCGACAGCGGGCGGCATGTTGCTCGTGGCCTCGCTCGCGTTGGTCACCCTGCTCAGGATCGAGTGGTGGCCCGTGACGCACGTGCCGATGTACTCGACCTATCTGAGCAAGCAGCGCGTGGGCGAGATCCGCAAAGCCGACTTGTTCGACATCGACAAGGCCGCAGTGATCGCCCGCGACTGCCTCGCGTCGCGACCGTGTGCCTGGGCGCTCCCGATCCGCGTCGCGCGACACATACGCGTGCGGGTCTTGACCTACGGCAGCTCCGAGGAGCTCGGCGCAGACGTCCCGTCGTCGCAGTGGAAGTACCTGGTCAGCGGCGTCGCCATGCGGCAGCTGAGCGCGTCGGCGAACGCTGGCGTGGACGCGCAGGCGCCCGGCGGTCCCGTCGAGGAGTTTCTGCGCACGCTCGTGCCCGAGGTGCGTGCCCGTGCCCCGGCCGGCACGCGTGGTCGCATCGTGTTCGAGTACAAGGTCCGCGGCGGCTACTATCGTCTGGGCCAGGTGCGCTTCTCCAGCCCCGAAGCTCCGGCTCCAGAGTAGAGTGGCGAGCATGCTGGACGATGAGGCCACAGGCGCCGAGATCGAGGCGCTCTTGCTCGCGCAGCCGATCAGGCGCCACCACCCAGACATGCACGTCTGGGGCTGGCTGCGCGAGGGTCTGCGCGCCGACCCCTGGCTCGAACAGCTCGACGCGATCCGTGTGACCGGCTCGAAGGGCAAGGGCTCGACGTGCAGGATGCTCGATGCCCTGGGCTCGGCGCTGGGGATCTCGACGGGCCGAACCAGCTCACCGCACCTCCTGCAGGTCAACGAGCGCATCAGCGTCGAGGGTCACGACATCAGCAACACGGAGTTCGCCCGCGCGATCACGTGGGCGCTGCAGCGCTCGAACGACTATGTCGCGCAGTTCGATCCCGACGGCAGCCCCTCGACGTCGGGCTTGCGCTTTTGCACTTACGACGTGCTCCTCGCCAGCGCGCTGCGTCACTTCGCCAACCGGCGACCCGAGCTGGTGATCTCCGAGGCCGGTAAGGGCGGCCGCTTCGATCCTGGCTGGGTGTTCCCGAGCACGCTCGCCGCCATCACCTCGGTCGAGTTCGAGCACGCGCAGCTCGGGCCGTCCGTCTACCACATCGCCTATCACAAGGCCGACATCTGCAGCCCGGGCGGCACGTTGGTGGTCGCCCCTCTCGACCCGTCGCTGCTGCGGGCGCTGGGCGCCTACACGAGGATGCGCGGCGTGGAGCTCGTCGACGTGCGCGAGCTCGTGCGCTGGCGTGTCGAGAGCTGGTCCACGACCTCGATGACGCTCGACGTCGAGCTCGCAGGCCACGCGATCCCCGAGCTGCGCCTCGGCCTCGTCGGCGAGCACCAAGCCAACAACGCCGCCCTCGCGCTCGCCCTCGCGTGGCTATGGGTGGGACGCCATCGCCCCGAGATCGGGGCCGAGACCTTCATCGCAGCGGCGCGAGATGCCTTCGCCGAGCTCCGCTTCGCGGGGCGCTTTAGCCTGGTCCACGCCGAGCCCGAGATCTACATCGACGTCGCGCACACGAGCGAGGGCGCGCGAGCCCTGGCCACGACGATCGCCGCGTCCAGGGACGCGAGCCCCACGATGTTGGTGTTTGGACTGACCGCGGACCGCTACCCCCACGCGATGCTCACCCCACTGCTCGACGTCGTCGATGAGCTGGTCGTCACGAGGCCGTCGACGGGTCCCCGCGCGCATGAGCCCCTGCAGCTCGCCGCCATCGCCGAGCAGATCACCAAGCGAGTTCCCGTCCATTGTGAGGAGAATGTGAGCGCGGCGCTGCGCTACGCGCTCGAGCGCGCCCGCTCGCTCGGGCTGCGGATCGTCGTCACGGGTGGGCATGCGATCGCGGCGGAGTTTGCCCACGCGCTCGCCGGCCACGATCCTGACGAGCTGGTGCGCTTCGTCTGGGGAGCGTCGCCTTCATGACGCCTCATCGAGCGCCGTGACCTGCGGGACGCTTCGGCGTGTGCGGACGCAGCGGACGCAGCAGATAGGGGCGCGTCGCCTCGAGCAGCGGCGCCACAAAGACCCCGTCGACACGAAGGGACACGCGCTGGTGCGCAGCCGTCGAGTCGAGCGCCTGGTGGTGACGTCGCTCGTCGAACCAACACGCGTGAGTAGCGACGCGCGCCGCTTCAGCGGCCGGAGCATGCACGATCAGCTGCTTGGCGCTCGACGTACGCAACCACACGAAGTTGCCGGCGAGATCGTCGAAGTCGTGATCGCGATGGAGGATCCCGTCTTGACCTGGCTGATCGACGATCAAGAACGCTCGACCAATTTCAGCGAAGATCCGACCCCGGAGCTGCTGTTGAATGTACGCTTCCACGAGCGGAAAGTGATCGAGCGCCTCGGTGTCCGCGTGAATCTGCTCGAGGTGCTTGCGGCGACGCAACAGGCCGGCCTTGCAGTGCCGCTGGCGCAGGTAGATCGTCTGGTGGCTGCTGGTCTGATCAGAAGCCGAGAAGTACGAGCGATCGCGCTCGGGCCTGTCACGAATCAGGCTGGGCGCGACTCGATCGATCTCGCGGGCGACCGGATCCCATTCCGGGCGCGGCAGCCACGGGCTGAGGTCGAAGATGACCCTGTCCGCTCCCACGCCTGCCAGTGTAGAAGTATCGAGGAGCGCTCACAAGCCGCGCGTGCGGGGTGTCCTGCGAGTGACGAATGGGGAGCTTCAGCAAGCGCGTGGGGGTCTCGCGCGCGGCATGGATACGGGAACCGAGCGATTGTTCGCGTGGGCGACCTGGATCATCGGACGGCTCGAGGACAACCTGACCCCGGCCCTCTCTGGAATGAGGGTGTTGCGCCTCTAGTTTGACGAACAGATCGAAATATCAAATCTACCAGGAGCTACAGAGTCCTGCGGCAATCTCGGAGATCCTCAGCCTTGCGAATGCGAACTCGTCCGCCCCCGCGGCCGAGACCAGCCTCAACTGGCCCGCTCGAACTCGACCTCGCGGCGTGACCGACCCGCCCCTGACCAGGCCGAGATGGTCGGCTCTTGGAAGATGCTCCCGGGAGGGGCGGGGTTCGCTCGTCACTCGCTCCCCGGGAACAACCTGCGGTGTTTGTGCGCGAAGCGGCGCACCGCAGCTTCATAGCCAGGCTGAGCTTCTAGAGCCGAGCAGGCGCTGAGCTGGGAGTGGTAGCTGGCACCTGGGAGGCCGCTCGAGCAGCTCTCGACGAGCGCCTCATGGGCGAAGCGAAGCAGCTGAATGGCCAGCTTGGGGGTGAGCGAGTTGGGATCGTGGCCGGCGCGGCGAAAGGCCGCGAGGGTGCCGGCTGCGATGACGAGTAGAGCGTCCTTTTTGCGGGTCCCGAGCAACTCGTAGCCGGCGTCGATCTTCTTGCTGGCGTCGGCTTCGTCGCCGCGCAGGTGGTAGTATGGGTGTGCGACGAGGGCGAGAGGGTCTCCGGCCGCGAGAAAGTAGAGCTCCCAAGCTTCGCTGGGGTACGAGTGGAGCTGCTTGCCGTCACAGCGGGGCTCGAGCCAGCCCTCGCCGATGGCCTTGACGCGCAGGAACTCTCCCTCGACCCACACCCGAATTCGACGCCCGCAGGCCCCGCAATCGAGCACCTCGCCGAGGGCTCCCCTGGCCTCACAGGCGACAGTGGGCCAGTCGACGACGAGCTCGTGGTCGGTCTGAAACTCGACCTTCCAGCGCGTCTCGTCAGCCGCAGAGCGCTCGGTGTCGAGCGGGGTCAGACGCAGCACGCCGCTCGCTTCGCCCTCCGGAGCGCCACTACCCATCCACAGCCCCGCGGGGTGCTCGAGGTCCGGAGCTTGGGGAATGTAGTCCTGGGGTGTGCGATCGAAGAACGTGGGCGCGTAGAGGACGAGCTCCTCGGCGAGGGTGTAGTCAATCGTGGCAACGCCGCACGCCTCGAGCTCGGATGGCCCACCGCAGGCTCGAAAGAGCTGCCTGCGGGCGATCTCCAGGCTCAGATGGGCGCTGTAAACTTCCCCGAAGGAGCCTCGCTCCTCGGATGTGGCCAGCAGCAGCTGAGCGCGCTCGATGAGCTGCTCGTCGAAGGCCCTCGGCGCGAGCTCATCCTCCTCGTCTTGGCTGCGTGTGGCGAGGAAGGCGCGAGCGACCACCGTTCCAAAGTCCTGATGCGTGTAGCTCCCGCTCCACTCCTCGGGGTTCTCTGGACACTCCGAACCTCGAGGCGCGCCGTCCAGACTGAGCTCCACGGCGCCCTCGCGGACTTCGAACACGAGGGGGAGCGTGCAGTCGCGCAGGGGGACTTCGCACGCAGTCGCAGCTCCTGCTGCGATCCGAGCCTCGACGATACAGACGGGGCGGGTGTGGGGGGGGTCAAAACTCTCGGCTGGCCCCGCGTGCACGATCAGGCGGCTGAACGCGGGAAAGCGCGCGATCGAGAGCGAGTGCGTCTGCGACTGCCAGATCCCGAGGTGCGGATAGGGGAGCGGAGGCGCCTCGACGATGGCCGGGTCGGAGGGGGGAGAGGCCGGCTCTGGCGTGGCGTCCGCGATCGCCTCGCCAGGTGGCTCGACCCGCTCGTCGCTCGCGCGCGGGCAGGCACTCAACAACAGCGGGGCGAAGAGCAAGGAGTGGGCGCGCTGCGCGAATACAGGTCCCGTTGCGCTCTCTCGCATGGTGAGAGTCTCGCACATGTCGTGCGGAGAGGGGCCCGCTCCATGCGGGCCGGGGGAGGCCAGCTTCGCTCACCTGCCCCGCTGCGAAAGCTTGCTAGCTAGCGCTAGCCCGTGCGACCACACACCGTAACACCGCGACATCGAAGCGCTCGTCGCCGGATACGTCGACGAGGTTCGGCGTTGTGCACGGCAGGCCGTCGAGCGGGGGCTCTCGCCTGCGTCTGGTACGACGAGCAAGCCGAGCAAGCCGAGCAAGCCGAACGTGAAGCGCAAACGGACGTTCAATGGGCGCCGCTCGCTCGCCGAGCTCGAGACGCTCAGCGAGGCGTTGTGCGTCCTGATCCACGAGCAACCCGGCGAATCAATGGTCACGTTAGCAGCCAAGCTTGGTGCATCGAGCGGGGCGCTGTACCGACCGATGACGATGCTCAAGCGACCAGGAACACGGGTGTGTCGCCGATATCCACGAACTGCACCGGCCGAGAGATGGCGCCCGCCTTGCTCTCGTCATTGGGCGCGTCGCACTCGCTGTTGTCGTCGCCGTCGCCGTCGCCCTCTCCGTCGCCATCGCCGGCGCCGCCCCTGTGCATGTCGGCTCTCGGCGAGTTTGGGACAACGACCCGAAGTTTGGCGACTCGCCCTCGATGTTTGTCCACTCGCCCGCGGTGTTTGCGTAGTCCCGGCCAACTGCCAGGCATACGCTGGCGTCATGCATCGACGCACAGTGACCGGACGCATGCTGATCTGCCTCTTTTCGCTCTACGGGCCCGTCGGCTGCACGGTAGACGAGATCAGCGTGGACGAGAGTGGGGGCTCGACCACCGATCCGAGCGGGTCCGAGACCGCCCCAGGCACCGGCACGGAACCCATCGGCGAATGTGGCGATGGCGTCATCGATCCCGGTGAGCTGTGTGACGATGGCAACGCCATCGAGGACGACGGATGCAGCTCGAGCTGCGAGCCGATCGCTTGCGGCTTCGAATGGGTCGTGCGCGACCCCGCCTTCGTCACCGAATATTTTTCGCCCTGGGTCCCGGTGGTGCTAGACGGCGACGAGCTGACCCTCATCCACCAGACCTTCCCCGAGAACTACCTCAATAGCCGCCTGGTCCGCCTGAGCGCCGCCGACGGCTCGATCATGTTGTCCGCCGAGATCAACCTGCGAGCCGAAGACGACTTCCCCCAGGCGCTCGTGCGCGGACCCGAGGGCGACCTCTACCTCGGCGACACAACCTACGGCCTCGAGCGCTCGGTCTCGCTGCGCCGCCTCGACGCCGACAATCAAGTGCTCTGGAACCGGGTTCGCCCCGATGAGTATGGCATGTTCGATCTCGCCTTCTCCTCCAACAACGAGCTGCTGCTCGTCGATACCTACCAAACCTCGGCGGTCGAGAGTCAGGTGCGGATCGTCGCGCTCGACCCCGCTGACGGCAGTGAGCTCGGCGTCCGCGAGCTCGGCACGCCAGGCGCATCTTTTGACAGGGGCGAGGCCATGGCCATCGATGACCAGGGCCGCGTGTTCGTCGGCTGGACGCAGGAGCTGCAGCCCGAGGTCTCGTACCCGAGCATCTCCGCGCTGCCGCCCACGCAGGGCCCCCCGCTCTGGACCACCAGCTTCGACTCGATCACCGGCGAGTACGTGCTTGTCGAGGCCGTGGCCGTCGACCGCCACGGCCAGGTCATCGCCGCGATCGTCGACTTCCCCTCGTCCCGCAGCTGGTTCGCGTCTCTCGACGCTGACACCGGCGAGGTCGTGTGGCTCTTGTCCGACATCGAGCTCGGCCCGAGCGAGCTCGGCCTCGTGACCTACGACCTGGCCACCTCCAGCGATCGTATCCTCGTCGTCGGCACCCAGGCACTCCAAGTCGACGGGGAGTGGCTGACCTACGCACGGCTGCTCGGCCTCGACTTCGACGGCAACGTGGTTTGCAGCAAGCGCTACGGCGACTTCGAGGGGCAGGAGTGGCTCAATTTCATGCGCTTCACCGACGTCGTCGCCGGGGCGGAGGATGACTTCTACGCCGTCGGCCACGCTTTCTTCTACATAGAATCGTCGCTGCCCATTCCGGTCGAATTGCTGCGCGCGCGCATTCGCTGAGCAATGGGCATAAGGCAGCGAAGCGGCTGCATTCGGCGAAATCCAAGGTGGCTGTGGGGGTCATTGCCAGCTCAGTGCGCCTCGCCCCAGCTCGCGCCGACGCCGACATCCGCGACCAGCGGCACCTTCAGCGGATACACCTGCTCCATCTGCGTGCGCGCGATCGCAACCACACGCCCGACCTCGGCCTCCGGCGCCTCGAACACCAGCTCGTCGTGGATCTGCAGCAGCATCTTGGTCTCGAGCTTGGCGCGAACGAGGCGGCGATCGCCTTGCTCCAAGCCCCGCCACCGCGACGGGCGAACACTACTCCGCACGCTAGGATCTCCAGCGTTGGGGACGGCTTCTCACCGTCCCCCGCACACCCCATAATTTCAATCACTTATCCTCAGAACCCGAGGGGCTGCTAGCCCTTCGGCGGGGTGCGGAAGTTTCGCAATGATGGCGCGGCCTTGGCCCGCATCCCGCTGTTATCGTTGGGCTTCTTCGTGCCGTGTGGTCCCGTTGGGTTCCGGGGCGGAGAGACTGCTGCAGCAGAGTCACAGCACAAGGGCAGCACCGGTTCTTGTCGGCTGGGCGGTGGCGGGGTGCGGACAGGCGAGGGCGTGATCTTTGCACATAACGCGTCGCTGCTCGGGGGCCGCGCGAGGAGTCTACCTCTCGACGGCGCCGCCGCTAGTCCAGGCGCTGGCCGAGCGGGCCGACGTGGCCGACGACACGATCCGGCGACTGGAGCGCTCGGGCTTCTCGCGCTCGCTGGACACGCTGACCAAGGTCAGCCTGCTCGGCCTGGGGCTGTTCGTGGCGTACGAACTCGCCGACCGCCACCTGGCCATGCTGTCGATCTTTGACAAGCTTTCGAACCGGGAGCGAGAGGCTTTCGAGCCTATTTTGCGTGTACTCCCATCGTCCCAAGTCGCATCGGGAGTACGGCGCGTGGCCACCTCAGCGAGTGATCGCCTGGGCCTCCGAGCTCGGCGTCAACACTGTGGGCCGGTCACTCCATATGGTCTAGGAGTTGCCGACGCCGCGCTACCGCATCCCTTCGAGAAACCGCCTGTGGACCTGCTCGATGTCTGGGCGCTCTTCTGGGTCAACGTTTGTACTGTCGATCAACAGGTCACGGAGACCAACAGGAAGTTGGGCTATTTCACTAGACGATGAGAGGGGAGACCCGGTATCTACTGGTTCCTGCTGGGGACACCTGCCGAAGAGGAGCTCTCCAAGGAGGATGCCCAACGAGAAAATGTCCGCGGAAGTCTCGACGTCCCTACCTAGCCTCTGTTCCGGCGCCATGTAGTCGTCGGTTCCTAGAACGGCCCCGATCGAGGTCATTCGTCGCTGTCCGAGAGTCTTCGCTGTGGGGTTCAGGCTCTTGACCAGGCCAAAATCCGCGAGCCTGATGCTGCCGTCATTCATCAGCAGGACATTCGCGGGCTTCACATCTCGATGGACATGCCCCCGCGAGTGCAAGTGCCCCAGCCCCTGACACACCGCAGAAAACTGGTGGCGAAGTTGCACGCGTTCGGCTTCGGTTTCCAAGACCGCCTCGCCGTCGGCACGTCGGACGCGCTGCTGGATGAGCCGCCGTAGATCCCCTCCGTCTGCGAAGGGCATCGCGTACCACGGGTACATTCGACCATTGATGTTCTCGGTACCGTGATCAAGGACATCGATGAGATTCGGGTGACTCAACTCCTGCATCTTCTCGATCTCAGCGAGGAAGCGGTTTCGGGTGGACGTATCGCTTACGTTTTCAAGGACCTTTACGGCGACCTGGCCGTGGACATTCGAATGTGCGAGATAGACGACCCCAAAACCACCAGCTGCAATTACATCATGCAGCAGACAGTCGCCCACTGTCTTGTCGATTAGACGCCCGATGCTGGGCCGATCAGCAAGTGTAGCGAGACTCGGATCTGGTGCGACGGTCTGCGTATGTGGGAAGCCGTCCAGTTCCTTGAGCAGCCAGGTGAAGTCGCATTTCGGCTCTGGAGCCAGAGTCAACTGCCACGGGTCACGCGAGCGGATGCCTGAGCAGTGGACCCGCGCGAGAAACTTAGCCGCGGCTCCGGACTGTAGCTCTTTGAACAGGTAGAGACCTGGCTCCCCGTCGACAGCCGACCGCCGTGCATGCACGAAGGGCCATAGGTATCTGATCTTCGTCGCATCCGAGGAGACAAGAAATGGGCACGAAGACCGAACGCCCAGAAGAGACTCAGCGTCGATCTCCGAGAAGTGCTGGCTCGAGGGGGCGGCTGCTCCCATGCACCCAAATACTTGGAGGTAGGATCGGGCCCCAAATTGATGGCGTTGCGCAAACGCCAGCGGTGTCTCGCAAAGAAACCGGCTCTGACTGAGCACTACCTCCATCCTGGGTCGTAGTTCTTCGAGTAAAATGAGGCATTCATCGGAAGAAATGGCGATAGAGCCCTCGGCGTGCGCCACGTCGTTTCGCGTCTCCTTGATCGTGTCGACATGCCTGTCGAACAGCGTCCCGCTTCCACAGACCTCCGGTAGCTTGTCGACGAATCCTGGTTCTTCGTCGGCAAGAGTCTCGGCAAGATGGCGGAGGAGGCTCGTCCACCCCCCAAGCATCGTTCGCTGCTGTTTCTCGAAGTTCTTGAGCTTGCCGTGGTGTAGTAGCACCTCGTCGCCCCGCTGTGCGCAAAGCGCAACCAACTCGGCCAAGGCGACGCAGCAAAGAAATTTCACCGTCGACTCGAGGGCGAAGAAGAGCGCCTCTAGGCGCGTGCGCGGTTCCGAACATGCGCAGAACCGGCTCCATGCGAGTGCGATGGGAGCGGGATATCGAGCGACCACGAGATGAGAGGAGAAGGCCCATGACGCAGACGCATCGGCCGAGTAGCGTCGAAATCGATGTTCGGCTGCTCCGAGTCGTTCGCTCCCCTTCGGTCGCGGCGTCACCGAGAAGATCTCCCTCCGAATCTCTGCTGGTGATTCGCCAAGTAGTACGCGCAGGAGAGCCTCTGCGAGAGTTGGCGAGACGGCCTCCACTTCTTCCACGAGTTCCATGATGTCCTCTTCGCTTCGGGTCGCTCGGAGGCGCCCGATCATGGCAGGGCCCAGCTCCAGAAGCCCGACCTCGTCGTCGGAGAGCGCCTCGAGCCTTATCACGACCGGATTCTCCGAAGGTTCGTCGGGAACTTCGATCGTGTCGGTGGGCGACTCAACGGGCTTGCTGGACGCAGCCTTGGACGACAGTGCTTCTGGGGAAAGAGAGGCTCTGTCCACCCACCTGAAGGCATCATCGTGCGCGCCGACGTACAGGAGGAGTAGATCCTCTTCCACCTTGCCGAGGACGAGCCGGGTCGCGCGTCCCACACGGACCACACGGAGGGTTGCGCCCGATGCTCGGAGAGTCGAAAAGGAGACATTCTGCGGGTCAGCTCTGAGCTTCTCGAGAACGTGTTCCACTCGAAGCGCCTTCTCGCGATTGAGTTTCTCGAAGGACTTCTGAAAAGTATCTGTGCGGAGAAGCACCATCGGCGGAGCCTATCCCAACGTGATGTCAACGACGACCAAGATCCAGGAGCCGGTGATCGTCGACGGGTATGCCGTAGCAGGGCTCCTATCGAGCGTTCGCGCAGTCAGCGGTCGCCGTGAGGTCGTCGGAGCAAGTCATGGCCAGGTCCGGACCCAAAAAAGTGAGCATTCGGTAGAACGCACCTGGACAGCTGCGCGAGCCCGTGGTGGGTCGGCCACTCCCGCTGCGTAGCGACGAGGCCGAGGCATGCTCGACCGCTCGCTGAGGTTGGCTCGCCGGGTTCTGGGACGTCGACACGGCCCGACCGAGCACGGCCGTCGAGCGGGCCGCCGAGGCCATGCTCACGGCGCGCGCAACTTCATGACCGAGAACCTCCGGCACGCGAAGACCTACCTCGATCGACAGTGACAAGAAGATGGACGCGCTTCGAGATCGTGCGGGGGTTGTAGGGGTGTTCGACGATACACTCGCTACCACCGTGATTCCCGACGAACCACTTTGCTGGCTGCACATCTCGGATCTACATGTTGTCGGCAACGACTGGCAGCAAGACCACGTCCTTCGCGCATTCTTGCGCGACCTCCCGCGCCTGCTCGAGCAGGCTGGTCCCGCGCCACAGTTGGTGTTCGTGACTGGTGACGTCGCTCGGCACGGGGCCCGGACCGACTACGACGGCGCGCACGCATTCCTCGCCGCGCTGTGCGAGCAGCTGGGGCTCGACTGGCGTCAGCGGCTGTTCGTTGTCCCCGGCAACCACGACGTCGACCGCAAGGCTATCAGCAAGACGGTGGCCCGCTACGATCGCGCATTCGACGAACTCGACGAGGACGAGTTTCGCACCGCGATCGGGGTGCTGATTGACGACGCCGATGATCTTGCGTTGCACGGGCGCCGCCTCGGCAATTGGTGCGAGTTCACGGCCAAGCTGCAGGGGCCAGCCCGGCGGGTCTCCATCGATCGACCGTTTCGTAGCGACATCGTCGAGGTTGGCGGCGTCACCGTCGGCGTCGCGTCGCTGTGCTCGGCGTGGTTGTCTGGCCCCGACGACGCCCGCGGGCGGCTCGTCGTCGGTCAGCGCCAGATCCAACTACTGGTCGATGAGCTTGCGGCCGGCGGTGCCCAGCTCCGCGTGGCGCTGCTTCATCATCCCCTCGACTGGCTGCATGAGGTCGAGGCCAAGTACCTGCGCGCGCTGCTGCGCAACGAGTTCGACGTCATGCTCCACGGCCATGTCCATCACCCGGAGGCCGGAGCTTTCGTACAGGGTCGCCAAGGGACGCTGGAGATCGGCGGCGGGGCGCTCTACGCCGGGCTCGGAGAGGATCGCTTTCATGGCTTCACGATCGTGCAGGTCGACGCGGACGCAGGTCGGCTCCATGTGGATGCGTTCACGTGGACGACCCGCAGCGGGTTCTGGCACCGCGACGCTGGTTTTCACCGCGACGCACCCGACGGGCGCATGACTCTCGAGCTCGCGTTCCCACGGCTCGGGAAGGTCGCCACAGAGAAGCCAGCGGGTTCGCCGGACCCCCTCGTCGCTCGGCTGCGGCGGGCGGTCATTGATGTTCACGGGGAGCAAACCTTCGTCGGGTTGGCCGACGGCGCACCCAAGCCGGTCGCCAGCATTCACGACATATTCGTGCCGTTGGAGCTTCGTCGACGCGACGCGGCCGAGGCCAACGAGCGCCTATCACTCGAAGTGCTGGTGCCGGGGTGGCTGCGTCCCGCCGCTGAGGGCAAGCGCGCCGCTCGGGCGGTGATCCTCGGTGACCCCGGTAGCGGCAAGTCGACGCTGGCGCGCTACCTGGCTATGCGTGTGGCCGAGTCTGAGGCGCCCGTCGTTCCGCTGCTGCTCACGGTGCGCGACTGGGTGATGGGGGGTGGCGAGGAGGGGATGCTCGATCAGGCGCGTCGCTACGCCGCGAGCGTGCTGGAGATTCGCACAAGCGTAGAGACGCTCGAACAGTTGTGTGAGCGCGGGCAAGCCGTGCTGATCGTTGACGGGGTCGATGAGTGCAGCGAGACGCTGCGCGTAGGCTTGCGCGATCGTCTGCATGGCGTCGCTTCGCGCTATCCACTGATGCCGGTGCTCGTCACGAGCCGGATCCTCGGCTACGACGAGGCGCCTCTCAACGCGACGCCATTCCAGCATTTCGTGCTCGAGCCATTCGACGATGAGCAGCTACGGCAATTCATCGAACGCTGGTACGTAGTCGCGGAGTCGAAGAACCCCGTCGAGCGACAGCGCAAGCAGGCGCAGCTGTGGTCCGCGCTCGAGGCCGAGCCGCGGGCCAAACAGATGGCGCGCACGCCTCTACTCGCTACTTTGTTGGCGTTGGTGCACTTTCACCGAGCACAGCTACCCGGAGAGCGAGCGCAGCTGTATGCAGTGTGCATCGACACGCTGGTCGTGACCTGGCCGGCGGCCCGGAAGCGGAGCCTTCCGGAACTCGCGGGACACCGGCAGCTGCCGATGCTCGAGAAACTGGCGTTTTGGATGCAGTCGCAGCGCCCGAGCAACTTCGACACGCGAGAACAACAGCTTGGAGTTGTCGTCACGCGCAGGCAGCTCGACGACCAACTAGAGGCACAGCTGGCGGACCACGCTCCCGAGTCAAATGAGGGCTGGCGTCGCGATCTCGCCCACAAGTGGCGTCGATGGCTGGTCGCAGACTCGGGGCTGCTGCAGGAGAGCCAGAGGGACCGATATTCCTTCGTGCATCTGTCGCTGATGGAACACCTCGCCGGACAAGCGATGCTTCGCCAACAGGGACGAAAAGGCAACGACGCGATCACTCGCTTCGTCGTCGAGCATCACAAGTGGGCGGCATGGCGTGAGACCCTGCTATTGGCGCTCGGGAGCCGGGCCGAGGATCGGGAACTTGGGAGCGCTATCATGGAGGCCGTAACCGAAATCAATCCGTTTCAGTTCCCCTCCGCGTTGTTCCTGCTAGGCGTGCTGCGCGAAGAGATCGACGTTGGCGAAAGGCTGTGCGGGCGAGCGTTGGATGTGGTCGCCGCGCTGCTGTCAGAATACGGTCCCTACACCGGAAGCGAAGTCCGCGCCCACATCGCCAACATCCTTCGTTTTACTCATCGACATTCAGATACGGTCCGGCGCTGGATCGAGGCAGGGCTGGCCGAACGCAGCGATCGCGCGCTGGTTGGTCTGTTGAGCTTGGTGCCGACGGGCCTCCCAGTCGTGCACGCACTAGACTGCCGCGAGGAACAGGACCTCGGGCTGGTCGCATTCTTGGATCTCGACAGGGGCGAATGGAGCACATGGGCTCGGGGCAAGGCAAAACGCTCCACGTTGCTGACCTGGGTGATGGGGATGCCCTTCGCACGGGCGCAGCGCCGGCTATTCGGCAATCCCACGCAACTCGATTCTTGCCTCTGGGTTGCATGGCTCCTTCACCAGATGACCTGGGTTTGGGATCGAGTCCAACGCGTCGTTGCCGACTCAGACGCGCTCCCACGTACGCTGGTTACCGGCACAGACATGGTGCATCTCGCTCCGTCCATCCGCATAACCTGCGGGGCTGAACTCAGCGAGCGAGGCCCTGCTGCGGGAGACTCATGGCAGGGCGATCCCGTGGGCGCCGGCTATCATGCACACTTTGGAGTGGCGTTCTCCACACAAATTGGCCGCGATCTGGCAAATCTGACGATCGAGCTCCGTTCGGCTTCGATGTCCTACATCGAAGCCCGAACCGAAATTGCCAATACACTCGTCCGCGCATGTTTGCCGCCGGCCTCACCTGCATGGAAGGCTGTGCTCGAGGCCCTCGCTGGACTCGTCGGCAACTATGCGACCGCCGACGAAGCGAGTCGCATGGCCCGCATCCGCGCAGCTAACCGGGCTCTCAACACTGGCTTCGACCTCTTCGTCGACACCCACAACTGGGACACCCCCACCCCCGAAAAGCATGCCCTCCAGCTTGCCCTCGGCCTTGCGCAGTACCAAACATCCTGGTCATGGCCAACCAGCAACTACTGGCCTACGTGGTTCGCTGGCGCTCCGCCCGAGCACTGGCTCCCCGCCCACGTCTGGCATCTGTGCCGCGCGGTGCAGGAACCCGACAACCCCGACCACCAATCCCACGCCGCCGCCTGCCTTGCTCGTGGTGACTTCCCCGAGTTTGTGGACCTCCTCCGCCAGTTCGAACTCGGCCCGCCCGACCCCGAGTTCCTGGCCCACTTCAGCGGGCCCCCCATCGAGCTCCCGGACCTCCCCGACCCGCCTCCCCGGTCGTGAACACCATGTCCACACCATCGAGCCGGCCTGCCACACCGCCGAAACCCACGCGCGCGTCTCGGCGGCAGTGTCGATTCGCGCAATGGAATTCAAAGTTGACGTTCGCCGGACGATGCTGGCGGCAGCTAGAGCGGCGATCAGTTTGGAGTCGCGTCGTCAGGTGCGTCTGGGGCCGTTCCTGACTAGGAGCGAGGCCGAAGCTGTATCCGGCATACTGCGAGGCCGAGTCGACAACGGCAGGAGCGGCCCCAGATGTGCCTGGCGTCGTGAATTCAAACTGGTCGTCGCTCTAGGGGCTGCAGCCGCGGTCGACAACCTGCCCGCCGAGCGACTCGGGTGTCCGGCCATGGGCACCGGAGTCGGCTGCATGGATCCCTTCGACGCCGTCGAGCAGATGTTCGATGCCTGGCGGACCTTTCGAGCGGAGCGTTGACTTGCGTTGGTGCATGGACCCGTACGACGTTGTCGGGCTCGAGTTGCCCGAGGCGCGCGCTATCACAACGCGGGTGACCGACGATCCCGACGACGAAGACCACGACGACCACGATGGCTGGACCACCGTGGCCGGGCCAGGCAACCGCGCACCGCAACCTGGGCATCGTTGCGTTTCACTGTGATGACTCCGAGCGCGTGCGTACTTCACCAGGGAGATTGAAGCGAAATCTCGCAGCGAATTCCGACCTTCCTGCACGTCCGCCGAACCTTGTGGGTATCCGAGTGCGAGTTGGACCGGGCGAGAATGATGACCCGGCTGACGCCGCCCGACTTGATCGCCGCGACCAGTCGTCGAACCGAACCGGTCCCGCCATCGCGGCGACATGGGAAATGGCGCCAGCCACGCGATGTGCAATGTTGCGGTGGTCGCGGGCCGCCAAGCACCGCGACACCCCTTCGTTTCCTACGTTTCGACCCGAGATCATGATTGCGCGTGTCACACATCGATGCGCAGGGTCGCCTCCGTCGAGTCATCTGATAATCCCATGACTCGGACCGGGATACGCTCCTGGTGTGACGAACAGCGACACGACTGCCCGCGCCTACAACTTGTCGGCAGAGGAACTCCAGCGGTGGAAGAGCAGCCTCGAGCCGTTGGCCAAGACGCGGGGGACCAAGACTCGCCTCGCCAAGGCGCTGTACCACGCGAAAGTTGCCGAACTCAGCTCCTGCAAGAACATGGTCTCGGAGTTCTTCCACGGCAAACCCGACACACTACGCACGATCTTTGACGATCCGAAGCGACTGCAGATCATCGCCGAGGGTCTGTCCATGACCCCGGACACACTGGGTGAGTACCTTGCCGCCGCCAGGACCAAGGGGAAGGACCTGCCGTTTAGCCAGCGGATCCCCGGGTTCGAAGACTTGGGCCCATTCGACATCGTCGACGCTGCCTTCTCGCCTCCCGCCGGTCAGAAGATCATTATCACAAATTGCCAGGTCACTGCGGTCTCGGATGGTTTGTCGTCATGGTCGTTTGACGACCTGTTCGAGCTAGCGACATCGGATGACCAGAGTCTGCCGACGACGATCTTCATCGTGGGATCTAATGATGCGGCCCGAATCACCTGCCTGCGCTGGCTACAGGCTAAACTGCGAGAAGTCGGCTTGCGGATATCGGACTGGCGTCGCACCGACCTTGAAGACGGCGGGGTTCTCGTTCAGTCGGAGTTCGATCGGCTGACGCCACGAGATCAGCTACGGTTATTGAAGGTGGCTGCGAACACGCAAGCGGTGCTGTTTGCGACGGCTTCTACTCGCGTCCCCGCGGAGGATCAGTGCACGGACCGGGTCGTGCTGCTGCTCGGGTCGGGCTCGGTGGACTGGGCCTTGCGGTATCTGAATCACCTCGAACAATTGCTCAATCGTCACGGTCACGCCGCCGACCTCGAACCCGTCAGGCGCTGGCTGGAGGACGACCCTCGTTCGGGCTGGGCCATCGACGACGCCGACGCGCTCGGGCTGGTCGCACGGGATACATTCGATAGTCGCGCATTGCCGTTCTCGAACAAGCTGCTGCTCGAGCGGTGGTTGCACCACGCCGCGCAACGGCTTCGCATCCGTGGGCGAGCGGGGGAGGCCGCGATGTTGGAGGTGTGCGGACAGCGAGCGCTCGCGGGGATCGCCGCCAGTGCATGTCGTAGTCACGAGACCTGGATCGCCATCGAGACCGTCGCCCGAACATTCGTCGAAGCGGCCGACGGCATCGCTGGCGAGTCCATCTGGCGCGAGCTTGGTGCTGCTGGCATGTTGAGCCTAGTCGACGGCCTCATCGAGATGGGACTGCTCCGTCGGCGGGGCTCGCGGGTCACGTTTCCGAGGATGCACCTGCTCGTCTCAGCCCTCGGATTCTACATCGCGGAAAACCTCGAGGACCATGAAATCATCCGCGTAGCGGTACTGCACGAGCAGTGGCACCCTTCGCTGCTCGCGGCGGCCGAGGTCTGCGGTGACCCGAGCCCGATCATCGCTGCGATAAATCGCCAGTCTGCGGGGGTCCGTTGTGCGAGCGCACCAGCGATGGCGTGGGTGCTCGGGAGCGGGGCGCGGCCATCCGATCGGCCCGTGTTTGCGCGCGCCTTCCTGCTAGCGCTGCGCTGGTGGGCGATGCGTCCGCAAAAGCCATTGCCGCGGACCTTGACGCTGGGCAGCGCGCGCGCGCCGGTGCCTGCGTCGCCGAACCCCGTTCGCATTGGTGGTCGAGAGCCGCTCGTGGCACTGGCCCAGATCTCACTGCTCCACCATACTGACCTGCCCCGTGGATGGACGTCCGCGGATCTACGTGAACTCGAGCTTGACGATGCCATGGTCCGGTTGGAGAGCCTCGAGTTCGACGCGCGCCTCGATGAGCAGACGGCCCGTCTCGCTTTGATGATTGGTGCTCCGTTTCAATCACTGGAGATCTTGGCGGCAGACCTCTGGGCCTGCATGCCACAGGTTGGCGATGCCCAGACCGAGATGGACGCTCGACTGTGTCGAGAGGACTACACGCTCTGGTGGCGAACCGTCGCCGCGCCGAGGTTGCTGCTCGAGGCTGACGGGAAAGCTCGTATTGCGGGTGTCCACTCCAGTCACTCGATCAGGTGCGCGATGCAACAGAATCTTCGCGGCACCAAGATTTGGGTGGCAGCGCTGTGCGACGGCATGCTGCACGGCATGGACGGCGCCGCCGATGTCTTCATCGATGCCGTGCAATGCTATACGAGCGTAGGCGGTCGCTGGAACCAGGATGGGCTCGACAGCATTTGGCAGCGCCTGTCCGAGTCAATGCGAGCGGAGCTTCGACTCCGGGTCGCTGCTCGACTGTGCGAAGCCGAGCCGTGGTTGCACGACGAAGATGGCACAACCTGGCTCATGACGACGTTCTTGAACGGGCCGGACCTCGTGCGCCTGTGGGAGGACTGGAGCACTCGGGGGGAGATGGTTGCGCTGTACTTTCCATGGCGAAGCTTCCTTGCGGCGGGTGTCGACGCCGATCGGATCCTGGGTTGGGCGCTGGCGACGATCAGCGATCAGCAGACCTACGCCATCGAGCCGACGCACGAAATGGCACAAGGATGGACCGTCGCACAGCTCCATCAGTCGCCCGAGACTCCGCAGGCGGCTGCGTTAGCCCATCTGGTGGATGTGGGCGACATTCGTCTACTGGCGCGACTGCACGTCTTCGCGCCCTCTGACATCGCTGATCACGCCCGCAGGCGACTTGCGGCGTGTCCACAACACGAGGTCCGCGAGGCGCTGCTCGAGATGTGTGATGACTTGAGCACACCACACGAGATCCGCTCGCGGATTTTGGCTCGGCTTCACCCGCGCCCGGGTGAAGCCGAGCGCTGGTCTCACTTCGCAGAAATGTCGCCCAACCCCTTCGATCGACTCGCACACAAATGTCAGGTGGACTGTGCTCGCGCGGAGGACCACGGCCGATGGCGAGCGGTTAGCGAGACGCTCGAGCTACTCGAGTCGCTCATTGACGATCCAAGGCGACACCTCGAGCTCATGCAGCAGGTCGTGAGCGAAGGGCTCGACGCGCAGCAGTTGGCGGCCGTGGTCGACGGTTTGTGCTCGAATCTCCTAACGGGTATCGGAGTTCTGCTCGCACGGACGACATCGGGCCTCGACGAGCGCGGTCCTGTGGTCGAGCATGTGTTTGCCACGCCGAGTCTGCGCAAGAAGATCCTGGGCGGAGTTCATGCTCCCTGGTGGGGCTTGGCGCTGGAGCTCCATGGCGAGGAGCGGACGTTGGCGTGGCTGCGAGCCGGCGATGTCGACAGTCCGAATGCGACGCAGGCTCGGCTCGGTGCAATCGAGATCTCGGAGGCGATGGCTTGGGCCGCGGTCGAGGATGGGGAGCTTGGTAGCTCGATCGCCCAGCGCTTTGCGGCGCGGCGGCCGTCGTTGAATATCGAGATCGCGGCCGCCAACTTGAGTAGGCTCGGGGCGAGGCTGAGGCTCGACGGCGTGCACGAACTCGCCAGGCTCTACGTGATCGCAGGCGGTGATGCGGCGGCTCGGGCGTTCCAGGCAGCGATGCTCGAGAGTGGGGCTGAGAGCGAAGAAACCGAGCGGTTCTGGATGGGCGTCGCACGGGGGTTGACCGAGCTGGTTGCACTCGCGGCGGTGATGGACGAGCTGAGTGAGTGAGCTCGTGGGGGCCAGAACGCCTCGTCCCAGCGCGAGCGAATCAGATCCGGTGCGCTGCTGAGCAACACGCGCGACAGGTGCTAGGCTTCGGCGGGTGCGGAATCGGAAAGAAACCGCTTGGCGGAAGAATCGTCGGTTCGGCGAGATTCACGGCGGCCGGACTCATCGGAAGCTCACCGATGGCATCTTCCGACGACTCCACGATATCGAGCGGCCGTCAGCGAACGACGAACTACCCATCCTCATCGAAGAGAAGTCGTCGCGTGACTTCTTCTTTCCGCTGAACGGCGCAGAAACACTGCAAGCTCTTCACGCCCTCCCCCGAAAGGACGTCGAAGCGATCACGCACGTGTGGCTGCGCCGGGCGCGGAAGTCCGACTACTTGGCGGGCGAGCTTCCGTTGGCGACGTTCATCTGTGGCAGCGGCGTCCGTGTGATCACGCTCTACCCCTGGCCCACGGACCGTGTAATTCGTTTCGGCACCAAGCGACCGACTCAGCGAGTCATCCGCGAGTACTCGAAGTGGGGGACCGAGCTGTTCCAGGAGGATGAGCGCTGGTGCATACGATTCTCGGAGCTTGGCTTGCGACGCTTCTTCATCGAACACCTGCTTTACCACGAGGTCGGCCATCACGTGGATTGGTACCGCCGGCACTGGAGTGCGGCCAACGCCGAGCAGTGCGAGGAGTTCGCTAACCAATATGCGATGGCCCGTTCTCGGACAGCCACGCACGTGTTCAATGCGCTGGAAAAGGCGCGGTCGTCCAAAATGTAGGTACTCAGCCCGGCCGCAAGTCGTCGCCGCGGCGATGACCGAGGGGGTCGCTCGTCATGCCCATGCGTTGCCCCCAGGCTACAAGCGCATGCCGCCGTGGTGGCTGCGCTCACGCAACTCGATCTTCGACTCGTTGCGGTAGACGGCGAAGACGACATGCTGGCTGCCCGGTTCGCCTTCTATCGTGGCCGCCAAGATCACCATTGGGGCTCCTCGGCCAGAATGCGCTCTTCCGATTAACGGCAGCTCGCCTCGAGCCGCTGCAGGGAGCGGATCATGCCAGACCGCCAGATTTCCCAGCGCGCCTCGTTGAGCAGATCATTTCGAAAGTAGGGTGCCCGTAGGCGTTGGCCAAGTTCGTTGCTAACCATCGGTTTGGCCTCCTCGATGTCGTCACGCAGTCGAAGCATGACTTGGCTACGCTCTCGCAGGGCGGAGACGTCGATGCGAAGCTCCGGCGCAGCTCGCTCCAGATCGTCGCGCTCCGCGAGGCTCGGGAGGTAGACCTCGACGAGGATCTCCATGACCTGCTCGAGGCGCATGAGGTAGGCGGCGACGAAGTCGCGGCATTGTTTCCACCGCTCGGGTCGGAGGGTCTGTTGGTCGAGGCCAGCGACCATTCGTTGCAGCTGCGCGTCGCAGACATCGAATATCGCCCGAACGACGTGCATGAAGGTCGGGACACCCTCGACTGTGGGCTCACGAGCGTGGCGAGCGAGGCGAGTCCGGTGGCGGTCGATGAAGTCGAGCGCAGCCGCATGCAGCGAGAGCGCGAGGGCGCGGGCGCGTCGGCCCATCACGCGGCCCTTTCCCTCAGCCGCAAGACTCGGACGTGCGAGGCGCCCTCGTCGAAGGCGAGGCCGACCGCTGATCGTGATGTTGCACAGCTGGAAGAAGCGAACGAGCTGCTCATCCTCGCCGTCCTCGAGCAGGCGTACGAGCTCGGCGTGAAACTGCTCCGCGCTCTCGAGCGCGACCTGGACACGACGCACCAGCCGACGCTCGGCGCCAGCGTCGAGCTGCGCGATGACGTGCACGAAGACCGAGTTGCTCACGAGCGTGTCACCGCTCGGCGACCCAAGCTCGACGTGGCCAACGGCCGAAAGCCGCGCACACCGCTGGACGAGCGCCTCGGGTGCTCGCGCACTCCACTTCTCGCCCGCGGTACGAAGCTCGAGGCGAGCTGGCTCGTGGTCGGCGACCTCGATGACGAGCATCACTCGGCTCTTGGCCTCCAACGCTCCACGAATGTCGGCTACGAACTCGCCGGCCTTGCCAAGACAGAGCTCGACGAGCCGCAGTGCGGAAGCCCCAACGTGCTCGAACCCATCATCACCGTCTCCGAGGTCGTCGACGACGGCGGGCACCCCCTGCTCGGTTGGATCGAACGAGGCGCGGGCGTCGAACTCGACCGGAAGGCCAGGGATCGCCAACACACACTCGCAGTTGCCCGTGTTCGGAGTGGCGAATAGCGCAGGTGTGGTGAAGTTGGCGCTTCCGTAGGCCAGCAGGCAAGCGTCGGCGCCGTGGAGCACGACGGCCTTGGCATGAAGGCCGCGCTCGTGGCCGTCCTCGTCGTAGCGGGTCAGGGTGATCTGAACGCGACCGTCAACGACGCTCGGATGCTCGAGCCAGGCCGCGGTCATGGTGGTCGCCTTCCGCTCCGAGTAGATGTGGAGGCCCAGATCGTCGAGCTCATCGATCAGCTTGGGCTGGCGATCGAAGTAGGGCGACAGCGCCGTGCACTTGGAAATCCCATCACCCGCGAGCACCCGCAGTTGCGGCCACAGAGGCTCGTCGAGGTTGGACAGGAAGCGCGGCTCGGAAGCGGTCGGCGCGTCATGGGTCGTGCGCAACCAGCCGCAGTCCTGACCTGCGGCTTCGATCGCCTGCGACACGGACTCGGACGCGTCGAGGCGCGTGAACCATCGGTAGACGTCGGCGAACAGGCGACCGTGGGTCTGGTCCTTGCCGAGATCGAAGCGGAAACTCCCGGCAAACTCCGCGTTGTTGGTGAAGCCCGTCTTCGACAGGTTGCAGCTCCCGATCACGAGCAGGCCCTGGCGCTTGTTGGTAAAGAGGTAGACCTTGGGATGAAAGACGCCGTGGCAGCTGACGGGGTTGAGGTAGTAGCCGCGACCGGCGAGCTTGGGCCGGTCGCGGCCTTCGGCAGCGATCAGCTTCGCGTATATGCCGTGATCGACGAACGCGACCACGTTGTCGGCGTACCTGAAGGCGTCGAGGCTACGCAGACAGTAGCCCTCGAAGAAGTCGGCACTGAAGTTGTAGGTAGCGAGCAGAACGTGGTCGAAGCGACCCCGGCGGAGCTCGTTGATGAGATCGAGCGTCGCCATCACTACTGCTCCTCGAGTTCGCTGAGCAGCGCCTCACCAAGGGGGGTTAAGCGTAGCCCCGCATCCTGCTCGTCCTCGTCGGCGCCCTCGTCCTCGTAGGCGTACTCATCCTCGTCATCCGGCTCCTCGTCGGGCTCCTCGTTGCTGTGCTCGTCACCATCTTCGACCAGGCCGAGATCACGGAGCATCCACACCGCGTTGGGGAACCGCGAGCTACGAAAGCCAGGCTGAAGATCGCGGACGTGATGGACGCGACCGTCCTCGTAGGTGAGCCAGCACTTGCGCAGATCCCCCTTGTCCCACAACACGGTCTGGTGACGATCGACGAGGTGATTGAGTAGGACGGTTGCGGCCTGCTCCCAGGTGCAACGCTCGTCGAACCAGGCGTCGATAAACCTGAGACGGTTGCCGACCCAGGGCTCGTCGCCAGCGTCGCGGCGGAGCCAGTTGACCGCGGCGTTGTCCGGCAAGGCCCGCCAGCGCGCGTAAAGGCTGGCGAGCTGCATCAACGATTGCGCCAGGTGTTGCTCGGGTCCCTTGGCTTGCCAGCACAGCCTATTCTCGCTCAGGGGGTGGAGGATCGAGCGGCTCGCGTTGATCTCATCGGGGCCGTGGACCGTTGGGGGCTCGCGCAGACCCAGGGCATCGAGCAACTTGGCCGGCGTCGTACCCGGCGTACCGGTGCGCGCGTCGACGAAGGCTCGAAAGTCGTCATTGACCAGCAGCTCGATGGCGTCGCTGATCTCGAGGCCGCTGTCCGAGAGCGAAGCGACCTCGAGCAACGCACGAAGCGCCCCCTCGTGGGCGACGGTGAGGTGTTGCTGGGCGCAGAACAGACGCCAGTGGTCACAGTTGTCGATGAGGGCGGGCGGGAGTTCGACGCTCACGACCGCGTCCTCGCCGTCGTTGATGACGCCAAAGTAGAGCGGTCCGTAGAGGAGGGTCCACTCCAGCTTCTTGCCCGAGCGGCAGCGAAGCTGCGCCGCCTCGTAGCGCCGGATCACCCAGAGGATCCAGGTGAGGGTCAGCCGACGACGAATGTCCGCTTCTCCCGGGAGCCTGTCGCTGCGACCAAACAAGAGCTTGATGAGCGTGTCGCGCTCGACCTCGTGGGCGGGACTGCGCAGGGCATCGAGGCTCATGGCCGCCGCGGAGCGGCGCAGGTCCTTGAGAGAGACCCGTTCGTGCGTCCACGCGCGCTTGCGGCCGAAGGGTGTCTTGGCGACGGACTCCTCGACGGCCAGGGCCAAGAGCTCGGCATCGTCTCCGGCGATCTCGTCAAAGCCGTCAGCTTCGCGCTCCCACAGACCGAGCGCGAACATGGACCCGTTGTAGTTTTGCCCATAGCCCCCGTAGGGGTTGCTGAGCAGACGAAGGTCGAGGCTCAGCTCATCGTCTGCTCCCTCGAGCGCGGCTCGGACCTTGGTCACGCCGACCGGGACGACGTTCGGGCGCCGCTCGGGGTCGAGCATGGTCGCCAGGGCAAACGCGGCCTCGCGCCGACGAAACGCGCGGGCGAAGGCGTCATCATCCTGCAGGTTCTCGGTCTCGGCGATGTTTCGGAGGATCCAGCAGTAGATCGAATAGTAGCGGGCGTTCCTGGTCGTGGTGATGATCCCGCGCAGCAATTCCCCGGTGAGGGCGTGGGTGATGCGAGACAGGCCAAGAGGGTCCCGCCCGCCTGTGCCGAGCACGACGCGCTTGGTCCAGCGCGGGAGGTAGGTAGCGAGGCTGTCATGCATCGTGAACGGCTCCTCCACATCCGGGACACCGAGCGAACCGCAAGCGTTGGTCGCCGACCGACCAAACGCTTCGCGCTTGTGTTTCTGCGTTCTCGACTCTCTCGCGTTGATCGGTAGGCAACCGCACAGACCAGAGATCATCTCACGTTCTGAGCGTCCCATGATCCGAACATTTCCCAGTCGGCGAGCCTGCGTCGCTCTTCTCATCCTCAAAACAACCGCCCCTGCACCTGCAACCGATCCCACAGCCCCAGCAACACCTCCACATCCAACGCCGCATAGGCCATCTGCCGCTTGCTCAGCGGTCGCCGTGCCCAGTCGCTCTGCTGCTCGCTCTTGTCGAGCTCGATCCCGAGCTCCCGCTCGCACACCACCCCGAGCTTGTGCCCACCCTCGATCTCCCGCCCTCGCCTGGCCCGTGACAGCGCGAGCGTGTCGGCGATGTTTCGGATCTCGACCCCATGCACCGCGAGCACGCTCTTCTCGAAGCTCGCGTTGTGGATCACCTTCACGACCCCCTCGTCCCCGAGCAGCTCGACAAGCGGCTCGAACTCCACGATCTCGAAAGGGTCGATGATGAAGATCTCCTCGCGCGTCCCCAGCTGCACCAAGCACAGGCGCCGCGAGTACAGCGTGGTCTCGACATCCAGCGCGATCGCGTCCTCGTGCCGCAGCCGCTCGCACACATCGCGCAGCTGCTGATCCCCATCGATCCACCGAACCGGCAGCGTAGGCAGCCGTGGCGGCGTGTCGTCGCGCTCGACGGCAACTGGCGGCGCGACATCGTGGGCCGGTGCGCGCCGGACCGCCGCGGGCACGCGAGACAGCCCCACCCCAGCCTCGCCGGTCAGCCACCGCCAGGTCCCGCCGACGTCGAGCAGGTAGTCCGCGACCATCTCCCGTTCGATCCACGGCGGCATCAACGGCTGGAACTTGCTCAAGCGATAGTTCGGCAAGGACGCGGCGATGCTGCGCCAGATCGCGTCGTCACCCCAAAACTCGGGATCCTCGAGCTGCTCCTTGGCCGCGCGGAACGAGTCGACCTCGACCTCGCCGCGGATCCGCAGCACGAAGTTGTCGGGCACGACCTTCCAGCCCGGACTGATCGCCTCGAGCGCGTAGCGAAGGGTCGCGTTGATGCGCCCGCCCGCGAAGGTCCACCAGCGCAGCTCGTCCTCGGCGAACTCCACGATCCCTCCCGGCTGCAGCAGCCCGTCGTTGGCGCGGACACTTTGGTACTGCTCGCGGATCGTCTGCAGCGCATCGCGGGCGTGCGAGTGCAGATACACGTAGTCGTCGTCCGAGCACAGCGTCCGGGCGATCTGCTGGCAGACCTCAAAGCCCAAGAATTGCGGCAAGAACCCGCCCCAGGTTGGCTTGCGACCGCGCGGGGCCGCCTGCACGACCACGCGACGATCGTCGTGCTGCACGGAGATCACCGCCCACGGTCGTCCCGCGAGCAAGAAGCAGCTCACGCCGTCGACCAGCCGATCGACGAACTGCTGGTTGAGCGATCCAAGCAGCTGTCCGTGCGAAGTCTGGACCGAGTAGCTCTTGGGGCTCGAGAACACCGCGTAGAGCTCCATGAAGTTGCGCCGACCAAACCGTCGTTCCGCCTTGGGCCCGATGACGAGCAGCCCGCTGGCCATGCGCAGCCCGCCGTCGCGGAGCATCCACTGGATTAGCCGATCGAACTCGGGCCGTCGGATACCCGCGAAGTCAGGCACCCGCTGTAGGTGCGCCCACGCAGCCTCGGGCGCGACGCCATCGGTCGCCAACGAGAGCGCGAGCAGCTGATGGACGAGTACTGGCCAAGCCCGATCACTGAGTTCGACGGCCTCGACCCAGCGCGTCTTGGCGAGCTCGACCATGGCGAGCGCCTGCAACATCCCGTCGTCGGTCTCGCAAAAGAAGGTCGTGTTAGCGACCGTTCCGTCGCGGCGCCCAGTCCGGCCCATCCGCTGCAAAAACGAGCTGACCGTCGTCGGTGCCTCGGCTTGGAACACGCGGTCGAGGTCACCCACGTCGATGCCGAGCTCGAGCGTGGACGTGCACACGATGCACGCCGAGCTCCCTCGATGAAACCGCTCCTCGGCGAGCTGGCGCTCTTCGGCCGAGACCGAGCTGTGATGCACGAACACCTCGGTTCCGGCGCGCCGCATGTGCTCGGCGACGGCCTCGGCGATCGCCCGCGACTGGCAAAAGAACAGGCTCTTGCCGATCTTGGCCAAGCCCGCAGCCGAGTCGGCCAAGGCCGGCAGCGAGTCGTCACGCAAGACCAGCAGCTCACGCCGCGCGGGCGCATGCGGTGGATCGACGATCGTCCCCGGACGCTTCGAGCTGCCCTGCAACCACCCAACGATCTCGCTCGGGTTGCCCACGGTCGCGCTGAGGCCCACGCGCTGGATGTCGTGGCGTGAGAGCGCAGCGAGCCGCTCGATCACGCTGAGCAAGTGCGCGCCGCGGTCGGACCCGGCCATCGCATGAACCTCATCGATCACGACCACGCGCAGATCCGCGAACAGCTTGGCCTTGTCGATCTTCTGCGAGATCAGCATGACCTCGAGCGACTCAGGCGTGGTCATGAGCAGCTCGCTCGGCTCGCGCAGAAACCGGCGTCGATCGTGGCTCGCCGTATCCCCGTGCCAGACGAAGCGACCGAGACCGACCATCTGCGTGTAGCGATCCAGCCGCTCGGACTGGTTGTTGAGCAGCGCCTTGATCGGTGCGATGTACAGCGCCCCGATCCCTTCCGGTTGATCGCTGACCAGCATCGACAGGACCGGAAACATGCTGGCCTCGGTCTTGCCCCCCGCGGTCGGGGCGAGGATCACCGCGTTGTGGCCGTCGAGCAGCACCTCGCCAGCGAGCTCTTGCACGGGTCGCAGCGACGTCCAGCCGAGCCGAGCGACGATCGCCTGCTGCAAGCGCGGAGCGAAGCGACCGAACACGCTCAAGGGCTCGACCTCACAAGCCCGTCGTCGACTGCGTGACCCGTCGTCGTGCTCACCAGACCTCCTCGGCCGGCATCGGCGTGGCGTCGTCATCCCCAAACTCGGTCACCACCGTGCCGCCGTGCGCGAGCGCGTTCTCCTCTTCGGGCGTCAGCTCCCGCGGCACATAGTCCCGGTCTTTCATCGCCATCGGCTTGTACTTGGGCTCCTGCTGCACGAGGTCCATCTTGTTGATGAACTCCCGGATGAAGTGCCGCGGCACCAAGCCGACGTGCCCGCGAAAGCCCTCGGTCACCTTGTCGACGAGCAGATCGATGAAGTCGTCCGTGATTTCGTCCTTGTGCCGCTGCGGATTCTCGGGCTGATAGAGGTCGCGCAGCGCCCGTGCGACGGCCCGCAGCCGCTCCTTGCCGAAGGGCCGCAACGCGAGCTGCGGCTGGCGGACGTTGGCGAACCCACCCTCCTCCTGGGAGAACCCGATCCGATCGTACAGCGGCGTCAGCCCGGCGACGCCGTGGCGCGAGTCGAAGAAGTCCGGCGTGCCGGTGAAGATCCACAGCAGCCGCTCGTAGCTGCCAGCGTCGTCATAGATCTGCCGAATGCCGTTGAGCGACTTGCCTCGCGAGTCCCGACGCATGCGCAGGATCGTCTCGGCTTCGTCGATCACGATCACCAAGCCCTTGTAGTCGGCAGCGTGGACCATGCCGACGATCCCCCGCAGGTAGGCCATCGCGTCGCGGCTGCTGATCTCCCCGCGAATGTCGGCGATCTTCTTGGCGCTGGCGGCCACGTTGGTGCTGCCCGACAGCCACGACAGCAGCGCCGCGGCCTCGGTCAGCTCGCCGGCCTGCTTGAGCTCGAATACCTTCTGGATCACCCGCACGAACTCGGCGGGCGCCTGGTTGCCGATCATCGAGGTCAGCTCCTCGGCGAGCTTGGCCGCGACCTTCGCGTCGAAGTCGGCGGCGTCGGGGTCGCAGTCGGTGGCGATCAGACCCTCCTCGACCTTGCCGATCCACCGGTCGAGAATGTCGCTCAGCGCCCCGCGTGGGCACGCGGCGGTTCCGAGCGCGCTGACGACCTTGCGGTAGACGTCGTCGAAGCGGTGGAACTTGAGATCGTTGTCCGAGACGACCACGAAGCTGGTCGCAAATCCCTGGTTCTGCGCCTCGAGCACGGCGAGCCGGGCCATGAAGGTCTTGCCGCAGCCGTAGTCGCCGCGCAGGAACTTGACGTAGCCACCGCCTCGGCCGACGAGTTCGAGTTGGCGGCGGATCTCGGCAAGTTCGCGGTCGATGCCGACGGCGTAGCTGTCGAGCCCGCGCTCGGGCACCGCGCCACCGCGCAGCTTCTCGAAGATGTCCTCGATGTCTTGCAGGGTCAGGCTGGTCATTTCTGGCTCCGTTTCACGTATCGCTTGGTTGCGCCGACGATCTCGATCGTCATGGTGAAGGGCGCGATCTTGGCGAGTTCCTCGAAGTTGGCGGCGAAGCGTCGGAACGCGCGCGGCGAGCCGAGCATGGTCGTCGCTTCTTGCTCGTTGATCGCACCGAACTGCTCGATGTGGGCGAACACCCGGCGGACTTTGAGTTCTCCGATGCTGTCGAGCCACTCACGCTCGACCGGCGCGGCGCTCGGCTGTTCTGCTGCGGGTGCAACTGCGGGTGCGGCCGCATCTTCGGCTGCTTGCTTGGCCTCGGTCACGTCGAAGCGACGATCGATGAGCGCGGGCACGATCGCCTGGGTGCCGCTGGGGTGGAACAGTTCGACCTCCACTCGCGCGCCGCGAGGTCCAGTGAGCCGAAACAGCACCCGGAAACGGCGACCGACACGAGCATGCACGACGCCCCCGCGCATCTGGGCGTCGAGGCCCGCCTGGTTGGTGAACGCCCGCGTGCGCTCGTCCCCGACCACCCGCACGTCGAAGTCGACGCTAGGGGGTTCGACGAACTCGAGGCCCATGTTGCCCTCGACCCGCAGTAGCTGCGCGTCGACAAAGTGCATCCCGTCGATGCTGCCCGAGCCGCACAGCTCGAGTTGGTAGCGACGGTCGCTGCCACCGGCCGGCTGCTTGTGCTCGAGCGTGAGCACCGGGATGACGCGCTCCTGCGGGCTGTTGCCACCGTGCACGAAGCTGCTGTCGCCAGCGATCTCGTACACCGCACAGCCGCGTGGGAGCAGGAGGTAGCCCTCGACGTTCTCGTAGGCGAGCGAGCGCAGCGCGACGCTGTACTGCTCGGTGTTCGAAATCGGCACGTCGTAGAGCGCGTAGCGGGCGAGCGCGTCGTGGCCCTGGCCGTGCGCGAGCGTGGCGTCGCCCTTCTCGCGCAGCAAGAATCCGTGGTCCGCAGTGATCACGAAGTTCGTGACCCCGGCCTCGCGCAGCAGCTGCCAGGCCGCCCGGATTCGCAGCAGCTCACCTGCGAACACCGATGGCCCGTCGCCCTTCCCGCCCGCGACGTCGATCCGCGTGCTCAGGACCAGCGCGAGCTTGGCCTGTCCGACGCTCTGACGCACCTCGCTGACGCTCTTGCGTAGCCAGTCGTCGATCGAGTGGCTCGGACACGTCGTCCCTCCGGCCCCACTGGCCATGGCCTTCTTGCGATCATCCGGCGTCTTGTACTGAAAGGTGGCCGTGGAGAGCCCCGCGAAGCGCCGGGCGGGCTTGCCCTTGTTGCTCGCCATCAGCGGACGCAGCTTGCCGGCCTGCGCGATCGGGGCGAGGGCGTTCATGCAGATCTCGGTCACCGTGGGCAGCTCCGCCAGCCGCGGTCGCAGCCGCGCGCCTGCGTCGATCAGCTCGACGAGCTCCGTCGCCATCTCGAAGCGCAGCGCGTCGACCAAGAACAGCGCCGTCTTGCCGGTCCCGACCAACGGTCGCACGACCTCGTCGAACAGCTGCCGCTGTTGCAGCGCTGGCCCCGGCAGCGCTCCCTCGCGCTCGCACAGCGCCGACCACTCGCGCGCGCGCGCGTCCTGCCAGGCCACGTAGATCTTGCGAACGTGCTCGATCGCAAGACGCAGACGATCGGCGTAGGGGAGCTTGCTGAACAACAGCGCGGTGGCTTGCTGGGCGAGTTCGCGGTGCCGTCGGTCGACCTGAGCGCCGCGCTCCACGTAGCTGAGCGTGGCCTCCTCGAGCGAGTTCGCGCTTCGGAATTCGAGCTTGCTCCCCACGACCGCCTGACCGAGCGCCGCGACGGCGGCGATCAGGATCCACGCGCTATCACGACCAAGCTCCCGGCGGACCCAAAAGCTCTCACCCTCGAGCCGCTCGCGCGCCCACTCGGCCGCGTTGTCCCAGTCGCTGTTGTCGAGGGCATCGAGGGCGCCGAGACACAGCTGCTGCTCCTCGAACCGGAAGGTGTCGATCCGGCCGAGCTCGCCGGGCCTACCCGCGGCGAGTTCCTCGGGCAGCCACGCCTCCACATCGCGGGCGAGGCTGTCGTAGGTGCTCGGCGCGGTCTTGCGTAGCCAGCGAGCGACCGGAAAGCATGCATCACGCAGCCGCGCGGGCAGGCTCCCCCTGATCCCGCGCAGGACCGGCGCCCGGACTTCGCGGCGCAGATCATGGACGTACTCGACGCACAGCACCCAGCTCGCCATCACGTCGCCGGCCTGGACCGTGGACACTCGCTCGCGCGGGACCGGATACGCCCAGTCGTCCGGCAGCCCGAGGTGGCTGGCGAGGTGATGCCAGATCGGCCCGAGCTCGGCCGGGCTTGCGAGCGACTTGACCAGCGGCGAACTCGGGTCGAGCAGCGCCGTCGCCAAGCCGGTGAGGCTCATCGCTTGCAGCGTGCCCGTGAGCTCGCCCGACGCCGCCGAGACCTTGGCCGCCATCCAGGCGTCGGCATTGGCCAAGCTCAGGTCATCGCCTTGCTCGGCGAGGAACGCCTCGACCTGGTCTGGCGTGACCTTGCCGATTGCCGCCTCGCGCACCAGCGTGTCGAGGGCCTTGCGCAACATCTTGCCGGCCTTGGCGATCTCGAGCATCGGCGTCTTGGTGACCTCGATGTCCCCGGGGAGGTGAACCAGCACGGGCGACGGATCAATGCTGCCCGCGTGGTGCTCGAGCTCGACCATCAGCTCGAGGTAGCTGCCACGATGGGCCAGCACCGGAGCGACCCAACCACCAGCCTCGCGCAGGGCGTCGACGAGCTCGGTGTAGTGGCGCCGGACGTCGAGCAGCACGACGAGCTGACGACTCCCGATGTCGGCCTCGAGGACCTCGCAGAACTTGGCCGAGACGGGCTTGTGGGTCAGGTCAATCATCTTGTCCGGCGGCTCCGTCGCGGGGTTTGGTTTGCCGTTTCCGAGGCTTCTTCTCGGGTACGGGTGTGATATCATTGATGGTGTGAAGAACAACGCGGAAACCGAAGGCTTCCAGCCTGCGAACCGCCGTGCGCAGGTTCAATTGGCTGAAGAACGGCATGTGCGGCCGGCCCCCCTCTGTGCCCTTGCGCTGAATGACGCCGAAAACGATCTCGCTATGACGGGGCTCGATATCCGCTACGGTCAACTCCGGGTCGCCAGACATCTTCTTCGTCACGGCTTCGCGGAACTGGGGATCCAACAGGTATGCTTCGGCTCCCACCAATCCCTGCGCGAATAGATGGCTCAGCGTTGCTGAACCCGTATACCGCTTCAGGTGAATCATGCGGTATCCGCCATGTAGTTGCTCGAGGAGGTCGCAAAACTCAACTTTGCTTTTCCCGCCACCGTAGGAAATCAGGTGCTCCGCACCATCAAACACCGTAAACCGTGTTCCGGCCAGGGCGGCGACCCGTCGAATGTAGTCAGACTCCTCTCCATCGTCGAAATCCGGGAGGCCAAGGTGTGTAGCGAGGGGAATCCGCTTGTAGTCGCTGTGAACCTCCGCCACAAAGTCTGCGCTAATTTGATACCAGTGTCCGTTGTGGAGCGCATAGCGTTCCGAGCCATCTTCCAACTCCGCCACCAGGCACTTCCACGCGGAAACCCCACGAGCTGTGCCGTCCGACCTGACCATGAACACTCGGCGGTTGCGCAGCTTCTCAATGGTCAACTCTGCCCCCGCCTTGGGTACTCCCAAAAATGTAGCCAGATCAAGCTGATCATGAAGTGTTGCAGATTCAGACGACGAGTACCGAAAGCCGGAGACACTCTCCCAGTCCAGGATGTCCGGGAGCCCAAGCGCGACCTCGGCAGATTGATATTCTCCGCTTGAGAGCATCGCTACCAGGAGGCCGTTCACTTTCGATATTGTTTCTGGGTCATCGATCGCTCTGACATTGTCGACCCATGGAAAGTGCCTCTTGTACGTAAGCGAATCTGCAAGGCCTGCCAGTTGCCCGAGGAGGTTGGGCAACATCGTGGGAGTAATTTTGACGGACGGCAAGGTAATCGCGTCTTTGCCCACGACCCAGGAACCCAGAATTGAGTTCTCGGCTGACGGGTTTCCTGTGACAGCGGACAGCAAGTCTTGCGCCACGTCAATCCCAAAGGTTCGTGTCGGGCCGGGGATCGTCATTTGCTCCCGAGTGCTGCGAGCGAAAGCATCGACACGAGCGTGATCGAGCGATCGTACCTTGTCGGGATCGATTGCATTAAGTGCAACGCGTAGTCCAAACCGGTCCGCGATCGCACGCACAGGGATTAGGTGTCGACCGTCGCCGAAGACGACAGCAAAGGTCCGCGAAGCGACGGAAACTACCAGCACCGCGCCCGCAGATTGAGTGCTGAGCGCTTTCTTGCGCGTTCGCGTTATTTTCTTGATGTCCTTCCACCACAAGACGTCGTGTGCCTTCGCTTGACGCGACACAACAACAGCGTCCAGATCAGCAACTTTGCACATGAAATGTGTGTGGCCTTTTTCGCTCTTGTAGCGAGGATCATTAACTATATCATCGGCGCCAAAGTCGGCGCGAAGCAGATAGACTGTCAGTCGACGGATCGAAGTGTCGGCGATGGATTTTGTAGCGCGGGATGCAGTTTTAGAGGGGGTCATTGGTTGTCCTTCTTGGGTGAAATGTCCTGTTGGTCCTCGGCGCTGGCCTTCTCGAGCTTGCGAGTGCGGCGGGCTCGTTCTTTGGCGAGGATCGCCTCCGCCGTCTGGCTGTGCGCTTTGAGGAGCTCGGCTCGCGCGGCGTCGGACCCGGCCTCGTCGATCGCGAAGTCCGGGGCGATCTCGTCTTGCAGGCGCAGCTCCCAGGCGTAGGCGCGCTCCGGGTGGTACTTCCAAAAGCACTTGTGGGCGACGGCCAGCGACGGGTCGGTCTTACACTTGTCGTCGACGCGCTGCTTGAAGTAGCGCCCTGCGAGGTGGGACCAGTCGTAGTCCTTGCGACCCTCGGCGGTGGCGAGCTGCTTCCACCACTTCTTGGGGTCCTTCCACTGCGGGGTCAGCAGCGGCCACAAGGCGGCGGAGTTGATCATCACGCCGTCGTCCAGGTCGGGATCGTAGACGGCATCGTCGTCGCGCGGGGGCGTCTTGGCGTCGGGCGGCGGCGGGCCTTGCTCGGCGCAGGCGCTGACGTTGGCGATGAACTCGGCGAGTTCGTCGCGCCAGGTGGTGAGATGCTCGAGGCGCTTCTCGGCTGCGCGGGCGGCCTTCTTGTCGGCGCCGTCACGGGTCTTGCGGAGATCGGCGATCTCGCCGTCGAGGCGCAGCTTGGTCGGGTTGAGGTGCTCGGCCAGGAGATAGCGGAGGGTGCCGGCGTGCCAGCGGTGGATGTTGATCCACGCGACGAAGGTCTTGTTCGCGGACGAGAGCGGCCAGTGGATCGGGCGGTTCTCGTACATCGAGCGGTGGACGGCGAAGAAGTCGAGACGCAGGTAGTCGCGCAGGTGCTTGCGCTTGGTGTCGATCGCGGGGGCGTGGTTGGACCAGGCGGTGTGGAGCTGCGCGCAGGCGGGGTGGCCGAGGCCGTCGGTCGTGCTGTCGGCGGGTTGGGTGCCGTCGAGGAACAGGAGGCCGTGCGGGAGGGCGTGGGTGAGGTTGGTGGATGCGGGATCGAGGATGCCTTCGCCGTCGGGGGAGAAGCGGCCGAGGGCGATGCCGAGGGCGTAGCTGATGTGATCGGTGGGGGGCTCGGGGTCGAGTTGTTCTTCGTACGCGGGGAGGGCGGTGTTCTCGGGGCGGTCTACGGCGAGCTGGGCCCATTCTTGGGCGTGACGCCACGGGCTTGGGCCTGGCTGTTTGAACTCGACGGAGGGCTCGCGGTGGGATTCGTGGATGGTGAAACCACGCTCAATCGTTTCGAAAATTTTCTCGTGCCCTGGAATTTTCACATTGGGTAGCCGATTGACGTCCCCTACCTCAAAATGAACGCCCGGATTCAACGCGACGAGAATAGTCTGAGCTAGACTCGAGTTCATAGCGCACACTGCGGCCGCGACGTCGCTAGGAAAAACAGATGCTCCCATATGGCCAAATACGCTTCGGCAGCGAAATGCTCGAGCAGCAAAGTTCGATCCGATGGAGCTAAATGCCACGCCATCATCTCGGAGGTAAAATGCCTCACTCGGAATCCTCTTGGAGTATGAGCCGTAGCGTTCCTCATGAAGCACTTTCATTTCAATGCCATTGCGACCCCACCGCAGTAGAGCGCTGACTGGATCAATCCACTTTTTTCCCGCGGCGCCGTTCACAAACGGAACCCACTCATGCACATTGAGTCCCAAGCCAACATCGAGGCAGAACGTGCGCCCCCTGCACTCAACTGGTTGTCGAACGAACCTCGCGTCACTTGACGTGGCGAGTCCTTGCCTAACCTTCGCACGTTTACCAAGAAGCTCCGTATCTCGAAAAATGCGCAGCGTATTGTCCGTCCACCAGTATATGAGTGGCCATTCGGGGATAATTTTCAGTGTTGCGGGGGTAAATGGCGTTAGCCCTTCCTGGCATTGTATCGCCGCTCGCTTGCGGTGAATCTCCTCCTTCGTCCGAACACGTACTTGGGGATCTCCGGGCGCGAGAGCAATTGAGCGTTGGCCCGCGGACTCTCGCCTGAAGACTGACATGACGACGGGGTTATCTCGCATTCCCTCAAAAGCCCCCCATGAGAGGTCCCCCAACACGGCAAGTCCATGTGTTTCCAGCAGCCAGACACGGAAACTCGAGAATTGTTTAATAAACATCCATGTTCGCATTGTAATCATGGCGCAGCCTCCGCCCGCCCGCGCCAGTCCCAAACCTCGCTGCAAGAACGCCGCATACAAATCTGCCTTCGCCACATCGTATTGACTCCTCACATAGTCTGAATCCGCAATTTTCCCGGTTCCCTGATACGGTGGATTCCCGACCACCAAATGATACGTCCCCTCCTCGAGCATCCGCACAAACCGAACCCCCGCCGCCAGCTGCTCCCCCCGCAACCGCAGCCCGAGATCCGCGCTCCCCGTGTGCTTCCCCAAGAACTCCTCCAACCGTCGCTGCAAGCTCCCCTTCGCCTCATCCAGCGATACCACCTCCCGCCGCAGCAACACCTGCGAGTACCCGCCCCCAAACAAGCTCCCCTGCTCCGCCTTCGCTCGAGTCAGCTCCTCACTGTCGTCCTTCAACACCTCATCGAGCGCATCGCCGATCTTCAGCAAGCTCCCCAGGTGGTCAGCCCCCGCCAGCTTGTCCACCAGCGCGTCCGTCACGTGCCCCGGAACACCAGTATCCGCCTGGACCTGCTCGCGCAGCTCGACCCGGGCCGGATCATCGGCCGCCAGGCTCCCAAGCCGCAGCTTCGACGCCACCAGGTTCATCCGCCCCGGCCGCGCCTGTGCACACACCCGCTGCGCCGCCAACATCAACGCCGCTGCGGCGATCTGCACCGCCCGCGGATCCAGATCAATCCCGTGCAGGTTGTCCGCCAGCACACTCTCGACGATCTCCTTCTCCGCCCAGCTCTCCCCCCGATGCTCGGCCTCCTCACGGTACAGCGCCACCAGCAGCTCAAACGCCACCACCAAAAAGTGCCCCGACCCAACCGCCGGATCGATCAGCTTCACGTCCCGAATCGACTCCGGCGCCAACCCAGGCGCGTCCGCGGGGATCGGCTGCTCGACGTAGTACGCCCACCGCCGCTCCTCATCCGAGTGCAGCGGCATCAACTCCGTCAGCTCGACCTCCCCCGCGTCCCGCTTCGCCCGCCAGTCCACGCGCCGCGCTTCCAGCCGCGCCAGCGTCCCGTCGGCGACGACCTTCGGCGTCCATTCGTGCTTCTGACACATCGCCAGCCACAGCGGCCCAATGCTGTTCTGCAGCAGCCAGTCCACCATGTAGCGCTCGGTGAACATCTGCGTCTTGCTGGCGATCTCGTCGGGCGCCACCTTGCCGCCCGCGTTCAGCTTCGCGTCGATCTCTTCGCGCTTGGGGTCATTCCAGTACTGGTAGACCCACCCCAGCGTCATGTCGTCGGTCCAGCAGCTCTCGAGCTCCGGCTCGTCGAGCGCCTCGATCACGTGCCGCAGCGTCGACCAGCGCATCGGCACCAGCTCACTCAGGCCAGTGCGCCCAAACAACCCGGGCAGATCGAGCGCGAGCTCGTCGAACACCAACCCGAGCACGAACATGTACCCGTCGCTGTCGTCGCCGTCCTCATGCCCGACCAGCGCCTGCGCCAGATCGCGAAAGTCCGAGTACATGCTCGACGCCAGCCCGCCCGTGAGCAGCTTGGTCGGGCGAAGCTTCATGCCCTCGAGCAAGCGCAGGTAGACCAGCCGGTTGAGCCAGGTGTAGGCCGCCTCCTCGACGACCTCCGCGCGAAAGCGCGGCACCTTGGCTTCCACGGCCTTGTTCCGATCCTTGTCGCCCTTGAACTTCTTGTCCTTCAGCGCCGCCCGGGCCTGCTCGCGGGCCCAGTCGTCGAGCCGCGCGCGTCGCTTCGCCCGGGCCTCCGAGAGCTTGGCCTGCTCGGCCGAGGTGATCCCGAGGTTGTACTCGCCGCGCAGCGCATCGCCGAGATCGGCCAGCAGCCGCTCGCGCAGCGCACGGATCGTTTTCGAGAGCTTGGCCTTGGCCTCGGGGGTCATCACGGTCATGGAAGTTCGTCGGCTCTCAGCTCAGGCGCAAGCGGACCTTGTCGGCCTTGTCGAGCTGCGCGAGCAGGCGCGTGCGGATCTCGTCGAGGAGCGCGTCGATGTCGTCTGCGCTGCGGATCTCCCGGTCGAGCAGCTCGAGGCTGACACGGATCACGAGCTCGCCGCTGGACTTGCTCACGAAGCTGTCGAGCTTGGTCTCGGCCTCGCGCTTCGCGTCCACGAGGCGCCGCGCGAAGCTATCGCTCAGCCCGGCGAGCGAGGGATACACGGCCTCCTCGGTGGTCTCGGTCTTGGCGGCGTTGAGCGGACGCAGCACGGCTTGGCGCTCGTCGTCACTGAGCGTCGCCATGTCGGGCCGGGCCTTGAGCTCCTGACGGGCCTCGTCGAGCAGCCGCTGCTCCTCCACTAGCCGATGCGATCGCTCGGCCCGATAGGCTTCGCGCAGGGCGTCGACGTCGTCGCTGACGCCCTCGACGTCCTTCCACGGCCGGTCGCTGCGCAGCTGCTCCGCGATGCGCTCGCCGGCCTGCCCGAGCTCGACGGTCAGCGCCTTGACCGCCTCGAGCTGCTGGTGGTGGTGCTTCATGACCTCGTCCGCCCGGTTGACCTCGGCGATCATCGCCTCGCTCAGCGCCGTGTCGAACTCGCGAAGCATCGCCGCGCCCTCGCGCAGGGCCTCGAGGTGCCGGACTAAGGCCAGCACCGTGGGCTCGATCTGCCGCGTGCGCAGGCAGTCCTCGAACACCTTGCGCAGGTTCTGGAGCGCGGCCGGGGCCTCGGGGCGATTGGGGAGCCGGTTGAGGCGGCGCTCGACCCCGGCGAGATCGTTGTTGAGCGGCGGCAGCAGCTGGCCGATCGCGTCGGCGATCGGCTCGTTCTCTGGCTCGACCTCGCGGAGGAACTGCTTGAGAAACAGCGCGCGGATCTTGGCCCGGTCCTGGACCTTGATCTTCTGCTCGCCGGCCGGAAACAGGTCGGTGGTCTTGAACGCGCGATCGCCCTTGAACAGATCCTGCACCCCGGGGTCGCCGATCGATGTGAGCTGATCACCGCCGCTGGGGACCAGCCGGAGCTTGCCCGCGTGGAGCAGCCCCGCCACGCACGCCTTGACCACGCCCGCCGGGAAGCCGTAGGGCGACGCGGCGAACTGCTTGAGCAGGTTGGCGCCCGAGATGCCCTGCTGCCGCTCGACGACCTCGAGTACGCGCTTGGGGATCGGACCGTCACAGCTCGCCACGATCCGACCGGCGTCCTCGCTGAGGATCCCCAGCTCGCCCTCGAAGAACTTGCGGTTGGGACCCGACAGCGGCGTGACCGTGAGCTGGGCGAGCTCGCCGGCCGTCACCTGCGTCGGTGAGAAGTGCGGGTAGATCTCGGGCAGGCGCTTGTTGCCGGCCGTCACCAACGCGCCCTTGAACGATGAGGCCAACTCGGCCGGATCGCTGTCGGAGCCGTCGAAGTAGATGCGCCCGGCCACGAACGCCTCGGCCACGGCCTCGCCGAGTTTTGCGTGCAAATCCTCTTCGCGGTCCTCTTCCTCCCGCAACAGATTTCGCTTGCTCAGGTCATCGCTGCCCTTGAATAGCCGCCGCATCCGTCGCGAGCGACCGAGCTCCCCGGCCAGCGCGTCGACGCGCTGATCCGGGCCGACCACCCAGATCAGCCGACGGTTGAACGTGGACTCGGCGCTGCGGTTGATCCACGTGGCCGAGTCCTGGGCAGCCGTCGGCACGTAGCGAAAATCGATGACGATCGGCGCCTCCTCCCGCGAGGAACTCTGGAACGGCTGCTGGTCGTGGGTGTGCTCGGTGCTGAACAAGCCCAGCCATGGAAACCCGCGCCCGAGCAGATGCGGCCTGCCTGCGTCGCCGACGAGGTTTTGCAGGGCTTCGCGGACGAACTCCGCCCGTTCCTCTTGTGGCACCCTGATGTTGCGGCGGTCGGCCTCCCAGTCTTGCCCGGCCGAGGACTGGATCTTGTAGCCACGCCGCTCCGAGTAGCCCAGCAGGTTCTCCCGGCGCAGCAGCTCGAGCGCCTCGCGGACCGCCGGCTCATTGTCGCCGTCGCTAATGTCCGCGTAGAGGCACGACGCGACCAGCTTGCTGTCGGTCGCTAGCCCGCGGTTCTCCTCGTCGCCCTGCAGAAGCTCGAGCAGCGCGACCGCCTTGGCGCAGCGGGCCACGAGTTCGAGGTTGGCCTCGGGATTGGGCTTGTCGCAAAACCGCCAGACCCGGGCGAGGGTCTGCTGGACGTCGGCGTCGAGGGCAGTGCCCTGGACGTCGAAGATCTTGTCGATCGTGATGAGCTGGCCGACCTCGGCGTCGGCGAGCCCGTGTGAGCGAAACAGCTCACCGAGCAGCTGCAGCAGCCCGCGGATCGCATGGTCGTCGCCCTGCGAGCGACGCGAGCGGGTCCGCAGCGCCGACGTGATCTTCATGATCAGGTCGATGTGCTCGGGCAGCATCGGGTAGATGTCGACGAACTCCGCTTGCGTGATGTCCGAGCAGCCGTAGGCGTAGAGCTTGAGGTTGCTGCTGTAGCGCTCGTACAGCTCGCGCAGCACGGACTCCTGGGCGGGCTTCTTTTGTAGGAGCCGCTTATGGACGACGTCGCGGATATTGACCGTGTCGAGGTGCACCCGCAGGGCCGGCGGGAACCGGTCCTTCATCTTGCCGAGGATGTTGCCGTCGTTCTGATCGTCGAGCTGCTGCTGGCCGGTCGCCAGCAGCCACGCGCGCCCGCGCAAGCGCTGGCCGAGCGCGCTGACCAGCGACTGCAAGGCCAGCATGCGGTTGTGGTCCTGGAAGATGTACTGCGAGACCTCGTCGATGACGATGAACAGGGTCGTGCCCGGCTTTGCCCGATTGTTGAGCATGTCGGCGATCGCCCGCGCGGCCTGATCGGCCGAGTAGGGATTGATCGTCTGGCCCGCCCGCGCGCCGACCCAGTCCATCGGGTCGATGTAGGTCTCCGGGAACAGGTGATGCAGGATCGTCGAGAATTTGTCCTCGACCAGGTGCGAGGTCTGAATCTCGGACCACGGCTGGCCGAACACCTCGCGCACCTTGGCCTCGAACTGCGTGAACAGATCCTCGCGCTCGAGCTTGAGCTCGTAGTCGGCGACCATGGGCTCCTTCTCGCAGTAGCCCAGCCGGGCCTGGACCTGGCGCACCACCGCCGAGTGGATGTGCTCGTCGCCGCGCGAGACCCCGCCGATGTCGAACACGACCGCGATCGGTTCCCCGATCTTGCCGAGCAGCTCGCCCCACGCCTCATGCAGATCGGCCGCTGCGTCGGAGGTGTCGCGGGCCAGCCAAGCGTCGACGAGCGGGCTGCCGTCGGGCAGGCGCTTGTCGTCGAGGGACAGCCCGAGCAGCTTGGCGAAGCTCGACTTACCTGATCCGTAGAAGCCAGAGATCCATGCAGCCGGCAGATCGGGGCCGTCGGGCTTGTCGAACTCCCGGCGGATGTTGGTCAGCAGCCGGACGTAGTGCTCGTGGATGCCCTTCTTGCCCCAATGCGGATGACCCTCGGGCCAGCCACCGGTGATGATGTATTCGCGGACTTCGCTGGCGAGCTTCTGCGGGGATTGTTCATGAAAGTAGACGACCGGCGGGATGTCGCGCGTGACGCTGGATTTGAACAGCTCGTAGATCTTCATGAATGCTCTATCCGTAGATGCGCGGCCGGTAATCTTTGTCGGGCTTGAACTGGCCCATGAAGCTCAGCGCCGTGTCGCTCACGCGCACGCCCGGGTACAGGAGCACCACGGGTACCTGCTTGGTGTGACCGTCGATGTGCTTGAGCAGCGCCGAGTTGCGGAAGAACGGATACAGGGCGCCCGCGCGGCCGATCAGCACGAGCGTGCGCTCGGCCTTGTCTGGATTTTGGGCCACGAACTGTTGGATCTCGCGGATGACGTCCTTCGCTATCCCGTCGGGCCCTTCGACCTCGTGGATGATCTTCCCCTCGAGCGCGTTGAGCCCTCGCTGCGGGTGGCGGGCCGCGGTCTTCTTTTCGTGCGCGATCAGCCACTCGATCCCGCCCTCCATGCGACGTAGACGGTCGAGCAGCAGCTGTTGCAGCGAGATCGTCTTGACGACCCAGCCGGCCTGCTCGAGGTTGAAGTTGAGTCTTTGGACCTCGCCCCGGAGCGCGAACTCTTTTTCGGGCGGATACACGACGATGCAGAACCGATAGTTGCGCATCGTGCTGATCCGCGGCCCGTCCTCGTGGATCAGGTCGCTCTCGAGTTCGGCGAAGGTGGTCGACAGGCTCATGCGGCGGCTCGTGTGTGGCGGACCCAGTCGGTCAGGGACTCGTAGTCCCAGGAAAAATCGGTGATGTCACCGACGCGCCGGCAGGATACACCGACGACGGCGCGGAGCTTGTCGTCGACCACGCTGCCCTCGAGCCCGACCGAGCGCAGGTAGGGATTTTGGTGGAGACTGCCCTCGAACTCCACGCCACGCAGCAGGTACATGAGGTAGCCGAGGGCCGCAGGGGGGACTCGGGGGAGCATGAGCGCTCTCGGATCGCGGGTCGTCGCTACGAGCCCGGCGGCGTGCGCTGCCGAGAGCAGCTTGCTAGCGAAGCCGGCCCGCGTCGCGGGGCTCCAGCGCGCGTCGACGTCCAGATCGTTCATCCACCGGAGGACGAGGGGGCGGGTGATCGTGTCGCGGCCGCTCGCGCGGCGCTCGGGCAGGAACTCGCCTGTGAAGCGGCGGTAGATCGGGTCGCAAAGCTGCAGGTGCCAGTGGCAGATCGCGATCCGCGTCACGCGGTCGACGTCCGCCCACGCGTGCAGGGCATCGAGAGCACCTGGGAACGCGGCGAAGCGAGCCCGGAACGCGTTGATCAGGTCGCGCACGCGGGGCATCGACTTGGTGCCGAACCAAAACTCGACGAACGCTCGCTCGGCTTCGTCGTCCATCGTCATCGAGTCTGGGCTCGTCACGCGCTGCCAGTAGCCCCGCGAGTTTTCGACCTCGAGCGTGACGCGTAGGAGCTGGGTGTGCGGCTCCTTGGCCTCGGGGACGCGGTCAGGCATGACGGAAGTGCGGGCAAGGGTAACTGTCCGTCAGAGGAAATAGCGCGTGAACCAGGCGCCGCGCGATCTCGACGGGATCATCGGGGACTGCGGTCAATCGCCGGCCCGTGGGCTCGTTGGCCGTCCGGGGCGCGGTCCCGCGCTTCGCCCACGCGGCGAAGGCGTCGGGGTTCCACGTGGGGAGGAGATCCGCGAGCTCGGGGAGCGCTTGGGTGGGGGTGCTGCCGGAGCGCTTGTGGTGGGCGAGACGATCCGCGAGCTGCTCGTCGAGCTCGAAGCCGAGGCTGAACAGGGAGCGGAGACGGTCGGGGTTGGCGTCGCGGCTGCGGGCGGCGACGTCGGTGCGGCGCGCGGCTTCGCGCGCGACCTCGAGGGCGGACCACTGGGCGGTGCGGGGGGTGAGGCGGGCGAAGTAGTCGAGGCCGCCGTACTCGCTGACCATGTCCGTGGACCACCAGGCTAGGCGGGGGTGATCGCTGGATTGCTCCCCGGCGTAGGCTACGGCGAGCTGGAGCGTCAGCAGGGTGTCGAGGTCTGTCTCGGGGAGCATGACGGGGCCGGGAGGATCGCCAATGGTTGCCGGGAGGGCAAGCCTGGCTACGTGCCGCCCCGGGGCCGTGATGGCCGCTACGAAGTTGATCGACGCCCGGCCCGGGTTTGACTGTTGGCCGGCCCAGAATGGGCCGCTTTTGCTCACAGCTTTGGACTGAACCCACCGCTCGGCCCGAGCACAGGCGACATCTGCACGGCTCGCCCGCGACGGGTGGCGCTACCCTCGGTATTGGTGGAGAATCGGCAACGTGAGTGCACCAATGGACGCCCCGCAAGCCGCGATCGTCCTGGAGAGCATGGCGGTCCCAAACTGGCCCGGAGTGTACGTCTTGGGCTGCATCGATCGGCGAGTGACGATCTACAGCCAGCAGGTTCGAGGGCTGAACTTGGCCGCAGCCTTGGTCGCTGGCGAGCAAGTGAGCGTAGATGACGATGTGGTGGTCGTGGGTGCAGGCGCGGCCGGTCTTACTTGCGCTGCAGGCCTTCGGCGGCTGGGTGCGAAGGTAACCGTCCTTGAGAAGAACTCTACGATCCTGAGCCTGTTTCGCCTCGGCTCGCAGCGCTGGCTACACCCTGGAGTGTACGACTGGCCGCTCGATGGATGGAACCGCGATCGAGCGGGGCTGCCGGTGCTCGATTGGGAGCACGGTCAGGTCAACAGTGTGCTGAGGCAACTTGAGGATGCTTGGGAGCAGGAGGGCGACGGGGCCAATCTCTGCTTCGATGTTGGATTGATCGGCATCGGTGATGCAGGTGAGCAGCCGCGCAGGGTCACCTGGGAGACCGGCACTGCCAGGACTCGCACGGTGATCCTCGCCGTGGGCTTTGGGCTCGAGCCGACTCCTTTGGCCGACGAGCGCAGCTACTGGGAGGCGGACAGCTTCGACTACGATCGCAAGGATGGCCCTCAACGATGGCTAGTGTCGGGTTGCGGCGACGGGGCCTTGACCGATCTGTTTCGGCTATGTATCCAAGACTTTCGGCATGACCGCGTGCTCCTCGACTTCACAGAAGACCAACGGATGGGGGAGCTGCGAGAACAGATTCGGCAGATCGAGGCGAATGCATCAATTCAACGCGATCCTGCAAAATTGCACGACGCATACGAGCATCTCAACGCCCCCTGGGTAGTCGAGGCGATGCAACAGCGTGCTCGGAGCCACAACGTCACGCTCGTCGCTCCGACCGCGGACTTCCTCAACGCTCAGGCTTCACCACTCAACCGCTTCCTTGCGGGGCAGCTTTTTCGGGCACGGCGGTTTAGGTTCTTGCAAGATCGACTTAAGAGCGTCGACCGCGCTAACGGCAAGGTCGTGGTCCGATTTAAGAACTCCGCAGTCCAGCATTTTGATCGAATTCAGCGCCGGCACGGCCCCGAGTCAGCCCTCGCCTCGGGGTTCCCGGCGATCGCAGAAGCGGTTGAGAAAGATCGACGAGATCGGCAAGTTCGGCCGACATTGACCGATCAGACGCGAGACCGCTTTTGGGTCGCGGGGGCCTTCGGCGAGCCGCGAACGCCCGGCGGAGTGGCGGCGGCGAGGGCCGCGGCAGCGCGGACTAGCCCGCGGCGCGAGCAGAGGCCGAACGCTGGTGCGTTCCAACCGGACTCGGCTAATCACATTGCAGGCAGTACTCAATTGGATCGAGACGCCGCCGCCGCCTTCGTCGACGACCCCAACCTCGCGCGCGTAGAGGACGAGTTAGGCGGCGTCCGCATCCGCCCGTCACGACCCGCGTCGCCCGACGCCGAGGGTTCTCAGTTCGAGTCGGCGTCTCGTAACGAGAGTCAGGGTCAGACGCTACTCGCTAGCACCCTCATTGTCGTCATCGTGGGGTGCCTTGTACTTCTCATTGTTATTTGGAGCCTCTAGAGTGCTCAAAATCGTATTCGTGTGCCCTCCCAGCGGATGTGCGCCGTCGAGCCCGCAATTTGTTTGCGCTGGTCGTGTGCGTAGGCCGAAAATGCAGCAATGTGTAAAGTCAGGCCGACACCAAGAATCACCCCACCCGAGATGCCAATGTGCAGCGAGTCCTCAACACTTCGCCAGCTCTTGCGTTGGCAATCCTCATCGCCAGCAAGCCACCGGGGACCACAGTATGCACCGTTAATGGCGCCTATTGCAAGTAGCCCGGTGCCGATCACATCAAAACCTAATGCGACTGAGTGGACTGCAACGAGTCTCTCCCCGATCTCACTGGCACCGGTCAGGTCATCTTCGAGCGCAGTAATCCTCTGGTCGCGTTGCTCAAGCTCTCCTACGATAGATTGATAGTCATTGTAGAGGGCTTCTAGTTCAAGCAGCGCTTCGCCCCGTTGCTTGGTCACGATAGTGAGACGATCCTTGACCTTCTCCAACTCGGCTTCGAGCCGTTTGCGCGTCTCGTCATTTTCGTCCTTTAGGGTTTCCAGTTCCGCGCTGAGGGATTTAGCGTGGTCACGCGCCTCATCACGTTCTGCACTCAGTGTTTGTATTTGCTCGCGCAGAACGGCGACCTCTTTTTCTGCCCGCTCGCGCGCCCTATAATCGCCTCCCGCCCTGCTATAGGCTGTTCGTACGACCTTCAGGTCGCCTCGGCAGTCCTTGATGATAGCCGAGGCAATGCGGGAATGCAGCACCGGGCCTGGCGCAGCCGCAAGCCCATTGATGAGGTAGTTGCGGGGGGCGTGCTCCCGGTCGGGGGTGACCCTGATGTCAGCATGATACTCGCTCGTGTTCGGGCCGGGCTGATAGCGGAATTCCTTGTCGCCCCGGCCGTGAAGTGCCGCCGCAACCTCTATACGGGCTGCGGCTCGAATGTCAGGGTCGACGTTCTCGAACTCGATCTCGTAGGTGCAGATCTTGGGTCCAGCGAAGGCCAACACGGAAAAAGCGAGAAACATCCCCGCGCCGACCATCACTTGCACCTCGATTGCAAGCCTCGGGCGATGAGCTCCGTGTCGACTGCCCGTTCGAGACTGAACTGTTCTTGAGTTCGGGCATCCTCTTTCAGTACACAAAGGTGCTTCACTGCCTCGCTCGCCTCGTATCGTTGCGAAGGGAGCCTTGACTCATCGAGCGCGAGGAGCGTATCGATCAGGCGAGAGCTCAAGTCGGAGTAAGGGTCGACGAGCTCTGGAGGTCGTTCGAAGTCATCCGGCTGGTCGGTCATCACAGAGGGTTTGGTCTGGCCTGGTTGGGAGGTAAACTCTTCCTCTGTTCGACGAGTGGCCGGAGGTTCGTCTTGGTCCCAGAGGCTCGTCGCTAGCTCGGCTAGCTCGGGACCCCTGACCACCACAGAGGCCCCCAGGAGGCCCAACAAAACTGCCGCTGCCTTTGTGAGCGCGATGTTCAGTTGGATGGCCATGGGATGAGGCGGGTGAGGCTCTCCATGGTACCATCTGCACGGCATGGAGTGTCGCTACGTGCACAAAGCCAAGGAACTTTTCCAAAGGTCGGGGCTGCTTCGACAGCTTTCGCTACCTACATGTATCCATTTGTGTCTCTTGGCGTGTCATGTGCCCGATCTGCCTGCAGTCGAGGCATCCGAGACGAACTGTGAGCCTCAGTTCGAAGAGCCCGTCTGTGTGGAGGGGGCGATATCCGTGGTGCTGGACGCTGCAGGGTGTGTCGATCCCGTTGAGACACCGTGCGCATCCTCATGCAGTGGTGGTCTCTGTGGATGCACACCCGTGAAGGAGTGTGACCCGGAAAGTGGAGTTATCAGCGTGAGCTGTGATGTCGCACTCGGCGCGAGTGACGCGCCGTCCGCGTCCATCCAGTGTGCGTCAGGTGTGTGCGACGACGACAGTGACGAGTGTATCGATTGCGTGCCTCTCGAAGACGACACCACCTCCGAATGTATCGGAAACGTGTTGATGACCACGACGAACTGCTCCGTGGATCTGAAGGACTGTTGGCCGCTGGGCTGTGATGCTCAAGCAAAGCAGTGCGAGATCTTCGATGGCGAGTGTCAGTCGGTGGTTTGTGATCCCATCCTCAAACTCGTCACGGTGACGAACGAGTGCGGTCCGGACTCGGAAGAACATCAGGTCCACTGCGTGTTTGGGTGTTCGCTCGACGATGGCAAGTGCCTCGAAGGACCCGCGGACTGCTTGAGCACGACCTGTATCGGGGACATGATCATGGTCGAGGCCGAGTGTGTCTCCGAAGCGGCGCCAATATTCATCGACTGTCCGCTGGGGTGTGAACTCGGCAACTGCTTGGGGTGCTCAGGACAAGCCAAGTTTGTCGGGTGCCTAGGCGACGGCCTCGCGTACTATGATGAGTGTTCGGTTCCTATTGGTGTATTCGATGAGTGCGAGTTCGGCTGCGATCCAGACACGATCATGTGTCTACCCGGTTGAGCTGGTGGGTTGGCGACGGCCGCCGCGTGCTGCTCGTCAGTGACGATGTCGGCAGCGATCAGCGTGCCGCCCCCCGTGCTTGTTGCTGATCCTTGCGCGGACGTCGGTGAGGTATGGAGTCGGCGGAAGCTGGCGCATCGCGGCTCCACGTCCACGAGCGGCGCACGCTGCTCGATGGTCTCGCCAGCGCGACGGTGGATATCTTGATCTTCCGCTGCGCGAACCGAGCTTGGTGCTCGCGCATGGGCGGGACTGAACCTTCGTTGATGAGCACGTGATGCTCGACGCGTGCGAGGAGCTGCAGTTCGGCCGGTCCACGGTCTCGCAAGAATACACGGGGTCGACACATCACGCGGCCAACGTGGGACGAAATCTCGCAAATAGCGCGGGGCGGGTACAATCCTTGGCCGGCCCAGAATGGGGTCAACCCATATCCGCGTCTTCGACGGCTAAAAACTAGAAGCTGATCCAGTCGGTCCAGCCGGCATTCGGATCGGGCGTCTGCTTCCAGGAGCTATACGCCTTTCCGTCCTTCCCGGTAGCGAAGAGCTGGATCCGCGCGTCCGGGAGGTAGCCGTGGCCCACGGTTGTTGCGCCGCTGGGCGGGGCGGCCCCAAGCGCGTCGAGGTCGTGATGGAGCCCAGCGCTGTTTTCGGAGACGCGATCCGCGCTGCTCTCGATCGAGCAGGAGTCGCGGTGTTCCGGGCCAATCCCAAGCGAGTCCATGATACCGCTGAGGTCTATGACGGCGTACCGAGCCTCCATGATGCCAAGGCAGCCACGCTGATCGCTACCCTCGATCTCGTCGGGCATGAGGCGATGTCCCTCGCGGACCATGACGATCTCGACCTGCTCGTCGGTCCCTCGAAGCGGCTCCCCTCGAGTCTCTCCCAAGCAACGTCGCACCCGCCGACCTCCGAGACCAGGTCCGAGCGCCACAGCTCAGCTGCCGCTCCTCGCCCGCCTCACCGGCCCACGCGACCACCAGGTCCGAGCGCCCAGTGCGAAGTCGATCTCTGCCACCGACACCGGCGCTGGTGAGGCCGGGTACCAGCCAGCCGAGCGGGGTGTCAAACACTGCTGGGCTGCTCGCGCGTGGTCGCAGTCGCACGAAGCGGCCCGAGCTAAGCATCCGGCACGCCGACGAGTACAATCGCGGCCGCGTGCCCCGGCCCTTCCACGAACTGATCGAGGTGAACCTCCGACGCGAGGCGTACGTGAGGGGCATGTCCCTCGACGACATCGCTCGCGCTGCCGGCATCACGATCGAGCGGCTGCTCGCGATCTTCTGCGGCGACTGGTCCCCGGACCTTCAGCTCGTCGGCAGGATCGCCGAGTCGGTCGGGCTCACAGCGGCGCAGCTGCTCACCGAGCCCGAGCTCAACTGAGCATCAGCAACCCGCGGCGACGTGGTTCGACAGGGCGCGGAGCATCACGACCACGATCTCCTGCTCGTGCTCGGGCAGTCCGACGACCAGCTCGATCACCTCTTCGCTGACCTTCTCCGCGAGCAGGGCTGGCACGGTTGTCTGAAGGCCCTCGGCGATCTTGCCGAATGTGACGAGGTTCGGGTTGATGGCCCCGTGTTCGAGGCGGCGGACCGTCTCGTGCGACACCCGAGCGACGGCCGCGAGTGCTTCTTGCGAGAGGCCCAGAGCGTGCCGACGGCCGAGGAGACGTTTGCCGATCTCCTTGGCGTTCAGCACCGGCACCTCCCGTCGAGCCAACTGGGAGATCGAGATCGAGAGTGTGGACGATGATGACGCTGGTACATGGCAGCCCTGCCCTTGCACGGGCATGCGGGTGCGAAGCAGGTGCAACTACCCCGCTACATACCGAGCCCCGACTTTTGCTCGGCAGGCCACCAAGCAGCCGGGCAGGCTGCGAGGGGCAAAAAGATGTTTTGTGCCCGAGCCCTTTGCACAGGCCCGTTCGGCGAACGTAGCAGGGCGTCATGGACGGCGCAAGACGAGTGGCCTCGTCCTGGTACGGAAGTCCACTTCGCTGCCCTGTTCGCCATGGGGATCGATCCCGAGACTTGCAATGTGGGCCGTCGATCAGGATCGCTATCCGAATCGGGACGGCTCGCCCTTCGCGGAGCCTCCATGATCGCACGCACGTTTTCGGCTGGGCTGCTCGGCATCGACGGCTTTGTCATCACGATCGAGGCAGACGTCGACCTCGGTTTTCCCGGCCTCACGATCGTCGGTCAGGTCAGCGGAGCGCACGACGAGGCTCGTGAGCGGGTCCGTAGCGCGCTCAGTCGATGTGGACACGCAATCCCACCGCGCAAGCAGATCGTCAGCCTCGCGCCGGCCGAACAACGCAAGGACAGCCCCGGTGTCGATCTGGCGATCGCCTGTGCGTTGCTCGCCAGCCACGGACTGATCCCTGCCGACTCGCTCGACGGCACGTTGCTGTGGGGCGAATTGGCGCTCGATGGCACGCTGCGGCCAGCCCTCGGCACGCTGGTCGTCGCCGACCTCGCTCGCCGTCAAGGTTTCCGACGGCTCGTACTGGCCGCGGGCAGCGTCGATGAGGCGGTGTTGATCCCCGGGATCGAGGTGCTTCCGGTCAACGATCTACCTGGCCTGATCGCTCACCTTCGTGGCGAGTCGACGATCGGCGTTGCCGCGCGGAGGCACGTTCGGTCCACGGGCAACCTCGCGGACGCGCCCGACATGGCCGACATTCGGGGGCTGGCGGTGCCTCGGCGAGCGATCGAGATCATGATCGCCGGCGGCCACAACCTGCTGCTGCGTGGGCCAGCAGGGGTCGGCAAGACCATGCTGGCGCGGCGGGTCGCCGGATTGCTGCCGGAGCTCGACGACCAGCAGGCGCTCGAGGTCAGCAAGATCCACGGTGTCGCCCATCGCCGCTCGCCCGAGGGATTGATCCGTCGCCCGCCGATCCGCATGCCGCACCACACGGTGTCAGTCACGGGTCTACTCGGCGGCGGCAACCCGCCGCGACCCGGAGAGGTCAGCCTGGCCCACTGTGGCGTGCTGTTCCTCGACGATCTACCCGAGTTCCTCCGCGCTTGCGTCGATGGCCTGCGCGAGCCGCTGGAGGACGGCATGGTGGCGATCGTTCGAGCCGGCTACGCGCTGCACTTCCCTGCGCGCATCCAGCTGCTGGCGGCGATGAATCTGTGTCCGTGCGGGGCGCTCGGCGACCCGGAGCGCATCTGCACCTGCAGTCCCTCGGCGATCCAGCGCTACCAAGGTCGGGTGCCTGGATCTGTCCTCGAACGCATGGATTTGATCGTCCCCGTCACGCCGCCCTCCCGCGAAGAGCTCGCCGGTAGCGAGCCCGAGACCAGCGCGATGATCCGAGCGAGGATCTTCGCAGCCCGCGAGCGGCAGCGCGAGCGGCTCTGCGACACGCCCTGGTCCAGCAACGCCGAGATCCCGGCCGGTGGTCAGGCGATCTTGGAGCTGTGTCGAATGACGCCTGCGGCCGAGAGCCGACTTCTCGACCTGGCCGGGCAAGAGAGCCTGAGCATGCGCGAGGTCGATCGCATACGCCGGGTCGCGCGGACTATCTCCGACCTCGATCCGACTGTAGAGGCCGACGGCATGATCGATGTTGACGCGATCGCACTCGCGGCGCAGCTGCGTCAGCCATGCCAACAAGCCCGCAGGGCGTGAGGCCGAAAGCTGGTGCGCGTGCAACCGCGAGCGGCGTCGCCTCTGATGGTGATGCCGCGAACGTTGGCCTCGACCAGTTCGTGAAGGGGACGGCCCACGGCTGGATGGAACGTTGGGACGCGACGGGGAAAACGCGGTTTGGCCTCCAGCTGGTCCGAAATACCACTTCGCTGCCCTGTTGGTCGAAGCGCCCTATCCCGACACTTTGGGCATGGATCGACGAAACTCGCCAAACGATCACCAAGCGGCTGACAACCAGATCGCAAAGCCGCGCGCACCCTCGCATGCGCGGCCCCGACGGCTCCGCCGGATTCGCGGCCGGACGCAAGAACCCCTGGCCCAAGTCTCGGTTCGGTTCGCAGTCCTCTCCAACCAGTGCGAACCGGTTCAGGAGCGTAGGCGATGAATGTGGCAGGCTTCGGCCGTCATATTCGCTCTTGCCGGCGCGCCCGTGGCCTGACGCAGGATGCCCTCGCCGACGCCAGCGGCCTGTCGCCGGACACGATTCGACGGCTGGAGCACGGCAGCTTCTCCCCCTCGCTCGACACCCTTCGCAAGCTGTGCGCGGGCTTTGACATACTGCTCTCCACCCTCTTCGAGAGCTTCGAACTCGGCGAGCGCGATGGACCGCGCGAGCTGATCGACGCGCTCGCCTTCATCACCCCGGAGGAAGAGCAAGCGCTGCTTCAGTTCATCGCTGTGTTGCGGCGGCGGTTCCACTGTGACGAGAACTAGGCGACGGCGCATGGCTACAAGCAGCTACTTCGTTGGAATCGGCGCTTGGGAGCGCATGACGATCGAGCTGTTGTTCGCGGTCGTCGATCGCTGCGATGGCGACCTCGCCCGCGCGGCCGAGACCATGGGCATGAGCGAGGCGACCATGCGACGCACGGTCGCTGACGCCCGCGCGGCGAACCTGCGCAAGTTCTACGCGGTCGTGCGCATCGAGGTCGAGCCGGACAGTTGGAAGCGGATGTTGGCCCGGATGCTGCTCGCGGTGATCGACGAGGCGTCGTCGCTCGCCAGCGCTGCGGCGGTGCTCGGCCTGCGGAAGTCGGCGCTGCGCGGTCGCGTGCGCCGGGCTCGGTGGTTGCTGCGGGGCACGGGGCACACGGCGACCTGCATCACCACAAATTCGGGGATCGCCGAATCCCGATCAACCAAGGACAACTCGGCGCGCGGGCTCGAATGGGGTGAGGGCTGACCGGCGACGACTATCTCGACCTCGCTGAAGCCATCGAGCGGGGCGCGGTCCGGGGCGACGGCGGACTCAAGCCGGATGGCCTGCGTGCTCGCTACACGATCAGGCTGGGCTCGTGGCCGGTCATGCTCGACGATCTACTCGGCCAACTCGCCGCGGATGCTGGCTCGCCTCGGAAAGCACTGATCCTGCTCGGCGTCCCAGTGGAATTGCTTGGTGCGTGGGGCCAGGGCCCGATCGTCGGGACCGATGCCACCGCGATGTGGTTCGCGGCTCGACCGCCCGAGACGTTGCGACGCATCACGCTCCTGCCCCGTGTGCGACCCCTCCGAGGTGATGAGTACCTCGACCTCGCTGACGCCGTGGGGGGCCTGGCGCTCGCGGGCGATGGCGCTCTCGACCCGGCGCGACTGCGCAACCGCTACACGATCGACCGAGTGCCGTGGCTCTCCATGGTCGCCGATCTTCTCGGCCAGGTCGTCGCGGACGCAGGCTCGATCGAGCGCGCGTCGACGGTCCTCGCCGTGCCGCTCGATACGTTGACCACGTGGGTCCGCTGGCTGGTGTCCGGTGGGTCGTCGTACGCGGCGAGTTCACGCTGGCCCGTCGCTCCGGTTGGCGATAGGCCCCAGGCCGCGGCGTATCTCGACCTGGCAGAAGCCGTCGAGCGGGGAGCAATCGACGGTGACAACGCGATCGACCCGCCCGAGGTATCCGACTCCTACACGGTCCAGCTCGATAGTTGGGAGCGCATGCAGACCGACTTGCTCGATCAGCTCATCAATGACGCGGGCTCGGTTCGCAACGCGGCGAAGGTGCTCAGCGTGCCTCGCTCGACGCTCACCGCCTGGCGGCGCCGGGCAAGGAAGGCAAAACCATGACGCCCGTGCCGATCGGTCAGCAACCAGACTCGGGCACCTGCTGCCCGGTCGATGCGCCAGGGTTCGTCGGCGACGGGCTCGAGGTCCACTGAGGCCCCACGCGGGCCGGCGACGGCCACGTGCAGGCGCAGCGCCGGCTCCTGGGCGGGATCGGGGTAGTTCGACGTGCACAGGTAGATCCGGGTCCGTCTCGCCGCCTATCGTGCCGAACCCCGCGGTCGGTTTGGGCATGGGGTTGCCGGGCGACGGGGGATCGAGCGCGCGCAGGCCTTGGCCTCGGCGCGGATGAACTGTCGATGGCGCAGGATCTCCCCCGAGGTCGAGTGGTGCTCGAGCACCGCCCAGGGTTGGCGTTCACGAGGCGAATCCTCGCTCGCGCCGCCTGCCCATCTGGCACTGACGACTCGAGCCACAACCCAAGTTCGGTCTGCCGCCAGACGGCGGCGATGGGGTTTTCGTGGGGAGCGAGACTTTCTCGGTTCCCACGAAGTTTTTTTGCGGCGATCATCGATGAAGTGGCTCTCACGCACGTGGGCCATACGTCGAAGGCTGAATTCGCGTGATCGGAACGTCCGTGGGTGACACGTGTGGGCACGCCGTGGGAAACCCGGTGGGGAGTCCCCATTCCGTGTAGATCGGTAGTTAACACGGAATGGGAGACAGTCCGCTAAGTCCCCACGAGGAATTTTGAGGTCACGATCCCCGTCCGCCCCACGCGCGTATCGACGTGAATCCCCGCGCCACGGTGCTACGCCGAACCCATAGCAATGGAGATGCGCTCCCCCAGCTCAGTGGTGCTGAGGGAGGCGCTCAGGTTCCCGATGCGAGGCGACGACGAAGCGATCCAAATTCTCACAGCCGACGAACTCGCGGAGTTCCTCGGCGTCAACCGCAAGACGATCTACGAGGCCGCGAGCCGAAACGAGATCCCCCACTGTCGATTGGGCCGTCGCCTGATCTTCGAGCGGGGATCTGTGTTACGTTGGCTCCGCCAAGCCGTGCCATCGGAGGAGATACCTACCGATGAGCACTAGGAAACGACAGTGGCGCGACAAACAAGGGCGCCTACAAACCCGCTGGATGATCCACGTCGAGCACACCTGGCCTGACGGCCGCAAGCAGACCATCCGCAAGGTCGCACCCGCGCAGACCAAGCGCGACGCGGAGCAGTACGAACGCGAGGTCCGCAAGCAGCTCGCGTCCGGCACCTGGAAGGAGCACGCCAACAAGCAGACACCAACCCTGGAAGGCTTCGCTGAGGAATTCCTCGCGTACCAAGCCACCCTCAACAAACCCACCGAGCTGGCGGCCAAGCAGATGATCCTGCGCGTCCACCTGCTCCCCGCGTTCGGCAACCGCAGGCTCGATCAGATCGACGAGCGAATGATCGACGCCTACAAGGTCGTGAAGCTCGAGCAGCCTTCGGTCCGCGGCAAGCCGCTCAACCCGAAGACGATCAACCACCACCTCAAGCTGCTCGGGCGCATGTTCCGGGTTGCTCGCAAGTGGAAGTTGATCAGCGAGGTCCCCGAGATCGGCTTGCTCAAGCTCCGCAAGCCCGACTTCGACTTCCTCGACTTCGACGAAGCCGAGGCGTTGATCGCCGGAGCTGCCAAACACTCCAACGAGTGGCACCCGTTCGTGGTCGTCGCCATGCGCACCGGCCTACGGATCGGTGAGTTGGTCGCCCTACGTTGGCGCGAGGACATCGACCTCGAGCGAGGTCGGCTGCGAGTGCAGCGGTCCTACAACAAGCTGAACGGGTTCATGTCGACGAAGAACGACAAGATCCGCGAGCTCCCGCTCACCTGGGACGCGATCGAAGCGCTGAAGATCCAGCGTGAGCGCGTCGACGGCGAGCTGGTGTTCCCGGGTAGCGACGGCGAAGTGCTTCAAGGCGAGACCACCAACAACGCGCTCGAGAAGATCACCGAAGCGATCGACATGCGCCGCATCCACAACCACCTGCTAAGGCACAGCTTCGCCTCGCAAGCAGTCATGCGTGGGATCCCGATGCGCCAGGTCCAAGAGTGGCTCGGCCACGGCAGCATCGTCGTGACGATGCGCTACGCCCACCTTGCCCACGGGATCGGCGACGATCTGATCCGTCGCCTCGCCCCGGTCCGCGACGCTGCACAGTTGCAGCACAAGAGCGGACCACAAGAGCGGCCGATCTCAAAATCGGTACCCCATACCCCTGTACGCGGCTGATCCTGACATAGTCGAAAGGGCTGCTAGCCCTGCGCGCCGTTCAAACCGCAGGCCGACGTGTGCCGATACCCACCCTCATCCGCAGTGACCGGCACGCGTCCATCCATGCAAGCATGCCGAAGCTCGCAGTCGCGGCACCCTTCGATCACACCTTTGTGGATCATCCCCAGCGCGGCAAAGCTCGGCGCAGCGACGACCTCACGCAGCGGCCGATCCCCAAGCCGCCCAAAGCTCCGCGCGACGTGGGGTGCGTTGCGCAGCTGCCCCCTGGCATCGATCGCCAGCTTGCGATGAAAGAAGGGGTTGTACCGCAGTGACTCACGAACCAGCGAGTCACTCACGAACATCGCCGTCAGCGCTGGCGTCGGCACCTCGTCGAAGCGCAGGGCGTGGGTCACGGCAACCACGTCACCGATCCCAGCCCGAGTGCGCAGCCACGACTTGGTCTCGCTCGCGCCGAACATCACGACATTGACGATCCGCGCCCAGCGCTGGACCCGATCGATCACCGCCGCAGCACTCCGTCCCGGGCCGCTCGACACCCACCACTCGACGAACATCGCCGGGCCGTCCTCGAGCAGCGAGTGGACGCGGTCGAGCACGTCGAGCGCGTCCGCTCGATCGACACGGACTAGCGCATGCTCGCACCCGAGCTCCGCGAGCTCGGCGAACAGCGCGACATAGTCGTGCTCCGAGTGGGCGTCCACGTCGATCACCGCGTTGGTGATCAGCGCCGGGTGCTCCCACGCCATCGACCGCGCGGGGAAGCGCTGCGGATCTCGGACCCAGGCGAGGACCTTGGCGCGATCGCTGGCTGCGAGCCCGTCCTCGTCGTCGCCCGCGCGGAGCGACTCGATGAAGCTCGGCGGCACGCTGAGCGCCTTGCCTCGCTGAAGATCATAGAGGAGCGTGCGCTGAGGCCCCTCGACGAGCATCGAGGTCGCGGCGAGCCGCGGCGTTCCAGGCGGGCGCGGCGGTGTCACAGACGGCGCGCTGCGACTAACGGCGGCGCGCTGCTGGGCCGGCGCCTCGATCTCGAAGCGCCGAACGATCGGCTTACCCAGGGGCCGGACCAGCGTGCGTTGACCGTGGACCCAGGCGAAGCGATGCGAGGCCGTAGCAAAGTCTGGATCCGGCACGTCAGCTCGTTTCGCGCCAGGATCGAACGAGGCGGACTGACTGACGCTCGCGCCCGCGAGGACGACCAAGTGCTCGGCGATCGCTCGCTCGATCGGCGCGTTGCAGGCCCGCGCCAACCAGTCGAGCTGCCCGCTGGGGTTGACCTCCAGCAAAGTGTGCACCCCCTCGCGATCCACGACCATGTCGATCGATCCAGTGTCGAGCCGCAGCCCCTCCATCAGCGCGCGCAGCTGGGCCTCGACCAACGCGGGCAGGTCATAGGGGACCAGGTGAAAATACGCGTCGAGATCACCGAGCCGAGCATCGACCGGGACCTCGCCCGGCGTGCGCGGGACCAGGGCCATCGCCCAAAACCGGCCGGCGAGGCCAAAGATCCGCAGCTCGAGTTGCTTGTCGAGGTGGGGCTGAACCAACCGGGGAAACACACGCTCAGGCGCGCGAGCGAGCCGCTCGGGTTCCAGCGAGCGAGTCGTACCCGCGACGGCGCGGTCGTCTGGCGACTCTTCCTCGCCCGCCGCACCCCATTGAATGGCCTTTTGAATCGCCGGCCCCCAGCGCCCGATCGCCTCGACCAAGCGGGCCCGCGAGGTGCCCACGTGAGTCGCGGGGATCGGCAAGCCCAGCGCCCGAGCGGTCGAGAGCTGGACCAGCTTCGTGCACGCGTTCTCCCGCTCCCACGAGCCGAGCGAGCGCTTGGCCTCGAGCCGGCTCAGCAACCAGTCGCGCAGCACGGCCCACTCTCGCTGACGCGCGCGGGCCAGCGCGGGCGTGGGGCTAGTGGTCAACGCGTCGTCGAGCTCGAGCTCGCCGCGGCGATACCAGAAGGCGCGCACCTCCGAGAGCTGAAAGTAGCGACCGCTGCGGGTGCGCACGCGCGCCTCCTCGCACGCGGAGTCGATCTGAACCTCGAGCTCGACCACCGGGTCATCGCTGTCGATCCGCACGACGGATTGGCCCATGCGCCCGAGCCAACGACAGACCTCGCGCGCGGTCACGTCGGCGGCGGCGGCGAAGATCAGGATCATGGCGGGTCACTCCTCGGGCACACAAAAAGACGGGACCTCCACGGGATCGAAGCGACCCCGCGAAGGTCCTCGCGCCCTACTCCATGTCGAGCTTGCGCCCGATCTCGAGCTTGCCTTCGGCGGTGCGCGTATCCTGGTAGTAGTCGTTGGTGCCCTGCGGATTGCAAATTAGGCGGGCCTGGGTGGGCGTGGAGCCACCATCGCCGCCGAGCACCTCGACGAATTCCTCTGTGGCAACGGACTTGACTTGGGCTGACTTGCTGAGCTCTGGCATGACTGGACTTCCTTGCGTGGTGAGTGGTTGACGACCGACGGTGAGTCCGCCGGTACGCGCTGATTTGACGTCAACCCCATTGCAGACCCACGCTCGGGATCTGACGCCGCGAGTGCGTTTCGAAAACCAGGTACCGTAGCCACAACGGCTAGGCTCGCCCCCCTCCGCGCTGCCGCCAGAGCCCGACCACCGCGACGAGCCCGACACCAACCGGCTGCAGCAACAACAACGCGAGCGCGACCACGATCCCGATCCCGTCGGCGACCAACCCGATCAGAAGTGGCGCGAGCAGGCTGACCGGCGCGAACAATTGATCGATCGCGGCGACCAACCCAGCCTGCCCCGGTCGCGCCGCGTAGGCCCGGGCCGCGCAGATCGGATACAGCGGAGCGACACACACGCCGACCAAGAACAGCGCGACGAGGCTAACCGGGATCGTGTGGAGCTGCAGCCAGAGTACGTACACGACCACGCAGGCGATCGACGAGACCACCAACAACCGCAGCCCATCGACCCGCCGCAGCAACCACTCGGTCACCGCCAGGCCCAACACGCCACCGACCCCGCACGCGGCGAACGCTATCGCCTGCGTCTCGATCGGCGCGCCGAGCTCGTCGCGCAAGAACAGCACCCCAAACGCGACGAGGATCTCATCGAGCAGGCAACACAGCGAGCACGCGCCGAGCCACATCAACAGCTCGCGGTCGCGCAGTCCGGCGCGCAGGCGCTCGAGCAACGGGCGCTCGGCTGGCTCGGCGCCCTCGGGTTCGCAGGCGCTGACCGGCTGCATGCGCACCCGAGCGAGGACGACGGCGTGGACCAGGTGCAGCCCGCCAGCGAGCCCCAGACCCGCACGCCAGCCCCACCCCAGGCTCGCGACGCCGAGGATCAACAGCGGCGTCGCCATGTCTCCGAGCGCGCCCATTAGCGTCCAGCGGGTCATCCAGCGCTCGCGCGCGTCGGGGTGGGCGTCCATCAGCAAGGCCTGGCTCAGCCCGCAGCCCAGGCCCCCGGCGCTGCCCCACGCACCAAACGCGAGCGCCAGGAGCCAGGCCGAGCGCGCGCACGCGGCCGAGACCATGAACACGCCCATCAAGCCAACGCAGATCGCAGCGACCCTGTCGCGTCGCCAGCGATCCGACAGCAACAACAGTGGGCCCTCGACCAGCATCGAGAGCAGCAGCGGCGCGACCAGCAAGATCAGCGCGATGCCGCCGTAGGCGACGCCTAGATCATCACGAATGTCCGCGGCGCTGAGCGGTGCGACGCCGGAGCCAAGCTCGTCGAGGAAGTCGACATACACCAGCGCCAGCGCTGCCGCAGAGCCCCGCAGCGTCGCGCTGCGCCACCCCTTGGAGGCTGAGCTCGAAGCTGGAGGTCAAATGGGTTCGGTCTGGCGATCACGCATGGTCTGGCGATCCTCCCACCGCCGCGCCGCGCTGACAAGCTCAGTTCGCGGTGGGCAGTCGATCCCGGATCCACGCGTGGACCTTGGCGATCACTGGCGCGCGCAGCTCGGTCGGCTCGTTGTGCAGCTCGTGGAAGTAGCCCGGCCACACCTCGATCGACTGGTCGCGCGCCTGGGCCTGTGACAGCCCGGCGAAGGTCTGCTGGGTCACCGAGGAATTGACGATCTGATCGCCCGTGCCGACGTACCAGTGCATGGGCAGCGTCAGCTTTTGGGCTTCTTGCTGCACGCGCTCGCTCGCCGCCTCCATGGCGATGACCCAGCCGGTCGTGACCTTGCGAGTGCGGCGAGGATCCAAGTCGTAGCGCTGCACCTGCTCGGGGTCACGACAGATCGTGTTGGGATCGATCGCCACGGGCACGGCCATGCGCGGGAACAGCTTGGCGAGCGCCCGAACCAGGAGCTCTTTGACCGGCCCGACCTCGATCGCCACCTTCAACAGCGGCGCGCTGATCACCGCGCCACGCAGCTGCACGTCTTGCTCATGATCGAGCAGGTACGTCAGGGCGATCAACCCGCCCATGGAGTGGGCCCAGATGAACCATGGGACCCGATCGGGCCCGCGCGCCTCACCGAGGTGGGCCTGGTAGTCGCGCAGCACGTCGAGCAGGTCGTCGGCGTACTGCTCGAAGCGCACCGCGTGCCCAGGGATCCCACCGCTGCGGCCCTCGCCGCGATGATCGGCACCAAACACCAGGCCACCGAGCTCGTTGAGCTCGGCCGCGATCTGGTCGTAGCGGGAGACGTGCTCGCTCTGCCCGTGAACGATGCACACGACAAATGAAACCTCCCCCTGCGGCTCCCACAGCTCGCTGTGGAGCTTGGTGCCATCGCGCGCCTCGAGCTTGCGGGTCTGACTGGTCTGGCTCACCGCGGCAGTATGCCGTGGCGAGCCTGCGGCGCAAACCCTAGCGGTGCCTCGGTGGGCGTTTCGCGGGGAGTGGGTGTGGTCGACGGAGATCGTGCGGCCTGGGGCTCGCGTGGGTCGTCAGCGTGCACCGAGCTGTCGCGCAAGCTCCAGCACCAACCCCCCACGTGGCAGCGGCGTCGGTATCTCCGTGAAGCTCAGATCCTGATCAGGCACCAGCGTCCACACAAACTCGCGCAGCATCATCGCCAGCACGATGTGCATCTCCAGCTCCGCAAAGTGTTGACCAATGCACATCCGCGGCCCGCCACCGAACGGAATATACGCAAACGGCGGACGCTCGGTCGGCACCAACCACCGCTGCGGATCAAACCGGTCCGGGTCCGGGTAGTACTGCGGATCCAAGTGGACGAGCCGCGGGGTCACGGCAACCCGCCAACCTACGGGGATCCGAAACCCACCGAATTCGCCCTCGCGGGTCATCACCCGAAACGCGGCGCCGATCGGCGGGATCACCCGCATGCTCTCCTTGATGAGCGCGCTCAGATACGGCATCCCTCGCACCGACTCGAGCGTGAAGCTCCCGCCGCGCAGCTGGTCCTGCTCGGCCCGAGCCTCGAGCGCGACGTCTGGATGCATCGCCAGGTGATAGACCACGTTCGACATCGAGGTGACGGTCGTGTCGTGGCCCGCAAACAAGAGCAGCTGCAGCTCGTCGACGATCGTGTCACGCGGGAGCATCTCACCCGCCTCGTCGCGGACCTCGAGCAGGGTCGACAGCACATCGGGCCCGCGGCGGCTCCCGGCGTCGCGGCGCATGACTAGATCATCGAGGATCGTGTGCATCCGCCGACGTGCCGCCATCGCCCGCGCAAACTTGGTGCCCGGCAGCTCGACGGCGAGCGGGGTGAACATGCCGGCCGTGAAGGTGTTGAAGTCGCTGCTGAACTCGCCGAGCGGCACGCCGAGCTCCGTGACCTCCCCGACCAGGTAGGTCGCAGCGATCTCGAACGCCAGCGCGCGCATCCGCGGGACCATGGCGACCGGACCCAGCTCGGCGTCAGTCTGCCAGCGCCGCAGGTGCTTGCGCGCGACGGTCAGGATCGAGGGGATCGACGCGTCCATCCCCACCCGTCGAAAGTGGGGTGCGAGCAGCTTGCGCCGGGCCCGGTGCGCCTCGCCGTTGATCAACGCCAGGCAATCATCACCGAGCAGCTCGACGATCGCCGGGGACCACTCGTTCTTCAGGTACTTGTCCTCGCCCGCGTAGACCCAATGGTTCGCCTCGGCGCCGCTCAAGTACACGGTCGGCTTGCCCAGCACCCGCGAGGAGAACACGGGCCCATACTTGCCCCGCCGCGCGTCCACGAACGCGCCGGGCGATCGCAGGAACTCCAGCGTCTCACCTACGAACGGCAGCCCCTTCGCGCCCGGTGGGGTCGGCAGAGATCGCTGAGAGAACCCGTTCATGCCCGAAACCATAGACCAAGCCGCGGGGGTTGGTCGTGGAGGTTGCTACACTCCGCCCCGTGCCCGCCGATCGCCAGCCAACGGACTACGTCGTACACACCTCGAAGCTCGGTGCCAGCGATGAGATGCACGTGAGCCACCCGCTGAACGAGCGCTCCGAGATCTTCATGACCAGGCTCAGCGACCAGACCGGTCTGTCGCACCTCGGCGTGTCGCTGGCCCGGGTCCCGCCCGGCAAAGAGAGCTTCGCGCTTCACGTGCACAGCGTGCAGGAGGAGTGGATCTTCGTGCTGTCGGGCCAGGGCAAGGTCCAGATCGACGATCGGGAGCTCGACCTGCGGGCGGGAGACTTCGTGGGATTTCCTCCGAACGGACCCGCGCACCTGGTTCGCAACACATCAGACGTGGATCTCGTGTACCTGCAGGGCGGGGACCGGCGGGTCGGCGACCGCGGTCGGTTCCCGGAGCTCGGCCTCGTCAGCTATGAGCACGACGCGGAGCACGTGGCGCTGGTCCGGGACGAACAGATCGAGCTGCGGCCGTTCTCCGACTGGCTCGCCAAGGACTGAGGGCGGCGGCCACGGTGGAATTCTAGCGCTGCCGCGCGCGCTCGCGTTGTTGTATAGGTTGGCGGGCAATGCCCTCGTCGACCGGCGCTCGACAGCCTCTAATTACTCGATCTCCGCGACTTCCATGAGCGCGCGAGACCCCAAGCACTGGCTGTGGCGGCTCGACGCGGACGGCTGGCTCGCGGCGGCCGATCACGAGCTCGAGCAGGGTCGCGCGCAGCTCGGCTCGCGGCGAACCGCGGTCACCCACGCGCGCCGGGCCGCGGGCATGGCCCTCAACGCCACGTTGGTCGCGCTCGCCAGCCGCGGCTGGTCGCGCGAGCGCTGCGAGACGGCGTGGGGGCGCAGCTACATCGATCACCTTCGCGCCCTCGCGACGAGCGTGGATGAGTCAGACCCAGACGCCGGGGAGCCGTTCGAGCTCGAGCAGCGCCAGCGTTGCCGCGCGCTGCTGCAGATCTCGGTGATGCCGCCCACGGGGTTGGTTCGGCTCGCGCGCAGCAAAGACGAGGCCGCGGGCGTGGCCCTGGACACCGCGACCGAGCTCGTGCGCGCGTGCGCGGCTGTCATCCAAGCCTGAGTCTCACTCGCAATTGGGGTCGACGCCGCGAGTCACGGCCGCGGCGGCGCTGCACACCGCGAGCCCGGGGACCGCGTCAAAACACAGCCGCGGATCATCGGGCGCCAGCACCACGGGCGCCCGCGACATGCTGAGCTGCGCGCGCGCACGGCCGGCCTCGCTGCCGTCGGTCCACTCGAGCGGGGTGTCGGCGGCCAGCTCCCAGCGCTCGCACGGATCCGCTGGGACCCCCGCTTGCAACAAGCTGATCCCGGCAGCCCGACGCGCCTTGTCGAGATCGATCACCTCGGGGCGCGGCGGCTCGGGCACCTGCGCCTGGGGTTGCGAGCGCAGCTCGAACCGGCCGCAGGGGTTGGCGAAGCTCAGCAGCACGGCGTCGCCAGCGGTCCGCTGCGCGACGGCCCAGGTGAACGCGCCGCCGCGAGCTTGGACGCTGTGCTCGCCGTAGCGAAGCTCGGCCAGCGCGGGCCAGGGGATCGTCCCGTGCGCCCAACTGCTCGACGGTGCGCCCGCCGCCGCCGTCGGAGAGAAGCCGAGCCCGAGCAGGTCCGCGTCGAGCTCGATCGGCAGCTTGAGCCCGCCGACGTGGGCGCTGATCCGATCTTCGAAGCGACTGAGCGGCACCCCAGCGACCAGCGCGACGCTGGTTCCATCGTCGAAGTCGACCCGCGCCGCACGGCGCAGCACCGTGCGCAGCGAGCCGCGCGTGACCCAAAATCGCAGCTCGAGCTCGGCCTCGATCCCAAAGCTCCCCGCGCACTGACGCGCGAGCGCGCCGTCGTGAGTCCGGACGCCGATGAACTCGCCCCGGATCTCGACGACTTCGACGACGTGCCCAGCTGTGAGATCCGAGGAGCGATTGAGCGGCACCGCGAACCGCAGCCCGCGGTCATCCGGGCCCGCGAACAGGTCGGCCTCTTCGGCGATGACCGCGAGCTCGCCAACGGCGAGCGACGGGGGCACGGGCGCCGCGCTCGAGGACGCCGGGTTGCTCGCGGTCCGCTCGCTCGCTCGCTCGTCCGGACGCTCGCGCCCACCACAGGCGAGCAACACGCAGCACCACACGGGCAGCATCCCCGCGCAAACACCGAGGCGGCCCGCTTCGATCACGCGCACAGGCTACCAGCTCGGCCCGGCACGCAGGGCCGCCGGCCTGCTAAGCTGCCGACGAAAGCGTCGTTCCCCGACGCCGTTGGCCTCACCGATGCTCCGCTCGACCTCCGCCCCGTTCTTGCTGCTCTCGCTCCTCACCGTCTCGTTCGGGTGCCAGACCACGGGCAGCGAGGCCGGCGACGAGCAACCCGAGACCGGCAGCGCGGGCGACGGCGACGGCGACGGCGATCCTGGCGACGGCGACCCGACCAGCGACACCAACACCAACACCACCGGCGACCCCACGTTCAACTGCGATCCGAGCGAGCCCGCCCCCTGCCCCGACGGTCAAAAGTGCACGGTGCTCACGTCGACCAGCGTGCCGATCTACGACTGCGTCCCCGACGACGGCGCGCTGCTCCCCTTCGATCCGTGCACGCCCGCGCCCGGCACCGGTCAAGACCAATGTCCGGCCGGGCACACCTGCATCCCCAACACCCCCGACAGCCCGATGGGTCTGTGCCTCGAGCTGTGTGGCGTGGACGACGACTGCGAGTTTGCCCTGTGCGGCACTCCGCCGGGCTTGCAGGTCCCCGTGTGCGCTGCGATCTGCGATCCGCTCGCGCCCCTGTGCCCCGACCTGCAGGTGTGCCAGCGGGTCCGCCAGTCCAACTTCGTGTGTCAGTACCCGGGCATGGGCGACGTCGGCTCGACCTCCGAGCCCTGCAACAGCGTCAACGACTCGGGCTGCGCCGAGGGCTTCGTGTGCGAGACCGGCGGCATCATCCCGGACTGCACCGAGCCCAGCTGCTGCACCGCCCTTTGCGACCTCGCCGACGCCGACACGTGCCAGTCGCCGATGGTCTGCGGCGAGATCCCCCTCGATCCCCAGCCGGGCCTCGAGAACGTGGGCGCCTGCTACGTCCCGCAATAATAGACCCCCACAGGCGTCCTGCACTTTGCCATGCACGGCCTCGCGGCCGGTCGGTCGCTCTCGCTCCCTCGATGGGCTGGGGGCTATAATAGACCCCCACAGGCGTCCTGCACTTTGCCATGCACGGCCTCGCGGCCGGTCGGTCGCTCGCGCTCCCTCGATGGGCTGGGGCTATAATAGACCCCCACAGGCGTCCTGCACTTTGCCATGCACGGCCTTGCGGCCGGTCGGTCGCTCGCGCTCCCTCGATGGGCTGGGGCTATAATAGACCCCCACAGGCGTCCTGCACTTTGCCATGCACGGCCTTGCGGCCGGTCGGTCGCTCGCGCTCCCTCGATGGGCTGGTTAATTTGTGCGCGATGGTGTGATTGGCCCCCTGGGAGGGGGCTAAACCCGACGGAGATGGTGCTGCGCTGCGGCGGGTGATAGCCGCTCAGGGTAGCGCGGGGATCAGTGGGCGGCAGTTGGTGGGATCTTGGGTCGCCGCCTCGGTCGGTGGCGTGGCGTGGCCGTCCTCGCTGATCGTCCATTGGCCGGCGATCGCGACGAGGCCGGCGGCGGGGGCCTCGACCTTGGCCTCGGGGAGGCGGCCGGCGGGCAGCAACATGAGCTGGCCTTCGCAGTCGAACGGGGCCAGCACCCATGGGGGTCCGATCCGGGTGTGATCCATGACCGAGCTCAGGCCGTACCAGGTCTGCGCGAACACGAGGCGATCGTCGGCGACCCACCCGAGATAGACCTGGATCGGCATCTCGCTCTCGTGGCCGCGCACGCTGGCGAGCACGATCGGGCCGAGCTCGTCGCTGATGCCAGACAGCTCGCACAGCTCGAGCGCGGATCCGCAGGCCTCGGGCGCGAGACCGCGAGCGAGCGGGGCCTGCTCGGCCTCGCCTTCGCGCGGGAGCGCTCGGACGATCAGCTGCCGCTCGCCCTCGGCGTCGTGCTCGAGCACCAGGCCGCAGTCCCCCGCTTCCGGTCGCGCGCTCAGCTGCGCGATCGCCTGCTCCGAACTCCCCTCACACCGAGGCCCACGCGCGGCCTCGGTCTGGGTGGTATCTGGCGCGACCTCCTGCTGATCACCGGTCTGCCGTGACAAGCACCCGGTCAGCAGCAGGGCGAGCAGCGTCAGTTGGCGACGAGGTCGACGCGTAGCGGCGCACCCTGGTTGGCGACCGCGATATTGGTGCCCGGCAGCGCGCCGATCCGCCAGATCTGGGTGCCGGCCGAGTTCTTGCCGATCAGCCCGGACTGCCGCAGCTCGACGCTTGGGCCCTGGCCAGAGTCGCAACCCGCGAAGGCCTCGACCGGGAGCGGACCGATGTGCAGCTCGCGGTAGGGCAAGGTCGACGGGTCGTTGATCTTGAAGGTGACCGCCAAGCTGTACACCTGGTTCGCGTCGATCAAGTTCTGCTTGATCTCGGTGACCTCGCAATCGGGGATGTCCATGAAGTCGCTGCACAGGCGATCCTCGAAGTCGGCGAACACGGGCGCGCCGTCGGTGCCGTCCTTTTGAAAGGTGGGTTGGCGCACCAGGTAGAAGTCTTGCAGGCAGGTCTCGTACTGCACGGTCGCCGTGATCTCCGTGGTCCCAGCGAACAGTTCGGTGGTGCCGTTGGTCGGCGACATCTCGATTCGGATCGTGGCGAAGTTCTCGGGCTCTGGCTCTGTGCAACTCCCGAGCGTGGTCAGGCCCAGCAGGGCGGCAGCGAACGTGAGCGCGGTCTTCGTGCGACGCATTTGTGGGAGTGTGGCAGAGGGCACACGCATCGAGCAAGCCCAACCCCAACCTTCCAAATAGGTGCGCAAGGGCTGGCACTGCAAATTGAAAAACGCATCTAGATGGCCTTACGCGGGCATCTGTGGCACTTTTGACACACCGGAGCTGTGACTGGCGTCACCGGGACGGGAGGTCCACACGTGTATGCTCGTCTGCAATTAGCGCGCACTACGCCGTTGCAGACATGCTTGATCAGACCTCTACTTCCCAGGTGCTCGACACCGTTCGTCGGGCGACGCCACGTGTCCGTAGCGCCCCACGCTGGCGGTGTGAGCCAGTGACCGCTGGGGGTCCGCTCGACGCCGCCCTCGCCCGCAGCCAAGCGTGGTGTCAGACGTGGTGGGCCCGCCTGCACCAGCCGCAGCCGTGGCTGGCCGAGATCCCCGACGTCGGGCCGAGCTGCGAAGTCCTGCTGGCCGACGCGCTGTTCCACGATCTGACCGAGGTCGAGCGCCAGGGCTTGCTCGCGTGGATCCGTAGCCAACAGCACCAAGATGGCAGCTGGCGCGACGCCAAGGGTGAGCCCGACGTCTCGCTCACCTGCCTGGGCTACTGGGCCCGAGTTCAAGCTGGTGATGATCCCGACGCCGAGGACCTCGTCCGCGCGCTGCGCGTGATCCACGAGCTCGGTGGCGCCCGACAGGCCAACCTGAGCGTGCGGCTGTGGCTCGCGATGGCCGGCACGGTCGAGTGGGACTGGGTCCCCTCGGTCCCCTCGGAGCTGTACTTGCTCCCGGAGTTCGCCCGGCTGTCGCCGGCCCGGCTGTCGCCGTGGGCCCGGCAGATGGTCACCGCGCTGCACTTGCTGGCGTCGGGCCCGGCCCGGATCCACCTGTACGACGCCGCCGAGCTGCTGCTCTACAACCGCGACGACGCAGCGATCCCGCCTAGGCTCACGCGCCCGGGGTTGGCCGGAGATCTGTTGCAGGCCTTCGACACCTCGATCCGACTGGGGCGCAAGCTGCCGCGCGGCGTCGTTCGTCGGCGCTCGCTCGGGCGGGCGCGGCGATGGATCGAGGACGCGCAGCAGGCCCACGGCGGGTGGTTCTCGACCCGACCCACGATCTACAGCCTGATGGCGCTGCGCGTGGCCGGGGTCACCAGCGACGATCCCCGGGTTCGCTCGGGGCTCGACTACCTGCGCCGCGCTCGGGGAACCGTCGAGGTCTCCGCGTCCGGGCGAGTGCTCGCGCAAGGCCTGACCGGGCGTCCGCTCGCGAAGGTCGCCGGCCTCGGTGTCGCGGCTGGGATCGCGGGCGTGCACGAGCGACTGCTCGCCGCCGAGCTCACCAGCGCCGGCCCCTGGCAGCGCCGCGCCGACGCCCCGATCGGGGGCTGGTCGGCCGAGGCCGACGCCGACGCGCACCTCGATCTGCGCACGACCTGCACCATCTTGCACGCGCTCCGCGGTACGCGGACCCCCGCGACCCGAGCCAGCCTCCGCCGCGCGGCCGAGATCGTGCTTGCGATGCAAGAGCCCGATGGCTCGTTCGCCCGGTTCGAGCGAGGCGAGGCCACGGTCCCGCTGTCCCAGCTGCCGTGGCGCGACGCCGAGCAGCTCAACCTCGGCGGCACCGACGACGAGGCCCGCGTGGTCCTGACGGCCATGGTCCTGCGTGAGCTGGCCGTGCTCGGCTGGCGCCGCGAGGACGATCGGATCGCCGCCGCGTGTGCGTGGCTCGAGCGAACCCACGCGCGCCACGGTCACGCGTGGTCGGTCGCGACGCTGGCCGAGGTCGTGCGCGCGACGGTGGTCCAGTGCGTCGCCGATCACCCGCTGCGCAAGGCCTGCGAGCAGCAGCTGCGGACCAAGCAGCGGGAGGACGGCAGCTTCGGCGACGAGCTCTCGACCGCCCGCGCCCTGCTCGCGTTGATCGCCGTGGGCGATCCGTGTGCGCAGGCCCAGCGAGCCGCGCGTAACCTGGTTGGCCGGGTCGGCGCGATCGCCAGCGACGGTCCGAACCTGCCCGACACCGAGCTGCCAGGCTACGGCCTGTCGCCGCGGCTGCGAGACCCCAGCGCGGGGGCACGGGCGATCCACGCGGCCCTGTCCAGCTTTCGCCGTGAGGTCGGTCAGCTCGCATGAACGCCGAGGGGCACCCCGCGATCGCGGACCGCTACGACGTCGTCATCGTCGGCGCCGGGCTGGCTGGCTGCGCGCTGGCCCAGGCGCTCGCGCGGGCCGACCAACGCCGCCGTCGCTCGATCCTCGTGGTCGATCTGCACCGCGGCGTGTCGCCGCGTTTCTCTGGCGAGTTCATCCACCCCCGCGGCGCGCAGGTGCTCGATGACCTGGGCTTCTACAATCGGCTGGTCGCCGCGGGTGCGGTCGATGTCGACGGCTTCGTGGTCACGCAGAGCGGCGAGCAAGACGACCCGGTGGTCCTGGACTACGCGTCGATCCCCGGCGAGCGCCCGCGCGGGCTGTCGGTCCACCACAAGACCCTGGTTCGCGTCATGCGTCAGACCCTGCGCGACCGCGAGCAGGTCACGCTGCTCGAGGGCTGGCGGGTCGTCGACCTCCTGCGTGACGGCGAGCGCACCTGCGGCGTGGTCCTGACCGGGACCGAGGGCGAGCTGCGGATCCGCTGCGATCTCGTCGTCGCCGCCGACGGCAAGGCCAGCACCGTGCGAAAGCTCGCTGGCGTGCCCGATGGCCGGCAGACCCTCGGCTTCACGGCTGGCCTGGAGGTGACGGGCGCCAAGCTGCGCCACCCCTTGCACGCCAACGTGATCCTGGGCGGGCCCGGGCCGATGCTCTGCTACCCGATCTCCCGCGACGACGGTCAGCTCAGCTTTCGCCTGACCTTTGACCTACCCCACGCGCTCCCCGCCAAAGGGGCGGATCTCTCCCGCTATCTGATCGACGCGTTCTTGCCGTATCTGCCCGGGCCGCTGGCCGAGTCTGTCGCCGACGCGCTGCATCGCCACAAAGGACCGCTCGAGCTGGCTCCGACCTTCAACCTCCCCGCGCCCCCGGCCACGGCCCCGGGCCTGGCGCTGGTCGGTGACGCCGCGGGCTGCTCTCACCCGATCACCGCGAGCGGCATGACGATGGGCCTGCTCGACGCCAAGTACTTGGCCCGCGAAGCCCGGCGCCGGGCCGATGTCAGCGCGGATCAGCCCTGGCTCGACGACGGCAGCCTGCGCCGCTACCGGATCGAGCACGACCGCTACGTGCCCACCCGTCAGGCCCTCGCCGACTCGATCTTCGAGGCCTTTCGGGGCGAGGGTGAGGGAGCGCGCGGAATTCGTCGCGCGCTGTTCAGGTACTGGCGCAGTGGTGAGCGCCAGCGGGTCCGCTCGCTGGCCCTGCTCGCCTGCGCCGAGCGCCGGCCCCGGATCTTCCTCGCAGAGTACCTCAAGACCGCCCACCACGTGCTCGCGTCCAGTTTTGCACCTCGCCACGCGCTGCATTTTCCCGTGAGTGATCGCCTGCGCCAGGTCCAGGGCGCGGTTGGGCTCGCTGGGACCAAGGTGGGTGTGGTCGCTCAGGTCGCCTGGTCACAACTGCGACCGTTCTAGTCGGGTTCGTTGACACGCCGGTCGGGCCCCCCTAGGCTGCGCAAGTGAGCCAGATTCGGGTTCTCGTGGTCGACGACGACCCCTGGATTCTCCGCATGGTCTCATCGAGCCTGGAGAAGAAGGGCACGTACGCGGTCGACACCGCGCGCGACGGTCAACAGGCGTTGCTAAAAGCCCAGGCCCAAAAGCCGGACATGATCATCAGCGACGTGATGATGCCGGTCATGGATGGCTGGGCGCTGGTCCAGCAGCTGCGCGCGGATCCGATGCTCGCCGACGTCCCGGTGCTGTTCCTGACCGCCCTGGGCAAAGATGAAGATCGCCTGCACGCGCTCGGGCTCAAGCCCGACGACTACGTGTCCAAGCCGTTTCGGTTCGACGATCTCGAGCGGCGCGTGCTCAAGGCCCTCGCCAAGCGTGGCAAGGCCGAGGATCCCACTCCGGGGTACGGTCAGCCGCAGCCAGGGTTTGGCCAGCACGGCTACGGTCCCACGCCCTCGCAGGGACCTGCGGGTGGGTTCGCGCCGGGCAGCTTCGGGCCTCCGGTCGGCGGTCAGTCGGGTGGCTACCCCTCGCCGGGCGGGTTCGGGTCGCCGCCAGGCCAGTCGGGCTTTCCCCAGCAGGGCGGGTTTCCTCAGCAAGGTGGGTTCCCCCAGCAAGGTGGGTTCCCCCAGCAAGGTGGGTTTCCCCAGCAAGGCTATCCGCAGCAAGGCCAGCAGCAGGGCTACCCCCAGCAGGGCTACCCGCAGCAGGGCCAACAACAACAGTATCCGCAGCAGGGCGGCCACTACGGGCCTCCCGGGCCGCACCCCGGGGCCGGTGGCTACCCACAGCAGGGCCAGCAGCAGGGCTACCCACAGCAGGGCCAACCCCCGCAGGGCCAACCGGGCCAACAAAACCCGAGCGTGAGCCAGCCGCGGAGCCAGCCAGCGCCCGAGCCAGAGTCCACCCCACCGCAGCAGGTCGATCCCAGCGCCTCGGGCTCGTTCTCTGGTGCGATCAAGCGGACGGGTCTGTCCGGTCGGCTCGAGCAGCTCGGGCTGTCGAGCCTGCTGGTCATGATGGAGATGGAGCGCAAAGACGGCGTGCTGCAGCTGCAGCACTCCGCCGACAAGAAGGTCGGGCGCATCTTCATCCGCAAGGGCCAAGTCATTCAGGCCCGCATCGAAAAAGACACCGCCAGCCGCGACGGGGCGCACTGCGTCTATCACATGCTGCTGTGGGACAAGGGCCGGTTTCACTTCACGGCCATGGACATCGAGATGGAAGACCTCGTCAAGACGTCGACGACCAGCCTGCTCATGGAGGGCGCGCGGCTGATCGACGAGGCCAACCGGTAGAGGTTGTGGTGAAGCCTTCGGGGTCAGACCGCGAGCTGACGATGGCCGAGCTCGCGGCCCAGGCCAAGCTCGATCCCGACAGTGCGGAACCCGAGCCCGCCAGCGACCGGGACCCGAGCGCGCGCGACGACGAGCTGCTCGATGATCCACCCGAGACCGACCACCACCTCGGCCGGTTTGCCGGGTGGCGGGCGGCTCGGCAGGTGCGCCTGTTCGTGGGCGTGGCCCTGGGTTTGGCGGTGATCGTCGGCGGCACGGTGTTCGTCACGCACACCCGGGCGCTGCGAGAGCAAGACGAGCAGCTTCGCCAAAAGCGGCTGCATCCGCTGCCCGAGCTCGAGGCGACGATCACCCCGGGCACGCCGCGCGAGATGACGGTGTCCGACGGCAGCATGCGGGTCTCGCTCTCGGCAGAGCCGCCGGCGATCAACCTGCTGCATCTGCCCGATCGCGACATCACGCTGGCGCCGGGGGTCGAGAAGGCGCAGTTCAAGGTGGTGGTGGTCGACGGCAAGACCGTGGAGCTGGTGGTCTTGACGGGGGACGTCGTCGAGACGCTGACCCGCGAGGACGCGGCTTTGCTGCTGCCGTAGGTCGGGCAGATCTCGTCTCTACGTTCGTCTGGGCGCTCGTCTGGTCTCGTCTGATCAGGGATCAAACCACGGGCAGCGAGTCGGGGTATCGTGTCGGGGTAGCTCGGAGTTAGCCATGCGTCGTATCTCGCTGTTTGCACTGTCCATCACCCCCCTGCTCGCGTGTGTGTCGGACGGAGGTGATCGCCAGCTCACGGGTGACACCGCCGACGCCGCGACCACGCTCGCCACCGCCAGCGACACGCTGAGCAGCGACAGCACCACCGACGACACCAGCACCGCCGACGCCAGCACCGATGACGACACCGGTGAGAGCGGCGGTCTCAAGCTCGACACGCTCCCGGCCGAGACCGCCGATGACGGCCCCGATCCCGAGGACTGCATCGAGGACGTCGACATCGTGTTCGTGATGGACGTGTCGACCACGATGGGCCCGTTCTTCGACAAGCTCGAGAGCGACATCCTGGCGGTCCACGACGCGCTCGCGGCCTTCGATCTGCCCAACCCGCCGCACTATGGCCTGGCCGTGTTCGTCGACGACTTCACGCTCGTCAACGCGGGCGCGCCCTACACGGACATCAACGCGCTCAAGGCCGACTTCGAGTACTGGAACAACTTCACGTCGAGCAATCAGCAGACCGGCGGCGGCTCGTTCAACAGCACCTGGACCGAGAACAGCCTCGACGCGCTGTTCGCCGCCTCGGGTGGGTTTCAGTGGCGGCCCGTGTCCTCCACGCTGCGGATGATCATTCACACCACCGACGACACGTTCTGGAACGGCCCGACCGTGGCCAACGGGGTCAACATTCTGCACGACTACCCCGAGACCGTCAGCTCGCTGCAGCAACGGGAGATCCGGATGTTCACGTTCGCCGACCACCTCGGCGGGCAGTCGGGCACCGATGATGTGTCAGAGGGGTTCTTCACTGACTACGCCGGTCAAGCGCCGATCCCCGCGCAGACCGGCGGCGCGGCCTATGAGATCGGGCAGGTGCTGGCTGGGGTGATCTCGCTGTCCGACGCGATTGTCGGGGCGGTCGAAGAGAGCTACTGCGAGGAGTACCCGCCCATCGGGTAGTCCGATCTACGGTCCACACACCTCGCCGCAGTTGACCGCGGCGCAGGTCAGCGAGGCTTCGAGCAGCGCGAGCGAATCGGGGCTCAGCTCGCAGGCCTCGAGGCAGTACTGGAAGTCACCCTCGAGGGGTCGCGCAGGCACCCGCCGACCTGTCCGGCGAGGAGCCAGGCCAGCGACACGGCAAAAACGTGGTGGCGCGTCGCCATCGTTGCACGATAACACCTCCAGGACAGGCCGATCGCCTGATGCACACCGGAGCGAGGACCACTCATGGACGCCATCCTGATCGACGAGCCGCTCCTCGCCAGTGAGCGGCTAAAGCAGCTCAGCCAACGCAGCGACGCCGCGAGCCTGCGCCGGCTGCTGGCTCAGACGCTGCTCTATGTCGGCAGCGCGGTCGCGTTGGTGCTCCTCGATGATCCCGCGGCGATCGTCACCTCGCTGCTCATCAACGGCGTGGCTCAGTTCGCGATGTTCGGCATGTTGCACGAGGCCTGCCACAAGACCGCGTTCGCCCGGCCATGGCTGAGCGAGCTCGCCGGGTGGATCGCCGCGCTCGCCCAGCCCATGAGCCCGGCCTTGATGCGGGCGTTCCACTTCACGCATCACCGCCACACCCACGAGCTCGAGCACGACCCCGAGCTCGGCGGCTTGGCGTTCATGATCCCGTGGCCGCGGGGTCTGATGTGGGTGGTGACGATGACAGGGATCCCGCTGGTGGTCGCGCGGGTCGGCTGGTCGTTGTTCGCGGCGCTGGTGCCCCGCCAGGCCGACGGGTTGTGGACGCGGGTGCTGCCGTTCGTGCGGCCCGAGCGACGCTTGCGAATCGCGTGGGAGGCTCGGTTGCTGATGCTGATCCACGGCCTGGCGATCGCGGCGGCGTGCACGATCGTTCCTACGCTGTGGCGGGTGTACGCGGGCCTGCTGATCGGCCACATGTTGCTGGGCTGGTACACCACGTGTGAACATCGGGGGCTGCCCGCGCTGGGGTCAGCTGGCGAGGGCCAGCCGTCGATCCTCGCGCGCACGCGCTCGCTGGTGACCCCGGCCTGGCTGCGCTGGTTGATCTGGAACATGCCCTACCACGCCGAGCACCACGCGTGGCCGGCCGTCCCTTGGCACGCGCTCCCAGCCCTGCACGAGCAGGTCCGCGGGCATCTGGTGCATCGCGAGCGACCGCTGTACCTGCACCTCCACGGCGGCCGCGAGCGGCCTCAGCCACCGCGCGCGGACTGAGCGATACTGCGGCCATGCTCACGCGCGACGATCGAGACCATCGGATCGAGGGCGGTCTCCTGGGCCTGTTGATCGGCGACGCGCTCGGCGTGCCCTACGAATTTCACGGCCCCGCCGACATCCCCGCGCACGAGCAGATCGAGATGCGCCCGCCCACCGAGTTTCGCCGGGCCCACGCCAGCGTGGCCCCCGGGACCTGGTCGGACGACGGCGCCCAGGCGCTGTGCCTGCTGGCGTCGCTGCTCGAGCGCGGCCAGCTCGAGCTCCGCGACTTTGGCCAACGCATGGTCCGGTGGTTCGACAGTGGCTACCTGGCCGTCGACGCGGCAGTGTTCGATGTCGGCATTCAGACTCGGACCGCGCTGGCGCGGCTGGCTGCCGGTCAGGATCCCGAGCAGTCTGGGCCGAGCGGCGAGTACGACAACGGCAACGGCTCGCTGATGCGGGTGCTGCCGCTGGCGCTTTGGCACCGGGGCGACGACCGAGCGCTGGTCCGCGATGCCATGCGATCATCGCTGCCAACCCACGGCCACCTGCGCAGCCAGCTGTGCTGCGCGATCTACTGCCTGTGGGCCCGGCGGATGCTCGAGGGGGTCGAACAACACGCGGCCTGGAACGCCGCGGTCGATCTGCTCGGTGAGCTCGCCCTGGCGCACGCTGATCCCGACCAATTACAGGCCGAGCTCGCGGCGATCGATCTACGCCGCGCCCCCGCTGGCAGCGGCAGCGGCTACGTCGTCGACTGCCTCCACTCGGCCCGGCTGGCGCTCGAGCACGACAGCTTCGAAGCGGTGGTCAAGGCCGCGGTCGCGATCGGCAACGACACCGACACGACAGCAGCGGTCGCGGGCGGGCTCGCGGGGATCCGGTCTGGAACCGCGGGGATCCCTGCGCGCTGGCGTCGGGAGCTGCGTGGCCGCGAGCTCCTCGATCCGCTGCTCGACGCCCTGCTCGAGGCAGCCCGCGTCACGACCAACGATAGCTAGCCAGCGCCTTCACCAGCAGCTGCTTGGCCCGGGCGATCCGCAGGTGATCGCGCGCGTGCGGGCCTCCGCTATCGTTCGGCCACAGTCGGACGAAGCGCAGCTTTCCGTCAGCGGTCCAGTAGGTGATCAGCCCCGAAGACCGGTTGCCGCCCATCATCTCGAGCGCGCGCTCGAGCACGGTGACCATCACCTCGACGCTCGGCTGCCAGTCGCTATCGCCAACGATCACGTGCTCGCGCTCGCGCGCGGCGTCGGACATGAGGCCAGGCGCCTGCTCGATCGTCAGCCGGGTCCACAGCTCCCGCAGCGACTCGAGCTCGCCCTGCTCGGCGTAGGCCAGGCCCAGGTTGATCGTCGCGCCGGCCCGCGCGGGGTGGGAAGCCACCGCCTGCTCGAGCTCGACGATCGCCGCTTCGGTGCGCCCGAGCATCCGCAGCGCCTCGCCACGGAACACGTGGATCGCCGGACCCTCGGTGCCGCGCATGACCTCGACGCCGCGCGCGTTGGTCTCGAGCGCGCGCGTGGGCAAGCCCGCGAGCAGGTCCAGGGTCGACAGGCCCATGTACGCCCAGCGGGTCCCGGTGACCCGGTCGATCGCCAGCTCGAGATCGACCCGCGCCGCGTCCAGGTTGCCCAGCCACAGGTGCAGCTCGCCGCGGTGACAGACCGGCAGCGACGAGTCTGAATACGCACGCACGACCTCGTCGAACGCGGCCAGGCAGTGGTTCGGGCTGGCGACGCCGAGCAGCTGCAAGGCCGAGCGCGAGCGCTGACGGCAGCCCGGACCCGCGTGGAGTCGAGCCAGCTCGCCCTCGACTAGATGGGTGGCGTGGATCGATCGGTTGCCACGCAAGGCCGCGAGCGCGGCCTCGACCGCCGCGATCATGTCGGCTCGGGCGCGCGTGTTTAGAGCTTGGCGGGCGAGCTCGGGGACCAGCTCGGGCAGCGCGTGCTCGAACTCCTCGGTGCGGTTGTGAACCACTGTCTCGCCGATCTCGGCGTCCTCGCTGACGACCAGCAAGAAGCGCAGCAGCCACGCCACCAGCAAGAACCCGTCGGCGTGGGTGGTCGCGTGCTGCAGGTGCGCGTGGGCCCGCTCGGGCTCGCCGGTCCGCAGGTAGACCTCGCTCAGCCACACGTGGGCCTGATACTCGCGCGGGTCGATCGCCACCGCCCGAGCCAGCAGCTCGCGCGCGGCGTCCCACTGCTCGGCCGCGACCGCGAGGCCACCGAGCAGACGCAGCGCCGGGGCGAAGTCAGAGTGCGAAGCCAACGCCTGCTCGGCGTGCGCGCGGGCCAGCTCGACCTGATCCGACCACGCGGCGAGCTCGGCCAGCCACACGTGTACGTCACGCTGATCAGGGTCGAGCAGCAGCGCCTGATCAAACCAAGTCCGGGCCAGATCAAACCGGCTCGCGTCGATCGCCACGCGCCCGGCCGCGCGCAGGTACGTGAGGCGTTGGTCCGCTGGCGCCAGCTCGAGCGCGCGCTCGGCCGCAGCGATCGCCTGGTCACGCTGATCCAGGGCCGCGTGCAGGCTGCTGACCTCCATCCACAGCGACGGGCTCTCGGGCGTCTGCGCGAGCGCGGGCTGGGCGTGGTCGAGGGCCCGCTGCCACCAGTGCCCGCGCGAGTAAAACCGGACCGCCTGGGCGTGCAAGCTGGGGTGCTCGGGATCCTCCGCGATCGATCGCTCGAGCCACTCGCGAACGTCGTGCTTCCAGCCCAGCGCCAGCGCGGCGCTGATCACCCGCTGTCGGCCGCGGCGACCGGCCGCGCCCGGCCGCGCCCCGGCCCGCGCGAACTGGTCGAGCGCGCGCTGGTAGTCGTGGGTGACAAACAACAGCTGCCCGGCGACCAGCTCGATCACCGGGTTGTCACCCCCGCGCGCGAGCGCGGCGTCGACGTCCGCCCGCGCGCGCGCGAGCTGACCGTTCTCGGCCAGGAAGCAGGCCCGCAGCAGGCGGGTGAAGGTTGGCGCGCTGGCGATCAGCCGCCGCGTCGAGACCGAGTCAAACCGACCAGCCGCGAGCTCGGCGACCAGCTGCTCGGTCGCCTGGAGGTTGCGCCAATTGGTCGCGTCGCTGGCCACCGCTGCATGGTCCCCCACTCGCGCGACCCCGTCGACGGTCAGGCGTAGTGAACCCGCACCTTGCCAATGATGATGCCCAGCGCGCGCTCGACCACCTCGGTCCGCTGGCTGCGAACGATCGCGTACCCGTCACCCTCGTAGCTGTCGTTCTTCGGCGCGCCGGGGGTCGGCAGCTTGGCCTCCACGACCACCTGCCCGACCGCCTCGTTGGCTTCGTCGGCGCCGCTGATCGAGGCCACGCGCCCGCGCCCGATCCCCCGCAGGTACGCGCAGCCAACCGCGTAGCTGCGCGGCCACGGGCCATCGAAGGCTTCGTCGGCGACGGCCCGCGCCCACATCCGGTAGGGGTCGGTGTCGTAGGCCAGGCCGATCATCTTGGTGATGTGGGCCCCGGGCGGTCGCTGGGCGATCTCGCCGATCGCCAGGCTGCCGTCGGGCCGCCGAAACCACTCCATGTGGGTGAAGCCGGTGTCGAGCCCGAGCACCTTCGCCGCCCGGATCGCCATGAGCTTGACGTCGTCGAACCCGGGTCCCTCGTTCTCGCGGGGGAGCACGCAGCACCACTGGATCCACGGGTTCTCGAGCACCGTCAGGCAGCTGGGTCGGTACCACGAGACCGAGACCAGGCGCGGCTCGCCGCCGAGCGTCAGGGTGTCGCAGCTGCCCTCTTGGCCCTGCAAGAATTCTTCGGCGAGCACCGGCTGCGCTGGGCTGGCGCCGAGCCCCCGCACGCCGCTGAGCAGCTCTTCGCGGGACCGGACCCGGAACGTGGCCTTGGCCCCCATCCCCGCGGGCGGCTTGAGCACCATCGGGAACCCGACCTTGGCCTCGAACGCGAGCGCGTCCTCGAGGCAGGTCACCAACATGTGGCGCGCGACCGGGAGGCCGGCGGCGCGCAGGCGATCTTTCATCTTGGCCTTGTCGCGAAACACGTCCGCGGTCTCGATGTCGGTCCCGGGCACGCTGAAGTGCGCGCGGGCCTGGGCGAGCTGGACCTGCAGCGGCTCGAGCACGCCAATGATCCGATGCGGGTGGCCATGGCGGCGGCGGATCAGGTCGATGCCGCTGACGATGTCGCGGGTCGAGAGCCCGTCGTCGATCTGCACGACATCCGCGAACAGCCGGCGGTCGGCTCCGTGCGGCGGCTCCTGCATCACGCCGCACAGGCGCACGCCCGGCAGCGAGGCGACGGCGCGTGCAAAGCGCATGGTTGTCCCGAGCGGAAACGGAGCGACGAAAACGACGGTGCGCATGCGCGAGAAAGCTATCGCGCCGCGGGCCGTCCCGGTAGCGTCGCGTGCATGCGCGTGCTCTTTCTCGGCCCGACCTATCCCCAAGAGATGCTGCAGTTCACCCGCGGGCTCGCTGAAGTCGGCGCCAAGGTCTATGGGGTCGGCGACAGCCCGCGTCGGGCCCTGCCCGCGTCGGTCAGGCCGCACCTCGAGGACTACCTGGAGGTCCCCCGGATCCTCGACGAGGACGCGGTGATCGAGCGGGCCAGCGCGTGGCTGCGCGGCCGCCAGATCGATCGGGTGCTGACCAACTGGGAGCCGACCGTGCTGCTCGCCGCCCGCCTGCGCGAGCGCTGGGGCGTGCCGGGCATGAGCGTCGACGCGGTCACGGGGTTCCGCGACAAGCAGCTCATGAAAGAGCGGGTCGCGGCCGCGGGCGTGCGGGTGCCCAAGTCCGAGCGAGTCGTCCGGCAGTCGGCGGCTGACACCGACAGCGTCCGCGCGGCCGCCAGTCGGATCGGCCTGCCGCTGATCATCAAGCCGATCGCCGGGGCTGGCAGCGCCGACACCTACAGCTGCCGCGACCAAGCCCAGCTCGACGCCGCGATCGAGGCCACCCGCCACGTCCAGGACCTCAGCGTCGAGGAGTACATCGAGGGCGAAGAGTTCACCTACGACACGATCTGCGTCGACGGCCAGCCAGTCTACGAGAACGTCGCCCAGTACCTACCCAAGCCGCTCGAGGCCCGCAGCCACGAGTGGATCAGCCCGGTGATCATCACGGTCCGGGACATGCACCAGGCCAAGATCCAAAACGGCGTCGCGCTCGGTCGCCAGGTGTTGAAGGCGCTCGGCATGGGCGACGGCTTCACCCACATGGAGTGGTTCTACACGCCCAAGGGCGAGGCGGTGTTCGGCGAGATCGGCTGCCGGCCCGGCGGCGCGCGGCTGGTCGACCAGATGAACTACACCGGCGACGTCGACCTGTTTCGCGAGTGGGCCCGGGCCAGCTGCTGGAAGGCCTTCGAGGCCCCGACCGCGCGCAAGTACAACACTGGGATCGTGTTCAAGCGCGCCAAGGGTCGGGGGCGCATCACCCGGATCGACGGGCTCGAGACCTTCAAGCGCCAGCACCGGGGCTTCGTGATCGAGGACGAGCTGCTGCGCCCTGGCACGGCGCGGCGTGACTGGAAGGCCACTCTGGTCAGCGACGGCTATCTGATGATCCGCCACCCGGACTGGGACGAGTGCAAGCGCATGTGCTTCGCGGCCGCGACCGACATCACCATGTACGCCGAGTAATTCGCGCCCGCGCGTCAGGTCGCGCGGCCCCGCTCCCAAGGGGGGATCCACATGCAGGCGGCGTGGAAATCTTCGCGAGCCAATGCTCACAGGCACTCCGCGACCCCGGCCGCTCGGAGGGCGGCGCAAAACATCCTATGCTTCCAGCCACCAGCGCGACGCGAGCCGAGTCACTCGGTCCGGGCGGGCTGCGAGGGAGCGGACCAGACATTGGACCCGACACAGGTCGCGCGAGCGCTCGACGGCGATCGCCAAGCCATGCAGCGCTTGGTCGAGCGCTTGCTGCCCGTGGTCCAGGCCGAGGTCGGGTATGCGCTGGTGCCCGGCGCCAGGATCGAGAGTCGTGATCCTCGCCAAGACGTCCGCGACTTCGTCCAGGATGTGTTCGTCCAGCTGCTGGCCAAGCAGGGCAAGGTCTTGCGCAGCTGGGATCCCGAGCGCGGGCGCTCGCTCGACAGCTTCGTGCGCCTGGTCGCCCGGCGCCAGGTCGCGGCGATCCTCGCGAGCGGGCGCCGAAGTCCGTGGGCCGACAAGCCGGTGGCCAGCGACGAGCTCGAGGGCGAGCGCGGATTTGGCCTCGGCGACCCCGCGACCGACCGGCGGGTCGAGTCCGCCGAACAGCTCGAGCGCCTGCTCGCGCGGCTCGACGAGCACCTCGACGAGCGCGGCAGGCTGCTGTTCCGCATGCTCTACGTCGAGGAGTGCAGCGTCGAGGAGGTCATGGCGTCCGCCGACATGACCCGTGACGCCGTCTACGCGTGGCGGTCCCGGTTCCGAAAGCGCGTCGCAACCCTCGCCGAGCCAGCGGAGGCCCGAGCGTAATGCACTGGTTCACCGTGGGCAGCGAGCTGTTTTCAGCGCGGGTCAGGCTTCTGACCCGCTTGCAGGAGCTGTTATCAGCTCGGGCGAGGCTCCTCGCCCGCTTGCGGGCGCCATTCGTAGACTGGTTCACCGTGGGCAGCGAGCTGTTTTCAGCTCGGGTCCGGCTTCTGGCCCGCTTGCACGCGCCATTGATGGCGTTGGATCTGCGGGTCTCGGACACAAGGGTTAAAGTGGTGTCGTCATGAGCGAAGCGCCCCCGAACGAGCTCGATGACGAGCTGCCGACCGCGCTCGGCGAGTACCTGCGCGAGCGCGAGCAGGCGCGGGTCGCCGCGCGGGCCCCCGAGTGGGAGGCAGTCGCGAGCGGGAAGCTCAGCGTCGATGCCGCGATCGCCCGCCGCGAGGCTGCCGGGGACGATCACCCTGGGCGAGCCGCCGAGTACTTCCGGCCGTTCGATGCCGACGAGACCTCCGCGCTGGTCGGTGCGCTCATGGCCGGGCTCGACGGCCACGCCGCGGATCCCAATGAGGATGAGGGCGAGGATGAGGGCGAGCCCAGCAACGTCATTCCGCTCGTGAAGCCAGCGCCCGCGCCCGAGCCCAGCGCGCCCGACTCCGACTCCGACTCACGCACGTCCCGGTGGCTCCCGGTCGCCCTGATCGTGGCCGCGGCCGCGGCCGTCCTGCTGTGGTGGGTGGTTCCGGGCCAGGGTTCGCTCGACGGCGGCGGCGGCGATGACGGACCCAAGCTCGCCCAGCGCGACGCGCTGCCCAGCTACACGCTCGAGACCGACGGTGGCCTCACGCAGCTGCGCGGGGACACGGGAGATCCCAGTCCTGCCAGCGAGCACCGCTATCGACTCCACACGCCCTTCGATTGGATCCTGCGGCCGTCCGTCGACGCAAGCGGCGAGGTCGCGGTGCGCGGGTTCGCGTTCGTGAACGGGGGCGACGTGGGCCAGCCCTTGCAACTCGACGCTCTGACGCAGATCGCCGAGAGCGGGGTGGTTCGGGTCTCCGGGACGATCGGGCAGCTCGGCCTCGCGCCTGGTCGCTATGCGATCGCGCTCGCCGTTGGACGCCCCGACGCCCTGCCGGCCACGGCCGCAGAAGTGACCGCCCCAGCCGATCAACCCGCCAACGAGCACGCCTGGGCGGTTCGGCGCGTCGAGATCACGATCGAAGAGTGATCCGCGGGCTCGCGCCCACAGCCGCCGCTCAGTCCCCGACGAGGTGGCTGCGGAGCGCCGCTGCGGCCGCGACCGTCGCCGCGGCCGCCAGCGCTGGCTCGCTCGCGCCCTGGGTCGAGCACGCGCAGTCGTCGAGATAGGTCAGCCTCACGCTGTCGTAGTCGATCGCAGGTCCGCCGTCATCGCCGACCTCGTCGCCACCGTCACCGCTCTCGTGGTTGCCGCCGTCGCCCGCGTCGTCCCCCTCGTCTCCGTCGCCGTCGCCGTGCCCTTCGCCGCCGCCCTCACCGTCGCCCTCGTCTCCGTCTCCGTCGCCATCGCCGTCGCCGTCGCCGTCGCCCGGCTCGGGAACGACCATTGGAAATGGACCGGTGATCACCAGCGTGAGGCCGTCGATCTTCATGTTGACGAACAGCGCCTTGCCGTCGGGTGACAGACAGACCCCCGACAATTCACTGCTGCTCTTGGCGTTGCGAGCGAAGTCGCGGACCTGTCCGAGCTCGTCGATCCAGCGGATGTACTGGTCGCCGTCGCCGGCCTCGCCGATGAACAGATCGCCCCAGGGCGCGACCGTGAGCGTGGCGGGACTGTCGAGCACGCTCATGTCTACCGAGGCCACGATCAGCTCCAGGGTCGCGGTCTCACCGTCGATCAAGCGAAAGATCTGACCGGCGCCGATCGGCCCACCCCGGCGCGCGCAGAAGTAGATCTGCCCCTCGTCAAACCATATCCCCTCGCCACGCACGATCCTCGCCGCGCCCTTGCTGTGGGCTTGGTCGCGGACGGTGTCGGTGTCGGGATCCGGATCGTCGATCGGCACCCACTCGACCACGAGGACTTGGTCCTCACTCATGGCTTCGGTGTCGTACTGGTCGACGTTGACGACCGCCAGCGCCTGCAGGCTCCCGACCGAGGGATCCCCCATGTCGTCGGGCACGAACCGATACAGGCACGAGTCGTTGCGATCTTCGGTCAGGTACACATAGTTGTTCGAGGGGTCGACGCAGGCCGCGGCGTGCCGAAAGCGGCCGCACCCGTCCAAGCGCTTTGGTGTCTGCACTTTGTGGGCGTCGAGCGGGCACAGGAACACGTAGCCGTGCCGGACCCCGTCGACGATGTCGACTTCCGCCTCGCACGACAACCACCCCCACGGGCTCGCGCCGCCGCCAGCGTTGCGAGCGGTGCCGACCAGCATGAGGTTGCTGGAGATCCGCGTGAGGCTGCCTGCGTCGACCACGACCCGGGTCACTCCGCCCATGCCCGCCGCGTCATAGGCTTGCGCGGCCGGGTCTTGATCACCCACGTACGGCCCGTTGCCCTCGTCCCCCAGCTCGACCTCGTGATTGCGCATGAGCACGAGCGTGTCGCTCGAATACGCGACGCAGACCATGCCGCTGGGCCGGCCCGGGACCCGATAGCCGTCGTCCATGTCGTCACCCTTGGCCTCGAGGATCTCGTATGTGAAGCCCTCTGGCAGATCCAGGATGTCGTCGGGATCCGGGATCAGATCGCCCAATTGCCCGAGCGCGGCGACCTCGCGGCGCTGGCCAAGACTGGCGAGCGCGAACGCGACGGCGGCCGAGCCACCGGTCAACATGAATTTTCGTCGTCCGATAGAGCCCATGCGCGGCACTCTCGTCGCTGAGTTCATTGATCGCAATATAATTCGTGATACCCACGACGTTTGTACTTACTGCCAATGGTGTCACGAAGCGCCATGATGGGAGTCGGTGAGCGCCCCTGTGCCGATTTCACTTTAATGGCCCATTCGCAATGACACGCAGAGTCAATTGCGAATCATGCCACCACGTGTCAGCCGGGATCGCGCGGCGGGTGCTCGCGGTGCTTGACGAACAGCCGCCAGAACACCAGCGCCGCCGCGAACCATGCGACGGCGACCAGCACCGAAGGATCCCGGTCGAGCACGACCAGCACCAACACGATCAAGCTCGACAGCGCGTAGCCGATCGCGGGCAGCGGGTACAAGGTGGTCTTGTAGGGCCGCGGCGCGTCCGGCATCTTGCGCCGCAGCACGACCACGCTCAGCACCGTCAGCGTGCCCGTGATCAGCATCGCGCTGGACGTGTAGTTGATCATCTGGTCGAGGTTGAAGGGGCTGAAGATCAGCACCACCGCGATCGCAGCCTGCAGCCACAGCGCGACGTGCGGGGTCCCGTGGCGCGGGTGCAGGTGCGCCGCTGCCTCCACGCAGTCCCCCCGCCGGGCCATCGCAAACGCGATGCGCGAGCCGATCAGCACGGTGCCGTTGAGCGAGCCGATCATCGCCAGCAGGATCAACACGGCCATCCCGGTGACCGCCGCGGGACCAAACAGCTGCACGGCCGCGGCGGTTCCGGCCTCGCCCACGCCCGGCAGCCCCGCGAACCCAAACACCGACAAGAACCCCAGGCACAGCAGCACATAGAGCGCGGTCACGAGCCCTGTGCCCCCGACCAACGCGCGCGGAATGTTGCGGCCTGGGCGGTCGATCTCGCCGGCCACGTACAGCGCCGCGTTCCAGCCCGAGTACGCGAAGTAGACCTTGAGATAGGCGTGGCCCAGGGCCGACAGACCGCCGCCGCTCGCCCCCTTGGGCGTCGCCGTGGTCCCCTCGCGCAGCGCCTCGCCGCCGCTGCTGTCGCCCAGCACGTAGACCGACACGATCAACAGCACCAGGATCGGCACGACCGTGACCAGGACCTGCAGCCAGCCCGCGATGCGGACCCCGTAGTGATTGATCAGCGTCAGCACCAACACCAGCGCCGCCGCCGTCAGCCGCGGCGCCGGGATCGTCAGACCCAGCAGCGCCACGTCGCCCCCGGCCCAGCCGCCCAGCAACACCGGGAACTGAAACTTCGCGGTTGCCACGGCCACGCTCGCCAGCGAGCCCGGAAAGATCACCAGCAGCTGCAGCCACCCGGCCGCGAACGCGATCCCCGAGCCCCAGCCGACGTGCAGGAACTCGTAGTCGCCGCCCGACCGGGGTCGCATCGCGCCGAGCTCGGCCAGACACAGCGCCCCGAACAGCGCCGCGAGCCCGCCGACGATCCACATCGCCAGGAAGGACCACGGCCCCGCCACGTTCGCCGCCACCTGCGGCGGCATGATGAAGATGCCGATGCCGAGCATCGAACCGACCACCAGCGCGATCGCGGGGAGCTGCGTGAGCTTGCGCCTCTCGCGCGAATCAGTCGGGTCCGCGGACATGTGAGGGCCGGGACGCTAGCCCAGATCGCCGCGCCTGTCTGTTCGGCCGATTGGCGCGACGGGAGGGCCGGAGGTAGGACGATCTGGCCATGTTCGAGTCGAGCTCGTGGAACCAGAGGTACGCCGAAGGCAGCGACAGGTGGACGCTCGAGCGCGTCCCCGCGGTGCTCGAGCAGCTGATCGCGATCCAGCGCGAGCGTCACCGCGTCCTGATCCCAGGCGCCGGGGTTGGCCACGACGCGTTCGCGTGGGCCCGCGCCGGTCACGAGGTCGTCGCCCTCGACTTCGCCCCGCTCGCCGTCGAGTCCATGCGCGCCCGCGCCAGCGAGCTCGGCGTCAGCGTCGAGGTGCTCGAGGCCGACGTGACCGCGCCGCCCGAGCAGCTGCGAGGCGTGATCGATCTGGTCTGGGAGCAGACCTGCCTGTGCGCGCTGCCGCCCGATGATCGCCGGGCTTACCTCGAGGCGATGGCGACGATCCTGCGACCCTCGGGCAGCATGATCGCGCTGCTGTGGAATCATGGGGACGAAGGCGGGCCGCCGTTCGACATGCCGCCCGTGTTGGTCGAGCAGCTGGTCGCGGGGGTGTTTGCGATCCGCAGGCGCGAGCGGGTCGCCGACGGGCTGTCGACTCGGGCGAATCAATATCTTTGGTGGTTGGATCCGATCCGACGCTGAGCGCGACATTGGGGACGGGTATCGTCTATGCTCCGGTGTGTTGACCGGTCTCCGCTACTCTTGCTTGGCGCTCGACGATCACGTTGTGCGACCCTCTGTCAGCCGGGTTCATCCGATCACCGTGGTCGAGGAGACCCATGGGCCTACCTAGCTGGATCGACACGATTCGACGCGAGCTCATCGTCGCACCGATCCGCGATGATCCTCGGACGCTCGATCCCTACGAGGATCCGCTCGGTGTCCCCACGAGAATCGTCTTCAACGACGTACTCGGAGGCGGACAGGCCGAGTTCGACGAAGCGTGGCATGGTCCGCGTGGGAAGCTGAGCGGCGCTGACCGAGCGTTGCTCTACGGTCTCCTCATCCTCAAGGGGCACCTGCAAGAACTCACCGCGGCCTTCGACATGCTCACGGATCGCGCGGAGATCTGGGATCCGGTCGTGCTCGACCTCGGTTGCGGGCCCGGCACGGGCGGGCTCGCGCTCGCCAACGCGCTGGGACGCGACGCTCAATTCACCTACGTAGGGGTTGATCGCGCCGCCTCCATGGCCGAGCTCGGGGAACGCTTGATGCAGGCAGCCCAGACGCTGGGCTGGATGACTTCAGTGGAGCGCTTTTGGCTCCGCGACACGGGCGAGCTCAATTGGCGCGAGCCCATCTCATGGCGGCCCGTCATCATCATCGCCAGCTACCTGCTTGCGAGCCCCACCGTCGACGCACGGGCGCTCGTCAACGGTGCGATGGAGCAGGTCAGGAAGATCGGCCGCGGTGACGTGGCGGTGCTCTACACAAACTCTGTTCGCCTCGAAGTCAACCACCAACTACCGCGCTTTCGAGACTGTCTCATCGAAGACCACGGCTTCGAGCTGATCGATGACAACGAGGGACGTATCTCGACGGGCGGGGGTCAAAACGAGCGGAGGCTCCGCTATGCTCTGTTCTTCCGCCAAGCTGGCCGAACACTCGAAGACTGATGCGACTGCCAAGTTGGACCGAGATCACTGGGGGCCCACGCGAGGTTCTCGAGACCCCGCTCGATCAGTCCCTGCTGGTCGCAGGTCCGCCAGGGTCGGGCAAGACAGCGCTCGCCATTCGGCGCGCACACATGGTCGCGGACACTGGACAACGGGTCTTGATGATCACGTTCAACCGCATGCTGCGTCGCGCCATCGGACTTCTCGAGGGCACACGAGCGCTGGAGGTCGAGACCATGCACGCTCACGTTGGCCGCGACTTCACGAGGCGAACAGGCGCACTCATCCCCGCGCCGCCCAATCGCGGGTACGATTGGATATGGGGCGAGGCCCTCGCCATGCTCGATGGACACCCGGAGGCAGGACCTAGCCATGACCACCTCATCGTGGACGAGGCGCAAGACCTCCCTTCAGAGTTCTTCAGATACGCGCGGCTGCACCTGGCGCCGGTCGTGTCCGTGTTCGCGGACGAGAACCAGGCCATCACCCGCCAGAGCTCGACACTCCAACAGATCAGGCGCGCGGGCGCGTTGCCGCCTGCGATCATGCTGGTCGACAACCACCGCAACACCCCAGAGATCGTCGCGGTCGCCAACCATTTCCACGCGGGTCGCCTGCCCACGCTGCGCGTCCGACGTCCAGGTGGTGACCGGCCCAGGCTCGTGCACCACAGCGACCTCGGACAGACGTGCGCAATGATCGCGCGGTGGTTCACGACAACGGGCGGCTCGATCGGTGTCGTCGTCGAGCGCAACTCGACCGGGTGGCAGCTGCATCGGTCGCTCCGTGCGCGTGTCGATGGCCGCGTGGACATGTACGACAGCAAGCATCCCAACGAGGGTAGGATCGAGCTGTTCACGCCGGGGATCACGATCCTCAACCACCGCTCGATCAAGGGCCAGGAGTTCGACACGCTGTTCGTGCTGGAGCTCGAGCAGTTTTTGCCATGCTCGGCAGCAGTTCAGAGGCAGATCATGTACATGATCTGCTCGCGCCCGCGAGACTACCTGTTCATGGTATCAGTACCCAGCGCTCTCTCTGCCGCGGCCCTCGCCGTCCTCCCCGGCCCTGACGTGCTCGAACGAGTCTGATGTCCACCCGCTCCCAACTCGCGCTCGACCTGGCGCCTAGCACGCAATCTGCTCAGTTCATGGGCTCGCAGGATCGTGCCGTGGGTTCGTTCGGGCTCTGCCTCGATCATCGAGCGTTGTTCGATGGCCTCGCAAGCGAGTGGCTCGAGCCCAGTCAACACGGTCATCTGCTCGTGCGTGGCGAGTTTGCAAGGCCAGCCGAAGCGTACGAGGAACGCTCCGCCAACCTGATCCTGGTTCGGGCACACGTCGAGCTTCGTGCGGACGCCGACCACCGAGTTTGGTCGCTGCGTGAGGGTGCATGGGTCGAGCTGAGCCTGCGCGAGCTCGACCAGCGAGATGGCGTGCTGTGGTGGCCCGGTCCGCTGTCCACTCACGGTCTCACCTTGCTCGAGGTCGCGACAGACGAAGAGCGGGCCCGGCTCGTCGGGATCGCACGGCAAGTCTCCAACCTCAACGTTCCCCCTGTCAGTGTCTCGCACCCCAATTTCATGGCGGAGACGCTCCCTGCTCCGCCGGTCTCGGGAGCCGCGCCTCGTGGCTCCGCATTCCATGACCGCGTCCGCGGGGCGGCGGCCATGGGCTGGTGGGCGTTGCCCCGGACAGAGCCCTGGTTCGACCTGATGGTCGCGTCGTTCAACGGAGCCCCTGACGCCTTCACCGACGCGCTCGAGCTCGTCGAGGCGCCCTGGTTGGCGGAGCTTCCCTGGAGGGTTCCGGACTCGGAGCGTCTGGCTCGCAGGGACCCGGATACAGTCTTGTGGTCAGCCGCCTGTCGTGTCGCGCAGACGTGGACCGACCGTGCCTCGACAGCGCTGGTCGCCGCGATCACCGAGGCATCGATCGCCGCGGCGCCCGAGCTCACTGACCCGCTGCTCGCGTGGGGTCGGGACACTCGCTCCATCCTCCGGGCCGAGCGCGACCTGGACACTGACGCTGGATTTGCGGTTGGTGCGGCGTTGCAGCTGGTTCTGACTCGCAGCGCGCCCGAGCGCTACAAGACGTGGGCGAGGGATCATCGAGCTATTCCTCCAGCCGTTTGGTGGACTGGCGCGCTGCTCTCGGGGCTCTTGTGCGGATACCGAGATCTGGCGACCACGTTCCGCGGCAACCAGAGCCTGCGTGAGTTTCTGGCGCACAAGCTGCTCGAGCCCGAGGGAGCCGCTGCACGCCTCAGCTGGACTTTCTCCAACGACCGCATCCACTTCCTCGCCAACGGCCAAACCTTCACGACCAAGCCGCGCACGGCTCGCAGCCACTGGTACAACGCGAGTCTCGATAATGAGCGCAACCACGCGGCTGCGCTCGCGCTGGTCAAGCAGCTCGGCTGGCCGTGCGTCGTTCGTGAGCTGGTGCTGCGCGATCAAGTGCTCGGCATCCGCGGTGGTGGCTCGCTGGAGGTCACCGAGTCGGAGCTTCGGACAGCTGGCCACGTACGCTTGAGCATCCCGCGAGACGTCGAGATCCAGGATTCGGTTGATCATGTCGCGTTTCGGCGCTCGCTCGTGACGCAAGGGGGCGACTTGCGTGAGCCCCCCCTGGTGCCCGCGCTCACCTACGACGTGCTCGACATCCCCGAGATCCACGTCAGCGATGTGGGTATCGACCGGGCGGCCCTGCCCCTAACGAGTGCCCGACGAGCAGTCGGCGAGGTCCCGGGTCTCTTCTACGTCTCGGAGTTCTTGACGCAGCGCGAGTCGGAGGAGATCGTCGAGCACATTGATCGTGCGCCGTGGCTCAATGAGCTCAAGCGCCGTGTTCAGCACTACGGATGGAAATACAATTATCGTGCTCGCGAGGTAACCCGCGACATGAAGATTGGTCCCCTGCCCGCATGGGCCAAGGAGATTGCCGAGCGCATGGCAAAGGCCAAGCTCCTCCCGTGGATCGCGGATCAAATGATCGTCAATGAGTATGTCGAGACTCAGGGCATCTCGAAGCACATCGACTGTGTCCCCTGCTTCGAGGCCGAGATCGCCATGATCAGCCTGGTCGAGCCGTGGCACATGCGCTTCCGACCGCCCAAGAGCAAGCAAAAAGTCGACATCGAACTCGAGGTGTGCAGCCTCGCAATCATGACTGGCCCAGCCCGCTACGACTGGACCCATGAGATTCCCTCGCGGAAAACCGAACCCGGTGGAAGGATCCGCAAGCGCCGGATCTCGCTGACCTTCCGCAAGGTCAAGCTCGCGTAGACGCGGCATGCCCACCTCACAGCGCTGACGACCAACCACCTCCACGCAGCGGAGACGATCGCGGCAAACCGAGGAGCGCACAAAGGCCGGACGAGGTCCCAGCCCGAACGTTCTGGCGCGGCGGAAAGTCCCAGCGAAGCCCCGGCCCTCCCGAAGTCCACATTAACCCGAGAGGAATCGGCCCACGATCTTCAGCCAATCTTCGGGCTGGGACCTCGTCCAGCCCGTGCGCGTTGCCACGTCGGACCCACAGACCACCGCGAACACAAAACCTCAAGCCCCAACAATCGCAGCCTCGATCAGATCCGCGATCGTCTCCGCCTCATCCCCCCGCAGGCACAGCGGCGGACACACCCAGATCATCCCCCCACGCGAAGGCAAGAACACCCCCAGTTCCCAAGCCTTCGCAACCACAGCCTCGGCGCCGCGATCCAGCTCCAGCGCCCGCATCAACCCAAACCCACGCTGCCCGACCACGCACGCGTGCCGCTCGATCATCTCGGCAAACCGCCGCTCGAACACCTGCCCGACCCGCTCGGCGTTCTCGGGCAGCTGCTCGCTCGCCAGCACCTCCACGCTCCCGACCGCGGCCGCGCAGCTGACCGGGTGCGCGTAGTGGGTCAGCCCGCACCACAGCACCTCATCGTCAAACCGCTGGGCCAGCGCGTCGCTGACCATCACCCCAGCCAGCGGCGCGTACCCGGAGGTCAGCCCCTTGCCGATCGTCATCATGTCGACCTCGACGCCCCAGCGATCGCGGGCGAACCACCGCCCGGTCCGGCCAAAGCCAGAGAAGATCTCATCGTCGATCAGCAGGATCCCGTGCGCATCGCAGACCGCCCGCACCCCCGGCCAAAAGTCGTTGGGTGGGTGCTGCATGCCGTTGGTGCCGGTGAAGCCCTCGAGCAGGATCGCCGCGATGGTCTCGGCGCCCTCGCGCGCGAGCAGCTCGTGCAAGCTCTCGAGCCAGTCCGACGCGCGCCTAGCCGTGGGCGCGCGAGCCGGGTGTGGATCTTCGATATGCAGCGGCGCGCGCATGGTCGCGGCGAACGGCTGCTTGCGTGGATCACCAGCGATCTCGAGCACCGCCAGGGTCGCGCCGTGGTACGAGCTGCGCCGCGCGATCACCTTGGTCCGACCGGTCGCGAGCCGGGCGATCTTGATCGCGTTCTCGACCGCCTCGGCCCCGCCGGTGGTCAAGAACGCCTTGGCCATGCCCGTGTGCTCCGCGAGCAGCTCACCCAAGGTCGCGCGGATCTTCAGCACGCCGTTGGGCGCACACGCTGGCAGCTCGCCGATCTGCTCGATCATCCGCGCCTGCACGTGCGGGTGCTTGTGACCGACGTTGACGTTGTAGACCTGGCTCTCGAGATCCCACACCCAGCCCTTGCCAGCGACCTCGAACCTGGCTCGATCGGCGTTGATGATCTCCATCGTGCGTGCGCGGTCTTGGGCCGACCAGGTGAAGAACAGGTGCGCTCGCTGTCGCTGGGTCAGGTTCATGATGGCTCCTCGCTCGTCTTGTCGACGAGCAGCGGGGTCTCGAAGCGGGTCTCGTGGATCGTGTCGGCCGCGCCGCGGCGCCACAGCGCACGACCAGTGCCGAGCTCGGCGGCCCACATGCTGTTCGCGCGCAAGTCAGCCCGGGGGAACGCGGCGGCCTCGACCTCGGCGAAGAACGCCAGGACCGACGCCGCGGTGTCGGGGCGCCGCTGGACGTACATGGTGGAGGCCAGCTCGAGCCGACGAAAGCTGCGAGGGCTGCGGGGCCGGGCCTCGCGCTGGCGCAGCGAAGGATCAAAGCAATGGTTGGCGTGCACGTGACCGGTCTTACGGCCGATCCGAGTCAGGATCCGCTCGGCGCCGAGCTGCTCATAGCCAAAGAAGCTGGGGCCGTCGGCCAGCATCCAGTTGCGCCCATCGGCCAGGTCCGTCGCAGCGATCTGGGCGCAGGCTTGCTCGAGCCGCGGCGCGGCCAGCAACCGCCGCAGCAGCGCCGAGCCGATGATCCCAGGCCCGCAGCGCTCGGGTCGCAGCACGTTGCCCAGCACCGCGTGTCCCGACGCCGAGATCCCCGCGAGCCCGAGACTCCCCGGCAACCCGTAGACCCACGCCAAGCGCGATGATGCAGAGCCAACCGACACCTGTCGCAGCGCCACGTGCTCGGCCTCGAGCGGCGACATCGCCCACGCGCCCGCCAGCACTGGGCCGTTGGGTCCGTCGACGTAGAGCCCGAGCGAGCGCTCGACCTCGGCGCCGGTCAGCAGCTCGACCAGGCCGCCATCGAGCAGCAGCAATTCAGACAGCGGCCGGTCGCACGCGGCCGCCACCGCGCTGAGCTGGGCGGCCTCATCCGGCGCGTGCGCGAGCAGGCGGTCGGCGTGGACCTGCAGCGCGGCGAGCTCGACACCCGCGCGCGCGAGCAGCTCGGCGCGGCCCTCGAGGAGCTCGCGGATCAGCGCTGGATCGGCGCCACCGGGCTCGGGCTCACGCGTACTCATGCCGCTCGCGAGCTCCCAGGTCGAGCCCAGATCCCGCGCCGATCGCGTCGAGCAAGATCGTCCGCACCGGACCGCGCAACGCGGCTGGCGCAATGTCGAGCGCGGGCACGAAGCACAGCGTGTCGGGCAGCCCCCGTGCAAGCAGCAGGCCCTTGGCGCGACACCTCGCCTGGACCGTCTCGGCCTGCTCGGCGCCCGCGAGCGAGAGCGTGCGGTACAGCCCCTGCCCGCCCACGCGAGCCCCGTCGCCAGCCGCGGTCGCGGCCTCGCGCACGAGATCGTCCAGGGCGTTGATCGCAGGTCCGAGCTCGAGCCGATGCGCCGCGCGCAGGTGCTCGTGGGTGCGGATCTGCGAGAGCTCGTCGCCGTCCCAGGTGCTGATCAACATCAGCGGGGTCCCGACCCACCAGCGCGAGTCGATGAAGATCTGTCCGAGCTGCCCGCCCGGGTACCAGAGCACCAGGTTGGGACAGAAGCTGGGGTCGAGCCCGTCGAGGCCCCACGCCCCTGCCCCGCTCCGGTACCCACCCGACGCGGTCTCGACCACCGCCAGCGGGATCCCGTGGGCCGAGCACAGCTTGCTCAGCGCCAGCGCGGCCGCGCTGCTCAGGACCTTGCCCGATCGCTCACCGACGACCTCGACGAACAAGCCGATCACCGCGTCGGCGCCGTGCGCCTCGATCAGCGCAGCCAGAGCCGCGACGCAAGCCTCCGCGCCGACGTCGGCCGGGTGTGGGAGCAACGGCCAGTCGAACATCGCAAACCCGGGGCCAAACCCAGCGGGATCACTCAACGAGCGGGCGGAGGCGGTGGTGTGGCCGAGGTACCCGCCCTCGAAGCCGACCGCGATCGTGGCCGCGGGCCGGGTCATCTTGATGCAGCGCAGCGACTTGTCGAGCAGCTCGTCGCGCGAGCTCGTCGTGTAGAGATGCCCGGTGCCGCGCGGCAAGATCGCCCGCAGGTGCTCGATGAACTGAATCGAGTCCGGCGTGGCCCAGTTGCTCAGGTTCAGGCGCGAGGCGGTCGGCCCGACCAGCTCCCGCGTGGCCATGAACGCGGGCCGCGGGCCAAACGGCGCCTGGACTCCGCTCGCGAGATCATGCCCGTGTGGACCCTGCTGCTCAAGCGGCGCCGGGCTGCGCAACGGGATCCGGTAGTACTCGGCCTGGGCGTCGCCGCCGTATTGGTTGTCGAGCACCTTGGCCGTGTAGGCCCCGAGTGATCGCGCGAGCCCGGCCATGCTCGTGGTCAGCCCCACGCGATTGCGACCCGAGACGAAGGTGTAGCCATTCGCCCGGGCCCAGCGGATCTGCTCGGTCTTGAGCGCGCGCCCGACCCCGTTGCCGCGGGCCTGATCGGACACGGTCAGATCCGCTGCATAGAGGGTGTGACCGACCCCGCGAAACCGATCGCCGTCGGGACCCGAGACGTCGGGATAGTGCTCGAGCGGCGCCGCGAACACGAACCCCAGCAGCTCGCCGGTCTCGACGTCGCGCGCGACCAAAGCGACGCCAGCGGCCGCGGTCTCGCGCAGGAACTCCTCGCTGTCGCTGCGCTCGGGCTCGTACGCGCGCTGCTCGAGGGCCATGACCTCGGCCCAGTCGTCCTCGCTGATCTCGCGGATCTCGAACCACCGTGTGCGCCGATGCGGGGCGCCCTCGCGCGCGCAGGTCTGCGCGGTGGGATCGTCGAGCCGACGCAGCGCCGTCGAGACCCGCGCGAACAGATCGTCGAGGTGGGCCAGCTCCCAGCACGCGCCCAGCCGAAACCGGATGGTCTGCTCGCCCGCGTGGTAGGTCATGAAGCCCCGCGCGAACCGTTGGTTGATGAACGCGTCGCGCTCGCGGGCCGAGGGCAGGTCGAACGCGAACGCCGTCCCCGCCACGCGCGGCTCGCTGACGAGGCCGGGGAACTCGGCGACCAGCAGGTGCAGTCGCTCGCGGATCGGGGCCTCGAGCGCGGCCTGCAGGTGCGCGGTCTCGGCCTGGATCAACCCACGCAGCGCCGAGGCGACGTTGACCGGCGCCGGCTCTTCGTCGGCCCAGCGCGACAACACCACGCCGAGCCCGGCCTTCTTGGCGCAGGTCAGCAGATCGGGCGCGGTCTCGGGGCTGTCGCCGAGCCCCAGCTTCGTCCACCAAAAGAACGAGCCAGAGGTCCCGAACCCGGTCTGGACCTCGTCGACGATCAGCGGCAAGCCGTGGGCGCGGCTGAGCTCGCGGACCCCCAGCAAGAACTCGCGGGTGAGGTGGATGTCGCCGCCCTCGGCCATCATTGGCTCGACGATGACCGCGTAGAGCTCGTCGCCGCGCTCGCGCAGCGTGGCCTCGAGCGCGCTGAGATCCCGCGGACAAAACACCGCCTCGAACCCGGGCATGTCCACCCCTTTGCGCTTGGCCGGGTTGGAGGTCGCGCCGAGGGTCACCAGGGTCCGGCCATGAAACGAGCCGTCGAACGCCAACACCCGGCGCCGGGCGGGGTCGGGCCCGTGCAGCCGTGCGAGGCGCAGGGCCTTCTCGTTGGCCTCGGCCCCGCCCGCGCACACGAAGCTCGCGTGGGCGAGCCCGGCGGGGGCCTGGCCCAGCAAGAACGCCGCGTACTCGTCGAGCTCCGGCACGGCTGCGATGGTGTTGTCGGGGTTGGCCCACAAGCAGCGGTCAAACCGACCTTCGTGCAGGCCCTGCAAGATACCCGGATTCGCGAAGCCCTCGTTCAAGGTCGCGATCTGACTGCACGCGTCGAGCAGGACCATGGGTGGCTCGTCGACCGACACCATGTAGGGTCCGCAGCTGCGGCGCGTGTCGATGACCTGGGGCTTGCGCTCACGCGGGACCAGCTCGCCGTGGTACAGCCGCTCGAGCCACGCCGCCGACTGCGGCAGCGCCCCTTGCTTGGGAATTCGCACGCGAGAGGTCTCGCGCCGGACCGGTGCCCCCGGCGCTGGGGACTCCTCGCGGTGGAGGATTTCGAGCAACTCGAGCGCGCGGGAATGCTGGGGATCTCGGCTCACGCCCCAAGTGTACGAGGGCGCCGCAGCCACGGACATGTCGCCGATTGCGGCGTCTTGCCGAATTCGCGCGGACATCGCGGGTCTGGTGGGCTCCGACGGTGGGGCGGTTGGACCATCTGGTCGCTGCCCGCGATTTGGGTAAAGGTAGGGTCGATGTCCCGCCTCGACCTTCGCGCTGCGTTCTATGGTGGCGCCGGGTTCACGCTCTACCACGCGTGGGGGCCAAACTCGGCGCTGCCGCTGAGCCCTCACTTTCACGACGAGTACCTGATCTGCGCGCAGCTCCAGGGCGAAGAAGAGTGCCAGGTCAGCGGCAAGACCGAGCGCTTCTCCGCGGGTGAGGTCGTGCTCATCAACCCGCAGCAGGTTCACACCGGCAACCAGACCGGCAACCAGGAGCTCGAGTACCTCAGCCTGTACGTCGACCGTGAGGTCGTCGAGCAGCTCGCCGCCGAGCTCGGGGCGCCCACCGCCACGCCCGAGTTCACCGTGATCAAGGCCGGCCCCCACGCCGAGCTGATCGCCCGGCTCGTGGACTTGCTGGGCCTGGTCCGCGAGCACCACGGCAGCCGCCTGTACCCTCACCCGGGCACCCCGGCGGATCCCGAGATCGAGCTGCCCGACGACGCCACCGCGCACGTGCACGCGCCCGCGCCAGCGGCTCCGCCCGATCTCTCGATCGACTCGGCCCTGCACGAGGTCGTGCTGCTCGCGTTCGAGGAATTCTCCAATCTTCGCCAGCCGATGTTGCGCTCGACCAACCGCGTCGGCCACCGCAAGATCGCCCGCTCGGTCGAGTTCATCCGCAACCTCGAGACCAGCGAGGGCGCGGCGAACGTGACCCTCGACGAGCTCGCGGAGGTCGCGGGCCTGTCGAAGTACCACTTCTTGCGGCAGTTCTCGCAGGTGGTTGGGATGACGCCCGGGGCGTATCTGCGGACCCTGCGGCTGTGCCACGCCGCGCGGAAGCTGCGGACCACCGAGCTCCCAATCCTCGAGGTCGCGCTCAGCGTCGGGTTTGCGGATCACCCCTCGTTCTCGCGGGCGTTCGCGCGGCACATGGGCATGACACCCAGCGAATATCAAAAGCTGGGGCCGATCTGATCGGAGCTGGGGTATTGTCGCGCAGGCGCCCTGCGTCTGTGTGATGAACGCGATCATCGACGAACTCGAGCTGCAACCGGGCGATCGCTACGGTGAATTCGAGATCCTGAAGGTCCTTGGTCGCGGCGGCTTCGCCCGGGTGTTCGCGGCCCGCTCGCCGCAGTTCCCGGAACCGATCGCGCTCAAGCTGTCGCGCACGCCGATCACCGAGGAGGCCATGGCGATCCGGGCGCTGCGCGAGATCAGGATCCTCCAGAACCTGCGCAATCCCTACGTCGTGCACATCCTCGACAACGGCATGGGCGAGGACGAGCGGTGGTTCATGGTCATGGAGCTGCTCGAGGGTCAGACCCTGCTCGACCACTATGACTTCGCCGAGCCCATGCACCCCGCCCGGGCGATCCGCATGATCTACGAGGCCTGCGTCGGGCTCGACGAGGCCCACGAGATGGGCATCGTGCACCGCGATCTCAAGCCCGAGAACATGTGGATCAGCGCGGGCACGCACACCTGCAAGGTCATCGACTTCGGGCTCGCCCGCGCGTGGGACCCCGGCTCGACCATGGGCACCGACGCCACCGTCGGTCACATGCTGATCGGCACCCCGCACTACGCCCAGCCGGAGCAGGTCGCGTCTGGTGTGCTGGTCCCCGCCAGCGACATCTACAGCCTCGGCACGATCCTCTACGAGCTGCTGTGCGCGCACAGTCACCTGTTCGCCGATGAGCCGCTCGACCACGCGCGCGAGCGTCTGCGCGATGATCCACTCGGTTGGCTGGCGGCCCATGTCAAGCGCGAGCTGGTCCCGATCGATCACTACCCGATCGGCCAGCAGCTGCCCGAGCCGGTCCGCGCCACGCTGCACTGGATGCTGGCCAAGCAGCCCGAGCATCGGCCCGCCCGAGGTGGGGTCGCGGCCGAGCACCTCGCCTGGATCCTGCACACGATCTACGCCACGCCGGTCGCCACGCTGCTCCGCACCGCCCGGCCCGACGGGTCCAACCCCAGCCAGCTGTTGATCCCCGGCGGCTACGAGCTCGGCAACACCAAGGCTTGCGCGATCGAGATCCCCGCCGGCGGGCCGGCCCGGGTCCACGCCACGCTGCGCTGGCTCGGGCCTGGCCACCACGCTGTGCTATCTCCGACCGAGCCACACGGGACCGTGTGGGTCAACGGCCACCTGCTCGAGCGTCCGGTGCTGCTGGTGCCGGGCACCTACTTCGACGTGGCCGGCACGCGCATGGGGCTCGACTATCCCCCGACGCCCGCTCACCTGACTGACTGATCGAATTCCCCGCCATGGCTCAAGTGATCATTGAAGAGCTCGAGCTCCGCGCCGGGGACCGCTACGACGACTTCGAGATCCTCGCCGTGCTCGGTCGGGGCAGCTACGCGCGGGTGTTCGCGGCCCAGCACCCCAGCTACGGCGATCGAGTGATCGCGCTCAAGATCTCGCGGGTGCCGCTCAGCTCGGAGACCACCGCGATCCGGGCGCTGCGTGAGATCCGGGCGCTGCAGTCGCTGCACAACCCCAACGTCGTCCACATCCTCGATCACGGGATGGGCTCCGACGAGCGCTGGTACATGGTCATGGAGCTGCTCGACGGCAGCACGCTGCTGCAGCTGCACGACTTCGACGAGCCCATGTTGCCCGAGCGCGCGCTTGGCCTGATCTACCAGGCCTGCGTCGGTCTCGACGAGGCGCACCGACAGGGCATCGTGCACCGCGACGTCAAGCCCGAGAACCTGTGGATCTGTCGGCGCCGCGCTGGGGCCACGCGCCGCACCGAGCAGCTCAAGGTCATCGACTTTGGGCTCGCGCGGGCCTGGGATCCCAGCGTGACCGTGGGCGAGCAGGCCACCATCGGCCACATGCTGATCGGCACCCCGCACTACGCCCAGCCCGAGCAGGTCGAGTCCGGGATCCTGACCCCCGCGAGCGACGTCTACAGCCTCGGCGTGGTGCTCTACGAGCTGCTGACCGGGCGCGTGCCCTACTTCCCCGACGAGCCCTGGGCCAGCGTGGTCCTGCGCTTGTCACAAAAGCCGATCCGGTGGTTGGGGGCCCACGTCAAGAAGGACCTGGTCCCGATTCAGGAGCACCCGCAGGGGCGCATGCTCAGCGACGACGCCCGCGCCGTCGTCCACGCCATGTTGGCCAAGGACCCCGAGCAGCGACCCGCGACCGGCGGCGTCGCAGCGCGGATGCTGGCCGAGATCCTTCACAACGAGTACGAGCTGCCGGTCGCCGCGACCCTCGATCTCGAGCGCAGCAGCGAGATCATCGTACCGGGCAGTCACACGATCGGCGAGCAGACCGGCACCGTCGCGCTGGCCGGGATCGGCGGCGGGGCAGCGTGGGGCGAGGCGCGGATCGTGGCCAAGCTCGACTGGCTCGGGCCGGGGGCTCCAGCTGTGCTCACGCCGGTCGAAGCGGGGCTGTGTCGGGTTGGCGGCCGAGCCATCACCGAGCCCGTGCAGCTCGACGACGGGGTGTCGATCGAGCTTGGGGCGCTGTCCATGCGCCTGCACTATCCTGTGATTTAGGCGCTTGATTCAGGCCTTTGATTTAGGCCCCTCGCTGACCGGCGGACCGCAAACTCTGGCATCTGTCGCTCGCCGGACACCGCGTGCTAGCGTGCGCTCGTGGCGGAGGTCGACCGCAGGCCCGAGGTGCCCAGCGCGCTGGCCAGCATCACGCTGGTCGACGCGGACGACAACACCTACACGCTCGGCGAGCTCTGGTCCGAGCGTCCGGTCGTGCTCATCCACCTGCGTCACTTCGGGTGCATTTTGTGCCGCCACTACGCCGGCGCGCTGCGGGACTTCTACGGCGACTTCGAGGCTACAGGCGCGCGGCTGATCGCGATTGGCACCGGGGGCCGCCAGTACGCGCGCGAGTTCGTGGCCGAGCGAAAAATCCCCTACCTGGTGCTGGTCGACAAGACCATGGCCAGCCACGAGGTCATCCGCGTCAAGCAGGGCCAGTGGTTTGGCATCCTCCGACCCAGGGTCTTGTGGGCGGCGCTGAAGGCCAGGATCTACGGCGCGCGCCAGGGCAAGACCGGGCCCAATCCATTCAAGTTTGGGGCCACCCATGTGATCGGGCCCGGCGGCGTGCTGCACTACGCGTGGGTCAACGACGACTATCACGACAACGCGCCGGTCGACACGCTGCTCGCCCTCGCCAAGCGCGTCACCGCGCACGACTGAGAGACCGGGGGTGTTATCGTGGCTCCGCTGCGGGGGGACCATGACCACGGACAAATCGGATCTCGAGCACGTCGAGCGGCGCCAGCAAGAGCAGATGCTCAAGCTGGTGACCAAGGGCTTCTTCAACGAGCTGGTCAACTATGGCGTGCCCAAGGGCGACATCGTGACGATCGCCACGCACCTGCTCGGCCACGTGTCGCACCAGGAGAACCAACCCAGCAAGCAGGACCACTTCTACAGCCGGATCTTCGACGTCAGCAACATCAGCGATCGCTGGGCCGACGAGCAGCTGCTGCAGGTCGATCGCAGCGTGGTGCTGCGCCCGCTCGACGACGGCCTGCTCGATCGCGTCAGCGAGTGGTTGGCCGAGCCGGGGGTTCGATCGAGCTTTGTGACGCCCTACCCCACGACCACGGCAGGCCCCGACGGACCCGCGGGGACCGAGCGGCTCGCGGCTCACTTTGCCAGCGCGGCGTGTCGGTACTTTTGTATCGAGTACGAGGGCGAGCCGGTCGGGATCATTGGCGCCGAGAACCTCGACGAGCACGCGCGGCGGCTCGAGATGCGCAAGCTCGTGGGTCACCGCGAGCTGCAGGGCATGGGGATCGGCAAGCGGGCGACGTTTGCGTTCTTGTATTACGCGTTCAAGATCTTGGCGTACGAGAAGGTCTATATCTATTCAACTGATGTCAACGTGCGGAACCTGAACTTGAACAGTCAGTTTGGGTTTGCGCTGGAGGGCGTGTTCTTGCAGGAGCTGCAGGGCGCGGCGGAGCGCCTGGACATCTTGCGCATGGGCCTGATGCGCTCGCGGTGGGTGGAGATCTTCGAGGACGGATCAGCAGCGCGCTGAGCTGCGAACCCGCTGGGCCGCCGCGACCGTGGCGACGATCGCCTCGATCACGCCCTCGTCGCGGACGATCCGACGATGGCCCAGCCCATTGACGGCGTGCAGCGTCGCGTTTTGCCAGTGTCGAGCGTGGTCCAGCGCGTCGGCGAACGGGATCTCCCGATCGTCCTTGCTGTGAATCACCAACGCCGGCTGACGCAGCTGCCGACCGAGCGTGGCGATCGAGAGCTGCTCGGCTGGCGCGCCGACGATGCCCTGGATGCGGGTCTCGAACTGCCGCGTCGCCGCCGGAGCCAGACCCAACATCGCCGCGAACCGACCGAGTACGCCCTCGACGTTGGAGGGGCCCGCGATCAGCACGGCCTGCTCGGCCCGAAGCCCGCGACTGAGCGCGACCGCGACCGCAGGCACGCCCATCGAGTGTCCGATTACCGCGGCGAACGGACCGAGCTGCCGATCCGCGGCGAGCAGCGCGTTGGCGAACGCGATCGGGTGTGCGTGGCGACCCGGCGACTGCCCGTGGGCTGGCCCGTCGATCGCGACCAGCTCGAAGCCCGCGCGATCGAGCTGCTCGGCGAGCGGGCCCCACTGGGTCGCCCGCCCCTCCCAGCCGTGGATCGCGAGGATCCGCGGGCCCCGACCAAAGCGCAGCGCCGAGAGCTGCTCGAAGTCGGGTCCGCCAGCGATGGTCAGCCGCTCGCCCTGTTGCTCGCTGATCAACTCGCGCACCGGAGGCGCGTGGCGCCGCGGGGTCGTGAACAAGTGCGCGGCGATCCTGGCCGAGACCCGGGGGACCACCGGTGAGAGCAATCCGTTGGCGGTGCGAATCAGCGAGAGGGTGTTGGGCATGTCCCCGAGTCTGGCGCCGACGCGTCGTGCGTCCAATGCATTACTATCATAGTGACCATGACTCAGACGCAACTCACCCAGATCGACCTCAACCTGCTCGTGATCCTCGATCTGTTGCTCACCGAGGAGAGCGTGAGCGCGGCTGCACGGCGCCTGCGACTGAGTCAGTCGGCGGTCAGTCGCTCGCTGGCCAAGCTGCGCGAGCTGTTTGACGACGAGCTGTTCGTGCGCACCGGGCGGGGCATGCGTCCAACTCGCCGCGCGCGCGAGCTGGCCGCCCCGCTGCGCCGAGCGCTGGGCGATCTCGGCGGGCTGCTCGAGCCGCGCGCGCGCTTTGATCCCCTGACCGCGCAGCGGAGCTTTCAGATCGCGGCCATGGACTACAGCCAGCTGACGCTGCTCGGGCCGTGGATGGGGGGCCTGGCCGAGCGAGCGCCGGGGGTCGACGTGGTCGTGCGGCAGCTGTCGGTCCAGAGCCGGCGCGAGCTCGAGGCGGGGAGCCTGGATCTGTACGTCTCGCCGCGGTTTCGCAGCGCCGCGGGGGTGGTCTGGACGCCGCTCCACGAGGACACCTACTCCTGTGTGGTCTGGGCGGAGCACGCGAGTCGTCGGCTGTCGCTGTCGCGCTACGTGAAGCTCGAACATGTGTTGGTCGCCCCGGGCGAGCGACCGGGCGGCGTCGTGGATCGCACGCTCGCCGAGCAGGGGCTGAGCCGACGGGTGAGCGTGCAAGTGCCGACGTTCTCGAGCGTGCCGTACTTGCTGGTTGGGACCCAGCGCGTGGCGACCTTGCCGTCGCGGATCGCGGCCCGGTTTGTCGAGGTCCATCCGCTGCGCGTGCTCGAGCCGCCGATCGAGCTGCCCCCCGTCGTGCTGCACCTAGGGTGGCATGAGCTGCATCGCAGCGACCCTGGCCACGCGTGGTTGCGCGAGCAGCTGATCAGCGTGGCCCGCGAGGCGCGGTGACAGTTCGCTGCCTGCAAGCGGATCAGAAGCCTGACCCGAGCTGAAACAGCCCGCTGCCCACGCTGAACCAGTCTACGAATGCCGCCTGCAAGCGGGTCAGAAGCCTGACCCGAGCTGATAACAGCTCTTGCAAGCGGGTCAGAAGCCTGACCCGAGCTGATGACAGATCGAGCTATCCACGAATCACGCGGACGTATTAGACTCGGGGCCATGGCCAGTCAGCGTCGGATAAATGCCATTCACCTGTGGGATCTGAGAAAGCCCGAGCATCACCGTCGGTACAAGTACAAGCTCCACCGGCCTTATGACGTCGACACCGGGATCGTGCCGCCGCGGCGGCTGGCGGTCGCGGACGACTACGTGGTGCTCGACGCCGACGGGCGCATCTACATCAAGGCCCAGTACGCGTGGGACGGACCGAGCGGGCCGACCCGGGATACGCTGGACTTCATGCGTGGGTCGCTGGTTCATGACGCGCTGTATCAGCTCATGCGCGAGAACTTGCTGCCCCGGAGTCACCGCGATGACGCGGACCGGCTGCTCGAGCGGATGTGCTGCGAGGACGGCATGAGCAAGCTGCGGGCGGCGCGGGTCTACTGGGCTGTGAAGCACTTTGGCGCGAGCCACACGAATCCGCGCCCGGGACCGCCACTGATCGTCGCCCCCGGCGGCTGACCCCTGCCCGAAGGTCCTGTACCTGCTTGTTTGTATAGTTTGACCTTCTTTAACAACGTTCAGATACCTGCTAGCGGCCCGGAACTATACATGTGTTCAGACTGAACAGGTGGCCTATTTAGCGCGGAAGCTGCCCCCTGCCCGAAGGTCCTGTACATCCATATCCGTTCAGCGTGAACAGAAAAACAGCGACAGCTCCATCAGTCCAGCCACCACTAGACCGACATGAAAAACCGATGCTCATGCGGCTCCGCCAGCTCGGCCCGATCCCCCCGCTCAGCGTTCCGCAGCAACCTCATGATCTGAGGCCCCAGCGCATCAACCTCACTCGACGCAAAGCTCTCCCCCCCAAACACCGCCACATTCCGCGCCTGTCGCTCCAACACCCGCGCGTCCTGCTTGAAGATCGCCCGCGCCAGCGGCCCAAGCACGGGCGAGACCACCACCGAAGGCAACGGCAACCGAAAGCTGATCACCGCCGTCAGCCGAGTCCGAGTGTCGGTGATCGGCGTCAGCGCGCTAACCGTACAAATATGGCTACGATCACCCAGCCGATACTCAACCTCGGTAATGCTCGGCAGCACGAACCGATCAAAGTGCTCCACCACGCCCCCCCCCGGCGCGAGCAGCCGACCCAC
>NZ_PVNL01000096.1 GCF_002994635.1 Enhygromyxa salina | reverse complement strand
GTGCGAGGTTGCGAGCGGAGGGGGTTGGGGCGGCTGACGACCCTCGCGAACCAAGCGTCACCGATCGTCACCGCGGGCGCTCGCGTCGGAGCTCGAGTCACTGCCGATCTGTATGTCGCGGACACGCGATCGGCTCGACTCGCCGATCATTTTGATCCCAGCGTGCCGATCAACCTTGAGGTGGGCGTGCGCATCATGCGAGCTTGGTGACCATGGTGATCACGGTGATGCCTCGCGTTGGCTCGACGCTGCTGCTGGCGACGGCGTTGCTGGTCGCAACCAGCTGCGGGGGCGACGGTGACGCGGCGGACACCTTCTCGACCTTCAGTGGCAGTGGCACGGGCAGCGACACCGAGGACACCGACGACACCAACCCCGAGGACGGCGAGTTCGCGGAGCCGCGGCTCCGCATCCTGCTCGGGCGCCAGTACGTCAACGCCGTGGGCGACCTGCTCGGGCCGGCCGCCGCGGCCGTGGCCAGCCCCCGCGCCGACGTCACGCTCAATGGCTTCGATGCGATCGGCGCGGCTCAGATCTCCCTGACCGACGCGGACATCGACGCCTACGAGCGCTCGGCCGTGGCGATCGCTGCGGTCGCCACCGCCAACCCGGCGAGCCTGAGCGCCTACCTGAGCTGCACGCCAACCCAGCCGGCCGACCTCGAGTGCCTGCGCAGCTTCGTGGGTTCGTTCGGCTTCATGGCGTGGCGTCGGCCGCTCGACGAGGCCGAGCTGGGCCGCTGGGCCGAGGTCGGCGTCACCGCGGCCACCGACTTCGGCAGCTTCGACAAGGGCCTCGAGTTCATCATCGCCGGGATGCTGCAGTCGCCCAACTTCGTCTACCAGGTCGAGGTCGGGACCCCAACGGACGACGGCAGCGGCCAGCGCAAGCTCAGCGGGCTCGAGGTCGCCACGCGGATGTCGTTGTTCTTGCTCGACACGACCCCAAGCCGCGCGCTGCTCGAGGCCGCCCAAGCTGGCGAGCTCGACGACGCCGCGGGGGTCCGATCGTGGGCGCAGCAGCTGATCTCCGATCCTCGATCGCGCGCCGCGTTCGACAACTACTTCGAAGAGGTCCTGCACCTGCGCACGCTGGCCGAGATCGCCAAGGATCCTGGCACCTACCCGGGCTGGTCGCCGTACTTGGCCGACTCGATGAAGGTCGAGACCATCGCGCTGATCGACGACGTCGTCTGGATCGAGGACGGCGACTTTCGTGACATCTTGGACGCCGAGCACACCTTCGTGAATCAGGCCTTGGCCGATCACTACGGCGTCGCGTACCCCGGGCCCAGCGGGTTCGTCAGGGTTCCGGTTCCACCTGGCGAGAAGCGGGGCGGCATCTTCGGGCACGCGGCGCTCTTGTCGGTGCTCGCCCACGTCAGCAGCACCTCCCCGACCGTGCGCGGCAAGTTCGTGCAGGAGCGAATGTTGTGCTTCTCGATCCCACCGCCGCCGCCCGGGGTCGTGACGGACCTGCCCTCGACCGAGCAGGCCAAGACCATGCGCGAGCGCCTGGCGCTGCATCAAGAGGAGCCGCTGTGCGCCTCGTGCCACAACATCATGGACCCGATCGGGTTTGGGCTCGAGAACTACGACGGCGTCGGCATCTACCGCACGCTCGACAACGGCGCGCCGATCGACGCAGCCAGCGACATCGACGGCGAGCCGTTCGAGGGCGCCCTCGAGCTCGGGCAGGCGCTGCGCGAGCGCGAGCAGTTCAGCTGGTGCAGCGTGCTCAACCTCTATCGTCACGCCACCGGTCACGTTGAATTGGCGGGCGAGCTCGCGCGCCTGCAGGACGTCGCCGACGCGTTCGTCGACGCCGACCACCGCCTCAAGGCTGCGCTCGTCGAGCTGGTCGCGAGCCGGGCGTTTCGCTACGTCGGGGAGCAGCTCTAAAAATGATGCGACACAAACCAGCGAAGTCCCCGATCATTCGCTCGAAGGGCATGAGCCGCCGAACGATGCTGCGCGGAGCGGTCGGCGGCTCGGCGGTCGCGCTCGCGCTGCCGCTGCTCGAGATCATGCTCGATCAACACGGTGAGGCGCTGGCCAGCGGTGGTCCGCTGCCGCGCCGCCTGATCACTTGGTTCTTTGGCAACGGCTGCGCGCTCAACGTTGGCGGCGACGTCAACAGCGGCCTGCGGTTCTGGCCCACCACGCAGGGGCCCGGCTACGACGTGACCCCGCAGCTGGCCCCGCTCGCGGCCGCGGGCGTGATCGACTATTGCTCGGTGCTGTCCAGGTTCGACGTCAAGGCGGCCGGCGAGCACCGCCGCGGTCACCACGACGGGTGCACGCTGTTCTCTGGCCACCCCTTCATCGAGCTCCCGGTCGACGGTGCGAACTACTCGTCGAAGTCTGGGGGGCCGACGATCGATCAGGTCGCGGCCAGCGAGATCGGCAGCCAGACCTTCCTGCCCTCGGTCCAGCTGCAGATCTCCAAGCGCATTGTCACCTCCGAAGGGCCGACCTTGCAGTATCTGTCGCACAAGGGCCCGGATCAGCCGCTGCCGCAGATCGCCAACCCACAAGAGGCGTGGAACAAGCTGTTCGCCAGCTTCACGCCAGCCAACGACCCCGCCGCGCCGCATCGGCTCGCTGCGCTCGACGCCGTCAGCGAAGACGCCAAGGCCCTGCAGCTGCGGGTCGGGACCGCGGATCGGATCCGGCTGCAGGCCCACCTCGAGTCGGTCGCCCAGATCCGCACGCAGATCGCTGCGACCGCGCCCGAGTGCGTGCAGCCCCCCCAACCGAGCGAGACCAACGCCGACATCGACGGACAGGAGCAGCTGATCTCGGTCAACCAGGTGATGAGCGACCTGCTCGCGCTCGCGTTCGCCTGCGACATCACCCGGGTCGCGAGCGTGCAGTTCACCGGCTCGGTCGGCTACACCGTGTTCAACGATCTCGGCCAGAACGTGGGCCACCACGACATGACCCACGAGGCTGGTCAGAACGAAGCTGTCGACGCCGCCACGATCTACGCCATGGCCCGCTTCGCCGACCTGCTCGCGGCCCTGCGCAACACCCCCGAAGCGGCCGGCAACTTGCTCGACAACAGCTGCGCGCTGGTCAGCAGCGACTGCTCTTCGGGGCTGACCCACAGCACCTTCGACCAGCCGATCATCGTCGCCGGTTCCGGCGGTGGCGCCCTGAAGTACCCCGGCGTCCACTACCGATCCCCGAGCAGCGAGAACAGCTCCGACGTCCTGCTCGCGTGTCTGCGGACCGTGTGCCCGGAGGCGAGCGAGGTCGGCGGCTCGCTGGGGTACTCGAACACCCCGTTGTCGGCGATCCTGGCCTGACAATGGCCTGATCACGACCGCCACAGTGACGCGACACATGCTCAGTCATCAACGACCGATCTCAACCCTCGCGCGCGGGCTCGCCCGCGCCGCCTGTCTGCTCTTCGTACTGGTGCTCGGCTGCTCGTCGGGTGTGGGCACCGAGGCCGAGAGCGGGAGCTTCGGGTCCTCGGCCACGCTCGGAACCGCTGGCGCGACCGACAGCGACAGTGAGAGCGATGGCGGTGACACCAGCGGACCGTTCTGTGGCGATCAAGTCTGCGATCCGCTGACGGAGTCCTGCCAGACTTGCCAGGCCGACTGCGACGTATGCCCGTACTGTGGCGACGGCACGTGCAACGGCAGCGAGGACTGCATGCAGTGCGCGCAGGACTGCGAGGTCTGCCCTGGCTGTGGCGACGACATCTGCGATCCGCAAGAGACCTGCGCGACCTGTCCGCAAGACTGCACCAACGGCTGCGGCGAGTCGATCTGCGGCGACATGATCTGCAACGGCGCCGACACCTGCCAAAACTGCGAGCAGGACTGCGGCATGTGTGCGCCCGCGTGCGGCGACGGGATGTGCAATGGCGCCGAGAATTGTGGCAGCTGTGAGCAAGACTGTGGCGCCTGCGCCAACTGTCCCAACAACAGCTGCGGCGACGACGAGAGCTGCATCTCGTGCCCGGCCGACTGCGGCGCGTGCACCTGCCCGTGTGTCAACAACAACCCCGAATTCAACAACTTCTGCCACCACGGGCCCAACACCGCCGGCTGCCCGATGACGCAGCCAGGTGGGTACTGCGATCCGAACGGCGACGGCAGCTACCAGGACGCCGACTGGAACCTGGGCTTCTTCGACTACGCGGCCCAGTGTAATTGAGTCCGGTCACCGCCTGTGAATGCGCTACGGTAGTCCATGCTCTCGCTCGCGCTGTCGCTCGTGCTCCCTTCGATCGTCGCCGCCGGTCCGGTGCTCGAGCTGCCCTGGCCGTGTGGTGCGACCTACTCGTGCACCCAGAGCAACGGCGGCCAGACGAGCCACACAGGATTCGCGCAGTACGCCTGGGACTTCGGGATGCCGCTGGGCACCGACATCCTCGCCGTCCGCGGGGGGACCGTGCTGCTGATGAAGATGAACTCCATGGTTGGCGGATGCAGCAATCAGTACGCCAGCGATGCCAACTATGTGGTCATCGATCACGGTGACGGGACCGCGGGCCTCTACATGCACGTCGAGGGCAACTCCTCCAATTTCCAGGTTGGCCAGAACGTCGAGGCCGGCGCTGTGATCGCTCGGGTCGGCCAGACCGGGTGGACCTGCGGGCCGCATCTGCACTACCAGACTCAGCAGATCTGCGGCTCCTGGTGGTGCCAATCGGTCCCCTCCGAGTTCTTCGGGGCCGGCACGATCGCCTACCCCGAGTCCGCCGTCAGCGAGAACTGTGGGCCCTGCACGGCCAGCCTCAACGGCGGTCAGACCACGATCAGCGAGAGCGAGGTGCAGTGCTTCGATCGCCTGACCAAGTGGTGGTGGGAGGCCGGCGAGGGCCTCGACAATCATCACTGGTACACCTACGCCACCGCGGCGGGCCAGCCTGAGACGCTCGGGCGCTGGCGGTTCTCGGTCGATACGCCGGGCGACTACGAGGTCGAGGTCCACGTGCCCGCGACCGCGCAATCGACTGGGGCCACCTACGCCGTGCACCACGCTGGCGGCGTCGACCAGGTCGCCCTCAATCAGGCGGCGAACAAGAGCTGGCAGCTGCTCGGCAGCTTCTACTTCGACGGCGGCGGCGACGAGTACATCGAGCTACCCGACAACACCGGAGAGCCGGAGGGTGACCTGATCCCGCTGGCGTTCGACAGCGTGCGCTTCACCTACGTGATCGGCGGCGACGGCGACGGTGATACCGGCGACAGCGGGGACGGGGACGGGGACGGGGATACCGGCGACGGCGACTCCGGCTCGGGCGACGGTGATCCCGGCGACGGAGATTCCGGCGACGGCTGCCAGCTGGGCGAGGCCGGCTGCATGTGCACGATGGGAGGTGGCTGCGATCCTGGGCTCATCTGCCTGCAGGGCTACTGCACCCCCGACAACTCCTCGAGCGGTGACAGCGACACCGGTGGAGCCGGTGGTGACGACTTTGGCGGTGACGATGGCCTGGACTTTCGCGGCACGCCCGGCTGCGCATGCGCGACCGCGGCCGCACCCAACCCGCGCGAGGGGTTGCTCGCAATGCCGCTCGCGCTGCTCGGACTCGCGTGGGTCGCACGTCGCCGACCGCACACCATTGAAGCGCCCAGCTGACCAACAGTTGAACTCGTGGACCTTTTCGTCGGCTCGAGCGTCTGCTCGGACCAGCGCGCTCGAACTCCCACACGCCGACGATTCCACATGTCTTCGCCCCTTCGTCTTCACTCACGGTTGGCCACGACCAGCCTGCTCGCCCTGCTCTTGGTCCTGGCTCCCCCTGTAGGTCACGCCCAAGCTGGTGATGATCAAATCGAGCTGCTCGAGCGGCTGATCAAGTCGACGGATAGGAGCGATCCCGACTACCCCGATTTCTTGTTCCGCCTGGCCGACGAGTACCTCGCGCGGAAGCACGATCTCGAGGCGCGCGCGCTCGTGCTCTACGACAAGATCGACGCCGCCAAAGCCAGCGGCAAGCAAGACCTCGCTCGCGCGCTGGAGAAGCAGCAAGCCCGCACGATCGCCGATGCCCGCGTGGCCAGCGAGACGGCTGTGCAGATGTTTCATGCGCTCGTCAACGATCCAACCTTCGCGTCCTATGGCCGCATGGACGAGGCCCTGTTCCATTACGCTACCGAGCTTGGCCAGCTCGGCGACAGCCAGGGCATGCAGGCCGCGTACCTACGGCTGATCAAGGACTACCCCAGCGGCACCTTCATCCCCCACGCGTATCTCAGCTTCGCCGAGCACTACTTCAACGAGGGTGACCTGGCGCAGGCGATCAAGCTGTACGAGAAGGTGACCGCGTTCAAGTCCAGCTCGGTCACCGCCTACGCCCACTACAAGCTGGGCTGGTGCCACCTCAACCCGATCGGGTCGGCCGGCCCAGATTACGCTCAGAGCTTGCAGGCGTTTGTGGCGAGCATCGAAGCAACTCAGACCGGGGGCGCCGGGGCAGACGCCGCGGGCAAGCAGCTGCGTCGCGAGGCCCGCCGCGACCTGGTCCGCGCCTATGTCCACGCGGGCAAGCCCGACAAGGCGTGGGCGCTCTTCCAGCGGGTCGGCAACGGCCCCGGCAAGGACGAACAACACGCCCGCGAGATGATGCAGTGGCTGGCTGACGAGTACGCCAGCCAGGGCATGTCCGCCGAGGCAGCGCTAATCACAGCCGAATTGGCCGCGCTCTAGCTCTAGCAGCCAGGGCCTTCGCAGGTGTTGCCCACGTAGCAGAACCGATTCGACGGCTTGCCGCCGGTCTTGCCGGGGCAATCCGCGCTGCAGCTGGTGGTGCCGTCGCGGCCGTCGCAGCTCTCGCCGGCTTCGCACACGCCATTGTTGCACGTGGCCCCGCCACCGCCGCCGCAGTCGGGATCTTCCCCGGGGCCGCAGGCGTCGTTGCATTGGTTGTTGGCCGAGCAGTCCGGGCCGACGACGCCGATGAAGTCGTCGATGAAGCCCTGGAACGCCGAGACGTTGGTGCTCACGCCATAGAGCAGGCACTGCGCGTCGCCGTATGAGGTGATACCCGCGACATACTGCGTGCCGTTGCGCGAGATGAACGCGGGACCGCCGCTGTCGCCATTGCACGGCCCATAGTAGGGGCTGCCGTCCTGCTCATAGGAGAATTGGCTGCTCGAGCCGCCGCCAGAGCAACCCGGGACCACGCAGCCCAGCCCGGCGACGGGGACCTGAGCCTGGAGTTTGATGCCGTACTCGCTCTTCTGGAGGTCGCCGTAGCCAAAGCCCACGTGATCGAGCATGACGCCAGCGTCGTTGTTGCTCAGACCGATCGAGGCGGGCAAGTGGGGGATCGTGGGCGAGTCGTGATTGGGCGCCGCCAGGCGCAGCAAGCAGATGTCGTTGGTCAGCGAGTAGCGGCTGTAGTTGGGGTGCACCAGGACCTCGGACACCCAGTAGAAGTCGCCATTGACGGCGTTGCCGACGAACGCTGGACCGTCGCCGAAGTACACCGATACTTCGGTCGGCTCCATCGGGTTGAAGTTGGACCCACCATTGGCCTCATCGCAGCAATGTGCGGCGGTCATGACGACCTCCGGGCTTATCAAGGTTCCCGTGCAAAACGGACTGATCGAGACCTGCCCGCCGGAGCGCTGGTGAATGCCGACGGTCGCGGCGTACTTGTCGACGTTGCTGTAGGCCGGCGCGCCATTGATGACGCGAAACTCGTCGTCGCCAGAGTCGTCGAGCTCGGACACGCAGCCGAGGCCCAGGAGCGTCGTGGTCAGGCCCGCGCAAAAAATTGTACGAAAGATCACTCGGTCATGTCGGGTATTCATGGCGTTCTCCGCCTCGATGAGCGTAGCTCCAACCGAAGGCGCAAGCCTTCTCGCAGACGGGGTTGGTGGGATCAAGGGTCGAGCGCACGAGCACAGCAATTCCCGGATGAATTGGTCCATTGGACAATGCGGCACCGATCAATCGGTGTGTCACACTTCATGAATTTCGCGCTGGAGCCCGCCGGTCAGCTGCGATCACGATGATTATCGAGCGTCGGCGGGGTGACATCGCCGCTGGCCTGCAGCGCGAGCGCCTCGGGGTGTGCTCGATAGTGCGCACGAACGACCTTGGCCAATTCGGCGCGGACCTCGTCGCTGACAGGGCTTGGGGACGACTCGGGCAGCACCGCCAGGATCCCGCGCAGCAGCGGTTGCTGGACCTCGGGCAGGCGCAAAACCCACGACGCGAGCAGCTCGCGATCCACGAAGCTCGGAAGCGAGCCCATGATGCCAACGTCATTTTGATCGTGGACCAGCAGCCCCGAGGTGGTCCCGCGATCGAGCGTGAGCACCTGAAACAGGTACAGCGAATGATAGGCGAGCTGGCGCCCGCGCAATTCCGCGCTCGGCGGCTGCGGGTGCATGAGCGCCGGGTCGAGCAGGGCGGTGTAGCGATCGAGCGCCGCCTCGCCAAACCGCTGGGCCAGGCGCATGTCGGCGTCGAGATCACCGCTCGCGTAGCCCTCGAGGTAGTAGTGCGTGGCCCCGCGGCAGCGCCCGAGCGCCGGGATGAAGAAGTAGCGATCACCCTGAGCGCTCGCGTCGGGATACAGCTCCGGCGCGACCTCGCGCAGCGCCGCGGCGAAGCTGGCGGTCGCGGCAGCATCGGGGACGGCGGGGTTGAGGTCCGCCATCATCCGCCAGTACCCGCTGTGATCCTTGCGCTCGGTCCAGCTGACGTGAACGTGGACCGACGGCGCGCGGGGATCCTGGGGGTGAATGATCGTCGACAGCGCCGAGGCCGAGCCAAGCTTGCGGTGCGGGTCGTCGTCGTAGTGGACCTGCGACACGTTGATCGCGGCGCGGTTGAACACGGGGGTCTCGGCGGCGACGTAGCGGTGGCCGCCGCCGTGGGTGCCCTGGTCGCGCAGCCACTCGACGGGCTCGAACGGCCGGGGGGCGCCCGCCGTCGTCGACAGCTGCTCGAGCGCGAGCTTGAAGCGTCGCTGCAGGGCCTCGACGAGGTCGAGGGCGGCAGCGGCGGTGTGCGAGCGGGAGCGGGTCCAGGACACACCCGTTGATAGCGCAGCCGCGACGCACAGGGCGAGGCCAGCAGGCGTTCGCCAGCACACGGGCCGAGGGCGTACCGTTGAGGACCCACGCCCATGTCCAGCAAGAAACTTTGGTTCGTCAACCGTGTGATGTCGGTGCTGCCGACCCCGTCGCTGGACGACGCGCGCCTGCTCGAGGCCGCGGCCAAGCTCGAGGGCAAGACCGACTTCGGCGACGGTCGGTTCGAGGCTGGCCTCGCCGTGCTCACCCGCTCGCTCGAGCGGGACGCGAAGCTGTCGCCGATGGGGCGGGAAGCGGTCTATCGCATGATCGTCCGCAATCTATGCATGCGCCTGAGGCTGGTCGCCGACCAGCGTCGACGGCCCGAGATCTACGCAAAACCCCTGACGCCGCCGATCTTGGTGCTGGGGCTGCCGCGCGCCGGGACCACGTTCTTGCATCGACTGCTCTCGGCCATGCCCGGCGCGCGCCCGGGTCGGACATGGGAGGTCAACCAGCCGCTCGCGCCGAGCGAGGGCAAGGACGATCGCTATCGGCAGGCCGCCAAGCAGGTCGCGATGATCCGCAAGCTCGCGCCCGACCTCGACGCCAAGCACCGCCTCGATCCAGACGAGCCCGAAGAGTGCGTGTTCCTGCTCAACCCCAGCTTCTGCAGCATCGCGTGGTGGATGATCGCGCCGGTCTACAGCTACCTCGACTGGTACGGCGAGCAGGATCTCGGCCCCGCGTATCGCGAGTACCACGCCTACTTGCGGGCGCTGCAGGCCGCCGAGCCGGGGCGTTTGGTGCTCAAAGCCCCGGCTCATACTGGTCATCTCGCGCAGATCATCAGTGAGATCCCAGACGTGGTTGTCGTCTACGCACACCGCGATCCGGTGACCGTCGTGGCCAGCGTGTCCAGCCTGTTCAACAGCGTGTTTGGGCTGGTCACCGAGCACCATGACGTGCAGCGCACCGCTCGTCGCAACCTCGATCTGTTCATCTCGATGACCGACCGCTGTCAGGCCGCGCGCGACCAGGGCCTCGACGATCGGGTGCTGGACATTCACTATGACGATCTGGTCGCAGATCCGATCGCCACCGCCCGTCGGATCTACGCCCACGGCTCGATCCCCTGGCCCGACGATGGGGAGCAGGCGCTGCGAGCACACATGCAGGGCGGGCGGCGATCCAGGCCCAAGCACGTCTATTCGCTCGAGGACTGTGGCCTGACCGAGGCCGAGGTTCGGGGACGGTTCGCGCCCTATGCAGCTCGCTACCTCAGCAGGTGAAGCCGTGCTCGGCCACCCACGCGATCCACACGCCGCAATTCGTGCTATCGGCCAGCGAATCGCCCGACACGCATGAACCTCCCGCTGCCAGAGTATCGCGTGATCCGCCTGTTGCGGGGCTCTGGACACGCACGCGTGTACGAGGCGGTGTCCGAGCGAGATGGGCGTCGGGTCGTCGCCAAGGTCTACGACATCGAGCACGCCTCGGTCGAAGATCGGGTGCTGCACGAGTTCGAGCTGATCGAGCGCCTCGACATTCCGGGGGTCGTGGTCGCTCGCGAGCTACGCAGGGCTGGCGATCAGTTGGTGTTGGTGCTCGATCACGTTCCCGGCGTGAACCTGCGCGAGTACGCGGGCGGTGAGGCGCTGCCGCTGCCGCGATTTTGGCCGATCGCGCTGGCGCTCGCCGACATCCTGACCCAGACCCATGCGAGCCGGGTGATCCACCGCGACATCAAGCCGACCAACGTCATCGTTGGCGAGTCCGGGGATATCCATCTGATCGACTTTGGGATCTCGGTGTTGCTCGAGAGCGAGCGTCGCCACCTCTACGACCTCGACGTGCTCGCGGGCACGCTGCCCTATGTGTCCCCCGAGCAGACCGGGCGGACCAATCGGGCGGTCGATCTGCGCAGCGATCTCTACAGCCTGGGCGTGACGCTCTATGAGCTGCTGACCGGGCGGGTGCCGTTCGTCGATCAGGCTCCGCTCGAGCTGATCCACGCTCACCTCGCGCGCACGCCCGAGCCGCCGGTCAGCCTGCGGCCATCGCTGCCCGCGTCGCTCTCGCGCTTGGTCATGAAGCTGCTCGAGAAGGCGCCCGAGCACCGCTACCAGACCGCGGCCGGGCTCGCCGCGGATCTGCGCAGCGTTCGAGACCTCGATCAGGGGGATCAGGGGGATCAGGGGGCTGACTCCGACCACGCGTTCGTGCTTGGCACCGCCGATGTCACGGCCCGGCTCGCGCTACCGCACCAGCTGTACGGGCGCGAGGACGAGCAGGCGGCGCTGCGCTCGGACCATCGCGCCGTGGTCGAGTCGGGGACCACGCGCGCGCTGTTGGTGACCGGGCCGGTTGGGATCGGAAAGTCTGCGCTGGTGAGCGAGCTCGAGCTCGCGGTCGCCGACGGCTCCGGCTACCTCGCGCGCGGCGGCTTCGACGAGCAGCGTGGGCTCCCGTACTCGGGCTTCATCGACGCGCTGACGGGGCTGCTCGACCAGCTCCTGACCGAGAGCGACGCCCACCTGGCCGGCTGGCGGTCGCGGCTGCGCGAGGGTCTGGGCAGCCTGGCCAGCGTCGCGGTCGAGCTGCTCCCGTCGCTCGCGCTGGTGCTCGACCTCGAGTTGCCGCCACCGCTGGAGCTCGAGCCGATCGAGGCCCGCAACCGCCTGCGGATCACGCTGACGCGCCTGATCGCGAGCCTGTCCGACCCAGCCCGTCCGCTGGTGCTGGTGCTCGAGGATCTGCATCGCGCCGACGGTCCCAGCGCGGGCTTGTTCGAGTCGCTGGTCAGCGGTCACGCAAGCGGGGGATTGCTGATCGTCGCCACGCTCCGTGATGACGCGCTCGGTCCCGACGGTCCGGTCGCAACGTTGATCACGGAGGCCACACGAGTCCCCGGGCCTGGACACCGATATCGACGAGTGCGCCACATCAAGCTCGCGCCGCTCACCCAGGCGTCGATCCAGGCGCTGCTCGCGGACAGCTTGGGGCGCCCGTTGACCGAGGTCGAGACGCTCGCGCGGGTCATCACGCGCAAGACCGCAGGGGTGCCGCTGTTCGTCGAGCAGTTCCTCGCCGAGCTGCTCGAGCGCGGCGCGCTGCGTCCCAGCCCAACAGGGTGGCGCTGGGACCAGGCCGACGTCGAGCTCGCCCACATCCCCGACGACGCGGTCGAGATGATGCACGCGAAGTTCTCGGCGCTCGACGCCGAGGCGCGCGAGCTGCTGGGACGCGCGGCGTGTATCGGCGCTCGGTTTGGCGTCTCCGAGCTGGCGCTGGTCAGCGAAGCGCCGCGCGCCCAGCTGGCGGCGAGCTGCTATGCGCTGATCGATCACGGGGTCCTGTCGAGCGTCGGTCTCGAGCTTGGCTTCGCGCACGAGGGCCTGCGGCGCGCGGCCCTGGCCGAGCTCGAGCCCGAGCAGCAGCGGGTCGTTCACTGGATCTTGGGTCGTCGCCTGCTCGAGGCTCGCGCGGGCGTCGACGAGCAGCTGTTCGAGATCGTCGACCATCTCAACGCGGGGATGCCCGCGGAGCTCGACGAGGATCTACAGATCGAGCTCGCGCAGCTCGAGCTGCGGGCGGGCGCGCGGAGCTTGGACTCGGGCGCCTACGAGCTGGCCTTGCGATACCTCGAGCAGGGCATCGCGCTGGTCGCGAGCTGGACGCCGATCGTGGCGGAGCGCGGGCCGAGCAGCGAACACTACGGGCTCTCGTTCGAGCTGCACTTCGCGCGGGCCCAGTCGCTGGCCCTGGCTCACTCGCGCGAGCAGGCAGACGAGGCGTTCGACGAGCTGCTGCGCTGGCGCCTCGAAGATCACCACTTTGGTCGCGTCGTCGCCCGTCGCTGTCGGATCCTGCGCGAGAACGGGTGCGAGCAGCAGGCGGTCGATCTGGCGTTCGCCGCGATGGCGCGGCTCGGGCTCGAGGTCGCACGCACGGGCATGCGCGCGCGGGCGGTGCTGGGCATGTTGCGTGCGGCGAGGCGGGTGCGAGCGCTCGGCCGCGAAGGCCTGATGAGCTTGCCGGCCTGCGCAGACGAGCGGGCGGCGGCGCTGATCGAGATCGTCACCGAGGTCAAGTACTCGGCGTTCACCGTCAGTCCGGTGCTCGCCATGCGCTTGGCCGCGATCCACCTGGATTTGGTCTGTCGGCACGGCTTTCATCCCTCGGCCTGTGGCGCCCTCGCGGATCTGGCCATTGGCGTCAGCGGTGCGCTCGAGCGACCCGCGGAGGGCGTCGAGATGGTCGAGACCGCGCTCGCGCTGTGCGAGCGCTCGGCCACCCCCGCGCGCACGCGGCTCGGTGTGATCGCGCCGGGGCTGACGCTGGTGTTCCACCGCGGTCGCAGCTTCGCTGAGGTCACGGCGATCGTGAACGAGAGCTACCCACTCGCGCACGAGCTCGGCGAGTTCGGAGCCGCGAATTTCCTGGCCATGCGCGCGTGCCACTTGCCGATCGAGATCGGGACCCACTTGAGCGTGCTCGAGCGACGCTGCGCAGAGCTGCGCGCGGATCTGGATCGCTGGGGCACCAAGCAAGCCGTCACGTTGGTGTGGCTCCTGCACTGTTGGCACGTCACGCTGATCGGTCAGGCGCCCAACTGGGAGCCGAGCTCCAGCGGATCGAGCTCGCGCGGCGGCCTGCTCGACGCGCGCATCATTGACGCCGACATGGTCCTGGCGCGCGGGGGAACGCTCACGACCGCCTGCATCCACGATGTCAACCGCGCGATCTCGAGTCTGTTGCTCGGGGACCTGCGCGCCGCGATGTCTCTGGCGTTGGCCGTGGTCGGCTCGGTCGAGCAGCTCGCGTTCAACGGCCCGCTGATCCCACAGACGGCGCTGGTCATCGTCGTGTCCGTCGACCGTCTGCGCGTGGCGGGTGAGCAGCCCCCGACCGAAGCGCTGGCCGCCGCGCGCCGGGCGTTGCGGCTGCTGCGACGCTGGGCCAGGACTGGGCGCGACAGCTACGGCCACTACGCCGAGCTCGCGCTGGGCATGCGGGCGGCCGCGAGCGGGCGGTTTGCCCGAGCCGCCGATCACCTCGACCGTGCGTGGGCCAGCGCGCGCTACCAGGGCTGTCGCTGGGTCGAGGCGCTAGTCGGCGAGTGCACCGCCGAGCTGCTCGATCAGCGTGGCCTGAGCTTGCTCGCCGAGGGTGCGTGGCGTCGGGCCTGGGACGCCTACGCGCTGTGGGGCGCGGGCGCGAAGCTCGAGCGGCTGCGCGTCGCCAAGCCTGGGCTGTTCGGCGAGCTGGTCCGGGCCGAGACCAGCAGCGAGCAGCTCGAGCGCAGCTCGGGCATTCGCCTGGGGCCGCTCGGGACCCGCTCCGAGCGCTCGGGGACCCGCTCCGAGCGCTCGAGCGTCGCGTCGCTCGACCTCGACAGCGTGCTGCACAGCGTCGGCGTGCTGTCGGAGGACCTCGGGCTCGAGCGAGTCTCGTGCCGGGCGCTCGACGCCGCGATGACCAGCGCGGGGGCTGATCACGGCATGCTGTTGCTCGAGCGCGACGGCGAGCTGGCGTTGGTCGCCCACGCGGGGGGCGCGACCGCGGCCACCATGGTCGAGCGCGCGCCGACCCTGCGCGACGCCAGCGAGCTGGCCCCGGCCACGCTGATCAACTTTGTCGCGCGTACCCACCAGTGGCTGGTCCTGGACGACGCCCGCGATGATCCCCGGTTCGCCGCCGACCCGTACTTGCAGGCCCACGCGTCGCGCACGGTCTTGGCGCTGCCGATCCTCAAGCGTGAGCGTCGCGTGGGTGTGCTCGTGCTCGAGAACCGGCTGACCAGCCACGGGTTCACGCCTGCGATCATCGAGACCCTGCGACTGATCATGGACGCGGCCGCCCGGGTCCTCGACAACGCTCGGCTCCACGCCGCGCTCGGTCGCAGCGAGGCCCGCTGGCGCTCGCTGGTCGACAGCGCCCCCGACGTGATCGCGCTGCTCGACGAGCGCGGCGAGATCGCCCTGCTCAACCGCGGCGGCCCCTTCGCGAGCATGGCGACCGGTGGCTCTTCCACTGCTGGGGCGCTGACCGAGGCGTCGACGCTGGCCTGGCGCGAGGCCGTGGCGCAGGTGCTCGACCACGGGCGCGCGCAGCAACTCGAGCTGGAGTTCGCCACGCCTGGGGGCGCGACCAGCTGGTACGAGGCCCGGCTGGCACCCGTCGAGCTCGCGCCGGACTTCATCGAGCCCGAGCCCGAGCCCGAGACCGAATCCGAGCTCGAATCCGAATCCGAGATCGAATCCGAGACCGAGACCGAGTCCGAATCTGGGGCCAGCGGGCTGCGCCGCAACGCCGTGGTCGTGGCGACCGACGTCAGCGCCCGCAAGCAAGCCGAGGCGGACAAGCAGCTGCTCGAGAACCAGCTGCGCCAGCAACAGCGGCTCGACTCGATCGGCACCCTCGCCAGCGGGGTCGCCCACGAGATCAACAACCCGATCCAGGGGATCATGAACTACGCCGAGCTGATCGCCCAGTCATCGGGCGAGCCCGCGGTCGTCGAAGAGTTCGCCGCCGAGATTACCCACGAGAGCAACCGCGTCGCCACCATCGTGCGCAACCTGCTCGCGTTCTCGCGCCAGGAGTTCGATCAACGGCGCGAGTTCGTCGAGATCAGCGGGGTCATCGACACCACGCTGTCGCTGATCCGCAGCATCCTGCGCAAGGATCACATCACGCTGGTGCTCGAGCCCGTGGTCGGGAACCCGCGGGTTCACTGCCAGATCCAGGCGATCCAGCAGATCATCATGAACCTGATCACCAACGCGCGTGACGCCCTCAACCAGTGCTATGCGGGCTACGACGAACGCAAGCAGATCCGCGTTCGCGTCGAGCGGTTGGTCCGCGACACGGGCAAGGTCTGGGTCCGCGTCGTCGTCGAGGACGCGGGCTCGGGCATCAACCCCGAGGTGCTCGCGCGCATCTTCGACCCCTTCTTCACGACCAAGTCTCGGGATCAGGGCACCGGGCTGGGCCTCGCGGTGTCACATGGGATCGCGCTCGATCACGGCGGTGAGCTGTCGGTCGAGACCACGTTGGGGGTTGGCTCGCGGTTCTATCTGGATCTGCCGATGGTCGAGTGAGGTGGCGGCGGGCTCGCCGGACGAATTGAGGCATGATCGCAGCATGAACCGCGACGCATTTAGCGAGGCGCTGTTGCAGATCATGGAGCGCAAGCAGCACTGGGCGTGGCCTGGCTTCAACTCGGGTGAGGTCTCGGCGGATCGGCTGCATGTGCACCTCGAGCAGGAGTACGCCACCTATGTGCGCGACTTTCCGGTCCTGGTCGGCCGCGCGTACGTCCAGTGCCCGATCCCCGCCGTGCGCCGCGAGCTGGCCGAGAACCTCTATGAAGAGGAGACCGGCGGGATCGCGGCCGGGCGCCCGCACCCCGAGCTGTTTCTCGAGTATCCCCGCGGGCTCGGGATGGACCTCGATCGATTTGAGAGGATTGAGCTGCTGCCCGCCGCCGCGGCGTATCGGGCGACGCTCGACGAGCTGACGATTGCCCGTGGCTGGGTCGTGGCCGCGTGCGTGGTGACGATCTTCATTGAAGGGACCTGCCACGATCGCGGCGAGCTCGATCCCAGCGTGTCCCGCCGCCCCGCGCCGCCGCTCGAGCAGCACCCGCTCGTCGTCCACTACGGGCTGCCGCTCGAGTCGCTGGCGTTGACGAAGGCTCACCGGGCGGTCGAGGGCGATCACCGGGCGGCCGCGTGGCGCTGCGTGCTGGATCACAGTCGCGAGCACGCTCGCGCAGACGCGGTCGAGGCGATGGAGCGGACCCTGCTCGCGTGGCTGCGCTACCGTGACGAGGTCGCGCAGGCCTGCGGTCTCAGCAGCCGATCATGACGTCGAGCTGGCGGACGAAGCCGTCGAAGCCGAGGCGCTCGAGCGTGAGCTGGGCCCGCTCGGCCTGCTCGAACTCGTCGAAGGGCCCCACGGCGACGCGATAGCTGGGCGGTAGCTCGCCCTCGCCGCCCACGGTCTCGACGAACACCTCGAGCTCATCCCCGAGCTGCCGCTGCACGCTGGCGGCGAGCGCGTCGGCGCCGTCTCGGTCGGGCAGCAGCTCGAGCTGGACGGCGGCGAGGGCGGGGTTCATCCGCTGTTCAAACACCTCGGTCGCGGCCACGCTGTGGACCAGCTCCATCAGCTCGGTGGCGGCGGGGTCGAGGGAGGAGAACCACGAGAGGACCACCAGGGAGATCTGTGAGAGCATGAGCGCCACGTCTTCAGGGTTCGTGCCAACTCTAGAAACCGTGTCGGGGCCCGGCTCTTGGTGGTTCCTGCGCGGCCGGCGAGGCGACCCCTGAGCCGTTCGCAACTATTGCGAACAACCACAGTTGCGATGGCCGGGCTCCCGGGACACCCCGGGCCAGCCCAACACGCCACACCAGTTCAGTGCGCGAGGTTCAGTGCAGCCGAGCCGTGGGATCGAAGTGCAACACGGCGATCGCCGCGCGCGGCATCAAGCGCAGCCGAAAGTCGATCGAGTGCTCTGGATCCGTGATGCGCAGGCGCAAGCTGGTGCCGATCGTGGCTTCGGTCAGGCGCTGGTCGTTCTGGAACTCCCAGCTCTTTTCCGGATCGAAGGGGACGCCCAGCTTGCCGTAGTCCGGGGTTGGCATCCACTCGGTCGGGAGCAGCAACATCAGCCGCGCGCGCTCCGGTTGGAGCTGAAGCGGCGGCGCCATCGTCCAGCTCAGCCGCGGGACGCCGAAGATCGTGCTGCCCAGCTGGAGCTCGCTCGTTGACTCGGCCGCTGCCTCGAGTGCCGACTCCGCCCCTGGCTCCGGCTCGGTCGCGCCGGCCGCCGGGGTGATGAGCAGGGTCGCCAGCGAAGCCGCCGCAGCCACCACCGAGCCGACGATGGACTTGCATAGCGAGCGAGAGCAGCTGGGACGGGACTTGGACATGCTTGGACCTACGTGGTCATTGTACTGAACCCACGATCAATTGAGAAGCGTGTCACGCAGTTTGTCGCGATCAACCCAGGGTGTCCGGCAAACGTGGCACAACGCCCCGTTTGCGATCGAAACCGAGCGTATTACAGAATATCGAGTGTGCACGCATCCCAAACTGGCACTTCGTCCGTGCTCGCCGATCGGTGTGGGATCGGTGTGGGCTCGGTGTGGGCTCGGTGTGGGATAGCGTCGCGCGTCCCCCGACAGGATAAGATCCCCGCCGTGTTGCGTCACTACGTGCTGTCCCTCGCCTTCACGCTGCTCGCTTGCTCGACCACCAGCTCGACCCAGCCGCCGCCCTCTGACGATCACCAACAGGCGCCGTCGTCTGCAGGCGTGGACCCATCCGACGAGGGTGGGGAAGGCCACGCCACCGACGACCCCAAGCGGCCGGCCGGGCCGCAGCTTCCGAGCGGCCCAACCTGTGACACCACAGCCGATTGCGGCGAGGGGCAGGTGTGCGAGGGGGTTGGCTGCGAACCGGGTCAAGGGCGCTGCGTCAGCACCGAGCGGATGTGCACCCGTGATCTCGCCGAGTACTGCGGCTGCGACGGCCAGACCTTCACCGGGTCAGGCTCGTGTCCAGGCGCGCGTCATGCCTATCGCGGCCCGTGTACGCCCAATAAGGAAGACGGTGAGCCGTGCAGCGACGGGCGTCAGTGTCGCTCTGGTCAGTGCGTGGGCGAGGGCCTCGAGGGCTGTAGCAAGACCGCGCTGGGTGTGTGCGGCGTGGCGACGTGCACCGCGGATGAGGAGACCTATTGCAGCTGCAACAATACGCCAATGCAGCGGTCTGGCTCCTGCCCCAATCGGCAGTTTGCCTATCGCGGGCCCTGCGAAGGTTGATCGATTGAGCGTCGCGGCTCTGGCAAACGCACGACGTCCCAGCTGTTTTTGCGTGACGCGGTAGGTACAAGCCGCGATTAACGACCTGGCACGTCAATGACACACAGCTGTATATAGCGCTATATATTTCGGGCCGCGAAGCACGCAGCATGGGGGTCAGACATGATGAAGCCGCATTGGACAACAGCTCTCGTTCTCCCGTTCGCGCTCGTTGGATGCACGGGGGCCACCCCTGTGCCTGGTGACGCTGCGGGCAGCGACGGTCACGCAGGCACCGACGGATTTGGCGACAGTGGCGCGGAAGGAGCGGAAGGGCCGGAAGCGGAGGAAGGGGCCGCCGACGACGACACGAGCACGGGCGGGACCGCGGAACCCGACATGCCGGTCGAGCCGGAGCTCCCGTCCGAGTCCGACGCGGAGAACTTGTTCTCGCACGACTATCTGCCGGTCTATCGGATCACCATGCACGGCGCCGATTGGCCCGAAGCGTGGGATTATCTCCTCGATCAGCTCGACCCCGACGACAAGTGCGCGAAGCGACCGTTCATCGAGGCAGACGTCGCGTTCGAGAACCCGTGGACCGGTGAGGTCGAGCACCACGAACAGGTCGGGTTCCGGGTGCGTGGCCACGACCTGCCGGACAAGATCCTGTCGGAGCCGGACGAGCGGTTTGGATTCAAGATGTCGTTTGTCGAGTACGTTCCCGGCCGGCGATTTTACAGCCAACGGCGCCTGAACTTCCTGTCCTCCGAGCGCGATGACACGCTCATGAGGCAGTGCCTGGTCTACGACATGATGCGCGACTTCGAGATCCCGACGGCGCGCTGCAACTTTGCGAGCGTGTACGTCAACGGTGACTATGTTGGGGTGTTCGCCCACGTCGAGGAGCGCGATGACGGCAGCTACGTAAAGAACCGATTCCCCGACGACCCCAAGGGCAGCCTCTACGAATTTGGTGATTGCTGGGGCGACGAGGAAAACGTGCTGGTCGACCTCGGGCCGGACGTGGGGCCATACGCCGAGACCTATCAGCTCGAAGCTGGGACCGTGGACACCGACATATTGACCGACCTGATCCCGTTCTCGCACTGCGCCAGCGCGCCCCACCAGGAATTTGTCGGCTGCATCGAAGCCCACATCCAGCTCGACGAGTGGCACCGGGCGATGGCCTCAATCTTGTCGATCCCCGAGATGGACGGCTGGGCGGCCAGCAGCAGCAACTTCTTGCTGTACAACTATGGACCAAAGGGCGAGCCGCGACGCTTCGTGGTCTTTCCATGGGACGTCGATCGCGCGTTCAAGGACACCTGCGAGGAGAATGACGACGAAGACGGCAACCTGAGCGGCCCGTGCCACATCCTGGGCCAGAGCTGGGAAGACGGGACCTCACCGGTGCTGGTCGACCGATTGCGAGAGCCGCCGTTTCGCGCGGGGTTTTGCGCGGCGGTGCAGGCGTTCGTCGATCAACACTACAACCCCGAAGCGATCACCGCGCGCGTGACAGATCTGCGCACTCGGCCGCGGCTGGCGGCCAAGCCGTTCGAGGGGGTCACCACGCCGAGCATGGAATACTTGGTCCAGCACGATCCGCTGTGGGACCACGCGCGGTTCATGGACGGGGTGCACGACCTGGTCGAGGTCAGGGCGCCGGCTCGCTACGCGGCGCTGCTGGACCAACTGATCGAGTGCGAGGTGTCTCCGCTCGTCGCCAACTAGTGCGTCTTTGCGGTGACCCTGTCGCGGAACTGCCTGGCCGCCTCGAAGATCCTCTGTTTCCTGGCCGAGTCGAGGCGAGCCAGCGTGCGCACCATCATGGCGGTTCGGGCGTTGCTCGCAAAGAACTCCTCGTGGTCCGCGACAAACGACCAATACAGGCCATCGACGACGTCGCACCAGGGCCCGCCTTGATAGTCGCTCATCTTGCGCAGGTAGTTCGACCCGCAGATATAGGGCTTGGTCGTGAACGCGCCGCCCTCACTGTGGAGCGCCATGCCGTGGACGTTGGGTGCCATCACCCACTCCGCGGAGTCGACGAACATCTCCATGAACCATCGGTAGACCTCGGTCGGGTCCACGCGGCACAGCAGCATGAGATTGCCGAGCACCATCAGTCGCTCGATGTGGTGGCAGTAGCCATGGCGCTGGGCCCGACCGATCGCGTGGTCGAGCGGCGGGATCCCGGTCGTGCCGTCGTACCAGGCGGGCGTGAGCTTGGCGCTGTGGTTCCAGAAGTTCTTGTCCCAGTGCGCGGCAGGGAGCGTGTGCCAGACCCCGCGCACGAACTCGCGCCAGCCGATGACTTGCCTGACGAAGCCCTCGAGTGAGTTGAGCGGCGTGTTGTTCGCCTCGGCGTGGCGGAGCGCCGCCTCGAGCACCTGTCGCGGCGTCAGCAACCCCATGTTGAGCATCGGGCTGAGCACCGAATGAAACACGAACGTGTGCTCGCTGCTCAGCGCGTCCTCGTAGTCCCCGAACAACTGCAGACGCTGCGCGAGGAATTTGTTTAGCGCCGCCCGCGACTTTCGGTGCGTCGTCGGCAACCAGAAGTTTGCGGCGTCGCCCGGGTTCTCTGGAAATGAGCCGTCCACCAGATCGATCACGCTCTTTGTGTGGTCGGTGGCCTGCGGCTGATAGAGCGCGGGCGGCGTCAGATCGTGTGGCAGCCGCTTGCGGTTGTCTTCGTCAAAGCTCCATGCGCCGCCAACGGGCCGGCCATCGTCCTCGAGCAGAATGCCGAGCCGCTGCCGCTGCCACCGGTAGAAATCGCCCATGAACAGGCGCTGGTGAGACCCGACGTAGCGCTCGAAGTCGGCGTGCCCCGTCAGGAACATCGGGCTGGGCAGCACCTCGCGCTCGAGCGAGCGCTCGGCACACAGCTCGGCGAGCTGCTGGTCGCGCGTGGGTGACTCGAGCTCGAAGTACGCGAGCTGTGAGTAGGATGTGTTCGTGAGGGCTTCATCGAGTGCCTCGATGAACGGGCGCCCGTCGTCGTCCTCGAGCCGACGATAGACGACCGAGATCCCCCTGTCGCACAGGGCGTCGGCCAGAGATCGCATCGCGCTCAGCTCCAAGATCAGCTTGTGCTTGTGATAACGGTAGCGGTCACACAGCTGCCGGGACTCGAGCATGAAGACCGCGTCGGGGGCGGCCTTCGCTACAATCGAGGGCGCAAAGAGCTGATCTCCGAACAGGACGAGCAGCCGCTGGGGGGACGCGCTCACAAACTTTCTCGTGATGTTGACCGAGACGTCCGCGCGCGGCCTGCTCGACGTGATCGAGCGGCTCGGGCGGAGGACACGGGGAAGGTGCTCGCGTATGACGGCACACCGGTCCCCCCGTGACCGTCGTTCTTGGTCGGAGCTCGACCGCCGCGCGAGCTCGGCTGGCGCCGCGAGCGGGCTCCGAGAGACACGACAGCCTCAGCTGCTGTGGTCAGGCCCGGGGCCATCGGGGGGGCGCGCGCGGCTGCCAAACCAGATCAGGATTCCAACGGACGACACCACCGGCGTCAGGATCACAAACCCGGTGATGAAGATGAACAGGTCGCTATCCATCTTTCCGCCCCCACCCGGCCAGGGCGAACGCTCCCAGCGAGAGGATCGATGGCACCCAGAGCCCGACGAACACGCCCTGATCTTTATGCCCCGTGAACCACAGCGCGACAGAGAACAGCAACGAGGCGATTGCGCCGAGGATCGTGGCCACCTTGACATATTTGACTCGCTTCATTCGATCTCCCTCTGTCGTCCAATTCGGGCGAACAGTCTCGAAGACCGTGTTCCATCAAAACCACATGTCAAGCCATCGATGCCCAAACAATCTGCGTCTTCGTGCCATCACAACGTCAGCCATCTATCGGCCGTTCAGCCAGGAGCTGATTCCACAGCGTCGTCCAGGTCGACCACGCATGTCCCCCAGGCGCAGTCTTGACCTGCTCGGGGGCCAGTCCCGCCGCCAACAACTCGTGGGCCCGGACGCCAAAGTCGTCCCGTCCAAACATGAGGTACAGCTCGGGTTCACCGGGGCGCGGGGTCTCGCTCATGCGCTTGAGCATCCGCCAGATCTCCACGTCCCACGCCTTCTCGCCGTCGACCGCGGCAGGCGGCTCCCAGGCTGCGAGCCCGCCCGCCTGCTCGATCTGCTTCAAGGTCTTGCGCCGGCCCAGATACGGCGCCATCAGGACCAATCCGTCGACATCGTCGGGGAACGTCCACGCGGTCAGCAGCGCACCGATCCCGCCCATGGAGATGCCCACCAACCAGATCGCCTCGTAGTGCTCGCGGTTGGGCGCGAGCACGTCGTGCTCCATCCGATCCATCAGCGTGCGCGAGCGGTAGTAGCCGTAGTGCGCGTCGACCTCGAGCATGTCGACGTCCATCCCCGAGGCGCGCATGCTTTGCACGAACCCGTGCTTCTCGTAGGTCCCGACGCGGTCGCCGGCGCCGGGCAACAACACGACGAGCACCCGCGCGCGGTCCGACGTCGAGCGGCGATGCACCTCGGTCACGATCGGGTCGTTCAAGGCCCCGGCGCAGGCGCCGAGCAAGGACAGCAGGGTCGGAAGGATGATCGCACGCGGGCCCACCCGAGGCTCCTAGCACCCCGGGCGGCGGCTTCAAGTAAAGCGCCGATCGGAGGGCGAATCTCGTCGAACGTGGCGAACGGTCGCAGGTTCAGCTCGAAGGCTTGCCGCGCAGCGAGGCGTCGATCTGCTCGGCGACCAGCTCGGATTTGATCTTGCTGCGCGATCGTGTTGTTGGAAGGGTTGTTGATCCAGACTCTGGCGGGCAGCGGAGGCGGCTTGGGAAACCTGAGGGGGGGAGCGTTTGGGATCAGCCTCGTAGGCTGCCGCGAGGACTGCCGCGCGACCGTTCCACTTGTCGAGCGCGAGCCCGTGGTGCACATCCGCCCGCGGATTCATCAGATCGGGCGCGCCATCGCGACCCGCGGCCAACGGCGAAGCTCGCCGCGATCCTCCTCGGCACGGACTGCCACGAGCCAGCCCGGCTGGGCATCGGGCTCGAGCGTCGCAAACCCCCAGCGGCGGTACAGCGGCGCGTTCCAGGCTACGTCGCGGAACGTCGTCAAGGTCACCCGGGCCAGTCCCGAGGTCGCCGCCCGCTCGCTCACGAGCTCGACGAGGCGACGGCCGAGACCCTGGCGCATGTGATCGGGGTGGACGTCGAGCTCGCGCAGGTGGAGGGCGTCGCCACGAATTTGGCACAGCGCAAAGCCGACCGGGCGATCGTCGCGATCGACGACGACCCACAGCGTGCCCGCGGTGATCGAAGCCGCGACCACGGATGGATCGAGGCCGTCGAGATCCCCGGGCAGCCCGGCCTCGGCGTATTTGCGCCCAGCCGCGTCCTCGATCGCGAGGATCGACGAGGCCTCGGCGGCGGTCGCCAGGCGAGTCGCGTAGTCCAGGGTCCTCACGCAGCTTCGCCAAGTTTGTGATTGCACATTGAGAGCCTCGACGGCGTCCAGGACATGCTAACGATCGCACACCATCAGGCGGGCGTCACGGTGCGGGCGCGGCTTGCCTCCACGCCCGCCAGACGCAGGCGGCGTCAACCCTGCGGCGGAGCGCCGGAAGCGAGGGCGGCGGTGATGTCTCGCTCGATCTTCTGGACGTCACTCTTGACCGAGAGCCAGACGATCAAGAACGCGACGAGCCCGGGCAAGATCCCGGTGAAGACGATCGCCAGGGTCAGCAGCATCTGCACGCCCATGCTGGGAAACTGCCAGTTGAGCCTGGCTCGGTTCGGGCCTTTGGGGACGATGCCGATTCCCGTGGCCATCCCGGTGCCGACGATGATGACTTTGCCCATGCGGACGGTGCTCTGGTACTGAGGGAGCGCGGTCTTGAGCCAGTCGGCAGCTTCTTGCGCGTTGCTCAACGACACGGTGGAGTCAATGGTGGTGGCCATGCGGGGCCATTCCTATCACATGTTGGCCACCACTACACTCGACAACCGCTCGAGATCGAGGACCCTGACTCGGGCCAAGCCCGTCGCCGACGTCGACCCCCCGGATGCCGATTTTCTGATCCGCAGGTGCGTGGCTAAAGCGCCAGATCTTCGCCTGCGGCTTCGGGTTGATGGCGCAGGTCGAGCACGCGAATCCGCGCCGTGCGGCCGTTGGGCAGCGGCCACTCGATCTCGCTGCCGACCCTCAGGCCCAGCAGGGCGCTGCCCATTGGAGCGAGCACGGAGACCCGTCCTTCTTCACCGGCGTCACGCGGGTAGACGAGCGTCAGCTCGCGCTCGCGGCCGCTGCGGCACTCGAGCAGGCGCACGGTCGAGTTCATCGAGACGACGTCGATCGGCAGCGCCGTCGGCTCGACGACGTTCGCTCGATCGAGCTCCTCCTCGAGCGCATCGGCGGCGTCGGTGTCGCGTGCGCGAGGCGCACTCAGCATTCGTCGCAGGCGGGTGTTGTCGACGTGGGTGATGACGATAGGTGGGGGCTGAAGCACGACGAATCCTCGTTGGTGATCGTACGAGTGGAAGGGCTCGTCCGCCGGACGAGCCCTTCCCGATCAGTCTGGCGAGCAATGCAGGTCCGTGCAACCACGACCGCGCGGCGCGAAGTTCGCTCGACCCGGTCTGGACTTGCGCCGCAGGTTTTCCACCGGCGGGTGACGGATCCCTGCTAGCATTGAGCGATGTTGGAACTCGCGGTGGAGCGCCTGCGGCAGAATCGGCTTGCGATGCTGCTGACCATCTTCGTGCTGCTGATCCTGGGCAGCCTGCTGTGGGAGCGCTCGTACATGCGGGTGCTCGAGGACTCGTGCACCTCGATGCACGACGATCGCCTGGTCCCGGCGACGTCGCTGTTTCACCTCAACGATCAGGTGTACTCCCGGCGACTCGTGCTCGAGGAGCACCTGCTCGGCCACGGCGGGGGCGACCTGGCGCAGGTCCACTACGAGCTCGGCCGGCTGCACGGCGGGATCGTCGCGAGCGTCGCCGAGATCGAGCGGACTTATCTGGTCGACGACGAGAGCCAGCTGCTGCGCGAGTTCGAGGGCCAGCTAGAGCACTACACGACCCTCGAGCAGGCCCTGCTCGCGGACCTCGCGGCCGGCAAAGACGTGAGCTACGACGGGGCCATCCGCGCGGCCTTCGAGGATCTCCGAGCCGAGCTCAACGGGCTCACGGACATCCAGGAGGCGGTCGGCAAAGACCTCAACAACAAGGCCTTCACGGCCGCTTCGGGGGCCGTCATGCTGACGCACTTCCAGCTCGGCGCCGCCTTCATCCTCGGCCTGCTCGCGTCGACGCTGGCCCTCGGTCTGCACCTGAGCCGGGTCGTGTCCAAGCCGGGGCTCAGGGCCGCCAACGACGACGGCCGCCGAAGCTGAGCTTCGGTCGAGCTCGGCCTCCTCGCGCACCAGTCAGTTTGTATTCACGACGCCAGGGCGACGCCGCTCAGCCCTCGTCGGCCGCGGCGGTCGGCACGTGTACTTCGGACACACGCTCGATCCGCGCACGCTTGACGACGCCGTCGCGCAGCTCGGTGACCTCCACGCGCACGTGGCCACAGACCACGTACGCGCCGACCTCGACCCGCCGGTCACCGAGGTGGTCGTGGAGGAGCGACGCGAGCGTCGTCCCGTCTCGATCGGCCGCCGCGAGACCGATGTCGAGCCCATAGAGCGCCGCGAGATCGGCGAGGCGTGCACCGCCCTGGAGCTCGAGCCCGCGCGGCGGGATCGCGGCGGGCCCCGAACCTGCGAACAGGCGGTCGATCACGGGACGCAGCTCGGAGCGCATGACGACGAAGAGGTGGTCGGCCGGCCAGATGCGGGTGCTGCCGCGCGGGGGGATGATGCGGCTGTCGCGAGTGATCAACGCGACGAGCGCCCCATCCGGCAGCGACAGGTCCCTGATTGCCACTCCGGCCAGGGGGCTGTCGTGGGAGATGGGATAGTCGAGGATGTCGCCGTCGACGTCTCGGATCGAGGTGATCTCCAGCGACGCCGGGGGCGGCGTGCTGGCGGGCCGAATGATGCCCAGCCGCCTCGCTAGCCAGCCGAGGGTCGAGCCCTGCAGGATCGCGGAGATGAGCACGACGAAGAAGATGACGTCGAAGATTTTCGAGCCGTCCGGGAGCCCGAACAGGAGCGGATAGGTGCCCAAAATGACCGGCACCGCGCCCTTCAACCCCGCCCACGAGATGAAGAGCAGCTCCCTCCACCTGAAACCGAACGGCCAGAGCAACCCGAAGGCGGCGACCGGGCGCGCCACGAAAACGAGCACCGCGGCCACGAGCAGGCCGGACGAAGCCGTCTCCAACAGCCGCGACGGAAAGCTCAGCAGCCCGAGGACCACGAACATGGTGATCTGGCTGAGCCACGCCATCCCGTCGTGGAACAGGAAGATCCCACGCTTGAAGACGAGCCTGCTGTTGCCGAGGACCACGCCCGCCAGGTAGACGGCGAGGAAGCCGCTGCCGCCGAGCGTCGCAGCCAGCAACCGCGCGTACACGTACGCGCCAGCGAACTACCCCGACACGGAGTTGAACGCACCGATGGCGCTGGCAAGCGTGAGCAAGTCGATCTAGAGCGCCGATCAGTTTGGAGTCGCGTCGTCAGGTGCGTCTGGGGCCGTTCCTGCCTAGGAGCGAGGCCGAAGCTGTATCCGGCATACTGCGAGCGCCGAGTCGACAACGGCAGGAGCGGCCCCAGATGTGCCTGGCGTCGTGAATTCAAACTGGTCGGTGCTCTAGAGCACCCAACGACCTCGAAAGGACTTTTTAGCGGGGTCGTCCAGCTTCTTGCACGCGATGCCGTCGACCTCGACGGTCCCGTCGTCGCTCAAGAGCATGATCTGCTCGCGGTCTTCCGGCGTGAAGAAGCCTTCGGGGTTGAGGTCCCCAAGATCGAGGTCGACCAGCTGCGGCTGTTCGCTCTGGCCGTCCCACGTGTAGAGACGAGAGTCTTGGGTCCCGGCGTAGTCGCCCGCGACGATCAAGTAGTGGCCACGCCACGCCGATAGACCACGGATACCGAGACCATCGAGCTCCAGCACGACGGGATCACCGAAACGTGCGGCCTCGCCGTCGATCACACCGGAAGGATTCTCGAGCACGACCAGCAAGGCCCTTCCTTGCGGCGTCGGGTTCCGAAAGCCGATGAAGACACCGCCCGCCGCTCGGTCGGTCATCCCTTCGATATTGAGGCCGCCGGGCTCCTTGGGCGCGATCTGAGCGGCCTTGGCGAGACCAAAGGACCGATATCGGGGGTCCGCCTCGAGATCCACCAACAAATTCATGTACGTGCTCCCCACCACCGCCAGCGGCTTGCCGTAGTCGGGCGACGTGGTGGCGAACAAGCGCAGGCGCTCGGGCTTGTGCTTCCCCTTGCTGTTCGTGCCATGGGAGGTCAGCCAGTAGGCATGGCCTTGGTGCATGGTCGCAGCTTCGATGTCCGCCTCGGCGGGGGGCTTCGGCGGGCGGCGTGGATCTTTCGCCGGTCGGGGGAAGATGCTCACATCAGCCGAGATGTCCTTGCTGTACAGCGGCTCCCCACCGCGGTCTGCGTCGTAAACCCTCAGGAGGTTGTCTTCGTCGTCGGCCACCGCGAACACGTGAGCATCGAGCGGGACTGCGCCCGACGCGTCGCACATGCCGACGAAGCGAACGTCGGCGGGGCGCGCGGGCGACGGCCTGGGATCGTTGACGTCGAAGTGAATTTCGGCCCCTGTCGCGTGGGGCGCCTGCGCTGCCCTGGCCTCCTCATGGCCGCAGGCACAGCACAGCAGTCCAACCGCGAAGATGGAAAAACAAACACGCACGTGGCGACGAGCATAGCGGCGAGAGGTATCGCGTGCCAGGACGCGGCCCGCAGCTCGCCCCATTGCGCCACTGCCTTGCGTTGTGTAGGTTGGCCCCGTGGTCGCGTTTCGGCGCATCTTGACGGCGATTCTGGCGATCCTCTGGGTCGTCGGATGCGCGCCGTCCAGCCCCGCGCGGGAGCTGGACGAGCACCTGAATCAAGATCGTGACGTTGACGCGCTGCCGGCTCGACGGGTCGAGAGTTCTCGCTTTGCGGGCCCATCGACGCGCGTCGACATTCCAGACTGTCCGCCGCCCATCGTTGACGCCCCGCTCGCGCCACAGCCGTGGATTAAGCAGTGGATCGACGCTGGTTCGCCGGCTGTGGGCGTACAGGTCGGAGACCCAGGCTGGGCTCGCGGCCCGCCTACGCGGGCCTGATCACCCGAGTCTCGGTCGCCAGTGGGCCCATCAATAGCGGGTCGGCGGCCAATTTGTGCCTCGCCTACGGTGTCGACATTTCGCCCAGCCCCTCGCTGGTGGCGGGCCGACGACACGTGGGTCGACAGCGTCCATCTCAACCGAGAAAGGCCTCGGTCTCCTTTGGTGCATCAACAACCCGATGCCCGTGCTCGCCACGCGGCCACGCGGCCTGGTCGACAATCACAACACTCAAAACCGCGCCCCACGCCGGGGCCACGATGGGGATCTCGAGATCGACAGTTCGCTGCGGCAGCGCTGATCGGCGGGTCCGGCTATGGCATGTTGGTCGCCTGCTACCTCGCCTCCAGCGCATGGATCGTGTTCGCCATCATCCTCGCGGTTGCGGTCGGCTTCTCGATGATCGACACGCCCCGTCGCGGGCCCTTCATGGCTCGACGGCGGCGTTGCCGGATCGGCGACTGGATCGTGATCGATGCTCGGACCTGCGGCCGGGTGACCCATATCGGCTGGCGTTTCACTCGACTTCGCTCGGCCGACCACGTCGAACATTGGGTCCCGAACCGGATGATGAAAAAAATCATGGTCAGCGACGAAGGCTCGCCCGAAGCCCATGCTTCCAGTAACGAACGTTGCGGAATACCGCGCATACGTGATTGAAGACACGAACAGTGAGGACACGGGGCTGCCTACGTCGATGTCGCCGATGCTGGCGGGCATCTCGTTGTCGTGTCGGTGTCGTCGTCTGAGCCGCCAAGGCAAGAGCGCCGACACGCTCAGCGGTGCCGCCGCCGAATCAGGGGATTGGCTCAATGCACAATTCGAACACTTCGATCATGTAACAACGCAACCCGACCGCCGAGCCCGACCGGGTGGATGGGCGCATGTTCACCGTGTGTCGGACCCGGCCCGCAAATTCTCCCCCTGGCCAATAGAGGCTCGTGCCGCTCTCGATCGAGTCGCCGTCGTGCTCGGGTCCGGCGCCTCGCGCGAGACTCTTGCCCCAGTGTGGTCGCCCGTCATCGCACCGTCGAAGACGGTGAACCCAAAGTGTGCGTCTGTGGGCCGGTCAATCCATACGGTCTAAGCGTGGAGATCGCCGGCCATCATATGATCGTCCTCGATGTCCTCGACCGACTCCTCGCCGTCGAGGGCCTCGAGTTCGGCGTCGGTGAACAACCGCTTCATCGCCAGGCGCAGGGGCACGAGCAGCGCGATCAAGATCGGGAACAGCAGCCCAAGCGGGCTGGTCTTGAGCACCCACAGCGCGATCAGCCCGCCGAGCTGGATCATCGTGAATAGGTGGATCTTGCGGCGCGGGACGGTTCGGACGTAGTGGGTCTCGGGATAGAGCGAGCGATCAGTGAACCACAGCCGCGCACGATCGGCGAGCTCGTTGCCGCTGAGCGTGGCGAAGCCCATGTACAAGAACAGCCCGAACAGCACCGCCATCGGAATCAGCTTGATCAGCGGCAGGATCAGGATGGAGCCGGCGATCAGCACGTGGATCATCAGGGGCGACACACGGTTCTCGCGGACGGACACGATCCGCTCGCGGATCGCTCCGCCCTCGGCCACGACCTCGGTGTCGGCGAGGCTCTTGACGTGGTTGAGCGCGTGGACCGTGGCCGCGACGATCCACGGGAGCCCAAACATCGAGCACGCGACCGTGATCCCGCCGACGACGAGCAAGTCGAGGTGAAAGCCCGGGCCCTTGGTGAGCTTGTGGCTCTTGGCGTTGACGAGCCGCGTGGAGATGTTCTGATCGAGGAACAGCAAGATCGTCGCGAGCAGGGCGGGGCCTGCGGCCGCGAACATGACCCAGACCGGGACCGCCATCAGATCGACCTGCCACGGGCGGCCGGACGTGGTCGCAACGGTCTCGGGGATCGCGGCGCCCTCGAGGTCGACGTCGGGAAACAGCAGCGCGATCCCGGTCATGGCGGCGATCGCCAGCGCCGGGCCAAAGTCGGACACCAGCTCGCGGACCCGCCGATGGAGAAAGGGCGTGCGCAAGAAGCCCTTGAGCGTGCGCGCGACGAGGTAGGTCCCGACCGCCAAGATCAGCGCCAGCAACCCGGCGGCGATGTCCGAGCCGTCCTCGGTGAATCCCAGCGCGACTGACTTCACGGCCTCGACGATGAAGATCACGGCGATCAGGGCCGCGAAGATCTCGTCGGTGAAGCGCGTGAAGTAGCGCATCAAGAAGCTCGCGTCGGTGATCGCCAGCAGGACCAGGAACGCCCCGGACCACAGCCCGACCCAGCCGTAGACCGGCAAGAAAGGCAGCGAGAGCTGGACGCAGGTCGTGTACAGCAAGCCCGTGAAGATCACGATTGGCCCAGTCCCGCCGAGGATCGTCAGTGGTTGGCCCGAGCACAGCGCGAACAGGATGCCGCCAGCCGCGGTCGCGACGATCATCTCGACCGTCCCGATCTCGCCGCCCGTGACCAGCCCCGTCAGCCCGCCAAACGCGATCGCGTTGGCCAGGCAGGCGAAGAACAAGAACAGCGTCGAGCCGGCGACCTTGGGGTGGAGGCCGTCGCGCCAGTCGCTGAGGTAGTGGGGCAGGCGTCGGCGAAGGTCGTTGCGCAGGCCGCCGCACAGGCGTCCGGTCCGGGTCATGCCGTCGTCTTCGATTGGATTTTTGTCGTCTGGGATCATCGCTATCACCGTCTTCGTACTCATGAGCCACACGCGCGCGCCCACCAATGGGCACACGCTCCGATGTCGTCAGCGCGAATCGACGCGCGACGAGCCGCCTTCAGCCGCGAACGGCGACGGGCGGACGGAGGGGGGGATCGGAGTAGCCGGGACGCGGCGACCGCTTTTGATAGGCGATGTGAACGACGGATGGCGCGCGGGCGCTGGCGATCAGCCCGGGCTCGAGCGACGGGTCATCGTCGTCTTCGCTCTCGCTGTGCTCTTCAGTTTTGCTCTCGCCGCGCTCGCGCTCGCCCGCTTGCTCACTCGTCACCGACTGGTCGTCGTCGTCGAACAAATTTGCCCATGACGGACCGGCGACGCTCAGCAGCACGAAGGCTGCCAAGAGTAGGAACGCTGTGCGGAGGACGCGCAAGCGTAGTCATAGTGCGATGATGTTCGGGCGGTTGCAAGCGGTTTACGAGGGAAGGTCAAGACCGCGCGTGCCTCGCTGTCCGATCAGCGCGCTGCGCTCTGCCCTCATTGAGGCGTGGGAAGATGGGGAATGGCGCCCGAAGGCAAGTCCAGTCTCGACCGGGACTGGCAGTTCTCCGCGTCGAGCGTGCTCGAGTCGGTGGACAAGCTGGACGCGAACAAGACCGGGCGCCGCCAGAAGTACGTGCACATTCTCCGACTGGTGCCAGAGACGATTGATCGCCCCGAGGGTCACGTCAGGCTGCCGTTTCTGATCTCGGACCAAGCCCGGTCAATGACTTGCAGCATATGTCAATCTATCGGCGGGTGCGGTCCGGACCGAGTGCCGCTCGAATTGCGTGATCGATTCGCTCCCGTGGTGGCACACCCCAAGCGAGAGAATTCGCCATGCGCTTCAACCCACGCCTTTGGAACATTGTGCCACTCACCGCTTGGCTCTCGGCTTGTCAGCCGGGGGCGGACATCCCGCTGGACGAGACGGAGACCTCGACGGGGGACGGGGACGGCGACGGCGACGGCGACGGCGACGGTGACGGCGACGGCGACGGCGACCCGACCACCACCGGAGACGGGGATGGCGACGGGGACGACTACGAGTACTGGTATCCCGACTGCTTTGGCTACAACGCCGGCGATGCGCAGTGCCAGTTGGGCGATATCTGCGAGCCGGAGTCGGGGACCTGCTTCGAGCTCGAGCCACTGGCCGACTGCGAGCCGCCGGCGCTGCTCGAGATCCCGATCGCCGACGCGGCCCAGGGCACGATCCTCGACCTGAGCTTCGCCGACCTCGACGGCGACGGGGACGACGAGCTGCTCGTACTCCAGCCGGGCTCGCTGGTGGTCGTCGACGGCCTCGCGAGCTCGAGCGTCGCGGTCGATCCACTCATCGACGGTATCGCCGCGGCCCACCTCGACGCGGACGAGCACCTCGACGTGTTCGCGAGCTCGACCACGCCCGACCACAGCGCGATCCTGCTCGGGGCTGGCGATGGCAGCTTGCTGGGGCCGGAGGCTCGGACCCTCGCGGGCCTCGAGCACCCACGGGCGATCGACTGGTCGGCGGTCGACGGCGATGAGATCGCGGCGATCCGCACGAACGCGGACGCGGTGTACATCCAGGCGCTGACCAACGAGACCCCGATCGTGGAGCAGTTTCCGCTGCCCAACACCTTCCCGAGCATCAACGACGCGCTGGCGATCCACTCCGGCGACTTCGACGGCGACGGCCTCGCAGACGTCCTGATCCAAGACCATGACGGGGGCGGGTCCGAGAGCTGCGGGTTCTTCGCGATCTCGCCAACGGCCGGGTACCTGTTCGCCGCGCACCTGCCGTTGGGTGGCGCTGTCTGCCATGCGATCGGCGTCCCGCGGGTCCAAGACCCAACCTGGGCGTTCGTGTTCACCGTCGAGTACGGGTCCACGGTCGAGCTGCGCATGATCGAGGGCCTGCTCGAGTTCCCCCGTGCGAAGCACGTCGCCGGTGGGATCATGGCCGGCGAGCTGTCCGACCTCGCTCGCGTCGACGGGCTCGGGCTGGACGGGTCTGGGCTGATCCTGGCGATGGCGAGCGGAACCCTGCTCGTCGAGGTCGGCGACGCTGGGTTCGGCTGTTTGGCGACCCTCGCCGAGCCACCCGCGAGCGAGCGGGTGGTCGTGGGCGACTTCGCGGACAACGAGGGCGACGAGTTCGCGACGATCGATGCCGACGGGGTGATTCAGGTGTGGGGGCTCGCGCCGTAGGAGGCGTACGGAGCATGCGCGACCGAGGTCCAGGGCTCATTGCTCCGAGCGTAGAATCTTCTCCATCGCCTTTCCGCGCGCGAGCTCATCGACGAGCTTGTCGATGTAGCGAATTTCGCGCATCGTCTCCTCCTCCACGTCTTCGACGCGAACGCCGCACACGACACCTTTGATGAGGGTACGATCGGGGTTGAGCGACGGGGCCTCGGCGAGGAAGGACTCGTAGTCCGTCCCATCGTCGATCTTCGCCTCGAGCTCTTCCTGCGAATAGCCGGTGAACCACCTGAGGATCTCGTCGACCTCGGCCTTGGTGCGGCGCTTCTTCTCCGCCTTCGTCACGTAGTGAGGGTATACAGAGCCGAAGCTCATCCCGTAGATCTTGTGTGCCATGGCAGCTGCTCCGTCTCCGTCTGAGAGGAGACTCTCACGCACTTGGCCGCGCCCGCAACAGCCCGAGGAATCGACGGGCAGCGATCAGCGCCGCATCCCGATGCTAAAAGCAACACGTGGTGGTCCGTGGGCTTGGCAAAAAGCGTCCCAGCGCTCGCCGTGCATGATATAGGCGCGCGATGGACAGCTTCGTCGCGTCTCCCCGCTCCGCTCCCTGGTTACTGGTCGCCCTGGGTCTCGGCTGCGCGAGCGCGGGCACGGACGGCGACTCGAGCACGAGCGTGTCGACCACGCTATCCACGAACTCGACGACGGCGACGAGCGAGGACGAGTCGACGACGGACGCGACCGACGAGACCGCGGACACCAGCACCGAGGGCGGGCTGAAGTTCGACGTCGACGTGACGGACATGGGGCTCGGCGAGCTCGGGTGCAGCCAGGATCTACGCGCCGTGGTCGACGGATCTGGCAACGTCGTCGAGCAGTGCGCGCCAGACGAAGGCTGCGACGACGGTGAGTGCGTACCCGCGTGTCAGGCCGCCGCGAGCAGCCAGGCAAACTTTGGATGTCACTTCATCGTCCCGACGCCACCGTCCTGGGTCGGCTCGCCGCCGCCCTGCTTTGCGACCTTCCTGACCAACAGTTGGGACCACTCGGTGCAGCTGCAGGTCGCGCGCGATGGGGTCGACCTCGATGTGTCGATCTTTGCGCGCGTGGTCACGCCGGGGCTGGCTCCCGAAGCCTGGCCAGGCCTGCCCCAGGAGGGGCTGCCCCCGGACTCCGTCGCCGTGTTGTTCTTGTCGCACCAGCCCAACGCGGTCCATCCCCAGCAGATGACCCCGCTGTATTGTCCGAGCCCGACCGCGGTCGAGGCGAGCACCGAGCTCGTCGCATCAGGCCGCTCGGCGGCGTTCGAGATCACGACCGATATCCCGGTGACCGCTTACGACATGATGCCGTTTGGCGGCGCGTACTCGTATATTCCCAGCGCCGAATTACTCTATCCGACCAGCGTGTGGGGCACGAACTATGTTGCGATCACGCCCCCGCCCGGGACCCACAATCCGCCCGGGCCGCTGTGGCTGCAGATCGTCGCGCTCGAGGACGACACCATGGTCGAGGTCGCCCCGACCGCTCAGCTGCTGGCAGGCGACGGGCTCGTCGGCATCCCCCAAGGCGACTCCGGCCAGGTCACGCTCGCGGCCGGCGAGTTCGTGCAGTGGGAGGTGCCACAAGACGACAGCGATCCCTCGGGCACGCGGGTGCTCAGCAACAAGCCGATCGCGCTGCACACTGGCAACCGCTTCTTGCGTCTGCAGCCCACGCCCAACCCCGGCGGCGAGTCGGCGCATCAGCAAAACACCTCCGTGGCCACGCTCGGCAACCTCTACGTGGCGGCCCCGTACGAGACGCGGCGCGCCGACCTGCAGCCCGAGGACATCGCGTACCGCTTCGTTGGCGCCGTCGACGGGACAACGCTCGAATTTGATCCGCCGCTCGTCGGTGCCCCAGCGACCCTCGAGCTCGGGGAGATCGTCGACTTCACCACGACCGAGCGGTTTCGGGTCACGAGCCAGGACGATCAGCACCCGTTCTCGATGGCCCAGCTGATGGGCACCGCCAACCTCGTGGGCGGCACCCGGCCCGGCGCGACGGCGCCCGGGTTTGCGATGCTGCTCGGTGACGAAGAATTCGTGCTGATGTTGCCGCCGGCACAATTCCTCCAGCGCTATGTGTTCTTCACGGATCCGGCCTACGCGACGACGAACCTGGTGCTCACACGGGGCGCCACTGACGAGGGATTCGCCGACGTCACCGTCGATTGCCTGGGGGTCATCGGCGACTGGCAGTCGGTCGGTCTAGATGGCGCCTTCGAGGTCACGACCGTGGATCTCGTGCGCGCGGATGTTGGCGTCAACGGGTGCGAGAATGGCCTGCACACCGCGACCAGCGAGGGTCCATTTGGGCTCACGGTCTGGGGCCTCGATAGCTTCTCGTCGTATGGCTACCCGGCGGGTGGGAACTCCATCTCGCTCAACGATGTGGTCGTGCCGGCCGGCTGACCTCGACCCAGTTCGAGGCCGTGGCGACGGGCGCCGACGCTCGCCAGGGTCGGTCCACGATCATCTGCTCTCAACATCGGGCGTCGGGACTCAAACTTCACGGTTCGCACGCAAACATCCACAGCACCCACTAAACGCTGTTCTCAGCTTGCTGACGCACAACCGGACACTCCAGGTGAGCGCGGAGGGCGTCTGAAGGGGTTGCGCGCGGTGCCCCATGTTGTGATCGCCGCACCGCAAATCTTCCTGGAGTCAGCACCACTTGGATCAGTAAACTACCGGCATGTCGTCTCCGGGAAGCCCAACCAGTCAGGTCTTCGACCTGATCTTCGGCCTCTTGGAATTGCACGGCTTCCATACCAACGAGGCCCAGGCGTCGATCTTCGGGGTGACCCCCACGACGATCCAAAACTGGAAGACCGGCAAGGTCAAGGCGCTCAACAGCGGCAAGCTCGAAGAGGTGATCGCCCGCATCTACTTCCTGAGCAAGCGCCGCGGCGTGGATCTGGTCGGCGAGCCGTCGCTGTGTCCGATCGTGATCGAGGAGGGCGCCGGCCCAGAAGATCTCGAGAGAGAGCTGCGCGAGAAGTGGGACTCGGTCTATCTCGGCCACAAATTTTTGTACTACCACCCGGCCGGGGCGATGGCGTGGACGCAGCTGCTGGCGACCGGCTACGGCAACACGCTGCTGAGCAAGGGTTTTGTCGCGGCGCTGTCGCTGGCGCTCGACGGCGCGCCCCGAGCTGGCGGCGCGGCCAAGCTTGGTGCCGCGCTGCGCTGGAGCGAGGGCAAGTCGTGCGGCATTGACCTGATCAGCCTCGGGCCCGGCGACGGCGCCAAAGAGGCGAGGGCGATCGAGCTGCTAATTGGCCACTCCGAGTCGGGGCACCGGCTGATCGACTGGCTGACCTACACCCCGGTCGACGTGTCGATCCCGCTGCTGCGGCTGGCCTCGGAGAAGGCCCGCAACCTGATCCGCGAAAAAGTAGATCCCGAACGTTGGCCGCATTTCCTGGTGCGCCCGTCCTGCTCGGATTTCGAGGATGGTAACATTGGCTTCACCGGGCATTTGTCCGAGGCCGACGAGGACCGGCGCCTGGTGCTGTTCCTCGGCGGCACGTTTGGCAATCTCAAGAGCGAGACGGTGTTTGTCGAGCGGACCTTGGGCCAGGTGCTGCGACCGGGTGATCTGCTGTGGCTCGAGGTCGGGGTGCGCCAGCCCCGGATCGAGGACGACGCGCTGTATGCCTTGGCCAACGGCGGTGAAGGCGACACCCAAGAAACCGTCCGCAGGGCCCTGGTAGAGGGCCCACACCGACGCTTTCGGGCCTCGGTTGGGTCGCCGCTGGAGTCGAACATGCGGATCATCCCGCGCGACGGCGGGGTGACCTGCGAGGTCCCGCGCTCACACAATTTTGTCCACGACGTGGACATCAGCCCAACCGGGCAGCGCTGCTCGGTGCTGTACTCGCGTCGCTACGACGTCGCGGCGCTACAGCAATGGTTGGCGGAGTTTGGCTACGAGCTCTTGTTCGAATACGCGGTCAAAGATAGCCGCGAGCGCGACCGGACGGCGCATTTGTTGCTTCGTCGCACACGCGCATAATCTACCGTTGAGCGCTTTGGCTCGTTGAATGTCCGGCCTCTTGGGAGGCCGAGGAGGGTGCAATCATGGCAAGTGGAATCCTGGTAATCGTTCTGGCCCTGTTCAACCTGGGCTTTTGGGTCGCGTTTGGTCGCCTCGAGCACGCGGTGAGCACGATCGCCTCGGCGCAGTTGTTGGTGCTCGCCCCGCTGTTGGTGCTCGCCCCGCTGGTATGTGGGCTGTGGCGTGTGCTCCGGGGCCACGTGCTGGAGCCTTCGATCGCGGTCAAATTTGGCCTGGGTTTCGTGCTGCTTGCGCTGAGCTGCTTCGCTCTGGCGCTCGGTGTCGAGTGGGCGTTCGTCGACGGTTCTGTAGGTCGATGGTCTGTCGCTGGCTGTGTGTGCACGCTCGCCCTCGCGGCCCTGTGTCTGGGATCCGGAAGCTTGGCTGCGGCCCGCAAGCTCGGCGGGCGCGACCACGAGCGTGTGTGGTGTGGCGCTTGGCTGGTGTGTCTGTTGCTGGGCCGGGCAGCGGGTGCGTGGACGAGCCCCGCGACGCTCGCGCTCGATGACCTGTTCGCGGCGTGCATGTCAGTCGGGCTGAGCGCCGTCGTCGCTGGTGTGACGCTGGGCATGTTGTGGCGGCCGCTCGCGCAGCTCAGCTGCGCCGCGGATCGAGCGTGGGCACCCGGCCGGGTGCGGGTTGACCATGGCGCGGTTGAACTCGTTGACGGCATGATTCGATTTGACCCGAAATTGACATGAAGCAATCACGGTCAACCCGATGTCCTCGGCGCCCCATCCAAGCTACGCTGCGCCGTGCTCACTCACGGCCGCTGGATGCGAAGCGTGTGGCTCCTTGCTGCTTGCTCGACAAGGTGCCAGAGCCTCGGGACGACGAGCCGCGATCTCGTCGGCGTCGATCGTGACATGTCCGGGGTCGAGTGCCGCTGAGCGTTGTCGCATGTTCCTCAGCGTGGTAGTGCACGGCCTGGGTGGTACCGGCGCGGGAGCGTACGTTCGCTCGGCGCACAAACGGGTCACACCCGCCCCGACCCTTGCAAGCGAGCCGTCAATGCGAGAACTCTTCAATCCGGGCCCCACGGGACTAGGCACCTCGGCCGCGCGTCTGGCCGCCATGTTGGGCGCCCGCCAGCCGCAAACTGCACAGACCGAGCAATCCCAACGCTCCGCGGACTCCGGGGCCAAGTCGTCCTCGGAGATCACCATCCCCGAGTTGCATTGTCCGGCTCCGGTCCGCATCAATGAGCCGCTCGGGGCGGAGGTCAACCACCGGCTGGTCGCCTGGGCCGAGCGGATCGGCATCTACCCTGGCAAGCTCGACCAGCTCCGCGAGAGCAACTACGGGCGCTTCGCCATGTTGGTCCACCCTGACACCGACGACCCCGATCGGCTGCTCCTGGCCGCCCAGGGCCTGGCGGTGGAGTTTGCCCTCGATGACGAGTACTGCGACGACGAGCGGACCGGCTCCGACGCGGCGAAGCTCGGCTGTCGCTTGGCCTTGGCCCAGCCGGCGATGGATCCGGTCTATATCGTCGACGACGAATATGCGGCCCAGCTCGAGCAGGCCATGCGGGCCGACCCCGTCCGCGTCGGGCTCGCGGCCTACATGGACCGTGTCGCGCAGTTTGGCACTCCGGTCCAGGTGGACCGCGTTCGAACGGCCGCGCTGATGATGTTCATCCCGATGAACTGGGAAGCCGGCTGGCGAATGCAGGGTGGGCACCCTCCGGTCTGGGAGTATCTCGCCACACGACAATTCAACAGCTTCGCGCCATGCATGACGCTGGTCGACGTCGTGGGCGGCTACGAGGTGCCGGGCGCCCTCTACTTCCTGCCTGCGGTGCGCCGGGCCACCATGCTCGCCGCCAATGCGAGCATCATCCTCAACGACATCTACTCGATGGCCAGGGAGCGCGAGCCGGGGATCGGTGATGGGGGGCTACCCGTCCTCATCGCAGCGGAGCGCGGCTGCTCCCTGCAGGAGGCGGTGGACCAGACCGCCGCGCTCCACGACGAGACCATGCGTACATTCGAGGACGCGCGAGCAAAGCTCACGACCAGCATTCCCTCGCCGGACCTCTGGCGATACCTGGCCGGGCTGCACGCGTGGTTGGGCGGCAGTCACGAGTTTCACCGAGGCCTCGGTCGCTACAGTTCGTAGCCGTGACCGAGACTGAGCGGTGTCACGTTCAGGCTAGCTCGACCCGCGGCGTGCTGCGGGTAGGCTGTGAACTTGCGCCAGCAGTCTCCGCGTCGACACCGCTCCGTCGGCTATCGTGGCGCCTGGAGCCGACGGGGCGTGGGCGCGCTGCGGGGGAGGGGCCGCGCGGACGTCTTGGCGGCGAACTGTGCCGTGAACTGAGCGGTCAACTGGGTGAGCAGCAGGCCGACGACCGCGCCGACCAGGGCCAGGCCGTGCCACTTGGCGACCAGCGCGAGGGCGAGGACCGGGATCGCTACACGGGCAGGCGCGCTCCACAGCGTGCTCGCGCTCTCGCGTTGGTCGATCAGCTTGCGCAGCGAACGACGAAGGATCAGCAGGTAGCTCTCACCGGCCGCGACTCCGATCGAGAAACCCGCGAGGATCAACGCTAGGTGTTCGACCGTCATCTCGTACGCCTCGAGTCCCGACAGCTGCTTGCGTCAGGGGCATCGCGGCCAGCGTATGCTCGTTGGCGAATCCAGCGGAGCGGCATTGCCGGCAAACATTTCGTGATCGGCGGCAGATCCGGCGCAATAATTGACAGTGACAACTGCCCGCGAACCTGGTGGGAGAGGGGATCTGCACGTCGGCCATGCAACTGGTTTGTCGGAGTGGTAGGCCATGGCAGGCCATGCCCGAAGCTTCGAGTCAGCGACGAGATGCCGCCGGTCGCCTGCACGAGGCCGGCCGGGGCGAGCTGCTCGAGGAACTGCGACTCAACGGCGAGATCGAGCTTGGCAACGGCAACCGGTCATCGGCGAGCCTGTGCCTGACGACCTCGGGCCTGTACCTGGTGCTGCTGCAGGTCTCGGTGTTGCCACACGGGCCGGGGCAGCCGGATGTCGCGGTGATCGATCTGCTCGGCGCCGGCCGTCGGCTCCGGTATCGCTCGCGGCTGCTGGGCGATCGCCTCGAGATCGATCGCTGGGTTCTGGGTGTGCCCCGAGGTCACGCGGAGCAGGCCCTGCGGATCATCGGGCTCGCGCGGATCCGCCGGGCGTTTGGCCGATCGAAAGTTAGCGGCCCGGAGCGGTCCGAGCAGCAGGCGGTCCGCGCCCGAATTGACGATCCTGACGGCCCATGGGCGTGGTCGGGCCCGTTCGTCGATGAGATGAGCCCGGTCGAGCGGATCTGGCTGCTCCGCTGGCTCGATCCCGACGAGCGCCTGTTGGTCTGGAAGCTCAGCGACGAGCGCCACCGCTTTGACTCGCCCGTGCTCGGCGCTGTCGAGCGCGAACAAGCGCTGGTGATCACCGAGCGTCGCCAGAGCCTGGTCGCGATCTCGCCCGCTGGGGATCCGTGGTCGGTGACGCTGCCCGAGGCGCCGCTCGAGATCATCTCGAGCACGATGGGCCGCTCGGTGGCGCGCAGCGGGGAGCATCAGCTGCGCCTGTCACTCGGCGATGGTCGATCGTTCGAGGAGCTGGCCATGCTGCCGGGGCGGCGCGGGGTGGCGCGGCTGCGGGGGCTGGCGCGGGCGCTGTGGCGGCACGGCCGGGGCGGCCAGGCGATCACTCGGGCTGCGGCGATCCTCGAGGAGCTCGCCCCGAACGATCCCTTCGCACGCCTGACCCGGGCGCTGTTGATCGACCCGCGCGATCGTGACGACGACGCCAGCGGGCGCTCGGAACGGCCGCCGGGGGATCCGCCAGTCGCGGCGCTCGTGCCCACGACCACGCAGGTGGGCGGGCTGTCGGATCCGGTGTTCGAGGCCCTGCGCGAGCTGGTCGAGCACGCGGACGGTGGTACCGCCGAGCTCGGCTTGGCGCTGGTCGACTGGTGGCGGGACTGGGAGCTCGGCCCCGAGCTTGGCGAGGTGCTGGTCGAGCACCTGTGCGAGCTCGGTCGCGCGGGTCTCGAGCTGGGCCTGCCGCTGCACGAGGAGCTGCGTCCGATCCTGCAAGCTCAGCTCGACGACGACCCGACTGACGCGGCGCTGCTCGACTTCGTGCTCGCCGAACACCTGCTCGCGCTCGGCCGCGCGAACCAAGCCCTGGAGCTGCTGACCGAGCGGCGCCGGCTGCTGCCGAGCGAGCAGCTGCAGGATCTTCTGCCCCCGTCGCCAGCGCGCGGCGGCCAGCGGATTCGGATTGAGCTGTACGAGCTGGCCGCGGCCGCCCACGCCCAGCTTGGTGACGAACACGGCGTCGCGCTGTCCGAGCTCGCGCGGCTGCAGCCGCTGGTGCTCGAGCGGGTCGACCAGCTGATCGACAACCTGCGCGTGCGCGGGGCTGATCGCACCGAGCCGCGCACGACCGACTACCCGTTGTTGGCCCGGGCGGAGCGGGTTCGGGAGCTGCTCGATGACCACGGCTTCGCGCCCAAGCTCGCGCTGGCGGCGGGCCCGGCTGACTCGGGTCTGGACGCCAGCGTTCACACAGACGCTGGCGCCGAGCTGGGCGATACCCTCGAGCGCTATCGGGTTCGCTCGCTCGACGCCGAGCAGCTCGAGCTGCTGCGCCACCCCGCGGCCCGGGTCGACGGCGTGCTTGGCCGCCTGCAGGGCGCGCTCGCCAAGGTCGCCGTGCCCGACTGCTCGGTGCTCAAGAGCTACTGCGAGCGGGCCAACCTGGCGCGCAACGCCGCGCTGGCCCGCGCGCTGACCGACGCGACCGTGGCGCTCGGGCTCGGCGGCGTCGAGGTGTTCGTGTCGCGGGGCGACAAGTCGGTGGGTCTGCGGGCCTACGAGGGCGGCACCTCGTTCTTGCTGGTCGGCGGCGATCACCTCAACCCCAACAGCGACGCGTTCCTGGACGAGGCCGCGCTGCGCTTCGCGGTCGGGGCCGAGCTCGCGCACCTTCGCTACTCGCACACGCGGGTGACCGGCCACGAGGTCTGGGCGGGCACCGTCGGGCTAGGGCTGACCGGGCTCGGCATGTTGATCGTCGCCGCGCCGATCTTGAAGGGCCTCAAGGCGCCGGCCCGGCACTTGCTCGACAAGGTCGGCGCGCCTGCGATCACGCGCTGGCGCCAGAAGCTCGAGGGTCGCGACGCGCACACGCTCGCGAGCGACAACAGCCAGGTGATCGCCGCGCATCGGGTCATGCAGCTGAGCGCCGACCGAGCCGGACTGGTGCTGTGCGGGGATCCGCGGGCGGCGATCAGGGCCATGTTCACGGTCCACCCGGCGTACCTCGCGTTGTGGCCGTTGGTTGGGAGCCACGGGCTGCGAACCACGGTGACCCGGGAGCTGCGCGCCGACGACGAGCGCGAGCGCAAGCGACTCGAGGATCTCGCGGTCCGGGTCGCCGCGCTGCTCAGCTTCTACCTGTCCGATGACTACGCGCTGCTCCGCGCCGCGGTGATGCCGGAGTCGCGCGGTCACGAATGACTCGATTCGACCCTGCCCGAGCGCGTCGAGACCAGGGACGACACTGATCGCTCGCCGACCACGGCCGGGTGTATCGTCTGCGGCAGAGCACGTGCGTGGGCACGACGCACTACCGGGCCGGTTTCATCGCTGAGCTCACTCGGCCTGGATCGCCTGGTGGATCGCGCGGTGGATCGCCAGCTCGACGGGCGACAGCTGCTCGACCGGTCGCGTGATGTCCAGCGGCTGCTTCATGTACACCATGGGGTTGGCCATCCACCGGATCCGGCCGCTGCGGTTTTGCGACGCGGAGTGCATCAACAGCGGGTGGAGCAGCAGGATGTCACCCGCGTCGCCCACGACCTCGTAGAAGCGCTCACACAGCTTGGTGATCCGGCTGCCGCGGTCGGTCACGAAGTCGACGCCCGCCGGGTGGGCGGCCAGCTCGCGAGCCACGCGCGCGACCGAGTCCAGGGCCAGCCAGGTGTTGCCCGATCGCGGCAGTAACTTGTCGAACAGCGCGATGCAGACCAGCCCGTTGCGGATCCGATCGACGCGGGTGGCCGGGCTCGGATCGTCGATGTGCCAGCTGGTCGCGTGGCCGGAGGGTTGATCCTTGGCGTCGGGGTCTTCGTCGCGCAGGTTCAAGATCAAGTAGTTGCCCCAGCTCTTGGTCTCGATCCGCGCGGGGCCGCCCAGGAGATCGCAGATCGCCGCCCACGCGGTGGGGGAGAACTCTTCGATGACGAGCGTCTCGGGCCCGAGCAGGTCGATGCGCGAGCGGTTCCAGGTGCTGGGATCGTCGGCCGAGAAGTTCGCGAGCGAGCGGGCCTCGTCGCTTGGATCATAGCCACGGACCCACTGCTCGGGCTCGTCGCGGAGCCGTCGCTTGGCGTCCTCTCGCCAGCGGTGGGCCAGCTCGGGATCGAACGCGCGGGGCAGCAAGATGAAGCCGTCGCGCAGGAACTGCTCGATCTGCTCATGGCTCAGGTAGCGCGGGGTCCACAGCTCGGTGGGATCGGAGTCGTCGCGCCGCTCGGCTTCGTGCTCGCTGCGGCGCGCGTCGGCTTGCTCGGGCTGCGGCGGGCGGACACCGATCGCCCACACGAGCACGGCTTCGTACTGCGAGATCAGCTCGTCCTCGTCCTGGTGGATCTTGGCGCAGTGGCTGGGACCGTCACCGACGGGCGCGACGTGGCGCAGGCGCAGCTGATCTCCGGCGCCGCGGCGCGCGTAGGTGGACAGGTTGACGTCGCGCTCGCTGGTCAGCATTCCGTGGGCGCGCTGGAGGATCTTCGCTTTGACCTCGCGCTCGGCGGCCGGGCCGTCGTCGGTCCACAGCGAGACGCCCGCGCTCGCGGCCGCGTCGGCGAGCAGCCCGGGGGCCCACTCGAGCAGCTCCTCGAAGCGCCGCTCGATCCCGGCGTTGAGGCCGTGCGGATCCTGCAGGTGGCGCGTCACGGCCAGCGCCAGGTTGATCGCGACTGAGCTCGGCAGCGCGACGCGGGCCCGCTCGAACAGCTCGGCGGCCTCGCCTGGATCGTCGACCAGCAGGCGGGTCGCGAGCCCGCGCAGGTACAGCAGCTGTGGATCGTCGCCGGCCTCGCGGGTCAGCAGCATGGCCTGGTTGGCGTCGCCCCAGGCCAGCGCGAGGGCGGCCCGCTCGGTTCGCAGCGCCGCGGCGTTGTCGTCGGACAGCGCCGCGGCCCGCTGCTCGGCGGCCTCGAGCTGGTCGAGCAGCAGCTCGAGCCGCAGGCGGGCGCGGAGCAGCGCCGGGTGTTGGCCGTGGCGGCGCAGCAGCGTGTCGAGGGCCTCGCCCGCCGCGTCGGGGCCGTCGCGGAACAGCAGCGCGAACGCCTTGCGAGCGCTGGTCTCTGGCGGGCCCTCGAGCGCCTGTTGGGCCCGGCGGCGGATCGCCGCTCGCCGCTGAAGCTCGAGGGAGTGCGCGCGCAGGTGCTTGGCCCCGTGGATGTCGAGAGTGGCGATCGACTCACGCAGCTCGCGAGCCTCGTGCGACCAGCCCAGCAAGGTCGTGTACTTGAGCGCGAGCTTGCGGGCCCGGGTCGCGACGCCGACCTCGTCGTCCGGCGCGGCAGTGGCCGCGGCCTGCGAGAGCGCCGCGAGGCCGCGATCGTAGTCGCGGGCTGCGATCAGTCCGGCGCCGCAGATCCACGCGGTCACGGGATCGACCTCACCGTGGTGGTCGAGGGCGCGCACGAAGTCGGCGCGGGCGCGGCCCCAGGCGCGGCGGCGAACGTGGGCGAACGCCCTGAACGCGACGGCCCGCGACCCGAGCTCTGCGAGCAGTGACTCGGTCTGAGGCGAGTCGAAGCGCGATTCATTGAGCTCGGCGAACAGGCGCAGGTACAGCTCTTCAGCCACGAGCGTGAGGATAACGCGGCGCCGAGGGGGTTACCCAGACCGGGACTCATCGGGGATCCGTCGGATCGAGGCCGGCCGCCACGCGATGAACAGCGTCAGCGTCAGCACGAGGTGTGGAGCGCCTCGGACCGAGCGGTCATCACTGCGACGGGCCGGTTTATCGAGCGCTGGGTCGCAAGCGGGACGATCCCCATGCCGCCCTCGCCGAAGATCTCGCCGAGTTCGACCTCGCGGCTGAGATTGCCGACATCGCCGGGTTGTCCGACGAGCGCTGCGGCAGCCCCGCGAGCCGGCGGTCTCGGCTGCGGCGATGGGGCGGGTCGTCGCCCGGGGTTCGCATTGGATCGCGGAGGCGAACGGGGCGATCCAATGCGGCAGATCGGCCGGGAGCGTGTGGTCGTCGCCTTGCATCGACGGATCGATTCTAACTCTACGCACATCTACCGGGATGAAACAGGAGTCGGTGCGTACATGAGAAGGCAGATGTGCCTGTTCCTACCCCGCGCACACTCATAGTTCGCCTTCCCCGCCCGCAAAACTGCGCGTGAGCCTTCCGCGAATCAACCGGTAAATATGTCGGGACGCAGGGTGAAGATGTGTCTGCCAACGGCAAGATCACGAACATCGACGGTGTTATATGCGGAGTTTGTGCTGGTTGACGGCCGCACCGAGACTGGGATTAGGTAGACACCGTGGAGCATGAGCACGAATCTGAGATTGGCTTGGTCGTCTCCAGCATCTTGGCGATGGAGACGGCCGCGAGTCTTGACCGTCTGGCGCTGGTGGGGTGTCTGCGTGAGCGACTGGAGCAGGGACTCATCGCCGTGGTCAGGGCGACCGAGCGCCGCGTCGATCGGATCGAACTCATGGCTGACGGCGACGAACATTTTTTTCTCGGGTATGCAGCATCGATTTGTCGACTGGTGCTCCACCTCGCCATCGAACCCCGTGGCCGCGTCGCCACTATTACGCTACGAGCGACCAAGGGGCAGCGAGATGCTTACACGAGCGTTGGGTGGGGGGAGCGTGATCTCGATGTCGGTAATTCGCTGCTCGTCGCGTGCGTGCTGCACGTGGGCGTGATTGAGCTACGTCGCCGCGGAGTCCGAGCAATAGCGAATCAACCCTACAATGCCAGCCTGCGGGCTCGGTACGCGTCCATGGGCTTTCACCGAGGTGAGTATCTCGGTCTGGACGATGTCGCGGCGCTGACACGTGCGTTCAGTTTCATCGCGGAAGTCTACGGAAAGCACGGGCTCAACCTGTTCGACCTTCCGTCCTGAGTGGGGGGCGCCATGCCAGATCGAGCAGCATGGTCGCCAGCGATGGTCCCAGTGCGTCCGCCAGTGCGTCCGAGTGACGCGCTTGGTCGCTCTCCAGACTGAGCACACGCGCGAGGTGCTCAGCTGGGGTGCCGTGCCCGCCGCCCGCCAACCAGGCTTCACAAGCATCGACCAGCAAGCGGCGAGCGAGCCGGCGAGCGACAGCTACGTACTCATCGCCGCCGACTTTCTCGCGCTCGAGCTCCTCGACCACGGCGCGCCACTCCTCGAGTGCTTCGCGGGAGTGATCTGAGGTCAGGAATCGCCGCGCAGCGGCATCGGCGATGGCGAAGGATGCCTCGACGTCGTGCTGGAGGCCGAGCGGGTCCCCGGTTTGCTCCCGCACGATGCGCCGAAGTTGGTCTAAGTCCGGCATCAGAGCGACCATAACAGCACGCTTCGCCGCCGAACATGGCGGACCTGCTACAGGCCGCCCCACACATCTTCCGAGCGTGAGCACAGCCACGAGCCATCGAGCGTTCACTCCGGCGTCGTTCCGGGCAGCATCGGCACGAACGACACGTCGAGCACCCGCTCGCGGACCAACCCTTCGCGGCTGCGCTCGATCACGACCAGCTGCTGCCACCCACGATCACGGCCAACCGGCGCGACCAGCCTGCCGCCAACCGCGAGCTGATCCGTCAGCGCCTCGGGCACGCTGGGCGGTGCCGCGGTCAGCAGGATCGCGTCAAACGGCGCCCGCTCCACCCAGCCCGCGTAGCCGTCACCGTGGCGGACCTCGACCTTCGTGTAGCCAAGCTCGCGCAGGGTCGCCTCGGCTCGCCGCGCGAGCGCGCCGATCCGCTCGATCGTGAAGACCGTCGCCCCGAGCTCGGCCAGCACCGCCGCCTGGTAGCCCGAGCCGGTGCCGACCTCGAGCACGGTCTCGCCGGCTTCCACCTGCGCAAGCTGGGTCATCAACGCGACGATGTACGGCTGCGAGATCGTGACGTCGTGACCGATCGGCTGGGGTCGGTCCTCATAGGCACGATCCGCGACGTCGGCCGGCATGAACCGGTGGCGCGGGACCGCGAGCATCGCCGCGAGCACGCGAGGGTCGTCGATGCCACGGGTCTCGAGCTGGCGAGAGATCATCTGCGCGCGCTCGTCCTCCCGCTCGAAGCTGCGCTGGGTCACTTCACTGCGTCCTTCGCCAGCAGGCGCTGGCTTGGATCGACAGCCGCCGAACGCAATCAAGAGCGCGAGCAGGCCCCCTCGCATGGGCCGATTGAACCCGAGCCTGCCGGAGTGTGAACTGCAAGCTGTGCGCTAGGGCGCCGCCGAGTTCGTCGTCGCCGCCGGCTTGTCCGCGAACGGGCTGCTCTCGCCGGTCAGCCACGCGATCGCAACGAGGATCGCAACGAACAGCAGCGCCATGATCAACCCTCGTGCTCGCACCGCGCCATGTTAGCGCATCCATGGGCGACCACGCGGAGATCTAGCTGTCGGCGTCGGCGTCGGCGTCGGGATCGGGCGGGTCGGCGATCGCGCTGGACTCGCCGCGAACGATCCCTTGCACCCGCGCATCGAGGCTCTGGCGGGCCTGGTTTCGCGCCTCGATCAACGCCTGGATCTGCAAGTTCGCGTCGGCGTCGGCCATGGCCTCGTCGACGGCGAGGTTGGCCAGCGCGGTGATCCGCTCCCCCCAGCGCTGCTCGAGGCGGCGCTTGGCGGCGTCCTTGATCAGCTCGCGGTAGGCCTCGCGCACCAGCGACTCGGCCTCGTCGAACATCACCTTGTGCAGCTCGAAGTCCAAGAATCCAGTGTCGGGGCCGTTGCCGCGCGAACCCTGCGTGCATTGATCGTCTTGGTCGTGCTCGCTCATGCTGCTCCTGAGCGCCATCATGGCACGACGGCGTGACCGGCGGGAAGCTCGATCCCGGGGGCGATCACACCCGGGTGGCGTCGATGTGGGGCTGCAGGGCGGTCCAGATCTTCTCGCGGCCGAGCAGCTCGAGGGCGCGGACGTGGTCGGCGACCTGCTCGGCCCGCTTGGCTCCGACGATCGCCACGCTGACGCCGGGCTGGCGCAAGACCCAGGCCACGGCTAGCGCGGCGGGCGGGACGTTGAGCTTGGCGCCAACCACCCGCAGCGCCGAGACCAGCCCCTGCGCGCGCGACCACAGCGGCTCGCGGAACCGCTCGTCGTTGTGGCGCAGATCCGTGCTCGGAAACCGCGGCGCCGCGCCGAACTTGCCGGTCAACATCCCCCGGCACAGGGTCTCGTAGGCGAGCATCCCGACCGACTGCTCGGCCTCGGGCGCGACCACGTCGCGCAGCGCGAACTCGAATTCTCGACGCAGCATCGAGTAGGGCGTCTGCAGTGAGGCCAGCTCGGGCGCGTAGGTGAGCGCTTGCTGGAGCGGGCGGCTCGCGTAGTTGCACAGCCCGAAGTGGCGGATCTTGCCGCCATCGCGCAGGGCCATCAGCGCCTCGAGCGTGGCCTCGAGCGGGGTGTCGCACTCACACGGCCAGTGAACCTGCAGCAACGGGATCGTGTCGAGGCGGAGTCGCCGGAGGATGCACTCGCAGTCCTCGACGATGTGGTCCGGGCTGAGATCGCTGAACGCGTGGTCGTTGATCTGGTGGCGCCAGCGGACCCCGACCTTGGACGCGATGATCACGTCGTGGCGCCGGCTCCCGAGCGCCTTGGCGAGCAGCTCTTCGGCGTGGCCGTGGCCGTAGAGCGGCGCCGTGTCGAACCAGTTGATGCCGTGGTCCAGGGCCGCGTGGATGGCCGCTATCGAGCGCGCGTCGTCGACGTCGTCGCCCCACCACTTGCCGCCGATCGCCCAGCAGCCGAAGCCGATCGCGGACAGCTGCAGATCGGTGCGAGGCAGCGTGCGGTACTTCATCCGGCGCGGATTGTAACCAATCCCCTCGTCCGCCCGCGGGTGTCACTGGGCACAAGGCTCGAAAGGCGCGGTGCGCGGGCAGACGATCCACGAACAACCCTTGAATCCGTCGCCGTTTGGCGTGACGATCACACTCCATCATGCAGCTTGAATTTTTGCAGGTTGAGTCTTCGCAGGTCGCGTCTTCGCTGCGCCGAACGGTTCCGAGTTCCGTGTGCGCGTGCCTCGTGGTGGCGCTGCTCGGATGCTCGGATGACACGGGCGGCCGCGACGAGGAGACGGGTGTCAACACCGCGAGCAGCAGCAACACCACGAACAACAACGACACCACGGGCCCGGGGGACGGTGACACGGGCGACGGTGACACGGGCGACGGTGATCAGGGTGACGGCGACCCGACCGAAGACACGGGACCGATCCCCGATCCCAAGTGGGACGTGAGCACGATGCCCGACTCGCCGGACATCTGCCTGGTGCCCAACCACCTGCCCTGCGACCACCTCGACTTCCCGAGTGAGGAGCAGCGAGCCTGGCGGGCGCTCGGGCTCAACTGCCCCGGCGAGTTTCAGGCGATCCTCGACTACAACGGCCACTACGACGCGCTCGAGGTGCTCACCGAAGATCTCGGCACCCACAACCCGCCGACCTATCCAATCCTCGAGGGCGTCAAGATGGTCGCGCTCTCGACCGGCAACGCCTACGACATCGTGATGCCGGGCACCCCGGGCAACACCACGCTCCCCGGCAACGACCCCGGCAACTTACCGGCGCCGATGCAGCCCAACGCGGTCGCCGGTGACTGCGTCCAGGAACCAAACCTGGTCGGCACCGGGGACTGCTCGGGCACGATCGGGCCCCAGTTCAACAACACCGCGGGCGCGTTCGACTACGCCGAGATGCGGTTTCGGATCGACGTGCCCGAGGCCGTCAACGGCTTCGCCTACAACGTCGCGTTCATGTCGTGGGAGTACCCCAACTTCTACGGCTGGGCCTACAACGACATCTACATCGCGTGGCTCGAGTCCGAAGAGTGGACCGGCAACATCACCTTCGACGACTTCGGCGCGCCGCTGTCACTCAACGCCGGCTTCCTCGACTTCAAGGACGCCCCGAATGACATCGACTGCCCGCTGCCGTGCTCGGCCCCCGAGCTCGACGGGACCGGCGTAGAAGGTCACGCGGGCACCCGCTGGCTCGAGACCAACGCCGGCGTGACGGCGGGCGAGACCATCACGGTGATCTTTGCGATCATGGACATTCAGGACAACATCGTGGACTCGGTCGTGCTGCTCGACAATTTCCACTGGACCTGTATCGGCGGCACGCCGGGCACCGTCGTCGGGTAGAGCCGTCAACCCTCAGCGGTCACTCGCGCGGCGGCCACCCGCCACGCGGCCTTTCTGCTTGCCGCGAAGGTCGAAGCTGTAGCCTTCGCCGTAGACGAGGCACAGGCCGCCGATGATGAGGATGACGATGCTGGAGGCGACTGCGATGAGAGACATGCGAACCGGCTGTGCATGTTCTGGACCCGGACTCAGTGCCACGTCCCGGGAGAAATTCACCTGCAATCCCAGGTGCTTGGCAGATGCTCGGCGAACGGCGCGGGGTGTCACACCTGGTGGGGCAACCTGTGTTGCCAGACTACATCCAGAAACTCGCGCGTCCTGGATTATCGGCTGGCCAGCTCAGACTGCGCGCGGGCCTTTGTAGTGCGCGAGCGCCTTGAGCAGCATCCGCTTGGCCTGCTCGAGGTGCTCGTGGTCGCGCTCGTGTGGACCGTGCCCGGAGTGCGGCCACAGCTGGACGAAGCGCATCTTTTGATCGCGGGTCCAGTAGCTCAGCAGCCCTGAAGACCGGTTGCCACCCATCATCTTCAGGGCGTGCTCGAGCACGCGAACCTTGACGTCGAGTGCCGGCTCCCAGCCGTCGTCACCGAAGATCGTGACGTCGAGCTCGTAGGCCGCGTCCGACAGCAGCCCCGAAGCCTGCTCGTCTCGCAGGCGTCGCCACAGCGGCTCGAACGGCTCGAGCATGCCCTTGGCGTGGTAGGCGAGCGCGAGGTTGATGGTCCCGCTCGCCCGCGCCGGGTGCCACTTGACCGACTCCTCGAGCTCGACGATCGCCTCGTCGAGCATGCCGAGCCTGCGCTTGGCCTCGCCGCGATACACGTACACGGCCGGGCCCTCGGTGCCGTTCATGACCCGGATCCCCTTGGCGTTGATGTCGAGGGTGTACTGGTAGTCGCCGTTGACCAGCCCCAGCGTCGACAGCCCGATGTAGGCCCAGCGGGTGCCGCTGACTTCGGCGATCGCCCGCTCGAGATCGGCCTTGCCACCTTCATAGTCGCCGAGCCACAGCTTGAGCTCGCCGCGGTGGCAGTAGGTCAGCGACGAGCCCGGGTACTTGTCGACGAGCGGATCATAGAGCGCCATGCACTCGTCACCGGGGGCCACGCGCAGCAGCTGCAGGACCCAGCGCGACTCGTGGCGACACCCGGTCCGGGCGTGCAGGCGGGTCAGCTGACCGTCGACGACGTGGGTGGCGTAGATCCCTCGGTTGCCGCGCAGCGCCGTCATCGCGGCCTCGACCGCGGCGACGATGTCGGCGTCTTTGCGCGAGCTCAGGCAGCGCTCGGCGAGCGCGGGGCACAGCTCGCGGATCACATCGTCGAACTCTTCGGTGCGGCGATTGGGGATGTTGGTGTCGGGCGGGGTCTGCTCGTCGTACGAGACGATCAGGTAGCGCAGCAGCCACGCGACGAACAAGAACCCGCCCGCGTTCATGGTCCCATGGTGGAGCTGGGCGTGGGCCTGGTCGTAGCGCTTGGTCCGGAGGTAGGCCTCGCTCAGCCACACGTGCGCCTGGTAGTCTTGGGCGTCGAGCTCGATCGCGCGGCTCAAGCTCGCGATGGCCTCGTCGTACTGCTGCGACAGGACCTGCAGCGCGCCCTGCATGCGCACGGCCGGCGCATACTCTGGATCGATCTCCAGCGCGCGCTGGGTCTGCGCGCGGGCGAGCTCGAGCTCGTCGTCGCCGCGCCAGCTGTGCAGCTCGGCCAGCTTGACGTGGTGATCGGGGTTGCTCGGCTCGAGCTCGATCGCCCGGTTCAGGCACGCGAACGCGGTCGGGAATTCGCTGGCGTCGATCGCCACGCGGGCGCCCTCGAGCTGATACGCGAGCTCTTGATCGGCCGGGATGTTGGCCAGGGCCCGGGCGAGCGCGGCCGCGGCTGGCTCGCGCTGGTCGAGCTGAGCGTGGAGCCCGGCGGCCTCCATCCACATCCGCGAGGCCTCCGGCGCCAGCTCGAGGGCCCGCAGCGCGTGCTCGAGCGCTTTTTGCCAGTAGCGGCCGCGCACGAAGAAGCGCACGGCCTGGGCGTGCCAGGTTGGATCTTCGGGCTCGGCCGCGATCCCGGCCTCGAGCGCCCGGCGGACGTCGTGCTCCCAACCGAGGCTCCCGGCCGCGCCAATGATCTGCTGATAGGCCCGGTGCGCGGCGTTGCTCGACAGCTTGGCGGCGCTCTCGAACTGATTGAGCGCGCGCTGGTAGTCGCGGGTCGAGTACAGCACCATCGCGGCGACGAGCTCGACGACCGGGTTGCCGCGGCCGACCTCGAGGGCCCGCTCGACGTCGGCCCGGGCCGATCCGTACTGGTGGTTCTGGGCCAGGTAGCAGGCCCGCAGCAGGCGAGGGAGCGCGCTCGGGGCCGCGAGGATCCGGTGGGTCAAGGCCGAGTCGTAGCGCTTGGCGTCGAGCTCACCGAGCAGCTGCTCGGTCACTCGAATGTTGCGCCTGCGCATCATCGTGTTGGTGTTCACGAGGCAGTTCTCTCTCAGGTCCGCGGGCCCGGGTTCGGACGGCGTTGGCTACTGGGCTTCGACGGGCTGCATGAGCGCGAACCCATGCGCGCGGATGTAGCTGATGTGCATGCCCCGGCAGTCTTGGGTGTAGACGCAGGTCTTGCACCGCAGCGACTTTCGCCAGTAGCGATCCATGATGTAGCGCTTGATGTAGCGGAAGATCTCGAGCTTGCCCTGCAGGTTCATCATGCTGGTGTCGAGCTGCTCGCGGCGCGTGCGAGCCGGGCGACCGATCACGCAGCTGGGCACGTCGTCGACCGGCACCGCGTGCTGAAACTGCGAGAAGAACACCGGGAGGTCGAGGTCGAGCTCGCCGGACTCGGTCTGGCGCTCGTAGGTGGGCTGGCGCAGGGCCAGGCGGGCGGGCGCCTGCTCGCGCGCCGCGACCTCGAGCAGCCACGCCTCGACGTGCTTGGACAGCTCCACGCAGACCTCGAACGAGGCGTCGACGGCCAGCATGGCCTCGGCGTCGGCTGCCGTTCGCACGATCACCCGGGTGACCTGCCTGCCGAACAGGGTGGGGGACGCCGCGAGCAGCTCGGCCACGCCCGCGTAGTCGCTGAGCTGAAGCTCGAGCTGCGTGGTCCCGGTGAACAGCTGGTCGATCTGCTCGGCGTCGGCCTGGGCATGGGCGAGATCGGGCGACACCAACCACAGCGACTTGGCGCCCGCGCGCTCGATCTGGGTGGGCAGCGGCGGGTACTCGGGCTTCTTGTAGGCGCTGCCCGGACCGACCCCGAGCAGCGGCAGCCGCAGCTTGCGGTGCTCGACCTGATCTTGGGGGATCCCAAACGCAGCGGCGGCGGCCTCGGCCGCGATCTGGCTGCCGTCACCCTCGGCGTCGGCCAGCATCTCGACCATCTTGCGCCGGGTCTTGCTGCGCTCGGCCGAGGCCGGATCGCCGCCAAACACCGCGCCCTGGGCCGCGTCCCACTCCGTGTCGTAGCGGATCACCTCGAAGTTCGAGGTCGCCACGGTCGCGCGCACGTCCTCGAGCTCGTCGCAGATCGGCTCGAGGTAGCAGTGCGAGCAGCGATGCGGGTTGCGGCAGTCCAGCGGGACGCCGTGGTCGATCAGCAGCTCGTACTCTTCCTTGCGCCCGCGGATCTCGTCGTTGAGCTTGTAGGGATCCTGGATCAGGTTCTCGTAGCCCTCGAGGTGCGGGACCGGGAACCGGTTGAGCCAGATGTGCATGTTCGGCCGCTTCGAGTACTCGAACGCCTTCAGCAAGTACGGCCGCATCTCTTCGAGGTCGTAGAACAGCGTCTCTTTGCCCTCGGTGTAGGCGTTGCCGAACGGGATCACGTGCAGGAGGTCATACTCGTAGACCCCCATGTTGGTGAATTTCTCGAGCAGATCCGGGAGCGTCTTGACGTTGCCCCGGTTCACGCACACGTCGATGTTGACGATCACGCGGCCGTCGTCGAGCGCGTTTTGGAGGCCGCGAACCTCTTGCTCGAACGCGCCCTTGCTGCCGACCAGCGCGTCGTGGATGCGCGCGTTGACGCCGTGGATCGAGAAGGTGATCTCACCCAGCCCGGCGTCGATGCTGCGCGTGATGAACTCCTTGTAGCCAAACAGCCGGCCATTGGTGACGGTCTGGATCTTTTTATACCCGGCCAGGCGCCCCAGCTTGACGAACTGCACGAAGTCCGGGTGGATCGTTGGCTCGCCGCCCGACAGGATCAGCCGCTCGGCGCCCTTGCGACGGCCATCGAGGATCTGGGCCTTGACCTCCTCGCGCGAGCGGTTGGTGCCGTTGTGCGTGTGCGCGTCCAGGCAGAACACGCAGTGGTCGTTGCAGTCGAAGGTGAGCCGGACCCAATTGCGCTTCTGATGCGCGGCGTCTTCTTTTTCGACTTCCTTGAGAGCCTGGGATTGCGCAGTTCCGCCGTCCATCGCCGGCATCATACTCGCCCGCGCGTGCTGGCGTCGAAGCATGGCGACTGCGCGAGGGCCGAACCCGCTCATGCACCAGGCGCGAAGGTCGGGCTTCTCACTACCCTCACCGATTGAGCCCAGACGCGTGAGGTTGACGGTTTCCGGCCCGACGGTCCGGCCTGCACGGCGTGATATGCTGCGCGACGATGGGCGAACCCCGCGTCCTGGTTATCCACCCGCCCGTCAGCGTCGCGCGGGACTTCATCGACTATCCGTATTTCGCGGATCTAGGCGCGGTGCAGCTCGCGGCCGTGCTCGAGCGCGAGCTCGATCCAGCCCAGGTCGAGCTCGTCGACAGCTTCGCGCTCCCGGGCGCGCAGCTGCGGTGGCGCGAGGACGGTCGCGCGCACCTCGGTGTCGAGGTCGAGCAGGCGCTCGCCCAGGTGCTGAGGCTCGCGGCGGATCAGGACTTCGCCGCGATCGTGCTGGCGTACACGGTGTTTCATCGACCGCCACATCGCGACGACGTGCTCGCGGCGCTGCTCGAGGGTCTGCGTGCGCGCTTTGATACCGCGCCGATCCTGCTCGCCGATTGCTACCAGTCGGGTCAGCACTACATCGAGCTCCCGGGCGACGCGGTGCTCGCCAGCTACCCGGAGGTCGACGCCTACATTAAATACGAGGCCGAGGTCACGGTCCCGCAGCTGCTCGCAAGTTACTTCGCGAACCCAAACGAGCCCGGTGCGCGGCCGCGCGGGAGCCATCGGGGGGCCTCGCCCAAGCTCGACGAGCTGCCGTTTCCGGCCTGGGGGCGGGTCGATCTTGCGGCCTACGATCAGTTCAAGCACAGCGTCGTCGCCGAGCTCGGGCGGCCGGTGTGGACCTTCCCGATCGACGGCCGCACGATGCCGCTGGTCACCAGCCGCGGCTGCCCGTTCACCTGCATTCACTGCTCGAGCAACCCCGAGGCGCGCAAGCCCTGGGTCGCGGACGCCGAGTCAGGCGGGCCCGAGCCGCAGGCCCGCGAGCCCAAGCTGCAGCGCAGGTACTCGCCCGAGCGCCTGCGCGAGTACTTGCGGTTCATGGCCGCGCTCGGGACCACGCGGCTCGAGGTCAGCGACGAGCTCATCAACGTCAACGAGCGCCACTTCGACGTGTTCCTCGAGGAAGTGGTCGCGCTCGATCTGAAGTTTGACTGCCCCAACGGCATGCGCGCCGACTACTTGTTGCCGCGCCACCTCGAGCAGATGCGCGGTCGCGTCAACATGCTCAGCGTCAGCGCCGAGTCGGGCGTGCAGCGGGTCGTGACCGAGGTCGTCAAGAAGCGCCTGGATCTGCGCGCGGTCGAGGACGCGGCCAAGCACGCCCATGAGGCCGGCGTGCCGCTCATGATCCACTACATGATCGGCCTGCCGGGCGAGCGCGCCGAAGAGATCAACGGCACGCTGGGGTTTGCGCTGCGGCTGTGGGACGAATTTCAGGCCTGGCCGGCGGTCCAGTACGCGACCCCGCTGCCGGGCACCGAGCTGGCCGCGATCGCCGAGGCGCGCAGCGGGCACAAGCTCCCGGTGATCCCGACGATCGAAGACTGGGGCCCGTACTTTCAGACCGCGCCCTCGAACTGCTCGGGCGATGGCACCGGCGACGGCGTCGATCAGGCCACGCTCGAGACCTTCATGTGGACGTTCCAACAGCGCTTGAACGCCTCGCAGGGGGCCAAGAAGCTGATCATGAACGTCACCTATGTGTGCAACAACCACTGCACCTTCTGTGCGGTCGGGACCCGCACGCAGCTCGACGGTCACCCCACGCGGCAGCGCGAGAAGCTGCTCGAGTACCGCAAGCAGGGCGTGGTCATGGTCGACTTCGACGGCGGCGAGCCCACCCTCAACCCCGAGCTGATCCCGCTGATCAAGTCGGCGCGGGCGATGGGCTACCAGCGCGTCAACGTGACCACCAACGGGCGCCGCTGCGTCTACGACAAGTACGCCTCGTCGCTGGTCAACTCGGGGCTGACCACGCTGTTGTTCTCGGTCCATGGCCACGACGCCCGGACCCACGCGCAGCAGGTTGGCGTCGCCGAGGCGTTCCAGCAGACCACCGACGGGATCCGCAATTGCCTGCGCTACGCCCCCAAGGGCGTCGAGCTGGGCATGAACATCACGGTCACCAAGGGCAACCACGACAAGGTCGATCGGCTCGCGCAGCTGTGCTGGGACCTGGGCCTGCGGTGGATGAACATCCAGTTCCTCACCCCATTTGGCCGCGCGACCAGCTGGGTCGCTCCCGACACCCAGCTGGCAGCCGACAACGCGGTCGCGGTGATGGACGCGTGGGCCGGCAAGATCCGGTTCCAGGTCATCAACCTGCCGTTTTGTTTCATGCCCAAGCACCGCGAGCTGATGCAGGGCGACCTCGCCAAGCTCGAGCGGCACATGGTGTTCGTCAACAACGAGACGGTGAACCTCGCCGAGTATCTGGCCGAGCGGCGGGTTCGCAAGCCGGTCTGCAAGACCTGCCCGCACGCGTGCTTCTGTGGGGGCTTTTATGAGCTCGATCAGGTCCCGGAGCCGCCATGGTTGATCTCCGCCGAAGATCTGGTCCGCCCGCTCAGCGATCCGCGCCGCCACGAGTCGGTGCCGGCCGGGTTCTCGGAGCGGGTCAAGCAGCGGCTCCGCGAAGAGGGCGTCGAGGGGTAGGCATTTACCGCGACGCGATTGTGGGCAGTCGAACGACGCCCGGGAGCGTCGGTGCTTGGTCGCGCGCGGCCGCGATCTCGGCGTCGCCGAACCGCGCCAGGTAGTCGTCGCGCACGCCCGGGCAGATCCCCTCGAACCGACAGCCCGCGCACGCCGGGACGTGGTTTTGTCCGGCGAGGCGGCTGTCCTCGAGCTCGAAGGTCGCGTCGGGGGTGACGACGAGGACGCGCATCGAGCCGGGATCCCACGCGTGGGTCCAGTCTTCGCCGAGCAGACAGCGGGGAATGTGCAACGACGAGATCTCGAGACCCCGCGCGCGACCGATCGCGAGCGCGCGGCGGATCTCGGGCATGGCCTCGGTCATCGGCGGCATGCTCTCGACGTGCTCGGCGTTGCCGTCGGTCAGCGACACATACCAGAGGTGGACCTCGTTGACCCCGCGCGCGGCGATCCACTCGATCGCCTGGGCCAGGCGAGGGTAGGTATCGGACTTGATGATCACGTCCGCGACCACGTGGCGACCCGAGTCCACCGCGCTGCGCAGACCCTGCTCCATCAGCGCGTGGGCGCCCGCGCGCTGGACCAGCGCGTCGTAGGCCTGGGGCTCGTGGGTGTGGATCGAGACGTGAAAGCGAGTCACCCCCGCGTCGACGAGGCGCGCCACGTTGGCCGGGGAGAACAACAGCCCGTTGCTCTGCAGCTTGATGTCGTCGTAGCCGAGCTGGCGCGCGGCCTTGATCAGCGCGACGAGATCCGTGCGGATCGTCGGCTCGCCACCCGTGAACGCGATCCGATCATAGTCCTGCGCGCGGCCGCGTCGCATCGCCGCGACCACGGCCGCGGGCGTGAGCGCCCGCTTGCGCATCGCTGGCGTGATCGTGCAGTAGTCGCAGGCGACGTTGCAGTCGTAGCCAAGGATCACGTCGAGCAGGCCGGGCATGCGCGCCTTGCTTGTCCCATGCTTTGGCCAGGCTGTGGGCGGGGGCCCATCTCGGGTCCCGGGATCGGCTGTTCGGTCTGCCAGGTTCGACTGTCGGCTCGTGAGATCTCGGCCCGGTCGATGTGTCGCGCGCAGAGCGAGGTCGCGCGGGTTGCTCACTGACCCACCCATGCCCTGGTGTCGACCCTGGACCGACGGTCGGAACGCGAGCACCAGAGCGCGAAAGCGCGGGCGTCCGGGCGGTCGCCGGAGTGATGTGATTGGCCGACGGACGCGACCTGAACCGGTGTCTGAGCGAGAATGTGACAGCCGAGACCGGTCTAGCGGGAACAGCGCTAGCGTGGCGGGCAACATGGCGAGCAACGTGTTGGATTCGATCGAGAATCGCGACCAATAACCGGCAAGTTTCTGGTATGAGTAGAGCCGGCCCTTCGGTTAACTGGACGTCCACGCCATGGTTTCTCGCACGCTCCCCACTAGCCTCATCCTCTCCCTCGCACTGGTCGGCACCGCCTGCAATGACGATGCAACGGCAGATGCGACGACGACGTTTACCTCAGCGTCGACGACCGCCGGCACGGGCGACACAGGCGACACAGGCGACGAGACGGCGGACAGCAACAGCACCGGAGATGGCGATGGCGATCCCGGCGATGGCGATGGCGATCCCGGAGATGGCGATGGGGATCCCGGCGACGGCGACGGTGATGGAGACGGCGATGGAGACGGCGATGGCGAGTGCCTCGACCTCGACCAAGACGGCTACGGCAACAACTGCCCGATGGGCACGGATTGCGACGACAGCGACTTCAACAACCACACCGTAGACGGCTGCGCGAACTGTGCCGACGCCGACGGCGACGGCTACTGGGTTGGCTGCGACGTCTTCGACGAGGGCAAGCCCGGGCCCGACTGCGACGACGCTGACTTCAACGTCTTCACGCCCAATGGCTGCGCCAACTGCAGCGACGACGACAACGACAACGTGTGGGTCGGCTGCGATCAATACAGCCCCGAGAAGCCCGGCCCGGACTGCGACGACGCCAACGCCAACGTCGGCCTCAACGACACTCAAGAGATCTGCAACGGCCTCGCAGAGAACTGCGCTGGCGAGGTGGACAACGCCCCGCCCGGCGAGATGTGCCCGCCAATGGGCGTCGTCGCTCCAAACGTCTCGCCCATGGGTGGGTGGTGCTGCGAGCCGCCCGAGCCCGGCGTCGACGGCTGCAAGATCTGTGGCTGCGTCGAGCAGTACTTCGACCTCGACCAGGTCGTGAACAACGGCTGCGAGTGCCAGGGTACCTCGCGCACCAGCAGCCTCGCGGCTTGCTCCAACGCGCCGCAGGGCTACCTCGGCGCGATCGGTGAGGGCAACCAGCTTCAGAACGCCGTCGTCGGCACCATCCCGCAGCTCGACAACCTCATCGGCAACGGCCGCGAGGACTGGTACTCGGTCGACTTCAACGAGAACGACGCCGCCGGCATCCGCCCGAACACGGGCAGCATCCGCGTCAGCTTCGCGGTCAACCAGGGCAACGACTATCGGTTCGAGGTGTTCCGCTCGTGCCAGGGCGTGGCCTTCGCTGGCAGCCTCGCGCTTCAGTACGGCAACGGTGCGCCGCCAACCCGCGAGTGGTGGTTCTTCGACAACCACGCCGCCCCGGCGCCGCAGAACAACATCGCGTGGCCGAACAAGGTCTACATCCGGGTGTTCCGCGTGCAGAACGACAACACCTGCAACAACTACCAGCTGGCGATCCAGCGCGTCGACAACTAGCCCGACCGCCCACATCACAGCCCGATCAAAGGGGTCCCTCTCGGGGCCCCTTTTTCAATTCACGCCCACAATCCGCTACCAACAAAGCACAGCCCCCCCAATCCCAAGCGTGTCGCCGCCCTCTCAAAAACGAAAGCGCGCACAACAAACCCTCACGGGTCGTGCGCGCCGCCCCGAACCACAGATAGACCCCCGAACACGACCCCCACCAGAAGTTGCGGATCCCCCCACCTACCAGGGGTTCGCGTCCCAGCGGCGTAGCTCATCGAGGAGTCCGAGGCCGACGTCGGTCGGTTGACCGTGCTCGAGCAACACGCTCGTGCCCTCATGGTTGCCCGCGAGGATCTGCGCGTAGCGGCGCTGAAAGTCGGGCCGATCGGTGCCTTCGTGCCCGGCCTCGCGCATCAGCTGATACAGCCGGGCGACCGGAACAAACGCATGAACGGCGAGGAGTATGCCCTGCAGCGGCCGCGGGTCGGGGCGAACCGGCGAGCTGTAGAGCGGGTGGAAGGCGTTGTGCAGCAGCGGATCGAGCTCGAGCTGGGCGTGCAGCTTGTTGTGCTGAAACTCGTGGATCGTGGCCTCGACCATCGTCATCAGCTGCGGGTGCAAGGTCATGTAGACCGTGCCGATCACCTCCTGGTAGGAGGCCGAGAGGTGGGTGTGGGCGTCGTAGCCGACCGGCACGATCTGGTGCAGGAACAGATCGATCTCGGCGCGCAGCTCGGGCATGTACTGATCGATCAGATCGAGCCCGCGGCTGAGCGTGTCGGCCCACTCTCGGGTCGGGTGGCCGCCGAGATCCAGGCGGTTGCCGGCCTTGTCGGGGTGGGCCTCGGACATGGCGAGCGGGTTGTTGTCGACGCGGGCCAACAGCAGACCCTTGGTGATCTCGACGAAGCTCGACTCGTCAGTTGCAGCCTGCTCGAGCGCGATCGTGGTCCGGCCGCGCTTGCTGATCAAGACCAGCGCGTGATCGTGAAACTCGGCGCGCTCGACCTCGCTGGGGATCTCGATGACGCGGCGCGCAGGCAGGCTCACGATTTGTTTGGGCAAGCGCCGCTGCGAGACCGGCTCACGCAGGGCGCCAGCGAACGCGAGGTCGGTGTGGATGGTTGCGAGCAGCTCAGCGACGCCAGCGGAGACCTCGAGCTCGGGGGCGCGGCGTCGCAAGCAGCGAAGCAAGCCCGAGACCGTGGGTGTACGCAGCACGCTGGCGACGGCGCCAGGGGACTCGGACAAGAGGCGCTTGAGCGTGGGCTTGAACGCGCGCAGCTCTGGATCGGGACCGGTGCTCAGCCGCATCAGATCCTGCATCGCCTTGCGGATCGAACCGGACAGCGCGTCGCGGGCGGTGCTCGAGCCGGGCTCGGGGATCGTCAGATCACGTGGCGCGAGCTTGGGCGTGGGCATCACGGCTCGCGATCATTGTCGCTCGGGAGCACGGGCAGGCGCAGGGCCTTTTGACTCTCACCCTTGGCCTCGGGCGCGGCGGGGGAGCGCAGCTGCGGAGGCCGCTCGACCAGCTCGCCAACCCCGACGAACATTCGCATCAATCGCTGGCGGCCCTGATCGAACGGCCCGATCGGGCGCGCTGGTCCAGGCCGTAGCTCGCTGCCACCAAACACCGCGAGGTAAGCCGGATCGACGCCACCGCAGCGGGATCGTGCGGGGCACTGCGTGCACGCGGGGGCGTAGGCGCCGGGCGATGAAGCTGTCTCGTCGGGTAGGGCGGCCGCGGCGAACGGTCCGAGCGAACACAGCGGCGCGCCGCGGATCCAGGCCGAGAGCGCGTGGCGTCGCGCTTGCTCGAGCGCATGCAGTGCCCACGGGATCGCCATGCCGAAGCGCGGGACGATCCGCGCGAAGCCATCGGCGGCGCGACCATAGGGGCGAACGGGTTGCAGCAGCCACGCCGAGACACCGCGACGCTTGAGCAGCGGCGGCAGCTTGGGCAGCTCACGCAGGTTCGAGCGGGTGACGATCGTGGTGACGACGACCGGGAGGTTTGCCCGTTGCCCGCGCGCGAGGATCTCCAAGCAGTTGGCGAAGCTGCCCGGGCGGCCCGTGTGAAAGTCGTGGGCTTCTGCAGTCGGACCGTGGATCGACAGGTGCAGATCCGAGAGCCCCGCCTCGACGAGCGAGTCGAACAAGCCCGGCTCGGTCGCCAGCGCCCAGCCGTTGGTCTGCAGCCCGATCGCCGTGAACCCGAGCGCGCGCGCCGTTGCGATCGCCCGGGGTAGCCGGGGATCGAGGGCCGGCTCGCCGCCGACGAAGGTCAGCTCATCGTGTTGCTCGCGGACCGCGGCGAGCTGCTGTTCGTCGACCTCGAGCGGATCGGACCGGCCATCTTGCCCGCAGAACACACACGCGCTGTCGCAGGCGAAGCTCAGCCGGACGATGGCCCTGGACTCTGAAGACGGCACTTGGGGAGATACAAACGGCGAGCCGAGTCTCGCCGTGGGTACTCGCCGAGCGGGGCCCGGCGGTTTTGTTGTTGGAGCGGGAGTTGTCCCGTGGGCGACTCAGCCTACCCGAGGACGCCGTAGTTGCCGAACGGGTGCTGGCGCTCGCGCTGGCTGAAGGTCATCAGCTCGGGGAGCGGCGCGCCGCTGCGCTCGGTTCGCGAGATGTGGTGCGCGAGCACCTTGACACCGCGCGCCTGCCACTCGTCCGTGGACGTGGAGCCGTCGCCGCTGTTGGCGATGAACAGGCTGAAGTGCTTGGTGTCGGCGAGGCCCGCCGCGCTCGCGTCACGCCGGAGCATGTCGACCTGAAACGCGTCGCCGCTGGGCGTGCGCATGACCACCGCGATCGCGCCGAGGCGAGGCGCCTGGACCTTCTCGATGGACCAGCTGCCCATGTCGAGGCCGGCGGGGATCAGCGCTTCCACCATCGCGAGCTCGCGCGCCGTGGCGGCGTCGTACTCGATCTGTTGGACGGCTTCCTGCGCGGTCACGGTGTTCGCCGCAGATTGTTCTTCACCACCGTCGACAGACAAACCAGCGGCGCGAGCAGTGCCCACGCCGACCAGGGCAATGCCAGCGACAGCCGTCGTGATACCGGCGAGGGTGCAGAGGGCCTGACGACGGCCGATCAAGTTACGCTCAAAGGTCGATTGCTCGTACGTCATGGGACTCCAGCGGAATCGACGCTAGCCCGGCACGGCCCTCCGCGTCAAGCAAAGTTCAGAGCACGGCCGCGAATTTCGAGCGGTCGGGGCGAGCCCCAACTGCCGGTGAGTCCGCGTTTGGCGTGGGTTGCGAGCGACCGCGGGTGGGGGGACCGTCGGTGCACGCAGGACCTGACTGACAGGGTCTTGGGGCGGTCTGCCAGGATCGGCGCGGGCGAATGACTGGCGGCTCGCAGGCCATTCGCGCTGATCCCACGCGCGGATCCAGCATTGATCCCCATCGGTCGAATGCGCACAGGGCCAGACTTACTGGTGCATGCGCGGATCCGCGGGGATCGCCCCGGCCGCGGTCTGGGCGATCGCCCCCGCCATGGATGTCCGGGGCGTGTTCGGGGAGTGTTCGAGGACGCCAACCACTGACCCGCGGCTCCCTCCGCTACACTGCGCGGACGTGAGTCGCCCAGGCCAAGCGAGCGAGCGCGAGCGAGCGCATGCGTTGGGAGCGTCGTCCGGATCGCGAAGCGGGACCAAGGCGCTGATCAAGGTCGGCTACGCCTGCAACGAGCACTGCTCGTTCTGTCACACGCTCGAGGTCCGCCACATCCAGGGGTCGACCGCCGAGGTCGATCACAAGATCCGTCGCGCCGCCGAGCTCGGTCACGAGATGGTCGTGCTGTCGGGTGGCGAGCCGACGATCCGACCCGAGCTGGTCCACTGGGCGTCGCTCACCGCGTCGCTGGGCCTCGACTTTGGGTTGGTCACCAATGGTCAGATGCTGGCCTACCCCGAGCTCGTCGAAAAATTGATCGCTCGGCGGCTGCGCTACGTGTACCTGTCGCTCCACGGCGGGACCCGAAAGATCCACAACCTCATGGTCCGCAGCGACGCGTTCGATGCGGCCTACAAGGCGGTCGCGCAGCTGTCGGGGCGCGGGCTCGACTTCGCCGTCAACTGTGTGATCACCCGCCACAACGTCGAGCACTTGATCGGCCTGGTCGACGCGCTGCTGCCCTACCCGGACGTGGAGGTCAAGTTCTCCATGGTCGAGCCCAAGGGCGGCGGCGACAAGCTGTTCGAGCACTTGATGCCGCGGGTCGAGCTGGTCGCCGAGCGGGTGATGCAGGCGATCGAGCACGGTGATCGTCGGGTCGCCGAGCTCGGCCAGCCGGGGCCGAGCTTCAGCCACGGGGCGATCCCGCTGTGTCTGTTGCCGGGCTACGAAGATCGCTTCGACGACCTCAAGACCCACGCGTATCGGACCATGATCGAGGTCGGCGAGCCCGACTTCTTTCCGGTCGACGATCTCAACAAGACCCACGCGGCCCCGTGCCACGGGTGCGCGCTGCGGGGGCCGTGTCCGGGGCTCTACAAGGGCTACCACGAGGTCTACGGCGCGACCGAGGTCCACCCGCATCGGGATCGACCGCGCTCGAACTCGTACAATTACAAGCTCGAGAAGCTGGTCAGCGTCGGGTTCGAGGGCTCGACCCACGCCGACTGTCCGCTGGTCAACGGTCTGTCCAAGGGGGCAGACCGCAGCCCCCTCGGGGTCACACCCTGGGATCGCGGCCGCGATCTGTTCGTCCGCAACGGCAAGCGCATCGCGAGGTTTCGGGCCGAGAGCCGCGACTTCTCCGATCAGGAGATCATCGAGATCAAGCACGATCTCGGCCAGCTGTACCTCGACGTGTCGACCAAGCCCGCGCCCGACGACTTCGCCCGCGATCTGGTCCAGCTGGTCCGCAGCCCGCTGTGCGAGGGCTGCCCCAGCTTTGGCGCGTGCACGGGCATGTTCGAGCCGCTGTTCGAGGACGTGTTCACCCGCGATGACGCCAAGGTCCGCGAGGTGCTCGCGGACCTGCGCGGCGAGGTCTTGGATCTCGGCTGCGGCGAGGGACCCTACGAAGACATCCTCGCGCCGCTCGCGATCGCCGGGACGATCAACTACCTCGGTGTCGATCCCCACCCGGGCGCGATCGCGGCGCTGCGCCAGCGCTGGCCGTGGGCGCAGCTGCGCCAGACCGGCGGCGAGGAGCTCGAGCTCGAGCCCGAGCGCCGCTTCGACCACGTGTTGATCCTGCGCGCGTGGAACCACCTGCGTGAGCCCGCGGCGATCCTCGCCGAGCTGCTGCCGCGCATTCGCGCGGGCGGGACCCTGACGATCGTCGACAACGTCGCGTTCGGCCTGGCCCGGACCCGGGACCAGACTCACCGAGCGGAGCGGTCCCGAGCCGAGTTCGAGCACTACCGCAACGACAGCTCCACAGAGGCCGCGCGGGTGCTCGAGCCCTTCACCGCGGAATTTGGCCTGGCACCGATCGCCTGTCACGAGGTCGGCCCGCACGCGAGCAACCAGTGGCTGTTGCGCGTCCGCGTGAAGGGCACGCAGTCACCATGACAGTGGTGTACGTTGCGTCACAACCCTCACGGGCCTCGAGGGTGGTGTGAGCTTGGCGCGAGCTCGAGGGTGCTTCGGCGATCTCACCGGGTGATGCCGCGCGACGTAGCTGATACCCTCGGCCGCGAACTTTTGACCCCAACGGGTAGTTCAGATGAGCAGCGAAAACCAGACTTCATTCACAGACATCCCCGAGGCCATCGCCTCCGTCTCCGGCACGGATCGCTCGGTGAGCATGACGGTCGACAGCGAGCTCTACCCGCTGCAGGCGGTGTACGGCGCCTCCTACATCTTCATCGATCGCTGCTACGTGTTCATCGATCGCCCGGCGGCCGGTAGCTACCGGATCACCCTGTCGGCCAAGGAGTCGGTCGAAGAGGTCGAGGCCCTGCGCCGCATCGTCGGCGAGTTCGCCAACGAGCTCTTGTCGTGTACCTGGCGACACCAGGTCACGCAGGACAACCGGGTCGCGATCGAGACCGTGACCGTCCAGGCGATCGCCGGGGCCATGGGTGAGCCCTCGCTCGACGACCTCGCCGACTTCGACTTCACCGACGAGGCGCTCGACGACCCGCTCGGCATCGCGCAGTCCTGGGAAGAGAAGCACGGGCGGCCCAGCCCCGGTCCCAGCCCCGAGGCCAAGGCCGAGGCCGACGCCGACGCCGAGCCCAAGGCCGACACCGAGGAGGCCTCGGCGTGACCGAGCTTCGCTTCGATCGCGAGGTCTACGCAGGCGAGGCCATCGACGAGGCGGTCAAGACCTGGAGCCGCTTCGCCGACTTCGCGCTCAGCGAGACCGAAGCCCACTGGGTCGTGCAAGTCACCCCCAAGCACGAGGCCGCCGCCCGCCAGATCGTCGGTGAATTCGGCAATTTCGTGCTGGGCCTGACCGTCGACCGCGGCGGCGTCAGCTGAACTCCCCCGAACCGAGAAGAGCCATGTCATGAAGCCGATCAACCTCGCCGAGATCAAACCCCGCCCCGGTACCCAGGCATTCTTTCGCTGGCGCCAGATCGGCGACGACGCGATCCTGATCACCAACCTCGAGGGCAACTGGCTGATCCTCACCGTCGAGGAATTCACTCAGTTCGCCCGTGGCGAGTCCACGCCCGACTCGCCGCTGCACGAGCGCCTGCTCGACAAGAACTTCCTGCGCAGCAACTACGACGTTCAGGCCGCCTCGGAGCGGGTCAAGGCTCGCAAGTACTTCGTCCACGGCGGCCCGCTGCTGCACGTCATGGTCGTCACGCTGCGCTGCAACGAGACCTGCGTGTACTGCCACGCCTCGCGCGCGAACATGGACCAGGTCGACACCGACATGTCGATCGAGACCGCGCGCAAGGCCGTGGATCTGGCCCTGTCGAGCACCAACGGGTTCATCACGATCGAGTTCCAGGGCGGTGAGCCGCTCGTCAACTTCCCGGTCGTCAAAGAGATCATCGAGTACGCGACCGAGCGCAACAAAGAGATCCAAAAGCGCCTCGAGTTCACGATGGTCTCGAACTTCGCGCTGCTCACCGAAGAGAAGCTCGCGTACCTGCTGGCCAACAAGGTCCAGCTGTGCACCAGCATCGACGGGCCGGAAGAGCTGCACAACGCCCAGCGCAAGCTGCCCGTCAGCCACAACGCGTTCCAGGCCGCGGCCGGCTGGATCAAGCGGGTCAACGAGGCCTACATCGAGATCGGCCTCGACCCCACGCTGTATCACGTCGAGGCCCTGCTCACGACGACCAAGGCCACGCTCGGCAAGTGGAAAGAGGTCGTCGACACCTACGTCGGGCTGGGCTGCAAGACCATCTTCTTGCGGCCGGTCGATCCGTTCGGGTTCGCCGAGCGGGCGCGGCTGCGGCTCGAGTACCCGCGCGGCGAGTACCTCGAGTTCTATCGCAAGTCCGTCGACTACATGATCGAGCTCAACAAGCAGGGCGTCGAGATCCTCGAGCGCTACGCCGCGATCTTCCTGACCAAGATGTTGCGCGGCGAGGACCCGAACTTCCTCGACAACCGCAACCCGGCCGGCGCCGGGATCGGTCAGCTCGCCTACAGCTACGACGGCAAGGTCTACAGCTGCGACGAGGGGCGGATGCTCGCGGCCACCCAGGATCAGACCTTCTGTCTGGGTGACGTCGACACGCCGTACCGAAAGATCGTTGGCCACGAGACCATCCGCGCGATGGTGATCGCCACCAACCTCGACCAGCAGCCCGATTGCGTAAACTGCGCCTATAACCCCTACTGCGGCACGAACGCGGCCTACAACTACAAGGCGCAGGGTTCGGTGTTTGGGCGGATGCGCGATAACAACGTGTGCGCAGTTCACAAGGGGATCCAGGACTACCTGTTCGAGAAGCTGGCCGAGAACGACCCCGAGGTCATGGCCATCTTCGAGCGCTGGACGACGATCCGACCGCGTGAGCACTTCGTTCAAGAGCCTGGGCGGACCCCGGAGCTCGAGTCCGATCTAGAGGCTGCGCCCAGCGAGGCGTAATTCGGCGACATCGCTCACGGGAGCCGCGCAGCCGCGGCCATCACGGCGCCCACTCGGGCGCCGTCTTCCGTTGGGGGATCGACCCACCCGGGCGTGAGGTGGCTGGTTTTTGGTCGGTTCAGGCAAAAATCTGGTGGTCGAGTCCCGATCAAATCACGACAACGCCCCGCCGCTCGTGATAGGGTTCGAGCGCATCCTTCAGCCTTACTCCTGAAGAGGTCTCTAAAAATGGCAAACGATCCGAAGAACCCCGTCGAGCTCGAGCTTCCCGTGTTTGGGCGCAAAGCCAGCCCCCTGCTCAACTCGGAACAGCGCGAGATCTCTGACAACGCGGTCGCGTTCGCTGACACCTCGCGCTCGGTCGCGATGTTCGAAGCACCCGGCGATCCCGGCCACGGTTCGCACGGCTCGCACGGCTCGCACGGCAGCCACGGCTCGCACGGTTCGCACGGCAGCCACGGCTCGCACGGCAGCCACGGTTCGCACGGCAGCCACGGTTCGCACGGCAGCCACGGTTCGCACGGCAGCCATGGTTCGCACGGCTCGCACGGCAGCTGGTGAGCCGCTGCCCACCGTGACCCGGTCCACGAACGCGTTCGCAAGCGGGCGAGAAGCCCTCGCCCGAGCTGAGAGCAACAGGCGGATGCAGGTACCTGTGTCCGCCTTTGGCTTGGTTTGAGGTTCAACGTCCATGCTCGATCAACCATCTCCATCGCAGCCTGAAGCAGCCGGCTCGAGCACGTCGGAGACCGTCGCCGAGCGGATCTCCAGTCGCGCTGCGCGGGTTCACATCCTCACGGGTGCGGTCTGCAACAACAACTGCGTGTTCTGCATGGAGGAGGATCGCGAGCAGCGCTACGTGACCAACTCGCAGACCACCGACGAGACCGTCACGTGGATCTTGAGCCAGCACGAGCAGTTCGAAGAGGTCTGCTTCACCTCGGGCGAGCCGACCACCAACCCGCGCCTGCACCACTGGGTGAAGATGGCCAAAGACGCGGGGGCCCGCTGCATCTCGATGATGACCAACGGCCGCGCGCTGAGCCACGAGAAGTACGCCCGGCGGCTCATGGCCCTGGGCATGAACCGGTTCTACATCTCGATCCACGGTCACACCAAAAAGCTCCACGAGGGCCTGACCCGCACGCCCGACTGCTTCGAGCAGACCGTGGGCGGGCTCGACATGATCGCCAGCTTCAAGCGCTACGGGATCGAGCTGCACACCAGCACGGTCATCACCCGGCGCAACCTCCCGCACATGGGCGAGATCTATCGCTTCTTGCGCTCGCACGGCGTCGACCAGGTCGTGTTCAACGTCATGCAGGCGAACGGGCGGGCGGACACCTACTTTGATCTGCTGTTTCCGACCTACCTCGAGATCGCCGCCGTCGCGCGCGAGTTCTTGGCCGAGCAAGGCCAGCGCGAGGACCCGGTCAACGCGGTGTTGGTCGACATTCCGCTGTGCACGACCGAGGGCATGCCCGACGTGAATCGCGGCTACGTAGAGGCCTACGTCCACTACGAGCACGAGGACACGCATGGGCTGCTGAGCGAAGAGATCCTCGGCGAGCGAACCGGCGGCCGGGCAGGGGAGCTCGTGCAGATCCGGCGCAGCGATCTCGACGACAACGCCCGGCACAAGCGGGCCGAGTGTCGAACGTGCAAGTACGACAGCGTCTGCGAGGGCGTCTGGGGCAACTACCTGCGGCGACGCGGGTGGGACGAGTTTGTGCCGATCACCTGAGCCGGCTGGGCTCACGGCTCACGGCTCACGGCTCACGGCTCACGGCTCACGGCTCACGGCTCGCCAGGGCGCCCGGCGAGCGTGTCGTCGGACCGCGACGGCACCCCCACCGGGTCTTCTCGTGGCCCCGGAGCCGCGCCGACTACTTGCCGAGCAGTCGCGCGAGCTGGCTGGCGCCGCCCTGGACCGCGACGCGCTGCATGTACAGGCTCATGCCATGGACGCCGCCGAGCTCGGCGCCACCGCCCGCGCGACCCGGACCACCATGGTTGGCGACCGGAAACACGCACCCTGGCGACATCGAGGCGTTGGCGATCTTCTCGTTCGCGACCACCAGCCGGCCCAGGTAGGGCCCGAGCTCCGCGACCGCCCCGGCCAGCCACTTGCGATCATCGGTGTAGACCGTCGTCACCAGGCTGCCGCTGCCGAGCCCGACGATCTTCGCCGCGCTCTCGAGCTCGCCGTCATACGGCAGCAGGGTGGTCACGGGCGCGAACACCTCGTGCTGGTGGAAGCTCGCGTCGGCGCTCATGACCGTGCCCGGCTTGGCCTGCAGCACGATCGGCTCGAGGAAGTACCCCTTGCCGGCCTCGACCCCCACGAAGCCGCCGCTGCGCTCGGGGTCGCCGTGCACGAGCTCGGTGTCGGCGAGCAGCTTGGTGATCCCGGCGCGGGCGTCGGCGAGCTGGTCTTTGGAGGTCAACGGACCCATGCGCACGGCCTTGTCGGCTGGATCGCCGGTCTGACTGGCGATCGCGCTCAGGCGATCGAACAGGACCTCGCGCACGGACTCGAGCGCGGACTCGGGCACCAGCACCCGGCGCGTGGCCGTGCACTTCTGTCCGGCCTTTTGGGTGATCTCGGTGACCAGGTCGCGGATCACCAGATCGAACAGCTCGCTGCCAGACTCGACGTCGGGGCCGATGACCGCGGCGTTGAGGCTGTCGGCCTCCAAGTTGACCCGGGTGCCCGCGGCGATCACCTGCGGGTGGGTCTTGATCGTGGTGCCGACCCCCTGCGAGCCCGTGAACGCGATCACGTCCTGGGGCCCTGCGTGGTCGAGCATGTCGCCAGCCGAGCCCATCAACAGCTGGAAGCTGCCGGCCGGGAAGCAGTTGGCGTCGAGCAGCAGCGTGAAGATCCGGTGGGCCAGCCACGCGGTGCTGGTCGCGGGCTTGCACAGCACGGGCATACCCGCGAGCAGCGACACCGCCGCCTTGCCCAGCATGCCCCAGGCCGGGAAGTTGAACGCGTTGATGTGGATCGCCAGACCACGGCGCGGCACGAGCACATGCTCGGCGCGGATCTTGGCGCCGCGGTAGATCTCGACCGGCTCGTCCTCGACGATCCACGCCTGCTCGCCGAACTGCTTGGCGAGGTAGGCATAGTGGGCCAGCACCGCGGTCCCGCCGTCGATGTCGAACTTGGCGTCCTTGCGGGTGTTGCCCCCGTTTTGGATCGCGACCTCGATCAGCTCCTCGCGGGCGTCGTGGAGCACCTTGGCCATGGTCTCGAGCAGCTCGCCGCGGGCGGCGAACGAGAGCTTGCGAAGGTTGGCGCCGCCGACCTCTCGGCCGTGGGCCATCGCGTCACGCAGCGAGGCACTGACCGACACGATGCGCGCGAGCTCCTGCTCGGTCGTCGGGTTGATGAGGCTGCGGGGGGCGCCTTCGCCGGACTTCCAGGCACCTTCGAGGTAACTATCGAGCTGGACAGACATGGGGCGTGGCGACGGTAGGACGGGGGCAGCGAGGCCGACAAGGGCTGGGGGCGCGCAGACAAGCGCTGGCGCGTGAGCTATCACCGCAGAGCGCTCGTGTTCAGCGTCGCCGACGCGGAGTCGGGGTATGGACGGGGGGTATTGTGGCCGCCTGCGGTCCCGGGCATAGTTTCGCTCGTGACACCCAGAGCTTCCGCGGTTGGCCGCCCCCTGTTGTTGTCGAGCTGCTTGCTGTCGAGCTTGCTGCTGGGAACCGGCTGCGTGCCGGACGAGTGCACCGCCGACTTCGTGGTGAGCGGCGCGCTCGACTACACCTACGCCCTGCGCGAGAACAACTCGACCTGCACGGCGACCACCAACAGCAGCGCCTCGCTGATCGTGCCCGGCGGACTCTCATGGACGGCCAACGACGGCGTGGAGCTGCGGATCACCCTGGTCGAGGGGGATCTGACCATTGGCACCCACGCCGCGATCGTCAGTTTTTATTCCGCGACGCTGAGCGGCTGGTTCCACGTCGACAGCCTGACTGGCTCGGGCGCCACGTGTCTGGTGACGATCACCGAGTCGGAGATCGTGGATTGGGTCCAAGAAGATCATCGCCGCGTGTCCGGGGTCCTCGACTGCGACGGGCCGCTGGAGGCGTCGGCAGATGATCCTCCGCTCTACATCAGCGATATGAGCTTCTCGGTCTACGCCGGTGAGTCTCCGTTCTAGACAGCGAGACTGTCATGAAAATCAGAATCATCACGACCCTGCTCACGGTCGCCGCGTTGGTAACGACCACAATCGCCCCTGCCGTTGCGGTGGCGATCCCACCCCCTCCGGGGACTGTGCCCGAACCCGCGCCCGCGCCCAAGCTGGACGAGGTCCGGCTGCACTCGGGTGGGTTCATCAAGGGGCAGATCGTCGAGTACATGCCTGGTGGCTACGTGGTGATCTTGCCGGCCGGCGCCACCGAAGCGAAGCGGGTGCTGTGGGTCGACATCTCGGAGATCATCCGCGACGGCACGCTCGAGCGGGTCTCGATCACGCAGCCGCAGCCGCAGCCGCAGCCACCTCCGCCTCAGCCCCAGCCGCCGCAGCCCGAAGTACAGCCGCAGCCCGAAGCGCAGCCGCAGCCGGAAGCGCAGCCGCAGCCCGGGGGCACGCCAAGTCCCTCGCCCGCGCCGGTCGAGGGGCCCACGATCCACATCGACCAGACCCGCGGCAGCGAGCCGGTCGTGCTGTATCACATCGACGGCGAGGCGGTCGCGTACAGCGGCAACTACTCGGCGCGGGCGATCGGGTTCAGCGAGATCTGCATGAGCCCCTGCGACATGGTGCTGAAGAACCCTGGCGGCGAGTTCTTCGTCGCGGGTGACAAGTACCGGGGCTCGAATCGGTTTCGTCTGCCCGGCAACGCGTCTGGCTATGACCTGAGCGTCAAGCCTGGCTCGAAGGGGATGGCGATCGGCGGCTACGTGCTGGCGATCTCTGCGGTCGTCGCCAGCAGCTTCATGGTCGCCGGGCCGTTCCTCGTCGACATGCCCAGGTCCAACGCCAACGGGGTCTGGGCAGGCGCGGGTCTCGTCGGTGTATTTGGGATCGGCGGCGGCATCACCATGATGGTGCTCAGCCGGACCAAGGTCCGCGTAACGGCCCGCTGACGCTAGGGCCGCCAATCCAAGCCCTCGGGGTCGTGGTAGCATGGCGTCATGACGTTGCTCGAGCAGCTCGCTGGCATCGTTCGGACGCTCGACGCCGCCGGCATCGAATACGGCCTGGTCGGCGGGCTCGCGGTCGCCGTTTGGGGCGCGCCGCGGGCTACGCAAGACATCGATTTACTCGTTCGGCCTGAGGCCGTTGACCCGATCATGGCGGCCGTCGAGCCTCTCGGGTTTCGATTCCGGGCGTTGCCGATGACCTTCAGGGACGGGATGCAGCTGCAGCGGGTCAGCAAGCTCGACGACGGTACGCTGCTGACGCTCGACTTGCTCCTGGTCAACGAGAATCTCGAGTCGGTGTGGGCGTCCCGCAAGCCGCTGGAGGTGAGTGAGCTCGATGGTGCATCGGTCTGGGTGATCTCTCGCGAGGCGCTAATCCAGATGAAGGCCGCCGCGGGGCGGCCCCAGGACGCGCTCGACATTCAGAACCTCGAGGAGCAGGATCGATGAGCCCGGTGTCGATGGCGCCCGAGGACGTGCGCGCCAGGCTCCAGCGTGCGAGCGACCTGGCGGATCTGCGACCCGAGCACAGGCTGGACGCGAAGCTGGACATGAGTCCGTCGGGGGTGATGCGACGGCTGCGGATCGCGTCGGAGCTGCGGGACCTCTGCAACGCGCTGAACCGAGCCGGTCGCGGGCAGGCGGGCGACCTGTAGAGCCGCCGACGCCCGCCTTGGATGCCCGCTCGCGCTAGTTCGCGGGCGTGTTCGTGAAGTCGACGTGATCGCGGCAAGGCTGGCCGCGCAGCGACGGGCAGGGCGGCAGCAGGGTCGGCACCACCTGCCCGGGGATCACTGGCAACAAGATCGAGCTCTCGCCGCCGCCGAAGTGCCCGATGTCGATGCGCGCGTCGTCGGTCTGACTTGCGTGGAGCTCGAACAGCCACTCGGCGCGGCTGGATCCGGGGGTGTCGACGGAGATGCGGATCCGCGAGCCCGCCCGGAACGCATGGGCGAACGGGAACACGTTGACGCGGGCCAGCACGTACTCACCGTCGGGCACCGCCTGCAGGTCGGCCTCGGTGTGGGTCTGGACCGGCTCGAGATCGGTCGAGTTGGCGGCCAGTGAGCGCTCGCTGGCGCGCAGCCAGCCGCTCTGCACGTACATCTCTTGGCCGTCGGGGCGGACCTCGGAGATGTTGACCTCGAGATCGGCCTCACCCACGCTGCTGCGGATCCACAGATCGGCGCTGGCTGGGCCGACCATTACGACGTCGGTCGGGAACTCGGCGCTCAGGAACACCGCGGCGGTGTCGGTCTCGTCTTGCTTCCAGTTCCACGGTGGCAGCGGGGTGTTGATGTCGCCGCTGGGCAGCGTGCTGGTGTCGGCGTCGTTGCTGTCGATGTGGAAGCTCGAGCCGCCGCCGTTGGAGGGCGGGGCCATGAGCGAGAGCGAGCCGTCGGGCTGGAAGTACCAGCGCTCGGGCACGACCTCGGCCGGCGGCCACTCGGTGAAGCTCATCTCCCACGCGCTCTGTGGGATCCCGGTCTCGTAGTCGGTCGAGTTGCCCATCTCGAACTTGACCTTGATCGGATCCTCGCCCTCGAAGGCCGCGAGCGCCTCGTCGTAGGAGCCGTACATTGCGTAGGGATCGGGGGGAAATTCGACGTTGTCGCCGAGCAGCGCGCCGAACAATGACGGCCCAATGTTGCGCAGTGGATCCGAGATCATGGGGATCTCTTCGCGCAGGTAAAAATCGAAGAACGCGGCCCAGTGGATCAGGTGCTCGGGCACGTAGCCGTCGGCGTGGACGCCGTTGAACATGGTGAACTTGACCATGGGCGAGCCCGAGAACGCGTTGAACAGCGGCGCGAAGTGACCCCCGGTCTGCTCGTCCTGCCACGCACCAGTCACGAACACAGGCACGTCGATGTTGCCCACGAACTCGAGGGGCGTCAGCGCGTCGTAGACCTCGGGCGTGTAGTAGGGGTTGTCGGCGACCTTCTGCAGCACGTCGACGTACTGGCCATGCAGCAGCTGGTTCTCTTCACAGATCGTGTCACCGCCGTCGACCAGGCTCTGCTCCCAACCCTTGCCGTAGGGCTGGGCGCCGTCGAGCACGTTCTCGGCCCAGTTGAGCGCGAACCCGTAGTTGGTCAGGCCGCCCGGGCGCAGGGTCGAGTCGCTGGTGTGGGCGAAGATCGACAGCGGCGCGATCGCGGCCAAGCTGGGCGGGTTGGCCTGGGCCACCCACATCTGGCTGATCCCCGGATAGCTCAGGCCGGCCATGCCGACCTTGTTGTCGAGCACCCAGTCTTGCGAGGCGACGATCTCGACGGCGTCGTAGCCGTCGAGCACCTGCAGCTCCTCGAAGAAGTCGTACGCGCCGCCCGAGCAGCCCGTGCCGCGCATGTTGACGCCGACGCTGGCGAAGCCCAGGAACCCCGCCAGGATCCCAGAGGGGTGGTTGGGCGCGTTGCAGATCACCGGAAAGGTTGGGCACAGGGTCTCGAGGTCGAGACCGCCCAGGTCGAATTGATCGCCGAGCGAGCCGCCGGGCTGGCCGGGGTCGTAGCCCGAGTAATTGACGATCGTCGGGTACGGGCCGTCCTCGATCGGGCCGGGCAGCGACACGTAGACCGCCAGCTGGGTGCCGTCGCGGGTCGTGATGTACTGGTAGCCCGGCTCGAGGACCTGGCTGTCGTAAAAGTCCTGATCGGGCAGGCTGTTCTCTGCGGACATGACCAGCAGATCGCGGGCAGCCTCGCGGGGAACCGAGCCGGTCTCTTCGACGGAGTAGCCGGTGCCGGGCTCGAGCAAGCGGAAGATCAAGCTGCCCAGCGCGTCGGTGGTGGCGCGAGCGACCTCCTCACCGTTGGCATCGACGACGCGCAGCTCGACGCCTGGCTCGGCGTGGGTGATGTGCAGCTGGCGGACGCTCTCACGCACGAGGAACTCGGCCTCGACGAACTCCTGCTCGCCGGCCGTCTCATCGGACTCGCCGTTCGTGTCACTGCCAGAGTCGATGTCTCCCGGGACATCATCGTTGCAAGCCGCGAGCGGCAGCGACAGCGCGAGCAAGAAGGGGACGCCAACAAAGCCAGACGAGCGAGAGATCATGGCCTGGAGGATACGGGAATTCCCCAGCTTCAGGACGGGCGATCGCGGCGGGGATGGACCGGTCGATGTGACTCGTCGCTCGCTGCTCGTGCCGCGCAATGCGTGAGGCTCAGGGCGCGGCTTCGCGGGTGAACGGATCGTGCAGATCGAGCTCTGATTGTTTACAGGCCGGTGGCGCGCCGGAGGGCTGGTTGGTGCCCTTGCTGTTGTTTGGGGCCTGGACGACTGTGCCGTCCTCCGTGGTCTTGGTGCAAGGCGAGCGCTCAGGCTGCGATCGCGCGCGAAACGGATCGCGGATGTCGTTGGGCACGTGGCGCTCGAGCGTGGTCGAGCGGACCTGGCGGGCGCCCTGCGCGAAGGGATCTTTGAGATCCGGGATCAGCATGCGCATGTCGTCGCGCTGTCGCTCGCCACGCGGGCGAGGGCGTGGCGGCGGCCGATCGAAGGGGTCACGCAGATCGATGATCGAGCGCGAGCGCTGCTCGGGGCCGGGGCGGGGAAGCGGGACGCTGGTGCCTGGCTCGGGCTCGATCATCGATC
>NZ_PVNL01000095.1 GCF_002994635.1 Enhygromyxa salina | reverse complement strand
ACCTGGCGCCGCTCCGGGGCGGTCGCGCGGCGGTCCACCTGGTGGCGACGGGGCCCGACGAGAGTTCGGCGACGACTGGGGGGGAGGCGGTGGCGACCGAGATCGTGGTCGCGGCGGTAAAAGCAAGGGCCGCGGTCGTCGGCGTGGCGGCCGTGGAGGTCGTGGCGGTGGCGGTGAAGGCGGCGACGGGGGCTCCTTCAGCGAGTGGGACTAACCCCCACCCGCAACGATCCGCGCTGACCCGCGCGCCCTCGACACGTTCAGCTTCAGAGCCGGGACACAGGCGCGGCAGGCGGGGCTGAACCGGCACTGGCGGCGCGCTTCGAGCCGGCGTGGTAGGTCAACCACATGACCTACCAACGGTACCCAAATTATCGAGTGGTCTGCGCGGCCGCAGCCGGGCTGATCATGATCGGCTGTGGCGACAGCGGAGTGAGCGACATTGGCGAGACCGCCGACGAGACCGCCGAGACCGCCGACACCAGCACCAGCGACACGAACCCCGAGACCGGCACCGCCAGCAACACCGGAGACGGCGACGGCGACGGTGATGGAGACGGCGATCCTGGAGATGGCGACGGCGATCCCGGCGACGGCGACGGTGACGGTGACGGTGACGGTGACGGAGACGGAGACGGCGATGGCGACGGGGACGGGGATGGCGACGGGGACGGGGATGGCGACGGAGACGGCGATGGCGACGGAGACGGAGACCTGTGTGGCACGACGATCTATCCGACCTACCGCGACTTCGAGCCGCTCCACGTCGACTTCGGCTGTCACATGTTTGGCAACGGCGCGCGCCCAGGCCTCGTGCTTCCAGCGCTAGGGATGGACAACAAGCCGCAGTACAACCCCAACCCGCCGCCGCCGCCCGGCAACTGGAACGGCTCGAACCCGCAGATCACCAGCGCGAACAGCTTCAGCGACTGGTACAACACCAAAGACGGGATCAACATCGAGATCGGCGGCGAGATCGAGCTGGTCGAGACGATGCCCAACTCCGGCATCTACAGCTACGCCAGCGACATGTTCTACCCGCTGACGGGGATGGGCTTCGGCAACAACGTCACGCCCAACTGGTCCGGCGAGACCTACCCCAACTGGAACGGCGCGTTCACGACTGAGATCCACGTGCAGTTCCAGTATTTCGCTGGCCAGCAATTCACCTACACGGGCGACGACGACGTGTGGGTGTATATCGACGGTCAGCTGCGGCTCGACATTGGCGGCCTGCATGGGCCCGTGATGGCCTCGGTCGACCTCGACGGTCTCAACTTGGTCGAGGGTGCGTTCTACGATCTAGACGTGTTCCACGCCGAGCGGTGTGGGAGCGGCTCGAACTTCCGCATTGACACCTCGATCTCCTGCATCATGCCGCAGTAGCTGGCCCTGGAGGGCGCGAGAGGGGCCCCCCGATATGATGGGGGGCCCAAGCTTGGTCAAGCTCGGTCAAGCGGCGGCTTTGGCCGACCTGAGGAAGTGCAGCACGGCCGAGGCGACAGCAAACACGATGAACACCCAGAACAGGATCTGGGCAATTGACGCAGCCCCTGCCGCGATTCCGCCGAATCCAAATACGGCTGCGACGATTGCGATGATGAAAAAGACGAGTGCGTAATATAGCATGAGGGTTGCTCCTGTCTGCCGTCAAACGGCGGGAATGGTGGTGACGAATACATTCACGAGGTAGTGCGACAACCGTGCCAGCACGCGCGGTCCCGCTCGCTGCCATCTAGCGGCCAGACAGCGCGCCGCTGTGCCGATCGGACACAACCATTGCTAGCGACGGGCTCACGTGTGTCGAAGCGGCATCAATGGATACTCGCAGGTCGAGATCCCGCCTGGCCCCGGGTGCCACGTCACAGGCGAGCCTGCAACGCATCAATCTGCGTGTTTGGTGTTCCACCCGACCATCGCGGCAGAACGTCTCGTGCGGCTCATCGACACGGTGCAGCGCCAGGTTGGTCCCGCCCGACCGATGCATGCTAGAAGCCGGTCCATGGATCCCCGAATTCTGGTCGTCGATGACGACCCCGACACCCGCGAGTTGCTCAGCGCAAACTTGCGTTTGGAGGGGTACCAGGCCCAGCCTGTGGGCAGCGCCGAGGCGGCGCTCGAGCAGCTCGAGGGCGCGCTGATCGACGCGATCCTGACCGACGTCCACATGGAAGGCATGACCGGCGTCGACCTGTGTGAGCGTGTTCGCGAGCGCTACCCCCACATCCCCGTGCTCGTGATGACCGGGAAGGCGGACATGGCCACCGTGGTCGCCGCCCTGCGTGCTGGTGCCCACGACTTCGTGAGCAAGCCCGTCGACCTCCCGCACCTTCACCACCGACTCGAGCGCGCGCTGCATGCCGCCGCGCTCGAGCACGAGGTTCACCAGCTCCGCCGCAAGCTCCACCGGGCCGACGCGTCGACGCTGGTCGGTGAGAGCGCTGCCCTAGCGCAGACCCAGAGCTTGATCGAGCGGGTCGCCGACGCCGATGTCCCGGTGCTCGTCACCGGGGAGAGCGGAGTCGGCAAGGAGCTCGTCGCCCGCGAGCTGCACCGCCAGAGCGAGCGCGCGGACCAGCCCTTCGTTGCGATCAACTGCGCCGCGATCCCGCCACAGCTGCTCGAGAGCGAGCTGTTTGGGCACGTCCGGGGCGCGTTCACGGACGCCCAGCGGGCCCGCGAGGGCCTGTTCATCGAGGCCGGGAGCGGCACCCTGTTCCTCGACGAGATCGGCGAGATGCCGCTCGAGATGCAGCCGAAGCTGCTGCGCGCCCTGCAAGAGCGCACCGTTCGACCGGTCGGCAGTGACAAGACCAGCCCATTTCGAGCGCGCGTGATCACGGCGACCAACCGCGACCTCGAGACCGAGATCGAACAGCAGAGGTTCCGCGAGGATCTGTTCTATCGGATCAACGTGGTCAACATTCACGTCCCGCCGCTGCGGGTCCGGGGTCGCGACGTGCTGCTGCTCGCCCAGTTCTTCTTGACGCGCATCGCCGAGCGCAGCGGCAAGCCGGTCAAGGGCATCAGCGCTGCAGTCGCCGAGAAGATCCTGGTCTATGACTGGCCCGGCAACGTGCGTGAGCTCGAGAACTGCATGGAGCGCGCCGTCGCCCTCGCTCGCTACGACGAGCTCACGGTCGCCGACCTGCCCGACAAGGTCACCCACTACGAGCGCGGCGAGATGGTCATCCACGCCGCCGAGCCCGAAGAGCTGATCACCCTGGCCGAGCTCGAAGGTCGCTACATTCGGCGGGTCCTCCAGGCCGTAGATGGCAACAAGTCACGGGCCGCGGAGGTCCTCGGGCTCGCGCGGCGGACCTTGTATCGACGGCTCGGCCGGCTCGACGATGAGTCGGGCGAGTCAGGCGAGGAGCGAGAGGGCGCCGCGTGAGCTCGACCGGCGCCAACAAGCGGCTCGCGGGGACCCGGCGCGCGCTGGCGATCCTGCGTGACGACCTCGCGCTCACCTACGCGATGTCGGAGGCAGCGAACGAGTCTGGCAGCCTCGAGGAGGTCCTGGCCGAGGCGCTCGAGATGATCTGCGAGCACATGGGCTGGGCCGTCGGGCACGCGCTGTCCGTCGATCGAGCCAGCGCCAGCGCTCGCAGCACCGAGATCTGGCAGCTGCCGCCGCTCGCCTCGTTCGAGCCGCTTCGCGCCGCCACCGATCAAATCGAGGCATTTCCGCTCGCGGATCGGGCGATCCGCGAGCAGACCCCCATGTTGCTGCATGACCTCGGCGCGCACCAGTTCGGGCGCCTGGCTGTCACATCGGCGCTGGGGCTCCACCACTACTACGTGCTCCCGATCCTCTCGGGCGACATCGTCGTCGCGGCCCTGGAGTTTCTGACCGCCAAGCCCGACCCCCGCGGGGACGAGGCGCTGACTCAGCTGCTCGCCAACCTCGGGATGTTGCTCGGTCGCGTGGCCGAGCGCGAGGCTCGGGCCGAGCAGCGGGTCGCGCTGCGCCACAGCGCCCGCGCCCGCAAAGAGGCCGAGGCACGCGCACGGGCGCTGTTGCGGGTCACCAAGGAGCTTCAGCAGCGCAACCGCGAGCTCGATCAGTTCACCTACGCGGCGTCCCACGATCTGCGCGCGCCGCTGCGGGGGATCGCCAACCTGGCCGGGTGGTTGGCCAGCGATCTCGAGCCTCACCTCACCGACGACACCCGCCGCTACCTGGATCTGCTCGAAGGTCGCGTCAAGCGGATGGAGGCCTTGATCGACGGGCTGCTCGCGTACTCGCGCCTGGGCCGAGCCGCCGTCCCCGACGAGCGGATCGACGTCACCGCGTTGGTGCGTGAGCTCGCCGAGCTGCACGACGTCGACGGCGTGGTCGAGTGGCGCATCAGTGACCTGCCCGAGATCACCGGTCCGCGGCTGTTGCTGCGTCAGGTCCTCGACAACCTGCTGTCCAACGCGATCAAGCACACCACCGCGGCCCGACCACACGTCAGCGTCTGGGCCGAGCGCGACGAGCCGGCCGAGGCCTGGCGGCTGTTCGTGCGCGACAACGGTCCAGGCATCGACCCGCGCTACCATGAGCGGATCTGGGAGATCTTTCAGACCCTGCGGCCCCGCGACGAGGTCGAGAGCACCGGAATCGGGCTGTCGCTGGTGCTGAAGATCGTCCGCCAGCGGGGCGGCAGCGTCGGCCTGGACTCCCAGCTCGGAGCCGGGGCAACGTTCCACTTCACCTGGCCGGATCGAGCACCCGACCAAGCACCCGAGGCGTCAACATGATCCCAGCCACAAAGCCCCTCAACGTGTTCCTCATCGAGGACGATGAGATCGACGTCGAGAACATTCGACGCGCCTTCCGAGAGAGCGCCACACCGCCGAACCTGAGCACCGCCAAAGACGGTCAGCAGGCGATCGAGATGCTCGAGGCGGGCGAGGTCCCCCGTGACCGGCTGGTGATCCTCCTGGACCTCAACATGCCGCGAATGAATGGCATCGAGTTTCTCGGTGAGCTGCGAAAGACCGAGCGCTTCGCCCGATCTCCGGTCGTCGTCCTGACGACATCGGACGCTGAGCAAGACAAGCTCCGGGCCTACCAACACAACGTCGTCGGCTACATCCTCAAGCCCGTGACGTACCCGAGCTTCGTCAGCCACATGAAGACCATCGAGGCCTACTGGCGCCTCCAAGAGTTCCCATGACCGGTACATCGTCGGCTGTCCCTCCGCCGCTGCGAGTCATCGTCATCGACGACGACGAGATCGATCGCATGGCCGCGCGGCGGATCCTCGAGCAGCTGCCGCTGCGCGTCAGCATTGAAGAATTCGAGTCGGGAGAGACCGGGCTCGCGCGGCTGCTGGCGGGCGACGTGGACTGCGTGCTGCTCGACTACTCGCTCCCCGGGTTCGACGGCTTCGAGGTCCTGGCTCGCCTCGACGCGGCCCAGATCGACGTGCCAGTCATCATGATGACCGGCATCGACGGCGACGAGCAGCTGATCGTCGAGGCGCTGCGAAACGGGGCCTATGACTACCTGTCCAAGTCCAGGCTGCAGGTCGCGACCTTGTGGTCCAAGATCCGCGCGGTTCGTCGGCTCCACGGCGCCCGCTCGCAGATCCGCGCGGCCCAGACCAAGCTGCACTCGACCATTGCCCAGCTGCGCCAGGCCGTCGCGGCCCGCGACAGCGTGCTCGCGGTCGTCTCCCACGATCTGCGTGGGCCGCTCAACAACATCCAGCTCTCGCTCGGCTTGCTCGAGGCCGACGACCCGGCCGCCCGCCGCATGGCGATCGACAGCATCGAGCGCGCCGTGTCTCGCTCGAACCGGTTGATCAGCGACCTCCTCGATGTCTCGCAATTCGAGAGCGGTGGGTTCGAGCTGCAGCTGGCCTCGATCGACGCGAGGGCGCTCGTCCACAGCGCGGTCTCCGAGGTCGCCGCGCTCGCGGGGCAGACCCGCAACGAGCTGCTGGTCGAGATCGACGAGGCCCTCGCGCCTGTCCACGGCGACCGCGAGCGGCTGCTTCAGGTGCTCGACAACCTGCTGCGCAACGCGCTCAAGTATGGCCCCAACGCGAGTGAGCTTCGGGTCCGCGTGCGGGTCTGCAGCGACGACCCACGTCACGCCGAATTCTCCGTCAGCGACCGAGGTCCGGGGATCGACGAGCGCGATCGTGGGCAGGTCTTCGAGCGGTTCTGGCAGGCCGACAGCCGGGCGAAGAGCTCGGGGTCTGGGCTTGGACTGGCGATCGCCAAGAGCATCGTGGAGGCCCACGGCGGGCAGATCGGGGTCGATCAAGCCATTGAGGGCGGCGCTCGGTTTTACTTCACGCTGCCCTTCGTTCACGCGGCAAAGCTCGAGCCACCACACGCGTAGCGCGTCGCGGTTCAGATTGGCACACCGAGCGCCGAGCTGCGCCGTCGTGCACCACGTTGGCAGTTGCGAGCGTGGTGCTCCTGACTTCAATTGCGTCTGCCGTGGCTTGCTCGGCTTGGTACGGGCCGTGCACAACACACCAACGCAAGGCACGAACGCACGCCTCTCTACCCATGCGAAAGCGAGTCAATATGAAGATGTCCACTATCACACCCTTGGCCCTCACCTTCACGCTCAGCGTTGCGGTGAGCTGCGAGGGGACCAAGGTTGACGACCAGGCCAAGAAGGAGCTCGACAAGGCCGGCGACAAGATCGAGGACCGGGTCGAGAAGGCCGGTGACAAGCTCGACAAGGCCGGCGACGAGATCGCAGCTGAAGCCGACAGCGCCAAGGCCAAGGCCAAGGCCAAGGCCCGGGCCGAACAGCTGGGGCAGCGAATGGAAGCCGCGACGGAGCAGGCCAAAGCCGACGGCCGAGAGATCAAAGCAGATATCAAGTCGGGGCTCGACGAGGCCAAGGCCGACGTCGCCGCCAAGCTAGCTGCGCTCGAGGAGGCCACCGAGGAGACCTCGGACGAGGCCGCGAGGAAGCTCGACGAAGCCCTCGACAAGCTCGACAAGCGCCTCGAGGACTACGAATCGACCTGACGTCGATTACTCACTCAACCAATCAACAACCCGAGAATAGGAGTGGAAGATGAACTGGACACAGATCGAAGGAAAATGGGAAGACTTTCAAGGCCAGGCGCGCACCAAGTGGGGCAAGCTGACGAACCAGGATCTCGAGCAGGTCAAGGGGCGCCGTGATCAGCTGATTGCCAAGCTCAAGGTGCGCTACGGCGAAGCCCAGGAGTGGGCTGAAGGGCAGGTTGACGAGTTCCTCGCGCAGCTCTGAGTCAGCAACCGTGTGAGTCGGACCCGGGCGCGGCTGGTTCTCCAGCCGCGCCCGGCTTTTTGGGACGTCGACGATCGGATCAGCCGATCAGCACCACACGTAGGATGTATCGGGCAGCCAGAGATCGACCCGCAGGTCGCGGCAGCAGCGGCGAGCCAGCGGAGGTCTCGCTGCCAACGACTTCTACCTGTCCTCGCCAGTGAAGACAGGGTCGGAGCTGTGTGGTCGTCCCCGATAGGTCGGGACGCCCCTGTCAGCCCCGTCTCCGGGCATGGGCCCCCCAGTGCCCAATCTGGTCAGTCTGGCCGCCCAGCCGGGTCGACGCGGTTCATCGAGTTCTGATAAGATGAGGTACATGTCGGATGCGACCGGAACTGGGCGACTTCGCGTTCTCGTCATCGACGATAGCCCCCAGATCCTGGCGTATCTGCGCGAGCTGCTGAGCGCCGACGAGTGTGACGTCACGACCATCTCCGACCCGCACGAGGGGCTGGAGCGGCTGCGCCGCAAGAACGAGCGGTGGCACATCCTGATCCTCGATCTCGAGATGCCCGACATGCCGGGCCTGCGCCTGCTCGAGAAGCTGCGCCAGATCGACGGTGGGCTCGCGGTCATCACATTGACCGAGCACGCGACCACACAGTCAACCTCCGACGCGATCAAGCTCGACGTCTCGGCCTACATGCACAAGCCCTTCAGCGGCGACGACATGCGCAATACCATCGCCCGGGTCGCCCGCAAACAGGGGATCATGGTCCGCGCCGAGGATCGACTCTATGTCATGATCGGGCGCGGGATCAGCCAATTGCGGCAATCCAAGCGTGTCGCCCTCAATGAGCTCAGCCGCCGCACGGATCTGTCGCAATCGCTGCTCTCGCAGATCGAGCGGGCAGAGAAGCCGCCCTCGCTGTCCGATGTGTTTCGGATCGCGCGAGCGCTCGAGGTCCCGCTGTCCCAGCTCGTCGCGGTCGACGAGTAGCGGGCGCTCGCTCGCTCGTCGAGATGTGCACCCTCAGAACATCTGTCCGATATCAATATAGAACCCAAAGTTCTCATCGGTAGGCGACCAAGCCGGGTCCGCCCGGATCACCAATGTCTCGCCCCAGGTGATCCGCAGCCCGCCACCGACGCCCACCTTGATGTCCTCGAACCGCCCATCCACGTCAGCCCCCGCGAGCATCGTCGGCTTGTAGTCGGTCCACACGCGCCCGGCGTCGACGAACGCCAGCGCCCCCAGGCCAAATCGCTGATTCGAGATCGTGAAGCGATAGAACATCGAGCGCAGCTCGAGGTTGACCAGCGCCTTTTGCTTGCCAAAGTAGCGCTGACGCGGCACGCCGCGGACCGACCAGCTGCCGCCCGGCCCGTCGCGCTGGACCAGCACTCCGAATTGCCCAAGCTCATATAGCGGCGGCTTGCCAACCAGATAGTCCAGGGCCCCACGCGCCGCGAGGACCAAGTACTCGCCGTACAGCGGCACGAACACCGCCGACCCCAAGAACAACTGGCCGAAGGTCAGGCCCTGATCGACCCCCGGTGAGAACCGACCCGAGAGCTCCGTGAACGAGCCGCGCGTGGGCACGAATTCGTGGTCGCGGGTGTCGTAGAGCAGCCCCAGATTGAGGGTCCAGACCGCGTGGTTCTGGGTCCCGTGCATCAGATCCCGCAGCGTCTCGCCGTCGACGCTGTCGGTCTCGCGCAGCTCGAGATCCTCGCTGAGCTTCGTGTCGGGATACGGGTTGATCACGTTGTAGGCGAACGAGGTGCCGACCAGCGCCTCGAGTCGCTGCTTGTGCTCGACCGCGCCCGCGACCCCACCGTAGGCGCTCGGCGGGCAGCGATCGGCACGCTTGGGTCCACACGGCCGCCGGGCGTCGCCGCCGACGCGCGACCGATCCCACAAGATCAGCCGCGTGTTGAAGTCGAGCATCGGGTAGATGCGGTCGTACTGGTGGTAGCGCCGGGCCGCGGCGAACTCGTCGGGCGCCGCCTCGGGATCGATGTCTTCCCACGGGGCGAGGGCTTGCGTCGCGTTGCCGATCCCATACCAGCCATGGTTGGTGAACCGCCGAAACCGAAGCTGCGTGTTGATCCGCAGGCGCCCGCCCCACAGCCCCGGAAAGTCGGCCTTGATGTAGTCGTCGTGAAACGGCAGCCGAACCCCCACGCCCGGGGTGTTCTTGACCGTCGCGTTGAGCAAGATCTCCAGGCGCCACCGAAACGGCTGATAGTCCGGGTGGAACCGAGCCAGGGTCACCAGCGCGCCGAAGCCCAGGCCAAGATCGATGTCGTAGGAGACCGCCGGAAGCACCCCCGACTCCAGCCGGTAAGGATCATCGGCTGCCCGTTTCGATTTGTTCTTGCGCTTGCCCTGTTTGGGGTCCTGTGAAACGGGACCCGAATCTGGGCCAGCCGGGCCAGCCTCAGGCGGCGCCCACACCAGCCACAGCGCGAGCGCGGCGGCGACACTCACGGTGTCCCCGCATGCGAGCGCTCGCGTCGGTTCGCATCTGCCACGCCGACCAGTGTCGCGTGACTCGTCGCCCGTGGCCACGAAAACTCGGGCCACCACGCAGCGCCATCGATCCGGCCGCGGCTCGTCATGCGCCCGTGTACAGCTCGTTCATGAACTCGGTCAGCAGGCGCTCGCGAAACTGCGGCTCGAGAGCGTCGAGGATCTCGTTGATCTCGGCGCCGATCTTGGGGGCCCCGCCGCCGCCGACCCCCGCCATCGCCATCAGCTGCTGAAGGGTCTGATCGTCCATGGTCGAGACGTCGACCTCGGCCAGCGCCTGCAGCACCCCAGCGACGAGCGGAGCCGGCTTGCTGTCGCGGACCACCTCCACGCAGGCGGCGATCTCCTCGAGCAGCGCGTCGATCCACGGGAGGTTGGCGGGGTTGATACACAGGTGAATGTTGGCCGGCGAGTTGCCGTAGCTCAGCTGCACCTGCACGTACCAGCCGCGCGCGTTGATCGCCTCGGCCAGTCGGAAGATCGGGATCGTGGTCGAGGAGAACGCGACGTGGCTCATGTCGCTGCGCCCGAGCAGGCGCAGCTCGGGGTGGTCGTCGACGAACTTCATGACCTTGTCGGTGGCCGCGAGCACGTGCTTGGCGATGTTCAGGTAGCCGGACTGGCCGAAGAAGTTGAGCACGGCCCAGGCCGCGGCCACTGGCCCGCCCGACTTGCTCGACTGCACGGTGGCGTTGGAGATCGTGTAGCCGGTCCAGGTCGCGCAGGTGAAGATCTGGTGCTTGCGCAGGTGCTTGTCGCGGTACAGCACGACCGACGCGCCCTTGGCCGCGAACGCGTACTTGTGCAGATCCATCGAGATCGAGCTGACACCCGGGACGCTGAAGTCGAACGGGGGGATGTCGCGGCCGAGCTGCGCGAAGTAGGGCAGCAAGAATCCGCCCATGCAGCCGTCGACGTGCAGCCACAGATCGTGCTCGCGGGCGAGCTCGGCCAGCGCGGGGATCGGATCCACGACGCAGTGGGCGTAGGACACCGCCGAGCCAACCAGCATGATCGTGTGCTCGTCGATCGCCGCGCGGACTTGCTCGGCCTCGACGCGGAAGCTGTCCGGGTTGACCTCGACCAGCACGACCTCGAGGTCGAGGTAGTGCGCGGCCTTGTGGAACGCCGCGTGGGCGGTGCTCGGCAAGATGATCTTCGGTCGCTGCGCCGAGCGGGCCAGCTCGGGCTTGCGCGCGCGCGCCCAGTCTCGCGCGCTCTTGACCGCCAAGATGATGCTCTCGGTGCCGCCGCTGGTGAAGTTGCCGACGACCTGCTCATCACCGCGCAGGTGGCTCGCGGCCATGGCCACGACCTCCTTCTCGAACTTCAGCAGGCTGGGGAACGCCGTCGGGTCCAGCCCGTTCTCGCTCAGGTAGGCCGTGTACGCCTGCTTGATCACCGCCTCGGCCTGCTCGCCGGGATCGAAGATGTAGGCCAAGACCTTGCCCGAGCGCCAGTCGACATCCGCCTCGCGGTACTGCTCGATGCGCTCGCCGATCTCTGCGGCAGACAGACCGTCGGCGGGAAGTGACAAATGTGCGTGGGCCATGGGGCGTACCGTAGTATCCCCATGGCCCGGTGGCGACCGCTCGCGTGAAGCGGCCCAATTGAGCGCGAGTTCAGAGGTTGATCAGGTCAGTTCGCGGCGGGGCTGGGAGGCTGAGACTCGTGGTCGAGCGGCTTGGGACCGAACAGATCGAGGGCCTCACGCATGAGCCTGGGCAGGTCCGCGAGGCCGTCGAGGTTGTGCCACTCGATCATGGTCGCGCGCATCGCCCCAAAGGTGGCGCCAGCCAACATCCGGGCCCGGCGCTGGGCGATCGGGGTTGGCATCGAGCGCACCGCGAGCAGCGACTCGGCGATCGCCTGCTCCCACAGCATGTCCTGCTGCCGCTCCTGCTTGCTCAGCACTGGCGACGACTCGATGATGCGGGCGCGCGCGAGGATCTGATCACGATCGCGCATGTACTCCTTGGCGAGCGCGAGTGAGGCGCGACGAACATGGGCGAAGCCGTCGTCCTCGGGCTCGAGCGAGGCTAGCAGCTCCTTGAAGCGCTCGAGGTTGTCGCTGTTGTCGACGAACAGCAGCGCGTCCTTGGTCGCGTAGTAGCGAAAGAACGTGCGCCGCGAGACTTCGGCGGCGCGGGCGATCTCGGCGACGGTCGTGGCCTCGTAACCCTTGGTTTGGAACAGCCCGAAAGCGGCGAGCGCGAGTGCCTCGCGGGTCTGGTCCTTCTTGCGCTCGCGCAACGCGACGATCGAGAGCTTCTGACCAGCTGGAGCTTGTGGCTCGGCGGTTGGCTCGCACGTCACGTCGGGATCGGATGAGACTGGATTGCTGACGAAGGGGAGGTCGGGCATGGCTGAAACTCCTGCCCGGTTAGGTGGCCAGAACCGCGCAATGTGGTTCACCTAGTGTCAAATCGGCAAGCTAGCAGTACCTGCGCCCGCGAAATTCGCACAATTGAAAATTGTGCCAAGGGCGGCTGACCTCACGGTCAGCCGCCCTTCACGCGTTGATCAAACGACCAACGCTTTGATCAATTGTCCAGTCGTGTTCGACCGTCTCGAACGAGTCAGGTCAACCGGGGTTGGGGACCGTGTTCGGCTTGGCCTTGTCGCCGGCCTTGTCGCCGGCCTTGTCGCCGGCCTTGTCGCCAGCCTTGTCGCCAGCAGCGCCAGCTTCATCCAATGCCGCTTGCGCCTCGAGCTTCGCGGCGGCCTCGGCGACCTGCTCTTTGTCAGGGTTGATGTGCGGCGCGATCACGACCGCGACGATCGTCATCAACTTGATGAGGATGTTGAGGCTGGGGCCCGCGGTGTCCTTGAAGGGATCACCCACGGTGTCGCCGATCACGGCGGCCTTGTGGCGCTCGGAGCCCTTGCCCGTGTTCTTCTCGAGGCTCCGTGCCTGATCCTCGACCTGCTTCTTGGCGTTGTCCCACGCGCCACCGGCGTTGGACATGAAGATCGCCAGCATCACGCCTGACACCAAGGTGCCAGCGAGCAGCCCGCCCAACGCGAACGGCGACCACCAACCGACGATCAGCGGTGCAGCCAGTGCCAGCAACCCTGGCATGACCATGCGCTTGATCGAGGCCTTGGTCGAGATCGCAACGCACTTCTCGACCTCGGTCTTCTTGCCGGCCGCGAGGACCTCGGCGTCCTCTTCCTCGGTCAGCTCGCGGTCCTCTTCCTCGGCCTTGGCGACCAGGATCAGGGCCTTGCGCAGGACCGGGATGTCCTTGAACTGGCGACGGACCTCTTCGATCATCTCCATGGCGGCGTCACCGACTGCCTTCATGGCCATGGCCGAGAACAAGAACGGCAGCATGCCGCCAAGCAACATGCCGATCAGCACCTCGGGATCGGTCAGCACGATGTCGGTGTTGCCGAGCGCGAGCTTGCGGTAGGCGGCAAACAGTGACAGCGCAGCGAGGGCGGCCGACGCGATCGCGAAGCCCTTGCCGATCGCGGCGGTGGTGTTGCCGACCGCGTCGAGGTTGTCGGTCCGCTCGCGGACCTTGCTGGGCAGCCCCGACATCTCGGCGATGCCGCCAGCGTTGTCGGAGATCGGTCCGTAGGCGTCGACGGCGAGCTGGATGCCCGTGGTCGACAGCATGCCGACCGCCGCGAGCGCGACGCCGTAGAGGCCCGCGTAGAGGTTGGCGACGTAGATCGCCACGGCGATCAGCAGGATCGGGATCGCGGTCGACTCGAAGCCGACGCCGATCCCGGCGATGATGTTGGTCGCGGGGCCAGTCTTGGACTGGTCGACGATGCTGTTGACCGGCTTCTTGCCCTTCGAGCAGTAGTAGCCGGTGACCAGCCCGATCACGACGCCAGCGACGAGGCCGACGACCATCGGGTAGAACAGGTGCAGGGTCTGCAGCGGCCCGTCGAACTCCGCGAACTGGATCCCGGCGGGGCCCGCCAGCTTCACGAAGTAATCGATGATCAGGTAGCTCAGGCCGAGCATCACGGCCGCGGCGCCGAACGAGCCGGCGTCGAGGGCGATCTGCGGGTTGCCACCCTCTTTGGTGCGGACCACGAAGGTGCCGAGGATCGAGACCACGATCCCGACCGCGGCCAGGATCAGGGGCAGCAGCGCCGCCTCGAACCCGCCGTGGACGGCGACCGCGCCCAGGATCATCGCGCCGATGATCGAGCCCACGTAGGACTCGAACAGGTCGGCGCCCATGCCGGCCACGTCGCCGACGTTGTCACCGACGTTGTCGGCGATCGTCGCGGGGTTGAGGAAGTGATCCTCGGGGATCCCCGCCTCGACCTTGCCGACCAGGTCGGCGCCGACGTCAGCTGCCTTGGTGTAGATGCCGCCGCCGACGCGGGCGAACAGAGCGATCGACGACGCGCCCATCGAGAACCCAGCGAGCACGTTGATCAGCTTGCTGAAGCGGAACCCGTTGATCGCGTTGTCGAGCGCGGTGATGTCGACCTTGAACTGGCCAAGGTAGAACCAAAACAGCGAGCCGAGCCCGAGCAGCGCGAGGCCGACCACGCTCATGCCCATTACGGCGCCGCCGCGGAACGCGATCTGCAGCGCAGGCGCGAGCCCGGTTCGGGCCGCCGCGGCCGTGCGCACGTTGGCCTGAGTGGCCACGCGCATGCCGAAGAAGCCAGCCAGACCCGACGCGCCCGCGCCGAGCACGAACGACAGGGCCACCAGCGGGTCCGAGGTCGGCTCGGACCGGTTGAGGAAGAACAGGCCGCAGGCCACGAGCGCGACGAAGCCGATCAACACCGAGTACTCGGCGCGCAAGAAGGCCATCGCACCACGCTGAATCTGCGTGGCGATGTTCTGCATGCGCTCGTTGCCGGCGTCGCGCCCACTGATCCAATACGAGGTGTACGCGGCGTAGATCAACGCCAGCACACCGGCCGCCGGAATGGCGAGGAGCATCTGTTGGATGGTCACGGGGAGATTCCTTACCTAGAGAGTTGGTTTGCCCGACTTGCCGCCCGACGAAGCGTCGGCTGCGGGGGCCGATGAGTTCAGCGGTGAGTCGGGAGCAGGGTGGAAGCGGTTCATGGCCGAGGTCAGGCCCTCGGCCAGCAGACAGGTCAGGGCCTGCTCGGCCCGGTCGACGAGGTCATCCACGAACGTGGCGTCCTCGCCAGAGAAATTGGAGAGCACCCAGTCCGACACTTCGCCGTGGCGCGGGCGGCTGACGCCAACCCGAACCCGAAAGAAGCTCGGCTTGCCGAGGTGCTTGATGATGTCGCGCAGGCCGTTGTGGCCGCCGTGGCCACCCCCGCGCTTGAGCCCGACGCGACCGAACGCAAAGTCGATCTCGTCGTGAACCACGACGATGCGCTCGAGCGGCACGTCGTGAAAGTCGACGGCCGCGCGGACGCTCTCGCCGCTGCGGTTCATGTAGGTCTGAGGCTCCAGCACCACGCAGCGGCCGATCTGACCGCCGGCGTGGATGCTGGTCACGCGGCCCTTGAACTGAGACTTCCACGCCACGCCGCCAGTACCTGGCGTGACGTGTCGCTCCGCCCATCGCTCGACGACCATGAAACCGACGTTGTGCCGGTTCTTGGCGTACTCGGGCCCGGGGTTGCCGAGACCGACGATCAGCCATGGAGAGGACATGGTTCAAGCGAACTCGAGAGAGCGGGTGAAGGGCCGACGACGGGCAGGTCAGCAGCCGGACGGCTACTTCTTCTTGCCCTTCTTGGCGTCGGCCGCGGCGGCGGCGTCATCGACCTTGGCCACGCGGGGCGGATCGACGTGCGCGACCACGACGTTGGGGTGGTCGAGCAGGCGCGCGTTGTCGAGGCTGAGATCCCGCATGCGCAGGCTCTCCCCGGCCGCCAACGCGCTGATGTCGACGGTCAGCTTGACGGGGATGTGGGCCGGCTTGGCGGCGACCCGAGCGGTGCGCTGGTAGGTCCGCAGCTTGCCGCCCGCGACCACGCCGACCGAGCGGCCGACGTACTCGACCGGGATCTTGGTGACCACTTCGCCGTCGGGGTCGACGCGCAAGAAGTCGACGTGCAGGAACTCGTCGCGGATCGGATCCGCCTGGTAGTCGGTCAGCACGCACTGCTCGACGACCGGGGCGCCGTCGCCCTCGATCGTGACCGTGAAGAAGGTGTTGAGCCGGCGGTTGGGGTCCATCGCCCGCCGCAGCTCGCGGGGGCTGACAGTCAGCATCACGTTGCCTTCACCCTTGCCATAAATGACGGCGGGGATCAGGCCCTCGGTACGGAGCTTGCGAGCGACGCCTTTGCCCGTCGCCTGTCGGATCTTTGCGGTGAGCTTGCCGAAGGTTGTCTCGGTCATGGTTTTTCCTTGTCTAGCTTCCAAGCCCGCGCGATCGTGCAGATCGTCGCGGGGTAGCGGGGCCGTCGGATAGGTGCCTGGTGGTCCAAACGCGGACCGGCTCGCCGCCGACGCACACCCGTGGTGGGTTGGCCGCTGTCTACTTGCCACGCGCGACGAGTCCAAGCCTGAGGACCACCCAGGCACGTGAGTGTACTTACGGAATCCCCGGGTCCACGCCCCGCGGGGATCTACATTTTTTTACAGCCGCCGCCGGCTTTTTCGAGGGCTGCGGCACGCAGTTCCCGGCCAGTTGGCCCGTCACCGAGCTTGGCTCGCGCCTCCGCGCCGTGACCTGCGCCCAGGACGTCGCGCAGGTAGGGCTCGTAGTCGAAGGTGTCGGAGTGCTCGGGCGTGTGGCAGGTCAGGCACACGCTCACGGGGGCCGACAGCTGGATGTTGTCCGTGCTGGGGTCCTCGACGTGGAGGCTGCCGGGGCCGTGGCACTGCTCGCACTGGACCGACTGCAGGTGCTGGTTCTCGACCACCTCGCTGCCACCCGGGGCCCGAAAGCCCGTCACGTGGCAATTCACGCACGACAGGTCGAACTGCTTGTTGGCGGTGACCAAGGTCTCGTAGGCGCGGGCGTGGACGGTGGTCTTCCACATGTCGACCGCCTCCGAGTGGCAGTCGGCGCACGCTTCGATCCCGGCATAGCCGGCCTGACCGGGCGCGGGCGGGGGGGGCTCGACCCCGGCAAAGCGCTCGCGGTTGCGCTCGGCCACGGCGGCGTCGTAGTTGCTCAGTGCCAGCTTGGAGGTGGCGTCCGCAGGCAGGTGACAGGTGACCTTGACCTGCGCGGGGATCAGCGCCACCGGAACGTCACTGGGGATCGCCGGGCTCGCGAGGGCGGCCTTCAGCTGATCGCGCTCGGCCTCGAGGCGGGCGACGAACCGCGCGTCTGCTGTTTTATCATCGGCGAACTTGCTCAGCTTCTGCTCGAGTCGGGCGAGCTCGGCCTCGCGCTGCTCGGTCGACGGGATCAGCGTCCAGGTGTCGGGCAGCTGCCCGGCCGGGAGCGAGGGATCCAGGGAGATCGTCAGGTGCGAGATCGTCTGGGCCCGGTCGCCAGGCTCGAGCACCCACGTGGTGCCGATCTGGACCGCCGAGCTGCCGACCCTGCCGCGGTCGGGGTTCGTAAATTCGGCGCCCACGACGACCACGTCGATCCCCTCGACCTCGCGCGCGATCGTCTCGGCCAGCTCCCGCGGCCCGTTGACCATGACGACCTGCAGCTGCGCCTTGGCCAGCTCGGGCGCGATCTCTACGAGCGCGGCGATCGGCTCCGTGACCGCGGGGAACTGCTTGCCCCAGTCCTTGCCCGCGGCCGCGGACGCCACGGCAGGATCGATGACCTGCGTGACCGCGGCCGACAGCCCGTGCCCGAGCGGGACCACCCGCACACGCTCGACCCCGGCCGGTCGCGCGTCCTTGCCGAGGTTGGCGACGACCCGCGGGAGCGGCAGCTCCGCCAGTGCGGCGCCCGACTTGCTCGACGCGTAGTCCGTTGGGCCGAGCCCCGACACCAGCCCGTCGAGCGCCGAAAACCGGCCCTGAAGCAGCTCGGCGCGCGCGACGGCCTGGGCCCACGCGGCCTCGTCGGTCGGACCCTCCGGCCCGTCCGGGTCGGGAAACAAGAACGAGCCCGGCTCCAAGATCAACCGCTGGCCGGCGCTCGACTCGGCCTCGATGTAACCAAACGCATACTGCAGCCCGCCCAGCGGCTCCGTCGTGCAGCCGCAGGGCGCGATCGTCCCGAGCTGCCGACCGAACGCGAACAGATCGATCTCGTAGCGCGGCGCCGACTCGGTCGCCGCGCCCGAGTCGGCGTTTGGCGCGGTGTCACCGGTCTGCCCAGGGTGATTTCGGCCGTTGCAGCCCAGGCTCGAACTCGTGGCCAGACCGACGAGGGCGATCGCCGCGAACGCCACCGCCAGGTAGCTGCCGCGCGCGGTCACACCGGCCCGCCGGATATCAGTCATGCGATCGCTCATGGAGACGAGTTTTTTTGTACAGTGTTTGTGCCCGAGGGGCGAGCGGAGCCGTCCTTCGTCGCCTCTCGGTGCCGGGGCCGCAGCTGTTGACGGCGGCCAACCTCGACGTTAGCCTCGCCAACCCTTCAGCCCCAGGGCTGAGACGAGTTCAGCGTGTCCCCGTTCGCCGCTGCGCGAACGCATCTTCCAAGAGAAAAAATGGCCGTCAAGATCAGGCTTGCCCGCGGCGGCGCCAAAAAGCGCCCCTTCTACCGAATCGTCGCTTCAGACGCCCGCTCCCCCCGGGACGGACGCTTCCTCGAGAAGCTCGGTACCTATAATCCCATGACCAAGGACGGCACCGTCACGCTCAACCAGGCGCGCGTGGAGTACTGGATCGGCGTTGGGGCTCAGCCCACCGACGCGGTCCGCCGACTCCTGCGCAAGGCCTCGGCGCCGGCCCCCTCGGCCTAGCTGCCAGGCACCTCGCACGGCACCCTCACGGCACCTCTCACGGTATTGGCACGCCTCGTCGCTACCCGGGCTCCCTGAGCTCGGGTTCGTTCGTGGTTGGCTTCCACCGGCGTCCACGGGCTGACCCGCGGCGAAGACTTTTGCCGGCCCGCCCATGCTGTGGGATGCTGCAAACGGTTCTCCCGCTTCACTCCCGCAATTCTCGCTCTCGGAGGCCTTCTCGACATGTCCGCCAACGTCTCGCTCAAAGAGCTCATCGAGTTCATCGCCAAGGCCCTCGTTGACAACCCAGACGACGTCGATGTGTCCGAAGTGTCTGGCGAACAGACCGTCGTGCTCGAGCTGCGCGTGGCCAAAGAAGATCTCGGCAAGGTGATCGGGAAGCAGGGCCGCACGGTCAAGGCCATGCGCGCGATCCTCAACGCCGCGTCCTCCAAGCTGCGCAAGCGGGCTGATCTCGAGATCCTCGAGTAGTCGCGAGTCGCCAACATGGACGAGTCGCAACGCGACGACCTCGACCTCGCCTCGAGCCACCTCCAGCTCGGCTACGTCGCTGGCGTCCACGGCGTGGCCGGGGCGCTGCGCGTGAAGCTGTTCAACCAGGAGTCCACGCTGCTCGAGCCCGGGCTGCCGATCGTCCTGCGCGAGCGCGGCACCACCAAGCAGGTGACCCACGAGGTCGCGCGCGTGGCCCCCAAGCCGGGCAGCGACACGATCCGGCTGTGGCTCGAAGGCGTCGACGCGCGCGCCCCCGCCGAGGCCCTGCGAGGTCACGAGCTGTGGGTCGCCCGCGCGCAGCTGCCCAAGCTCGACGAGGACGAGTACTACCTCGCGGATCTGATCGGGCTCGAGGTCGTGCGCGAGACCGAGGGCGGTCGCGAGTCGCTGGGTCGGATCACCGGGGTCACCAGCAACACCGCTCAAGATCTCCTGTGCGTGCGCCTGCGTGGGCGCGAGTGGCTGCTCCCCGCGATGCCACCGTTCGTCGTCTCGATCCAGAACATCGAGGGCGACGCGAAGCCGCAGTGTGTGGTCGTCGACGTCCACGATGACATGCTCCCGGAGCCGCGCGAGTCGTGAGCGCGATCGAGTTCGAGGTCTTCACGATCTTCCCGGCCGCGATCGAAGCGTTTGTAAAAGCCGGGTTGATGGGCAAGGCGATCGCCCGCGAGCTGGTCGCCGTGCACTGCACCGACTACCGAAGCTTCAGCCAGGATCGCCATCACAGCGTCGACGATGCGCCGTTCGGCGGCGGCGCTGGCATGGTCATAAATCCGGAGCCCGTCGTCGCGGCGCTCGAAGCCGTGAGCGCAGCGCGGGGACCGATGCACACGATCTTGCTGACGCCCTCGGGCGCACAGTTTGACCAGCGCGTCGCCGAGCGGCTCGCGACGAAGCCCCGGATCGCCCTGCTGTGTGGTCGCTATGAAGGCATCGACGATCGCGTGCGTGAGCACTTCGTCGATGAGTGCCTGTCGATCGGCGACTTCGTGCTCAACGGGGGCGAGGTCGCGGCCGCGGTGATCATCGAGGCCGTCGCGCGGCTGCGTGAGGGCGTGCTCGGCAACCCCGAGTCGATCGAGACCGAGAGCTTTGCGAGCATCAGCGAGGGCTCGCTCGATCCACACGCGTGGCAGCCCGGCCTGGTGCTCGAGCACCCGCACTACACCCGCCCGGCCGAGTTTCGCGGTCACGCCGTGCCCCCGATCTTGCTCGCGGGCGATCACCAGGCCGTCGAGCGTTGGCGACGTCGGACCGCCTGCCTGCGGACCTGGGCGCTGCGGCCCGAGCTGCGTCCGCGCTGGTCACTGCCGAGCGGGCACCCGATCTGGCTGGCGGTGCCCTTGGATCAGCTCGGCGACGCTGGCGGGGAGCTCGCCCAGCTCGCCGCAGACGCGGGCGCGAACTTCACGGTGATCGGTCCGCGAGTCGCTCCGGGCCGCCCCAACATGAGGGATCTCAAGCAGCTCCGCCGGCTGGTCCGAAAGCGTCACGGTAGCGACCCCCACGTGATCGGTGTCGGCCAGTGTGGCCCCGGCGAGCCCGAGCGGGGGCCTCGCCTGGTGCTCGATGTCCTGGCGTACGAAGCAGGCGAGGCGCCCGCCCCGGTGGTGTTTTGGCTCGGCAGCCCCGAGCACTTGCCCGCCGGCGCCCGAGCCTGCGACGCGTGGATGGCGCTCGATCCCGAGCGTGACCGAAGCGGCGCAACCACTTTTGACCCGCGACTTGCGATCGCCTCCAGTTTGATCGACATTTCGCAGCCCCAACCGGCCCCCCAAGCGACCGCGGCACTCGCCCGCGCAAGCTTGGCCGCCCTGCGGGCCGAAGGTCTTCTCCGGTGTTGATCGCCGAGTGACCCAACGAATTTTTCGGAGTCAAACTCGCCATGAGCCAAGCCAGCCCCATCATCCACGAGCTCGAGCAGGAGCTCGCTCGCAAAGACATCCCCGAGTTTCGTGCGGGCGATCGCATCGCCGTCCACGCGATGATCTCCGAAGGCGGCAAAGATCGCATCCAGGTGTTCGAGGGGATCTGCATCCACCGTCGGCACCGCGGTCTGCGTGGCTCCTTCACCGTCCGCAAGGTCACCGACAACGTCGGCGTCGAGCGGGTCTGGTCGCTGGCCTCGCCACGCGTGACCATGATCGAGCTGATCAGCCGCGGTCGGGTCCGTCGCGCCAAGCTCTACTACCTTCGTGATCGTCGCGGCAACGCGGCTCGGATCAAGCGCAAGGTCGGCGACTACAAGTCGGCGGCAGCGGCGATCGAGGCCGAGAAGGCCGAGAAGGCCGAGGCCAAGAAGGCCAAGCGCGGCAAGAAAAAGAAGAAGAACTAAACCGGGGTTTGACTCCGGAGTCTTGGACTTCGAGGTTCCCCACAGACGCGTCGCAGTTCGCCGACTGCAGCCGCTTCGTGTCGCGTCATGAGTGGCCCCCTCAATGGGGGCTTTCCTCGTTGCCCCTAGACCTAGAACGCGTTCTTCAGCCACTCGATGTCGTCGCCGACCAGGGCGACGACGTCGAAGCGCACGGCGACTCGGTCCCAGAGATCTTGGCTGACGAGCCAGCCGGTCGCGCCTCGACGAAGGCGCGATTGTTTGCGGGCGTCGACGGTCTCGAACGGGTGGCCGCGCAGATCATCGGCGCGGCTGCGGACTTCGATGAACACGATCGTCTCGCCGTCGCGGGCGATCAGATCGATCTCGGCGCCCGCACGGGTGACGTTGCGATCGAGGATCTCGAGACCGTGCTCCAACAACAACGCGGCCGCTTGGTCTTCACCAGCGCGGCCGCGTTTGCGTGTGTCGTGCTTGGTCAACCCAGCGGTGCTAGGGCGCGGTGCCGGTCATCGACATGTCGTCTTCGGCGGCGTTGCACTCGAGCCACGCGTCGCCAATGTTCTCCTGGCAGTCCATCTCGAGCTCGTCGAGGGCCGGCAGGTCGTCACGACAGACGCACAGCTTGTCGCAGCAGAACTGGCCGAGCCGCTGCAGCACGGTGCACTTGAACCCGGACCCGCACGCGGTCTCGTCGGGGTCGACGGTGGGGCGGTTGCTGAGGGTGCTGTTGTTGCAGTCCTCGTCCGTCGCGCAGGTCTTCGAGCACATCGAGCGCTCGAGCACATACTGAAGGCTGAGGCGGCACGAGCCGGACTCGCACTCGAAGATGTTCTCGCCGTTGCCACCGCTGGCGTCGTTGCACTGTGTGTCCGTCTCGCAGTTGACGTCGGGGACGGTCTGCTCTTCGCCGTAGACGCACAGCAGGTCACTGCACGAGAGCGCTGGAAACGTGACGAGCTTGCTCGACGGCGGCTCGACCGAGCCGTGGTTGCATGGCGCCCCGACGTCACCCTGCGGGCACGCGGTCAGCAACAAGCCGCCCGTGAGGAGAAATGCTGCGGCGAACAGGGTGGACTGGATGCGTGAGCTGGGCATCGAACGGTCTTTTGTCGGAGCAGTCGGAGCCGCGTCGAAACACAACCGGCTCTGCGCGAAATGTCTGGCTTGGACGCCACGAAACCCCGGATTTCTGGACGGCAGCCGGGGCCCTCGACACGCATGGCACCCAATGGGACCCATGCTTCGGGCATCCTACACGGCGTGAATCTAGGGTCAAGTACCTCTGCAGATCAACCGCGTTGACGGCGCGAGCGTGGGCTCGGCGCTGAACAGATCTCCCCGCGGCGTGACCGGGTGTGACCTGACAACACAAGCGCGAGCGCCGGAAATTTCCAACCCTGCTAGATCGGGCCCGCACAGCTGCCGTTGTTTGCCGCCCGTGCCGAGTACCTCGACCGCGCCGGGCCAACCTGCCGACGGCTCGCAGATGGCGAATGACCCGTCGCGTGGCTCCAGTCGGGCCGCTGGACCCAGGCAGCTGACGCCGTCCAGCCAACGACATCCAGAAAACCAGGTACCTCAGACCACGGGTCTCACGTTCAGCGCCCAAACTCCTGGTGTTCCCCTTGCCGGAGTTGCTTGCGATCGTCGACGGGCCGCTGGTAAGGTCCCGTCGCCCTTACATGGGTCCAACGCGCAAGCGCTCGCGATGAAAAAGCTCAGCCTGCTCAAGTCACTCCCGCTCCTTGTTGGCCTCGTGTTCGGAGCCGCGTCGGTCTCGGCATACGCCGCACCGCCGCCGCCTCCGCCCGGTGGTGGTGGACCGCCTCCGCCTCCCGGTGGGGCCGGTGGACCGCCGCCGCCTCCCGGTGGTGGACCTCCCGTCGCGCCCGGCACAGATGGCCCGCCGCTGCCCCCCGGTGCGTCCGGTCAGCCAAGCGCCGAGCAAAACCAAGCCGAAGAGGCGTACAAGGCCGAGAACTACGAGGCCGCCTCGCTGGTCTTCTACAAGATCGCCTACGACGGCGCCGGCGGGGATCCAACCCGCGCGCAGTTCTGGCTCGGCAAGTCGCTGTTTCAGCTCGGGTTCTTCGCGGGATCGCTCGCGGTGTTCGACGAGATCGTTCAGGTCGGCCCCAGCCACCCGTACCACCAGCTCACGCTGCCGTGGCTCGCGTCGCTCAGCCGCAAGCTGCCCGAGGGCGCTGGCGTGCTCGAGAAGGTCGGCACCTACCGCCCGCAGGATCTCGAGAACGAGGCCTTCGACTCGGTCCGTGACGAGCTCTACTTCCTGCTCGGCCGCTACCACTACGGCAACGGCGATCTCGGTCAGTCGATCGCGCTGCTGTCTCAGGTCCCGCGCGAGAGCGACTACTTCATCCCGGCGCAGTACTTCCTCGGCGTCGCCGAGACCCGCGAGTACCACGGCCCGGAGGCGGTCGAGGCGTTCAAGAACGTTCTGCGCAAGAACGTCGAGCTGCGCCAGATGCAGGGCAAGAAGAAGAACCGCGACGCTCGCAAGCTCGCGCGCATGTCCGACAAGAAGAAGCGGCGGCTCGGCATCTCCACCGCCGAGCTCGACTTCGCTGATCAGAACAAGCGCTTCGAAGAGCTCGCCAACATCGCGCTCGGCTACATCTTCTATCAGGTCGGCAAGTTCGACACCTCGCTGAAGTACTTCAACAAGATCAGCATCCAGTCGCCCTACTGGCTGGACTCGGTGTTCGCGTCTTCGTGGTCCGAGTTCCGCCTCGTCGAGGTCGACCCCGACAACGCCAACCGCCACTACCAAAAGACGCTGGGGTACATCCACACCCTCAACGCGCCGTTCTTCTATGACTACCTGTACCCCGAGGGCCTGATCCTCAAGGCGGTCACCTACTACTTCAACTGCCGCTACGCGTCGGCGAAGGCCTCAATCGAGGAATTCAGCTCGCGCTACGTGCAGACCAAGCAGGACCTCTCGGAGCTGCTCAACCAGGCCCCCGAGGACTACCAGCTGTTCGAGCTGTCCGTGAAGATCCGCGAAGGCAGCTCCGACCTCGAGCCCTTCGTCGAGATGGTCGCCCGCAAGTCGCTGCAGGATAAGACCCTCGAGAAGTACTACGACTACGTCAACCGCCTCGGCTTCGAGCAAGACACCCGCTTCAACGAGATGGGTAACGAGTTCCGGTCCGGCGGGCTCGGCGAGCTGCTGCTCGAGAACTTGGATCTGTCGCTGTCGATCGCCAAGGAGCGCACGGGCGCCCAGGCCCGCCAGCGCATCAACGCTCAGATCGCCGAGATCAAGAACCTCGAGAAAGAGGCGATCAAGGTCGAGTACGAGATCGTCGAGAAGCTCAAGAAGCTCGGGGAAGACGCGGACGGCGCTGAAGAGAAGATCAAGCCGGGACCCGAAGAAGAGCGTTACAACTACAACGGCGAATACTGGCAGGACGAGCTCGGCTACTACTACTACCGCGTCACCAGCGTGTGCGCCGAGTAGCCTGTCCTGAACGCAAGCTCGAATACACGTTTCACATGAGGTGAGGGCAGCCTGGGGCCGCCCTCACCTTCAACGGAGAAGGTCCAAGATGTCGCACAATCGCTCCATTAGGTCTCGCAAACTCGGTCTCCTGACCGCCGGCAGCGTCCTCAGCATCACAGCGCTGTTGCTGACGGCTGACGTCAGCCAGGCGCAGGAGCCCGAGAGCAACGTTCGTTACGAGCGCAAGTCCAAGAAGACCAAGGCGCAGTCGGATCTGCTCGACACCAAGTTCAAGGCTCAGCAAGAGCAAGTCGAGAAAGAGCGCGAGCGCGGCGTCCAGATGATGGACGGCCAGCAGTTCGCCTCCAAGCGCAAGGCCGTCGAGCAGGAGATGGCCGACAAGCAGATCGAGTTCCTCAAGCGGTTGATCAAGACCTCCGAGGACAGCGATCCCGAGTATCCGGACTACCTGTTCCGGCTCGCGGATCACTACCTCGAGAAGAAGGCCTTCTTCGACCTGCAGTCTGGCTCGCTCTATCAAAAGATCTACGACGCCGAGGACGCCAAGAAGAAGGACCTGGCCAAGCAGCTCAAAGAGCAGCAAAAACGCCACGAGCGCGACGCCAAGGACTCGAGCGAGAAGGCGGCGCGGATCTACGAGGCGCTGGTCGACAACCCGAAATTCGCCTCGTACAAGCGCATGGACGAGGCGCTGTACTACTACGCCTTCGAGCTCGGCGAGCTCGGCGAAGAGACCAAGATGCAGGCCGCCTACCAGCGCCTCATCAACGACTTCCCCAGCAGCCCGTACATCGCCAACGCGTACCTCGCGTTCGCCGACTACTACTACAGCAAGGGCCAAATCGGGAACGCGGTTCGTCTGTACGAGCGCGTCACCCAGTTCAAGGACAGTCCGGTCTACGCGTACGCCCTGTACAAGCTGGCGTGGTGTCACCTCAACCCGATCGGTGAGTTCGACGCCCGGTTCGACAAGAGCCTCAACTTCTTCGTGGCCACGATCGCCGCGACCAAGGAAGGCCGCGCGGGCTCGGAGTCCAACGGCAAGCAGCTGCGGCGCGACGCCCGGCGCGACCTCGTGCGCGCCTACGTGCACGCGTCGAAGCCCTCGAAGGCGTGGGAGTTCTTCGACAAGATCGGCAACGGTCCGGGCAAGGACGAGAACGACGCCCGCAAGATGATGGAGCTACTGGCCAACCAGTACTTCGGCGACGGTCAGTACACCGAGTCCACGTTCATCTACAAGAAGCTGCAGGAGCTGTTCCCCGAGGACGCCATGTCCTGCGACTGGCAGGGCAAGATCGTCGTCAACACCCTCGCAACTGACAACAAAGAGGTTCAGTGGCAGGAGACCGAGAACCTCGGCAAGTACTACACGAAGTTCGAGACGGGCGACTACAAGAAGGCCCAAAAGAAGATGTGCAAGGACAACGCCCTTGCCACCATGAAGCAGATGGCCACCGTCTGGCACGACGAGGCCGAGAAGACCAAGCTGGATCGCACCTACGAGCTCGCCGAGAACGCCTACGAGGTGTTCCTCAAGACCTTCCCCGGTGACAAGGACGGCTACGAGCTGCAGTACTACTACGCCGAGCTGCTGTGGGCGCTGGCGGAGCAGAACTACAACAGCAAGGACAAGGACCAGCGCCAAAAGGGCCTCGACTACTTCATGAAGGCCCACAACCAGTTCGTGAAGACGCTCGAGCTGGACCCCGAGGGCAAGTACACCGCCGACGCTGCGTACGCGCAGATGTTGGCGATGAAAAACCACCTCGAGTACGACGAGACCGGCGGCAAGAAGAAGACCTGCAAGCTCGACCAAGAGGGCGTCTGTATCTACAAGACAGACAAGAAGAAGAAGCCCAAGGACAAGGACTCCAAGGTCGACACCGAGATGGACTTCCCCGAATCGGACTACACGCCCGAGGAGAAGGCCATGCTTGGCTCGTATGACATCTACGTCAAATACGTGAAGAAGGCGGACGACAAAGAGCTGCCCAAGATCATGTATCACCGGGCCAAGCTCATGATGGAGCACAACAAGTTCGCGGAGGCCAAGCCTCTGCTGACGGAGATGATCACCAAGTTCGACGACGTCAAGGACGCGCAGATCTACGCGGCATGGTGCTCGGCGATGTTGATCGACCTGTTGACGATCCGCTGGCTCGACACCAAGAACAATCCGCAGCAGGTCATCGAGACCAGCGACGAGCTGCAGGAGTGGGCGACCAAGATCCAGGGCCTGAAGATCTGGAACCACCCGGAGAACGCCGACGTGCGCGAGGCCGTCCCGACCTTGCTCGCCGGCATCGGCTGGAAGAAGGGCATGGCCTACCGCGACGCCGGCGCTGCGTTCGTCAACGGCGATCCTGGTGGTGATCCGCAGGGCTTCGAGAAGTGCTCCACGCAGTTCATCGACGTCTTCAACAACTTCGAGGATCACGAGAAGGCGGCCACGCTGCTGTGGAACGCGGCCGACTGCTCTGACGCCGCCTACCAGGTCGGCCAGGCCATCCAGATCCGCACGGCGCTGCTCGATCGCTTCCCCGAGAGCGAGCACGCCAAGGACACTCTGCACTACCTCGCCGAGTCGTATCAGGCGGTCGCGTACTACAACCAGTCCGCCGATCGCTACGAGCAGTTCGCGACCGAGCACGACAAGGACGACCGGGCCTCCAACGCGCTGCAGAACGCCTACCTGTTCCGGCTCGGGCTCGGCCAGGAGGCCAAGGCCAAAGAGAACCTCGACAAGTACGAGAGCCTCTACAAGAAGAAGGACGTCCAGAAGGCGGCCAAGATCTTCTGGTCGCAGCACGACCTGCTCGACTCCTCGGGGGCCAAGCGCAAGCACGCTGAGGACTACCTCAAGACCTACAGCACCAAGGGTGGCATCGACCGCGCGGTCGTGGCCAACGCCGTGATCGGCCAGGTCGAGTGGCGCAAGTCCTGCGAAGAGCCGCTGCTCTACGACTCGTGCATCACCATTGAGCGCAAGCGCGCCCTGTCGGGCGTCGAGGCGATCGAGAAGCGCAAGAAGCTCGAGGCCAAGCAGAAGAAGGCCCAGGAGAAGGCCGACGAGAAGGAGAGCGCCAAGAAGCCGCGCTTCCGCCCTCCCAAGCGCTGTGGCTCGGAGACCCAGGGCGTCATCACTGTCCATCGCCGCGGCTCGAAGCGGGCCGAGGCCGGTCAGGCCAAGTTCAAGCTCATCCTCAAGATGGTCGGCGGCAAGAGCAAGATCGACATCCCCGAGGAGGACAAGAAGCGGGCCGAGGACTTCAAGAACGCCTGGGCAATGGCCATCGTCTACCAGGCCGACCAGAAGTACGAGGACTACCTGCGCATCAAGATGCCCGACGAGCTGGACTTCCAGGTCGACGAGTGGCGCAAGGACTCCGGCATGCCCAGCTGGGAGAAGATGTACAAGGAGCAGGTCGTCAAGGCCGAGGACTCCAAGAAGCGGGTCACTGAGTTCTTCGACTCCAAGATGAAGCTCGGGCTCGAGCTGCAAGAGGCCTACGGCGGCGTCAAGAACACGGGCAGCCCGTACTGGGTGCTCGCTGGCGCGGCGCGTACCGCCTCGGTGTTGCAGAACTTCGCCGACCAGCTCTACCGCGCCGACGTGCCGCAGAGCTTCGTCAGCCAAGAGCAGGTCTGGGCCTACTGCGACGCCCTCGCCGACACCGCGCAGCCGGTTCAGGATCAGGCGCTCGCCGCCTACGAGTACTGCATCCAGCGCTCGACGGAGAACCAGTTCTTCAACGAGTTCTCCCGCCTCTGCGAAGAGGAAATGCAGCAGCGCGACGCCAACAAGTACCCGGCGACCAACGAGCTGTTCGGCGTCTCCATCTACACCGCCAGCCGGATCGAGAAGGTCCAGGTCCTCGAGGATCCGCTCGGAGGCCGGGTCAACCCGGTCCGCCGCAAGACGGACGCCGAGAAGGCCGCCGAAGAAAAAGACAAAGCCGCCACCGAGGACAAAGGCAAGTCCAAGGGCAAGGGCAACTGATCGGAAAGGGCTGAACCATGAAGATGATCAGTAATCTCCCCATCTCGACTCTCTCGCGCGTCGCGCTCTCGCTCCTGCTAGTTGGCAGCCTTGGCGGCCTCACCGGCTGCAAGAAGAAGGACAAGGACAGCAAGAACCCCGACAACAAGGAGCTCGCGGACGCCTCCAACGCCGAGGTGCCCGACGAGCAGGCGCAGGCTCAGTTCACCGAGATCTACGGGAAGTACGTCGCGGCCAAGGCCGACGGCACGCTGTCCGAGGCCGAGTGCTCGAGCATCGCCAAGGGCTTCGACGACGTCTACCAGAGCAACAAGCGGTCGATGTTGGTCGCCCGGTTCAACGTCGGTGCGCTCTGGGAGGAGTGCGGCGACAAGGATCAGGCCGTCAAGATCTACCAGGAGCTCGGCGACAAGAACTTCCACCTCGCGCTCAACAACCTGGGCGTGCTCGCGTGGAACAAGGGCAACACCAAGGAGGCCCTCGAGCTGTTCGCCAAGTCGGTCGAGGCTGACAAGAAGCAGGCCTTCGCGGCTCGCAACAACCTCGCCGCTGCGCACCGCGATCGCTACGCAGACAAGCTCAGCCCGGAGGACTTCGACACTGCCGAGAAGCAGATCCAGAACGTCCTCGCGGTCGACACCAGCAACAAGGCCGCCTACGAGAACCTCGCGCGGCTGTACTACGACCGTGGCCGCCTCAAGGATCCGTCGTACCTGGTGTTGGCGAACCTGGTCGTGACCCAGGCCCTGCGGGTGCTCGAGAAGGAGAACCGGCAGAGCGCCGACATCTGGAACCTTCGGGGTCTGCTGTACATGCAGCAGGACAATCAGATCGACGCGCTCAAGGCCTTCAAGCAGGCCGTGGAGATCGAGGCCGACCACCCGGACGCCAACCGCAACATCGGCTTCATCGCGATTCGCTTCCGCGACTATCCGACCGCCGAGAAGGCGTTCGACACCGCGCTCAAGGCCCCGGCCGTCAAGCGTGACGTCGAGGTCTACATCGCGATGGGCGTCGCCAAGCGCGGGCTCAAGAAGTTCAAGGACGCCGAAGAGTGGTACCGCAAGGCCATGGAGGTCGATAAGAAGGACCCGCGCCCGTGGTACAACCTCGCGGTCCTCAACCAGGATCACTTGATCGGCCAGGACGACGTGGATCAGCCCGAGATCGAGGCCTTCTACAACGTCGCCAAGGAGCACTGCATCAAGTTCAACAAGATGGCTGAGGGCAACAAGGCCTACGCAGCCACCGTGAAGGACTGCCTCGATCGGGTGGCGATCATCGACGATGCAATCACCACCTTCCGCGTGATGGAGGAGCTCGAGAAGAAGGCGGCCGCGCTCGCCGAGCTCGAGAAGAAGCAGGAGCAGGAGCGTCGCCAGCGTCTGCTCGACATGGAGAAGAAGGCCGCTGCAGCGGGTCAACCCAGCCCCGAGGCGGCAGCCAACGCGGCAGCCAAGGCCGAGGCCGAGGCCGAGGCAAAGGCCGAGACCGACAAGTAGATCTTCGCTGGCTCAGCGCGCGAGGGCGGCCCGTACTACGGAGCCGCCCTTCGCTTTTGGTTTGGTTTGGTTTGGGGCTTTGGGCGTGGTCGTCGGGGGCGCGGTGCGTGGACCGTTCAACGCTCGTCGTCGTTCGCAGCGCAGCCGAGCCGAGCTCCGGCGAGCCCACCATGCGCACGACCATCATCACCGTCCCCACCCTGCTTGCTCTGGCTTTGTGCACACTCGGCTGCCACCCCCCGACGCCGCCCTGCGAGCCTGGAGATGCAGACTGCCGCTCGATCATCGCCGAGCCCGGGCCCGGGCTCGGTGACGAGCAGGCGCAGCTGCAGCTCGCCGACATCCACGCGGACTACCAGCTGGCCGCCGCTGACGGCCTGAGCACCGACGAGTGCCAGCTGCTCGGCCAGCGCTACCAAGCTCTGTACGAGCGCGACAAGTCCATCATCACGGCGCGCTTCAACGTTGGGGTGATCCACGAGGCCTGCGGCCAGGTCGATCTCGCCGGCCAGATCTACGCCGAGCTGGCCGGGCTCGAGCATGCGCCGTCGCTCAACAACTTGGGCGTCTTGGCCTGGTCCGCGGGGGATCACGATCGCGCCGCGTCGCTGTTCGGGCGCGCCGTCGCAGCGGACTCGACCCACGCCCTGGAGGCTCGCAACAACCTCGCGATGGCCGAGCGCGATCGCTACACCAACAGCCCCGTCGGCGCTGGACTGCGAGAATTCGAGCAAGCGCAGCTGCAGCTGCAGCGGATCCTCGCCGTCGACAGCAGCAACCGCGCGGCCTACGAGAACCTGGCGCGCCTCTACTACGACCGCGGTCGGCGAGACGACAAGTCCTACCTGGTGCTGGCCAACCTGGTCGTGACCCAGGGACAGCGGGTGCTCGAGGCCAACTCCGTCGCAAGCGCGGACCTCCACAATCTTCGCGGCCTGCTGTTGATCGAAGACGACGATCAAGTCCTGGCGCTCCGAGCGTTTCAGCGCGCCGTCGAGATCGAGCCCGACCACGTCGACGCCAACCGCAACATCGCCATGGTCGCTATTCGGTTTCGTGACTACGCCACGGCCGAGCGCGCGCTCGAGTCGGTGCTTCACGCCCCGGTCGTGGCCGCGGATGTCGACGCGTGGATCGCCTTGGGCGTGGCCAAGCGAGGTCTGCGAAAGTACGCCGACGCCGAGCGGGCCTACCGTCGGGCCCTCGAGCTCGACAGTACGGATCCGCGGCCCTGGTACAACCTCGGCGTCCTCACCCAAGAGCACCTCAGCTCGACCGCCGACGACGAAGAGGCGTTGATCGCCAGCTACGAGCGGGCGATCGATCACTATCAAAGCTTCATCGACGCGGCGGGCAGCGGGCCGCGGTGGCGGGCGCCCGTCAGCGAAGCGCGAGATCGGGTCGCGGTCGTGAAGGACTCGATCGCAGCCATCGAGCTGATCAAGGTCAACGCCGGCCTCTACGAGGACATGCTGTTGCTCGAGATCCGCCAGCGCGCCGAGCAGCACGAGCGATGGCGGGCCCTCGAGACGAACGCCGTCAGTCTTCAAGACTTGCTCGAAGGTTGAGGCGCCGGGCCTCGCGCCAACGGAGCACTCCAGGTCCCAAGGTCCTCCCAGATCTCTCGCCGCTCCAGCCCGTTCAGTGCCCGGCCGCGAAGATCCCGCGATCTCGCGCATTTTGATGTCATTTTGATGCCCCGAGCCGTGACACCGCGGTTTACACACATTCCTCTCACCGCTAAGATTGCAAACCGTGGGGTCGAGTTCGGCCCCACTCGCCAGGAGCCCATCATGATCAAGTTGATCACCCCCATGTTCGCCTTCAGTGCCGCCCTCTTGCTCACCGCGACGGCATGGGCCGCGCCAGCTGATGCTGACGCCGCCGCGATGTCCGGCAGCAACGGCGAAGGCGTGACGGTCTACGACTTCGAAGACGACGACGTCGACGGCGAGGTCCTGTCGCCCGAAGGCGCCAACCTGAGCTCGCGTGGCCGCAGCAAGCACGCCAGCATGATCACGATCCGGCCGCACTTCATCCCCGAGCTGATCAAGATGGCCAACGACATCTGAGCGGCCGCATGATCTCAGTCGATCGACCCCGCCAGACGAGCTCCTCGACGCCAGCTCGACCCACCTTGGGTTCGAGCCTGGCTTCGCGTTGGGCTCGTATGCAGTTGTCCAGCTGCGTCAAACCACTGCGAGTGCGTTGGCTCACCTAGATTCGACTCCTGTGCAGGAAGAAACTCTTCATGCACAGGAACCGGACCAGCAAGCTGCTGTCTAGGGCGCCCGAACCCCACACCCCCGACAAAACGAGCCCGACGGCGCTCCGGTCTACCTTCCGTGAGCACTCGTTCCAACCCGGGCTGAGCCCCGCCCCAGGCGAAGATTAAAAGGATCCCGATGTCCAGCAAGACGCTCACGCTGAAAATCTTTTGCAACGACGAGCTCGTCGACACCAAGACGCTCTCGCAGGACGTCATCAAGATCGGCAAGCTCAAGAGCAGCCATCTGTGCCTCGATGATGACGCCGTCGCTCGCATGCACGCCGTCATCGAGGTCTCGGGCAACGACGTCCGCGTCATTGATCTCGGCAGCTCGGCGGGCACCGTCCTCAACGGCGACGCGATCGACAAGAACGCCTCCGTCAGCCAGGGCGACGTGCTGACCTTCGGCCCCTATCGCGTCGAGATCTTCGAGATCGCTGACGCCTCCGCGGTCGCTGCTGCACCCGTAGCTGCGGCCGCACCTGCACCTGCAATGGCCGCCACGCCCATGGCCGCCGCCGCACCGCCCATGGCAATGGCCTCTGCCCCGCCCGTCCAGATCGACGTCGGCGCGGTCGAGGTCCAAGACGGCCGTCAGGTCGCCGAGGTCGTGGCAATGTACGGCCGGACCGCGCTCGACGTCACCCACGTCGGTCAGGTCAAGAGCCGCCGCGGCTCGGCGCCGATCCTGATGGCGATGGGCGGCCTGATGGTCCTCGGTGGCCTCGGCCTGTTCGGCTACGAAGTCAGCCAGCCATGGGAGGACTACTCGGAAGAGCTTCGCAAGGCCAAGCAGGCCAAGAAGCCCGAGCCCGCCAAGCCCGGCGTCGGCACCGGCCCGCTCGGTCTCGGCCTCGCGCTGCTCGGCTTGATCCCGTTCGTGGCTGGCGCGATGCGCTTCTCGGAGAAGCTCGTCAGCGACTACACGATCGGCGAGGGCCACAACGCCGTGTTCCACGTGCCGCCCCACGGTCTGCCCGACGCCGTCGCGTTCCCGCTGGTCCGCACCAGCGGTGGCGAGTTCGCCTTGAACTTCACCAAGGACATGACCGGCGAGGTGACCTTCGACGGCCAGACCGTCAACCTGCAGGAGCTCGTGTCCACGGGTCGCGCGGGCGGTGCCGGTGCGTACTACACCTTCCCGCTCCCGCGTGGCGTGCAGGGCAAGGTCAACTACGAGGACATCGCGTTCCACATCAACACGGTCAACCCGGGCGCCGTCGTGGCTGGGCGCGGCGACGTGGATTGGCCGTTTTGGGCCTACGTCGGCGGCACCGCGGTGATCGCTGTCACCTTCTACATGTTGATGCGCAGCATCCCCGACGACCTGCTCGCGATCACCATGGACGACGGCGAGGGCGAGCCCGCCTACGCCCGCTACATGCACCAGCCTGACCAGACCAAAGAAGAAGAGCCGCCGCCCGAAGAGGACGACGTCTCCGACGATGAGGCTGGCGGCACCGGGCAGCGCCACGCAGGCGAAGAGGGCAAGATGGGCAAGCCCTCGAGCAAGTCGAAGTCGGGCTTGTACGCGATGAAGGGCCCGAAGAACGCGGTCCCGCAGATGGCTCGCAACTTCGATCCCGACATGGCAGCGCGCAGCGCCGGCATCCTCGGCGTGATGCAGCAGCAGGGCGGCAGCTTCTTGGCCTCGCCCTACGGTGGCGCGTTCGCGGTCGGCAACGACGACGAAGATGTCTGGGGTGGTTTGACCGGCACTGAAGTCGGCGAGGCCTACGGCGTCGGCGGTCTCGGCCTGGTCGGCACCGGCCGCGGCGGTGGTGGTACCGGCGAAGGCACGATCGGTCTGGGTAACACCGGCCTGATCGGCAAGGGTGGCGGCGGTGGCTCGGGCTCGGGCTACGGTCGTGGCTCGGGCGCTGGTTTCGGTGGCCGCGGCACCCGGGTCCCTCGCGTCCGGCAGGCCAAGGCCGAGGTTCAAGGTGCGCTCGACCGCGACATCATCCGTCGTATCGTCCGCGCACACATCAACGAGGTCCGGTCTTGCTACAACGCAGGTCTGACCAAGAACCCCAACCTCGAGGGTCGCGTCGCCGTCAACTTCGTCATCACGGGCACCGGCAAGGTCGGCTCGTCGGTGGTCCAGGAGTCGACGATCAAGGACACGTCGGTCGCCAACTGTATCGCCAAGGCGGTCAAGCGCTGGCAGTTCCCCAAGCCGCGCGGTGGTGGCAACGTCATCGTCACCTACCCCTTCAACCTGAGCCCCGGCTGATCCAAACCGACAGCTGACCTCAGTGGTGGGTCTTCAACAGGCGAGCTGGTCGACGACCACGCTCGCCTGTTTCGTGCGGCCAACAGAGCTGGACGCAAAAGTCCATGTCTATGCGCACAAAAATCCAGACATCTACTCTCGCCGTCGCTCACCCCGCCAACGTGGTGCGCAGGCGGACCAGAGCTCGGGCCACACCGGCCCGATCCCGGAAGTTCAGCCCCAACCTCACAGTCCCCAGGCCGCGACCTGAGGCGAGCGGTGCGCCACCGCTTGTCACCAGGTGTGGCCGTCGGTACCATTCCGCCCCCGAAGAGGTCTCCTGATGCGCCGCGCGATCACTGCCGCCCTTCTCACCGCCCTGGTCCTTCTGCCTGCCTGCAACCTCACGAGCCAAGCTCGCGTGGACTCGATCAAACAAATGAACGAGGGCATTCAGCAGCTCAACAAGAACAACATGTCGGGGGCCGAGCGCGCGATGACGGAGGCGATCAAGACCGATCCGACGCACGCCGAGGCCTACCTGAACCTCGGCAAGCTGTACCGCAAGCAGCAAAAGTGGGTCGACGCCGAGAAGGCGTTCCGCGGCGCGATCGAGAACATGGGCGACAAGCCCGAGGGCGACTACTACTTCGAGATCGGCTCGGTGCAGGTCGCCCAGTCGCTCGAGCCAGGCACCAGCCGCGCGGAGCAAGAGGTGAAGTGGCGCGACGCGATCAAGTCCTTCTCGGAGGCGATCGGGCTCAACCCCAAACTCTATCGGGCCCACTACCAGATGGGCACGCTGCACGAGAAGCTCGACGAGCCGGAGCAGGCCGACCAGGCCTACCGCAAGTGCATCGAGCTCAACGGCAAGTACAGCCCGTGCTTCGTGTCGCTGGGCAACATGTACATCGACTACGGGTTCTCGAACGTTGCGATGGCGGTGCTCGAGACCGGCACGAAGGTCAACGACACCGACGCCGACATGTGGAACGGCATGGGCCGGGCGCTGCTGAACCTCAACCAGCCCAAGGACGCGGTCGAGGCCTACAAAAAGGCCAAGCGCATCGATCCTGACAAGCCAGATGTGCTGTTCGGCCTCGGCATGGCCTACGCAGAGATTCCGATGCGCAAGGAAGCCGCCGAGACCCTCAACGAGTTCGTCTCCAAGGCCGGAAACTCGCCCGAGCACATCAAGAAGGTTGCGAACGACACGATTGCCCGCATGGATAGCCCGATCTGAGGCAGATCGAGCAGGTCCCCACCCGGGATCTGGATCTAAGCCAGATCTGAGCTGGACCCGATCCGGGTCCGCGATGCCTCCTCGATCGCCCAGGCAGTCGACCTGATCCGCGAGCGCTCAGGGTTGAGCAGTTCGGTCGTCGAGCCTCGCACCTCGAGGTTCAGGGCCGCGTCGTCGCGAGCGCTCGGCCCCGGCTCGTCCGTGCAGCTGTCGCGTTGCGCAGGGTCACGTCGAGTGGTCGTTCGTCCAGTCGGAGGGGCCGCGCCATCCGGCCTGGGCCCACGAAGTCGTGCGCGTCGAGTGCGGCTTCAACAAGGTGTGATATCGACGCCCCAGCCAGTGAATTTACCCAGTGATGCTGGCAGGATAGGGGCCAGATGGAAGTCACCCAGCGGATCAAGGCGCGGCTCAAGGAAGTCCAAGACTGGAACTCGGTCATCGACGAGATCGAGCAAGAGGCCGTCAGTCTCCCGGAAGCTTCACAGCAGTCGGCAGCGCTCTTCGAACTAGCGCGCGCGTGCGAGGACCTGCTCCTCGACAAAGCGCGAGCGATGCAGTGCTACCAAAAAGCGTTCAAGCTCGATCAGTCCAACCTGCTCGCGCTCGAGTGTGCACGCGAGATCTATCGCCAGATGGCGCACCTCGAAATGGTGACGCGCTTGATGGGTCTCGAGCTGCGCGCGAACAAAGATCCCGATCGAGCGCCCTCACTCAACTACGCCTACGGCACGGCGATGTTGAACCAGCGGCAGATCGATCAGGCGAAAGACTTCCTCGCCGCGGCCGCGAACGCAGAGCCTGACAACGTCGACTACCAGGCTCGCTTCCAAGAGACGCTGTACGACCGCAACAACTGGGAGTTCGGGATCGGCAACCTCGTCATGCAGCTGCAGGCGCTGACCGGTAGCGATGACCCGCTCGTCGCCGAGGTCGCCGGGCGTGGCACGCAGGTCTCGTCGTTGTTCCTGCGCGCCGCTCGGATCTTGCAGCAAGAAGCGCCCGAGGACGCGCGCTTGCTGCCGATGTTGTTCAAGGCGCTAGACGCCGATCCAACCGACGCAGAGGCGGCGTTCGTCGCCGAGACCATCCTCGCCGATGGCGGTCACTTGCAGCACATCCAGCAGCTTCAGGATCGCCGCGCGAGCCTGATCGAAGACGCGGCCGCGCGCTCGCGACTGCTGACCGAGTTCGGAAACATCTGGCAGGTGCGTCTGCAGAACCCGGACATGGCGGCGTACTTTTATCGCCAGGCCTTGGACATCGCGTACGAGGATCCGTCGGCCGCGTTCACCGGTCACATCGCGGCGTTCCGCACCGTCGCCATGACCGCGGCGGCGAGCGGACAGATCGAGGGCATCATCGCCCTCGCGGATCGTGGCCTGGCTGCGATGGACGACGCCGACGACGCGACGATCATCGCGCTGCAGGCAGGCGAGTTCGCGTGGCGGACGGCCAACGACATCGACGACGCGCATCGTCTGCTCGGGTTCGCGTCGCACGGCGCTCCGAGTCACACGGTGGTCGTCGAGTTCCAGCAGACTGTCGGCGCGTTCGAGCAGGCCGACGACGGCGCGGCCGATGCCGAAGCCGAAGCCGAAGCGGCGGCAGCCGAAGCGGCAGCGGCCGAAGCGGCGGCAGCCGAAGCGGCAGCGGCCGAGGCGGCGGCAGCCGAAGCGGCAGCGGCCGAGGCGGCGGCAGACGAAGCGGCAGCAGTTGAAGCGGCAGCAGCCGAGGCGGCGGCGGCCGAGCAGGCGGCAGCAGAGGAGCGCGCAGCAGCCGAGCAGGCGGCAGCGGCCGAGCAGGCGGCAGCGGCCGAGCAGGCGGCAGCGGCCGAGCAGGCGGCAGCGGCCGACTCCGTCGAACAGGACGACGCGGACGCAGCGGAGGAGGCAGCGGCGGCCGAGGCCGAGCGCGCCGAAGCCGAAGCCGCGCAGGCAGCCGCGGCGGCGCAAGTCGAGGCCGACGCAGCCGAGGCGGCAGCAGCCGAGGCCGCGCTCGCGGCCGAAGCCGCAGCGGCCGAAGAGTCTGACGAAGAAGACGACAGCGACGACGCAGACGCAGACGCGGACGACGACGCGGGCACGGTCGAGGTCGGTGACGAGAGCTTCACCGAAGAGCAGATGGCGCTGATCAAGAAGGCCCGGGCCGCGGACGCCAAGGGCGGCAAGCGGGCGATCGACGCCTGGCGAGCGGCCGTCAGCGCGATGCCAGACAAGGAGCTCCCGCGCGCGCGCCTCAAGCAGCTCTACATCGACGGCAACAAGTGGAGCAACGTCGCCGATCTCTACAAGGACCAGATCAAGAACACCGACGACGACGGCGAGAAGATCCCGCTCTACTGGGAGTTGCTCGACCTCTACCGCGAGCACCTCAAGCAGCCCGGCCTGGTCGTCACGACCCTGTCGCAGCTCGAGAAGCTGGTCGAGGCGACCGGTGACAACGTCGCGCTGCTCAAGGTCGTCGAGGCCCAGCAGGCGCAGTTCGAAGACATGAAACGCTGGCCCGACCTCATCAGTCGGATCCGCCGTCGCGCCGAGCTGCACGACGACCCCGCGCAGAAGACCGAGCTCAACCTCGAGGCCGGGCGCCTGTTCCTCGACAAGTTCAACAACCAGGCCGAGGCGATCAAGAGCTTCGAGTCCGTGCTCGAGACCGACGAGTACAACGCCGAGGCGCTCGGCAAGCTCAAGGATCTGTATCAGCGCCGCCGCGACTGGGAGAAGATGATCTCGGTCCAGCAAAAAGAGCTGCAGCTGATCGAAGATCCGGTCGAGCGTCAGACCCAGCTGCTCGAGGTCGCGCGCACGGCCGGCAGCAAGATCAAGAAGCCGGCGATCGCGATCCAGCTGTGGGGCGCGGTGCTCGAGGGCGACCCGACCAACGTCGAGGCCCTCGAGGTGCTCGAGCAGATGCAAGAGCGCGAGAAGGACTGGGAGGCGCTCGCCAAGACCCTCGAGACCCTCAACGAGGTCACCGACGACGAGAAGAAGAAGAGCGCCAACCTGATCAAGCTCGGCCTGCTCTACTCGGACAAGCTCGACGACAACAAGGCGGCGATCCGCACCTGGGAAGCGCTGCACGAGATCGACAACGACAACCGTCGGGCCCAGGACGCGCTCAAGAAGCTGTACGTGGCCGAGGGCGACATGACCTCGCTCGAGGCGTTCTACGCCAAGCAAGACAAGTGGGCGGAGTTCATCCGCGTGCTCGAGCGCGAGGCCGACACCGTCGAGGACGAGGATCGCCGGATCACCCTGACTCTGAAGATCGCCGAGCTCTACAAGACCCGGCTCGACAAGGCTGACCGGGCCGTGCGCTCGCTCGAGAAGGCGCTCGGCAAGGACGAGAACAACCTGACCCTGGCCGAGGCGCTGATCGAGCTCTACGAAGAGGCCGGCGACGAGCGTCACATCTCGACGCCCCTCCAGATCAAGCTGGGCCACACCGAAGATCCAGATCAGCGCCAGGCGCTGCTCGCCCGGCTCGCCGATCTCGCCGAGCGCGTCCACAGCGAGCAGGCCCAGGCGTTTCAGTACTGGAAGCAATCGGTCGACGAGGATCACACCCAGGCCGAGTCCGCCGAGCACATGCGTCGGCTGGCCGAAGAGACCAACCTCTGGGGCGACCTGGTCAGCTCGTTCGAGGCGGCGTACGGCAAGTACGGCCCCGATCCCGACAGCCTCAGCCTGCGCCTGAGCGTGGCCGAGGTCTACGAGAAGCGGCTCGCGGATCTCGAGCGGGCGCTGTCCGTCAACCAGGAGATCCTCGAGATCGACGCCGAGCAAGAGACGGCGCTCGCGTCCCTCGAGAACCTCTACCTCGCGCTTGGTCGTGAGGAGGATCTGCTCAAGGTGCTCGGCACCAAGCTCGAGCTCGCCGCCGACGAGGACGATCGGCGTCAGATCCAGATCCGGATCGGCTCGATCCACGAGCAGCTCGACCACGCGGACCAGGCCGTGCAGGCCTACAACGCCGTGCTCGACATGGGCGTGGAGGCCCCGAGCGCGCTCGCGGCCCTCGATCGCCTGTACCTGCGGCTCGAGAACTGGGTCGAGCTCGCTGACATCTTGCGCCGCGAGCTCGCGGTCGTCGAAGCACACGGCGAAGAGAGCGAGGCCGGCATGGCCCTGCCCGATCGCCCGACCCTGCGCCATCGGCTTGGCGTGGTCGTGCAAGAGCACCTCGACGACGCCCCCGAGGCGGTCGAGCTGTTCCGCCAGGTCCTCGAGTACGACGCCGATCACGAGGACGCTCGCCAGCGGCTCGAGAGCTGGCTCGACGACGAAGATCTCAAGGTCCGGGTCGCAACGATCTTGCGCGAGGTGTACCAGCGACGCGAGGACTGGCCGCAGCTGGTCCGCGTGCTCGAGATCCTCGCCGCCGCAGAGGACGTGACGCCCGAGCGCGTCGCCTTGCTGCTCAAGATCGGCGAGATTCAGGCGCAGGCGCTCGGCGACAGCCGGACCGCGTTCGATGCCTACGCGCGCGCGTTCAAGGAAGACCCCGAGGACGAGACCGCTCAGCAGGCGCTCGAGAGCATCGCCGGGATCGACGAGCGCTGGGCCGACTTCGCCGAGCTGTACGAGGGCGCGGTCGTCAAGGATCTGCCCAGCGAGCTGATGAAGCAGCTGCTTCACAAGCTCGCCGGCGTCTATGACACCCAGCTCGGCAACGCCGATCAGGCGGTCAACTGCTACACGCGGGCCGTCGACATCGACCCCGAGAACCGCGAGGCGCTCGACGCCCTCGAGGAGCTGTACCAGCGCGCCGAGGCCTGGGCCGAGCTGCTCGGTGTGTACCGCAGCAAGGTCGAGTTCGAGGACGACCCGGATCTGCGCCAGAGCCTGCGCTTCAAGATCGCCTACCTGCAGGAGGAGATGCTCCAGCAGAACGACGAGGCGATCATGACCTACAACGAGATCCTCGCCGACGACGACACCAACATGAAGGCGATCGTCGCGCTCGATCGCCTGTACCAGACCCAGGAGAACTGGGCGGATCTGGCCGAGATCCTCGATCGCCAGCTGGCGCTCGCGGGTGACCCCGACGACATGATCAAGCTGAGCCTGCGGCTTGGCGCGGTCCGGCTCGAGAAGCTCGCGCAGGCCGGGCTCGCGGTCGAGATCTACCGGCGGGTGTTCGACTACGATCCCGGCAACGAGGACGCGCTCGCGGCCCTCGAGACCTTGCTCGACAATGAAGATCAGCAGCTGAGCGTCGCCAAGATCCTCGAGCCGATCTATCGCTCGACCAACGAGTGGTCGAAGCTGATCCAGGCCTACGAGATCATGGTCTCGCGCTCACTCGATCCGGCCGAGCGCATCGGCCTGCTCCACCAGATCGGTGAGCTGTACGAGATCGCCGGCGAGCAGCCCGACAAGGCGTTCGAGGCGATGGGTCGCGCGCTCAAGCAAAACCCGGCGAACGAAGACTCGCAGCGGCGGCTCGACAGCCTCGCCAACCAGATGGGCAGCTACGCCGAGCTGGTCGCGCTGTACGAGTCGGCGATCGAAGACATCGTCGACGATCAGCTGAGCATCCAGATCCTCGACAAGGTGGCGAAGATCTACGAGGCGACCCTCGACGACGCGGCCTCGGCCTCGGCCAGCTACAACAAGATCCTCGAGCTCGATCCCGGCAACTTCGCGGCGATCGACGCGCTGATCGAGGTCCACCGTCGGACCAACAACTTCGAGGCCTTGGTCGGCGCGGTCACCCGCAAGGCCGAGATGGTCGACGCCCCCGAAGATCGCAAGGCGCTGCTTTTGTACGCGGCGGACATCCGCGAGACCATGATGGAGGACGCCGAGGGGGCGATCGAGCTGTACCAGCAGGTGCTGAGCATCGACGACGCCGACGCTCGGGCCCTCGACGCGCTCGAGAAGCTGTACCTCGGGCTCGAGAACTGGGAGGCGCTGCGCGACGTCTACCAGCGCAAGACCGAGCTGGCCGAGACCCCCGAAGATCGCCGTCAGGCCCTGCACGTGCTCGGGCAGGTCCACGACCGCGAGCTCGGCGACGTCGACCGGGCGATCGACACCTACCAGGCGATCCTCGACATCGACCCGACCGACTACGACGCGATCCAGGCGCTGGATCGTCTCTACGGCCAGGCCGAGCGCTGGCACGATCAGCTGCAGATCCTCGAGCAGGCCGTCGACGTGGCGGACCGCCACGAGGCCCAGACGGCCCTGCGTCACCGGATCGGCGCGCTGTGGGAGAACCAGCTGGCGGACCCGGTCCGCGCGGTCGAGTCGTACCGCGAGGTGCTCGCCCACGATCCCAATCATGAGCCGACGATCGAGGCGCTCGGTCGGATCGCCCACGGTGACACCCAGCCGATGATGGCCGCCGAGGTGCTCGAGCCGTTCTACGAGCAGCTCGCCGAGTGGGAGAAGCTCATCGACCTCTATGAGGTCATGGTCGTCCACACCGAGGATCCGCTGGCCCGGATCGAGCGCTTGCACAAGATCGCCGACACCTACGAGCGGCAGCTGCAGGAGTTCGACAAGGGCTTTGACACCTACGCGCGCGCGCTGGCGATCGACCAGGAGGACGAGACCACCGTCGATCAGATGACGCGGCTCGCCGAGGTCACCGGCGACTGGGACAAGTACGCGCGGATCCTCGACGAGCAGGCCCAGAACATCATGGACCCGCTGGTCAAGGCCAAGATGCTCAAGCGCGTCGCGGCCGTGCGCCTCAACCAGCTCTCGGACGTCGAGGGCGCGATCGAGCGCTACAAGAAGGTGCTGGTCGAGGACCCGGAGGATCGCGACGCGATCGAGGCCCTCGACGCGATCTTCAGCCACCTCGAGCGCTGGCAGGAGCTGGTCGAGAACCTCGAGCGGCAGATCAGGATCACCGACGACGAGGTCGAGTCGATCGAGCTGCAGTTCCGCATGGGCCAGACCTACCAGCTGTCCATGAACGACCTGCCTCACGCGATCGAGGCCTACCAGAACATCCTCAACATCCAGCCGGATCACTCGCCCAGCCAGCAGTCGCTCGAGTTCATCTTCTACGAGGGCGAGCATCAGCACGAGATCGCCGAGATCCTCGAGCCGATCTACTTCGCGGCTGAGCGCTGGGAGCCGCTGGTCAAGCTCGGTGAGGCTCGGCTCGGAACCATCGACGAGGCCGCGGATCGCTTCGTCGTGATCCAGAACGTCGCCGAGATCTGCGAGCGCCGCCTGGGTGACATTGGTCAGGCGTTCCTGTGGTGGCTGCGCGCGTACATGGACGACGCGACCAGCATCCAGATCACCGAAGAGATCGAGCGCCTGGCCGAGGCCACGCAGGAGTGGGGCGCGATCGTCGACGTCGGCGATCAGATCCTCGAGGGCGAGTCGGTCTCGCCGGAGGTCAAGCAGCAGGTGCTGTCACGCAGCGCGCGGGTCCTCGACCACAAGCTGCAAGACTACGGTCGGGCGATCGAATACTACCGGGCGGTCCTCGAGCTCGAGTCGGAGAACCTCGCCGCGCTCGCGGCCCTCGATCGCATCTACACGCACGCGGCGATGTACGTCGAGCTCGCCGAGATCCTGCAGCGCCGGATCGCGGTGGTGATGGACAGCGACCTGCTCGTCGAGCTCGAGCTGCGCCTGGCCCAGACCTTCGAGGGCTACCTCGGCAACGTCAACGAGGCGATCGCCGCCTACACGCGGGTGCTCGACAACGCGCCCGACAACATGACGGCGCTGTCGCGGCTCGAGGCCCTGTACCTCAGCCAGCATCGGTTCTCGGATCTGTTCGACAACTATCAAAAGATGGTTGACGTCGCGAACACCGACGACGACATGGCCGGCTGCTATCAGCGCATGGCCAAGCTGGCCTCGGACGCGCTCGATCGTGAGATCGACGCCGTGGATCTGTGGAACCGCGTGCTCGATCTTCGCGGTGAAGATCCGCTCGCGCTGACCGAGCTCGCGGGCCTGCATGAGCGGGCCCAGCGGTGGGACGAGCTCGTCGAGATCCTCGAGCGCGTCGTGTACGTGGTCGAGGATCCGGCCGAGCGGGTCGACGCGTACCAGCGCCTCGGTCGGACCTACGGCGAGAAGCTCGAGCGCGAGCGGCAGGCGCTCGACTCGTGGATCAACGCGCTCGACATCGATCCGGGCAACCTCGAGACCCTCGAGACCCTCAAGCGGCTCTACGAAGAGAGCCAGGCCTGGGTCGAGCTGATCGACATCCTCGCGCGGATGGTGCAGCTGCCCGAGGGCATGCTGGACCACGAGCGGCTGCGCAACTTGTGGGCGCAGATCGGCTCGATTCAGGGCGAGTACCTGATGGCCACCGACGACGCGATCTCGGCCTGGCTGCAGGTCCTGGCGATCGCCGAGGGTGACATGGAGGCCCTGGCCGCGCTCGAGGAGCTCTACACCGGCGAAGCCCGGTGGGACGAGGCCATCCAGATCCTCGAGCGCAAGGTCGCCGCGATCGACGACGAAGAGGGCAAGATGGACGTCCTCATGCAGATCGCCGGGATCTGGGAGGAGAACCTCGAGAACAAGGATCAGGCCGCCGGGGCCTACCTCGAGATCTTGGATCTGCGCGCCGGGCATCCGCCGGCCGCCGACGCCCTCGACGCGATCTACCGCGAGACCGAGCAGTTCGAGGCGCTGACCGAGCTGTTGATCACCCGCGCCGAGGTCACCGAGGCCGAGCAGTACGAGGACAAGGTCCGCTACCTGCAGCAGGGCGCGAAGGTGTTCGAGGAGAAGCTCGGCGATCTCGACAGCGCGTTCGCGGTGCTTCAGGCCGCGTTCAACGTCGACTACTCGAACGAGGACACCTCGCGCGAGCTCGAGCGCATCGCAACCATCGCCAACAAGTGGGGCGACCTGCTCAACGAGTACAACGCGATCGTCAACGAGATCGAAGATCCGCTCGAGCGCTGCGAGCTGTGGGTCAAGATCGGCCGCTGGTACGGCGAGCACCTCGACCGGCCCGACTACGGGATCCAGTCGCTGCACAAGGCGCTCGAGCTCAACGCCGAGAGCGTCAACGCGCTGCGCGAGCTGTCCAACTTCTATCGTCGCGCCGGTCAGGCCCACGAGCTGTCGGACACGCTCGCCCGGATCGTGCCGCTCGAGCAGGAGCCCGAGGTTCAGGCCGCGACCTTGCTCGACCTCGCGCAGGTCCAGGAGACCGGCCTCGTCGATCTGCCCTCGGCGGTCGAGAGCTACCGTCGGGTGCTCGAGATCGACAGCGAGAGCATCACGGCGATGGACTCGCTCGCGCGCCTGCACGAGGCCCAGCAGCAGTGGAACGAGCTGGTCGCGATCCTCGAGCGTCGCTCGCAGGTCATGGACGACCCGGACGAGATCCTGGTCATCAAGAAGCGGATCGGCGGCGTGCAGGAGTTCAACCTGCAGGACGCGGTCGCGGCGATCGAGACCTTCAAGGACATCACCGCCAGCGAGCCGACCGATCGTGAAGCCCTGCAGGCGCTCGAGCGCCTGTACATGGGCCAGGGCAACATCGAGGAGTACCTCGAGACCCTCGAGGCCGAGCTCGACGCGACCGCCGATGTCGGCGAGCAGATCGAGATCCACGAGAAGATGGCGTTCGCGCTGGTCGAGCACGCCGGCGACAAGGAGCGCGCCGCCGAGGTGCTCGAGAAGATCCTGATGCTCGATCCCGGTCGGGATCAGACCTATCGCCAGGCCGAGCACCTGTACTACGAGCTCGAGCGCTGGACCGAGCTGGTCGACACCTATCGCAACCACGTGGAGGCGATCGGCGACGTCCAGGTCAAGATCCAGCTGCTGCAGGCCATGGGCGAGGTGTTCGAGAAGCAGATCCAGGACACGGATCGGGCGATCGACTGCTACCGCGAGATCCTCGAGCTCGCCCCCAACCACTTCGACGCCGCCAACACCCTCAGCCGCCTGCAGGAGGCGATTGAGGACTGGCCCTCGGCGGTCGAGACCATGGATCGCCTGGTCGGCTTGATCGACGATCCCAACGCCCGGCTCGAGCTCCTGACCCGCATGGGTCGGGTCCACTTCCAGAAGCTCGAGGATCAGGTCGAAGCCGAGCGCCGCCTCAGCGACGCGCTGACGATCGACCCGGGTCACGTGCCCGCGCTGATCATCCTCGCCGAGCTCTACAAGGCGCGGATGGACTGGCTCAAGGCCGCGCGCACGCTGCAGTCTGCGTCGGACTACTCGCACAACAACTACGAGAAGACCCAGCTCGCGGCCGACGCTGGCTTCATCTTCCTCGAGGAGCTCGAGGACGAGGGCAGCGCGACCACGATGTTCAGCGCGGCGATCCGCCTGGATCCCGAGCACGTCAGGGTCGGCAAGGTCCTGTCGCGGATCTTCTACCGCAAGGAGCAGTTCCAGGAGGCCGACCCGATCTACGACATGCTCGCGCGCAAGTCCGATCAGCTCGAGCTCGACGACGACGATCTGCGCGAGATGTACCTGCGCGCAGCCAAGGTCGCGCGCAAGCTCGGCGACGGCGAGAAGGCCCTCAAGCGCTACAAGTCCGCCTACGACATCGACTCGACCAACCACGAGGTCCTGACCGGGATGGCGGATCTGTTGTTCGACCAGGAGAACTGGGACCGGGCGTTCAAGCTCTACCAGACCATCTTGGTCCAGCATCGCGACAGCCAGAGCGACGACGACACCGTGCTCGTCTACTACCGGCTCGGCACGATCAAGCGCCGCCAGAACGAGCCCCGCAAGGCGCTCAACTACATGGAGAAGGCGCTGGAAGTGCAGCCCTTCAACAAGGGCGTGCTCGAGGCCGTGATCGAGCTGCAGGCGGCCGCCAACGACTGGGAGGGCGTGATCCAGGCCAAGCGCGCGCTGGTCGACGTCGTCGAGTCGGACGACGAGCGCTTCGAGCTCTACAAGGAGATCGGCGAGCTCTACGTCGAGAAGCTCGAGAACCGGACCAAGGCCGCCGAGGCGTTCTCGTCTGGTCTCGACCTGCGTCCGCAGGACTTCCCGATGCTGCACACGCTCCTGGCCCTGTACCAGGAGAACAAGCAGTGGGACGAGCTGATCTCGATCATCGATCGGATCGTGGAGATCGAGCAGAACGCCCTTCGCCGCAGCCGCTACAACTACTCGGCGGCCGTCGTGTTGCGTGACAGCCTCAAGGCCCAGGACGAGGCGATCGATCGGTTCAACACGGTCCTCGACGACGATCCGACCTACCTCAAGGCGTTCCAGGCGATCGACGCCCTGGTCACCAAGACCAAGGACTGGAAGAGCCTCGAGCGCTCGTATCGCAAGATGATCAAGCGGCTGCCCGCGACCGGCCAAGAGGAGCTGGCGCTGGCGCTGTGGAGCAACCTCGGCGAGATCTACCGGACCCGGCTCGACAACTACCAGTCGGCCGCCGAGGTGTTCACGATCGTCGCGACGCAGTTCGACCCGAACAACCCCAAGTGGCAGATCATCCTCGCGGAGCTGTACGAGCGCCTGCTCGAGCAGAACCCCAACGAGTTCGCGCCCAAGGCCGTCGCCGCTCACCAGGCGCTCATCGCCCAGGAGCCGTACCGGATCGAGAGCTACCACGCGCTCTACAACATCTATCGGCAGAGCAATCAGGTCGATAAGGCCTGGTGCGTGGCCCAGGCCCTCGCGTTCCTGAAGAAGGCCAACGACGACCAGCAGACGCTGTACGACCGCCATCGGCAAGAGGGCTTCGTCCGCGCTCGCCAGCGGCTCAGCGAGACCACGATGCGCAAGCACGTGTTCCACCCTGATCAGGACCCGTACCTGACCGGCATCCTGGGTCTCGTCGCGCAGCCGCTGGCCGCGTGGCAGGCCAAGGAGCTACCGCCCACGATCAAGGCCGACTCGCGGACCGACATCACTCTGGATCCGTCGCCGTTTTGCCAGATCGCCAAGTACGTCAAGGACGTGCTCAACGTCGGCGCCCCCGACGTGTACCTGCGCCCCAGCGATCCCGGCGACGTCACCGTGATCAACGTCAAGCGCGACGGCGCCGTGCACCCCTCGATGGTCGTCTACTCCAACGTCCTGCGCGGCAAGAAGGAGCATCACCTCGTGTTCGCCCTGGGCAAGAGCATGATGGACCTGTACCCGCCGCACTACGCCTACGTGACCATCGACCGGTCACCGCAGAGCCTCAAGCAGGTGTTCATGGCCTGCATGCGGATCTGCGGCATGCCGGTCCAAGGTGACACGGCCGCGCTCGACTCGATCGCGCGCGAGATCAAGGGTCGCATGAGCGCCGGCCACGTCGACCAGCTCTCCAGCCTCATGAAGAAGTTCGTGCAGGCCGGCGGCTCGACCGACGTCAAGCGCTGGGCCGCCGCCGTCGAGCTGACCAGCTACCGCGTCGGCCTGCTGATGTGCGGCGACCTCCAGACCTCCGCTCTCATGGTCTCGCAAGAGCAGAACGTGCTCGGCTCGACGATGACGCCGAAGGACAAGATCAAAGAGCTCGTGCTCTACTCGATCTCCGAAGACTACTTCGACGCCCGCCGCGGCATCGGAATCCAAGTCGGTTAGTTTAGCCCCCCCCGCGGCCGCCTTGGCACGTTGCCAAAGGCGGCCGCTTCGCAGCCGTTCGGTCGCTTCGCTCCCTCGTTGGATCGGCTAGCTGTTCGCGCTGGTGTGAGTGGCCCCCCAAGGGGGGCTCGTCTCATCGCCCGCGGGCGGCCTGCACTCTCGGCGAGTCGCGATGGCAGGCGTCTACGGGGGCTCGTCTCATTGCCCGCGGGCGGCCTGCACTCTCGGCGAGTCGCGATGGCAGGCGTCTACGGGAACCACGGGGAGACCAGCGACCGAGGAGAGGAGCCCGTCGGGGCGACCGCCGGGGTGGGGGGCCCCATGACGACTTCGTCGGCATGGGGCCCCCCACCC
>NZ_PVNL01000094.1 GCF_002994635.1 Enhygromyxa salina | reverse complement strand
TTCTGGTGGTCATGGCGGAGGGGCCATACCCGATCCCATCCCGAACTCGGAAGTCAAGCCCTCCTGCGCCGATGGTACTGCAGGGGTCACCCTGTGGGAGAGTAGGTCGTCGCCAGATCTATGCCCCGGACACGCAAGTGTCCGGGGCTTCTTTATTGGTTCTTCGCCGGTTGACGTCTGCTGCGCGCGGGCCCGAGATGCGGGCAGAAGGCTGCGCCACGCCTATAGTGCAGAGCATGCAGGGTGACCTCGTCGAGCGCTTGGTGGCGCTGAGCGAGCAGCACACTCCCGGCCGGGTGTTGGTGCTGGTCCGGCGCGCGGTCGCGGGGCGGTGGTTGTCGAGCTTGCTGGCCGAGCGCGGGGCCGCCGTGGGGGTCCGGATCCTCGATCTGGAGGGGCTGCTGAGCGCGGCGATGCTCGAGCTCGCGGGCGAGATGCTGAGCCCGGTCGTGGCGCTGGCGGCGGTGCGCGAGGCGCTGTTGGCCGATCCCAGTGATCGCTACGCGGCGATCGCCGAGCAGCCAAGCTACCAGCGCGAGGCGCTGCGGGCGTTCGTCGAGCTCGAGCGGGGTCTCGGCGGGCGGTCGCTGGACACGGTGCTCGAGCGGGTCGAGGGCGGGCCGGACGGCCGCGACGCCGGGATGCTGCAGGCGTTCGCGCGGTTTCGGGAGCTGGCGCGGGAGCAGGCGGGCTGGTGGCGTGGAGAGGCCCCCGAGCTGGTCGTGGCTGGGCGGCGGCGGGTGTCGTTCCTGCGCCGACGCGCGGCGGCGGTGGCGATCGGGTTGGTGACGCCACTGACGTCGCAGTGGGAGGGCCGGCTGCTCGACGGGCTGGGGTTCGAGCGCTGGGGGTCGGAGTTTGGGTGCGGTGAGCTGTCGGCGCGCCGGGCTCTGGATCTCCGCCTGGCGTGTGCCGGCCCCGAGGCCGAGATCGCAGCGGTGGCGCGCTCACTGCGAGCGGCGCCCGAGCAGCCAGCCGTGGTGTTGGCGCCGAGCGACTCGGTGCCGCGGTGGGTCGATCGGCTGCGCCACCGCGATGTCCCGGTCCGGGCGTTCGTCGAGCGCCGGGCCGCGAACACGGGGGCAGCACGGACAGTGCGCGCGCTGCTGCGGGTGCTGAGTTCGCCGAGCGCGGTCCGCCGCGATGATCTCGAGACGCTGCTGTTTGGATCTGCGCTGCGGACCTGGTCCTCGAGCGCGGCGCAGCTGGGGATCGACTACCCGCGCAGCCCTCACCCGGGGGATCTGCACCGCGCGTGGGAGCTGCAGCGGGCGTCCTCGTTCTCGCTGGGCGGGCTGGAGGCGCGGCTGCGGGCGGCCGGGGAGTCGAGCGTGGACGCGCTGCGCGAGCGCGGGCGCCGGCTGGGCTGGGACGACGCACAGCTCGACGAGCGCCGCGCTCGAGCACGAGGTGCGCATCGGCTGCTGGCCTCGGCTGTCGAGCGGCTCGACGCGCTGGCCCAGGACTGGAGCGCGCCCGGATTGCGCGAGCTGTTGGACGACTGGGATCTGCTCGGCCGCGCGGCGGTGCACGGCGTGGCCGGGGCGGAGATGACGGCGGCGCGGGTGGTGATCGAAGCGTGCGCGCGGGCGGACACCCAGGCGCTGCTGCCGTCGACGCCGGCGAGCTTCGGCGCGAGCCTGGATCACGCGCTGGCCAGCGCGTCGGCGGGCAGCTGGGAGCAGACCCGGGCCGAGGGCGGCGGCGGCGGCCCGCCGGTCTGGGTGCTGCCCTACGCGAGCGTGCCAGCGGTGGGTCAGCTCCCGCCGCGGTTGTTCTTGACTGGCCTCGACGCGCACCCGCGGCCGCCCGTGCACCACGATCTGATCTCCGACTCGCTGCGGTCGAGCCTCGGTCTGGTCGCGGATCGGGCCCGCTTCGTGGTTCAGCTGCGCCAGCTCGACGAGCTGTTGAGCGCCGCCGCGGGTCCGGTCGTGGGCAGCTGGCGCCACCGTGATGGCGCGGGCGCCCGCCGACCGCCCGGGCCGTGGATCGCGGGGCGACAGGCTGAAGGCGAGGCGGCGTCGGTCGGCGTCGACGTGATCGCGCTGCCTGCCGCCGGCTCCGAACCGAGCGCACCGATCGAAGACAGGCTGGTCGACTGGGCCAGCGAGGGCGAGCTCCGTCGCCGGGTCGAGGCGATCCGCAGCCACGAGGCCGCGGGCGTCGGGCCGCACACGGGGGTCTTGGGCGTGCGCGTGGAGCCCGGCGTGCCCTACTCGGCCAGCTCGCTGCAGCGCTACGCCCAGCTGCCCTATCAGTACTTTGTCGAGCGCGTGATCGGGCTGCGCGAGCGCCAGCAGGTCACCGACTCGCAGGCGTCGCTGCTGGCGACGGAGCAAGGACAGGTCGTGCACCGGGCGCTCGAGACCGCTCACGCGGCCCGGCTGGCGGCTGGCCAGGGCGGGCTCGAGCTGGCCAGCGTGTCGGAGCCGCTGCTGACCGAGGTCCTCGACGCGCTCGCGCAGGGCTACCGCAAGCGCGCGGAGCACGGTCAGGCCGAGGCGATCTGGGCCAGCGAGCGCGAGCGCTGGGCGGTCGAGCTGCGCGAGTGGTGGCAACACTGGCAGCAGCGCCTGCAGGCCGGCTGGGCCGGACCGGGCGGCGAGGCAGCTCGCAGCACGGGGCGAGCGGGTACCCGACGCGGCCGGCCCGAGCCCGAGCAGCTGGTGCCAGGGATGTTCCTGCTGGCCGCGGAGTGGTCACCGGTGCCCGAGGGGGCGTCGAGCTTCGAGCTCGATCTCAGCCTCCGCACGATCCCGTTCGTCGCCGTGATCGATCGCGTCGAGTTCGACCCCTATCGCAACCGCCTCGACGTCGTCGATTTCAAGACCGGCCGCCCGCGCTGGGCCTCGGCGATCGCGGATCAGCTGCGCGCCGGCGTCCACTTGCAGCTGCCGCTCTACGCTTTGGCGATCCAGCAGGTCGTGGCGGCCGCGCCCGAGCGGCTGCACCTGCCGCAGCCGGTCCCCGTCGGCGCGCTGCGGCTCGAGTACTTGCAGCGACCGCTGCCGCGCGGCGGCAAGCTGATCACCCCGGAGGCCCGCGGCTTCGCGCCCGGTCAGCCGCTGGGGTTGGACGCGAGCGGTCAGGTGTGGACGATCCTCGGGGCCGCGGCGAGCTTCTGTCTGGCGTTCGTGACCGCGATCGAGGCGGGGCGGTTTCCCGTGGTCGCGCGCGCGCCCGGCCAGCGAAGCTTCGCGGGCAGCCGCAGCAGTCGGATCGAGGAGCTCGCCCGGGTGGTGCCGAGCGCCGAGCTGCGGCGCACGGGTCTGCCGCCCGCGCTCTCACCGTTGCCAGATCCGCGCAGCGCTCGCGAGGTCGTGCAGTGACGCGCTCGCCTCGCCCGAGCCGCGCGGCGGCCCGGTTTGGTCCGATCTTCGACCCCTCGCGGTCCGTCGTGCTCGTCGCCAGCGCGGGCACGGGCAAGACCTGGCGGCTGGTCCGTCGCTACTTGCGGATCATTGCTGGGCCTGGGCCTGGGCCTGGCGCGGGCGCGTGGGCGCGGCCTGATCAGGTCGTGGCGGTGACCTTCACGCGCGCGGCGGCGGCCGAGATGCGCGCGCGCGTGTTCGGGGCGCTGACCTCGTCGGCCTCGGAGCTGCTCGCCGATGATCCGGTGCTGCAGGAGATCGTGGGTCTGCGCCCGCTCGATGAGCGGCTGGCCCTGGCCGAGCACGTGGCCCCGGCGCCGATCGGCACGCTGCACTCGCTGTGCGCCCGGATGCTGGCCGAGTTCCCCGAGCTCTCGGGCGTGCCCCCTGACGCGCGCCCGCTCGAGCCGGCCGAGCAGACCCTCGAGCTCGACGCGTTCGTCTCGGGCTGGCTGGATCGGGCGATCGACGACGCGAGCCACCGCGCGCATCAGGCCTGCGTCCAGCTGTTGGCCGCGCATCCGCTGGGGTTCATTCGTCGCGAGCTGCGGGCGATGGTCGACGATCGTGACTGGTCGCTGATCAACCCGAGCCCGGGCCCGAGCCCGAGCGCTGGCAGCTCGGGCTCGTCCGCGCAGGTCGCCGAGGCCGACTGGCGCGACGGCGCGGCGATTCAAGCCGCGCGTGAGCACTTCGTGCGCAGCCAGTGGCGCGACTACATCCGCTACATGCAGGCCCCGCTCGCGCTGTTGGTTCAGACCATCGCGCTCGCGAGCCAGCAGGGCCGGCTCTCGCCCAAGCAGACGCAGCTGCGGGATCTGACCGCGCAGCTGCTGCGACACCACGTCCCCGAGCCCGACCTCGAGCGGATCGCGACGGACGTCCACGAGCTGGTGACGATGCGACCGAGCGCCGAGCTCGGTCCGCTCGGCCCGGCCCTGCAGCACGTCCGCAACAGCCATCGCGTGCTCTCGACTCGGCGCTCGCGCGACGTGCTCCCGGCTCCGCAGGCGTCGCTCGACCGCGCTCACGCCGATCATCTGGCTCGCTGGGTCGCGCTCGCGGCCCTCGCCCGCGAGGACTGGGCGGTGAGCCTGCGCGAGCGGGCGGTGCTGCGCTACGACGACCTCGAGCTGCTGACCTGGGCGCTGCTCGATGATCCGCGCGCGCAGGTGCACCTGCGCGGTCGCTACCGCCACGTGCTGGTCGACGAGTATCAGGACATCAACCCGACCCAGGCGCAGATCATCGATCGCCTGGCCGAGCTGTGCGGCGACGCGGGGCCGGCCAAGGTGTTCTTCGTTGGTGATCCCAAGCAGTCGATCTATCGATTTCGCGGGGCCGATCCACAGGTGTTTCAGCGGGCGATGGCGCTGCGCAGCGGGGCGAGTGACCTGCGAGATCCAGACGAGCCGCGCGAGACCGCGGAGATCGTCGCGCTGGCCGAGAACCGCCGCAGCTCGCCGACGCTCGCGCGCTTCTTCATGCAGCTGTTTCCGCCGTTGTTCGCGGGCGTGCTGCCGTGGGCCAACATCACGGAGCTCGGGCGCCCGTTCGAGCTCGCGCGGCTGCGCGATGTGCTGGACCACGCGCTGGTCCACTGGGACGGGGACATCGTGGTCACGCGTGAGCACGATCGACTGCCCGGGCTCGGCGTGGATCTGTTGATCCGGGATCGCGCTCGCGCCTCGGACCACCCCACGCTCGTCGATGAGGCCGAGCGCGTCGCCGCCCACCTGCGCGGGTTGATCGACGGCGCGACCCAGCCGGGCTCGGACGCCGCGGTGCCCGTGCAGCTGCGCGCGCGCGACCTGGCGATCTTGGTGCCGCGCTGGGGCCTCGCGGAGGCCTACCGCGCGGCCCTCGAGCGTCGGGGAATCGCGGCGGATCTCGCGGGTGGTCGGGGACTGTTGCTGCTCCCGGAGGTTCGGGATCTGATCAACCTGGTCCGCCTGTGGGCCGACGAGCACGACGAGATGGCCGCGCTCGCGGTCTTGCGCGGGCCTTGCTTTGCGATCTCGGATCTCGGCTTGTACGTGCTCGCGCGCTGGCCCGGCGTGGATCGTCGGGTCCGCGAGGCTGACCCGGACCTGCCGGAGTTCGCGGATCTCGACGAGGTCTGGGAGCCCTGGGATGACGAACACGAGCCAGAGTCAGAGCCGGAGTCAGAGCCGGCCCAGACCGCGAGCTGGCCGCGTCGGTTCCCCCGCCGGATCCGCGAGATCCTGCGTCACGGTCGGCTGGTCCCCGAGCGCGCGGTCGCGGCTCTCGATGCGGCGGGCGTGATCACGACCGAGCCAGGCGAGACCGCCGCGCAGGCGCGGTCACGCTTGCTCGCCCAGCTGCAGGCCGACGCGCGTGCGCTGGAGGCCGGTCGCGAGCGCAGCCTTGGCTTGATGCGCCAGGCGGGGGCGCGGGCGACCGCGGATCTGCTCGCCGACGCGATCGCCGGGTTCCTGCTGGAGGCGCACTGGCTCGCTGGCCCCCGCGGGCGGCGAGCGGTGGCCAACGCGTGGCGCTTCGTCGAGCACGCGCGGACGCTCGAGCACGACGGACCGGATCTGCAGCGCCTGAGCACGTGGCTCGACGCGGGCGCCGAGCCGGCCGCCGAGGGGCTAATCTCACCCGAGGCCGACGCCGTCACGATCACGACCTGGCACGGCGCCAAGGGCAAGGAGTGGCCGGTCGTCGTGCTCGCTGGGATCGGGGAGTTTCGCGAGATCGGCGCGCGGACCAGCTGGAGCGGCGCCCCGGTTCCGACGATCGACGGCGAGCGTGACGAGCGGATCAACGTGCCGCGGATCCGCCAGCCACACCAGGGGTTCTCGGCCCCGCCCGATCCTCTTCACGCGCCCTGTACAAATATGCTTGCCCCGCTCGAGGCCGCCGAGGCCAAGCGGCTGCTCTACGTGGCGATGACGCGCGCCCGCGATCGCCTGGTGCTCTCGGGCGAGGCCGACGCCCGGGCTCACGTGCACTACGACGACAAGCCGTGGCTCGGGCTCGACTTTCGGTTCGACATGGCGCCGCTGATCGGCGAACCCAAGCCCGCGTACCTGTGCAAGCGACCGATCGAGCTGTTGGTGGCCGCGCTGGATCTGCCGGCGGCGAAGGGGAGCTGCGTGATCCGGCCGCGCGCGGCCACGTGGAGTCTCGCGCACCTGCGGGTGATCGATGACGCGATGCTGCTCGCGGGGCTCGAGCGCGGGCCCGTCGCCGCTCCGCAGACCGTCCCCGCGCCGGAACCAGCGGTCGAGCGCGGACCCTCGCCCGAGCCTGCACCCGCCCCCGAGTCCGTCGCGCCCGAGCTTCCGGCGGCGGCACGCAAGCGACGGCGAGCGCCCAAGACCCACCCTGATCAGCTCGGGTTCGCGGCGTTCTTCACCGAGCCGACGCCGCCCGAGCCGACGCCACCCGAGCCCGCACCCGCACCGACGCCCGCGAAACCAAAGTCCGACTCGACCTGGCTAGCGGGCCCGTCGATGCAGCTGTGGACGCCGAGCGCCGGTCGCTCGCCGTGGCCGGTCAGCGAGCTCGAGTGGGACATGCCGCTCCCCGCCCGGCGCCCCGCGCTGCTCGACGACGAAGATCCCCGCGCGCTCGGGGATCTGTTTCACCGCGCGATGGAGCGCTGGGACTTCGAGGGCGAGCCGCCGCGCAGCGCTGACCTGACGGATCTGGTCGCGGTGACCCACGCCGAGCGCGACGCGACCGAGCGGCGGCGGATCACCACCTGGTTGGTGCGCTGCATCGAGCTGTTCGCCGAGGACCAGCCGCTGCTCGACGAGCTGCGCGACGCCCGAGCGCGCGACCAGCTGTTTCACGAGGTCGACATCAACGCACTGGTCGGCGAGGCGACCCGCGATCACTGGATCAGCGGCCGCATCGATCTGCTGTGGCGCGACCGCGAGGGGCTGTGGAACGTGCTGGATTACAAGGTCACCAGCAAGGTCCGCTCGCGTGCGCAGATGCAGGAGCTGCAGTGGGAGTACGGGCCGCAGCTGCTGCTCTATCGTGAGGCGCTGGCGCGCTGGCGGCCGCGCGGCGAGGTCCAGTACCTGGGTCGCTTCGGGCTGTGGCTGGCGCCAGCCGGCAAGCCCATGTGGCTGGGGTAGGAACTGCTGTTGGTTGTTTGCGGGGGTCGTGTTGTTTGCGGGGGAGACGGGCGTTCTTTTTGGGGCGAGTGGGGGGAGGAATGCGGTAAAAGGGGGGCATGCGTAGGCTCGAGTACAAGGACGCCAAGTCACATAAATTTTGGGAGCTCGACATCGAGGGTGACGCCTATACGGTGCGCTATGGGAAGGTGGGGACGGATGGGCAGACGCAGACCAAGACTTGTGCGTCGGCTGAGAAGGCGGAGTCGGAGGGCACGAAGAAGCTCGAGAGCAAGATCAAGAAGGGGTACGCGGAGGTCGCGGTGGATACGGCGGCGGTGGCGAAGCGGGCGGAGGCGGAGGGCGCTCGCAATCCGGCGCTCGAGGCTGGAATCTTCGACGACCCGAGCAACGACGAGGCGTGGCAGGTCTACGGTGACTGGTTGCAGGAGCAGCACGATGTTCGTGGGGAGTTGATCTCGCTCGAGCTGCAGCGGGCGCAGGCGAAGGGGGCGACCAAGAAAAAGCTCGAGGCGCGGATCGCCGAGATTGTGGCCGAGCACGAGAAATCTTGGCTCGGCGGGCTCGCCAAACACCTCGACCACGAGGGCATCGAACAGGTCGCCACGATCAAGTGGTCGCGCGGCTACATCGTGAGCGCGAGCGTCGGCAACAGCGACGAGGACTGGAGCGGGGCCTCGCCCGACACGATCCTGCGCGCGCTGGTCAAGTTGCCCGCCGCGATGTTCTTGACTGACTTGGCGATCGGCACCACCTACGACGATGCGGACTGGCGTGGGGTCATGGACAAGAACGTCCACGCGATCACCAAGGCCGGCAAGCTCGAGGCCCTGACCAAGCTCTCGATCGCCGACACCGAGGGCTACTGGGACATCTCCTCGACCTCGGTCGGCGACGTGACCAAGGTGCTGCCCGTGGTCCCGCGCCTGCGCTCGCTGTATGTGCGCGGCGGCGAGATCGAGTTGTCGCAGCTGCACCATGATCTGCTGGAGTCGGTGACCCTCGAGACCGGCGGGTTGCCGCAAACCACGGTCCGCGCCGTCGGCAAGTGCAAGCTGCCCAACGCGACCAAATTGGTCGTGTTCTTCGGCAGCTCGGACTACGGCGCGGGCGGGTCGATCGCGGATCTGCAGCCGCTGTTCACGGGCAAGGGGGTGCCGAAGCTCGAGCACCTGGGCCTGTGCAACGCCGAGTTCCAGGACGACATCGCGCGCGAGCTGGCCAAGAGCCCGCTGCTGGCTCAGCTGAAGCACGTGGACCTCTCGCTGGGCACGATGACCGACGCGGGCGCCGAGCTGATCTTGGCGTCCGCCGCCAAGTTCGAGCACCTCGAGAGCCTGGACCTGTCGGACAACTTCATCTCGACCGAGGTCTGCGCTCGCCTCACGGCCGCGCTCCCGCAGGCGGTCGTCCATAGCCAAGAGCAGGCCTCGGAGTACAACGGTCGGCTGCACTACTACGTCAGCGTCGGCGAGTGATACGTTGGCGTCGATGTCGTCGACGCCACCGAACATTCGCGCCGCCCGCGGCTCCACGCTGACCTGCAAAGGTTGGGTGCAAGAAGCCGCGCTGCGCATGTTGATGAACAACCTCGACAACGAGGTCGCCGAGGCCCCGGAGCAGCTGGTGGTCTACGGCGGCACCGGCAAGGCCGCGCGCTCGTGGCCGGACTACCACCGGATCGTCGCCTCGCTGCGCAGCCTCGAGGATGACGAGACGCTGCTGGTCCAGAGCGGTCGCGCGGTCGGGATCTTCAAGACCCACGCCGACGCGCCGCGGGTGCTGCTGGCCAACTCGCTGCTGGTCCCGAAGTGGGCGACCTGGGAGGAGCACAACCGGCTCGCGGCCCTGGGCCTGACCATGTTCGGCCAGATGACCGCGGGCAGCTGGATCTACATCGGCACCCAGGGGATCTTGCAGGGCACCTACGAGACCTTCGTGGCGTGCGCGCGCGATCGCTTTGGCGGGGATCTGGCGGGCAAGCTGATCATCACGGGCGGGCTCGGGGGCATGGGCGGCGCGCAGCCGCTGGCCGCGACCATGGCCGGCGCGGCGTGCCTGTGCATCGAGGTTGATCCAGATCGGATCGCCCGTCGGGTCGAGCACAAATATTTGATGCGCAGCGCCAGCTCGCTCGACGAGGCGCTGACCTGGCTCGGCGAGGCGCGCGAGCGCAAGCAGGCGCTCAGCGTCGGGCTCGAGGGCAACTGCGCGGAGGTGCTGCCCGAGCTGGTGCGGCGCGGGGTGATCCCCGACATCATCACGGATCAGACCTCGGCCCACGACCCGCTCGGCGGCTACGTGCCCCATGGCATGAGCCTGGCCGCGGCGCTCGAGCTGCGCACGCGCGACCCCGACGAGTATGTGCGCCAGTCGATCGCGGCGATGGGTGTGCACGTTCGCGCGATGCGGGACATGCAGGATCGGGGCGCGGTCGCGTTCGACTACGGCAACAACATCCGTGCGTACGCGGTCGAGGCCGGGGTCGAGGACGCGTTCGAGATCAAGGGCTTCATCCCCGAGTACATCCGCCCGCTGTTTTGCGAGGGCAAGGGGCCGTTTCGCTGGGCCGCGCTGTCGGGCAACCCCCAGGACATCTACAAGACCGATCAGGCGATCCTCGAGCTGTTCCCGGAGGACCAGGCGCTGCGGCGCTGGATCGAGCTGGCTGGTGAGCAGGTCGCGTGGCAGGGGTTGCCTGCGCGGATCTGCTGGCTGGGCTACGGCGAGCGCCACCGGGCCGGTCTGAAGTTCAACGAGATGGTCGCCAACGGCGAGCTCGAGGCGCCGATCGTGATCGGCCGCGATCACCTCGACTGTGGCTCGGTCGCGTCGCCCAACCGCGAGACCGAGGCCATGAAGGACAGCTCTGACGCGGTCGCGGACTGGCCGATCCTCAACGCGCTGATCAACACCGCGGCCGGGGCCAGCTGGGTGTCGGTGCATCACGGTGGTGGCGTCGGGATGGGCTACAGCATCCACGCGGGCATGGTGGTGGTCGCCGACGGCAGCGCGGACGCGGCCCGTCGGCTCGAGCGGGTGCTCCACAGCGATCCTGGCATGGGCATCGTTCGGCATGTCGACGCGGGCTACGAGCAGGCGATCGAGTTCGCCAACCGCTACGGCGTGAAGATCCCCGGGACGACCGTGCTGACCGATCCGGTGTCCGACACCTGGCCGACGGAGCAGGGATGACCGACATGACCGACACGACCGAGACGATCGCGCTGACCAACGCCGCGCAGATCCTGACGCTCGGCGGTGATCGAGCTGCGCGCGCTGGCGCGGCGATGAGCGAGCTCGGGCTGCTCGAGCACGCGACGCTGGTGATCGAAGCCGGGCGCGTCGCGTGGGTCGGCCCCCACGCCGAGTTCACCGCCAAGCTCGCGGCGGGTGAGCTCGCGCCGGGTGTCACCCACGACTGCACGGGCGCGGTGATCATGCCCGCGCTGGTCGACGCCCACACCCACTTGGTGTGGGCCGGGCACCGCCGCGATGAGCTCGAGCTGCGCCTGCGCGGGGCCGACTACGAGCAGATCTTCGCGGCCGGCGGCGGGATCTTGTCGAGCGTGCGACAGACCCGGGCCGCGAGCGAGCAGCAGCTCTACGAGCAGAGCCTGCGTCGGATCACGCGCATGCGCAGCTGCGGGGCGACGACCTTCGAGATCAAGAGCGGCTACGGGCTCGACCTCGAGTCCGAGCTGCGCCAGCTCCGGGTCGCGAGGCGGCTGCGTGACGAGGCCGGGTTTCGGATCAAGTCGACCTGCCTGGCGGCGCACGCGATCCCCGAGGAGGCGCGCGGCAGCGACGACGCCCGCGCCGCCTTCATCAATCGGATCTGCACGGAGATCTTGCCCGCGGTGGTGGGCGAAGGGCTCGCCGACTACGCGGACGTGTTCTGCGATCGCGGGGCGTTCACCAAGGCCGAGGCCAGCAAGGTGTGCGAGGCCGCGCTGCGGCTCGGGCTCGAGCTGCGCCTGCACGCGAACGAGTTCGGTCACACCGGGGGCGCGGAGCTGGCCGCGCAGCTGCGCGCGCGCTCGGCTGATCACCTGCTACATTTGTCCGACGAGGAGCGCGCTGCGCTGCGCGAGGCCGGGGTCGTCGCAACATTATTGCCGGGCACGTCGCTGGTGCTCGGCAAGCCCTACGCCGACGGCCGCGCGCTGGTCGAGGCCGGCGTGCCGATCGCCGTTGCCACCGACTGTAACCCGGGATCGTGCGCGCTCGAGAACCTGGCCATGGTGCTGGGCCTGGCCTGCTATGGCTGCAAGCTGACGCCGGCCGAGGCGATCGTGGCCACCACCCACAACGCCGCCGCGTCGCTGGGCCTGGCCGACGAGGTGGGTCGGCTCGCGCCGGGGCTGAGCGCGGACTTGTTGGTGATTGCGTCCGACGACTACCGAGATCTCGTCTATCATGCTGGTTCACCGCTCATCCGCGAGGTTTGGTCTCGCGGTCAACGAGTGGACCGAGCACCCGCGTGAACGCTGACACCCAACCGCTCTTGGCCGAGCGCTACGCGTTGGTCCCCGGGGTCGGGGTCGGGTCGATGCGGTTTGGCGATCGCGTGACCGAGCACCCCGAGCTGGTGTTGCGGGATCCCGAGCCGGAGTACGGCGCCGAAGAGGGCTACGCCGAGTACGGCGTGGTCGGGCTCGAAGAGACGCTGATCATCTACGTCGACGGCGAGGGCAAGGTCGACTCGGTCAGCTTCTATGAATTTTGCATGGTCGACGGCCGCAACCTGATCGGGATGGGCGTGGGCCAGCTGCTGGTCACGCTGGGCATGCCCAGCAACATCGACGCCGAGAAGATCGGGCGCGACGTGGAATTGCTGTACGCGTACGAGCAGCTGGGCCTGACGATCTGGACCGTCAACGGGGAGATCTGCGTGGTCCAGGCCGGCGCGGTCGCGTAGGAGCGAGTCAGCGTCAGCGGTACGGGTCGACCGGCGCGCTGAGCAGGGCTCGCTCGAACCGCTCGAGCTCGGAGATCGTGCGGCGGACTTCGGTCCAGACGAGATCCAGGTTGGGGGCGCGCGCGTACACGACCTGCTCCCACACGTCATCGGTGCGATCACAGCCGAACAACAGCCGCCGAAACGGCGCGACCGAGAGCCCGAGATCGCCCAGCAGCCGGCGCTCTTTGACGCCGAGTCGCCGCAGCGATCGCAGCCACTCCCAGATCGCCTGACGCACTTCATACAGGGCCGCGTCGTACTCGTCGCAGCGCTGGCGCCTGGCCCAGGGCGTCTCGGACAGCAGCGGCGCGCGGATCCTGCGTACGGGTGTCTCGAGCTCGAGCCGCAGTCGGTGGGTCTGGCGGGCGAGCGCGGCCAGCTGCGGGTCGAGGTGCTCGGGGATCTGCAGGGCCTCGTCGTTGACTTCGTCGAGCTCCTGCAGGATCTGCTGCTCGCGCTGATGCCGACGCCACCACCGATAGCCCACGTAGATCGGAGCCGCGCCACCGGTGACCGCCATCGCCCAGCTCACCGCCGCGCCCCCGTCTTTCGAGTCCGTCGGTCGTGCGCCAGCCGAGCCAAGAGGTGGAGGGGCGAGCGCACCTCTACACATTGAACGAAGTCGGCGCCTTGGCCAGCCCTCGCGCGAGCTTGGCGTGCCCAACCGAGCAGGTCTTGCACAATTTCGTCGTCACGGGTGTGTATGCTGGCGCCCGTGAACCGACTTTGCAGCGGTGTGTTGATCGCGGTGGTGCTCACCGCCTGCTCCCAAGACAGCGCCTCGGACGCCGGCGGTCAGGCAGGCCAGGCTCGAGCTGATCAAAATGGCCAAAAGGGCAGCGTCGAGGGGCTAGAGGTCAGCGGCCCCCTGTCGGACGACGAGGGCGTCGCGCTGGGCCAGGTCAAAGCGACGCCGCTCATCAACCTCAACGCGCTCGTCAACAAGACCGTCGAGGAGGTCGACGCCGTGCTCGGGCCACCCAAGGACGTCGGCACGGATCGGATCTCGTGCGTGCGCTTCCTACCCGAGCGGGTGTTCTTCGCGTGTGAGCAGGAGATCCGGGTGTACGAGCATCCACAGTTCGAGCAGATCCGGATCGAGTTCGAGGACGGCCACGCGGCAATGGTTGCGGTCTCGGGGCTGCCCGGGGACGGACCGTTCGAGCCGACCGCTGCGCTGGCCTCGGTTGGCGTGACGCTTCCGGACGCGCCGTTCCACGACAACCCCGCGCTGGGCATGGGCGCCGAGCCGGGTGACAGCGTCGATCGCTGGGAGTGGGGCAACGCCAGCGCGCGGCTGCGGATCGACGGGCTCGAGTTTCGCGTGCGGCTGTCGGTCGTGAATTCGCAGTGGCGCCGGGCGAAGCTGGAATTGATCAACAACCAGCCGCTGACCGAGGCGCAGACCGCAAAGATCAAGCTGCCGCGAGGCGCCGAGCCGCCAGCGTCTTCTAGGTGAGCCGCGCGACCAGCTCGGGGACCCACCGCGAGCCCGATCCCTGTAGCCATAAGCCCCGGCCGCGCTTGGCTCGCTCCAGGGCGTGCTCGGAGAAGGGGTTTGGCTCGGGGTTGATGTCGATGATCGCGGCGCCGCGCCGCAGCGCGAGCGAGGCCACGTGATACGGGATCGCGGCGGCCCCCGAGGTCCCGACGACGACCAGCAGATCGCAGCTGTCGGCGGCTGAGAGGGCCGAGTCCGAGCGATAGAGCCGCTCGTTGTAGCACTCGTCGAACCACAAGATGTGGGGTCGCGTGCGGCGGCCGTCGGGGGTCACGAGCAGCTCCCATGCCTCGTCGGTCATGGGATCGTCGCGGCCGAGGATCGGCATGCGGTCGGGGATCGGCAGCGGCGTGTCGTCACCCTCGGTCGCGCGCATGAAGTCGGTGCTGCCGTGGACCTGGATCGTGCGCGCGTGGGAGCTGCCGCCGCGCAGGTGCAGGCCGTCGACGTTCTGGGTGACGAGCATGAAGCGATCCCCCAGCGCCTGCTCGAGCTTGGCGAGGGCGACGTGGGCGACGTTGGGGGCTGCCTGGTTGCAGACGGCCTTGCGGTACAGGTACCAGCGCCACACCTCTCGGGGCATGTTCGAGAACGCGACCTGGGTCGCCATGTCCTCGGGGTGATACTCCCGCGAGCCGACGGTCCAGTAGCCCTCGGGGCCGCGGAAGGTGGGGATCCCGCTCTCGGCCGAGATCCCGGCCCCGGTGACCACGACCACCCGCTCGGGCTTGGTGCGGGACAGCAGCTCGTCGAGCTTGGCTGTGCGCTCGCGGTCATTGGTTGGTGGGGTCGGTGCGGCGGCCATGGCGAGAGAGTGTACATGTTACACTTTGATTGTCCAGCGCCAGGCTCGCGCGACCGAGCCGGGCACGAATGTCGCCCCGCGACCTGGGCCGAGACCTGGCCAGGTCTCGGCCCAGGTCTTTCCCACGGTCGGCGACTCTGGGTATCCTGCGCGCACGTGACGTGGGTCTACCTGGTGCTCGCCGCCGTCGCGGCGCTCGGCCTGATGCAGACGATGCGCGGCCAGATCCGCAGCCGCAGGTACCTGGCGAGCAGCCCCCCGGAGGATCCGCTGCAGCTCTCGCACCTGTCGTCGAAGCTGCAGGCGCTGGCCCGCGATACCCGGGCGCTGCGGCTGAGCCTCGAAGGTCCGCTGCGTGAGGGGCAGAGCCTCGACGTCGCCGTCGCGCTCGGTGAATTCGACGAGACCCAGCAAGTGCTCAACGACGCGGCCCGGGAGATCGGTGACTGGATCCACGAGGTCCAGCGCTTGAGCCCCAGCGACCAGGCCTACCTGCACGACGTTGGAGCCGAGAGCGCGACGATCCGGGCGCTGTTCGAGGCCGAGGAGTGGTCGCTCGAGCGCAAGCGCAAGCCAGGGCAGCTGCCGCTGCACGAGCAGCTGCAGCGACTGGTGCGCGAGCTGACCTTGTTCGAAGAGCGGCTGCAGACCCCCCCTGCGCCGTATCGCTGAGCGATCTGGTCATCGACTGAACCCGCGCCTGGCCGAGCGCAGAGACAGCGCCGCGATCGTCAAGGAGGGGTTGGCGGTCGAGCCCGTGGTGAAGCTGCTGCCGCCGAGCACATACAAATTGCGCAGGCCGTGGTGCAGCTGGTCGCCATCGACCACGCTGGTCGCGGGATCGGAGCCCATGCGCGCGGTGCCGAGGATATGACCCTCGCTGGCCCGTGGCGCTTCGACGCTGATCTCTTGCACGGGCAGACCGGCGAACATGATCTCGAGGTCCTCGCGGAACCGATCGATCGAGGCCTGGGCGTAGTCCGAGTACTTGGTGTAGCGGGTGACAGGCCGGGTGGGGTCGCGCGCGTCAATGGTGACGCGGTTGCCAGCTCGGGGCAGATCTTCGTGGATACCGGTGACCCGCAAGCTGTGGCGCCACTTGCCCGTGGCGATCCGCAGCCAGGTGCGGGTGAAGGTCTCGAGCAGCATCGCGGCCCGCTCGCGTCGGTGCTCACCTCGGGCGAAGCGATAGTGGTGGCCGGTGCAGCTGGTGCTGCCGTTGAAGCCGTCGACCCCGTCGAGGTGGATCAGCGCCTCGACGCCGACCTGCTCGTGGAGGTAGCGACCGACGACGCCGTCGTCGAGCCCCGAGCGCAGCAGGATGTGTGGGTTGAACAAGGCGTTGGCACCCAGCGCGATGACCTCGGCGGTCGCGGAGGCGTCGCGCCGCGAGGCCACGCCCTTGGGTGACGCGAGCTGGTTGGGGTCTTCCTGTAGCCACTCGACGCCGGTCGCGATCTGGCCGGCCGAGGTGACCGACTGGACGACCGCCCCACAGCGCAGCTCGACGCGCGGATCGGCGTAGATGTGCGCGAGGCCGTTGAGGATCGTGAACTTCGAGTCGATCGGGCAAAAGTTGCACACGAAGCTGGCGCAGCACGGCGCGCGATCGGTGGCGGTACTGGTTCGCGGGGGATCGTGGGCCCGCGCGGTGGGACACACGTAGAAGTGATCCCGGTGGTGGGCCAGCAGCAGCTTCTCGGGGTCGCTGAGCTGATGGGGCGAGTGCGGATAGGGGCGGCTGCGGGGAAACGGCGTGTGATCGCTGGGCCCGGACACCGTCATGAGATCTTCGGCGTCGCAGTAGAATGGCTCGAGCTCGTCGTAGCCGATCGGCCAGTCCATGCCGACGCCAAACCGCGAGTGGGTCTGAAAGTCCTCGGGCAGGAACCGGGGGGTGTTGCCGTACCACATGTTCGAGGTCCCGCCGAACGAGGGGGCGTACAGCCATGGCTTTCGACCGACCCGCCGGAAGGTTCGGTCGCCGACCGTTCGTAGGCCGTGGCGGATCTCGAGCAGCTCGGCGTAGGTGAATCGGCGCCCACGCTCGAGCACCAGGATCTTGGCGCTGGGCTTGGCGTGACGCAGGTACTCGTGCAGGAAGAACGACGACGCGAAGCTGGTGCCGACGAGGATCAGGTCGTAGGACGCCATCTGGTCACGAGAGTATATCGCGGCAGGTGATCACCGCCGCCGATAGATGACGAGGTGCTATCCGCTCGGGCACGCTTGCGGACGGCGCTATGGATCGCTCCGCCGCCGATAGATAACCATTTCTTTGGCGTAGCGGGCGACTTGCTCGAGCTCGGCGAGGCGCACCCGCTTGGTCAGTGAGCGTTGCTCGGCCGGTGAGAGCTCGGCCTCGTGGAGCACCAAGTAGTCGGCGGTGGGCTGATCCCGGAAGTGGTACAGCTGCGCGCGGGTCGACACGTGCGGGCCGAGCGAGTCGGTCGCGGTGACCGAGGCGTCCGCGGGGATCTTCTGCACGGCGTCGGCCAGCCAGGCGTAGCGCTCGCGTTGGTGATCCTCGAGCTCGCGGATCAGCGGCGCGTGGCCGGCCACGAACGCCTCTGAATGACCGAGCGCACCCAGGCGGTCGCCAGCGAGCAGGCCCGCACAGGTGAGCGCGGCCGCGAACCCGACGAGAATGGTTGTGCGATGAGGGGGCTCGAGCCGCTCGACGAGGTTGCGCAGCCCAAACACGGCGGCCGCGGCCATGGCAGGGAACGAGAACACCGTGTAGTGCAGGTAGAGGTTGTGGAGGTTGCTGCCCGAGCCGAGCGCGGTGAAGGCCAGACCAAAGCTCAGGGCCCACAGCGCGCGACCGCCAAGCACGAACAGCGCGAGGGTCGGCAGCGCGAGCGTGGCCATGTAGATCAGCTTGGCGGGCGTGAGCGCGTGCTGGATGACGAAGCCCGGGTTGCTCACGACCGTGGCCAGGATGTCGGTGGCGCCGCCGGTCTCGGGATCGGGGATGACCTTGCTAAACCGGTTGGCGTAGCGGTAGCTCGACTCGGCGTTGGGCATGAAGATGCCCGGGTCCTGCATCAAGACCAGCTTGACGAAGGCCAACGTGGCGAGCGCCGCGAGGATCGTCAGCGCGGCCTGCCTGCGCCGACCCGCGGCGAGGGCGTAGATCCCGAGGGCGATCACCACAAAGGGTAGATCCTCGCGGGTCAGCAGCAGCGCGGTGATCATCGCGATCCACAGACCGACGCGCTGGGTCTCGAGCGCGTACACGGCCCACACGATCATGGGTGCCGCCAGGGTCAGCGCGTGGAAGTCGAACAGCGAGACGCCGTGCAGCGACGGATGGCACAGCCACGACAACCCAAACACGACGCCGAGCCAGCGCCGGGCGGGCCACTCGGAGAAGGCATCCGCGGCGAGCAGATAGACGGGGATCGCCCCGCTCGCGAGCCAGACGACCTGGGTGGTGATCAGGGTCTCGGGCCCGGGGGCGATCGCGTAGATCGGCGCGAGCAACTGCAAGATCGGCGCGCAGTGAGCAGAGGTGAAGGTCTCGCCGCGCAGCACGGTGGTGGTCTGCCAGTGGCCCTGGGCCGCGTGGTAGAGCAGGTTGTCGAAGATCCCCAGGTCCCAGATCCGCGACTCGAGGGCGCGGTGTCGGATCACGCCCAAGCGGATCATCATTGCGCAGTAGCCGAGCACGAGCGCGCCTAGGGTGATCGGCGGCGCGTGGACAGAGGCGCCGAGCCGGGCGAGCAGGTCGCGCTGACGCAGCCACGGCCAGGCGGTGGCGACCGAGACCCCGACAGCGCCCGAGCACAGCAGCGTCAGGGTGACTACCAACAGCCGACGCGCGCGCTCGATCTCGGGCACGTACAGGAGCGGGATTGCGATCGTGACGGCGAGCGGGGCGAGCAGCAGGGTCAGTCGCCGCAGCGCGGGCTTGCGGTCAGCAGCGCGAGCGCCAACCCACAGGTACAGCCCACCGACGAGGATCGCCGAGGCGGCTCCCCAAGCCAGCGCGGCCCATGGCGTGGTGCCCGGCTCGAGGATGTTGTCGAGCAGGACGGCCTTGCGATCGCCGCGAGTCCACGCCCACAGCGCGAGGCCAGGCGCGAACGCGTTGGCGAGCCCGAGCAACAACCACCGCAGCTCGATGCGAGCGGGCTCGGGCGCAGGCTCGGGTTGCGCTCGCGGCATCTGGGGGGCGACCACCTCAGTGGGGGTCGTTGAATACAGCCTCGATGGTCGTAGCGGTGAGGAACCGCTCGATATACGCGACCAACTGTTGCTCGGAAGCCGCCGCGATCAGGGCCGAGCAGGCGGGGGGTAACTCTCCGAATTTTGCGACCATCAGTCGCACGAGGGTGTCGGCGCGGCCCTGCTGGAGGCCCTGTTGCATGCCTTGTTGCATGCCTTGTTGCATGCCTTGTTGCATGCCTTGTTGCATGCCTTGTTGCATGCCCTGTTGCATGCCTTCTCGACGTAGCTCTTCAGCGATGGTCATGGCGACTTCCTCGGCTTCGGGGACCTCTTGTTGAATCATCGCACGAAAAGTCTCGAAGCGGACGTTCCCGACCACCAATGCGATGTAGCGAAACAGTTGCGCGAGCGCTTCGACACCGTTGGGCGCCCAGTACGCGTCCCGAAACGTGGCGATCCACCCGGCCAGCCGGCGCAGGAAGACCGTCTCGTCCTCGGCGTCGCGGGCGTCGCGGCCGTCGCGGAGCAACCACAGCGCGAGCTTGGGAAAGCTTGCGAGGGTGCGCGCCTTAAGCGTCTCGTCGTCGAGGTCGTTGAGGTCCTCGACCAAGATTGAGAAGTTGGGCACGAACGTGGACAGGCCAGGGATCGACTCCGGCGAAGGGTCGAACAGCGAACCGAACGAGACTGGCGCGCTCCAGCCCTGAGGAGCGTGGGTGACGACGATGGCGATCACGAGCGGCAAGGGACCTTTGTTTTCCCTGCGGTAGCGCCTCCAGATCTCCATGAGGTAGTCGAGCATGCGGAACGGCATGTAGCTGTCGTTCGTGCTCTGATGCTCGAGCAACACGTAGAGGAACGCTTGCTTGCCTCCGATCTTGACCGAGAACAGCAGATCACTGTGGCTTCCGCGGAGATTGGGGTGGATGAACGAGCCGCCGTGCGGCGTGACGGTCTCCCACGCGACAGCGGCAGCTATGGGTTCGGGTAGCACGGCACGGAACAGGTCTGTCGCGTGCTTGGGGTGCTCGAACGCTGCTTTGAACAGGGCATCGTGGGGTGTTGTGGTCATGCTTGGGCTCAGTACGGGATGGGGGGTACTGAGGGTTAGTCGGCGGCGGGGCGTGAACTGATCCCGAGAGTGTTGGTGAGCTCGCTGGCGACTGTAGGATGACGCCGATGCGAAGCTCACCAGACCGCCCGAGCGCGAGCGGTGACGGCCGACCGAGCGGAGCAGTGATCGCCGGGCTGACGGCGCTGGGTCTGACGGTGATCGCGATCAACGCGTGGCTGTGCGACGACGCCTTCATCACGCTGCGCAGCGTCAAGCACCTGGTCGAGGGGGAGGGTCCGGTGTTCAACGTGGGCTGGCGGGTGCAGAGCTTCACCCACCCGGCGTGGATGCTGATCCTGGCGCTGGCCTGGGCGGCGACGCGCGAGGCGTTCTGGACCACGATCGCGGTCGGGCTCGCGGTCAGCGGTGTCGCGCTGGGCGTGGGGGTCGGGCGCTGTCGCGGCTGGCCGGGTGCGCTGGTGTTCGTCGGTGCGCTGAGCTGCTCGCGGGCGTTCGTGGAGTACTCGACCGCCGGCCTCGAGAACCCGCTGACGCACCTCGTGATCGTCGGGGCGGCGGCGTTGTTGGTGTTGGAGGTCGCGCCTCGACAGCGGCTGCTCGCGGCCGGGCTGCTGCTCAGCGCGGCGTTCTTGTCGCGACCCGACGCCGCCCTGCTGCTCGCGCCGATGTTCGTCCACGTGGATCGCCGCGCCCGCGCGGCTGGCCTGACGGGTCGGCAACGGGCGTGGGCGTGGCTGCTCGGCGCGACCCCAGCGATCGCGTGGGAGTTAGTCTCGCTGGTTTACTACGGCGCGCTGATCCCCAACACGGCGCTGGCCAAGCTCGCGGTCGGTTCGGGGCTGGATCGGGGCCAGCTGATCACGCGCGGGCTGGCCTATGTGTGGCGGGCGTGCGCCCACGACGGCGTGACCTTCGCGCTGGTGCTCGCGGCGCTGGTGGTCCCGTGGTTGCCCGAGCGCGTCGGTGCGTCGCGCCTGCGCCCGCTCGGGCGTGGCGCGGCGGCCTACATCGTCTACGTGATCGCGATTGGCGGCGACTTCATGGAAGGACGATTCCTGACGGCGCCGGCCCTGTGCGGGGCGCTGGCGCTCGGCCAGGTGCGTTGGTCGGGTCGGCTCGCGCTCGCCGTGGTCCCGGCGTGTGGCTTGGTCGCAGCCCTCGGCGCGCGTCACCCCTGGTGGCCAGACGCTGGCGCTGACGGCATCGATCGCTCGGGACCGATCACCGACGAGCGCAGCCACTACGCCGCGTCGTCGAGCGCGTGGGCGTGGCGACCGGGTCGCTCGATGCCCGACCACCCGTGGCGCGACGCGGGCGAGGCAGGGCCTGAGTCGGACGAGCGGGTCGTGCTGTTCTCGACCATGGGCTTTTACGGGTACTTCGCCGCCACCGATCTGCACGTCATCGACGCGTTCGCGCTCGGCGATCCCCTGCTCGCTCGCTTGCCGCCGGTTCGCCGGGTCGACTGGAAGGCCGGACATCTCCCGCGGATCATCCCCGACGGCTACCTGCGCACGCTCGCCGATGATCCCTCGCACATCCAGATCCGCGATCCCGGCGTCGCGCGGCTCTACGAGGTGGTGGTCCGCGTCCACCATGGACCGATCTTCGCGCGTGGGCGCGCCGCGGCGATCTTCGAGCTGCTCAGCGGCCGCGCGAGCGCGGACATCGACCCCCGTCGCCATCACCTCGCGGAGCTCGTGCGGATCGACGCGGGCGCGCTCGCCCGCCGCCGCAAGCCAGTGCGGTTTCGCGACGCGGGCGTCGAGCTGGCGTTCACCGGCCAGGTTCACGCGCTGGCGTTCACGCTCTCACCTGGCCAGCGCTACGCGATTAGCTTCTACGCCGGGGACACCGAGCTCGAGCGCCGCGAGCTCGAGCTCGCGGGTGATGTCGACGACCCGCCGCAGCTGATCGAGCTCGCGGCCCCCGTACGCTCGTTCGATCGTGTCCACGTGCTGCCGCTGACCATGCACGGCAAGCGCAGCTTGGTGCTGGGTCGCGCGCGCAACTGAAGACCTACTCTTCGGCGAACCCGCTGCGGTACAGATCCGCGTACAGCCCATCGTTGGCCATCAGGGTGTCGTGATCCCCCATCTCGGAGATCTCGCCATCCGCGAGCACGATGATCTTGTCCGCATGCCGGACCGTGCTCAGCCGATGCGCGATCACCAGCACGCTGCGCCCCTCGAGCAACCGCTCGATCGCCTGCTGGACCCGCTGCTCGGTCAAGCTGTCGACGCTCGCGGTGGCCTCGTCCAGGATCAACATCGTGGGTGAGCGGGCGGCCACGCGGGCGAACGCGAGCAGCTGGGCCTCGCCGACTGAAAAATTCCCGCCCCGCTCGCCAACCGGAGCCGTGAGCCCGCCGCGCTCGCGCACGAACTCGGCCGCCTGCACGGTCTCGAGCGCGGCGTGGACCCGGCTGGGATCATCCTCGAGCGCGCGGTCGCCCAGGGTGACGTTGAACCCGGCGCTCTCATCGAACAAGAACACGTCCTGGTGGACCATGAGCAGCCAGCGACGCACGCGGTCGGGCTCGAGCTCGCGCAGCTCGAGGGCCGAGCCGTCATTGAGGATCAGCTCCACGTGACCGCGGTAGCCGTCGTAGATCTGGGTGAGGATCCGGCCCAGGCTGGTCTTGCCCGAGCCGGTCCGCCCGACCACCGCGACGACCTCGCCGGGCGCCACGTCGAAGTCGAGTCCGCGCAGGATCTCGGGGGCGCCGTCGTCGTACCCGTATGAGAAGCGCAAGCCCCGGACCCGGATCGCGCCGGTCCAGCGGGCGAGCGGATCGTCCTGGCCCTCGTAGATCTCCGGGTGATCCAGCGCGGCCCGAGGCTCGCGGGGGGTGTCGAGCAACCCAAAGATGCGCTCGAGCGAGGCGGCCGCGCGCTGGATCGTGGCGATCTTGCTGGAGAACTCGCGGATCGGCACGAACACCCGCTGCAGGTACTCCACGAACGCGAACAGCAAGCCCAGGGTCAGCGCGCCCGACAGATCCCCGAACAGCCCGACCTCGCCGAGCAGCGCCGGGGCCCCGTAGTAGAGCAGCAGCGCGACGCAGAACGCCGAGATCCCGTCCATCAACGAGTACAGCAGCGAGTCGAAGATGTTGGCGAGCTTGGTCGCCCGCAGGTAGCGATCGCCGAGCGCCTCGAAGGTGGTCCGCGCGTGGTCCTCGTGGCCGTAGAGCTGGACCACGCCGATCCCCGACAGCTGCTCGGCCAGGTACCCGGACTGGACCCCCTGGGCCCGCCGGATCTCGAGCTGCAGGTTGCGCAGCATCGCCGAGAACCACCGCACCAGCACGTACAAGAGCGGCGCGACCGACAGGGAGATCAGCGCCAGCTTCCAGCTGAGCACGAACATCGAGGCCAGGATCGAGCCGATCATCACGGCGTCGGTGGCGATCGTGAACACCCCAAACGACAGGGTCTCGCCGAGCGCCTCGACGTCGCTGGTGCTGCGCGAGAGCAGCGAGCCGAGCGGGTTCTTGTCGAAGAACCGGGCCGGCAGGCACAGCACGTGGCGGAAGATCGCCGTGCGCAGCTCGTAGATGCTCAGGTGCCCGGCCCGCTGCAATGCGTAGACCTGCAGCGCCATCGACACGAACTCGACCACGACCGCGGCCAGGAACAACAGGGCCAGCTGCTGCAGCGCCGGGCCGTCGCGGGCGGGGATCGCCTCGTCGACGGCCTGCTTGACCAGCAGCGGGCGCACGGTGGTCATGACCGCGACCAGCGGGATCACGACGAGCCCCGCGAACAGCCAGCGCTTGTGCGGGCGCGCGTACTGCCAGAACCGCCGCATCAGCGCGAGGGTCGAGGCCGCCTTGGGCTTGCCGGCGCCGGGCTCAGTCATGCTCCGTACCCCCCTCGCCCTGCTCGCGCTGATGCTCGTGGGCGGCCGCGTAGGAGCCCCCGAGCGCGAGCAGCTGGGTGTGCGTGCCCCGCTCGATCACCTCGCCGTGCTCGAGCACGAGGATCTCGTCGGCGTGCTCGAGCACGCTGGTGCGGTGCGAGACGATCACGGTGGTCGGCGGCACGGCCCCACCCGAGGCCGCCTTCAAGCTGCGGATCGCGTCGACGAGCTTGGTCTCGGTGGCCTGGTCGACGGCCGAGAGCACGTCGTCGAGCAACAGCAATTTTGGCTGGCGGTAGAGCGCCCGGGCGAGCGCGGTGCGCTGGCGCTGGCCGCCCGAGAGCATGACCCCGCGCTCGCCCACGATCGTGTCGAGGCCCTGGGGCAGCGCGGCGAGGTCGGGCCCGAGACAGGCCGAGTCGATCACCTGCGCGAGCCGGGGATCGTCGACCGAAGCTGCACCTGTGAGATCGGCGCCACCAGCTGCGCCAGTCGCGGGCTGCGAGCCGCGGCGCCGACGAGCGCGGCCAAACGAGACCCACGCCGGTCCGGCTAGCTCCGCGTCGGCCGAGGCGGTGTGCCCGGTCTGCTCACCGAGCAGCCGAATGTTGTCGCGCAGCGTGGTCGAGAACAAGAACGGGCTCTGCGGGACCACGGCCATGCCCGCGCGCAGACTCCCGAGCTCCCAGCCGCGCGCGTCACGACCGTCGATCAGCACCGCGCCAGGCTCCGGCGTGTAGACCCGCGCGAGCAGGTCGATCAGCGTGGTCTTGCCCGAGCCGGTGCGCCCGAAGATCCCCAGGGTGTGACCGGGCTCGACGACCACGCTGACCTCGCGCAGGGCCGGCTCCTCGCGGGTCGCGTGGGTGAAGGTGAGCGCGCGCAGCTCGACCCGCGGGGCGCTGGCGAAGGGCTCGCGGTGGGCGATCTCGGGCAGCTCTGCGTCGGCGTCGAGCAGCTCCTGAACCCGGCTGAGCGAGACCGTGCCGCGCGAGAACGCGGTCAGCACCCAGGCCAGCGAGGTCAGGATCGAGACCAGGCTGATCAGCAGCGCGGTGAAGGTTGCGAGGTCGCCGACCTCGAGCTTGCCGGCGATCACCTGCTTGCCGCCGACCCACAACACCAGCCCGGTGCCAATGTAGCCGGCGAGGCCCAGCACGGGCATCGCAAACGCGCGCAGCGAGGCGACCTCGAGCTGCAGCTCCAAGTAGTCGCGGTTGTACCGCTCGAACCGCTCGACGGCGGCCTCCTCGGCCACGTGGGCGCGGACCGTGCCGACCCCCGAGAAGCTCTCGAGCACCCGGTCCGAGAGCGACGCGAGCTTCTCGAGCGAGCTGCGGATCAGCGCGTAGAACCGCTGCACCGTCCAGCGCATGTAGATCCCGCCGATCACGACCGGCGTCACGCACCACAGCGTCAGCACCCAGTCGGTGCGCAGCATCTGGTACAGGTGCATCGGGATCGCGACGGCGACGTTGCACACCTGCAGGCCCGCGAACCCGACCAACAGGCGCACGGACTGGGTGTCGTTGGCCGCGACCGAGAGCAGCTCACCGACCTTGCGCCGGGCGTAGAAGGGCCGCTGCAGGGTCAGCAGATGGGCGAACAGATCGACCCCGAGCCGATACTGGATGTCGCGGCCGGGGTTGAAGAACAGCACCCGCGACAAGGTCCGCACGACGATCAGCCCGACCGCCAGCAGCATCAGCTCGAGCGCGAGGTTCGAGACCGGCTCGATCGCGGCCTTGGCCCGCTCGCCCAGCTCGGCCCCCGCCCCGCTGCGCTCGAGCGTGTTGAGGATCTCGCCGATCACCGTGGGGATCCGGACGACCGCCCAATTGGTGGCGAACAGGGCCGCGAACCCGAACAGGTACGAGACCCAGTAGCGGCCCGCGTATCGGTACAGGAAGCTGGCGACGGCCCGGATCATGCCGCCGACGCCCGCTGTGCCCGCGCGCTGTGTGTTGGGGTCGGTCACCGCGTGAGCCGGGTTCTACTCCCGAACTCGCCGTCGCGCACGTATTGCGGGGCACCCGCAGGCCAGCGCCGCGCGGCCGCTACTTCTTCTTCTTGTCCCGCTTGGGAGCCTTGTAGAGCGGGTTGACCTCGAGCGTCTCGTCTTTTTCGATCTCGTCGAGCACGGCCGAGACCTTGTCGAGCCGGTCGCGGATGTCCTTGATCGCCACGGGCAGCTGGGCGTTGTCAAACACCTCGGGGCTGAGATCGTTGTTGAGCGCTTCCCAGGCGCGGACCGCCCAGCTGAGGTCGGCCTGCATGTTGCCGCCCTCTTCGCCGTTCGAGGTGAGCTCGTCGTACACCGACAGGAACGCCTTGACGTCCTCTTTGTAGGCCTCCTTGAACTTGTCGAAGGTGGCCTCCTTCTCTTTCCACTTTGGCGCGCTCTTCTCGATCTCGTCGAGGTAGCCGCGGATCTCGGTGACGAGCTCGCGGTACTCGGGCAGGCGGGTCTTGATGTACTCGCGCGCGCCCTTCTCGAACATGAGGGCGTTCTCTTTGGCGATCTGATCCATCGAGTCGTGACCCGCGGCCTTGCGCGCTTCGGCCAGCTCTTCGGGGGTCATCTCTTTTTCATAGCTGTGAAGATCGACGGCCCCCTTCTTCTTGACCTCATAGGGGTTCTCTTTGGCGTCACAGGCGGCGAGACTCAGCCCGGCGAGGACCAAGACGGCGAACGAAGCGGTGATCGAGCGAGTCATGGCGGTTCTCCTGGGCGCAGCCTAACGCATTTGACCCCATCGGTCTGCGATCCGCTCGCGTGGGCCTCTCGCGGTCTGGCATCGAGCGCACGCGCCGAGTAAAACGGCTACATGAGCAAGTCCTCCGCTGTTGGGTCTGCGACGCCCGCCCAGCTGGCGGCGGCGGTGCTCGAGCTGCTCGAAGGCCGCGGCCAGTCGGAGGCGGCCCTGGCCACGGTGATCCGGCGGTCTGGGTCGGCGCCGCAGGTGGTCGGCGCCCGGATGCTGCTCTACGCCGACGGCTCGACGCTCGGCACCGTTGGCGGCGGGGCGATCGAGCACCAGGTGCTCGAGACCTGTCGGCAAGTGCTGCGCACAGGCAAGCCGCGCACGGTCGAGGCCCACCTGGTCCGGGATCTGGGCATGTGTTGCGGGGGCGCGATGGAGCTGTTCGTGGAGTACCTGCAGGCAGAAGCGCGGCTGATCATCGTGGGGGGCGGCCACGTCGCCCAGGCCCTGGCGCCGCTCGCCCGGGGGATCGGGCTGCGGGTGATCGTCGCGGATGACCGCGAGGAGCTGCTCGACGATCCCGCGTTCGAGCAGGTCGAGCGCCTGGCGTTCGACGCCGACGAGATCCACGAGGCGATCCCGGATCTGAACGAGCGCGACTACCTCGTCATCGTGACCCGCGACCACGCCCGCGACGAGCGGGCGCTGGCCAAGCTCATCGAGCTGCCGCACGCGTACCTGGGCATGATCGGCAGCCGCCGCAAGGTTCACACGGTGCTGGCCCGGGTGCTGCGGCGCTACGACGAGCGGGGCCTGGCGCGGCCGGATCTGTCTCGGGTCCACGCGCCGGTCGGTCTCGCGCTGGGTGGCCGGACCCCGCCGGAGATCGCCGTGAGCATCGCCGCCGAGCTGATTGCTCTGCGCCACGGCGGCGACGGGTCGTCGATGAACATGGTCGACGCCGCGATCGCACGAGTCGACGGCGCCGAGACCACGCCCTAGTCAAAGACCAGCCAGCTGCTCGGGGGTGTCGATGTTGTCGAGCACCCCGGCGTCGTCGACCTCGAGCTTGCGACGTCGCGCCAAAGCCGGCCCCCGCAGCAGCGTTCGGGCGGTCTCGCGGCCAGCATCGAGGCTCGCCAGCGCCTCGAACAGCGCCCGCGGCCACACCACGGGATGACCCGAGCGACCCGCGAAGCTCGGCTGCCACACGCACTCGGGCTCATCGCCGGCGCGGGCCAGCAGCGCGGCTACGGTCTGCGCCGCAATGCGCGGCCGCTCGACGTGGTGGACCAGCAGCGCGTCGAGCCCCGGCTCGAGCTCGAGCGCGCGAGCCAGCCCGAGCTGCAGGCTCGAAAGCGGCCCGCGCTGCCACTGCGAATTGTGAACGAGCTCAGCCCCCGCGATCGCCCCCAGCCCCGGATCCAGCGGATGCGCACCATCGACCACCAGCACCGGGGCGCACCCGGATGTTCGCAGCAGCTCGACGCCGATCCCCACGAAGGTGCGCCCGTCGAGCTCGACGAGCGCCTTGGGCCGGCCCATCCGCCGCGACGCGCCCCCGGCCAGGATCAGCCCGGCGACGCGCCTGTCCGCCCGCGTCACTGCGGGGACGCGGTGGCCCAAGCGGCGCTCCGAGCCTCGTCGATCGACTTGACCAGCTCGACGACGGTCTTGACCTTGCTGGGGTCCGCGAACAGCAGCGACTTGGGCACGCCAAACCCGAACGTGCCGCGGGTGTCCTCGAGCCGCAGCGCGAACGCGACCTCACCCGCGAGGCCGAGCCCGAGCAGCTTGTCGCGGGCCTTGGTCGCGGCCTTGCGAACCTCGGCCGGCTCGTCGGCGTCGGCGGCGATCACCGTGAAGCCCATCTCCCCGAGCTCGACCGGGTTGAAGATCACGCAGTACTGGCAGCCGTCGGCCAGGTCGCGGGCCAGCGCCAACCCACCGCCGGCCTCGAGCCCGTTGCTCGACGACTTGCCGAGGTTTCGCCCGACACTGTTCATGAACGCCTTTTGGCCGACGCCGATCGCGACGACGAGCTTGCCGTCGGCGACCACCGAGGAGATCTCGAGCTGCGGCTTGTTGTCGCCGACCAGCCAGCTGATGTCCTTCATCTCGTCGTGCATGTCCTTGGGGATCGTCACGGTCAGCAGGTCACCCTTGGCCTTGCCGACCTTGGCCCCGTCCTTCTTGAAGCTGACTTTGTAGGCGTGGTCGGGGCTGTTGCCGGCCAGCGCGATGTGATCTTGAAGGGCCTTCTCCGCCGCGCCGAGCACCTTGCGCATGGCCTCGCGGGACGACTTCTCGTCCTTGACGTCGGCCGCGAGCACCAGCGTGAACTTGCCCTTGTCGACGTAGGCCGCCGCGAGCACCTCGGTGCCCACGTTGTCCAGGAGCTTGTGGGCACCCGCGAGGACCTCGTCGACGTAGCCGTCGAACGGCGCGGGGATCTCGTTGACGGGGATCTGCTTGTCGAGGACGTCGTGCAGCAGCTTGGGATCACCCCAGGGCATCACCCACGCAAACATCGCGTCCCCGGGCAGCGCCTTGGCCAGCGCGCTGGGGGCCTGCGTGGCCGGACCGATCGGGTCGAGGCCGAGCCGACCGAACGGTGCCTCGACGCCGGTCCGCGCGACCAGATCCCGGGTCGTGCCGAAGTCGAGCCCAAGCTCGATGTTCTCGGTCTCATTGATGATCGAGCTGAGCGTGCGCGAGAGCGCGGGCGGCAGCGGGATCAGGTCGCTCACGTCGATGTTGACGGGCGGGATGTTGGTCGCGCCGACCTTGATGCGCGGCTGCTTGGGCCCGACCGTGACCTGGCTGCGCAGGCCGTTGGCGAGGTCCAGGCCGTCCATGCTCAGGGCGATCTCCAGCGCGCTCGGCTGGGCCCGGAAGAACAGCTTGGTGTTCTCCTCGACCAGCTGCCACAGGTTCTGGCCCATCGGCTGCGGCTGCATGCCAGCGGGCATGCTCTCGATCGCCCGGACTGCGTCGATGGTGCTCAGCGCCAACGACAGATCCACGTCTGCGTCCGTGACCCCGGGCTGACCCTCGTGGGGGAAGCCGAGCTTCATCGCGTGCACGCCGTCGAGGTCCACCGACTCGAGGAACCCGGGCCCAAAGCCCTCTTGGATCAGCGTGACCGCGACGAGATTGCGCAGCTCGACCGGCGGCGCGCCGGGCTCCGGTGGCGACCACATGTTGAGCAGCTTCGAGCCCGCGTCGAGCATGTCGCCGAACTCCGAGATGCTGCCCGAGACCTCGATCTTCTCGACGGGTCCCCGTTTGACATCGCGGCCCTGGGTTCCAGGGTTGGTCCGCGCAGACTCTGCTTGCCCGTCGCCCTCGCCGGCGATCTTGACGTTGGTGTTGCTGTTCTTGGTGCAGGAGGCGAGCGGCGCGGCCAGCAGCAGGGCCACGCAGAAGGACGCTCGGGTTCGGCATGCGCGCATGCGCCGGAGGATAGCTGGTTTCCCGAGCCGGGCCGCATGTGGGGTCGAGTCCGCGGGCCGCGGACACATCGGCTAATCTGCGGGGGTGGTCGACCTCGAGCGTTTTCTCGATCTGGTCCGTCGTGAGCTCCGCTGTGACGACGCTCGCTTTGAGTTCGGGGGACAACCGCCGCAGTCCGAGGACTGCGTGTTCGCCGAGCTGCCCGGGGGCTGGCGCGTCGTCGCCCTGTTTGGTGCCCCGCTCGAGGACGGTGGCGCGCCCGAGGCCAAGCTCGTCGCGCTGGTCGAGACCTTCGCCGGGATCGGCGGTCGGGTCGAGGCTCGTCGCCCGCGAATGTCGGCTGGGCCGGTCGCGCGCGAGCTCGACGACGCGCTCGCGCTGCTGGCCGAGAAGGCCAACGCCCTCCAGGCCGTCGTCATCGACGAGGACTCACCGGTGCTGTGGGGCAGCTCCGAGATCCCGCCTGGACCCGAGGACGTCGAGGTCGTGATGTGGATCGGCGAGCTGGCCGACAGCGCCGCCGCGGCCGGCCTCGACATGACCGAGCTCGTACAGCTCGACGAGGCCACCCTGCGCGAGCGGGTCGCCAAGCTCGAGCCACGCAAGCTACGCGAGCGACTGCTTCGCAAGCTGCCGACGATCCGCGAGCTCGGTGAGCACCGCGACGCCGAGGCCTGGACCGCCCACTTTGCGACCTGCCGCGCGATCGCAGCGGTCCGCCGCGCGCCCGAGCGCCACGAGGCGATCGAGGATGACCTGGGCTGGTTCGCGCGGGACTTTGGCGGGATCTATCACGTGATCTTGGTCTACGGCGGTCGGTTCTCTGAGCTCGGCGCCGCCGGGGTAATGCTGCGCGCGCTGCCGGCGATCGAGAAGCTCGTGCTCTCGCTGCCGCCGATCGACCCGCCACCCAAGGGCGCCCGGGTGCTGCCGTTTCGCCGCCGGGGCTGACCTCGCAGCGCGGCCGTGGCCGGGCGCGTGAGCGTCAGTGCTGGTGAACCTCGCGGCGGGTCTTCTCGAGCTGATCCACACCACACTCGAGCGCCGGCTTGTCGTCGCGCAGGCGCACGAACACCGGCTGATACAGCTGCTCATCATCGGTCGCATAGAGATAACGAACCTCCGCCACGGGCTGCTCCCCGGCCGACAGCCGGTCATCGAGCTCGACCCGCGAAGCGTTGGTCGTCCCCGCGAACACCTTGCCGACCTCGCGCAGCACACCCCCCGCATACACGCCCATGCGATACGCGTTGCCAGCGTTCTCGAGGATCACCACATCGGCGGACTTGATGAACTTGTGCTTGAGCTGGTCGCCACCCGAGCTCGGCCGCCCGGTCTGGTAGCGCGCGTCAGCCCGCTTGAACACGATGCCCTCCGCGCTACCTGCGACCAGCCGATCGTACAGCGCCTGCTTGGCCGCGCTCCCCTGCGCATACTCGAGGATCCGGATCGGCGGCTCGACCACCGGCTCGATCTCCGCATCGAGGCGCTCCCAACGCTCGAGGTAGCCAAGCCCGCGCAGATCCTCCCCCGCGATCTTCAGGATATCGAACAACCAGTAGCAGGGCCCATCCGCACCAGACATCAGCTCCCCATCGATCACGGTGCCACGCGGGACCGAGTCCAGCGCCGCCAAAATTGACGCATGGATCGTCGTCAGCTGCCCTGCCCGATTGGTCGCGCGAATCTCCCCATCATCGATGTGCACCAGCACCCGACTACCGTCCAACTTTTGCTGCGCAATCACATCATCATCCGCCAGCAGCCCCCCGAGTGCTTCAGGATCAATCGCGTTGAGCAGCTGCGCCCCGTCCCCAACCTTCGCCCGAATTCCCGTCGCCCGACTCCCCGACCCCTCCCCCTCGGGCGGCGCGACAGCCTGCGGCTGCACGACCTCGGTCAGCTCCTCATACCCCTTCGCAACCTTCTGATGCACCAGCTTGGCAAACGCCTTCTCCGCCGCCGCCAGCGTCACCTTTACCGCCTTCTTCCCCCGACTGAGCTTCGC
>NZ_PVNL01000093.1 GCF_002994635.1 Enhygromyxa salina | reverse complement strand
TGGGCGGATGCACCGATCCATCGGTCGATGGTTCGTGTGACGAGATCGACACCTGCGAGACCGAGGGTGGCGCGGGAGACGGAGACGGGGATGGAGACGGCGACGGGGATGGCGACGGCGACGGCGAAGATCCCGGTCCCATCGAACCCAAGGAGGTCTTCAATGAACGCCGCGCTTGGGTCTTGGAGACGCTCGCCAATCCCGAGGGCTGGGCCACGCTCCTGGGCGCGCTATACGTCGATCCCGACGACCCGGTCGCGCTCGAGCAGGCGGTCGATACGGTGTGTCTGGGCAACGATCAATCGGTGCCGTCGGGGACCTACGCCCTGGGCCTGTACTGGGAGCACTTCTCCGAGGCCCAGCGACAGGAGATGAAAGACTGCATGAAGTCGTGGCACGAGATCAACGGCCACGGCACCGAGAACCACGCGTTGATGAAGAATTTCGCGGGCTTCTTGTTCACCCAGTGGTTCCCCGAGGAGGACGATTGGTTGACCAACCAGGGGCCGCTGGTATCGGGGGACGAGCTGCACGAGTCGATCAAGGCCAACTTGCTGCAGGTGATGTCGAGCCTCTACGACAAGGGCTACACCGAGAATCTCTCGACGACCTACGACATGCTGCACCTGTTCCCGTTGCTGGGGCTGTATGCCTTCGCCGACGACGACGAGATCGTGCGGGCGGCCGAGGCGGCGCTGCTCTTTCACTATGCCAACCTCGCCATGAACACCTTTCATGGCATCACCCTGCCGCCCTACAATCGATCAAATTACCAGCAGGTCAACGCCAACTATCACGGGGTGCAGCCCAACGTTCAATTCATGAACTGGATGTACTGGCCCGAGGGCACCAACATCACCGACGATGTCGAGACCTGGCGCTCGCACAGCCACAACTCGACCGTGGTCTACAACGCCTCGATCGAGTGGTGTCCGCCCGATGTGATCCGCAAGGTCGCAACAGGCAACACCACCAGCTACACCGGGCACGGCTCGTTCGCGCGCTTCGGTGCGTGGGGTGACGGGCCGTCCCACGACAACATGCGTACGGTCTATCGGACCGGGGACTACGCCGTGGGCACGGGCTTTCTCCGCTACCAGCCCGGCGGTTTCTACGTCAACTTCAAGAACTTCATGCTCGCCTACGCGAGCAGCGATACCTACAATTATATCGAGAGTTCACACAATTACTGGGGCAGCGCGCTGAGCGAGGCCGCGGCCTGGCGCGGTGCCTCGAACTCGCCGTTTCACGAGATCGCCCACCATGAAAACACGGTGATCAGCCTGTTCAACATCCCCGAGCTCGACCCGTGGGAGGGCCTGGGCTCCTGGGCGGACCAGCGACTCCAGGCGCCGATCCAGCGGGCCGACACCCGCTATCCCAAATCGGTGGACGAGGTCGTCGAGAGCGAGGGATGGATCTTCATGCGTGAGGGCGAGGTCTACGTCGGGATTCGTCCGCTGCGTGACTATGTCATCGACACGGAGACGACCGACGAGCTGGCCGAGTTCAACATGATCCGCTCGGAGGGGGCGACCAACGCGATCGTCTACGAGCTGGGCACGGTGGCGCAGCACGGCAGCTTCGAGGGCTTTCAGGCCCAGTTGCAGTCGAACCCGCTCGAGATCGACTGGGAGGCTCTGAGCGTGAGCTACACCGATTCGGACGGCGACGTGCTGCGGGCGACGTGGGTCGCGCCGGACTACGTCTATGACTCAGACGTGGTCGCCGTGGTCCGACCCGAGATCGAGATCAACGACGTGATCCAACCCGAGTTCGATCCCGAGCTGTGGCCAGTGCTCGAGGGCCCCTACGTGAGCCTGGTGGATCGGGTGCTCACGGTCCACCAGGGCGGACGCACCCTGACCGTCGACTGGTCGGGCGAGATGCCCGTGGTCACCGAAGAAGACTGAGCGGACCGTTCGAAATCGCGTTGGTGGGGGGCGCGGGTCCAGGCTCCTTCATGGCGTGCCGCGGGCATCTTCTACTGCACGGTGGATGTCGAGTGCCCGGTCGGGAGCGTGTACCTCGATGGGTGTCGGCGCCCGCGCGAGCCGATCGACCCCGCGTCCTCATCGGGACCTTCGATCGGGGTCGCCGACGAGGCCGGCGGTCACCTGCTCACCCTGACGCCGCAGCTCGAGCTCGAGCGCACTGCAAAGCTCTGCTCGCTTGCGGATCGTCCCCAGAACCAACGGGGTCAGACGCCGAACCAGGCCGAGGCCGCGCGATCGAGGGTCCAGTACACGCCCAGGCCGCCGAGCGCGACGCATACCGGCACCCTCCAGCCTGGCCACCGCACGGCCAGGCGCCGCACGGCCACCCAAGCGAGGCCGAGCACGGCGACCACCGCCAGCTGGCCGAGCTCGACGCCGATATTGAACGAGGCCAGGGCCAGGGCTCGAGCTGTGTCGGGGATCCCGATCTCGAGCAGCGCCCCCGCGAAGCCGAACCCATGCAGCAACCCGAACCCGAACGCGATCGCCCACGGCCAGCGCCGCGACCATGACGGCGGCGCGTCGCTCCGTGCGTCGATAGCCTCGCGGGCGACGAGCACGATCGAGAGCGCGATGACGATCTCCACCGCGCGGCTCGGCAGCCGCACGAGCTCGAGGACGCTCGCCGCGAGCGTGAGCGAGTGGGCAACGGTGAACGCGGTGATCGTCCAGATCAGCCGCCGCTCGAAGCCAACGAGGAGCAGCAGCCCCACCACGAAGGCGAGGTGATCCCAGCCGCCGACGATGTGCTCGACACCGAGGACCACGTACGCTCGCGCGACTCGCCACGGCCCGCCGACCACCCCCGGATCGAGGATCATCGCCGGACGCTGCCGGGACAGCACCGCCGTCTGGGTCCGCGTCGGCGACCAGCGGATCTCCACGACCACGTCCGCGTCCGCGCGCGCGAGCCCGGCGATCGTGAGCTCCCCCGTCAGGCCTGGGTCGTCGCATGCGAGCCGCTGGCCCGTGAGCTCGCAGTGCTCGGGAAACACCGGGCGAACGCCATCGTCAAACTGGCCGCCGACCGGTGCTCGCCAGCGGACCTCGTAGCTGCCGCTCGCCGTCTGCTCGATCACCAGCAGGGCAGGGTGCGGCTCGTGGGCCCAAGCCCGGTGCGGCCACACGAGCAGCAAGCACGCCAGCGCGCAGCCCAGCGCCAGCCAGACCCGAGCGGAGCGGCCGTTCATCGCTCGATCACCAGCTCCCAGCCGTCGACGAGCGCGTCGACGCGCGCGCGGACGTGCTCGCGTCGCCGCGAGCGGTGCCAGTCCTCGAGCACGCGCTCGCGGATGCCAGCGAGCCTCGGCTCCCGTCCGGGTCGCAGGGCCAGGGTCTTGACCACGTGGGTGCCGTGATCGGAGCGCCGCACGATCCACCGACCGGTGCTCGGCGTCGAGAACAGCTCGGCGGCGAAGCCCTCGCCGAAGCTCTGGGCCACGCGAGCACGCGGGCGCCGGCGAAACCGACTCCCGTCCGGGAACGGCCGCCCGAGCGCCGCTGGATCTTCGCCAGCCTCGAGCCGCGCGAGAATCTCGTCGGCGGACTCGGCCTCGCTGAGCCACACGTGCACGAAGTCCGCGGCCCCCGGCTCGGCGAAGCGAGCTCGGTTGGCCGCGAAGTAGTCCTCGAGCTGGCCAGGCCGAGGCTCGCTCGGCCTGAAGTCGTCGAGCGCCAGCTGCATCTTGTCGACGATCCGCTGGCGAACGATCGGATCGTCGCGCTCGAGTCCCAGGGCCAGCCCCTCGCGAACCAGCACCTCGGTGCTCACCCAGCGCTGCTCGGCCGCGGCGATCTCCGTTGGCGTTGGCGCGCGCCCCAGCGCCGCATGCAGCTCGTCGAGCAGCCGCGAGTGAGTCTCACGATCGAGCCGCACCTGTCGCGCGGCCGGCTCGTCGCGGGGCAGCGCGCGATCGATGCCAAACACCACCGCCCCGAGCACCACGAACGCGAGCAAGGGTTCGCGCCAGAGCGGCCGACGCTGGACCGGCCCGGTCAACAGTCGGGCAGCTCGAAGGAGTCGAGGATCTCGCCGTCGAGGGTCACGACCTCGCCGTAGGCGGTGCAGCCCTCGATTCGAAGCGACAGGTAGCCATGCTGCTCGTCGTTGACCTCGGCCGTCCACCAGTCGCCGTCGGCCGGGCGCAGACCGGCGCCGCCGTTGCCGACCACGAAGTAGTAGATGCCGCCCTCTTCCTTGGTCGACGGCCCATTCCCCTCGAGCGGAACGGTCCGCTCGTAGTGGTGGTCATGCCCGGCGAGCACGATGTCGACGCCCCACTCCTCGAGGATCGGAACCAGCCCGTCGCGGACCAGAAAGTTGGGATCGCGCTCGGACGAGGTGTAGGGCGGGTGATGAAAGAACGCGACGGTCCAGGGCTTGTCGTTCTGGGCAAGATCCTCGCGCAGCCAGTCCAGCATCGTGATGTCGCTGGTTTGATCGAGGGCGACGGCGGTGATCAGCGGCAGGTCGTTGGTCTCGAGCGAGATGAAGTGGACCTCGCCGTAGTCGAAGCTGTAGTAGCGCTCGGCGTGGGCGGGATCGAGGGTGACCTCGGGCATGTAGTAGAGGTCGAGGTAGGGCTGCCCGTTGTCGGTCTTGTACTCGTGGTTGCCCATCGTCGGCCAGGTCGGCGTCTTGTGCAGGAGCTCGGTGTAGACGTCGAACACTCGCTCCTTGAACTCCGGGAAGGTCCCGTCGCCGTAGGCCATGTCGCCGAGGTGCAAGAACACGTCGAAGTCGCGCTCGAGCATGCGATCGCGGACCGCGAGCTGCTCGGCGCTGGCGTTGCCCGAGTCGCCGAGCGCCACGATCCGGACCGCGCGGTCATCGGTCCATGCGGTCTCGAACCAGAGCCCGGTCGCGACCGGGTCGCCGTCCTCGTGGATCTCGTAGCAATACTGAGTCCCCGGCTGCAGGCCGTCGGCGGTCGCGTCGTACGCGGTGTAGTCGACCTCCTCGCCCGTGTAGTCGACCTCGAACACGCGTGGGGTCGCGGCGAACTCCATCCACGGGCCGTCCTTGCTCTCGGCCACGTGCAGCGTGGCCACGCCCCCGGTCTCGCTCGCCCAGGCCACTCGGGTGCTGCTTGGGGCGACCGATTGCAGGTAGGGCGCGCGGCGCAGGCCGGCGTAGCTCGGTGTTCCACAGTCGATCCGCTCTGGGATCCCGTCGCCGTCGCCGTCGCCGTCACCGTCGCCGTCACCGTCGCCGTCACCGTCGCCGGTCGTGCTCGTATCGCTTGGGGAGGTCGTGCTGTCGGTCGAGCTCGAGCCCGAGCCCGAGTCCGAGTCCGACCCGCTGGCCTCGTCGGCCGCGTTGTCGGAGCATGAGATCAGCGTGGCTGCGCAGATCACAACAACCATTGAATAGCTCGACGCCGAGTGCATGCCGGCGGTAGCTATCACGACCGCTTCGGGCGTGGGTGACGAGGGCGTTACACCACGGACAAGTGCTCGCCGCTCATCGGATCATTGTCGTGAGGGGTGCTTGGTCGTCTAGACCGTGGGATCGATGGCGATCCCCAGCCCATCCGCGATGCGGTTGTAGTAGTTGAACAGCGCGACGACCTGCGCGACATCATGGATCGCCGTGTCGCTGAGCCCGGCCGCGCGCAGGGCCAGCACGTCGGCCTCCCGCATGGCGCCGGGGTCTTTCGTCAGCTTGGTCGCGTACTCGAGGATCGCACCCTCGACGTCACGCAGCTCGGCGGTGCGCCAGTCGGTCTTGATCGCGGCCACCCACTCGTCGGGGTCCTGGCCAGCGCAGATCTCGGAGTCCATCTCGACCTCAGCACGGAGGTCGTCGCCGTGGCTCCACGTTCAGTACTCGCACGCGTTCTGGCGCGACACGGCGGTAGCAAGCATCTCGCGTTGGGCACGGGTGAGCGGGCTGCGCTCGCCGAACATGACCTCGCGGTACAGCTGCGTCGAGATCCGCAGGACCTCCGGCCGCAGCGACTGGATCCGGATCACGTTGTAGACCTTACCCGCGCGATCGAGGGCGGCCTTGTACAGCTTGGCGAGCAAGCCGGTGGCCTGCTCGGGGGCGATGGTCTCGATCCAACCATGACGGGTGCGCGGGGGCATGCGCCATCCCAGCCCGTGGCCGCGCACATGTCAACTGAGCGACGCGGGCCGCAGCCGCGTCACCCGCCGAAGTTTTCTTTGATCGGCGGGGGCAACTCTTCGTCGGCGGGGGCGGGCAGCGGCGCGGCTTGGTTGTCCCCGCCCGGAGCCGCGCTGGTCTCGGGAGTCGACGGCGCGCCGTCCTTGCTGGCCTCGCTCGGGTCAGCGGGTGCAGGCTCGGCCTTCTTGCTGTCGTCCTCCTTGTCGTCGGCGGTCTTGGCCGGGGGGTCGTCTGTCTTGCTCTCGGGCTTGTCCTGGTTGCAGGCGGCGGTGGCGAGGGCAGCGGTGAGCAACAAGAAGCGCGAGCGATCGATCGGCATTGGCACAGCCTAGCAGGCCTGCCCGCGGTCGTCAGTGTTGGATGAGTTCGGGCCGCAACTTCGCTACGCTGAGACCCGGCGAGCGCGCCACGGATCGGAGTCGCTACCCAACATGTTCGAGCTGCGTTCACTCAGCGAAGCCGATCTCGAGGGCATCCACGCGGCGACGCTCGATGCCTTCGCCGTGTATCCGATCCCGATGCAACCCTCGCTCGCGGCGCTGCAGCTGATGCTGCATCGGCGGGGCGTGGTCTGGCCGCTGTCGCTCGGGGCGTTCAAAGGCGCCGAGCTGGTCGGCTACACGCTGAGCGCTCGCTCGGGGAGGTCGGCCTACGACCTGATGACCGGGGTCCGGCGCGCGGCCCAGGGCGGCGGGCTCGTCGGCGCGCTGTTCGGGGCTCTGTGGCCGCGGCTACGCGCCGAGGGGATCGAGCGAATGACGCTCGAGGTGATCGACACCAACGACAGGGCGGTTCGGGCCTACGCGCGGCTCGGGTTCGTCCGGGCTCGCCGGCTGATCTGCCTGAAGTGGCCGGAGCCGAAGGTCACGGTGACCCGGGCGGTGCCCGCGGGTCTGGAGCTCGTCGAGACCGCGACGCTCGACTGGCCGACGTGGTCCGCTTGGTGGGACTTCCAGCCGGCCTGGCCGGGCGGGATCGAGACGGTCGAGCGCAGCGAGCCGCGCGTGGTCCTCGAGGCTCGGATCGGCGACCAGGTCCGCGGCGTGGCGATCGCGTGCGGGAGCGATGTCTTGCAGATCGCAATCGCGCCGGACCAGCGCCGCCGCGGGATCGCCAGCGCGCTCCTCCACGAGCTCCAGCGGCGCAGCGCCGATCCGCTGCGGGTGCTCAACGTCGATGCGCGAGCCATCGCGGCGCTCGCCTGTCTGCGTCACTGCGGCGCGCGACCGTTGATCGATCAGTGGGAGATGATCCGCGAGCTCACCTGACAGGTCGCGGACGGCGGTCGCGCGGGCCGTGCACGGGGACCTCGATACCGGTCGGCTGGGCGGGCGCGAGCGCCATGTGCAGGTTCATCGTGGGCGCCAGCACGCTGTCGCGGCCGAGCGCGTAGCTCTGCTCGCGGACAACTAGCCGATACGCTGCGTCGAGGGCCAGCGCGCGCTCGGGCGAGGGGAGCAGCAGCGGTGAGACGTCCTCGGCGAGCGCGTTGATCGCCTGCATTCGCGGCTCGCCGTGCTCATCGAAGAACCGAGCGAGGAGCTCCTGGTTGGCGCGAAAGTCATCGCCCGCCTCGTTCTCGATCAGGTAGGTCGCGTACTCGCCGAGGTCGTCGGCGCGGGTGTGGTCGCCGACGCGGTGGCCATTGTCGGTCGCGGTGTGGGTCCAGCCGCGCGCGGGCGCGTCGGGGCCGAGCTTGCGACCAAACGAGTAGATGCCGTCGTCCGTGGCGCCGACGCCCGAGTGGCAGCCCACGCAGAACATGGTCTCTTCGACGGTCTGGGGGCGAAGCTCGCCGCCCGCGTCCTCGATGAAGCCCTGCATCACCCAACCGATCCCAGTGCTGGCGCCACGCTCGAGGTCGGCGAACACGTCGCGGACGCGGGCGGGAAAGTCGATCCGCTGCTTCGCGTCTTCGGCTGCGGCCGCGTCGAGCTCGGAGTAGCTCAGCCACCGGCGCTTGCGGGCGTAGCGGAGCTCCTTCATGCGCGGCGCCATCACGACGCGGCGCTCGGGCCCGGCGACGTCGAGGTAGCGGACGCTGTGCAGAAATTCGGTGCCGACCGGGAACAGACCCGCGGCGAGCTCGAGCTCGCCCCGCTCCTGGGCGAGACCAGCCTCGCCGACCCAGCGCATGGTCTGGCCGCGTAGCGGCGCCCACTGGAAGTGAACAATTGTTGCGATGCCGAGGCTGCCGTCTCCGTCTAGATCGACACCGAGGTCTCGCTCGATGCTCGGCTCGATCGCCACGTCCGCCCGGGTGATCAGGGCCTCGAGGATCGCGAGGTTGAGCTCGTAGACGGCGAGGCTGTCCACGCCCGCGGCGTCACGGCGAAACGCTTTCGGCAGGCGGATCAGCGCGTCACCGATCGAGCCCCCGTTGGTCGGGAAGAACGCGCCCGGCAGCGGCCGAAACGCGTACGCGCGCCAGCCAGTGAGCGCCCCGTCGGGCCCATGATCGAACCCGCGCGCGTCGAACTCGAACCACGCGTCGGGCACGTACCCACTCCAGCTGCCGTCGTCGTCTTGATCCCAGCCGGGCGGCAGCTCGCTCAACCGCGCGGCGAGCAGCAGCTGATCGCCCTCTCGGTAATTCGATCGCCGGACATACGCCAGCAGCTCGGGCTCGTCGATCGCAGCCAGCTCCGCGCGGCGGTCGACTCGCAGGTTGGTCCAGGGATTGTTCAGCGCGGGATCGGGCAGATCATAGGCCGTTTGCACCGATCCGTCGCCGATGAAATTGGGCCGCCAGCCGTCGTGGTGACACACAAAACAAGGGTTGTGCACGCCGCCGCGCTCGTCGATCGTGTTCGCGTAGCACTGCGGCGGAATGTAGGCGCTGACGTTGACAGGCTGGAGATTGCTTAGCTCCGGTGCGGGCCTCTGCGCCGGCTGATCGGGAACGCTCGCCTTGGCGGGACCGGGGTCGGATGAGGCGACCTGACAGCCCATGAGCAGCAACCCCAGCAGGGACACAGCGGGTAGACTCGCGAGACGGAACATAGCGTGGGCGAACCTCTATAGTAACTGTTGATCAAAAAAACGCGGGCGACCTGGTCGACGAGGTCGCCCGCGCGGAGCCGTTAAGTCAGTCCATGGCGGGGAATGGGCCGAGGTAGCCGTCGTACGCGGCCGCGTCGGCGGGATCCATCAATTTATCCTGATCGGACTCACCATAGGGATGCTGGATGACGCTCTTGAGGTACGCGAAGCCGTTGATGTTCGGGTACCAATAGGGCGACGTGGTCTCGGCTCCGTAGGGCGTCGTCTGGACCCGGGTCAGCTTGCCGGTCTTCATCTCGTACGCCCAGATCATGTCATTTTGGTGACTGCTCGTGTCCTCGCCGATGATCAACGTGTCGTAGCCGCGAACATAGGTGACGTTGTCGGGGCTGGCGATGCTGTTGACGCTGCAGGTGTTGCCCGCGAACGGGCTGCCGTTCGGGTAGCTGATCTCTTGTCCGACCACGAGCGGGCGCCAGTTCGAGGCGACCCACTGGGAGTCGTAGAGCATCGAGGGCGCGAGATCCAGCGCATAGACAGCGCCGCAGCGGTTGCTCTGGACCCGGATGTCGTTGGGGCCACCGACATCGTAGCGGGTGTTGGGGGCGCCGTTCTTGGCGTTGTCCTCCATGCCGTTCTCGATCGCGGACATCGCAATGAACATCGTGTGATTGTCGGGGTCGACCGCGATGCCCTCTTCTTTGCGCAGCTCCACGGTCGCGCCCAGCATCGCGGCATAGCGACGGCTCTCGAGCCGGGAGGCGGCGAGCTCCATGCCGGGCTGCAGGGCCAGGCACTCGATCCCGGGGTCGCCCGCGTTGATCGAGGTGAAGCCGTCGGGGCACTCACCTGTCGGCTGATCGTTGATGTCGAGCACCGGATCGGCGCTGGCGAACACGTCGCTGAATTCCGTGCCCGCGTCGATCAGAGCGCTGACCTCGGCGTTGGAGGCGTGACCCAGTGGGATCCACTCGATGTCCGCCGACCCAGCCCCACTCGCGCTGGTCTGGTACCACTTCATCGCGTAGAGGTTGCCGGCGCTCAGATCCCCCGCGTTGTCGGCGACGAACATGTACAGCCCGACGTTGGTCCCGTCGTCGGTGATGTAGACGGTGCGCTCATCGGGCATCACGTAGGCCAGCTCGATCGCGGATCGGCCCATGCTGTAGTGCTTGGTGACCGCGTATGAGGCGTCCTCGTTGACGACGACCTCGATCGGATAGCCGTGGTGATACGGGTGGAAGCCGGCAGCCCTCACCTCGTCGAGGGTCAGGTCGATCAGGTCGTCGTTGTTGGCGTCGCTGTAGATGTCCAGCTTCCAGTAGCGGAGCATCGGGATCGCGTAGCCGCCCAGTTCCTCGACGAGCTGGGCCGCCTCGAACTCGCGGGCGTCGGGCGGGTATTCTTCGCCGCCCAGGTGAGTGTTCCACGGTGTCACGCTGCCGGCGCAGGGCACCCACAAGCCGTGGACGTCAGAGAAGTCGATCGCGGCGGTCGAGACGGGGGTGAGCGCTCCGGTGCTCTGATCTTGCGAGAGCTCCGACAGGTACATGCCGCCAGGTCGGGACTCGAATTGCATGACGGAGTAGATCTTGTCGCCGATCGGGAGCAGCGAGCTGAAGTCCGCGTCCGACGAGACAAACTCCGAGGCGTCCTCATTGAGGACCGGATCGCCGTCCTTGTCGACGATCAAGCCAAACGTCCCACCGCCGCCTGGCTGCTCGCCGCTGCGCAGCACGGTGTGAAAGCCGATCTCGTGAATCGTGTGGTCGATCTCGGCGCGGGGCGAGGCCAGCACCGCTCGCTTGGCCTCGTCGGTGGCGGGGAACTCCACGGGCGTGAAGATCAAGCTGCGGGCGTTCTGGCCAGGGTCGCCGGGATCGCCTGGATCACCGGGATCACCAGGGTCGCCTGGATCGCCGGGGTCGCCGGGGTCGCCGGGGTCGCCGGGATCGCCAGGGTCGCCGGGCTGACCGGGGCCACCCGTCTCGCTGGTGTCCCCAGTATCTGCGGTTGTGGTGTCGTCGCCGCAACCAGCTGCGCTGGAGAGGACGAGCACGAGACCGAGCAGGCTGGGGTGGGAGAGCGTCGTGAGTTCGAACGGTTTGCGCATGGATGGAAGGTGGCCACGAGGGCTCCTCCAGCATGGCGACCCAGGGTTTCAGTCGGGTCACATCTGTCGTGTTGGCGCGCTACGAGTCCCGAACATTGGCGAGACGGCGATGCGACAGGGACGTGACCTGCCCGTGAGCGGAGCGTCGCAGAGCTCACGGGTCTTGCTGCGAGGCGGCGGCGATCGACCGCTGAACCGCTCAGATCGGCTTGTCGCCCGCGATCGTGATCCGCTGCATGATCCGGACGGCCGGCCAGAAGTCGTTGACGGGCCGGTGCATGGTCGCGCGATTGTCCCAGAACGCGATGGTCCCCGGGCGCCAGCGGACCCGGCAGGTGTGCTCGGGGATCTCGAGGTGGTCGTACAGATACGCCAGCACGGCGGCGCTCTCCCGCTCGCCGACGCCGACCAGGTGGGTCGTGAACAGGCGATTCACAAACAGCTGCTTAGCGCCGCTGACCGGGTGTGTGCGGATCACGGGATGGCGGCGCGGGGGATTGTCGCGGACGGCGTGGGCGAGCCGCTCGGGCCCGCCCGGCTCGGCCAAGCTCTGGCGAAATCCATGCGCGAACGAGTGGTAGGCCTCGAGCCCCTCGAGGTAGCGCTGCATGCGATCGGACAAGCTTTGGTAGGCGGCACCCAGGCTCGCGAACAGCGTGTCGCCGCCAGCCGGTGGGATCGTGATCGCCCGCAGGATCGAACCGAGCGGCGGCCGCTCCATGAAGGTCATGTCGGTGTGCCAGGTGTCGATCTTCGGCGGCTTGGCCTCGTTGTTCTCGAGGATGTTCACGACCGGGAACCCGGGCACGGTCGGGTATGCCGGGTGAGCGACCGGATCGCCAAACCGCAGCGCGAGCGCGAGGTGATGGGCCGGGTCGATGTGCTGGTCGCGGAAGATCAGGACCTGATGCTCGGCCAGCGCGGCGTGCAGCGCGTCCGACAGCGCGTCGGTGATCGGTTGGGTGAGGTCGACGCCGAGGACCTCGGCGCCGATCGTGGCGGTGACGGGCTGCAGCTGCAACATCGGGTACCGGAGGGTGGCGGAGTCTACGACGATCTGCGCCCGCGCCGATCGGTCTGATCGCTGGAGCCGCTCGCAACATCATGGAACACGCCTGAAACGCTGGCCGCCAGATCCCGATCAGAACCAGGTTTGCGGGCGAACCTGGCCCTGGCACGCCGATTGCTCCGCACCGGTCGTTGGACGGGACACGAACACCCTCACGCGTCAGGCCGGAGCTGTCGTGAACTACGGCTTCGTCATTGACAACACTCGCTGTATCGGCTGCCACGCGTGCAGCACCGCGTGCAAGAGTGAGAACGAGGTCCCGCTCGGGGTCGATCGCACGTGGGTCAAGTACGTCGAGCATGGGGCGTATCCCGACGTCACGCGGACCTTTCAGGTGACCCGCTGTAACCATTGCGAGAACCCGCCGTGCGTGCGCATCTGCCCGGTCACGGCCATGTACCAGCGCGACGACGGGATCGTGGAGTTCGACAAGGACGTGTGCATCGGCTGCAAGGCGTGCATGCAGGCGTGTCCGTACGACGCGATCCACATCGACCCCGACACCCACACCGCGGCCAAGTGTCACTTCTGCGCGCACCGGATCGACGTCGGGCTCGAGCCGGCGTGCGCGGTGGTGTGTCCGACCGAGGCGATCGTCGCCGGGGATCTCGATGATCCCATGAGCAAGATCGCCAAGCTGGTCGCCACCAGCCGGGTCAGCGTGCGCAAGCCGGAGCAGGGGACGGCCCCGAAGGTGCTGTACATCGATGGCGACGCGGTCGCCCTGCACCCCACGGTGTTCGCTGCCAAGCCCCAGCAGCTGATGTTCGCTGACGTGGTCACCGAGCAGGGCACAGCGGCCAATGCAGCCCCGCCGAAGCGGGCGATCAGCGTCGCGGCCTCGGGCGCGACGATCCGGGTCCCGGCCGCGCAGGGCGTTCCAGGTGGCTCCCCGGTTGGCGGCACCCGGGCCGAGCAGATGATCCAGCTGGCCTACAACGCGCAGCACGAGGTCCCCTGGCACTGGCCGGTCCCCGCGTACCTGGTCACCAAGGGGATCGGCGCGGGCATCTTCGGGTTCTTGGCGCTCGGCTGGGGGCTCGGCTGGTTTGGCTTCGACCAGGCGGCGATCGTGTGGGGCGGGCTGCTGGCGATCCTGGCCACGCTCGCGACCACGGGTCTGCTGGTCATGGATCTCGAGCGGCCCGAGCGGTTCTTGTCGATCTTGCTGCGCCCGCAGTGGCGCAGCTGGCTGACCCGCGGGGCCTTCTTGCTGGTCGGTTTCTCCATGATCTCGGGGCTGTGGTGGGCTGGCGAGGCGGCGGCGTCGCTCACCGATGGTGCGTTCGTGCTGCCCTCGCCCGCGCGGGCCGTGCTGGGTTGGCTGACGCTGCCGCTGGCGATCGGCGCGGCGATCTATACGGCGTTCTTGTTCGCCCAGGCCGAGGGCCGCGATCTGTGGCAGAGCCCGCTGTTGCCCACGCACCTGCTCGTGCAAGCGGCGATGATGGGCACGGGCGCGCTGCTCGGGCTGTCGGCGGTGGTCGAGCTCCAGCCTGATCTGGTCGCGGCCGCGCGGCTCGGGTTTGGGGTCAGCCTCGTGGTCGATCTGTTCGTGATCTCCTTCGGTGAGCTGGGGGTCCCGCACGCGAGCGAGCTCGCCGCCCGAGCCGCCCACGAGATCCGCCACGGTCGTCACGCACGCCGGTTTTGGTGGGGCGCGATCGTGCTCGGGCACGTGGTCCCGCTCGCGCTGTTGTTGGTCCCCGCTGGCGCGGTCGGACCCGCGCTCGCGCCGATCCTCGGGTTGCTGGCGGCTGTCAGCGCGACTGCCGGCCTCTACGCGTACGAGTACGTGTTTGTGATGGCGCCCCAGGAGCTGCCCAACTCATGAGCACCCTCGCGGCCAAGATCGCCAAGCTGGTCACGGCGGTGCTGCGGCCAGACTACGCCAAGCACGACGAGCCCGTGATCGGCGAGGGCCAGACCAACGCGGCCGGGCAAGCGCTGCCCAGCTACGGCGCGGCCGAGCGCGAGCCGATTCGCCTGGACAACATGATCGATGTGGAGCACGGCGACGGTCGCATGAGCCGCTACCCGCCGCCCGAGCACTGGGAAGACTGGGTCGAGTGGGACGCCAAGGCCTGGCCGCGCAAGCTCCCGCGCCGCTACGCGCTGATCCCCACGATCTGCTTCAACTGCGAGAGCGCCTGCGGGCTGCTGGCCTACGTCGACAAGACGACCTTCGAGATCCGCAAGTTCGAGGGCAACCCCGTCCACCCCGGCAGCCGCGGTCGCAACTGCGCCAAGGGCCCCGCGACCCACAATCAGATCTACGACCCCGAGCGGATCTTGTACCCGCTAAAGCGCGTCGGCGAGCGCGGTCAGGGCAAGTGGAAGCGGGTCAGCTGGGACGAGGCGCTGGCCGACATCGCCGCGCGCATGCGGGCCAGTCGGACCAAGCGGCGCGACGGGATCATGTATCACGTGGGCCGCCCTGGCGAAGATCACTACGCCAATCGCTGCATCTCGGCGTGGGGGGTGGATGGGCACAATAGCCACACCAACATCTGCTCGTCGGGCGCGCGGGCGGGCTACACCTTCTGGACCGGATCCGATCGACCGAGCCCCGACCACGCCAACGCGCGGGTGATCTTGCTGATCTCGAGCCACCTCGAGACCGGGCATTACTTCAACCCCCACGCCCAGCGCATCATCGAGGCCAAGCAAAACGGCGCGAAGATCATCACCTTCGATCCGCGGCTGTCGAACACGGCCGCGCGCAGCGACGTGTGGGTGCCGTGCTGGCCGGGGTCCGAGGCCACGATCCTGCTGGCGATCGCCAACCACCTGATCCGTCGGCGCAGCTACAACCGTGAGTTCGTGCGTCGGTGGGTCAACTGGGAGGAGTTCCTGGCCTCGGCGCCGGGTCTGCCCAACATGCCCGAGCTGCCGGTTGGGGCGGGCAGCTTCGAGGACTTCGAGCGCTGCCTCGACACGCTGTACGCCGAGTTCACGTTCGAGCGGGCGGCGGCCGAGTCACAGGTGCCGATCGATCGGCTGCGGGAGACCGCGCGCCTGGTCGAGGCCGCGGGCGATCGGCTGGCAGCCCACACCTGGCGCTCGGCGTCGATCGGCAACCTCGGCGGCTGGCAGGTCGCGCGGACCCTGATGTTCCTCAATGTGCTGACCGGCAGCGTGGGGACCCGCGGCGGCACGAGCATGAACTCGTGGAACAAGTTCGTGCCCAAGCCCTTCACGCAGCCGCCCGCGTTCGAGGCCTGGAACGAGCTGCACCTGCCCCACGAGTGGCCGCTGGCCTTCTACGAGATGAGCTTCTTGTTGCCGCACTTCTTGGCCGAGGGCCGCGGCGACATCGACGTGTATTTCACGCGGGTCTACAACCCGATGTGGATCAACCCCGACGGCTTCATGTGGCTCGAGGCCCTGCGCGACGTCGACAAGCTGAAGTTCCATGTCGCGCTCACGCCGACCTGGAACGAGTCGGCGTGGTTCGCCGACTACGTGCTGCCCATGGGCCACGCCAGCGAGCGCCACGACCTGATGAGCCAGGAGACCCACGCGGGCCAGTGGATCGGGTTTCGCCAGCCGGTTCGGCGGGTGGCGCTCGAGCGCGCCGGTCGGGAGATCGAGCACACCCACGAGGCCAACCCGGGCGAGGTCTGGGAAGAGGCGGAGTTTTGGGTCGAGCTGTCGTGGCAGATGGATCCCGACGGGTCACTGGGGATCCGGAAGTGGTTCGAGAGCCCCGTCGACCCCAGCCGGCCCGTGTCGCAGGCGGAGTACTGGGGCTTCGTGTTCGAGCACAGCGTGCCCGGGTTGCCCGCGGCCGCGCAGGCGGAGCAGCTCACGCCGCTCGAGTACATGCGCAAGTACGGCTGCTTCGAGGTCATGCGCGAGAACTATGTGCCCTACGAGGCCGAGCTCTCACCCGCGGCGCTCGCTGGCAGCGGGGTCGGGGCGGGTGGCCTGATCTCGCGCGATGGCGCGGCGATCGGCGTCCAGATCGACGGCGTCGCGCGGGTCGGCTTCACGACCCCCAGCCGCAAGCTCGAGTTCTTCAGCGCGACGCTGCGCGACTGGGGCTGGCCCGAGCGCGAGCACGTGTTGCCGTGGCCGCTCGAGAGCCACGTCTCGCCGGGCAACATCGATCGCAGCAAGGGCGAGATGCTGCTGCTACCCAACTTTCGGCTGCCCACGCTGATTCACACCCGCTCGGCCAACGCCAAGTGGCTCTACGAGATTAGCCACGCCAACCCGGTGTGGATGCACCCGAGCGACGCGGCGCGGATCGGCGTGGCGACCGGCGACCTGATCCGGGTCGAGACGGAGATCGGGTACTTCGTCGACAAGATCTACATGACCGAGGGGATCAAGCCGGGGATCATTGCGATGAGTCACCACCTGGGCCGCTGGCGACTGGCCGACGACGCGGGCGGCAACCCGGGCATGACCGCGCTCGCGCAGCTCGACGAGGACGGGCAGGGCGGACACACCCTCAACATTCTCGAGCACGGCAAGGCCTGGCACAGCTTTGATCCCGACACCAGCCGGATCTGGTGGAAGGACGTGGGCGTGCACCAGAACCTGACCCACGCGGTTCATCCCGATCCGATCAGCGGCGCGCACTGCTGGCTGCAAAAGGCGATCGGCGTCGGCAAGGCCCGGCCCGGCGACAAGCACGGGGACGTCTGCGTCGACACGCGAAAGTCGATGGAGATCTATCGCAAGTGGCATTCGCTGACTCGCTCGGCCGTCGATCACAGCCCCGATGGGAGCCGCCGACCGAGCTGGCTCAAGCGCCCGCTGCGGCCGGTCGACGCCTCGTACGCGCTGCCCAAGGAGCCGTTTGGGCGCTGAGCTCGAGCTGGGCGTCGAGCAGCTGGCGCGGGGGCGCAGCCGGCTCTACGCGCTGCTGGCTGGGTTGTTCGTGCGGGGCGTCGATGCGCGGTCGCTCGCGCAGCTCGAGTCCGTCGGCTGGATCGGGAGCGAGCCTGACACGCTCGACGAGCTCGCGGCGGCGCACCACGCTTGCTTCGGCCTCGGGGTGTTTCCCTACGCGGGGGTGTTCCTGGATCCGGCCGCGCAGGCGGGCGCGTGCGCGGACACGGTCCGCGGCTACTACGAGCAGGCCGGCTTCACGCCGCGGCTCGACGAGCTGAGCGCGGATCACCTGGGCATCGAGCTGGCGTTCTTGTCGTTCGTGACCGGCGCCCAGGCCGAGGCCCACGCCGACGGCCGACCCGAGCTGATCGCCCGCTGTGATCAGATCCTCGCCGGGTTCCTCGACGCGTGCGTGCTCGCGTACCTGCCCGCGTTCGTGTGCGCCTGTGACGATCTTCCGGCGAGCGGCGGCGGGTGTTCGCTGTGGCCCAAGCTCGCGCGCGAGGCCCTCGAGCTGGTCGCCGAGCATCGCAGCCAGCTCCCCGGCGCGCTGACCCCCGTCGCGCTTGCAGCCCCGGACGCGCACCTGCACGACCAGACCACCGGCCTGCGCCAGCTCGCGCAACACCTCCTGACGCCCGCGAAGGTCGGCGTGTTCTTCAGCCGCGCCGACATCGGCGCGCTCGGCCGTCGCCACGCGGTCCCGCGGGGCTTCGGCCCACGCGAGCTGATGCTCGACAACCTGCTGCGCAGCGCCGCCGAATATGGTGCGTTCACGGGTCTGCTCGAGTCACTGGACGCGCTGTTGCTGCGGCGCGACCATGCCCTGGCTCGGATCGCGGACCGCTGCGGGATCGAGCCCGCGATTCAGCCCTGGCGCGCCGCGATCGTCGCCGCCAGGATGTTGATCACCCAGCTGCACGACGCCAGCGCAGCCACCTCACCCATCGCCCGTACAGACAGGTCAACCATGGAGATCGAAGCCTTTTATGATGACGCCACCAGCACCTTGACCTACGTGGTGTTCGATCCCGAGTCGCGCGACGCGATCGTCATTGATCCAGTGCTCGACTACGATCCGGCGAGCTCTGAAATCTCGCATGTCTCGGTCGATCGCGTGAGCGTGTTCTTGCGCAAGCGCGAGCTCGAGCTGCGGCTGATCCTCGAGACCCACGCGCACGCCGATCACCTGTCGGGCTCGCAGGTGCTCAAGCGCCGGTTTCCGGCTGCCCAGACCGGGATTGGCGCCAAGATCACCGTGGTCCAGGCGATCTTCAAGGACGTGTTCGATCTTCCCGCCGACTTTCCAACTGACGGCCGACAGTTCGATCGACTGCTGCACGACGGTGAGGTCGTCGAGGCCGGCACGCTGCGGTTTCAGGTCATCGCCACGCCCGGCCACACGCCTGGCTGTGTCAGCTATCTATTCGAGGACGCCCTGTTCACGGGCGACGCCATGTTCATGCCCGACATGGGCACGGGCCGCTGCGACTTCCCGGCCGGGAGCGCCGAGGATCTCTACGACTCGATCACCAAGCGCATCTACACCTTGCCAGACGAGACTCGGATCTTCGTTGGCCACGATTATCAGCCGGGTGGTCGCGCGCTCGCCTATCAGACCACCGTGGCCGAGCAAAAGGCCACCAACAAGCAGCTGCCAGCCGACCGATCGCGCGAAGCGTTCGTCGAATTCCGGACCAAGCGCGACGCGACCCTGAGCGCGCCCAAGCTGCTGTTTCAGAGCGTGCAGGTCAACGTCGACGCGGGGGCGCTGCCCGATCCAGCCAGCAATCAGACCCGCTATCTCAAGATCCCGATCAACGCGTTTCGGCCCCAGCCCGAGGACCCGAGCGCGATCGTGGGCGAGACGGTCTGAGCGGGCAGTGAAAGTCGGACGCGGGCGACCCGTTGCCCCGCGTGTCACGCCCGCCGCGACGTCTGCAGATTCTTCCCTGCTCCGAGCCCTGGGCGGCCATGCCGGTCGTTCCGGGGGGCCGTCAGTGTGAGCGCTGCGAGCATCGAGTCACCGACACGCAAGCGCTCACCGAGGCCGAGCTCGAGCGGGTCCTCGATGCGAGCGAGACCGGCCGCGCGTGTGTCCGGATCGTGCGCGAGGGGGAGCGGCTGCGGCTCGCCACCGGCCTCGCCGCCAGCATCGTCGCCCTGGTTCTGGCCGGGTGCGCCACGCCCGGTTCGGATCCCTACGGCTCGGTGCTCGGACCCCAGCTCACGCTGATCGACGCCGGGGCACCCGGTCAGATCGGCGGTGTCATCCGTGACACCGCCGGGCAGCCGATCGAGGACGCGTTCGTGATCCTGCAGAGCGTGGCACTCGAGCGCGAGCGCGAGCTCATCACCGGTCCAACCGGCGTGTACCGCTTTGACGAGCTGCCGCCCGGCACCTACACGGTCCAGATCCTCGTGCGCAAGGCCAACGTCAGCAAGATCGTCGAGCTCGGGGCCGACCGCAGCGCCGGCTCCGTGGTCGCGTCCTCGGGCGCCCGGATCAACTTCGAGATCTCACCCGAAGCCATGAACGACAGGGTGCTCGTCGGTATGGTCGTCTGTGAGCCACGCATTCGCATGGACGCGTCGAGCACCTACAGCTCGAAGCTGGTGTGGATCGACTGAATTTCTGGGGGCACGGGTCGCGCGGGCGCGCAGAGATCAAGTATTCGTGACCGCGTGGCCCACGACAAACCCTGGAGCACGAACACCCCCGAGGGGCACCTCGACTACATCGTGATCGGCTCGGGCATGGGCGGCATGTGCTGCGCCGCGCTGCTGGCCAAGCTTGGCAAGCGCGTGCTGGTGCTCGAGCAGCACTACGAACCGGGCGGCTACACGCACACCTTCAAGCGCAAGGGCTGGCGCTGGGACGTCGGCGTGCACGCGGTCGGCGAGGTCACCACGCGCTCGATGCCGGGGCGCCTGCTCGCGCACCTGACCGATGATCGGCTGAAGTGGGCCAGCCTGGGTGGGGTCTACGACGAATTTTACTGGCCCGACGACTTCCGCATCGACTTCCCCGACACGCCCGAGCAGTTCAAGGCCAACCTGCTGGCCGCGTTCCCCGACGAGGGGGAGGCGATCGACAAGTGGTTCGCGCTCGCGCGCGAGGTCGCGGGCAGCATGCGGGGCTACTACCTGAGCCGGACCCTGCCGCCGGGGATCGGGCGCGGGGCCGAGGCCGTGTTCGCGCGCACCGCCAAGAAGTGGTTCGAGCGTCACACCGCCGACGTGGTCGCCGAGCTGACCCGCAACGAACGACTGCGCGCGATCCTGGTCTCACAGTGGGGCTACTACGGGTCCACGCCGCGCCGCTCGTCGTTTGCGATGCAGGCGCTGGTCACCCGCCACTTCCAGTGGGGCGCGTACTACCCCGTGGGTGGCTCCGATCAGATCGCGCGCTGTCTGCTGCAGACCGTGGCCGACGCGGGCGGCTGGACCAAGATCCGCGCCGACGTCGAGCAGATCCTGGTCGCGGACGGCGTCGCTCAGGGCGTGCGCCTGCGCGGCCGCGACGGGGCGCCGGGTGAGGTCATTCGTGCCGACCGCATCGTCAGCGCCGCCGGGGTGTGGTCGACCGTCGAGCGATTGTTGCCGGCCGAGTACGCCAAGCACAGCTGGGCGCGCTCGGTCGCTCGCCTGGATCCTGCGCCGCCGCACGTGTGCCTGTATCTCGGGTTCGAGGGGGACATCCGCAAGGCTGGCGCGGGCGCGGCCAACAAGTGGTTCTACGAGACCTGGGACACCGAGGTCAGCGGCTGGGACGTGGCGCCCGGCAAGCCGGTCCCGCGCGCGCCCGTGCTGTACTGCTCGTTCCCCTCGCTCAAGGATCCCGCCCACGAGCCGGGCCCGAACCAGCGCCACACGGGCGAGGTCGTGACCTTCGTGCCGTGGGAGTCGTTCGAGCGCTGGCAAGGGTCGCGCTGGCAGCGGCGTGACGCCGACTACGACGCGTTCAAGCGAGCGCTGCACGACGCGATCTTGGCCCAGTACCTCGAGTACATGCCCGAGCTCGCGCCGATGATCGCCCACGCCGAGCTCTCGACGCCGCTGACCACCGATCACTTCGTGCGGCCCTACGCAGGATCGATCTACGGCCTGGAGCCGACCCCGAACCGATATCGCAACCCGTGGCTGCGGGCGCGCTCGCCGATCAAGGGCTTGTTCTTCGCGGGCAGCGAGGTGTCCACCGTCGGGGTGGTCGGCGGCATGATGGGCGGTGTGCTGGCGGCGCTGTCGGCCGAGCCGGTCGCGGGCGGGCGCTTGATGATCGAGGTCGAGCGCCGCTGACAGGGCCGCTGCAGCGAGCGGGTGCGTGTCCACCGACAACTCTGGTAGACAGAGGCATGCGTAGGTCGAGCTGTCTCACCGGCCCCGGTCTGTTCCTCTTGCTCGCGTGCACCCCCGCGACCGGCGGGATCGGCAGCGGTGACGGCTCCGGCTCGGACACGAGCGAGGCCGCGACCGGGACCGGGACCGAGAGCGACTGCATCGGCCAGTCTGGGTGCGCGTGCACGCCCGGTGGTGGCTGCGACCCCGGCTTGGCCTGTGTGGAGGACATGTGCGAGCCCGAGGCTGGCGACGGCGACGGCGACGGCGATCCAGCGGGAGACGGCGACGGTGAGGGCGACGGAGACGGTGACCCGGGCTGCTCCCACCTCGGGTGCATGTGTGACGGCTCGCTCGCCAGCTGTGATCCTGGGCTGGCCTGCGAGGACGGCGTGTGTGCGCCGAGCTCCTGCGGCAACGGCACGCCCGACGATGGCGAGGTGTGTGACGACGGCAACAACGTCGGCGGCGACGGCTGCGAGACCGACTGCACGCTCACGACCGTCGCGGTGGTCGCGAGCGGCCAGCACACCTGCGCGCTGATCGAGGGCGGCAGCGTGCGCTGCTGGGGCTTGGGCGGGTCCGGCCAGCTCGGCTACGGGACCACCGAGGACATCGGCGACGACGAGACCCCTGCCAGCGCTGGCGACGTCCCGCTGCCCGGCAGCGCGCTCTCGATCGACCTGGGCGACCTGCACAGCTGTGCCCTGTTCGGTGACAACTCGATGGGCTGCTGGGGCGGGGCCTCTCTCGGTCAGCTCGGCAACAGCTCGAACGTCGACCTTGGCAATGACGAGACGCTCGAGCTGCTCGACGCGATCATGCTCGGCGGCACGGCCACGCAGTTCTCGGCCGGGGGCGCTCACACCTGCGCGCGGCTCGACAGCGGCGACGTGCGCTGCTGGGGCGACAACGGCAACGGCCAGCTCGGGATCGGAAACACCACGCGGATCGGCGATGACGAGCACGCCAGCGCCGCGCCCCTGGTCGGGCTAGGCCCCAGCGATGTCGCGCTCGTGGCCACCGGCTATCGCCACAGCTGCGCGGTCACGGTCGCCGACGATCTGTTCTGTTGGGGCCTCAACGGCAAGGGGCAGCTGGGCCTGAGCACCAACGCGAGCATCGGCGACAACGAGCCGGCCAACGACTCCGGGCCGGTCGACGTGCGCCCGATGTCGCTGCCCAACAACGCGACGATCGCCCAGCTCGCGCTGGGTAAAGAACACAGCTGCGCGCTGTTCTCGTCGGGCGACGTGCTGTGCTGGGGCCACGCGAACCACGGCCAGCTCGGCCAAGGCAACAAGACAAACTGGGGCGACCAGGGCAACGAGCCACCCTCCGCGCTGACGCCGATCAGCCTCGGTGGGCCAGCCAAGGCGATCAGCGCGGGCGACGAATTCAGCTGCGCGTTGCTCGAGGACGGCACGGTCCGCTGCTGGGGCAGCAACGACATCGGTCAGCTTGGGCTCGGACACAAGGACGACATCGGGGACAACGCGAACGAGCTGCCCAGCAGCGTGGACCCGATCGATCTCGGCGAGCTCACGGCGATCTCGATCTCGTCGGGGATCGATCATACATGCGCGGTGCTCGAGGACTACTCGGTCGTGTGTTGGGGCAGTGGCGCCAGCGGCCGGCTGGGCTACGCCAACGCCAACGACATCGGTGACGACGAGACACCGGCCAGCGTTGGGGCGATCTCGCTGTTTTGAGTCAAAGGTCGCGGCGATCACTGACAACGAGCAGTCCGTTGACCAGTGACTCGCGCACGAACCGGGCCACGCTGGCGGCGACCTGCTCGGGCGTGGCCCGGCAGACCTGCGCGTAGTGTTCGACGGCCTCGGTCAGGGTGTCGGTCTGGGCGAGGATCTCGATCAGCGCCGCCGCGGCTTCGCTGAGCTCGCGGTCGCTCGCGTGGCCGCCCTCGAACCGGACCCGCAGGCGATCGTCGCCGAGCCCCGCGAGCGAGCGCTCGTGCACGAACAGCGCGTGGGGGCTGGGCCGCACACGCAGCTGAAGGAGCTCGGCGTCGGGGTGCGCGGCGGCGTCGAGCGCTTGGCGCAGCTCGGTGAGCGCGGACGCGTCGTGGAGCCGCGCGCCGTCGGTGTCGACGCGGGCCGAGAAGCACGGGGCCTTTGCGCTGGGCGGCCGCTCGACCAGGACCAGCACGTGGCGCGTTCGCTCGATCCCCAGCTCGCGCAGGTGATCGCGGTAGGCGATCGCGGCGGCGGCGTAGTCGGGGCCCAGCTGCGAGTGCGAGGTCGAGGCGTAGCCCAGCGCTTGCTGATCCGCGCCGAGCCCCGCCGCGGCCACGGCGACGATGCGCAGGGCCGGATCGTTGACGGCCGTGGTCAGGCGATCGATCAGCGCGTCGTCGTCGGCGGTGTCGAACAGCGCGAGCGCGCGGCCGCGGTCGGACAGGAGCGGCGGCAGCTCGGACAGCATGCGCAGCGCGAGCTCGTCGCCGCGCCGACCACCGTGCAGGTAGGTGGTCGTGGTGACCGAGGGTGGCTGGGTCACGAAGGGCGGCTGCGAGACGACCAAGTCGAAGCGGTGGCCGGCCACGGGGGCGGTGAGATCGCCCGCTTCGAAGCGGGCGTTGGTGATGCCGTTGAGCTTGGCGTTGAATTGGGCGTACGCGACCGCGCGTGGATCCAGATCGACGCCGACGACCTCGCTCGCGCCAGCGCGGGCGGCCGCCAGCGCGAGCGAGCCTGCGCCGCAGCCGATGTCGAGCACGCGGGGGCTGTCGGTGATCTCGATCGCCCGCCACAGCTCGAAGGTCGTCGCGCCCGGGCCCATGACCGGGTCGAAGCGCGCGTCGACCTCGTCGGAGGCGAGCAGCAACCCGGCGAAGGGCATCAGGCGCAGGCTGGCGCGGAGCTGGTCGTGGCTGGGCTGCAGCGCGTTGGCAGAGCACAGCGCGTCGGTCAGGTCGTCGCCGAGAGCTTCGCGGACGCGCGGCGTGGGGACGCAGTCGCGGTAGGCGAACAGCCGGGCCCAGACCGCGGCGGGATCGGACTGGGCGCGCAGCCACGCGTGGACGAGCGGGAGTCGGACGGCGTCGAATTGCTTGGGGGCGATCGCTTCCGCGCGGGCGATCAGCGAGGCGTCGAAGCCCGCGGTCATGCTCGCGTGGATGCGGGCGGACAGCTCGGTCGGGAGCGCGAGCAGGGCGGCGGGGTCGGGGCGGGGATCGGACACGACGTGCTTGGCTACCACGCCGGGGACGTTGATGCATCGAGCCCCTGCCGCAGGGCGCCCGCGTACCACTGGTCGAACGCGTACACGCACCGCTCCGTCTGGTGATACGGCCCCGGCACGCACCCCACCGAGGCCAGCCCCAGCTGCACGCGCTCACACACCGCCCAGTCCTGATGATTCGTCACATCCCAAAACTCGATCATCCCGGTCACATCATCATCGAACCCAGGCCGCGCCAGCGTGCTCGGCGGAACCAACCACTGGCAGACAATCCGCGATCGAGTCGGCGACACCGGCCAGAGCTCATGCGTCAGCAGGTACTGCGGGTGCAAGGCCAGCGTCAGATTCGGATAGACCTGCAGGTATCTGACCAGGCGCAGATCCTCACCCGTGAGCCCACGGATCGGCGGCAAGGCAGTATTGCCCGACATCGAGAGGGTCGTGAATCCATCCCGCAGTCGCATCGGCCCGCCGTTGAAGCACACCCCAGCCGTGAACGAGCCAGTCTCGAAGTCGCTGATTCGGTGCAATTGCGGGTGCAGTAGCTGGCAGTGGTAGCACTCCCCATAGTTCTCGGCGATCACCTTCCAGTTGGCCTCGATCGTATACTCGTGACGAACGGCCCGGCGCAGCGATCCGACCCGGTAGCGGGCGAGGCTGGGCAGATCAGCGAGGGCGTGCGCGAGCGAGGCCGCGCCAGGATCCAGGTTGATGAACACGAAGCCGTCACGCGTCTCCAGCCCCGGCGAGCGCAGCGGGTAGTCCTCAGGCGCGAACGTGGGACCAGCACGTGGCGCGTGCAGCAAGCGACCGTCGAGGGCGTAGCTCCATTTGTGATAGGGACAATTAATCGCACCGCGCAGCCGTCCGCATGGCGCGTCGATCAAGCGCGCCCCTCGGTGACGGCAGACATTGAAGAACGCCCGCAGCTGCCCGGCTTCATCGCGAACCACCAGGAGCTGCTCGTCGCCGAGCCTGCGTGTCAGGTAGCTGCGTGGCTGGGGCAGATCCTCCTCACGAGCAATACACAGCCACATCCGCCCAAACAACGCCCCCAGCTCCAGCGCAAAGATCTCCGGCGACGTATAGAGGTACGGCGGCAGGGTTTGAGCCTGCTCGAAGGGGGCCTGAATCGCGGCGAGCCCGGCGGCGAGCTCGCCGTCACGCTGGGACCGAAGGAGGCTCATGCTCACGATCGATCATAGCGCTGTCGAACGTCGGGGGGAGTCGACCTCGGCGCTTGGATGCAAGTGGGCGCGGGCTTACCATCGGGCCATGCCTCGGCTTGTCACATCGCTGTCCCTCGCTTGCTTGCTCTCGCTCACCGCCTGCTCGGACAACGGCAGCGGCGACGGAAACCCGACGACGCTCGACCCGACCAGCAGCGGCGACGGCGATCCCAGCGAGACCGACAGCGAGAGCAGTGACTCGAGCGGCGACGGAGACGGCGACCCTGGCGACGGAGACGGCGATGGCGACGGTGACGGCGACGGCGATGGAGACGGTGATGGCGACGGAGACGGCGACCCCGGACCGGTCTGCGGCGACGGCAACGTCGACCCCGGTGAAGAGTGCGACGTCGGCAACGAGACCATGTTCTGCGACGCCGACTGCACCTACGCCGTGTGCGGTGACGGCTACCACAACATGCTGTCGGAGCAGTGCGACGACGGAAACATGGAGAACACCGACGGCTGCGTGGGCCCGTGCTTGATCGCCAGCTGCGGCGACACGTTCGTGCAAGCGGGCGTCGAGGACTGCGACGACGGTGACATGGACGACACCGACGACTGCACGAGCGAGTGCGTGTTGGCGACCTGCGGCGACGGCATCGTGCACGCGCAGGACGAGGAGTGCGACGACGCCAACATGATCGACACCGACGCGTGCACGGCCCAGTGCACGGCGTCGTTCTGCGGTGACGGTGTGCTGTGGGAGGGCATGGAGACCTGCGACGACGGCAACCTGATCAACACCGACGCGTGCCCGACCAGCTGTCAGCCCGCGGTCTGTGGCGACGGCTTCGTGCAGCAGGGCGTGGAGGAGTGCGACGACGGCAACATGATCGACGATGACTTCTGCGCGAACGACTGCACGGGCTTGGGCTACGCCCCCTGCTTCGAGTCGGACGTGGGCGTGCTCAACGGTGATCCGTGGGTGGTGTGCTCGATCGATCAGAACGGAGCCTGGGTATCTGCGAGTACCTCGGGGACCTACCAGGCCGACCAGATCTGTAATTTCCTGGGGTTCAACACGCTCTCCGAGTGGGGCGGGACCTGTGGCAACGTGTGTGGCTTTTGCGAGAACGACACCACTTGCGAGAACACTGGCGACATGAACTTCAACGGCGGCGGCGACACCAACTGGCCGCAGCTGGCGTTCACGGTCCACTGGCTGTGCACGAACGAGTAGCGCGGCTCAGACCAGCGCCTGAAGCAGCTGCGCAAACCCGAGCAGCCACGCGTCCCAACCATCGGCGTGCAGGGTGTGCGGCTCGGTCCCCCGCCCGGCGTCGATCCACACCCGCGGTCGGGCGTGATCCAGGCTCAGGGCGTGCTCGCGGTACTCGGCCGCACTGCCGGGCTCATCGGGCTCGGAGGCCACGAACTCGGCCCCGAGCAGCCACACCAGATCGCTGCCGCCGATCTGCGTGGCCTGCTGCGCGTGGGCTCGGGCCGCGTCGGCGTCTTCGACCTCGATCAGCGTGACCACCCCCGACTCGATGTACTCGCGCAGGATCAAGCGGGCGAGCTCGAGCTCGGGGCGAAGCGGCTGCGAGGTCGACCCGCCCGCGCGGCTCGGCACGCCGATCGTCATGATCCGCAGAACGAGCTCGGCCTCGTCGAGCCACGCGCACAGCTTGCGCACGCCCGCGATCACCCCGCCGAGCGCGACGACGATCCGCTGAAAGGGCACGTCGGCGTCCTTGATCCGGGCGTCGTCGAGCTCGGGCGCGAGCGCGAAGCAGATCGTCCGGCGCTCGCGGGTGTGCACGCTCTCGTCGCGGGTGTACTTGAGCAGCTCCCCGGCCGCCCAGCGAACGTCGAACAGATCGACGTGGCCAGCGGCGCGCTCGTCGGGGGGGTTCATGTAGATCAGCTCGGAGCTGACCAGGCTCTCGATCCCGCCGATGGTTGCGATCGATGCGTAGCCGCCGATCGGGTAGGCGGACTCGTCCTCGACCTTGGTGGGGGTTCGGCCCCGGCTCGCGTCGCTGCGGCGCACTCGAACGGGCAAGCTGCGCTCGATCGCCTGGGCCGAGTCGGCGATCTGAGCCATGGCCAGGCGCAGCGAGGGGCTGTGCAGGGCCTCCAGGTTCTCGAGGGTGTAGAGCTCGACGTCGCCGATCAGCGCGCCACACTGGCGAGCGCCCCTGGCCAGGCCCGCGTAGACTTGGCCGAGCTCACGCCGCAGCGGAGCGAACTGCGGATCGCTGAGCGCCTCGGCGCCGAGCTCGAGCAGCTCGACGCCGTGGCGGTGCAGGACCCGGCGCACGGCCGAAGGGCCAGGCGAGTCGAGCTCGAGCTCGCCCGGACGCTGGGCCTGCCGAATCCGGCCGAGGACCTGCTCGACGAACACGGCGGTCGCGGTTGGGCGCACGCTGGGCTCGAGCCGCAGCAGCGCGTCGCGGGCGTGCTCGAGCCGGTAGTCGGCCGACAGCCGGCCGAGCACGTGCTCTTCGTAGGCGTCGAGGGCGGCGCGCAGCTCGGGATCGGCGAGCACGACCGATGCGGCGATGTCGAAGGGGTCCCGGGCGAGCAGGCGCCCGAGGTCAGCGACGACCCCGAGCGGTGGCAGCAACGCGAGCAGCTCGAGCGTGGACTCGAGCCACGGCCGCACACGGTTGAGCAGCTCGGCGCCCGGCGGGACCCCACGCTGGAGCGAGAGCCCGGCGGCGGCCCACTGATCGACGTTGTCTCGCGCCTCGCTCACGCGGGGGGACGATAGCAGGGGAGCGACGCCCGCTCACGGCGTGATCGCAGAAGCGCTGCGGGGCCCGCGGTGGCCACGCTACACTCGCCAGCGTATGTCTCACGCGATCCGACAAAGAAGCGAGGCTGCGCCCCTGGTCCTGCTGGCCTGGCTGACTGCCCTCACCACCGGCTGCGCTGGCGAGGACGCGCTCGACCCGTGCAGCTACCAGGTCTGCAGCATCGACGATCCTGCCTGCATCGAGCGCGTGGCCGAGGCCGTGGCCTGCAAGCTCGACGCCGCCGAGGTCGTGGTGCCCAAGGTTCGGATGCTGACGGCGGCCGAGGTCGTCGCCGAGATCGAGGCCGGCCTCGAGACACCCACGCCCGAGCAGGTTCGCGACATCACCGACTATTTCCTGGGCGAGGCGCTGCTCGGCTTGATGCCAGCAGACTATGAGTACACACCGCCGCAGGCGCATATCGCCGACTGGGCGATCGCCTATTACTCGGTCACCAACAAGGAGATCGTGGTGATCACCGACAACCTCGACGGCGATCCCGAGCAGGCCTACCTCGTGATGGTTCACGAGATGATCCATGTCTATCAAGACGAAGGTCGCAACCTCGAGGCGCTGCTCGATGCCCACGCGACCACCTACGATCGGTTTCTCGGGCTCCGCGCGGCGATCGAGGGTGAGGCCAGCTTCTATGACTCGCTCGCCGAGATCGAGCTCGCCGGACTCGCGAGCAGTGAGATCGACTGGGCGGGCTACTACGCGCGCTGGCAGGGCAACGTGCTCGAGCTTGCGGCCGCGACCGAGCAGCCCAGCCTGGACGCGGTGGCGCTGTTCCCCTATTCGTTTGGCAGCGCGTTCATGTTCGCGGCCGACCAAGACGCGGGCCGCGGGGGCGTCGAGGCGGTGTTCGGGCAGCCACCCGACTCGGTCCGCCAGGTCCAGGCCGGCCACGATCGCTGGCCCGATCAGGCTCGAAACCGTGATGACCTGCTCGACACCCACGCCGCACCCAAACTCCCGGATCGCTACGAGTTCCTGGGCGGCGGGCATGAGAGCGCGTGGCTGCTCAACACCATGTTGCAGCGCACGACCGGCGCGGCGGCGCTGTGGTCAGCGGTGGTGGCCGACGTCTCTGCAGATTACCTCAGTGTGTTTCGCGACGCGGACACCCAGGCGCTGGTCGCGGTGTGGCGAATCCAGACCGACGCCGCTCCGAATCTCACGAATGTCTTGCTGGGCCCGAGCTCGTGGTGGGTGGCGGCGCAAAGTGGCGAGCCGGCCTCGCACGTGGTCACGCAGGTCGACGGTGACGTCGTGCTCGTGGCGATCAGCGACGCTGGCGACGCCAACCTGGTGATCGCGGAGATCGAGGCCTGGCAGTCGCCAGGCGAGCTGGCGGCTGGCGCCCCGGACAGCGTCGATGTTCGGCTTCGCCGTCGTGGCGGGCGCGATATCCTGGAGTTGGTTCCGTAGGTTAGCGGGCTTGAGCCCGCGCCAACGGCCACACGAGTCGCCAGAGCTTCGGCCCCCAAGACCGCACGGTCCTGCCCGAGACCGCCCGGTCCTGAACGCGGCGAACCCTCTCGGCTCGACGCTGGCTCGCGCCCACGAGGGCCCGCGACGATGCCGAGGCAGCAGAGGTTGCGCGCCGCGGACTCGTTGGCCATTGGATCAATGGACACGAGATTCGCCGTCGTGCCAGCAATCATACGATTGCGCCGATTCGAGAACTTCGCGAGTGAAATGTGTCCATCATGCATTGGCGCTCGCCACAATCGACCGACCTGGTGCATCGCGAATGTGTGGCACCGCCGTTGCACGACGCGATGCCATGCCTGCTCGACAAGTCGTCGTCATCACTGGTGCATCTGCGGGGATCGGTCGCGCGCTCGCGCGTCGATTCGCCAAAGACGGCGCGAAAATAGGGTTGCTCGCACGCGGGGGTCACAAGTTGACCGCAGCCGTGGCCGAGGTGGAGAAGCTGGGCGGACAAGCCCTGGCGATCGAGGTCGACATGGCCGATCCCGAGGCGGTCGAGGCGGCCGCCGAACAGATCGAGCAAGATCTCGGCCCAATCGACATCTGGATCAACAACGCGGCCGTGGCGATGTTCGGTCGGATCATGGACGTGAGCCCCGAAGAGCTGCGGCGCGTGTCCGATGTGACCTATCACGGCGCGGCCTGGGGGACGATGGCTGCGCTCACCCGCATGCGCAGGCGTGGGACCGGGACGATCGTCCAGGTCGGCTCGGGGGCGGCGTATATCGCGATCCCCATGCTGACCAGCTACTCGGCGGCCAAGCACGCCCTGCGAGCCTTCACCAACGGTCTGCGGGTCGAGCTGATCAACGAGGGCGTCGACATCCACCTGACGATGGTGCATCCGTCCGCGATCAACACCCCATTTTATACCTGGGCACGAAACCTGATGCCCAACCAGCCCCGGCCGATTCCACCGGTCTACCAGCCGGAGATCGCCGCCGACATCATCTATTGGGCCGCCTACGCCCGGCGCCGGGACGTGTACCTGGGCTGGACGACGATCTACGGGATGCTCACGGAGCGGCTGATCCCGGGGTTGGGCGATCTGTTCCTCGCTCGGTTCATGGTCGATGCCCAACAGACCTCGGAGCCGGCGTCGCCCGAGGATCCCGACAACCTGTTCGAGCCGGTCGAGATGGACCTGGGTGTTCGCGGGCAGTTTGACGACATCTCGCAGACCCGGGCCCCCCTCGTGAAGCTGGTCGCGCGCTTGTCCGGGGTCCGGACGGCGATGGTGCTCGGGGCCCAGCGGGCGCTCAATCGGCGCTTCGGTCGGCGCCGCTGAGTCGTCGGCGAGCCGTCGAGCGCGAGTCAGTCGAGCCCGAGCAGCTTGGGGACCTTGTCCTCGAGCAGCGCGAGCTCTTCGCGGGTCTCACCGAGGTAGGCCAACAACGTGAGATCCTCGCGCTCGACCTTGCCGCCGTGCAGCAACCACGCGCGGGCGCGCAGCAGCTTGTAGAGCTTGACGACCTTGCGATCGCTGACGAACACGCCGTCCTCGCGGGCCAGGGTCTTGAGCAGGCGATGCAGCTCGCGGAGCAGCTCGTCGGAGAAGTACCGGTGGCGATCACGCTGGGCCGAGCCGTCGGGTAGCAGCTCGCGGCGGGACATCTGCATGGTCAGGTAGCGGTGGGCCTTGAGCAGATCGAGCAAGCTGGCGTGGCCCTCGACCCAGGGCTTGAGGTTGAGGTCGCGCTGGGTCTGCGCGTCGAGCCCCGCGTCGATCAGCTCGAAGAAGTGGTCGTCCTGGACCGGGTGCGCGACGATCTTGAGGCAGAATCGATCTTTGAGGGCGGCGAGCTCGGCGTGCTCGGGGATCTCGTTGGTCGCGGCGATCAGGACCTTGAGGGCGACGGGGACCGGCAGGCCGTCCTGATAAAATTTTCGCTCATTGATGATCGTGAGCAGTGAATTCAGGATCGCCGAGTTCGACTTGAAGATCTCGTCGAGGAACACCATGCGCGCGCTCGGCAGCTTGCCCTGCGCGCGGCGGATGTAGCGGCCCTCTCGCAGCAGGTTGATGTCGATCGGACCCATCACCTCCGAGGGCTCGGTGAACCGGGTGAGCATGTACTCGAAGTAGTCCTCGCTCGGGATCCCGAGCGCGTCGCGAAACTTGGTCACCAGGTCCGACTTGGCCGTGCCGGGGACCCCGACCAGCAACAGCGGCTCCTGGGCGATCGCGCACACGGTCATGAGATCGACGATCTCCTGGCGCTCGACGAAGTAGTTCGACAGCGCCATGCGGAACCGGTTGAGCCGCTCGCGCAGCTGGTGGGCTTCGCCGGCGAGGGTCTCATAGTCGAGCTGCTCGACGCTCTCGACCTCCGCGTTCACGAGTTGATCACTGGTCACCGGGGCGGACATGCGAGGCGGGGATCATAACGGCCGCGCTAGCGGGCCGATAGGTCCTTGTGGATGCGGCGATGCAGCAGGTGCTCGTCAGTCTCGACCCAGCGCCGCGCCCACTCGCTGAGCGCGAGATCTTCGCTGGCGAGCGAGAGCACGACCGCCTCCATCAGCTGGATCACCGACAGGCAAAAGTGGGACGTGGTGCTCAGGCTGTCGCTGGTCGAGGCCAGCCGCTGCATCAGCGCGCGTGAGCCCGCGATCGCCTGGCCGGGGGTGCTGCGGCTGAGCGCGACGGCGATCTCGCGCAGCAAGGTCTGCAGGACCTGCAGCTTGGGCGGGGGCGCGGCGAGCTCGGGCAGCAGCGCGTAGGCGGCCGTGAACGCGCCCTGGACCCGCCCCGGCTGGCCGAGCGCGGCGAAACCGGCGGCGATGTGCAGCTGCGCGACGACCCCCGGCACATCGCTGTTGTCGCCGACGCGCTCCTCGAGCCTGCTGAGCCGGGCGCTGAGCTGGGCCTCGTGATTGCTGCGGCGCAAGACTGGCGCGCAGCGGGTCAACAGCTCGGCGTACTCGGCCGGGCGTTGCTCGGTCAGCTCGGCGTCGCTGACCGCGAGGGTGGCCAGGGCCTCGTCGATCAGCGCGGGGCGATCGTAGTAGCCAGCCAGCAACAAGACGTTGCGCAGCAGCCTGGGTCGGGCCTCGAGCGGGGCGGCGCTGACGAACGGCAGCGCCGCTTGCAGCCGCGGGACCGCGAGCGGCTCGGGCAGGGCCTCGAGGTACTCGAGCAGCTCGGTGAGCGACCGGGCGACCCGCTCGGGCGCCTGGGTGCTCATGGCCGCGAGCATGCGATCGAACAGCGCGGCGAGATCCTCGGGCCGGGTCAGCAGCGCGAGCCCGGCGAAGGGCTCGTCGTCCTTGCGGTTCCACTTGTCGAACGCGTCGACGCCCTCGCGTGGATCGAGCACGCGCGAGAGCTGCAGCAGGCGGTCGTACTTGAACCGATCGATGTTGCTGAGCCGCTCGCGGGCGGCGATCGGTCCGCCGGGCTCGGCCGACAGCGGGGCCCCGGGCGGCAGGCCCTCGAGCGCGTGATGGATGCGGGCGGCGTAGCTCGCGTGCGCGGCGATGTGGATGGCGTCGCCGCGCTCGGGCGCGATGCTGTCGCCGAGCAGCGCGACCCCAGCGTCGAGCTCGTCTCGGGCGTCCTGCGGCCGGCCGACCCGCGCCAGACCCCACGCGAGGACCAGGCGCACGTAGGCGTCGGTCCGGGCCTCGGGGTAGGTCGACTCGATCGTCGAGCGCTGGCGCTTGGTCGTGAGGTACTCGTCGCGCGCGCGCAGCAGCTCGTCGGCGAGCCGGCCCAGATCGCTGGCGTCCCCGTCGGTCCCGTGGGTGCGCACGAAGTTGGGGATGTTGCGGGCGAGCCCGACCCCCTCGCGCAGCGAGCTCATGATCAGATCGCGGGTCTGAAACAGCGCGAGGCGATCGTCGCCGGCCAGCCGGGCGAGCCCGCTGCGGGCCAGCCACAGCGTGCGGAGATCCAAGAGCGCGCCGTGGGTGGCGAAGAAGCGCTGCAGTCGGGCGAGCAGCTCGGGGCCGAGCGGGGGAGCGACCTGCGGGTCCGAGCCGAGGGTCGCCGCGGCCCGGGCTCGCTCGGCTGGGGTCGCGCGGACGTAGAGCTCGGCGTAGACGACCTCGGCCGCGAGCGCGCGGACCATCTGCTCGTCGAGATCGGCGTCGACGACATCGACGATCCCGAGCATGTGACCGCCGTCGGGGTAGCCCAGCATCGCGCACTCGCTGGTGACCCAGCGGTGGGCGAGCGCGAGCTGACTGGGGCCGGTCGCGGCGGCGCCCAGCCACAGCGCCCGCGCCCAGCACAGCCCGGCCTCGCGCGAGCGGTGCAGGGCGGCCTGCAGGTTGCCGAGGTCCGCCCACATGCTGATCCGCGCGGGGTCGTCGAGCGGGGTGTCGAGCTCGCAGAACGCGGCCTCGAGCGCCGACAGCTGGGCCTCGATCTCGGTCCGGGGCAGGTCGATCGGGCGCAGCTCGGGGACGGCCTCGAGCGGCTGGACGGGGCCGCTGTCGTCGAGCTGGACCGACACGGGCGCGGCGAAGTCGGTGTCGTCGAACTCGACCTCGCGCCGCCCCCGATCACGCTTGGGCTTGGGTTCGCGCTTGGGTTTGGGGGCCGCGCCGTCCTCCCACTCGACGCCGATCGACACGAAGCCGTCGAGGTCGAACGCGGCGCTGCGGATCCACGGCACCAGCGCTTGCTCGTCGGCGCCGACGAGGTAGTCGACCCACTCGGTCAACGGCGCGAACGCGGACTCGTCGAGGCTCTCGCGCGAGAAGGCCTGACCGCGGCGGCCCTCGCGACCTTGGGCGGCCAGCCACACGACCCGCTGGCTGTGGCTGGAGGTGGCGTCGTCGCTCAGCAGCTCGCGCAGCCGGCTGGGTCGCAGCGGGGGATCGATCATCGCCCCGACCGGCAGGTAGAGATCGGGGATCTGAGCGGCTGGCACATAGGCTTCGGCGTCGAGCTCGAGCGCGGGCGGGCCCTTGGCGCTGCGGCGAGCGCGAAGCACCACGCAGGTGTCGGTGCCCGTGCCGATCACCGCGAACCGAAGCCGCGCGACGACCTCGTCGGGGACCGTGCACACCAGCTGTTCGATCTGCTCGAGCGCGCGCTCGCGCAACACCCAGAGATCCGGGGGCCGCTTGCTCGGGGCCCGGACCAGTCGCAGCTCGACCGGCAGCCGCTGGGCGGGCATGGTCGCCCGCCAGCTGGTCAGCGTGGGCAGGGTGACGTCGCTGACCGCCTGCAGATCCAGCCACGGTCCATCGGGCGCGCGCAGCCACGTCGCCGCGGGCTCGCGGGGGATCAACACCAGCCCGCCAGCCTCGAGCTCCAGCCGGGCCGCCTGCGGGTGGCGGGCGCCGAGCTCGACCCACACGCGCCCGCCGGGTCGCGCAGGCAGGAACGCGCGCAGCGGATCGTCGCGATCGAGCGCTCGCAGCAGCGCGTAGTAGGGCGGATCCGGCACCCGGCACAGGTTGTGGCGGCGGCCGTGCTCGTCCTCGAAGAACGCCAGCCGCTGATCCTCGCTGCCGAGCCGCAGCAGCTCGCCGCTGAGCTGCAAGAAGCCGTGATCCCCCTCGCTGATGAACAGCACCTCGCCGAGCGGGAGCTGCGGCTCTGGGGCCGGCTCCGGGTCGAGCAGCTCGGCCCAGCAGCTCAGGGTTTGGCCGTCGCGGAGCCGCCGACGCGTAAACACGACCCCGGCGTCGCGCAGGCGCTTGCGCTCGGCCCGACCGATCTCGACGCTCGGCGCGAGCAGCAAGCGGTGGTCTTCGTCGAGCTCGAATTGAACCGGCGCGGCCTGGACCACCGCGGGGACCAGGCCCGAGTCCAGCGCCACACGCAGCGCGTCGTGATCTTCGATCACCAGGGTCGACATATGCCGCTCAGGAGCCCTGCTCGATCGACTCGCGCTCGTCGGCCTGCTCGTCCTCGACCTGCGACTCGGGGACGTGGGCCTCACGCTCGCGCTTGACGATGACCTTGCCGAGATCTTCGGCCTTGACCACGCCGCCCTCGACGAGCTCGTTGATCAGCCGCCGATGCTCGTCTTCGTGCTCGATCGGGAGCATGTCCGAGTCGGACTCGTACTCGATGATCAGGTTCTTCTTGCCCGTCTCCGGGTCGATCAGCAGGCGGATGTTGAGCTCGGCCATGGGCGGGGCGGGCAGCATAGCAAGCGTTGGGCGTGCGGTGCGGACCCCGGGTGGAGCGAGCTGCGCGCTCGCGTGAGGGGACAAACGGAGTTTGATCCGGGAGGGGCACCGGCGGCCGCGCGTGCTTGCTCCGCCCGCGCTCATGCGCCACACCAGAGCCGTGGTCCCTAGTATCCGTGCCATCCAGATCGAGCACAGCCTGCGGGCGCTCGAGCTCGTGGCCGTCGGCGAGCACGAGCGCGCGCTCGACCGGATGCGACCCGAGTCGCTCGCCCGGATCCGCGAGGCCAGGCGCTTCGAGTGGCTGCCCGTCGCGCTCGATGTCGAGCTGACCGAGGCGGTCGCCGACGAGTTCGGGCCCGCGGTCGCGGCCGCGCGGTCTCGCCAGAGCCTCGGGCACTCGACCCGCACGACCTTGCTGCGGCCGTTCATCGACGGGGTGATCAAGCTGTTTGGCCTGGATCCCTCGAGCATGTTTCGGCAGGTGCCGCTGGGCTGGAACGCGATCTATCGGAACGCCGGGCGGATGCGCTACGAGGTCAGCGCGGGCTCGGACCGGGCGTTGATCTACGAGGAGGTGCCGGTCGTGATCCTTGGTAGTCGCGTGTACCTCGACGCGATCGCGGCCGCGCTGCATAGCTTGTTTGATCTGTGCAAGGTCGACGGGGAGATCGAGGTCGCGGAGATCGACCCGAGCCGCGCTCGGGTCGAGCTGCGCGTGACTTGGGGGTGAGGTTGGTTCTGGGAGACTCGTGACCGTCGAGCGCATGGAGCCGCCTTCGAGCGCCGCTTGGAGGTTGACTCGCGTATGCTCGGGCTGATGATCTCCAAGCTTCGCCCGCTCGCACTGGCTACTTACTTGACGATCGGCTGCACCGCCGACGACGACGCGCCCGCGCCCGACGAGGCCGCACAGGCCGAGGTCACGCCGTCGCCCAGCCCGCGAGTTGGGCCGACGACCGCCGATCCGCGCCTCGCTGCCGCGGTCGAGCTCAGCCGGGCGGTCCCGGCCAGCGCTGGGGCGATCGTCCATGTTCGCGCGCCCGCCGGCCTGTTCGCGGTGCTGACTGGGTTCGAGTGGCTGGGTCCGCAGGAGGCGGCCGAAGCTCGTGCGCTCGCCGAGGAGGTCGACGCCTACCTGCGTGAGCGCCTCGGCGTCGAGCTCACCGAAGCTCGCTCGATCACCCTGTACTACACGGATAAACCCGAAGGCTTCGGCATGATCGTCGAGGGGGTCGAGGGCGAGCTGCGCGGGACCGAGCAGGCCCGCCACGGCGACGCGGTCCTGCGCCTGGTCGCTGGCTCCGACATCGTCGCCGCGATCCATGGCACCACGCTGCTGCTCGGTCCGGTCGACTCGGTCACGGCGATGCTCGACGGTCTCGACGGTAAGCAGCCCGCGCTGGCCGACGCGAGCGAGGGCCTCGCCAAGCTCGTGGCCGAGCGCAGCCCGGGCGCGTTCTTGTTGATCGCCGCCGAGGCCAGTCGGATGCCGGCCGAGGTCGCCCAGCCGGCCGCGACCTACGGGATCGAGCGGGCCTACGTGGGCGTGACGGCCGAGTCGATCGAGGCGATCGCCGTGGGCACGCCCGAGGGCATGAAAGCCGCCGCTGCGCTGGTCAGCGGGGCTCTGGCGCAGGCCCAGAGTGAGGTCGAGCGGGCCAAGCTCGAGGCCCTGGAGGGCGAGGATTTGTTGGTCGGAGTCGGGGCGATCATTGGCGTCCACACCACCCGAAGGTTCGCCGTCGCGCTCGCGCCCAGCATCGAGGGCGATCGCATGACCATCTCGATGCCGATCCCGCTTGGCAGCCCCAGCACCTTGATCCCACTCCTGGGCGTGGCGGCGGCGGTCGCCGTGCCAGCCCTGCAAAAATACATGACTCGGGCCAAGACCAGCGAGGTCAAGCTGAACCTCGCCAGGCTCCACGACGCGACCTCGGCCTACTTCCAGGCCGAGCATGTCGACGCTGCCGACTTTTTGAGTGACGACGCCAATGTGGCCATTCATGCATGTCCGAACAATGGCGATCCCGAGGGGGAAGCTGGGATCACGCCGCCGCTCTCGGTCAAATGCAGCGAGGGCCCCGACGCCAAGTGTCTCCCCAGCGCCCAACCTGGCCCGCCCGGTACCTACGACTCGGCGCTGTGGACCGACAACCCGGTGTGGAGCGGACTGGACTTTGCTCAGGACGAGGGCCACGCATTTCACTACAACTTCATCTGGGCCAACGAGACGAGCGGCTACGGCAACTGTCAGTTCACAATTCAGGCGTTCGCCGATCTCGACGATGACGGCATCTACTCGACCTACGAGCGCTACGGCGCCGGGGACGTCACGGGCGTCGCGGCGGCGGCCGGTCTGTTTATCGACAATGAGCTCGAGTAGGTTGGCCTCGGCTCAGCGCGGGCCGAGCAAGCCATACTTCTTGAGCTTGTCGATGAGCGACGCCCGACTGAGCCCCAGCGCGCGCGCGGTCGCGGACTGATTGCCACCTTGCTCCGCCAGCGCGCGCGCGACCACGCCGCGCTCGAACGCCTCGACTTGCTCGCGCAGGCTCAACCCCTCGGTGCTCGCGCTGTCGTCCGCGCCCGTGCTGGTGTCCCCGCCAGCGCCGATGCGATCGCTGTAATCGGCCAATCCCAATGGACCGCTGACGGCCAGCGCAGCGAGCCGGGCGATGGCGTTCTCGAGCTGACGCACGTTGCCTGGCCACGGCTCGGCGATCAGCGCGTCGCGTAGCTCGGGCTCGAGCTCGAGCGGCCCCAGACCAAACTTCTCGCCGTAGCGTCGGGCGAATTCGACGGCCAGCGCCGGGATGTCTTTCCTGCGCTCGCGCAGCGGCGGCACGACCAGCTCGACCACGGCCAGCCGATAGTACAGGTCCTCACGAAATCGCCCGGCCTTGGCGTCAGCGGCGAGGTCTCGATTGGTGGTCGCGACGATCCGCACGTCGACCCGCTCGAGCCCGCCACCAACCGGCTGAATCTCCCCATCTTGCAGCGCGCGCAGCAGCGTGGCCTGAATGTTGAGCGGCATCTCGCCGATCTCATCGAGGATCAGCGTGCCGCCCTCGGCCTGCGCAAAGAACCCGCGCTTGGCCGCGGTCGCGCCCGTGAACGCCCCTTTGACGTGGCCAAACAGCTCCGACTCGGCGAGCTCGGCCGGGATCGCGGCGCAGTTGAAGCGCACCATCGGTCGCGCGACGCGGGCCGAGTGAGCGTGGATCAGCTGGCCGATCAGCTCCTTGCCCGTGCCGGTCTCGCCGCGAACCAGCACCGTCACGTCGCGCGTGGCGATCCGCTCGACGGCCGAGAGCAACCGGCGCATCTGCGGGCTGTGAGCGATCACGGGCCGACCGATCACGCGCTCGACCGCGCTGCGTCGACTCGCGACCCGCAGGCGCCGAGCCTCGAGCGCGCGCTCGATCGTCACGGTCAGCTCGTCGATATCGAAGGGCTTGGACAGGTAGTCGTAGGCGCCAGCCTTGAGCGCCTGCACGGCCACGCGCTCGGAGCCGTGCGCCGTCAACAGGACGACCGGCAGCGAGGGGTCCCGCGCGGTGATCTCGGCCAGCAGCGCGAGCCCATCCATCGCTGGCATGTGAAGATCGCTGAGCACCACCTCGGCGTCGTCGAACAGCTCGAGCGCCTCGACGCCCGAGCCAGCCGCGAGCACCCGATGGCCGCGATCGCTGAACAGCTCGGTCAGCGTGAACCGGACGGCGGGCTCGTCATCCACGACGAGGATGGTGCCGGGATCGATCATTCGGGGAGCTCCTTGGGGTCGCGCAGTGAGGTCGAGGTCGTCAGGACTTGGCGACGCTCGGTGGTCGGGGCGACGATTGGCATATTTGGCACGCACGGCAGCCAGATTGTCAGGCGGGTGCCACGGCCCGGCTCGCTCGCGACGTGCAGGTGACCGCCGTGCTGCGCGACGACCCCGACGACCAGGACGACGCCCAGCCCGGTGCCGTCGGGGCGGGTCGTGAAGAACGAGGTCCCCAGTCGCTCGAGGTGCTCGGGCTGAATGCCACGCCCAGTGTCGAGGATCTCGATGCGCCCACCCTCGCCGTCGATGTTGGTCGTGACATGGACGCCGCCGCCTGGCGGCGTCGCCTCGATCGCGTTGGCCAGCGCGTTGAGCAGGGCTTCCTTGAGCCGCCGCGGGTCGCCGACCAGCGCGACCGGCCGCGTCTCGAGGCTGATCCTGACCTTGGCCTGCTCCGCACGCCCGGCGATCACCACCACCACTTGCTCGACGAGCGCGGCGAGGTCGACAGGCTCGGGCTCGAGATCCTCGAGCGGCCGCGAGAACGACAGGTACTCGCGCAGGATCACCTCCATCCGCGAGATCTCACTCTCGACCACGTCCAGCCGCTGCTGCGTGCGCGCCTCGTGGGCCCCCCGCGCGACCAGCTGGACCAGGCCCTTGATCGCCGCGAGTGGGTTCTTGAGCTCGTGCGCGACCTTGCCACCGACCGCCTGGAGCCGGCGATTCTGGGCCTCGGCCTCGGCGACCCGCTCGTCGTGCAGGGCCACGATCGCGTCGGTCGCCCGCTCCTGAATATGCGCGCTGATCCGCATGAACTCGCCGACGATCACCATCGCGGTGAGCAGCGCCAGCACCACCAACGCCGCGTAGGGCCAGCCTGCGATCACTGGCCCCGTCACCCACGTCGGGAGCAGACCGACGATCACCACGAGCGTCAGCATCCACGCGCCCAGCCAGTACTTGTATTCGGCGGCGCCCAAGAAGATCACCGGTTGGACGATCATCACGCCCAGGGCCGGCAGCATCGGACTGTAGAGCCCACCCGTCAGCGCCAGGCGCACGGCCATCTGGGTCTGAAACACCAGGCTGAAGCGCGTGAACTCGCCGGCCGACGGCGGCAAGTGGGACCGGCGCAGGATCGAGACGAGCAACGACAGCCCGAACATCCCGGCGAGCACCAGGATCCGCCAGGGCTCGACCCCACCGAGCCACAGCAACATCCACTCGAGCACGGAGCTGCTCACGCCAACCGTCAGGTACACGCGAAGCCGCGCGGTCCGACGCTTGTACAGCTCCTCCCGGCCCATCCGCGCGCGCACGTCTGCGAACGGCATGCCAGGGGAAACATGGCTCGAGTCGCGGGACGCAGGTCCGGTCGCGGCGTCTGTCGTGTCGTTCACGCCGCCGCACTGTATCGCCAGCCGACAGTCAGCTGCATGGTTTGCCTGACAGTCTGAACCGCGCAGCGGGTGCCGACCTGGTCTTTGGCCTCTGGTGGCGGCTATTCGACCGATCTCGGCCGTCACATGTCCTGGCACCGGACTTGCTCAGGCCGGGCTGCAACGAGCCATGTCTGACCTGTCATCGCGCACTCACCTCAGCTCTCTCGCCTTGATCACGGCCCTCGCGCTGGTCCCCGTCGCTTGCACGGACAGTCGCGCCGCGCCATCGCCGGTCGCGGAGGACGAGCCCGAGGCCACCGTCCCCAGCTCCTCGCTGATCGTCGTCGAGAACGCCGAGGTCGGGCAGTGGCTGGTCACGACCGGCAGCTTGCTGGCCCATGATCGCGCGGAGGTCGTGCCGGATGTGTCGGGCAAGGTCATCGAGGTGCTCGTCGAGCGCGGCGCCCACGTCGACGAGGGCGATCCACTGTTCCGACTCGATGTTCGCAACGCCAAGCTCAACGTGCGCGAGGCCAAGGCCAACCTCGCGGGACTCGAGGCCGCGCAGGCCCTGGCCGAGACGACCTGCGCGCGCTCGGCCTCGCTGTTCTCCCACGGCGCCGTGCCCAGCTCCGAGGTCCAGCGCGACCAGGCGGCGTGTCGCCAGGCCGAGGAGAACGTGCGCGGGGCCAAGGTCCGGGCCCAGGCTGCGAGCAAGTCGGTGTCCGATGGGATCGTCCGCGCGCCCTTCTCCGGGGTCGTCGCCATCCGCTCAATCTCGCTGGGCGAGTGGGCCAGCGTCGGCGCGAGCATGTTGACGCTGGTCGAGGACGGCCCGCTGCGCGCCGAGCTCGAGCTCAGCGAGGCGGCCTCGATCCACGTCCAGATCGGCACCCAGGTCGAGCTCAGCGCGCTCGCGTTGCCCGACGACTCGGTCCACGCCGTGGTGACCCGGATCGCCCCCGACCTCGACCCGCGCTCGCGCTCGCGGGTCGCCGAGGTCGAGCTGCCCGAGCACCCGTCGCTGGTGCCTGGCATGTTCGTGCGCGCGAAGGTCATCACCGGGACGCGCAGCATGCCGGCTGTCCCGCGCGCGGCCCTGCTGGCTCGAGGCTCGACCTGGCGGGCGTTCGTGGCCGTCGACGGCCAGGTCGAAGAGCGCGTGGTCCAGCTCGGCCCCGAGCTCGACGACGATCGCGTGACGATCGTGCGCGGGCTCGAGGCCGGCGACTCAATCGTCGGATCCGAGCTCGCGCAGCTCCACGACGGCCAGCTGATTCACTGATTGTTTCTCACTCGAAGGTCCGCTCATGCAATGGCTCGCTAGTCTCTCTGTTCGGCGAATGGTGCTCGCCGCCGTGATCAACCTGGTCATCGTCGTGGTTGGCATCGTCAGCTACCTCGGGCTCGGGGTCGACAAATTCCCCGAGATCGACTTTCCGGCGGTGACGATCACGACCGTGTATCCGGGCGCGTCTCCGACCGCGGTCGAGAGCGACGTCAGCGAGGAGATCGAGAGCGCGGTCAACTCGGTCGCCGGCCTCGACACTCTGACCTCGACCAGCAGCGAGGGCGTCTCGGTCGTGGTCGCGAGCTTCTCGCTCGACACCAACATCGACGTCGCCGCCCAAGATGTGCGCGATCGCGTCGAGCAGGTCCTCAACAACCTCCCGACCGGCGTCGAGCCGCCGCAGGTCCAGAAGATCGATCCCTCGGCCGCGCCGATCTTGATGCTCTCGGTCCGCGCCGACATGCCGATCCAGGATCTCACGCGGATCGCCGACGACACGGTCAAGCGGCGACTCGAGACGATCGCGGGCATCGGCCAGGTCCAGCTCATTGGTGGACGCGAGCGGCGGATCAGCGTCGACCTCGACCCCGTTCGCATGCGCGCGGCCCAGGTCGGCGCGAATGAGGTCCGCGCCGCGATCCAGCGAGCCAACGCCGACACCCCGGGCGGCAAGCTCGAGCTTGGACCCCACGCCGAGACCCTGCGCGTGGTCGGGCGGGCGACCAGCGCCGAGCAGCTGTCGGCGATCGTGGTCCGCCAGCTCGGCGATCGCCCCGTGCTGCTGCGCGACGTCGCGGACGTCTACCAGGGGATCGAGGACGCCGAGTCAGCCGGGTTTCGCGACGGCGAGTCGACGATCGTGCTCGCGCTGCGCAAGCAGTCCGGGGGCAACACCGTCGAGGCCGTGGACACCGCCCGCGAGGCGATCGATGAGCTCACCGCCGAGCTCCCCGCGGGCGTCTCGCTCGAGGTCGTCCGCGACAACTCCGAGTCGATCCGCACCAGCATTCACTCGGTGCTCGAGCACCTGGTCATCGGCGGCTTGCTGGCCGCGCTGGTCGTGCTGATCTTTCTCGGCGATCTTCGCTCGACGATCATTGCGGCGATCTCGATCCCGATCTCCGTGATCGGCACCTTCGTCTTGATGTCGTGGATGGGCTTCACGCTCAACATGATGACGCTGCTCGCGCTCGCGCTGTCGGTCGGAATTGTCATCGACGACGCGATCGTGGTGCTCGAGAACATTCACCGCTTCATCCACGAGAAGGGCATGAAGCCGTTCCCCGCGGCGATCGCCGCGACCAAGGAGATCGGCCCCGCGGTGCTAGCGACGAGCCTCTCGCTCATGGCCGTGTTCCTGCCTGTCGCGTTCATGAGCGGGATCATCGGCCGGTTCCTGCTCAGCTTTGGCATGACCATGGCGTTCGCGATCGGCGTCTCGGTGATCGTGAGCTTCACGATCGTCCCCATGCTCTCGGCGCGGCTGCTGCCACCGGTCAGCGACGAGCCGCACGAGAGTCGGTTTCAGCGGGTCGTCAATGCCTTGTACCGCCCAGTCGAGGCCGCCTACATGGCGCTGCTGCGGGTCGCCATGCGTCGGCGCTGGCTGGTCGTGCTCGCCTGCATCGCCGCGCTCGCGGCCATCCCCCCGCTCGGCAAGGCCGCCGGGTTTGGGTTCATGCCGATCAACGACGACGCTCAATTCGAGCTCTACATCAAGGCGCCCAGCGACTCGACCCTCGACGCGACCTCGCTGGTCGCGGAGCGGCTCGCTCGCAAGACCCGCGAGCTGTCGGGCGTCGCCTACACACTCACGACGATCGGTGACAACAGTCAAAAGCAGGACAACGTCGCGCGTGTGTACGTGCGCCTGGTCGATCCCGAGCAGCGCGAAGCCAGCCAGGATCAAATGATGAACCTCGCGCGCCAGCAGTTCGAGGCCGGGGTGCCCGAGGGCGTGAGCGTCTCGGTGCAGCCCGTCAGCGACTTTGGCGGCGGGCAGACCCAGGGGGTTCAGTTCGCGCTGTCGGGTCCCGACCTCGATCAGCTCGAGCTCTACGCCGAGCGTGCCGTCGCCGAGCTCGCCGAACTCCCCGGGGTCGTCGACGCCCAGGCGGCGATCGATCCGCCGATCCCCGAGACGGTGCTGCGACCGGATCTCGATCGCGCCGCCGCGCTGGGCGTGTCACCCGGCGATATCTCGACCAGCTTGAGCCTGCTGATCGGCGGCGCGGATGTGTCGAAGTACCTCGACGCGGGTGATCAATACGATGTGTTCGTGCGGGCCGCGGACCACGTCCGCCTCGATCAGGACCTGCTCTCGCTGCTCACGGTCCCCTCGCAGACGCTCGGGCAGGTCCCGCTGAGCGATGTCGTGAAGGTCGAGCACGGGCTTGGACCGGCGACGATCAATCGGCTGTCGCGCGAGCGACAGATCACCGTGGGTGGCAACCTCGCCCCGGGCGCGGATCAAGGCTCGATCGTGGCCGCGTTCGAGCAGATCATCGCCGATCTTGACATGCCGCCTGGCTACCAGGCCATCCCGCTCGGTCAGACCAAGGAGCTGGCCAAGATGGGCCAGGCGTTCGCGCTCGCGTTCGCGCTCGCGTTCGTGTTCATGTACCTGGTGCTGGCGGCCCAGTTCGACTCGTGGCTGCACCCCTTGACGATCCTGCTGGCGCTGCCGCTGACGATCCCGTTCGCGTTCGCCTCGGTCGCGTTGTTTGGTCAGCAGCTCAACCTGTTCTCGATCCTGGGCCTGCTCGTGCTGTTTGGCGTGGTCAAGAAGAACGCGATCTTGCAGATCGATCAGGCCAACCACCTGCGCGAGCAGGGGATGGAGCGGCTCGAGGCGATCTTGCTCGCCAACAAGCAGCGGCTGCGGCCGATCCTGATGACCACAATTGCGTTCGTCGCCGGGATGATGCCGATGGTGCTGTCGCAGGGGATCGGCTCGGGGCTGTCGCGGGCGATGGCGACGATCGTCGTCGGCGGCCAGTCGCTGTCGCTGGTGTTGACGCTGGTCGCGATCCCGGTGCTCTATTCGTTGTTCGATGACGCGAGCGACAAGGTCGGGCGGCTGCTGGTTCGCTTGCGGGGCGCCGCGGTCGACCGTGGCCAAGCGCAGGTCGTGGCTCCCATCGCGCTCGCGTTGATCTGCGTGCTGACCCCCGGGCTCGCCCTCGCGAGCCCACCGGCGCCGCAGCTCGATGGCCCGGCTCCCGCACAGACGCGGACCAACGTCCAGCCACAGCCTGGCTTCACCGACGAGCCCTACACGCTCCCGTTCGAGGCCGAGCCGCTGCAGCTCAGCGACGTGCTGACCACCGCCGTCGCCCACAACCTCGACTTTCGGGCTTCCGTGGTCGCGGTGCAGATCAGCGAGGCGGACATCCTCGCGTCGCTCGGCGCCTTCGATGTCACGTTGACGGCGGGGTTCGGGGTCGATGTTCAGCGCGCGGTGCCGCGTGGGTCGGCGTTCGTGTTCAACACGGGCAGCCGAGACTTCAAGGGCTACGTCGGGGTCGCCCGGCCGCTCGAGACCGGCGGACGGATCGCGCTGCGCCTGGACGTGAGCCGCAAGCTGACCGATCAGCCGATCAGCTTCCTCGACACCTCGCTCGGCTCGACCACGCTGTCGCAGTACCTCGTCAAGCCGACGCTGACCTTCAGCCACCCGCTGCTGAAAGGCGCAGGGGTGCGGGCCAACAAGGCCCGGATTCACCAGGCCAAGCTGGCCAGGTCCAGCGCCGAAGCAGCGCAGATCACCCAGGCCCAGGCCCTCGTCAACGAGCTGGTCTTGGCCTACTGGGACGCGCTTTATGCCGAGCGCGACCTGGCCAACAAGCATCGCTCCGTCGAGCTGGCCAAGCGACAGCTGGCCGACACCGAGGTCAAGGTCCGCGCTGGCAAGCTCGCCGCCAACGATGCCATGGCGATCGAGCAGAGCGTCGCGCAGCGCGAGACCGAGGTGCTGCTCGCCGAGAACCAGCTGCTCGACACGAGCTTGCGGCTGCGCGCGCTGATGGGCCAGCCCTACGCGCCGGGTCAGACCCTGGGCATTGTCCCGACCACCGCGCCGACCGCCTTCGTCCCCGAGCCGGTCGACACCGACGCCGCGATCGCGGCCGCGCTGTCCAATGATCCACGCGTCCATCAGCTCGAGCTGGCGCTCGCCAGCCGCCGGATCGACGAATTCGTCGCGGCCCGCGATCGCCTGCCTCAGCTCGACTTCACCGGCAGCTTCTCGCCCCAGGGTCGCAGCGTCGACACCAGCCCCAACCCCATGGCCGGCACCCCCGGCATCGACGGGAGCTGGGGCGAGGCGTTTCAGAACTTCGTCCCCGAGGACGTCGGCGCCGACGGCCTGTTCGCGGAGTACACGGTCACTGGGGCGCTCGACCTGAGCTGGTCGATCCAAAACCGCACCGCCAAGGGCAACCACCAGCGCACCCTCGCGCAGCTCGAGCAGGCCGAGATCGACGTCGAGCAGCTGCGGCTGACCACGGCGACCTCTGTGGTCCGGACCGTCAACCAGCTGCGCAGCGCCGCCAAGCGGCTCGAGCTGGCTGAGCTCTCGATCGCGCTGGCCGAGCAAAACCTCGAGACCGAGCGGGTCCGGTTCGAGGCCGGGCACTCGACCAACTACGACGTGCTGTTTCGGATCGATGATCTAGCGGCCGCGCAGACCGGGCTGCTGGACGCGCACATCGACTACCTGGCCGCCAAGCTCGAGCTTCAGCGGATGACCGGTGAGATCCTGCCCGCGTATGGCTTGGATCTTCCGAGCGCAGCGCCGACGGCATCGAAGCCGTCCAGGTCCCGCCGAGCGCAGCGCGAGTGATGGGCGCTGAAGACTCAGACGCAGCTCAACCTCGTGCCACTCGCTCGATCGCTTCGTCCAGGAAGTAGTTCAGCTCGTCAGCCTCGTCTGCGTGGAGGATCTCGTAGGCATGCCCGGCGCTGCGGGCGTGATACAGCTGCTCACGCAGGTTCTCGTCCTTGGTCAGCGCAGAGGCGAACGCCGCGAGGATCTGCAGGTGCCGATTGCGGTTGCTCTCGGGCGCAGCCAGCAACAACACGGCGTGGACGGACCGGCCGTCGCCCGCGTCGAGATCCAGCCCTTCGGTGCTGAGCCCGAGCACGCCCGACACGTCCTCACCCGCGGGGATCAGCGCGTGCGGGATCATCAGTCCCAGCCCCAGACACGTGGAGGCCTCGTCCTCGCGCTCGATCACGGCGTCCACGAACTCGGCCTTGGGCACGAGCATGGGCGTGGTCGCGTAGAGGCGATCGGCGAGGGCCTGGATCAGCTCGCGCTTGCTGCCGCGCATGTTCAGGACGATCCGCTGCTCCTCCAGGAAGTCGAGCAGACGCGGGCGGTCCTGACCGATCTCGCCCGCCCGCGCGAGTGAGAATCGGGTCGCGCTCGGGCCGACCAACTGGTTGATCGCCAACGTCGCAAGGCCGATCGTGACGACGGTCTCGGCGACGCCAGCGAGGCGCGGCGCGGCCTGGACGAAGAACAACAGCCCGGCCGCGACGCCGCCGTGGGGCAGGAGCGCGAGCCCGAGGTGGTTGCGGACCCTGGGGGGCACCCGCGCGGCGCTCATGGCCGCGAACGCGCTGGTCGACTTGCCGATCAACCGCGCGCAAAAATACAGGGCGACGAGCCCGGCCATTGGCACGACCAAGCTGAAGTCCAGGCGCAGACCCACCAGGGTGTAGAAGCCGGCGAACAAGACTCCACCGAATGGCTGCAGGTAGGCCTCGGCCGCGCGCGTGGTGTCGTGCTGGAGGTTGGAGAGCGCGAGCCCGGCGAAGGTGCACGCGAGGATCCCCGAGACGTCGCACACCTCGGCCAGACCCCAGGCACCGAGGATCAGCGCGACCATGGTCGGGCCCACGAAGGCGGGTCCGATCACCCGGCGGGTCAAGCCGACGGCCAGCAGCGCGCAGCCCAGGCCGATCGCGAGTGAGCCGCCAAACTCCACGCCCAAGGTCATCAGCGCGCTGTCCCACCCGTCGATGCCCTCGCGCAGCAGCGACGACACCAACACGAAGCCACCGACCGCGACCATGTCGATCAGCCCGATCGCGGCGATCAGGGTGCCGGACAGCAGCCCGCGCGCTCGGACCTCGCGCACGACGATCACCGTGGTCCCGGGCGCGCCCGCGATTGCGATCACGGCCAGCAACATCGACGCGCGCAGGTCGACCCCACCCACGAAGTACATGGCCAAGAACACGATCGTCGGGGTGATCAGCGCCTCGCCAATGAGCAGGAACGAGAGTCGGCGCTCGGCGTTGCGGAGGCTGTGAAAATGCAAGGTCGCGCCGACGGTGAACGCGATGAAGCCCAGCACGAAGTCGGTGAACGGGGCGAAGCGCAGCAGCGTGGGCCCCTCGAGTCCAGGCAGCGCGAGCGCCCGCACGATGATCCCAGTGCCGATCCAGCCGGTGACCTTGGGCAGCTTGAAGCGCGCGACCAGCTCGCCGCCGAGAATTCCCGCGATCAGGATCGTGGCGAGATTGAGGTGAGGATCAGAGAAGTCCATCGAAGCGGCGGCACAGTAGCGCGCCGAGTGTCAGCGTGTGTCCATGCGCACGCCGGGTCCTCGTAAAGCGCCGATCAGGTTGGAGTCGCGTCGTCAGGAGCGAGGCCGAAGCTGTATCCGGCATACTCCTACTTGGTATGTTTTCCCGCGAATTCGGCACTTCTGAGCGTACCTGGACCACGGTTCCGCGCGTCCTCTCCACGTTCACCACGTTTTTGCCAACCGCCCGCTGGCCCCCGGATTCGCCATGTCCGCGGGGCGCAACGTGCGGGTTCGATCACTGCTCGTCGGCGGGGTCTAGCAGACCCGCGCGCCTGAGAAGGAAGTCATCCACACCTTCGCCGTAAAGATGACGGATGATTGATCTCGTCGACCTGTGGGCGGCGGCCGCTGCCGATCTGGTGAAGGTGCTGGGGGACTCAGCGCTGCTCCAGTGCAACGCCGTTGCAACCCAAACGGCCCGCGGTCCCGCGTAGGTCGATGACTCGTCTTGCGCCGCGGGTTGCGAGCGCGTCGCTGCCGCGAGACGATGGCGGCGGCGGCATGAGTGACGTCGACTACTACGCGGTCCTCGGAGTAGGCCCGGAGGCGGAGCGCGACGAGATCGAGGACGCCTACCAGCGAGAGCTGCTGCGGGCCGAACCAGGCCGAGCCTGGGTGCTCGAGAAGGCCCGCGCGGTGCTGATCGATCCCGCCGCCCGGGCGGACTACGACGCTCGCGTTGTCGGGTCGGCGTTGATCGAAGAGACCGTGACCGCGATCTTGGAAGCCCATCTCTACCCCGGGCGGAAGCGCGCCGCTCCCTTCGGGCGCAGCGAAAGTTGATCGTCGCGACCCGGCCCGACGCCCGAACGCCCTCGAGCTAGCGCCGCGCGAGTCGGGGCAGCGTTGGCACGCCCCCGACTCGGTGCGAAGCCGTGGGTACGAAGCCGCGCGTGCGTGTCCGTCGACGGTGATTCCGTCACGGTTTCTTCGTTGTGATTTCTCATGTTCGATCTTCGCGAAGGATGATCATTTTGCTCGTCCCAGCGACAGACCCTGATAGCGTTGGCTTCCGTAGCGTCGTCTCCCTTCGGAGAACCGGCCGCCCGGCCGGCTCACCAAAAGCCACATTACCGGCCCGAACCACAATCATGTCCAATTACACCGTTTCCGGCCGGGTGGCCGGCGACGACGGTGCGCCCGTCGTCAATGCCACCATCACGATTCACGAGGTCACCAGCCTCACTGGCGATTCGCCACAAAAGGGCCCGTCGGCCAGCACCGATACCAACGGCATCTACACAATCTCGTGGGCGGAGACGGCCGCGCCCACAGGGCTTTGGGACGTATTCGTTCGCGCCCAATTCGAGGCGGATATTGTCGACTCCGGGCTGATCAGTGACCTCGAGGCGACCACGATCGTGGATCTCGTGCTCAACACGGACATGTACCAGGGCCGCACCGAGTGGGACCAACTCGAGTCCAAGGTCGCGCCGCTGCTGGGCAACACCGAAGCCAAGGATGTCCCGGTGGATCGGCTCGAGTGGCTCGCGCGGCGGGCCGACGTGCCCTCCACACACCTCGCGGCCTACGTGCAAGCGCACCGGCTCGCGGACGACCGCATGATCAAGCCGCAGAGCTTCTA